>CAWGJP010000001.1:0-516022 GCA_963822935.1 uncultured Alphaproteobacteria bacterium
GCGCCCGCCAAGACCTCGAACTCCATCCCCTCGACGTCGATTTTGAGCAGATCGAGCCGGTGGAAATTGAACGAATCGAGATCGACGGTCCGCACGTCCACCATTTTCTCATCGGAATAGTCGATCGCCTGGCCGATGTATTCGGTGTTGTTGCGTTTTTTCAGCTCAAGGCTGCCGAAGCTTGAATCGGTGAGATAGTCCGGCTTCGGCATCTTCATGCTGCCCGAACGGCTGGTCACTGCGGCGTGGATGACGCGGGCATTGAAGCAATTGTTGATCGCGACATTGCCGGCGAGCGCACTCTCCGAACATCGGTATATTAATAACCGACATGTATTGCAATCGGGCGATGGTCACAACGGGTCATTCGCTACCGCGCATGCTGACGGTAAACTTGTTCGTCATGAACTTCTTGGGCATCGGGGGCAATGCGATTACCGCTATTGCTTTTTGGAGCCGCGTTAGCATCCGCTAATCGCTGGTCCCAGCCTATAGAGAAGAAAAAAAAATAAACTCAATGATTGAGGCCGCCTCAGTTTGCGGCCTCTTTCATTTCCGAGTTTGGCCCATAGCGACATTCGCTGCTGTGCAGCAATTCGATTTGCTATCGGAGCGAAGCGGACACTCAGTGAGCCGCGCTTAATCGTGTAATTGCCGATGCCGGCAACGGTGTCGTCAAAGATGGCCCGAACAACCTTGGCCCTCTCCGGGATAGTCTTGTATTGAGTACGATCCTCGCTAAGAACGAGCCAGGCGGGACACATGGCGGTGACCGGCCTGTTGCGGGCTTGTGACCGCTTACTCGCCCACGCCGCCGAGACGCGCTGACTTTTAATCATAGACTCTTCGTGAGCGCGGCTCATTATGACGAGTGACGTGATAAAATCGGGTAGGTCCAACTTCTCGGCCCTGTAAACTCGTTCATCACCCAGCGTAACGATATTTATTCCGGCGTTGATGATCAGCAGGAACAGAGCAAGAGATTTGTTGATGTCCTGTCGAGTCAGCCGGTCCAATGATTCCACGAGAAGAAATGATCCCGGAGCTATCTTGCCGGCTTTGGCTGCTTCAAGGAATTTTCCGAGCGCGCCGTCCCTTACGTTGGCTCCTTTGAATGCCGAAATGCCGATATCTTCCAATCGCGCATCGTCGGCCAACTCTAAATCGTGGTTAGCGGCGTACTTCTCCGATTTTTCCAGCTGACGACGCCGACTGTCGCCCTTCAGCTGAAGTTCCGTCGACATGCGAATGTAGGAGTAGGCCAACGAGCACGGCACGGGCATGCCAAACAAAATAGGGTCAAAATTAATTGATTACAATATCGTGAAGGCCGGCATGCCCGGCGCCACCTGAACCTGGACGTCGACGGGGCGAACTTCGATGCCCTCGAACGAAACCGTGGAGACGCGCTGGACCATGTCAGCCCCTGTCCTGACGCGCAGACTACCCAATGCACGCGAGACGTGCAAGAACAATCCATGAACGAACTCTCGCAGTCCGCCATGCTCCCGCGATAGCGCGGTCAGCGGCCGCCTGCGGCCAGCAGCTCGCGTTGGGCCGCCTCGAGAATCTCGTCCGAAAGCTCGCCCTTGCCGACGGCTCGCGCCAACAGCAATGCGCCGACCAGCCCAGCCATGGCGGCGACGCCTTTGCGGCGGCGCTCCGCCTTGGATCGGCCGGGAGCCGATTTGGCGAGGAGATCGATCAGGGGCTCGAGCCCGTCGGCGAAAGCGTGTTGCACCACCGGGTCGCTGCGTGCGGCGTCGGCGCCGAGCGCGGCGAATACGCAACCCTGCCCAGGCTTGTCGCGATGACTCGGCTGCAGATAGCGCATGAGCAACGCGGCATAGGCCTCATCGGGTGCTTTCGCTGCAGTTCGCTGCCAGTTGTCAGCCGCTTGTGCCGTTGCTTTGCGGCAGGCTTGCGCGGCGAGATCATCCTTGGACGAGAAGTGGCCGTAGAAGCCGCCATGCGTGAGGTCGGCCGCTTTCATGATATCGGCGACGCTAATGCCGCCGAAACCCTTGGCGCGAAACAGCGCGCTCGCCGCATGGATGATGCGTTCGCGGTTCTCCGCCGATTTCTGCCGGCTTACTCTCACTCTGCGCCTCAGCTCTGCAGGCCACGCATTTGACAAATTATATGATGACCGTCATCAATAGGCAAGCATTCATGACGATGGTCATCTAACCGACGCTCGTCGCAACCGAAAAGATCATTATGGCGACCACGGCATTGGCCACATCGCTCGCCCGCCGCAACATCCATTACGGCTGGATCATTGTCGGCGCCACGCTTTTGACCACCGTGATCACGGCGGCGGCCATGAGCACGCCCGGCGTGCTGATCGTGCCGCTGGAAAAGGAATTCGGCTGGACCGACGCGCAAATCTCTTCGGCGCTGGCGCTCCGGCTCATGCTGTTCGGATTGTTCGGCCCGTTCGCTGCGGCGTTCATGAACCGCTACGGCGTGCGCGCCGTGATGGTCAGCGCGGTGATCCTCATTTCGGCGGGCTTCCTGGCGTCGCTGGTCATGACGCAAGTGTGGCAGCTTGTTCTGTTGTGGGGCATCGTGGTCGGCATCGGCACCGGGCTGACCGCCATGGTTTTGGCGGTTACGGTTGCGACGCGCTGGTTCAATGCCCGCCGCGGCCTGGTGATGGGCGTTTTCGCCGCCAGCAATGCCACCGGCCAGCTGATCTTTCTGCCGCTGATCGCGTCGCTTACCACCAATTACGGCTGGCGCATGTCGCTGGTCTTTGTTTGCTGCATGCTCGCGCTCGCCGGCGTCGTCGCATTGGTTTTCATGCGCGACCGGCCAAGCGACGTCGGCCTGCCACTCTATGGCGAGACCGCAGTCACGCCGCCGCCCGCTACCGGCGCCGGCTTGGTCTCGCTTTTGCTGTCGCCGCTCGTCGTGCTCAAGGATGCCATGCGCGTGCCGATCTTCTGGATTTTGTTCGGCACATTCTTCGTCTGCGGCTGCAGCACCAACGGCCTGATCCAGACCCATTTCATCACGCTGTGTCATGATTACGGGCTGGCGGCCACGGCTGCCGCGAGCGTGCTGGCGATGATGGGCTTTTTCGATTTTTTCGGCACCATCGGTTCGGGCTGGCTGTCCGACCGCTTCGATCCACGCTGGCTGCTGTTCTGGTATTACGGGCTGCGCGGCCTGTCGCTGCTTTATCTGCCGTTCACCGATTTCAGCTTCTACGGCCTGTCGCTGTTTGCGGTGTTCTACGGCCTCGACTGGATCGCGACCGTGCCGCCGACGGTGAAGCTCGCCGCCGATCGCTTCGGGCGCGAAAGGGCCGGTATCGTGTTCGGCTGGGTGTTCGCCGGTCATCAGATCGGCGCCGCCAGCGCGGCGTTCGGCGCAGGCCTGGTGCGGACGGAATATTCAACCTACCTGCCGGCATTCTTCGTCGCCGGCGCGCTCTGCATCATCGCGGCTTTGGCGGTAATCTCGGTACGCAAGTCGTCCGGCGCGGTGGTCGTCGCGGCTGTTCCGGCGCCGGCGCGGGCCTGAAGCAAAACGATGATCGCAATACGGCTGAGTTATTCAGCCGCGAAAGAGCTGCAGAAATTGATTGATTGAAATCTGAAAATGCGCCAATATTTACGCATTGGAACATCGCCGTGGCTCAAGCCGAGACGAACCGGAACAAGGTCGTGGCGAGGCTGAGGCGAGACGGTTGGATTGAGCGCCACGGCGGCGACCACGCCGTGTACAAACATCCAAGTAAGCCGGGCCGGATCGTCGTCCCACGCCACCGGGCTCTTTCTCCCGGCGTGGCTCGTGCCTTCGCGCGCCAAGCCGGGTGGCAATAAGGAAACTGTCATGGCCCGCTATGTCGCACTCGTGGACGGCAAACCTGGAGCCTTCGGCGTCGTCGTTCCCGATCTTCCCGGTTGCACCTCCGGTGGTGCCACCGTCGATGCGGCGCTGCGCAATGCGGTCGAGGCGGTGACGTTGTGGGTTGAGGACGCCCGCGCCGACGGCGAGAAAATTCCAACGGCGCGGTCGGCAGAAGCGCTGCGCGAAGACCCGGAAGTCGCCACCGCACTCGCGCACGGCGGCATCCTCGCTTACGTGCCGCTCGTGCTCGATGCCGGACGCCCGGTCAAAGCCAATCTGTCTCTCGATGTCGGCTTGTTGGAGGCCATCGACGAAGCCGCAGAACGTCGCGGGTTGACCCGTTCGGCTTTCCTCGCCAGTGCCGCGCGGGAGAAGATCGAGAGCGAAGGTTAACTTAAGCGCCGCTCGTCATTTGTCCGACGAGTCTCGATGTTCGTGGACGTTGCGTCGAAACTAACACTAACCGCGCTTTTCCGCGATCTTGTCCCAGATCAGCGCGGCGATATCGGCGCCGCCGAAGTTCTTCACCGCGCGGATGCCGGTCGGCGAGGTGACGTTGATCTCGGTGAGGAAGCCGCCGATCACGTCGATGCCGACAAAGAGCAGCCCACGCTCGCGTAGCGGCTGCGCCAGCCGCGCACAGATTTCGCGCTCGCGCGCGGTCAAGTCGGTCGCCTTGGGAATGCCGCCGCGCACCATGTTGGAGCGCAGATCGTCCGGCGCGGGCACGCGATTGATGGCGCCGGCAAACTCGCCGTCGACCAGGATGATGCGCTTGTCGCCCTCTTTCACCGCCGGCAGGAATTTCTGCACCACCCATTGCTCGCGAAAGGTCGCGGCGAACAGGTCGTAGAGCGAACCGAAATTGAGATCCTCGCGTTGCAGCCGAAACACCGCCTCGCCGCCTTTGCCGTAGAGCGGCTTCATGACGATGTCGCCGTGCTCGGCGCGAAAAGCCTTGATGGCGTCGAGGTCGCGGGTGATCAGCGTCGGCGGCATCAGATCGGAAAATTCGGTGACGAAGACCTTTTCGGGCGCGTTGCGCACCTGGCCCGGATCGTTGACGACCAGCGTCTTCGGCTGGATGCGTTCGAGGAGATGCGTCGAGGTGATGTAAGCGAGATCGAACGGCGGATCCTGGCGCAACAGCACCACATCGAAAGAATCGAGTGCGACGTGGCGCCCTTCGCCGAGCGTGAAATGGTCGCCGGCTTTGTCGCGCACCGACAACGGCTGCACGCTGGCCGAAACCTTACCGTCGCGCAGCGCCAGCCGGTCGGGCGTGTAATAGGACAGCGCAAAGCCACGGGCCTGCGCTTCAAGCAGCAGCGCGAACGTGGAATCGCCGCGGATATTGATCCGCTCGATCGGGTCCATTTGCACGGCGACGTTCAGGGTCATTGGGGATGTTTACGCAATCTTTGGGTGAGAGGGTTTAGCGGCTGGCATCGAAGGCATTGGCAATATGGCGCGGGATCTTGCCCGGTGCCACCAGGATGACGTCGAAGCGGATTTCGGCGTTAACGTCTTGCGGATGCAGCGCCAGCCAGAATTCGGCCGCGCCGACGATGCGGCTTTTGCCGCGTTCGGTCACCGCTTCGACGGCAGCATCGAGATTGGCGCGCGCTTTGACCTCGACAAAAACGAGTGCCCGGCGGCGGCGGGCGACGATGTCGATCTCGCCGAACGGCGTTTTCCAGCGCCGCGCCACAATGCGATAAGCCTTGGCAACGAGATACATGGCGGCGCGGCTTTCCGCCGACAGGCCGAGCCGAAACGCCGCGACCCGCTCCGGCCGCGGCGCCGCTTTCGCGGGCTTTAGCGGTTCAGCGCGCCGGGCCATGGTTCTCGTCCTTAGCGTCTTTCGTCAATGCCAGCGCGCGCTGGTAAACCTCGCGCCGTGGCAAGCCGGTCGCGTCCGCGACTTCGGCGACGGCATCCTTGAGCGAGACGCGCTTGAGTGCCTGGCGCAGCATGGTCTCCGTTTCGGCTGCGCCGACCGGTTCGCTCATCGGCGGCGGTGCGATGACGAGAACGATCTCGCCGCGCGGCTCATCATTTGCGTAATTTTCGGTGAGCACCGCGAGTTCGCCGCGGCGGATTTCCTCGTGCAGCTTTGTCAGTTCGCGGCACAACGCGGCCTCACGTTGTCCGCCGAGCCCGGCGGCGAGATCGGCCAGCGTCGCCGCCAGGCGCGGGCCGGTTTCGAACAGAATCAAGGTGGCCGGGATGCGGTTGAGCTCGGCGATCCGGGCGCGCCGTGCGGTCTCCTTCGGCGGTAGAAAGCCGACAAACAAAAATTGATCGGTCGGCAAGCCCGCAACGGTCAAACCTGCCATCACCGCGGAAGCGCCGGGGAGCGCCGTCACGGTGTGGCCGGCGTCCTGCGCGGCGCGCACGAGCTTATAACCGGGGTCGGAGATCAGCGGGGTGCCGGCGTCGGACACCAGTGCGATCGCCGCGCCTTCGGCGAGCCGGCGGAGCAGTATCGGCCGCGCCTGCGCCGCATTGTGCTCGTGATAGGGCGTCAGCGGCCGGGCGATGCCATAACGGTCGAGCAATTTGCGGGTGACGCGGGTGTCTTCGCAGGCGATCAGGTCGGCGCCGGCCAGCGCTTCGAGCGCACGCAGCGTGATGTCGCCGAGATTGCCGATCGGGGTGGCGACGACGTGCAGCCCGGGCGTGAGCCTTGCGACGTCGATCGCCTGACCGCCGAGCAGGTAGCGGTCTGGAGCGCCATCGGCGCGGCGCGGCGCTTTGCGCGGTTTGTCGCTCATCGCAACCACTCTAGCGATGCCGCCTTGTGGCGTCATGCCGCGGTGGATTCTCTATTCTTTTCATTTAGTTAACCATTCGCCGCCAATATGTCCGAATGGCGTAGCATCGACGCTTGGGGCGTCGTGGGGAGAACCGCCGTGTCCGCCGAGATGCAAGTTCAGGGGTCGGCGGCTATGCCAACGCGGCGCCGCTCGATTGTTGGCTTGCTGGCCACGGCAGGCGCGTTGCTAACGGGCTGCTCGGGCAATTCGCAATATTTGTCGACGACGCCGGCGCCGCAGAGTTCGCAGGTGCCGCCCGGCGCGACCATCGGCGCCGGCCAGGTCAAGGTCGGCCTGATCCTGCCGCTGTCGGCGCCGGGCAATGCCGGCCTTGCCGGCCAGTCGATGCGCAACGCCGCGGAAATGGCGATCGCCGAATTCAACAATCCGAATATACAGCTCCTGGTGAAGGATGACGGCGGCACCGCCCAGGCTGCACAAAGTGCTGCGCAGCAGTCGCTCGACGACGGCGCCCAGATCATTCTCGGGCCGCTGTTTTCGCAGTCGGTCGGCTTTGTCGCCCAGGCGGCGCGGCCGCGCAATGTTCCAGTGATCGCCTTTTCCACCGATACCAATGTCGCGTCGAACGGCGTCTATCTGTTGAGCTTCCTGCCGGAATCGGACGTCGACCGCATCGTGCAGTATGCGAGTTCGGTGGGTAAGCGCTCCTACGCCGCGCTCATTCCCGACAATCCCTACGGCACGGTGGTCGAAGCGGCGTTCAAGCAGGCCATCGCGCGGCGCCCCGGCAGCCAGATCGTCGCGCTCGAACGCTATCCGCACGACAAGGCCGCCATGGCGGCGCCGATCCGGAACATGGCGCAAGGCTCGGCGCGCGCCGACTGCCTGTTCATTCCCGACAGCGGTGACGTCGTGCCGGACGTGGTCCAGGGCATGGCTGCCGATGCCGTCAATCTCAAACGGCTGCAGCTGCTCGGCACCGGTTTGTGGGACGACCCGCGTGTGTTTGCGGCGCCCGCGCTCGCCGGCGGGTGGTACGCGGCCCCGGACGGCACCGGCTATCGCAATTTCGCCACCCGCTATCGGGCCCGCTACAATTTGGACCCGGTGCGCACCGCGACGCTGTCCTACGATGCGGTCGCTCTGATCGCCGCTTTGGTGAAGACCCAAGGGCCCCAGGCCTTTACGCCGCAAGTGCTGACCAATCCGTCGGGTTTTTCCGGCATCGACGGCCTGTTCCGGTTCAAGCCGGACGGCACCAATGAGCGCGGCCTCGCGGTGCTGCGGGTTGCCGCATCAGGAGCCCAAATCATCTCGCCGTCGCCGCGCAGCTTCAGCGGATCGGCTGCTGGATAATAAGCGAGCTTATGAATCTACGGCGCCCAGAATGGCGCCGTTTCGCCAGTCAGAACCATTTACGCCGCCAGATCGGCGACCACCGCATCGAGAACCGGGAAGCCCGGCAGCGTCACCCGCAGGCGACCGTCGCCGGTGGTTTCGACCAAACCGTGCTCATGCAGCATGGCGATGCGCGCCGGATCGAGCCGCCGGCCGGAGATTTCCGTGTAGCGGTCGATATCGATGCCCTCGGCAAGCCGCAGTCCCATCAGCAGGAACTCGTCGGACCGCTCCTCCCGGGTGAGCACATCGTCGGTGACGACCCCATGGCCCTGGCCTTCGACCCGCATCAGCCAGCTTTCCGGCCGCTTTTCGGTGGCGGTGGCATGCCGTTGGCCGTCGATATCGAGCCGGCCATGGCCGCCGGGACCGATGCCGGCATATTCGTGGGCGCGCCAATAGACCAGGTTGTGCCGGCACTCGCCGCCGGGCCGCGCATGGTTGGAAATCTCATAAGCCGGCAGCCCCGCGGCCGCGCAGATCTCCTGGGTGGTGTCATAGAGCGCGCGCGAGGTGTCCTCGTCGGGGAGCCGCAATTTGCCCGCCGCGTGGAGCGCAAAAAATGGCGTCTCGGGCTCGATGGTGAGCTGATAAAGCGAAAGGTGGTCGCCGGCCTCGGCCAGCGCGGCCTTTAGTTCGCTTGCCCACGCTTTGGGCTCCTGGTTCGGCCGGGCGTAAATCAAATCGAATGAGTAGCGGTCGAATACGCTGCGCGCGATGGCAACGGCGTCGAGCGCCTCGCGTGCCGTATGGAGGCGGCCAAGCTCGGCGAGCACGCGGTCATCGAGCGCTTGCACGCCCAGAGAAACCCGATTGACGCCGGCAGCGCGGTAACCGCGAAAGCGCGTCGCCTCGACGCTGGTCGGATTGGCCTCGAGCGTGATCTCGGCGTCCGGCGCAACGCGCCACTGCCGGGCGATGGAATTGAGCACGCCCGCGATCGTCGCCGGCTGCATCAGCGAAGGGGTGCCGCCGCCGAAAAAGATCGTCGACACCGTCCGGCCGCGCAGGCGCTCGGCTATGGTCCCGATCTCAGTATGAAAGGCTTTCAGAAAACGCGGCTCGTCGATCGGCTCGCGCCGCACGTGGCTGTTGAAGTCGCAATAGGGACATTTCGACAGGCAGAACGGCCAGTGGACGTAGACGCCGAAGGCTTGCTCGTCGTCGGCTACAACAGGTTCAGTCAGAGGTTCAGCCAAGACACGCCCCCGCAAGTTTGAGGAAGGCGCGGGCGCGATGCGATAGGCCCTTGCCGCGTGGCGGCAGGCCGTGTTTTTCGTCGCTTGGCATTTCGCCGAAGGTGCGCAATTGGCCGCCTTCTTGGCCGTCCGGCAGGAACATCGGATCATAGCCAAAGCCTTGGTCGCCGCGCGGCGGCCACACCAGCGTGCCGTCGACGCGGGCCTCGAATTCCTCGGCATGACCGTCCGGCCAGGCGACGCAGAGCGCCGAGACGAAATGCGCCTTGCGGCGGTCCGGCGTCGTCGCGCCGCGGTCGTGCAGTTTTGCCTCGATGGTTTCCATGGCGTGGCGGAAATCGCGATCCGGGCCCGCCCAGCGCGCCGAGAAAATGCCGGGAGCGCCGCCGAGCGCCGCGACCGCAAGCCCGGAGTCGTCGGCAAAGGCCGGCAGCCCGGTCGCCATCGCTGCCGCTTCCGCCTTGATGCGCGCGTTGTCGCGAAACGTCATGCCCGTTTCGTCCGGCTCTTTCAGCTTAAGCTCGCCCGCCGATATGGCGTCGATTCCATAAGGCGCAAGCAAATCGCGCATTTCGGCAAGCTTGCCGGCGTTATGCGTCGCGATGACCAGACGCCCGGTTATGTGCCGATGCACCGGGCCGCTCACATCACCGCCATCTTCTGCAGGTCGACCAGCTTGGCGATGCCTTTGCGCGCCAGCGCCAAGAGCGCCGAAAACTGCGCCTCCGAGAACGGCGTCTTCTCCGCGGTGGCCTGGATTTCGACGATATTGCCGGCGCCGGTGAGGACGAAATTGGCGTCGGTGTCGGCCTGCGAATCCTCGGCATAATCGAGATCGAGCACGGCCGTGCCCGCATAGACGCCGCAGGAAATCGCGGCGATATGGTCGCGCATCACTTCGGCCTCGATCATCGACCGCGCCTTCATCCAGGCGAGACAATCGTAAAGCGCGATCCAGGCGCCGGTGATGGAAGCCGTGCGCGTGCCGCCGTCGGCCTGGATCACGTCGCAATCGATGGTGATCTGCCGTTCGCCAAGCGCCTTGAGATCGACCACCGAACGCAGGCTGCGGCCGATCAGGCGCTGAATTTCGACCGTCCGGCCGCCCTGCTTGCCGGCAGACGCCTCGCGCCGCGTGCGCTCGAGCGTGGCGCGCGGCAGCATGCCGTATTCGGCGGTGATCCAGCCGCGCGCTTGGCCTTTGAGCCAGGGCGGCAAACGATCTTCCAGCGTGGCCGTGACCAGCACATGGGTGTCGCCGAATTTCACAAAGCAGGAGCCTTCCGCATATTTCACCACGCCGCGTTCCAGCGATACAGGGCGCAATTCGTCAGGTTGTCGGCGGCTTGGCCGCATGCAGCTCTCCGGGTTGCCGGCGCCCGACGCGCCAGCGCCCCCGCTTGTAGTGGGTCGGCCATGGGTCCCACAAGGGCAGAACGGCGCGCCGCAAGCCGCCGATTTGCCAGCCGCCGCCGCTGTCCCTAACCTTCGGCCGAGTTTGGCCGGAGGACATCGCTATGGCGCAAGCATCGCCGGAAACGACGCAAAAACTGGCGAATTTCGCCGCAACGCTGCGCTACGGCGATCTGCCGGAACGGGTCCGCGAGCATTGCAAGTCGCTATTCCTGGATGCGCTCGCTTGTGCGGTGGCCGGCCATCGGGGCGAGGAGACCGGGCAGATGGTGGCGCTCGCCGCGGCGCTGGCGCAAGGGCGCGAATCGAGCGTCATCGGCGGCGGGCATTTGTCGCTCGCCGGCGCGACGCTCCTCAACGGTTATCTCGTCACCGCGGTAACGATGTGTGACGTGCACCGCGCGACCATGACCCATGTCACGCCGGAAATCGTGCCGCCGGTGCTCGCCATTGCCGAGCGTGACGGATTGTCCGGCCGCGACCTTCTAGTCGCCATCGCCGCCGGTTGCGAGGTGACGACGCGGATCGGCATCGGCCTCGACTATCCGGTATTTCGCGCGCGAGGCTGGCATGGACCGGGCATTCTCGGTCCGTTTGGTGCGGCAGCTGCTGTCGGCTCGCTGTTGAAATTCGACGCCGACACCATGGCGCGCGCTTTCGGTCTTGCGGGCAGCCAGGCGGCAGGCACTTTTGCGGCGTGGGGAACGCCGACGGTCAAATTTCATCAATGCCGCGGCGCGCTGTCGGGCCTGATGGCGGCGCTCCTGGCGCAGCAAAATTTTGTCGCCACACGCGAGTTCCTGACCGCCAAAGACGGCGGCCTCTACAATGCCTATGTCAATGGCGGCAAACCGGAGACGGCAACCGCCGATCTCGGCCAGCGCTTCGAGCTCGAGCAGATCGCGCTGCGGCTATGGCCGTCGGCATCGCTCATTCAGGGTCTCAACACGGCGCTGTTCGACATCGTGGAGAAACACACGATCGATCCCGCGCATGTGCGCAAAGTGGACATCGCGCTCAGCCAAGCGACCTTCGACATGCACGGCGGCTTTAGGACCTACAAAGCGAAATTCGAGGCGCTATTGTCGGCACACTATACCGCGGCGGTCATCTTGCATGACCGCGCACTCGCCTTGGCGCAATTCGAATCCGCCCGCTACGACGATCCCAAACTGCGTAGTTTCGCGGCCAAAAAAGTCGATATTCGCCCCGATGCCTCGGTTGCCGGCTCGCAGGCCAAGGTCGATGTCGTCATGGATAGTGGCGCGACGTTCTCGGCGCGTTGCCAGCATCCGCTCGGGTCGGCGGAAAACCCGCTGTCGCGCCGGCAGATCGAGCAAAAATTCCGCGGCTATGCGCAAGGCGTCATCGCCGACGCCCATATCGACGACGTCATCGCCGCGGTGGACCGGCTGGAGGACTTCGGCTCGGTGCGCAAGCTTATGGAGTGGCTCGTCGGCGCGCCGGCCACCCATGCGATGGCGGCAGCCGAGTGATATATAGCCAACGACACCGCGGCAATCGGTCGGGAGTGCTTCTTGGCCAGCCATGATTTTCCGCTGAGCGTGAACAAGCTGGGCCTCGCCCAGCTCAACGAGCGTTCGCGCGAAATCTTTCGCCGGATCGTCGAGAGCTATCTCGCCACCGGCGAGCCGGTCGGCTCGCGCAACCTGTCACGCATTCTGCCGATGACCTTGTCGCCGGCGTCGGTGCGCAACGTCATGTCCGACCTCGAACAGCTCGGGCTCGTCTATGCGCCGCATACCTCGGCCGGTCGGCTGCCGACCGAAATGGGGCTGCGTTTCTTCGTCGACGCGCTGATGCAGATCGGCGATCTCGGCGAGAACGACCGCAAGGCGATCGAGGCGCAGGTCGCGGGCTCGGGGCAATCGAAATCGCTCGAAGCGGTGTTGACGGAAGCGTCGGGACTGCTGTCGGGCTTGAGCCGCGCCGCCGGCGTCGTGCTCACCGCAAAGTCGAATCCGCGCCTCAAACATATCGAGTTCGTGCGGCTCGAACCCGAGCGGGCTCTGGTGATCCTGGTCGGCGAGGACGGGCAGGTGGAAAACCGCGTGCTCAACGTGCCGATCGGCCTGCCGACCTCGGCGCTGACCGAAGCGGCGAATTTCCTCAACGCCCGTATTCGCGGCCACACCCTCGACGAGGTCAAAGGCGAGGTCGAGCGCACGCTCAAGGAAAGCGAAGCCCAGCTCGATCAACTGACCAAGAAAATCGTCGCCGAGGGTCTGGCGAGCTGGTCCGGCGGCGAAAGCGACGAACGCAAGCTGATCGTGCGCGGCCAGGCCCATCTGCTCGACGATCTCAAGGCCGTTGACGACCTCGAACGGGTGCGGCTCCTGTTCGACGATCTGGAGACCAGGCGCGAGGTCATCGATCTGCTCGGCCGCGCCGAGCAGGCCGAAGGCGTGCGCGTCTTCATCGGCTCTGAGAACAAGCTGTTCTCGCTGTCGGGCTCGTCGACCATCGTGGCGCCCTATCACGACGCGGCGGGCCATATTGTCGGCGTGCTCGGCGTCATTGGGCCGACCCGGCTCAATTACGCGCGCATCGTCCCCATGGTGGACTACACCGCCAAGGTCGTCAGCAAGCTCCTTGGCGGCTGACCCGATGCTTGATTTTTGCCGGTTGAACCCTGATATCCGGGGCGTCAAAGGATGGAAAAAGCTATGACGGAACAGACCGCTCGTGCTGAGGACGACGCGGCCGACGCTCCAGCCACCGCGCCGGCCGCCCAGCCGACGCCCTCGACCGCGCTCGAACGCGAGCATGCGGAGATGAAAGACCGGCTGCTGCGGACGCTCGCAGAGATGGAAAATCTGCGCAAGCGCACCGAGCGCGAGGTCGCGGACTCCAGGCTCTATGGCGTCACCTCGTTCGCGCGCGACGTTCTCGGCGTTGCCGACAATATGCGACGCGCGCTCGAAGCGGTGGCGCCGGAATTGCGCGCGAGCGTGCAAAGCGGCGCCAAGGCGCTGGTCGACGGCGTCGAATTGACCGAGCGGGAGCTCCTCAAGGCGCTGGAGAAGAACGGCATCCGGCAATTCACGCCGCAAGGCGAGAAATTCGATCCCAACCTGCACCAGGCCATGTTCGAAGTGCCCGACGCGGCGGTGCCCGCCGGCAGCGTCGTGCAGGTCGTGCAACCCGGCTACATGATCGGCGAACGGGTGTTGCGTCCGGCTTTGGTCGGGGTGTCCAAAGGCGGCCCGAAGGCCGCGCCTACCGGCAACGACAATACGAAGACCTCCGCGAACTAAAAATTCGCAATTCACTCGACATTGATGCTGTCGCGAATTTTGCGCAGGCGCATCAGCATGCCGGGCCACAAATCGGCATGCGAAATGCCGATCATCTGCATGTAGCCGCCGGTGCCGAAGCGGAGCCACTGCACGACCATGAGGTCGGTGCCTTGCGCGTCCTTGGCCTTTGCCAGCGTTTCGTAACCCAATTGATTGCCGATGCGGAGCGGCTCGGCATCCTGGATGCGCACGTTGGCGATGCCGCCGATCTGATCGAACGTCACCCGGGCAAAAGTGTCGTCGTCCTTGGTTTGGGTGGGCCCGCCGGGCAGCGCAGCGATCAGGAAGCGGGCGTCGATCGGCTGCCCCGGCGCGTCCTTATTTCCAGCCTGCGCGGCTTTGCCGGCTGGGTCGCCGCCGGCCGGAATGTCCACCAGCATTAAGGCGCGGCCCGGCAAAACGTCGTCGATGTGAAATCCGGCAAGATCGCCGACCTTAAACGGCAACAGGCTCAGCCGCTCCGCATCGGGCACGTTCGGGCGCACCGCGACTGTCGCCAGCATGGTGCGTACCATTTGATCGGTATATTTTTTGTTCTGTTCCGGAGACCGCACGGTGACGAGCGCGGTGATGCCGCCGACAGGGGCGACCAGCATCCATTTGCGATAGGAGGTCCCCTCGACGGTTTGCTTGCCGGTCAGCAGAAATCCCGCGCCGCCGGCGAGCGCCATCGGTTCGCGCGTATCGATGCCCTGCTTTTTCAGGGCGTCCGGAGTCATGGACTGCTCCAAGGGGCCGAACGCTTCGGCCGGAAACGTCGCGACGAGGATGACGGTGCCGTTCTCGGCGTCGTCGAAACCGATGAAATTTGGGCTCGGCGCCATTCCTGGCGGCGGCACGAGCCCGACGCGCGAGCCGGCTGGAAAAACCGCGGCGGCGGCCTGCACCGCAATCGCCGCTATCAGCGCCCATGCCAGCACGGCGAAAACCGCTGCCGCGAGACTCGTGAGAGTCCGCGCCCTGTAGAGGTTGCTCCAATTCATCGTCACCGGTCCTGGCAAATTTTTTTGCGTGTCGCGGGCTGCTAAGCTGCGGGGCGTGTCACCCGCCGCATGGTCAGATTGATCCGGCCGCCTTCCGCGAGCAAGCGCGACGTGCCGGGATAGATGCGGTCGACGCCATGGAAGGCAAGCCGCGCGCCGCCACCAAGGACCAGCACGTCGCCGGAATTGAGGCGGAAAGAGCGCGTGGGATTGCCTCGCTTGGGCCCGCCGATGCGGAACAGGCAGGAATCGCCGAGCGAAACGGAGACCACGGGGGCGCTGAAATCGGCTTCATCGCGGTCCTGATGGAGGCCCATTTTCGCCGCCGGCCCGTAAAAATTGATCAGGCAGGCCTCTGGCGGATGGGGGTAGCCGGCGACGCTGTCCCACAATCCCAACAAGGCCTCCGGGAGCGGCGGCCATGGCCGCCCGGTCTGCGGATGCGCCGGCGCGTAGCGGTAGCCGTCCTGGTCCGACATCCAACCGAGCGCGCCGCAATTCGACATGCGGACGGTGAAAGGCCGCCCCGATTTCGACATGCGCGGGGTAAACAGCGGCGCCTCGTGGAGTACCGCGCGCAAAGCCGCGAGCAGCTCTTCTTGCCGGCGGGCATCGAAATATCCGGGAAACACCAGGAAGCCGGGTTTGCCGGCATATCCGTCTTTTTCCACCACCTCCGCCATCTTTATTCTTTATTCACTTCGAGATTCCGCCGAAAGGCCCCGTTAAGGCCGGCGCTTTAGCTTTGGCCGCAATTTGGCGGCGGCTCATGAACTCATCTACCGACCACGGCATTCGCTACAGCATTGTGGTGCCGATTTTCAATGAGGAGGCCGTACTGCCGGTGCTGTTGCACCGGCTCGACCTTTTGATGTCGGCATTGGATGGCCCGGCCGAGACCATCTTCGTCGACGACGGCAGTTCCGATTGCAGCTCGATTATTCTTCAAGCCAAAGCCAAAGACGACAGCCGCTACCGCTATATCGGCCTGTCGCGAAATTTCGGCCATCAGATCGCGATCACGGCAGGCATGGATACGGCCGCCGGCGATGCGGTCATTGTGATGGATGCGGATCTGCAGGATCCGCCGGAAGTCGTGCACGAGATGATCGCGCGCTGGCGCGAAGGCTTCGATATCGTCCACGCCAAGCGCTGCGAACGCGACGGCGAGACCCGCTTCAAGCGCTTTACTGCCGCATTGTTCTATCGGCTGACGAATTGCATCGCGACGGTGCGAATTCCAAACGACGTCGGCGACTTCCGCCTGATCGACCGCAAGGTGCTCGAGGCGTTCCGGCAAATGCCGGAGCGGGATCGTTTCGTGCGCGGCATGTTCGCATGGTTGGGGTTCAAACAGGCCGAAGTCTTGTTTCACCGCGCGCCGCGTGCCGCGGGCGCGACCAAATATCCGCTCGCCAAGATGATCAGGCTGGCAGTGACCGGCCTCATGGGCTTCTCGGACTTGCCGCTCCGGCTCGCGATCTGGATGGGTGCGTGCGTCTCCAGCATGGCGATGGCCTACGGCGCCTACGCCATCGCCTGGCGCCTGTTCGGCGGTGGCGTCGTCGACGGCTGGACATCGACCATCGCCATCGTGGCCTTCCTTTGCGGCACCAACATGCTGATGACGGGCATCGTCGGGCTTTATGTCGGCCGCATCTTCTCCGAGGTAAAACGCCGGCCGCTGTATGTCGTCTCGCAAAAAGTGGGATTCGAGCGCGAAGGCGCCGCCGTTCCGGTTCATCAGCTCCGTGGCGCGACCGGGACGTAGAGACGATTCATGGCCGAGCTATTCGACAGCTATGACAGGAGCTACGGCGCGGTTGTCCAATCGTCGATTGATTTTTTGGGTCTGCCGCACAGCTTCTTCATGGCCGCCAAGGCGGCGGTCCTCCGTGAGCTCATCGCAACACATTTGGACGGCGAGGCCTTGGCCGCGGCGCTCGATGTCGGCTGTGGCGTCGGCGCGTTTCATCCGTTCATGCACGGAATGTTTCGGCAGCTATGCGGAACGGATGTCTCGGCGCCAAGCCTCGCGCAGGCGCGGCGCAGCAATCCCGATGTTGACTATAAGGCCTACGACGGAACGATCCTTCCCTACGATGGCGCGACGTTCGATCTCGCGACCGCGATCTGCGTGATGCATCACGTTGCGCCGGAACAAAGGCTCGGTTTCCTGCGTGAGATGCGACGCGTGGTGCGGCCCGGCGGCCTCGTCTGCATCATCGAGCACAACCCGTTCAATCCACTGACGCGTCTTGCCGTGGTGCGCTGCGAGTTCGACCGCGATGCGGTGCTGCTGCGGGCGGGCCAGACGCGGCGGCTGATGGCGGACGCCGGGTTGCGGGATGCCGACACGCGATATTTCGCACTGCTGCCATCGGTGGCACCATTGGCGCGAAGTATCGAGCATCGCTTTCGGCGCGTCCCGCTCGGCGCGCAATACGTCACACACGGCATCGCTTAGCGAAATCCATGGCGGGCGCGATTCAACCCGGTGAAGCATTTTTCGCCCGGCTCGCGGTCCGGACCAGCGATCGTGCCGGCGCAATGCGGCTTGGCGATATTCTGCGGCGGTGGTTGCCGCTTCTCCTGATCCTTGCGGTAGCCGTGGTGGTACGCCACTTCGTCGTCGCCAATACCGACGTGAGCTGGGAGATCACGCTCTCTGAAAAGATCCTCGACGGGCAGCGGCTTTACACCGATCTGATCGAGATCAATCCGCCGGCGTCGACATTTCTCTATCTCCCCGCGGTGGCGCTGGCGCGTGCGCTCGGCTGGGCCCCGGAAACCGTTATCGACATCTCGGTCTTCGTGGCCGCGCTCAGTCTCGGCGTCGCGAGCCTTATCGTTGACCGCTATCGGTTGCTCGATGGCCTGGATGGCTGGTTGGTTGCCGCCGTCACGCTGGCGGTACTGACAATTTTGCCGGCTCAGACATTCGGCGAGCGCGAGCACATCGCTTTGATCGCCGTGCTGCCCATGCTCGCGACTTTGGCCGCACGCACCAAAGGTGAAAGGCCACAGTTGCGGTACAGCCTGATCGCCGGCATCGGCGCCGGCATCACCGTCTGCATCAAACCACATTTCGCTCTGGCGCTTGCCCTTGCCGTAGCGGCCGGCACGCTGCATCGGCGTTCGTGGCGGATGCTGTTGGTCCCGGAGAACCTGGTCGCGGCAACGATTGCCGCCGTCTACGGCCTCTGCGTCGTGATCTTCTACCGGGCCTACATCACCGAGGTGATGCCGCTCGTTGCCGACGTCTATCTGCCGGCGCGACTCTCGCTCGCCAGGACTTTACTGGATACGCCGGTGGTGCTCTGGGCCGGCGCCGTTCTGATCGTGCTCGGTCTTCGGCGCGGGACCGGCGTTCACCCCGCGCTTCTGGTGCTGCTCACCGCCTCGGCGGGATTCGCCGCCGCCTATATGGTTCAGGGTAAAGGCTGGCCCTATCAGTCCTATCCGATGCTGGCTTTGGCGCTGATCGCGCTTGCGCTCGCTTGCGGCTTTCGCCGCCGCGCGAAAGCGCAATCCGGGAAACGCGACGATCTGAAAACCACCGGCGCCTGGGTCGTCCTCGGCGTCATCACAGTGTGGTCCTTCGCCTGGTTCAACATCGCCGTCGATGACCGCGCCGCCGCCGCGGTCGTCAAACGGATCGCGCCGCCGCATCCCACGATCGCCCTCATCTCCGATGATGTCGCCCTCGGCCATCCTCTGGTGCGCGCGGTGCAGGGGCGGTGGATTTCGCGCTTCGGCAGTCTTTGGGTGACGGAAGACGCCGCAATTCAGCGCGTCGCCGGTGGGCTCGACGCAGCCAAGAAACAGCGCCTTGCCGCCGACGTGGAGGCTGAGCGGCAACGGATGATTGGTGAAATTCGCGACGGTAAGCCCGACATCGTTCTCATCGACCAACGGCCCGGCCGCATTCTCATAGGCGAGGGCGGCGGCTCGTGGAGCGACTGGGTGAACGCCGATCGCGAGCTGTCCGGGCTCATCGCCGCGAACTACCAGCAAGCTGGCAATGCCGACGGTGTCGCGATCTACAAACGCAACGGGCCGTGAGCGCGCGGCGGAGCACCTCATCAACCTTCATCGGATTTTTACCACTCGTCGTCACGGTTCCGAGCGATGTCTCTGCTCTCTCCGCGCATCGGCCTTGTGGCGCGCGCCGGCCAATCCGGCGAAGCGTCCGCTGACGAGCTGTTTGCCAAATTAACGGTCGCGGCGGCCGTTTTCTTCATTTCGCTCGAGGTGGCTTATCTCACGCTCGGCGGTCTGCCGCCGATCGGCAAGCCCTGGGTCGACGGCACGCATTTTGTCTTCGGCCGCGATTTTCTCAATACCTGGATGGGCGCGCGGTCTGTGTTCCACGGCGGTCCTGCGGTGTTGTTCGACGCGCGGACTTACAATGCGGCGCTGCAGGACATGTTGGGTACCGTATATCCGGAACATTTCTGGTCGTACCCACCGCATGTGCTGCTGTTCATCTGGCCGTTCGGCCTCATGCCGTATTTGCCGGCCTATATCGCCTGGTGCGCGATCGGTATCGCGCTGTATCTGCTCGCTTGCTCGAGCGCCATCCCGCGTGGGCGAATGCTGTTTCTCGCCGCCGCTCCCGGCGTCACCGCATGTATTTTCTTCGGCCAAAACGGCTTCTATAGCGCGGCCCTTTTGATCGGCGGGCTATTGTGTCTCGATCGCCGCCCGGTGCTCGCCGGGATTCTGTTCGGCATTCTCACGATCAAACCCCAGCTCGGTCTCCTCCTTCCGGTCGTCCTCTTGCTGGAGCGCCGCTGGGTGACGATCGCATCAGCGGTGGCGACGACGGCGGTGCTCTTTGCGGCGACCACGATGCTGTTCGGCTGGAGCGCGTGGATCGAGTTCTGGCAGAAGGTCGTCCCGCAGCAGGAATGGCTGACGGTCCACGGCGGCGGCTTGCTCTTCGTGATGGTGTCGTCGGTGTTTTACGCCGGGCGCCTCCTGCATTTGCCACTCGCGCTCGACTGGGCGCTGCAAGGGATCGTTTCCGTGCTCGCGCTCGCCGCGGTGGTGTGGACCTATTGGCAACGCCGCGATCCGGCGTATTCGCTGGCGCTGTTCGTTACCGCGACCTTTCTCGTCACGCCATACATTCTCAATTACGACATGGTGATCTTCGGCTTCGTGGTGGCGCTGCTGCGCGACCGCGCCGACAACACCAAAGCCGATCTTTGGCTGCTCGTCGGGCTGTGGACGCTGCCGATTACCATGATGATGGCGGCCGTCGTCTTCATTCCGCTGGCGCCGATCGTGCTGATCGCCTTCGCCTGCCGATTGATTTGGCGCATGGCGCATGGCGATCGGGGCGAAATCCGCCCGCTGCCGGCACCGGCTGCAGCCGCAGCGGGTTGAGAGCGCAGGCCTATTAAGCCGCGCGGTCGCCGACGACTTTCTCCGGTACGAGCCGCACGCTGTCGAGGGCGCCACGCACGCCGGATTCGCCCGCCTCGTGATATTCGGCGTCTTCGTTGACGTTCCAGACGTCGTAGAGCCGCGCGCCGGCGAGAATATTCCGCGCGGTGAGCATTGCCGTCATCATCGCGTGGTCCTGGTTATTGTATCGGTGCATGCCATTGCGGCCGATGACGTGGAGCGTCGGATAGCTGCCCTCGAGGTCACGGCGAATGGCGGCGATGTTGCCGCTATAGTCTTCGTCGTAAATCGGATAGGCCTTGGCCTGGCGAACGACGCAGGCGTCGACCACGTCGGCCGGCGCAATAAGCCCGATCCGCGCTATTTCGGCTTTCGCCAGCGCAATGAGATCGCGGTCGGCGGCATTCCACAGCCCGTCGCCCTCGAAGCAGAAATATTCGAGGCCGAGGCAGCTCATGCCCTCGGGCACCATCTCCGGCGACCAGGACCGGAAGTTCTGCACCCGGCCGACCTTGACGCTCGGGTCGTGGATATAGATCCAATTATCCGGGAACAGTTCGGCCTTGCGCACCATCAGCGCCACGGTGAGAAAATCGCGATAGCGCAGCGCCCGCGCATGAAGGAGCGAGATCGGGACCGGCTTGATCCGCTCGGCGAGTTCGCGCAGCGGCGCCGAGCTGACGACGTGGCGCGCGGTGTAGGTTTCGCGGCCGCCATCGACGGTGGCGACGTCGATGCGCCAAAAATTGCCGGTGGGATCGAATTCGAGCCCGACAAGGTCGCGCCCCATCAGAATGCGGCCGCCTTGCGCTTTGATCTTGCGTGCCGCCGCCTCCCACATCATGCCCGGTCCTTTGCGCGGGTACTGGAAACTCTCGATCAGCGTCTTGACGGTGTTGCCGCCGGCTTTGACATCGTTGGTGCGCTTACGGCCGCCCCATAGCGAGCGTTTGAGGCCATGGATAATGGCAGTCGCCAAATCGAGGCCCTTGATGCGTTGCGCCGCCCAATCGGCGGAAATCTCATCGCATGACATGCCCCACACTTTCTCGGTGTAGGTCTTGAAGAAAATCTGGAACAGCCGCTCGCCGAACTGGTTGCGCACCCAGTCATGGAAGGTGCGCGCCGGCGTTATGGGAAAGATTTTCGCGTAGGCGTAGGACGCAAGGCACGCCGCGCTGGTGAATACGCCGAGCTTGAACAGCGCTTCAAAGGCCTTCAGCGGGTAGGAGAAGAACTTGCCGTTGTAGTAGATGCGCGACAGGCGCGGCCGCGCGATGAAATCGTCGGGCAGGATCTCCTGCCACAGCGCGACGACCTCGCTCGATTTGGAAAAGAAGCGGTGGCCGCCGATGTCGAACAGGAAGCCCTTGTAATTGACGGTGCGGCTGATGCCGCCGACATAGGCCGGGTCGCGCTCGATCACCAGGACGGATTGCGCTTGCTTGGTCAGGCAATAGGCCGCGGTGAGGCCGGCGGGCCCGGCGCCGATCACGAGGACCTCGGCATCGACGTTGCTGTCGCGGACGGTCACGGCGCGGACTTCAGGCGGAACGCCGCGGGCGGAAGGCGAATAACGCCTGGCCCAAATAGGAAACGACCGCGCCGGCCGCGGCGCCGCCGATCACGGCGAGCTGCGGGATTGGGGCAAGGAGCGTGACGACGAGGACTGCGAATATGCCATAGCTCATGGCCTGTGTGGCGGTGGCGACTGCGGCGTAGCGCATCGCTTCATCGGCCGTGCGGCGGCCGCTGCGATCGAAGGTGAGCGCGCGGTTTAATCGCCAGGTCACCAGCGTTGCAAACGTCAGCGAAATAAGCCGGGCGCCGAGGGGATTGAGCCCGTGCGCGATGACGAGCGTAAAGATCGCAAGATCGGTGATGAGACCAAGCCCGCCGACGCCGAGGAAGCGTAGCGGGCGGGGTAGGACCTCGAAGAATCGGCGAACCGGATCATCGACCGCGGCCGCATGCATAGGCACCGCGACCCCTGCCGCACAGCGTTCGACATTACTAAAACGCATGACGACTCCACGCTGCGGCGGCCGTTCTCTAACGCCGTTTCCGGTCGGCCCTGCTGCGGTCCCTGCTCCGGTCCCTTGGCCCCGCGCTATCCGTGGCAGGGTTTCCTTAATGGCGGACTAGCGCGGCCCGGGTGCGTTCGCGACGGCGCGCGACACCGTTAAGAGACCCTCACCGCGCGCAAATACTCGCGGTGTCCTTGGCGGTGTCCTTGGGGTGCCGGAAATGGGCGCGGCATCGGCAATCCTGCCTTGCAGCGCGATGCCGCCCTCCTATATGAGCCAAGGGAAATCGTTCCGGCAGCGGACGTTTGGCCACTGGTCGAAGGGCTGCGGTTGGGGATGATGAGTTATAAGGGGGTCGGGCCTTGGGCGCCTTACGGGCCGGCCCGACCTGCCGCAAATGGAGAGGATTTAAACCATGGCCAAGGTCATCGGTATCGATCTCGGGACCACCAATTCCTGCGTCGCCGTCATGGAAGGCAAGACGCCGAAGGTCATCGAGAACGCAGAGGGAATGCGCACCACGCCGTCCATTGTCGCTTTCACCGACGAGGGCGAGCGTCTGGTCGGCCAGCCGGCAAAACGCCAAGCCGTCACCAATCCCGAGCGCACCATTTTCGCCGTCAAACGCCTGATCGGCCGCCGCTACGACGATCCGATGGTGGAGAAGGACAAGAAGCTCGTTCCCTACAAGATCGCGCGCGCTTCGAACGGCGACGCCTGGGTCGAGATCGAGGGCAAGAGCTATTCGCCGTCGCAGATTTCGGCGTTCATTCTGCAAAAGATGAAGGAGACGGCGGAGGCCTATCTCGGCGCCAAGGTCGATCAGGCCGTCATCACCGTTCCAGCCTATTTCAACGACGCACAGCGCCAGGCCACCAAGGACGCCGGCAAGATCGCCGGCCTTGAAGTGTTGCGCATCATCAACGAGCCGACCGCGGCTGCGCTCGCTTACGGTCTTGACAAGAGCAAGACCGGCACCATCGCGGTCTATGACCTCGGCGGCGGCACTTTCGATATTTCCATTCTCGAAATCGGCGACGGCGTGTTCGAGGTGAAGTCGACCAACGGCGACACCTTCCTCGGTGGCGAAGACTTCGATATGCGGCTGGTCAATTATCTGGCCGACGAATTCCAAAAGGAGCAGGGCATCGATCTGCGCCGCGACAAGCTCGCTTTGCAGCGGCTCAAGGAGTTGGCGGAAAAGGCCAAGATCGAATTGTCCTCGACGACGCAGACCGAAATCAATCTGCCGTTCATCACGGCGGACGCATCCGGACCGAAGCATCTGACCATGAAGCTCACCCGCGCCAAGTTCGAGGCGCTGGTCGACGACCTCATTCAGAAGACGATCGATCCGTGCCGGCAGGCGCTCAAGGACGCCGGCGTGTCCGCGGCCGAAATCAACGAGGTCGTTCTGGTCGGCGGCATGACGCGCATGCCGAAGGTCCAGGAAGTCGTCAAGCAATTGTTCGGCAAGGAGCCGCATAAAGGCGTCAATCCCGACGAAGTCGTCGCGGTGGGCGCCGCGATCCAGGCCGGCGTGCTGCAAGGCGACGTCAAGGACGTGCTGTTGCTCGACGTGACGCCGCTGTCGCTCGGCATCGAAACGCTGGGCGGCGTGTTCACCCGGCTGATCGACCGCAACACCACGATCCCGACCAAGAAGAGCCAGGTGTTCTCCACGGCCGAGGATGGCCAGACCGCGGTGACGATCCGCGTGTTCCAGGGCGAGCGTGAGATGGCGGCCGACAACAAGATCCTCGGCCAATTCGATCTCATCGGCATTCCGCCGGCGCCGCGCGGCGTGCCGCAGATTGAGGTCACCTTCGACATCGACGCCAATGGCATCGTCAATGTGTCGGCCAAGGACAAAGGGACCGGCAAGGAGCAGCAGATCCGCATCCAGGCTTCCGGCGGCCTGTCCGAGACCGACATCGACAAGATGGTCAAGGACGCAGCGGCGCATGCCGAGGAAGACAAGAAGCGCAAGGCCGAGGTCGAGGCGAAGAACCACGCCGAGGCTCTGCTGCACGCCACTGAAAAGACCTTGGCCGAGCACGGCTCGAAGGTCGGCGAGGCCGAACGCCGCGCCATCGAGAACGCCATGGCGGATCTGAAGGAAGCCTTGAAGGGTACCGACGCCGACGCCATCGCGGCGAAGGCCAACACGCTGCAGCAGGCTTCGATGAAGCTCGGCGAGGCGATGTATAAGCAGGCCGCCGAACAGCAGCCGGGCGGCGGCGATGCCGGCGGCGGCGGCGAAGCCAAGAAGGAAGAAGACGTCGTCGACGCCGAGTTCACCGAAGTCGACGACGACAAGAAGAACAAAAAATCGGCTTGATGCAGCGAGGCCTAATGCCGTTGCGGCTTGTCAGAATGGCACCCCCGGATGCAAAACGGGGGTGCTTGTTCGTCAGGAATCGGACATCATCCGACGGTTCTTCTGTCGGTTCTGTTATCGGTTCTGTTATCGGTTCTGTTATCGGTTCTTGGGGTGAGGACTGATGGCCAAGCGCTGCTACTACGAAAGCCTCTCGATCGAACGCACCGCAAGCGACGGCGACATCAAGGCTGCCTTTCGCAAGCAGGCGATGGTCTGCCATCCGGATCGCAATCCCGGCGACAAGGATGCCGAGCATCGCTTCAAGGAAATCAACGAGGCCTACGAGGTCCTCAAAGACCCGGACAAGCGCGCGGCTTACGACCGTTTCGGCCATGCCGCCTTCGAGCACGGCATGGGCGGCACCGGGCCCGGCTTCGGCGCCGATTTCGGCACCACCTTTTCTGATCTGTTCGAAGGCATTTTCGGCATGGCCGGCGCCCGCGGCCGCAGCAGTGGCGGCCGCGAGCGTGGCGCCGATCTGCGCTACAACATGGAGATCAGCCTCATCGAGGCTTACGCCGGCAAGAATGCCCAAGTCCGCATTCCGACGTCGGTGACGTGCGAGGCCTGCTCCGGCTCCGGCGCCAAGACCGGCACCAAGCCGAAGACCTGCCCGATGTGCGGCGGCCAAGGCCGGGTGCGTCACGCCCAAGGCTTCTTTACGCTCGAGCGGACCTGTCCGAATTGCGGCGGCCGCGGCCAGTCGATCGACAGCCCTTGCGCCTCATGCGGCGGCTCCGGCCGGGTGACTCGCGAGCGCACGTTGTCGGTGAACATCCCGGCCGGCGTCGAGGACGGTACCCGCATCCGGCTTGCCAGCGAAGGCGAAGCTGGCGTGCGCGGTGGTCCGCCCGGCGATCTCTACATTTTCCTGTCGATCGCCGCGCATCCGTTCTTCCAGCGCGAAGGCGCCGATCTGCATTGCCGCGTCCCGGTGTCCATGGTCGCAGCCGCGATGGGCGGCGAGTTCGAAGTGCCGACCATCGATGGCGGCAAGACCAAATTTAAAATTCCCGAGGGCACGCAATCCGGGCGGCGCTTCCGCCTGCAAGGTAAGGGCATGCCGGTGCTGCGCGCGCGGCAGTCCGGCGATATGTACGTGCAGGTGCTGGTCGAGACGCCGCAGAAGCTCACCAAGAAGCAGCGCGAGCTATTGGCCGAATTTGACCGGCTGTCGTCGACCGAAACCCAGCCGGAATCCTCCGGATTTCTCGGCAAGGTCAAGGAGTTCCTCGACGGGCTTGGCGCCCGCACCGGATCGGCCTGAAACGATATGGTCTTTGCCCCCCGAATGTTTTAAAACCGACATGGATTTGTCGCGCTTAAAGTCTTGTCCAAGGTCCTTGTGTGACTGTCATGCCGCTGCCGGCCCTGCAAAAATTCGAAAAGAAGATCGGGCGGCAGTTTCGCCTCCTGGAAGTCAGGAAGAACCTTATCGAGCGCAAGATCGGGCGCCAAATTCGGCTGTTCGAAGAGAAGCGCGACGGCCTCGGCAAGAAGATCGAGCGGCAGATCAAGCAGTTCGAGCTGCGGAAGGGCATTCGGCTCGACGACGAGGTGCGCTTTCTCCGCTCCTGGATCGAGCGACCGCTGACGGTCGGCGCGGTTACGCCGTCGGGCAAAATCCTGGCTCGCGCCATGGCGCGCTATGTCGATCCGAAGTCGACCGGGCCGGTGGTCGAATTGGGTCCCGGCACCGGGCCGGTCACCGAAGCTCTGGTCGCGGCCGGCGTCGATCCGTCACGGCTGGTCTTGGTCGAATTCGATCCGACTTTCTGCCGCATCCTGCGCAACCGCTACCCCGACGCCACTCTGGTGCAGGGCGACGCCTATAGCCTGCGCCGGCTTCTTGAGACGCTGCTCATTCAGCCCGCCGCGGCCGTAGTGTCCGGCCTGCCGCTGATCACCAAGCCGATCAAGATGCGGTTGCGGCTCATTCGCGACGCCTTCGACCTGATGGTGCCCGGCGCGCCTTTCGTGCAGTTCACTTATTCGGTCGCTTCCCCGGTACCGCGTCGGTTCGGCGGCTTCACCGCGGAAGCCTCCGAGCGCATCTGGATGAATATTCCGCCGGCGCGCGTGTGGGTTTATCGGAAGGCCTGACGGTCTTTCGAATATGCCCGCACCCAAAATTCTCATCATCCCCGGCTCACTGCGCACCGGCTCGCATAACGTGCGCCTTGCCGCACTGGCGGCCAAAGCGTTGACGCTCGCCGAAGCCGACGTCACCCGCATCTCGCTCGAAGACTATCCGCTGCCGCTGTTCGACGCCGATCTTGCGTCGTCGTCCGGCATGCCGCCATCCGCCCCGCGGCTCAAGGTCATGCTGATGGCGCATCGGGGCGTGTTCATAGCGAGCCCCGAATACTCAGCCTCGGTGACGCCGCTTCTGAAAAACGCCATCGACTGGGTGTCGCGCGTGCGCGAAGCCAGCGAACCGACCTATGCGGCGTTTAAGAACCGGGTTTTCGCGCTTGGCTCGGCGACGGCGAGTTCAAGCGGCGGCGTGCGCTCGATGATGGCGCTGCGGCAGATTCTGGAACTCGGCTGCGGCGCGCTGGTCATTCCCGAGCAAGTCTCGGTGCCGCGCGCCGAGCAGGCGTTTGACGATATGGATAACCTCACTGACGAAACGGCCGCTGCGGCGATGAAGGCCATGGCGCGGCGGCTCGTCGAACTGACAAGCGCGATACATTAGAATGCGCACGATGCAGATCAAGCCGCGCGAACGCCTCATCGTTGCCCTCGACGTCTCGTCGGTCGAAGCCGCAGAGGCACTGGTGGCGCGGCTCGGCGATACGGTCTCGTTCTACAAGATCGGCTATCAGCTCGCCTTCGCCGGCGGGCTTCCTTATGCGCATGCGCTAATCGACGCCGGCAAGCAGGTGTTCGTCGATCTCAAGCTCCATGACATCGCCAACACCGTGGCGCAGGGCGTGAAAAGTGTGGCCCGGCTCGGCGCCACCTTCCTTACCGTGCACGGCTATCCGCCGACCATGCGGGCCGCGATCGAAGCGCGCGAAGGCAATTTGCGCATTCTCGCCGTCACCGTGCTCACCTCGTTCGACGACGCCGATCTCAAGGCCGCCGGCTATGCCGCGAGCGTGGCCGATCTCGTCGCCCGCCGCGCCGCGCAGGCGCGCGACATCGGCATCGATGGGCTTGTCTGCTCGCCCGAAGAAGCGGCAAAGGTTCGCGCCATCGTCGGCGATAAGCTGTGTTTGGTGACACCCGGCATCCGGCCGGCCGGTGCCGACGCCGGCGATCAGAAACGCATTGCCACGCCGGCGGCGGCGATCGCGGCGGGCGCGGATTACCTTGTTGTCGGCCGGCCAATCATCGCCGCGAACGACCCGAAAGCCGCGGCCGAAGCGATCGTCGCCGAAATCGCCGCGCGGCAAAAATAACGGGAGAGCGTCATGCCCAAGGGCTATTGGCTGCCGCAGATCGATGTCAGCAACATGGAGGGCTACAAGGCCTACATGACGGCGACGCCGCCGGCGCATGAGAAATATCACGGCGCCGCGCTGGTGCGCGGCGGCCGCAGCGAAGTGGCGGAGGGCCGCATGCGGTCCCGCTGCGTCATTCGCGAATTTCCCGATTATGCCGCGGCGCTCGCCTGCTACCGCTCCGACGACTATCAACGCGCGCGGCCGCTGCGCCTGCCACATTCCACGTGCGACTTCGTCATTATCGAAGGTTATGACGATCCGCAGCCAGCTTCGGCGGGTTCGCCCGGCGCGAAGAAAGGCTATTGGATCGTGCATCTCGATGTGACCGATGCCGAGGGCTACAAGGCTTATCCGCCGGCGCTCCTTCCGCATCTCGCCGAATTCGGTGCGCGTTTTCTGGTGCGCGGCGGCGCTCGCGAAGTGCCAGAGGGCAATGTTCGCGGCCGCACTGCCGTCGTGGAATTTCCGAGCTTCGACGCGGCCTTGGCCTGCTATCGCTCGCCGGATTATGTCCCGGTGAAAAAGCTGCGCCAGGGCAATGCCGAAATCGACCTCGTCATCGTCGAGGGCTACGACGGCGCCAAATTCTGATTTCCGCAAAGCAAAAGTCCCAGGAGACCGAAGGAGAACCAACAATGGCGAAGGGCTACTGGATCGGGCGCGTCGATGTGAGCAATGAAGAGGGCTACAAGCCCTACGCCGCCGCCAATCCCACGATCTTCAAGAAATTCGGCGGCCGCTTCGTGGTGCGCGGCGGCAAGTTTGAAAATCCGGAAGGCAGCGCCAGGTCGCGCAACGTCGTCATCGAATTTCCCGATTATGCGGCTGCGGTGGCGTGCTACCGCTCGCCCGAATACCAAGCCAACATCAAGCTGAGGCAGCCGCATGCGGTCGCGGATATCGTGATCATCGAGGGCTTCGACGGCCCGCAGCCGTAACGCTTGAGCCGGTCGCATTTTCCCGCTTACCGCGCTATACCCGGCGCACGGGCGCACGGGAGAGCCTAACCAATGGCCGCGGCCAATTCCGACATGCGGGTGGTGATCGCCGGCGCCGGTGGGCGCATGGGGCGCACACTGATCCATGCTGTCGCCGCAACCAAGGGGCTGGCGCTGGCCGGCGCGGTGGACGCGCCGGATTCCGCTGTGATCGGCCGCGATGCCGGGGAGTTGGCCGGTCTTGGGCCGAATGGCGTCAAGGTGACGAGCGAGGTTGCGCCGCTCCTCAACGACGCTGACGGCCTGATCGAATTCACCATTCCCGCCGCGACGCTCGCCTTCGCCGAACTCACCGCCGCCGCCGGCAAGGTGCACATCATCGGCACCACCGGCCATTCCGCCGAGGAGGAAGCGGTCATTGCCAAGGCGGCCAAGCGCGCGACCATCGTCAAGTCCGGCAATATGAGTCTCGGCGTCAATCTCTTGGCGGCGCTGGTCAGGCGCGTCGCCAAGACGCTCAACGACGACTACGACATCGAAATCTTCGAGATGCATCACAATAAGAAGATCGACGCGCCGTCCGGCACCGCGCTGATGTTGGGCCGCGCCGCCGCCGAGGGCCGCGGCATCGACCTTGCCAAGCATTCGGCGCGCGGCCGCGACGGCATGACCGGCGCGCGGCGTCCCGGCGATATCGGCTTCGCCTCGCTGCGCGGCGGCACCGTGGTCGGCGATCACTCGGCGATCTTCGCCGGCCCGGCCGAGCGCATCGAGCTCACGCACCGCGCCGAAGACCGCATGATCTTCGCCCGCGGCGCGCTGCACGCCGCGCTGTGGGCGCGCGGTAAGACGCCGGGGCTTTATTCGATGGCGGACGTGTTGGGGCTCAAAGATATTTAGCCCCGCTTATCTCTTGGGATACGCCGTATAAATGTAATCCTGTTTCGCCACGGTCGTATGGCAGGCGTAACCGCAATTGGAGTCGGTTCCCTGCGGCGTAAAAGTGTTTGAAGCGGCATCATAGTTGAAATCGCCGTAGGCCCAGCCGTGCGTGTCGGGGAATCGCTTGCTGTCTTTTTCGATGACGTCGACCGCCTGTAGGGCGTCCGGGACGTTGACGAAATACGGCGCCACCGTGTTCCTTTTGAACGACCACTCGATCTTCACGATCTTTGATCCCTCTGGGAAAAGCTTGCCGTCGGCGGGAAGGCCTTGCCGATACGCCTTCATCATCACGTCATTCGCCAAGATCACTTTCATCTGCTTTTCGGTCTGGCTGACCGCAATATCCTGCCAGTTTTCATAGCCTTTGAAATCGCCGAACGAGAGCTTGCCCAATTTCAGCGAGTATTTATCCTGTGCTGCAATGGCCAGACTGGCGAAGCCGGCCAGCAACAATGTAACGATCGCCAACATAGGAATTCGCGACATGACGAGCCTCCGTAATTTTGAGGCCGAGAGCCTTATCGGCCTCGTGAAATTTATTCGAATTGCGCGAACGATCCGTTCAATAAAGCGTTCGACGAAGTTCAGTGCGGAGAGGTCCAGGTGAGCTAGCCGTCCTATTGCAGCGAGTGGCCGATGAACTCCAGACCTGACAACAGCGTAACAAATGACGGCACGATGCGGAAGCCGTGAGCAAGCATCCGGTCAATCGACAAAGATCACGATGGCGTGACGGGGCCGATCCGCAGTTTCGTGTCTGCTGTGTGTCAGAATTGAAACGGGCGTCAAACAACGAGCGGTAGAACTATGATCGCGACGTTCCGATCATTTCCCTCTGCTTCGGTAATTCGCCCACGGCGCGCTGTATGCCGCGCCGTGAGCAAACAGGAACCGCCGTCTACTTGTTCCGCTGCGCGGCTTCGCTCACAATCTTGAAAGCTTCGGCCAGCGGCGGCTTGTCCTTGGAGACGTCGGCGCCGACGGCCGACATCGTCTTGATCATCTCGGCTTGTTCGTCGGCCGGCAAATTGACGAATTCGCCGCCGCCGGCCGTCCAGGCCTTGACTGCCGCGTCCTCGATCTCATTGGCGCGTGGATTGAAGTTCTGCGCCGTAGCGGCGGCGTCACGGTCGACGATCTGCTGCAGGTCGGGCGGCAGCGAGTCGTACCATTTCTTGCTGATTTCGACGACGTAGAAAATCGCGGCGTGGTTGGTCATGGTGATATATTTCGCCGCGTCAAAGAAATGCAGACCGCTGAGCAGCTGAACGCCGGCCACCGAAGCGTCGAGCGATCCCTGCTGGATGGCGGCCATGACGTCGCTCGGCGACATCGCCACCGGCGTCGCGCCCAGCTTTTTGAACGAGGCCGACTGGAACTCCGACGCGAAGATGCGCAGCTTCTTGCCCCTGAAATCGGCAACATGCCGGATCGCGTCCTTTGAGATGACCTCGGACTGCTCGGCGAAGCCGACGGCCACGCCATGCAGCCCCTTGTTGGCGCCGAGCCCGAGATAGAAATTCAAAACTTCCGGATCGGCGGCGACCTTCTCGCCCTGCGCCGCCGAGGTGATGAGGCCCGGCGCGGCCAGCACCTCGAAACGCTCGTCGATGCCGACAAAAAACTCGGGCGGAATGATCGCGCATTGGATGGCGCCGAACTGGGTGCCTTCGATCTGGCGCGGGATGGTGCCAAGCTGGCTCGCCGGATAGAGCTGCGCTTTGATGCGGCCGCCCGAGTCCTTCTCGACCGCGGCGCCGAAGGCCGTGCCATATTGGTCGAGCACCGCGTGGATGGTAGGCGTCGTGATCTTCATCACAAAAGTCTTGTCTTGCGCCCGCGCAACGCCGCCCGCCAGCGCCAGCGACAAAACACCTGCCGCAGCCGCAACCGCCAATTTTCCTTGCACGAATTTCACGTCATTCTCCTTGCCGGATCGTTTTTTATCGATGGCGTGTTGTTGCAGACGGGACCAATGTTGTCCAGTTCGCGCGGATTCGCCGCGGGCCGCCCTTTTGCCGGTTAATCCGCGCGCAACAGCGAGACGCCGGTCATCTCCTGCGGCTTCGGCAATTCCATCAGTTCGAGCAGCGTCGGCGCGATGTCGGCGAGTTTGCCTTCGGCGTTGAGCGCGCGATTGCGCGCACCGGCGAGCAACAGCGGCACTGGGTTGGTGGTGTGCGCGGTGTGCGGGCCGCCGGTCTGCGGGTCGCGCATCATTTCGCTATTGCCGTGGTCGGCGGTCACCAACAGCGCGCCGCCGGATTTCTCGATCGCCTGCGCGATACGGCAGAGGCCGGTATCCACCGTTTCCACGGCCTTGATCGCCGCGGTGAGGCTGCCGGTATGGCCGACCATGTCGGGGTTGGCGTAATTGAGCACGATCAAATCGTATTTGCCGGACGCGATCGCGGCGACCGCCTTGTCGGTGAGCTCCGGCGCCGACATTTCCGGCTGCAGGTCGTAGGTTGCGACCTTGGGGGAGGGCACCATGATGCGCTCTTCGCCGGCATAAGGCTCCTCGCGGCCGCCATTGAGGAAATAAGTGACGTGTGGATATTTTTCCGTCTCCGCCATGCGCAGCTGGGTGCGGCCGGCCTCCGCCACCACTTCGCCGAGGATGTTTTTGAGCGTCTGCGGCGGAAAGATCGTTTGCATCAGTTTGTCGAGCGCGTCGGAATATTGCGCCATGCCGACGGCGGCGGCGAATTTAACGACACGCTGGCGCGCGAAGCCGGAAAACTCGGCGTCGAGCATCGCGCCCAGAATCTCGCGCACGCGGTCGGCGCGGAAGTTGAAGCACAAGACGCCGTCGCCGTCTTTCATGCCGGCATAGTCGCCAACCACGGCCGGGATGATGAACTCGTCGAATTTCTTGTTGGCGTAGGCATCGGCGATCACCGCGGGCGCCTCGGCAAAGTGAGGACCGTCCGCTACAACGATTGCGTTATAGGCTTTCTCGACGCGGTCCCAGCGCTTGTCGCGATCCATCGCGTAGTAGCGGCCGCACACGGTTGCGATCTTCACCGACGGCGGCAGCGCGGCGAGGAGCCGCTTGATATCCTCGGCCGCGGATTGCGGCGGCGTATCGCGGCCGTCGGTCAGTGCATGCACCAGCACCGGCACGCCGGCGTCGGTGAGAATCTTGGCGAGCGCCGCGGCGTGATCCTGATGCGAATGCACGCCGCCGGGCGAGACCAAGCCGAGCAGGTGGCAGGTGCCGCCGCTCGCTTTGAGCTTGGCGATGAAATCGACGAGCGCCGGCGCGTGCGCGATCTCGCCGCTTTTGATAGCCGCCCCGATCCGCGGCAGGTCCTGCGTCACCACACGGCCGGCGCCGATATTGAGATGGCCGACTTCGGAATTGCCCATCTGGCCGTCAGGGAGGCCGACGTCCTTGCCCGAGGTGTGCAAAAAGCCGTGCGGCAGGCTTTGCCACATGCGGTCGAAGGTCGGCGTCTTGGCCTGGCGGATGGCGTTGTCCGCCGGCTCCTCGCGCCAACCCCAGCCGTCAAGAATCACCAGCATAACCGGACGTCGCCGCTGCATGGTCCAAAGTCCTCGGCTTCAAGATGAACCCGAGGTATGGCGGATCGCGGTGGCGGTCAATGAGTTGCAATCTCCTTCTCCCCGCGTGCGGAGAGAGGGGGAAGGGCTACGCCGCCGCTCCGACCTGGCCTGCTTCCCAGCCGAGCATGGCGCGTTTGCGGGTCAGGCCCCAGTGATAGCCGGTGAGCTCGCCGGATTTACCGACCACGCGATGGCACGGCACCACGAAGCAGATCGGGTTCTTGCCGACAGCGGCGCCTACCGCCCGTGCCGCTTTTGGCGCCGAGATTTTGCCGGCGATGTCGGAATAGGTGGTGAGTTTGCCCATCGGAATGTGCAGCAAGGCTTCCCACACCCGCACCTCAAAGTCGGTGCCGATCAGAACGACGCGCAGCGGCTCCTCGGCGCGCCATAGCGCGGAATCAAAAATGCGCCGGGCAAGCGGTGCCGTCATCGCCATGTCCTCGACATAAGCGGCCTTCGGCCAGCGGCCCTTCATGTCGGCGAGCGCGGCGCGCTCTTTGCCGACGTCGGCAAGCGCGAGGCCGGCCAAACCGCGCTCGGTCGCCATCACCACCGCGGTGCCGAACGGTGAGGCGTGCAGGCCGTAACGGATGGTGAGGCCTTCGCCGGCCGCCTTCCATTCGCCGGGCGACATCGCCTCGTGGGTGACGAAGAGATCGTGCAGCCGGCCGGGCCCGGACAGGCCCACTTCATAGGTGGCGTCGAGCACGCTTGCGGAATCGCGCAACAGCCGCCGCGCGCCGTCAAGCGTCAGCGCTTGGAGGAACGCCTTCGGGGTGATGCCGGCCCAGCGGCGGAATAGATGATGCAGCTCGGTCGGGGTGACGCCGGCGACCTCGGCGATGGTGTCGATTTCGGGCTGCTCGCGCCAATGGCCGCGGATATGGCCGATGGCGCGGCGCACCACGTCATAGTCGGCAGCGGCTTCGGCGAGATGCTTCGAGTCGGAAATGCGATCGGGTGACAGCATGGATGCCTCCATCATTGACTCCCGATCTAGGCCGTAAAACGCAGCCAAACCACCCGATTTCTGCGCTAATCCAGCACCGTCCGCGTCGGCCCGCGTTTGGCCTCGCCCAGCGCGTTCGACAGCGCCAGCGCAAAACTTTCCTTCTCGTGCGGGCCTAGAAACGCGGCGATCGGCAGGCGGCGGCCGCGCGACACCAGGAACAGCCGCTCGATGCCGAACTCCTGGTGCACGATGCGGTCGAGCTTTACCCACAGCGGATTGAGCGTCCATTCGCGCACCCGGCCGCGATGGCCGACCTGGCGCACCCGGAGCTCCGAGGCAGTGACGGTGACCTCCTCGTAGCCGCGTGCGGCGCGGTAATTGGCGCGGAAGGCGAGATAGACGAGGAGCACGTCGAGGCCGAAAAAGCCGCACACCGGCCACGCCCCCATCAGCACGAAAGCCACGCCGGACACGAAGCTCAAGCCGCCGAGACAGAGCATGAAGATCAGAAAGCCGCGCGGACCGAGCGAACGGTGCGGCGTGATGACGGCCGAGAAGATTTTCGGGTCGTCCGAGGCGGTCTGGCCGGTATGCCCGCGGCTGTTATCGTTGCTGTTGTCCCTATTCATGCGCGTATTATAGGGGAAACGGGGTGGGTAAAAAGATGGTACGCAAGAAATCCGAAAGAAGGAAATCCGACAAGAAACCTAAGAAGAAAGCCAAGGCGTCCGCCGGCCAGCGGTTAACCGCCGCCCGCAAGGGCAAAGCCGCACGGCTCAAGCCCGCCAAGACACAGCGCAAGGCCGATGTGGAGGCGGCGCACGGGGAGCTGCCGCAATGGACGCCCGCCGAGGTCGAGGAAGCGTTCCGCCGCTTCGCCGCCGCCAATCCGAATCCGCGCACTGAGTTGCACTACATCAATCCGTTCACGCTACTTGTTGCCGTCGTGCTGTCGGCGCAGGCGACCGACGCCGGCGTCAACAAGGCGACGCCGGCGCTGTTCGCGCTCGCCGATACGCCGGAGAAGATGGTCGCGCTTGGCGAAGCGCGCGTGCGCGACCTGATCAAGACCATCGGGCTCTACCGCACCAAGGCGAAAAACGTGATCGCGCTGTCGCAGCAGCTCATCGCCCAGCACGGCGGCCAGGTCCCGCATGACCGCGAGGCGCTCGAAGCGCTGCCCGGCGTCGGGCGCAAGACCGCGAACGTCGTGCTCAACGTCGCCTTCGGCGAACCGACCATCGCCGTCGACACCCACATTTTCCGCGTCGGCAACCGCACCGGCATGGCGGTCGGCAAGACGCCGCTCGACGTCGAGATGAAGCTCTTGCAAGTCGTGCCGAAAAAATACCTGCTGCACGCCCATCACTGGCTCATTTTGCATGGCCGCTACACCTGCCTCGCCCGCCGCCCACTGTGCGAGAAATGCATCATCGCGGATTTGTGCAAGTGGCCGGGGAAGACGGTCAATGCGGCGCCCGCTGCATCCTAGTTTTGTCATGCCCCGCAAAGGCGGGGCATCCAGTAAACTCCGTGTTTCGTGTTTTGCATTTGCTTCCGGAGTATTGGATCATCCGCCTTCGCGGATGATGACACGCATGAGACTCGACCGGCGTAGGAGATCATTCTCCGGCCACGCGCTGTCGCGCCATCCCCTGCAACGCCGCGCGATCCAGCTTGTTGGTCGAAGCAAGCGGCAATTCGTCGACGAACCAGACGAAGCGCGGATGCGCATAGGCCGGCGCATGGGCCAGCGCGAAGCGCTTGATCTCGTCACTATCGAGCGCGTGGCCGGCTTTGCGGATGATAAAGGCGACGGGCTTGCTTCCCTTGATGTCGTCGGCGACCGGCACCACCGCCGCCTGTGCCACGGCGGGATGACGCTCCAGCATGCGCTCGACGTCGGCCGGATAAATATTCTCGCCGCCGGAGACGAACATGTCGTCGGTGCGGCCGACGAAGTAATGAAAGCCGTTCCGGTCGCGGCGGAACACATCGCCGGTGATGTAGAATCCGTCCGCGGTGAGCGGCGGCGGCACGTCCGGGCGATGGTGGTAGCCAGTCATCACGGCAGGGCACTTCATTTCCAGCACGCCTTGCGTGGCGTCGCGGTTGTCGCCGTCGACGAGGCGGAGCGCCACTTGCGGATGCGGATAGCCGACTGAGAGTTCCGGCTGCGGCAGGTCTTTGGGATGCGGGCCGAACACCACCGGGCCGGCTTCGGTCGTGCCATAGGCATTGGTGACCGCGGCCTGCGGCAGCGCCGCGCGCAACGCCGCCATGAGACTCGCGCTCACCGGTGCCGAGCCCATGCGCACGAAGGCGACACTCGACAGATCGGTGCGCGCCAGCAAGTCAGTCTCGCGCAGCATCATCGCGATCATCGGCGGCACTGCGGTGAGAAAGCTCGCGCGATAGCGGCCGATCGCTTCGATGTAACCGCGCGCGGAAAATTGCGGCAGCAGCACGATGCTGGCATGCGCCGCACAGGCGAGTTTCGCCAGCGCCAGCGCGTTCATGTGATAGAGCGGCGCCGCGATCAGATAGCGCTGGCGCTCGAGCCCGGGCGCGAGCCGCGTCTCCACGACCCAGATGTGGCTCTGGTGCGACAGCACGACGCCCTTCGGGGTTCCGGTCGATCCGGAGGTGTAAAGAATCATCGCCGGCTCGCGCGGTTGCGGCACGACAGCTTCGAACGGGCCGGGATCGAGAAACGCGTCGAACGGCATTGCGTCATTGCGAGGAGCAAAGCGACGAAGCAATCCAGACTGCGGCTCTGGATTGCTTCGCTGCGCTTGCAATGACGAATTCTCAGAGCCGAACCAAACAACCGGAATATCCGGCGGGCAGTCCGCTGCGCGCGGCGTATCGCAGAACACAAGCTTGGCGTCGGCATCGCGCAGAATGAAATGGATGGTCTCGCGCGGAAATTTGAAATTCACCGGGACCGCGACCAGCCCGGCGCGCATGATGCCGTAATAGGCGGCGAGATATTCGGCGCGGTTGAGCGACAAGAGCGCGACGCGGTCGCCGCGCCGCAGGCCATGCTTGCCGAGCGCCCGCGCCACGCCGTTCGCGATGGCGTCGAGCTGCGTGAAGGTGAATTCCCGCGGCGCCGTTTCGCCGCCGAGATCGACGACCGCGGTTTTCGACAAGTCGCGATTGCGGACGATTAGATCGCCAAGATTGGAAAATGTTTGCATCCAATCAGCGATCGGATATCTCGACGATGGTGTCGCCCCGTTCCAGGGCGGCAACGATGGCCGGAAATTGCTCGCTGAAGCGTTGACGGAGCGCTCGTTTGGTCGTGTTTTCGATACGAACCCAGACGACTGCAGGGCCATCGGCGTCAAGCGCGCGCATCAGCACGAAATCCTCGTCCTTGGTGACCAAGACAGCGTCCATCGCCGCGGCGCGGGACCAGATTGCTTTGTCAGGGGCACTCGCTAGTCCCTGGTCCGCCACATGGTCGGCCTCCCAGCACCTGTGGATCTGATGTGATTCGGTCCAGATTATTCGGCATCGATTGACCATTTCGAGGCTGATTGCAGATCAAATATAGCAATAGTCGCCATTGAAAGCACCTGTCCCGGCTCGGCTTCACGCCTTCGGCGGCAAAGGCGCCGCCGTCAAATACGTCCCGCGGCCGCTGGCGACGAGCTTGCCGTCCAGGTCGAAAATGCGCGCCTCGGCGGTGGCGAATTGTGAACCAGCGCGCACCACTTTGCCGTGGGCGAGGAGATCGCCGCGCAGCGCCGGCCGGTGATAGTCGACGCGCAGGTCGATGGTCGGCACGCCGCGCCCGGTCTGTTTTACCATGGCCCAATCGGCGGCCAGATCGATCAGCGCCGCGAGAATGCCGCCGTGGGTGATGCCGCGTTCTTTGTTGACCACCCACTCTTCGCGCCAAGTGGCGCGGATTTCGATACCGTCGTCGCTCACTGCGACGGCCGACAACCCGAGCCACTGATGAAACGGCGCGCGGGTGACCAGCGCCTGGATTTGCTCGAAGGTGAGGTCATCGGCCATGGCCGCTATTCCTATGCTGTCATGCCCCGCGCAGGCGGGGCATCCGGTAAACGCCGTCGTCGCGCTGGCGAATACTGGATCATCCGCCCGAGCCTGTCATCGGGCCGCGCGACTTCGCGCGGGCCCGTTGGCGGATGATGACACAGCGTCACGGCGTCACCACCACTTTGCCGATCACTTCCCGATCGGCGATCAGCCGCAGGCCCTCGCGCGCGTCGTCGAGCGGCAGCACCTTGTCGATCACCGGCTTGATCTTGCCGGCGGCGATCAGCGCCATCAAGGCCGCGAGATCGTCGTCGTAAAAACTGTTGGAACCGACGATCTGCAATTCGAAGCTCCACACGTAGCGCAGGTCTTCTTTCGGGTCGTAGCCGGCGGTAGCGCCGCACACCAACAGCTTGCCGCCGCGCTTGAGACAGCGCAGCGATGGCACCCAGGTATCGCCGCCGGTGAAATTGACCACCACGTCGACGCCGCCATCGTAACTTCGCCGCTGCGGCTTGCCGTATTTTTCCACCGCCCATTTCGACCAGTCGGTCTTGGTGTAGTCGATCGCCTCGTCGGCGCCGAGCGCCTTGAGCCGTGCGAGCTTCTCCGCGCTGGAGGCGCAAGCGATGACTTCGGCGCCGAGCATCTTCGCCAGCAGCACGCAGCCGGTGCCGACGCCGCCCGAGGCGCCGAGCACTAGCACTTTGTCGCCGGCTTTCACGGTGCGTTGCGTGATCAGCATGCGGTGCGCGGTGCCATAGGCGACCGGCAGCGCCGCGGCGTCTTCGAAACTCACGCCGGCCGGCATGGCAACGAGCTGGTCGGCGGCGACACGGCAATATTCCGCCATGCCACCGTCGAGCATCTCGCCCATCAGGCCTTTCTTCTTGTTGACCGGGTTGACCAGCACGCGGTCGCCCGCTTTCCAGCGCAGCACGCCCGGGCCGCCCTCGGCGATCTCGCCCGCCATGTCGAGCCCGATGACCACCGGCAGCGGCACCTTGATGCCCGGCATGCCCCGCATGGTGAACACGTCGTGATAGTTGAATGCCGCCGCGCGCACCCGGATGACCACTTCGCCGTCGCCGGGCTGCGGCGTCGGGTAATCGGCGACAACGTCGAGATCGTCGAGGCCCCCATGCTGACGCAGTACCAATGCTCGCATTGTCGATTATTCCTTCGTAGCCCGGATGCGCGGAGCGCAATCCGGGAAGAGACTCGCCGGAAACTGTTGCCTAGTCCAGCCGCGTGCGTTCGGCAAACGCCGCTCAGGGGATTTCATAGACCGCGACTTCGCCGGCGACGCCCTTGAGCGCCGCGCTTTGCGGGCGCGGCGCGATGCCGGTGGCCACCAATAGCGCCGCCGACTGCGGATAGTCCACCACCGGCTTGGTGGCGAAGATGGCGCGCGATGTGGCGAGCCCCTGCACCCGCGCCGCGATATTGACGGTCTGGCCGAAATAATCGAGCCGGTCATTGAGCATCACCGCGAGGCACGGCCCCTCGTGGATGCCGATCTTGAGCAGCAAATCCTCTTGGCGCGTGTCGCTGCCGACGCCGCCGATCGCATCGCGCATGCGCAGCGCCGCGGTCAGCGCGCGGTTCGGCGTCGGAAACGTCGCCATCACTGCGTCGCCGATGGTCTTGACCACGGCGCCGCCATGCGCTGCCACGACGTCGTTGAGGAGATGAAAATGCTGGCGCACCAATTCGTAGGCGACCAAATCGCCGACGCGGGCGTAAAGCTCGGTCGAGCCCTTCAGATCGGTGAACAGGAAGCTGAGGCTGACGATCTTGAGGCCCTGGTCGACGTCGAGCGTGTCGGTGCGATAGAGATCGCGAAACGTCTGGTTGGTGAAAATGCGCTTGGCGGAAAGATTGGGCCGGCGCTGGCCGACCAGCGCGTCGTAGCCCGGGCTTTCGATCCACACCACCGGCAGAGCGCGCGCCGCGGTGCGGTTGGTCATGGAGAGCCGCACCGGGCCCACTTGCATCGGCGTCGTCAAGGTCGGCGCGCCGGCGCCTTCGAACACCAGCGCCAGCTCCTGCACGCCCGTGGCGCGTTCGGCTGCGACCTTCATGTAATGGCCGAAATGCGACACCGGCTCGAACACGATGACCCAGCCCTCCGGTACCCGCAGGTCGACGGTCGCCGTTTCGCCGGGGCCGAGCACGCGCGCGTCGAGCGTGAATTCCGCGATGAGTTTCTGCAGGTCGGCGTCGGAGAGGTCGACGGCCGAGCTCCAGAACACTTGCCGATAATAGTCCCAGAACGGCAGGCTGCCCGGATCGTGCGCGGCGATCTTGCGCACGCGCGGGCTCACCGTGAACACCACCTCGACCATCTCATCGAGCGAGACCTCGAACGAGCGGCTGCACAGCGCGCATTCATAGGGTGCCTTGTGCACGTCTTTGAGCGAGGCGGTAACATCGAGGACGCCGCGGCAGGTCGGGCACAGTACGTCCCACGACAGTTCGAATAGGCCGAGCAGCGCCGCATGCAAGAACGCCGCGATGGTGCGCTCCTCGTCGAGGCCGTGGGCAGCGGCGAACGCCAGCACATTGATGCGGACGAGGTCGCGGTCGGCGCCGCTCTCGATGAGCCGCTCGATGGCCGCCGCCACGTCGGCATCGGCCACCTCGCCCAGCGCCGCAAACAGGGTTTGGCTCTCGCTCACGGGCGTCCTTTCATGTCATGACCGCGAAATCGGGCATCCAGTAGTCGCCGATGGTCCGGTGAATACTGGATCATCCGCTTTCGCGGATGATGACAATAGAGAAAGGCCTCAGTAGCTTAGCGTGTGGTCGGCAACAACCCTTGGTCGGCAAGGACCAGTGATGCAAGAAAACTTCCGCCAATTCCTCGACCGGCTGCGGCAGAGCGGCGAGCTTATCGACCTGCATCAGCCGGTCGATATCCGCCATATCGCCACGCTGGTCGATCAGGCCCAGACCGCGCTCTATTTCCACAACGTGATCGGCTACAAGATGCCGGTGGTGTCCGGCATCATCCGCAGCCGCGAGCGCGCCACCGCGGCGCTCGGCTGCGAGACCTTCGCCGAGATCGAGCAGAAGCTTGCCGCGGCCATCGCCAAGCCGATCCCGCCGCAATACGTCAAAACCTCGCCCACGCGCGAAGTCACGCTTGTCGGCGACGACGTCGATCTCTACAAACTGCCGATCCCGATGTCATCGATCTACGACGGCGGCCCGATGATCACCGCCGGCGTCGTCATCACGCGCGATCTCGAGCTCGGTTTTAATTCCGGCATCTACCGCTTCATCGTCAAGGAGAAGGCCTTAACCGGCATCGACATCGTCACGCCGAACAATATGCGGCTGTTTGCGCAACGCGCGCTCGCCCGCAACGAGCCGCTGCCGATCTCGATCTCGATCGGCACCCATCCGATCGAGATCACCGGCTCCGGTTACCGCGCGCCGCTCGGCGTCGACGAGATGGCGATCGCCGGCGGCATCCGCGGAGAGCCGGTCAAGCTCGCGCCGTGCTCAACCATCGACATGCCTTACATCGCCGACGCCGAGATCGTGCTGGAGGCGGAAATTTTGCCGACCGGCTGGACCTTTCCCGAAGGCCGCTTCGGCGAATTCACCCGCCTGATGGGCGGGCTGCACTGGAATCCGCTGGTGCGCATCAAGGCGATTTCGATGCGCAAGGACGCCATCTATTACAATCTGCACATGCCGTGGGAGAACACCTGGCTCGCGGCGCCGACGCGCTATACGGCGATCCGCGCCGCGCTGCGCACCGCCGGCGTGCAAGTGAAAGACATCAATGTCACGCTCGGCGGCTGCGCCTTCTGGCACGCCGTGATCTCGATCAAGAAGCAGCCCGGCGAGGGCAAGAACGCGCTGCTCGCCGCGCTCTCGGTGATGGATCTCAAACACGTCGTCGTGGTCGACGACGATATCGACGTCAACGATCCGGCCGAGGTGGAATGGGCGATCGCCACCCGCGTGCAGGGCGACCGCGACGTCATGATCGTCTCGAACGCGCGGGCAAAACCGCTCGATCCAAGCCTGCCGCAAGGTTATGGCACGGTGCCGACCGGCGCCAAGGTCGGCATCGACGCCACCATTCCGGAAAACATCCCGCGCGAATATTACGAGCGCATCACTTACGCCTATGCCGATAGCGCCAAGATCGGCGATTACGTCGCCGGCAAGAAGGACAAGGCCGGCGATGCCGGCGATGCGGCAAGCGTCGCCGCCTTGGCGGACCAGATTGCCGCCGCGATCGCGCAAGCGCCGCTCTACTACACCGACATCGCCGAGAAATTTTCGCAATACGATTTCGTCACCATCGCCCGCGCCATTGGGCAATTGCACGCAACCGAAAAACTCTGGCAGGACCCGCGCGGCCGCATGTGCCTGCGCGGCTCGGCGTTCGCGGCCAAGCCGCCGCAGCGCTAGGGCCCCTGTCATCGTCCGCGAAGGCGGACGATCCAGTAAACGCAGGCCTGTATGCCTTCTGAACCGGCGGCGATTACTGGCGCTCCGCCTTCGCGGAGCATGACAACCTCTGTGTTATTGGTGTAGCCTCTCACACCAACAAGCCGACAAAACTCAAGGGAGGATCGCGATGCTACTTCCCCGCAGGTCCGTGTTGCGTCTTGCAGGCGGCGCCGTGGCGCTCCCCGTCGTCACGCGGCTCGCGCGTGCGCAAAGCTATCCGTCGCGCTCGGTGCTGATCCTCGTCGGTTATGCCGCCGGCGGCCCGACCGATATCTGCGCGCGGCTGATCGCCGGCTGGCTGTCGAAAACGCTCGGCCAGCAATTCGTCGTCGAGAATCGCGACGGCGCCGGCAGCAACATCGCCACCGAGGCGGCGGTCCACGCCGATCCCGACGGCTACACGCTGCTGCTCGTCACCTCGTCGAATTCCATCAACGCCACGCTCTATCCGCATCTGAATTTCAATTACATGGCAAGCATGGTGCCGGTCGCCGGCATCATGCAGGCGCCCTCGGTGCTCGAAGTCAATCCGTCGTTTCCGGTCAACAGCACGGCCGAGTTCATCGCCTACGCCAAGGCCAATCCGGGCAAGATCGATCTCGGCACGGCCGGCAACGGCAGCCCGCCGCACATGTTCGCCGAATTGTTCATGTATATGACCGGCGTCAAGCTCAACGTGGTGGGCTATCGCGGCGGCGGCCCGGCGCTGATCGATCTCCTCTCCGGCCAGATCAAAGTGATGTTCGAGGGCATCACCTCGTCGATCGGCTATCTGCGCGCCGACAAGCTCCGTCCGCTCGGCGTCACCTCGGCGAAGCGTTCGGCGGCGCTGCCCGACGTGCCGCCGATCGCCGACGTCGTGCCGGGCTACGACGCCACCGGCTGGTTCGGCCTCGGCGCGCCCAAGGGCACACCGCGGACCGTGATCGATAGGCTGTCCAAGGCGGTCGCCGCGGGGCTCGCCGATCCGGCCATGCAGGCCAAGATGGCCAGTCTCGGCGCCGAACCGATGCCGATGGGACCGGACGAGTTCGGCAAGCTCATCGCCGGCGACACCGAGAAATGGGGCAAAGTGATCCGCGCCGCCGATATCAAGATGGATTGAGGCTCTCTCGTCGACGCGATGCCCATGGTCCGTCACCCTGAGGCGCGAGCGAAACGAGCCTCGAGGGGCGACGGCCCGAGCGCTTAAGCAGCATCCTTCGAGGCCCGCGCTCCGCGCGGGCACCTCAGGATGACGGCGCAAATGTTTCACACCAAAAATGGCACCAGCATCTTGGTGCGCGCCATGTAGTCGCGATACTGCTGCGGAAATTGCTCCAGCATCAGCTTTTCTTCCCGCCGCGCGCTGGTGACGAAATAGATGCCGAACGGCACCAGCGCGGCGAGCCAGAACGGGCTGTTGCCGAGCGCCGAGCCGAGCATGGCAACGAGCATGCCGCTGTAAATCGGATGCCGCACATAAGCGTAGGGGCCGCCGGTGACGAGCTCTGCGTCCGCCTGCCGCGACATCGGCAGGCCCCAGTTGCGGCCGAGATAAAGGCGCGCCCAGATCGCAAGGCCGATGCCGAGCGCGCAGAGCGCGGCGCCGAGCGGACCCACGAGCAAGCCGGCGCCGGCCACAGTGGCGCGCAGGCCATGGATGGCGTGCCTGACCGGCGGCAGATAAAGCCCGAGCAAGAGGAGGGCGGCGGCGGCGATGCGCAGCCAGCCTTCCCGCCGCCAGTTGCGCGCGCCGATCGGCCGCTTGGCGCGCACGCCCATGACGGCCCAAACCGCGACGAAGACGAGCCAGCAAGCGGCGATGATCCAGTCGTAAGTAGTCATGAGGCGACCCGAGCGGTTTGCAACGCTGCGGATGTAGGAAAGACCGGGCGGCGGCGTAACCCTTGCGCTGCCGCGGCAAAGCCCCGCGCGCCGTATGTGTGCGGGTGGATTTTCGGCTGAGCATCGGGTTAGAGAGCGTCGCCGATTGCTCGCTAAGCAAAATCTGCCGCGCGCTCGCCTTATTGCTCGCCCTTCGGCTTCCACTGCGCTGCCAGATCCTTGGCCTTCGCGATCTGTTCCGGCGTCATCTCGTCCGCCGCCGCCTTCCGATTGTCGACCGCCAAGCCGTTGTCCTGCTCGGCCGACAGCGCAAACCACATATAGGCCTGCACGTAATCCTGCGGCACGCCCGCGCCCCTGGCGTACAGGCTGCCGAGATTGTTCTGCGCCATGGCGTAGCCCTGGTCGGCGGCGAGGCGAAACCATTTGGCGGCTTCGGTGTCGTCGCGCGGCACGCCGTGGCCATCGTCATATAAAATGCCGAGACTGTATTGCGCGTCGGCATCGCCCTGCGCCGCGGCGAGGCGATACCATTTTGCCGCCTCCCGATAGTCGCGGGCGACGCCATGGCCGTTGTCGTAGAGGACGCCGACATTGTACCGCGCGACGGCAAGTCCCTGCTCGGCAGCACGGCGATACCAGGTGAGCGCGTCGGCGTAGCTTTGTTTCACGCCGCGGCCGGTCTCGTACATCTGGCCGACATTGCTCTGCGCCTGGGCATCGCCTTGTGCCGCGGCCAGGCGATACCACTTCAAGGCCTCGGCGGTTTTGCCGTGCAAATCGTCGAGGCCGCCGAGCGCGAACTGCGCCGGCGCCATGCCCTGATCCGCCGCCTTTTGCAGCCAGAGCGCCGCGTCGTCGTCGCTCTTGGGAACGCCTTGGCCGGCGAGATACATGCCGCCGAGCGACGCTTCCGCCAATTCGTCGCCTTGCTCGGCCGCCTTGCGCATCCATTGCGCGGCTTGCGCGTAATCCTGCGGCACGCCTTCGCCGTCGTGATACATGAAGCCGAGCACGAGCTGCGCTCCGGCAACGCCTTGTTCGGCCAGCGGACGCAACAGCAGCAGCGCTATCGCGTAATCATGCCGCTGATAGGCGGCAGTGCCGAGCTGCAGCGGCCCGGAAGCAATGGTCTCCGCCATGGCAGGCGGCGACATGATGGCCAGTATCACAACGGCCGTCACCAGGGCGTAACCAAGCTTCGCAACAGCGCGCATCGTCGGCCTCACATACGGACCGCAATTGTCCTGCGATTGGTCGCGCGCCACGCCGCTACGGTTCTAATCGGATGTTCCGAGATAAATTCACGTGCTGGCTGCGCTGCGTCCACCGGGCCGTTCCTGCGGAGTTCCCTCCGCCACATGCCAAAATCAAAGCCAATCCACAGAATTATCCCCAAACGCGGACATCGCTTGTGCAACGACGCTTTAACTTGCAACTCCCCGCCCGCGGCGTATCCTAATCTCAGATCGGTCGCGTTTGGTTCTGCCGAATGTGTCGATCGCCAAGGTCAGATGGGCCTGGGTGCGGCCGCAGCTACCGGCGTTGCATCTCGTGGTGAGTTTGATCCTGGTTCCAAGCTGCGGGTAGCGGCACGAGGAACGTGTCGGGCGGGCGCAAGCTCGCCCGTCATGTTTTTGAGGTTGGTTGACCGCTGCCGGCTTTCCCGGCGATCATCGGCCGATGGCCAATCTGATCAACCGCCGGCAATTCACCATCGAATGGGGTCACTGCGACCCGGCCGGCATCGTCTTCAACGCCCGGTTTTTCGAGTTTTTCGATTGGGGCACCTGGACGCTGTTCGAGCTGGCGCTCGGCCTCAAGCCGCCGGACCTCGGAAAAGCGTTCGGCATCATCGGCATCCCGCTGGTCGATGCCGGCGCGCGCTTCCTCGCTCCGGCGAAGTTCGGCGACACGGTCGAGATCACCTCGCAAGTGAGCGAATTTCGCCGTTCGAGCTTCGACGTCGCGCATCGCATTTTTGTCGGCGGGGCGGTTGCGGTCGAAGGCAGCGAGACGCGGGTCTGGGCGGTGCGCGATCCGGCAGATCCGGCGAAGATCAAATCGCAGCCCATCCCGCCCGAGGTCACCGCGCGTTTTGCGTCGGCCTGACCTGCGCCGCGGCGATAGCGCGCCAGTTCGGCTTGCTTGCCTCAGGGCCGTTTTTGGGGGAAATTCAAACAGATAAGAATTACGGAGGTTGCGCAATGGACATCGTTCCTCTCGGTCCAGGTTTTGTCGCTGAAGTGCGCGGCGTGACGCTCGCCGATGTCGCCGCCAATGACGCGATCTATGCGGCGGCGCGCGCGGCGTTTGAACAGCATTCCGTGCTGCTGTTTCGCAATCAACAGGTCGACGGCGACGGCCAGCTCGCTTTTTCGCGCCGCTTCGGACCGCCGGAAACCACCAAGGTCGGCTCGCTCGGCACCGGCACCAATTTCGTCATACTCACCACCATCGGTCCTGACGGCCAAGTCGTGCCGGAGGATCACCGCTATGCCATGCGCAACAAGGCCAATCAGCTTTGGCATACCAACTCGTCGTTCAAAACCACCCCCGCGCTGACCTCGGTGCTTGCGGCGCGCACGATTCCGGCGTCAGGCGGCGAGACCGAATTTGCCTCGACGCGGCTCGCCTTCGAGAGGCTCGAACCGGCGCTGCAGCAGCGGCTTGAAAATTCCTTTGCCTGGCACAGCTACGGCCATTCGCGCGGTAAGATCGCCGAAGGGCTCGCCAGCGCCGAGGAAATGGCGAGCTTGCCGCCGGTGTGCTGGCGCATGGTGTGGAAGAATCCGGTCAACGGCAGGAAGGCGCTCTACATTGCCTCGCACACTTACGCCGTCGAAGGCATGGAGCCGAAAGCGGGCGCGAAGCTGATCGAGGATTTGACGGTGGCTGCGACCGCGCCTGGCACCACCTACGAGCACAAATGGCGCGCCGGCGACGTCATCATGTGGGACAACCGCGCCACCATGCATCGCGGCCGGCCGTGGCCCGGCAACGAGCCGCGCTACATGGTGCGCACCACGATTTCGGCGACCGCGGCCGACGGTGTCGACAGCGTGCGCCCGCCGCCGCGGCTCGCGGCCGAGTGACGGTGGAATAAGGCCGTGCAATGAACGTTCATCTGGTCGGCAGCATCGGCCTCGACACGGTCGATGAGGTTTTCGCAACCGTCGGCAAATTGCTCGGCCCGCATCTGCGCCGCATCCCCGACGGCGAGGTCGGCGGCCGCCGGCAGTGGATCAGCTGGCAATACCCGCTGTTGCTCTCCAGCCCCTATTTGAAACGCGATCCGTCCGGCGCGATCCGGCCGACCAACCGCTTTCCGCTGCTCACGCTCGCCGACGGCGTTGCGCCGGCGGAAGTGAAATTCGGCGAGCTCGGCTATGCGCGCGAGGCGCGCGCCTCCTACCTCGATTTCGTCGCGGCGCGCGAGGCCGGCACGCTGCCGAACGGTATCCGCTTCCAGGTCTGCCTGCCGACGCCGTTTGCCGTGGTCAGTTCGGTCGTCGTGGCCGACGCACTGCCCGCGGTCGAAGCGGCCTACGAGAAGGCCATGATCGCCGAAGTCGCTGCACTTGCCCGGCATATTCCGCATCAGGACCTCTGCATCCAGTGGGACGTCTGCAACGAGATGGTGATCTGGGACGGTCAGCCGAGCGACGCCGTGCCCGGCCACGCCTCGCGTGACGACATCATCGCGCGCATGAAGCGGCTTTGCGCCGCGATGCCGGCCGACGTCGAGCTCGGCTTGCATCTCTGCTACGGCGATTTTGGCGCCAAACATTTCGTCGAGCCCAAGGACGCGGCGCAAATGGTCGATTTCGCCAATGCGCTCGCCGCGGCGAGTCCGCACAAGCTCGCTTATATCCACATGCCGGTGCCGATCGGACGCGGCGACGACGCCTTCCATCGCCCGCTGCGCGACCTAAAACTCGGCGACGGCACCGCGCTGTTCCTCGGCGTCGTGCATGCCAAAGACGGCGTCGACGGCGCCAAGGCCCGCATCGTCGCGGCGCGGCGCTACGCGCCGGACTTCGGCATCGCCACCGAATGCGGCATGGCGCGCGCCCGCAAGGAAGAAACGGTGCGCACGCTTCTCAAAATCCACGCCGACGTCTGCGCCGGAGATTGAATGGGCCGGAACGTCTACCTCGTCGGCAGCGTGCCGATGGCGAATGCGCACGACGTCTTCGCGCAAATGAGCGCCGCGCTGGGCGCACGCATCAAGCGGCTGCCGGACGGCGAAACCGGCGCGCGCGGCGACTGGATCACCTGGCTTGAGCCGGTGTTTCCCGAGAACCCGACGGCTCGCCACGGCGAACAAATACGCCGGGAATTTCTCCGTCGCCACCGAGTGCGGCTTCGGCCGGCGCGACCCGGCCACCATTCCGGAGCTGCTGCGTATCCACGCCGCTGTCGCGGACTTGGACTGAGTAACGGGCTATTCGGCGGCCATGACTTTAGCGGTCGCTTGGCCGCACTGCCGCTCCATCTCACGGCGAATGCGGACGGCCTGTGAATTGTCCTCAAGCGCCACATCGGCAACCGTCAGAAATTCGCCGGCGGCGACATCGCGATTAAGTCTCACGTGATGCGCGAGCCCGATTGGCAAGGCGCCAAGCTTGAGGCTGCGTTCCGCCGGAATAAGCTTGGCATAGACCGTATAACCGCCCTCGCCGTCGAGCATTTCGCCTGATTTCAGCGCGCGCTTGGCGACCGCGACGGCGTCGCCGCGAAAGCCGCGGCAGCTTCCGGTCGGCTCGCCGCGCAGCGCGACATTGAGCACCGAGATCGACAGTTCCAATCCGATCAGATGGAACGGCTTGTACATCGCGGCATAACGGCCGCTCGCGTCGGTCGGCAGGCCGTATTGCTTGAAGCAGGCCGCGGCGTAATCGTTGCCCGCCTTGAGCACGACATAGACGCCCCAGCGCAGATCGCGCGGCACAGGCGCACCGTCGCGCTTGAGCGACGACACCACCTCGACCATGCCGTCACTCTCCAAAACGCCGCCAATCGCCTTCGGACGCAGCACGCGTGCCAGCTCATCAGCGCCGCACGGCGGAAATTTCAAGCCGTCCTGCGGCACATCGAGCTCGCAAGCATTGGCGACCGCCGCCATCTCGATCGCCGATTTGGTGCCGTCGAGAAATGAGTTGAACATCTGCGAGTTCATGCCGGCCGCCTTGGCTTCCGCGGCCGTGAGCCCGTAATGCTCCCACACGCCGTCCGGCGTCACCGCGTGATAGGCCGGCAGATATTTGGTGCCCTTGCCGGCCGCGGCGACAATAAAGCCCGCCGACCGCGCCCAATCGACCATCTCGGCAATCAGCGCCGGCTGGTCGCCATAAGCCATGGAATAGATCACGCCGGCCTCGCGCGCCTTGCGCGCCAGCAACGGTCCGGCCAGCGCATCGGCCTCGACGTTGACCATGACGATGTGTTTCGTCGCCTCGAACGCAGCAAGCGCATGCGCAATGCCGGCATTCGGACTGCCTGTCGCCTCGATCACCACGTCAATGCGCTCGTCGACAATCGCGGCGCGGCCGTCGTCAACAAAGCGGGTGCGCGCTATGCGCGTTGAGTCCCAGCCAACGGTCTTGCACGCAAGCTTGGCGCGCTCCGGATCGAGATCGGCGATAACCGCGACCTCAAGCCCCTTGATCGACGGCACCTGCGCCAAAAACATCGAGCCGAACTTGCCGGCGCCGATCAGCCCGACACGCACAAGCTTGCCGGCCTCGATGCGCGCGGCCAGAAGGGATTGCAGGTTCATGTCTACTCCGCCGCCACGCGGTGCGCCCGCGCATACGCCAGCAGCGCGTCGTCGGCGACCGGAACAATCGGCGCAAAATCGCGGTGCGCGATCCATTCGGCGCGGGTGAATTTAGTGATGTGGTTGGAGCAGGCGCATAGCGTCAGGTAGACGATCTTGCGCGGATAGGGCGTGATGTTCGGCGGCGAGGCATGCACCAGATTGCCGTGGAACATCAGTACCGAACCGGGCTTGCCGGTCGGCGCCACGATGCCGCCTTGCGCCGCGAGCCGCGTTACCGTGTCGTTGTCGAGGGTCCACAGCGGATAGGACGTGGTCGCCGTGTCGTGGCCGGCCGCCAGCACGCCTTGCTTATGGCTCTTCGGGATCACCATCAGCGCGCCGTTGATCGGCATCACCTCGTCGAGAAACACTGCGATGTTCATCGCGCGCGGCTCCGGCATGCCGTCGTCGCGCGCCCAGGTGCCGTAATCCTGATGCCACTGCCAGACGTCGCCCTCGAAGGCGGCTTTGGCGTTAAGCTTGAACTGATGTACGTAAACGTCCTCGCTAAAAAGCTGGCGGAGCGGCTCGACCAGCCGCGGATGACAGGCCAGCAGCCGGAACGTTTCGTTAAACGTGTGCGCGGCAAAAGCGGTGCGCGGCGCGCCGGATTTCTCCCGCCAAACTTCTTTGCGGTCGAGTTTGAGAATCGCCGCGGCGTCGTCGCGCAATAGCGCGATCTCCTCCTCGGAAAAGCAATTCGGGAAGAACAGATAGCCTTGTTCGTCGAAGTCCTTGAGCTGATTTGGCGACAGCTGCATGGCGTTCCTCACGGCGTTGAAGCCTGCGCGCCACGTCGGCGGCGCGTGGCCGCATTTCTGAACGCCAAATTAGCCGATATCGCCGCGGCGATCTATGCCGCCGGCTGCCCAAGGCGGGAGTTCGCCTCAGCCCGGCGCGCCGCGATGCGCAGGCCGGCGCCGCGCACAGTGTCGATCATGGCGAGCGCATCGCCGGGCTCATGGTCGCCGCGCCAGGCCACATGACCATCCGGGCGTACCAGCACCAAAGCGCGCTCGTAGAGCCCCGCCGTGTGGCTATTGTCGATGCGGTGGACCTTTAGCGGCACGCCCCGGCGCTCGGCCGCGTCGACGATTGCGGTCACCGGCGTTCCGGCAAATTGCAGAAGGACGAAGCCATCGCCGAACAGATCAAGGATGGATTGGCCAGGCGCGAGCCAAACGTGCGGCGCTCGCGCGCCCGGGAATGTGGTCGGCGAATAACCGAACATTTCGTCCGCGGGCTTTGCGCTGCCATCCGGCACCACAACGGGTGAGGGGTGATAGATATAACCGAGATGCACGCCGACCGGATGCCAGCTTTTTTCGTTTTCCTCGACCATCTGCTGGCCGATGGCGCGTCGCGCGGCGTCGCCTTCGGGCGTTGGTGAATAGAGTTCCGCGCGCTGGGCGGCACTGGTGAGGCGCCGGTAATTCTTCAGCGAAATTTCCGTGGCGCGCGCACACGCCGGACGCCGTTCGGTGTCGTAGCTCTCCAGCAAAGTTTCGCCGCCCCATCCTTGCAGGACGGCAGCGAGCTTCCAGCCGAGATCGAACGCATCCTGGATGCCGGTATTCATGCCGAGCCCGCCGTTCGGCGGATGCGCATGGGCCGAATCGCCGGCCAGAAAGACGCGGCCGTCGATGAAGCGGTCGGCGACGGTGCTTTTTCGTGCCCAGAGATCCTTGTGCTCGATCGTATAGGCGATGTCTGCGCCCATGGCGCGCCGCATCAGCGCCGGAATATCGGCCTTGTGCAATCGCTCCTCGTCGAGATCGACAAGCTGAAGCCGCCACAAATCCTTGCCGTCGACGATCGAAATAAACGACCAGGTGCCTTCCGGGCCGACAAAAATATAGCGAAATGCCTTGCCCTTATCGTGCTGCGCGGCGAGATCGGGAATGCGCAAGTAAACAGTCATCGCCCAGTCGATATGCGGGACGCCGCGGATGTCGATACCGAGCAGACTGCGCACGGTGCTGGCAACGCCATCGCAGCCGACGAGATAGCGCGCCCGCACGGTTTCGATGCGTTCGTTCTGCCGGTCGCGCAATGTCGCCGTCACGCCGGCCGCGTCCTGCACGAAGCTTTCGAGCCTGACGCGATGGCGCTGCGTGACATGCGGAAACGAGCATGCGTGGTTTTGCAGGATCGGATCGAACCAGGTCTGCGGGCAGGGCATGCTGCGTTCCGGGCTCGCCAGGATATGAGCTTGCTCGGCCAGCGACGGCGTGCGGATGCGGCCTAGCTCATAGCCGCGCATAGAAGTGACGAAGACGCTGTCGAGCGGCCAATCGGGCGGAAAACCCCAATTGCGGACCTTCTCGACGATGCCGAGCTGGCGGCAGAGCTCCATGGTGCGAACGCTGACTTCCAGCATCTTGGCGGGATTAAGCTTATTGTCGCGCTCCTCGACCAAGAGCGTTTTAATGCCGCGCCGCCCGAGATCGGCCGCAAGCGCAAGCCCGATCGGTCCGCCGCCGACGATGAGTACCGGTGTCTCAAAGTCTGCCGACGGCGCCCCGTCGGCCGATTTATGCGCCATATCGTTCATGTGCGGCCGGGCGGTTCGCGCGCGGATCTATATGGCTTCGGCGACCATGCGGTTGCGCATCTTGCCGAGACCTTCGATCTCCGTCTCCATCACGTCGCCGGCCTTGAGGAAGGTGTTGGTGCCTTGGCCGACGCCGCCGCAGGTGCCGCACTGAAAATATCGCCGCTGTCGAGGCTAAGAATATTCGAAGCGTATGCGATCTGCTCTTCGGGCGTGAAGATGAATTGCGAGGTATTGCCGTTCTGCTTGACCTCGCCGTTGACGGTGAGCCGAATGAACAGGTTCATGGCGTCCGGCACGAAGGCGCGCGGCACCAGGAACGGCCCCATCGGCGCGAAATTGTCGTGGCTCTTGCCGTTGAGCCAATCCGAGCGCAGGCCCGGACGGTCGGCGCGGATTTGCAGGTCGCGGGCAGAGACGTCGTTGGTGGTCATGAAGCCGGCGACGTGATCGAGCGCGCGCTCGGCCTTGATGCGCTTGCCCGGCTTGCCGATGGCGAGCGCGATCTCCGCCTCCCAATCGATCTTCTTCAAGCCGATTGGAATGGCGATATCGTCGGTGGCGCCGCACAGTGTGCTCGGCGCCTTGAGAAAAAGGTAGGGATCTGAGGTCGATTTCTCGCCGGTGAATTTCGGCCCGCTGGCCGGCGTCATGCCGGCGCGCAGCATCTCGTCGACATGCTCCTGGAAATTCTGCGCGGCGTAGAACATCTTGCCCGGCCGCGCCACCGGCGGCAGCGGCCGCACATTTGCAAGCTTTGCCGCATCAGAAGGCAACCCTTCCTTTTGGATGACAGCGACGGCTTCCTGCAGCCTGGAAAAATTGGCGTCCCAATCTTTGAACAAGCCATCGATCGCCGTCAATCCGAATGTGCCGCCGCGAAGCGAGGAAAGAGTGATGACGTCGTCGCCCAGCACAACGGCGGCAAACGCGCCGCCGCCGGATTTCGCGAATGTGCCGAGCTTGAATGGCGTACCGTTCATATTTTACTCATTGCTTCTTGGCGTCGGCGTAGGGGTAGATCACGGTGCCGGTTTTGTACTCATTCGGCCACACGATGACCTCGTGCGTCGTGTCCCTGAACTGCTCGATCGAATTGGCGGTGACGTGCTGGAACTGGGTAAAGAACACGCGCGACTTCGCCCATTCGCCGTCCTTGCCGAATTTGACGTCGCCGACCACGGTCGAGAACGTGTGGCCGTGCATATAGGCGGCGAGCTTGACCTGATCGAGCGTTTTGGCGCCTTCGACCGCTTCGGCCAGCACCTGTCCCGCTGCGTAGCCGAGCGGCGGGAACGCCCATCCCATCGGATCGATCTTTTGCTGCTGCGCGACGGCCTGGTACTTGGCCAGCAGTTCCTTGGTGCCCGGAAACACCAGTGACGGCGCCGGCAGGAACACCTCGTTGTTGATGATGCCGTTCATCAGCGGCCCGAGCTGCGCCTTGATCGGCGACACCAAGAGCCCGATGAACGTGCCGCCGAACATTTTCGGCGTCAACCCGACCTCGTTGGCGGCGCGCACGATGCCGACCGAATCCGGCGGATAGGCCGCGACAAAGACGATGTCGGGATTAAGGGCCTGGACCGCGCGCATGATCGGCGAGTAGTCGGTCGTGGTCGGCGGATATTTCTGATCCAGCACGACCTGGAAGCCGCCGAGCTCCTTGACGCTTTCGCGCGCGCCGTCGGCCGCGTTCTGGGCGAATTCGGCGTCGGCCGCGACGATCGCAACCGTCTTCGGACGCGGCTTTTGCGCGGCGGCCAGCTCGAAGAAGCCGTAGGCAAAGGCCTTCTTCGGCTCCGGCCCGGTCGGCAGCATCGAGAAATACTGGTCGTAGTGGAATTTGCTGTTGGCGGCGTTCGCCAGGATGCCGATCGTGGTTTTGTGGAACTGCATCAGCACCGGAATCGCCGGCGCCACCATGTTGGTCGCGTAGGGTCCGATCAAGAGGTCGACTTTGTCGACGTCGATCAGCTTGGTGTAGAGCCCGGGAACGTTCTGCGGATTGCTCTGGTCGTCATAGAACACCAACTCGACCGGGCGTCCCAGCAGCCCGCCTTTGGCGTTGACGTCGTCGCGCCAGATCTGCAGCGCCGCCAGCACCTGCTTGCCGATCGGCGCCACGCCGCCGGTCAGCGCCACGCTAAAGCCAACCTTGATCGGCTCGGCGGCTTTCGCCACGAGCGGCAGCAGCAACGCGCCAATAATTACCGTGAGTGCCGCAAGGGCGCGCACAGATTTTCTCACGCTCAGATTGCGCATGTCGATCTCCTCCCCTGCGCACCTGTTGCCGGTGCGCTTTATTGCTGACTTAACGTTAGCTCGCCTTGCTCGCCTACGCCAGATGGTCAGGTGCCGCGGAACACCGGCTTGCGCTTGGCGTGGAAGGCCTCGACGCCTTCGCGGAAGTCGTCGGATTGGCGCAGCCGGCTATAGCAATGGCCTTCCAATTCGATCGCGGCTTCGAGATTGGTATCCTCGGTTTCGTTGAGCAGCGTTTTTGCGGTGCGCTGCGCCAGCGGCGAAAACGAACGCAGCTCATCGGCCAAGGCGTCGGTCGCGGCTTCGAGCTTGTCGTCGGGCGCGCATTCGGTGGCGATGCCCCACTCATAGGCCTGTTTCGCCGCGATGCGCCTACTGCGCATCACGATGTCCTTGGTGCGGGTAATGCCGATGATCTTCTGCAGCCGCGCCGAGCCGCCGGAGCCCGGGATCTGGCCGAGCCGCTGTTCCGGCAGCGCGTAGAGGCAGGTCTCGGACACGATGCGGAAATCGCAGGCGAGCGAAATTTCAAAACCGACGCCGAAGCAATAGCCGCGATTGGCAACGATGACCGGCTTGGCGCAGCGTACCGGCGCCGCGATATTCCAGGCAAGTTTCGACACGTGTTCGGGCGAAGCCGCGAGGAAGCCGGCGATATTGCCGCCGGAGGAAAAATGCTCTCCCGCCGCGCGCAGCACGATGATGCGCACGCGCGCATCCTCGTCGAGCGCCTCGAACACCAGGCGGAGCTGATCGCGCTCCTCCATCTCGATGACGTTGAGCGGCGGCCGGTCGAGCACGATATCGGCGCGCTCGCGGCCCGGATCGATCTCGGCGCGAAAGCCGTCGAGCTTTTGCAAACGAGGATCGGCGAAAGCGTAGGCAACAAAACTCATGCAGCGGTTCCTTGCGGGGATGATCTCGACGTGGTGGGATCGGCTCTGGCCGGTTCATATTCACCGGCGACCAGCTTGCGGCGCAACAGTTTGCCAACCGGCGATTTCGGGAATTCGGCGACGAAGATATAGCGCCGCGGCCGCTTGAAGGCGGCGAGACCGGAATTGCGGCAGAACGCATCGAGCTCCGCCGCTTCGATCGGGTCGCGCGGCTTGATGAAGGCGGCGACGATCTTGCCCCAGCGCGCATCCGGCAGGCCGACGACGGCGACTTCCGAGACTGCCGCATGCAGCGACAGGCAGGATTCGATCTCCACCGGCGAGACGTTTTCGCCGCCGGTGATGATCATGTCGTCCACCCGGCCGGTGACGAACAGATCGCCGTCGGCATCGACGAAGCCGGTATCGCCGGTGAAATACCAGCCTTGGCGCAGCGCTCTCGCATCGGCGTCCGGGCGCCGCCAATAGCCTTCGAAGGATTCATCGCCGGCCAGCAAGGCGATGATCTCACCTTCCTCGCCGATTCCGGCGATCTCATCCACCGATTTCGCGCCAAGCTTGACCACGCGCACCATCTGATTGATGCCGGCGCGGCCGGCAGAGCCGGGCTTTGCCGCGGCATTCTGGTCGATGGTGAAGGTGTAGAGCTCCGATGAGCCGTAATGGTTGACGAACAGCTCGGGCTTGAACACCGCCGTCAGCGTTTTGAGGAGGCCATCGGTCATCGGCGCGCCGGCAAAGCCGAGCTTGCGCACCGAGCTGACGTCGCTTGCCGCGAACAACGGATGATGCACGAGGTCATGATAAAGCGTCGGCACCAGATAAAGATTGCTGACGCGTTCGGCAGCGATCAGTTTCAATGCGGAGCTGGCGTCGAATCGGCGCAGGCAGATGAAGGCGCCGCCGACGAGCGACATCGCCAGCAGAGAGCGCACTCCCATGGTGTGATAGAGCGGCATGACGCCGAGTGTGCGCTCGCCCTTTGCGTAGAGATTTTGCGCGACATGCGCGACCGCCGCGGCGCGTTCGGCGCGCTGGCGGCGCGGCACGCCCTTCGGCCGCGCCGTGGTGCCGGACGTATAGAGCATTACCGACCAGGCCTTGGCATCGACCCGCGGTGCCGCATCGGGCGCCGCCTGCGCCATAAGCGACGCAAAGGCGATGGCCGGTGATGGCGCCGGATCGAGCGCGATCCTTGGCAGTTGCTGCGCTACCGCCGAGCGGGCCATGGCGGCGGCGGACGCATCTTCATAGGCGATGGCTTTCGCCTCGGCATCTTTAAGGTAAAAATCGATCTCGCCGCTCGTCGAGCGCCAGTTCACTGGCGTGATGACGACGCCAGCGAATTGGCAGGCCCAATGGAGCGTCGCCGCTTCCCATCGATTTTGCAGCACGGTGACGAGGTGATCGCCAGCCTTCAATCCGATGGCGTCAAACCCCGCAACCACCGACGAGATACGCCGGTACCATTGCGCGTAGGTGAGGCGCACCTCGTCGTCGACGATAGCCAGCGCGTCCGGATCGCGGGCGACGCTGCCGAGAAAGCTTAAGCCTAAGTCGAGCATGCGGCATGATAGGCTTTTGCCGCGCGCCGACAAAGCGCCGGTGCGAGCGACGAGGGGACGCAGAGCCGATGCCGATTGAGGACCGTGTGTTCGTTGCCGGCGCCGGCCCGGTTGGCCTGGTCGCTGCGGCCAATCTCATCCGCCGCGGCGTTCCGGTCACCGTGTTCGAGGCCGGCCCCGGGCTTGCCGAGGAATCGCGCGCTTCGACCATTCATCCGCCGACACTCGACATGCTCGACGAATTCGGCGCCGCTGCGCCACTCATCGCGCAAGGCCTGATCGCGCGGCAATTTCAGTATCGAACCCGCCGCGACGGCGTGATCGCAACTTTCGATTTTGCCGCCATCGCTGATGCAACACGCCATCCATTTCGCGTCCAGGCCGAGCAATTCAAGCTGACGCGCATCCTGCACGAGCGGCTCGGCGGCAATCCTGACTTTCGTATTGAATTTGGCGCCCAGGTAGCGAATGTCGAGCAAGACGCCGCGGCCGTTCATGTCACGCTCGACCGCGGCGGAACGACGGAACGCCGTTCCGGCCGCTGGTTGATCGGCGCCGACGGCGCCCGCAGCGACGTGCGCCGCGCGCTCGGCATCGAATTCGCCGGCTTCACCTGGCCGGAGCGCTTTCTGGTGGTCTCGACGCCGTTTGATTTCCGCAGCGCCATTGAGGACGTGGTCTCGGTCTCTTACCTCGCCGATCCGCTGCGCTGGCACTTCCTGCTCGAAGTTCCCGGTTTGTGGCGCGTGATGTTTCCGCTGACTGAAACCATCAGCGACGAGGAAGCGCTCAGCCGCGTTTTTGCCGACACGCTGATGGCCGGTGTGGTTCCCGGCATTGTCAAATACCACATTGCCCACGCCACGCTTTACAAGGTGCATCAGCGCGTGGCGAAGAATTTCCGGGCCGGCCGCGTATTCCTCGCCGGCGATGCCGCGCACGTTAACAATCCACTCGGCGGCATGGGCATGAACGGCGGCATTCACGACGCCATGAATCTGACGACCCGTCTCGCCGAGGTCTGGACCGGCACTGCGCCAGACGCCGAACTCGATCGCTACGAGCGGCAGCGACGCTCGATCACGCTCGAATACATCGAGAAGCAGTCGATCGAGAACAAGCGCAATCTGGAATGCGCCAATCCCGATTTTGCCCCTACGCTACAGCAGATGGCGGCCGACCGGCAGCGGACGCGCGATTATCTGTTCCGCGTGGCGATGATCGCGAGCCTGCGCCGCGCCGCCGCGCTTGGCTGATTTACTCCCGTGTCGGGAACAGCGCCGAGGGAAAATCCGCGGCATAGCGGCGGGTGCGCTCGCGCGGCCGGTAATCCGGATGCGGAGCAGGATCCGGCTCGACGGCGCGGCGGTAAAGATGCCAGGTCGCGTGGCCGAGCACCGGCATGATTATGGTGAGCCCAAGAAAAAACGGGATCGAGCCGAGCACCAACAGCGCCGCGACGATGAAGCCCCACAGCGCCATGGTCCCCGGATTGGCGGCGACCACCCAGATCGAAGTGAGCAGCGCCACCGCCGCGCCGACGTCGCGATCGAGCAGCAGCGGAAACGAAATGGCCCCGATGGTCAGCACCAGCACGGCGAACAGGAATCCCACGCCGGTGCCGACGACGATGAGACGCCAGCCGGCGCTGGTCGTCAGCACATCGATGGCAAACTGACGGATCGAGGCCGGCCCGTGGTAGCCGAAATTGGCGATATAGATCGCGTCGGCGACCGCGAGCCAGATCAGGAAGATCGCCATCAGCAAGATGCCGAGCGCAATGATGGCGGGAAGCGACGGCGAATGCAGCACATCGAGCGCATGGCCCGACGAACTGTCGAGTCCGGCTTCGCGGCGACGGCTCAGTTCGTAGAGCCCGATAGCGGCCAGCGGCCCGACCAGCGCGAAGCCGGCAGCGATCGGAAAGGCCAGCGGCAACAGCAAGCTGCCGATCGTCATCGCGACCAGAAAAATGCCGAGCAACGGATAGACGACGCAGAGGAACAGCGCGTGGCTCGGCATTGCCATGAAATCGTCGACGCCGCGGGCGAGCGACTGATAGAGATCGGATGGTGAGATGTGCCGCACGACGGGTTGTGCGGGACTCGTGCTCGCACCGACGAGGATATGTGCAGTGGCCATGGCGCTCCTCCTGAACCGAACCGGGTTCGATCGTTTAGGTTTTGCGCCTGCGGCCGGGGCCGAAGGCGCCCGAGCATCTGTTGGGAGCGAATTGCGTTTTTCGATTCACGCTCTCAACACAAACATCATGTCACTGCGCTTGGCGCGATGCACGAAACAATGGGGCGGCCGCCGCTTCACATTCCGGTGTGGTGCGTCGCAGCGGCATCCTGCCGCGAGTGCGAGCAAGGACAAAAACAGCTAAAAAGCGACATAAAAAGATAAGGGCTCCCGGTTGGGAGCCCTTTCGATGCGATTTGAGACCGTGTTAGCGATGGTGCCAATGTCCGTGGAAATGCGGGTGGCCGTGCCAGCCGCCGCCGCCGATCACCACGCTGGGTCCGCCGTAGTAATCGTAATACGGCCCGCCGCACGGATAGTTGTAGGGGCCGCAGCCGCCGTAATAGTCATAATACGGCGCGCCGATGCCGACGCCGACGGGGCCGACGCGGACGCCGATCTGCGCCATGGCCGGTACGGCCGCGGTCAGCAACACTGCCGCCGTAGCGGCTCCAAGCATGAGCTTTTTCATTGTTGTCTTTCTCCTCTTTAGTTCCGGCTCGTGGTTCAGAGGAGGAAACGCATGACGGCTCTTTGGGGTTCCGCGTGGACGCGGTCCCGCTTTGAAGTTCCAGCTTAAATTTTTTGGAACAAATCTCAGCTTTGCGGCGTGCGTTATTCGGCGGCGAGCGGCAGCGGTTCCGCTTCCTCGTGCTTGGCATGGCCGCCCTGCAGCCATTCCTGGAAGCGATCGAGATAGAGATAGATCACCGGCGTGGTGAACAGCGTGAGCAATTGGCTCAGCGCCAGCCCGCCGACCATGGCGTAGCCCAACGGCTGGCGCAATTCCGATCCCGACCCGTGCCCGAACATCAGCGGCAAGCCGCTCAACAGCGCCGTCATTGTCGTCATCACGATGGGGCGAAAGCGGAGCAGACAGGCTTGCCGTATCGCCTCGCGTGGCGGCAGACCGGCGCGCTCGCGGTTGATGGCGAAGTCGACCAGCATGATGCCGTTTTTCTTGACGATGCCGATCAAGAGAATGATGCCGATGATGCCGATCACCGACAGGTCGAAGCCGCCGAGCATCAGCGCCAGCAGCGCGCCGACCCCCGCAGACGGCAGCGTCGATAGAATGGTCAGCGGATGGATGTAGCTCTCATAGAGAACGCCGAGGATGACATAGACGACCACCAGCGAGGCGGCGATCAGGATCGGTTCGTTCGCCAGCGCGGCCTGGAACGCCTGCGCATTGCCCTGGAAGGTGCCGATGATCGACGACGGCATGCCGATCTGGTCGGCGGCTTGCTGGATGGCGCCGACGGCCTGACCGAGCGCCACGCCGGCCGGGAGATTGAAGGTCAATGTCGCCGCCGGAAATTGGCCGGAGTGCGACACCAACAGCGGTCCGACGTGACTGGTGTCGACGCTGACCAAGGTCGACAGCGGAATGAGCTGCCCGTTGGTCGGGGCCTTAATGTAGAGCTGATTGAGCGTATCCAACTTGCCTTGCAAGTCCGGCGTCAGCTCAAGCACCACGTAATATGAATTGTTGGTAAAATACTGCGTCACGTCGTTCTGACCGAACGCATCGTTGAGCGTGTTGTCGATGACCTGCGGCTGGATACCGAAGCGGGCCGCCGCATCGCGATTGATCGTGACGGTCACTTGCGGCGCGGAATTCTGCGCATCGCTGGCGACGTCGGCCAATTCCGGCAGCGTCTTTAGCGTGGCCAGCAAGCGCGGCGCCCAGGTATTCAGCTCGTGGAGATCCGGATCCTGCAATACGTATTGAAATTGGCCGCGGGCGATGCGGCCGCCGACGGTGATGTCCTGCGCCGGCTGCAGGAACAGTTTGGCGCCCGGCACTTGCGCGAGTTTCGGCCGCAGCCGGTCGATGATCTGCGACGCCGACGCGGCGCGGTCGTCACGCAGCTTCAGGCCGATGACGAAGCGCCCGGTATTCTGCGTGTTGCCGTAACTGGGGCCGAAGAATGAACCGAAGTCGGCGACATCGGGGTCTTGTGCAATGACGTCGGAAAGCTGCTTCTGGATATCCTTCATCTTGGCGGGCGAAACGTCTTGGCCGGCTTCGGAAATGCCGAGGATCAATCCGATATCCTGGGTCGGGAAGAAACCCTTCGGTATCATTACAAACAAAATGCCGGTGAGCGACAGCGTCGCAAGAAAGACCAAGAGCGTCACGAACTGATGCCGCAGCACCACATCGAGTGCGCGCCGGTAGCCGTCCCACAACGCATCGAAGCCCCGCTCGATGACGCGGTAGAGCCGGCCATGCTCGCGATCGTGCTCGCTGACCAGAAAGCGCGAGCACAGCATCGGCGTCAGCGTCAGCGACACGACGACGGAGACGGCGATCGCCGCGACGACGGTGATGGCGAACTCGTGAAATAGGCGTCCGACGACGCCACCCATCAACAACAGCGGGATGAAGACGGCGACCAGCGAAATACTGATCGAAAGCACGGTGAAGCCGATTTCGCGCGCGCCCTTGATGGCGGATTGCAGCGGCGTCGTTCCGGCCTCCAGATGGCGGAAGATGTTTTCCACCACGACGATGGCGTCGTCGACCACGAAGCCGACGGCGATGGTCAAGGCCATCAGCGACAGATTGTCCAGGCTGAAGCCGCCCAAATAGATGATCGCGGTGGCGCCGAGCAGCGACAACGGCACCGCTGCGCCCGGAATAAGCGTGGCGTGGATACTGCGCAGAAACAACAGGATCACCAGCACGACGAGCGCGCAGGAGAGGAGCAGCGTGAATTCGACGTCCTTGACCGCGGCGCGAATGGTTTGCGTGCGATCCAGAATCGTTGCCAGATGAATCCCCGGCGGGATCACCGAATGCATGTTCGCGAGCGCCGCTTTAATGTGGTCGACGGTGTCGATGACATTGGCGCCGGGCTGCTTGAAGACTATCAACATCACCGCAGTCTTGTCGCGATGCAGCGCGCCGAGCGTCACGTCCTGCGGTCCGTCGATCGCCCGGCCGATATCCTTGATGCGGACCGGCGCGCCGTTGCGGTAGGCCACGATCACGTCGTTATACGGCCCAGCCTGCGTCAACTGATCGTTGTCGACGATGGTGAAGCTTTGCACCTTGCCGAGCATCGTGCCCTTGGCGGCATCGGTCGTGGCGCTCAACAGCGCGGTGCGCACGTCTTCCAGCGTCAGGCCGCGGGCCGTCAGCTTGGCCGGGTCGATCTGCACGCGGATCGCCGGCCGCTGCTGGCCGCCGATGGCGACGAGCGAGACGCCGGTAATCTGCGAAATCTGCGTAGCGACGACGTTCTCGGCGAAATCGTCGACCTTCGGCAGTGGAAGCGTATCGGAAGTCGCCGCCACAATCAGGATCGGGGAATCCGCCGGGTTCGTCTTCTTATAGGTCGGCGGATTGGTAAGATTTTTCGGCAGGTACGGACCGGCGGACGTGATTGCCGCTTGAACGTCCTGCGCCGCACCGTCGATATTGCGGTTGAGGTCGAATTGCAGGGTGATCACGGTCGACCCAAGCGAACTCACCGAGCTCATCTGCGTGACGCCGGCAATCTGCCCGAATTGGCGTTCGAGCGGGGTCGCAACCGTGGTGCTCATGGTTTCGGGACTGGCGCCGCTCAGCGTCGCGGTCACTTGAATCGTCGGAAAGTCGACCTGGGGCAGCGGCGCCACCGGCAGCAGCGGAAAAGCGACGATGCCGACCAGCGCCAGCGCCGCCATCAGCAGCGACGTGGCGATCGGCCGGCGAATGAAGGTCTCGGAAAACGTCATCAGCTCTTATCCGCCTGCTGCTTGACGGCATCGGCCGAAGGATTGGGAGTGCGGATCGCCACGCGCGTGCCGACGTCCAATCGCGACTGTCCATCCACCACGACGCGTTCACCGGCGTTGAGGCCCTTTTTCGCGATAGCGAGATCCTCGCTGACCGGCTCGGCTTCGATGGGCCGCTGCTCCGCGGTGTTGTCTGGCTTGATCACCCAGACATAGAAGCCGTCCGGGCCGCGCTGCAGCGCCACCGCCGGCACGGTCACCGCATCTTTGCGGGTCGTGATCAAGATGTGGATGTGCACGAACGCGCCCGGCCACAGCCGCTCGTCCTGGTTGGGAAACTCAGCCTTCAGCTGGATCGTACTGGTATTCTGGTCGATTTGATTGTTGATGAGGAGAAGCTTGCCTTCGGCGAGCTGCTCCTTGTTGTCTTGATCGAAGGCGAGCACCGAAACGGTGCCGCGCAGCATCGCCTCGCGCACCGGGCCAAGATCGCTTTGCGGCAGCGTGAAGACCACCGTGCACGGCTTGATCTGGGTGAGTACCGTGAGCGGACTAAGATCGTTGGTGTGGATGATGTTGCCGACGTCGACTTGGCGGAAGCCGACGACGCCGTCGATCGGCGCGGTGATGGTCGCGTAATTGAGCTGGGTGCGCGCCGCCTCGATGGCGGCCTGGTCGGCGTCGATCGTCGCTTTTGTCTGGTCGACCTTGGCCTGCTGGGCGTCGACGTTCTGCTGTGTCTCGGCATTTCTGATGACGAGCGTCTTGAAGCGGGCCAAATCCTTTTCGTTGTCGATCAGCTGCGCCTCATCCTCGCTTTTCTTGGCGACGGCCTGGTCGAAGGCGGCCTGAAACGGCGCCGGATCGATCTTGGCCAAAACATCGCGTTTGTGAACGTCCTGACCCTGGCGAAAATCGACGGACACAATCTGGCCATTGACCTGGGCACGGATGGCGACGGTATTGAGAGCAGAAATAGTGCCGAGCGCGTCGTAATAGATCGGCACGTCTTGCTGTGCCGCTTCGGTGACGACGACCGGGACCGCAGGCGGAGCGGCGGCCTTTGCTGTTTGGGTGCTGCCGTGGCGCCAAAAAATCACCGCGGCGGCCACGCATGCCACCGCGATGCCGACTACCAGATAAATCCCCCGGGATTTTTGCCCGGTCATCCACGCCCTCATGGCCTAGCTATACCTTGCTTCCGCAACCCCTCAAAATCGTCCTTATTCCCTCGATTCGACCCGGCGGCATGGCAGGATCGAGGACCCCGATGCGAACTATAGCGGACCGGTGAAACGATCAATGGCTAGCGCATTAAAGTTAATTAAGGTGGGCTGGGCATTGCCGGTTAAGGTTGCCGATACAACAAGGCTTCGGCGCGCCAATTCAGGCTTGCTCCGCACGTCGGCATCGTGGCTATTCCTATTGGAATCCCAATAAGAAAGCCGGCGTTCCAGGTGGCATCGCGGTCCGAAAATCCAGGTCTTGGTTCTGCTCTCGCGCTTGCGGTCGTGCTGCGCGCTTTCGAAGGCGGCGGCGCGCAGCGGGATATGATCCTGCTCTGCAATGCGCTGGCGGCCACAGGTATTCGCATCGTCATTTTGGCGTTGCGCGTGGAAGGTCCATTGCGCCGGCTTCTCGATCCCGCCGTTGACGTCGCCGAGGTTCCCGGGCGACAGCTGCGTTACGCCGTTCCCGGGCTGCGCCGCTTGATCCGCGACTTGGCGCCGGCCGTCGTCATCAGTTCGGAAGCAAGTCTCAATCTGTGCACCCTTGTTGCAGTGCGCACATTGCCACGGGCGAGCCGGCCAAAGCTCGTGCTGCGCGAGGTCGGCAGTCCTTCAATCGCCCTGCACAGCGATCCCTATTTGCAGAACCGCATCGCCTACCGAATTCTCCGCCGCGCTTACGGCTATGCCGATCGCATCGTTACACTCACCGAGGGCGCGCGCCACGATCTGGCGAAGAATTTTGCCGTGCCCGATCAATCGATTGCCGTGATGCAGACCAACGCGGTGGTGCCGCCGGCGATGGTGAGCCGGATCGCGCAGTGGGATGGTGAAGCCGGCCGCGAGGACGATCTCATCGTCTGCATCGGCCGGCTGTCGCCGGAAAAAGATCAGCGCACGCTCATCCGCGCGTTCAGTCTATTGCCGGCGGCGCAGCCTTGGCGTCTTGCCATCGTCGGCGACGGCCCGGAACGTCCCGCGCTGCAAGCCCTGGCGCACGAACTCGGCGTCGCCGATCGTATCGTGTTCACCGGTGAGATCAGCGAACCGTTTGGCTTTGTGATGCGCGCGCGTCTTGCCGTCTGCGCCTCGATCTACGAGGGCCTCGGCAATGCCATCATCGAGGCGCTGGCTTGCGGCACGCCAGTTGTCTCGACCGATTGCCCGTACGGTCCGTCCGAAATCCTGCAAAGCGGACGCTATGGCACCCTGACGCCGGTCGGCGATGCGCCGGCCATGGCGGCCGCGATCACCGATGCGATGCACAGCGCTCCGGATCGCGCCGCACTGAGAGCACGAGGGCTTAACTACACGGCCGCGCGCGCGGCCGAGCGCTTCCTTGAAATTATCGCCGAGCTTCGTCCGCTGCCGGAAGCCGCGAACGGCCGCTTCGCCGTCGCCGGCGCGTCGTAAGGTCCCTGCCATGTTCCAACCTCTGGTCAACGGCGTTTTGCGTAAGGCGGCGCGGCATTCGCGCTCAAAACCCTTCACCATGCGCAATACGGCGCCGCTGGTCAGCTTCACTTTCGACGACGTTCCCGCCTCGGCCTTTACCAACGGCGCCGCGATCCTGGAACAGAGCGGCCTGCGCGGAACTTTTTACATCGCCGCCGGCACGCTCGCGCAAATGGACGAGCATTGGCGCGTCATCGACCGCGACCAGGTCCGCGCGCTGCATGATCGCAGCCACGAGATCGGGTGTCATACTTTTTCGCATGTCGGCGTCGATACGCTCGATGCCCGGATGCTGGACGAAGAGTGTCGGCACAATCGCGAAGCGCTCTGCGAAATCTGCGCGGGCCTCGACGTTACTAATTTCTGTTACCCGTTCGGCCGCGTCTCGCTGCCGCGCAAGCTCCAGCTCGACGATCGCTTCGATAGCTGTCGCGGAATCTATGAAGGCATCAATGCCGGCATCGTCGATCTCGCGCTGCTCCGGGTCATCGAGCTGTACGATCGCACGCTGACGCGCGACAAGCTCGAGCGCGTGTTGCAGGAAACGCGCGCGCGCAATGGCTGGCTGATCTTCTACACCCATGACGTCGCCCAGCCGCCGAGCTGGATCGGCGCCTCGCCACGCCTGCTGTACGAGACGATCGAAGCGGTGCAGGCCGAAAATATCCGGTGCTTGCCGGTCCGCGAAGCGCTGGCGGCGATCGGTTTCCGTCGCACCGCGGAAGCGACGGCGAAACTCAGCGCCCGCGCCGCGAGCGGGCCGCGATGAAGATGCGCAGTATCTTCGGCGATTCGACCAGATAGCGGCGCCACAAGCGGCCGGGCTCCTGCGCCAAACGGAAGGCCCATTCCAGACCAAACCGTTGCAGCCAGCGCGGCGCGCGCGATCGTGCCCCGGTGAGGAAATCGATCGAAGCGCCGACGCACAGCGCAATGCCGGATTGGCAGCCCAGTTCGGCAAGCTTATGCGCGATCATCTCCTGGGCCGGACAGCCCAGGCACAACAGCGCGATATCCCAGCGCCGGGCGATGCAAGCGCGGGCGACGGCGAGCCGCCCTTCCGCATCATGGGCAAGGCCTCCTGGCGCCGGCAGGATCTCGAATATCAGGTTTGGATAGGCGGTGTGCAGCCGCGCTTCCACGCCATGGGGCGGTCCGACGACCAGAATCCGTTGCGGCAGGCCGGGCCGGCTTTGCACATTCAGGCGGCCCAGCAACGCCACGACAAGGTCGCTGCCGGTGACGAGTGGCAACGCCCGCCGATCGAGCCGCGCCAGCGTCCGCACGATGCGGCTGTCGCAAACCGACAGCCACGCCGCCTGATAGATCGGCAGCAAGCGCGCCGGCGCCTCATGCACCGCGACCACGTGATAAGCGTTCGGCGTCACCACGTAACGATAGGGCGCGGCGGGGCTTGCGGCAATGGCGTCGATCACTTCGCCTTGCATCACCAGGGCGAACGGCAGGCTGAGGAATTCGGTGTGGGCGATATCGCCGCCGTACGGGACGAGCGGCGGTGCGATATTTGCTGGCGCCGAAGGCGCCACTGTGAGGGACGAGGCGAGCATCGGCTATGGCACCGTGATGCGCTCGCCGACGATTTCCGCCGACGGCAGGCGTAACAGGCCGAAATGGTGGATCGCATAGGCGCCGAACACGGCAAAGACGACCGCGTCGACGAGGAGCGGCAGCGAATGGCCCGGGATGAGCTCGCCCGTCATGTGCGCGCCGAAGACAAAAAGGACCGCCAGCGACGGCATGACGCCGAGCGCGACAAGGTCGACCGGCATGCGGTACCAGCGCCGCCCCAGCAGCATGAAGGCGAGACAAGCGACGATGCAGGCCACCATCAATGCAATGGCGGCGCCCTGCGGCCCATCGGCCGGAACCAGGACCACGGACAGCGCGGTCGAAACCACGAGAAACAACACGGCGACGACAAGATCGAGATAGCTTGCTTTGGTGAAATAGATCACTTGCGCGAAATAGAAATTACGCATGGTGGCGAAGGCAAACGCGATAGCCAGGATCGGAATGAGGCCGCGGGTCGGGGCGACGAATTCCGGCTGCAGAATGGCCTGTAGCACGACCTGGCCGAAGACGATGAAGAATGCGGCGCCGAAACTTGCGGCGGCGAGACAGGCATTGAACGCCATCTGCAAGGTGTGATTGGCGGCTTCCTGATTGCCGCGATTGGCTTGGGTTTTGGCGACGGTGACCAGCGACAGGATGATCGCCTCACCAAGCACGGTGAAACTCTGCCGCAGCACGTCGGCAACGACGCCATACGGTCCCAGCGTCGCCAGCCCGAGATAATGCGCGAGCAGCAGGCGGTCGATGCTCTGGCCGAGCGCGGTGACGCCGAAGGACAGCAACAGCGGCCAGCCGTAACTGACGATATGCCAGGAGGCGGCGCGCGAAAAATGCGACAGCCGCACATGAGTGAAGGTCGCGAGCGACGGCGCGGCGGCGATGAGGTGAGCCACGGCGATTGCTACGGCGAGGCCGCGAGCGCCGCCGCCGGCATAGAGGCTGGCGCTGCCGAAGCTGATCATCAGCACGGTGCGGATAATCATCGACAGCGAAGCGCCGCGGGCGTTGAGCAGCGTACGTGCGACTTCGAATGCGGCCTCGTAGATCGTGATGCCGCAGACCAGAGCAAAGACCGCGATCAAGAAACTCGGCTCGAAAAATCCGAATAGCCCCAGCGCAGTCAGAACCAGTGCGACGATGGCCAGGCCGCCGCCGAGGAGCCGCGCCAGCGAAGCGACGTATTCGCCCAAGCGCTCCTGATGGTAAACGCCGAAATAGGCAAACCGCATCCACTGCGCGCCGAAGCCGTAGACGATCAGCGACCACGCAAAGATCAGCAAGTAGTGGCCGTATTCGGCAGGACCGGCAAGGCGCGAGAAGATGGCGACGGCGAGCAGGTTCCCGGCCGCCGACACCGCGCGCGCGCTCAGATAGAGCAGGCCCGACGTGTTAAGCATCCCGCGTGATAAGTCATTGTTGGTGTGAAGAAAAGCGGCTACGACGGCTTTCACTGAGTATCGTTAAATTGCATATGAAAAACGCGACAAACGACGGGCGGCGGGTTCAAAGCGATGGGTATTCTGCAAATCATTCACGATGACGAGCGCGGCGGCGTGCAAAAACTCGCCGGCATGATCGAGGAGGGACTGAGCTCCCATCGGTTTGCCGTCGAGACCGCATATTTGTATCCGCGCGCCGGGCTGCCGCTCTACGCCAAGCTGGTTTACACGCTGCGCATGGCACGACGCATCTGGCGCGGCGGCTTCGACACGCTGGTCGCCTATCAATCGACCGCGTCCATCCTGGTCGGTATCGTCGGCTGGCTGTCCGGTTGCCGGCTTCGCGTCGTTCACCAAACGTGTACGCCAAGCGCAATGCCGCGGCCGCTGCGCGCGTTGGACAAGCTTGCCGGCACGCTCGGATTTTATTCAGCCAACATCGTCAACAGCGCCGCTACCTGGGCCGAGTTCGCGCATTACCCGGCGCATTACCGGCGCTCGCTGATCTTGATCGAGCATGGGCTCGACGTACCGGCGCCGACGGCGAGCCGGGATGCGACGCGGCGACGCTTCGGTCTGCCGCTGTCGCAGCCGATCCTCCTCAACGTCGGCCGGCTGACCGCGCAAAAGAACCAGGACGTGCTTATTCGGGCGCTTGCCTGCCTGCCGCAGGCGCACCTCGTCCTTGCCGGCGCCGGCGCCAGGGATGACAGTTTTCATGCGCTGGCCGCCACGCTCGGCGTCGACGATCGGCTGCATCGGCTCGGCGCATTGCCGTCCGACGATATCGCCAATCTCTATGCCGCCGCGGACCTGTTCGTGTTTCCCTCCACCTGGGAAACTTTCGGGCTGGCCGCCGTCGAGGCCGGCATGGCCGGATTGCCGATGGTGGTCGCGGACCTGCCGGTGCTGCGCGAAGTGCTGCGCGCGGACGGCAGCGAGCCGGTCGCGTTCGTCGCGCCAGACGACCTCGAAGGTTGGATCTCCGCCATCGGCCGAACGCTGGCCGCGGTGACACCCTCATCGCAGGGCGACTCGGCATTCGCTTGTGCATTGACGACGAAATATTCGCGGCGACGCATGATCGAGAGCTACCTCAGTTTGTTTGAAGCGCATCGCCGGATCGAGCACCGGAAGCTCAACGAGCTGCAGCCGGCGGCCGAAAAGGCTCAGCCTTGACGCGGCCTGCCTGGCTCGCCGTCGCAGCCATTGGATTTTGCGTTTTGGTCGCGGCGGTCGTACGGCTGCCGGCAGTCGCCGCCGGGCCGGTGCCGGCATTCAAGCGCGGCGCGACGCTGGTCGAATTTTTCGAATTTCCCAAGACCACGGGCGACGGCGCCAACAAGGCTTACGCTGATCCCGCCTATCCGCATCCGCAATCGGCGTTGTCGCTGTTTGATTTTGACGAACTGCATCGTATCGGCTTCGACCACATGCGCGTGCCGCTTGACGTCGGACCGCTGCTGCAAGGCGACGCGCAGGAGCAAAAGGACATCCTCGACCAGCTCGTCGCGGTGGTGTCGGCGATCAACCGCCACGGTCTTGCTGTGCTGGTGACGCTGTTTCCGCCGTCGCTGCATCGCGAGCTGCCGCAGACCATGCTCGACGGGCTCGATGGTCCGAAATTCGGTGCCTATTCCGCCGTGGTTGAACGCGTCGCTGCGGCGCTTGGCGGCGTCGAAAACGGCATGGTGGCGCTAGAGCCGATGAACGAGCCGCAATCGCAATGCCGCGTTTATTTCGGCACCGATTGGACCGCGTATCAGCAAAATATGGTCGAACGCATCCGCCGCATCGCGCCGCGGCTGCCGCTTTTTCTCACGGGCGGCTGCTGGTCGAACATCGAGGGCATCGTTCAGCTCGATGGCGATCTGCTGCGCGACCGGCGCAACTTCGTCAGCGTGCATTTCTACTACCCGTTCTTGTTCACGCATCAGAGCGCAACGTGGTCGATGCCTTATCTCGCCGGCACCATCGGCGTGCCTTATCCGGCGTCGGCTGGCAGTCTCGCGGAGACGTTGGAACTGACCCGCGCGCATTTTCGCACGGTGAAGCTGGCGGATGGCGTCGACCGTGCCGCGGCGGAAGCGCAGGCCGAAGCGGAAATCCGCAAATATTTCGGGGAAGCGCAGGGACCGGCGCAGATCGCCGACTGGATGAACAAAATAGCCGATTGGCAGGCGCGCGAAGGCGTCGCGTCCAATCAAATTGTCTTCACCGAATTCGGCGCCATGAAAGAGACCATCGACGGCGTGGAGATCGGCCGCGACGCACGCGCGCGCTGGCTTCGCGATACGGCGGCCGCCATCGATAGCCACGGCTGGGGCTGGACCGCCTACGTGCTGCGCGACGATCCGTTCGGCCTCTATGTGCACGAAAGCGACCGCAATCCCGACCCGGAGCTGATGCGCGCCTTGCATCTCAACGATCCGCTGTCGTCTCCGGCGGAGTAGCGGCACACGCGGCAAAATCGCTACGCCGTGGCGCGGGTCATCGATAGATAGCGCAACCCGAACACCGACGTCAGGTAGAAGAACCAGACTTCGCCGGCTTGCTGCAAAATCGAGCTCTCGAAGCAGGACGCGTAAACGCCGTAGAGGCAGACGCGCAGAAACAGCATTTGCAGCGCGGCCGTCTCCGGCTCGGACGGACGCCGGCAGAAATCGCCGATCGGCAGCACGACGACCCAAAGCACCACCAAGAGCATGCCGGGAATGCCGATGGTCACCGCGAGATTGAGATAGGCGTTGTGGGCGTCGGTCGCGGCATTGGCCCAGCTCGCGTGATCGCCGAAGCCGTAGACGACTTCCGGGGTGCCCCAGAAGGCGGAGAAGCCGTATCCGGTGAACGGCCGCTGCGCCACCGCCTGCACCGCGAGCTGCCAGATCTCGGTTCGGCCGGTGAAGGTCGCGTCCGGCATGATCGTCTGCATCAGCTGCTGCATCGGCTCGAAAATCACCGTGCCGACGGAACACAGCTCGAAGACAAAGAGCGTCGCGACGACAATGGCGATGCCGAGCGCCGCGCTGCGGCTGCGTCCGATGATGCCGGACAGGATCAGGGCGAGCGGCAGCACGCCGATCGCCGTCTTCGAGGCGCTAAAGGCGAGAAAAATCCCCGCCAGCGCGACGATCGCGGCGCCCAGCGCAAAACTGCGCATCCGCGCCACGTAAAAGCCGATGAAGATGAACAGCACCATGGCGGCGCCGGCATTGTTCTTGTGCGGAAATACGCCGCGCCATTCGCCGGCATGCTCGGGCTCAAGAAAATCGGTGGCGTGGTGGATCGCATATTGCGGCAAGAGGAACACGCCGAGATAACATGCCGCCAGCACGATCAGCGCCGCCGCGGCCAACAGGTCGCTGAACTGCCGCAGGTTTTTCGGTACCAGAAGGAGCATCGCGGCAATGCTGATGACGATAAGCTCGAAGGCGAGGCGGCGTGCGGCAAGGACCGGTTCCCAGGACGCCAAGACGCTGAGCACACACCAGGCGACGATCGCGATCAGAACCGGCCGCAACAGCAGCATCAGGCGGCGCGGCTCGTGCCGATAGGTAAAGCCCGCGAAGGCAAGAAACATCGCAGAATAGCCGATCTGGTTGGCCGGATCGCCGCCTTCGACGACCGACTGCGGCGGCAGCGACAGATCGGGAAAAGGATGAAACGAGATCCATGCGGCGAGAAACGCCGCCAGGAACAGCGCGCAGCGAAGGAGCGTATCGAAGTCGACGGCGGCCCGCGCCGCAATACCGGGGGATGATGGCAATCCCGGCTTCGCCGCCCGGCTCATGTCCGTCGTCATGCCGCGGTGAGGCCGGTCAGCACCGCGCCGCGGACCTTGCCGGCATCGAGCCCGGCCCGCGCGATGAATCGCTCGGCTTTGATTTCGTTGAAGCGGTCGGCGCCGGCGACCAGAACGATGTGATCGACCAAGCCGGCAAAGAAACGCAGGCTCGGATCGGCATGGTCCATCGCGGCGACGATCACGAGGTCGTAGCGCCCGGTCAGCTCAAAGGCGCGTCTAATGTCGGCATCGTAGATGCGGCGATCGCGGCGGCTTCCCGGCGCCACGAAGGCGATAAGGTTGATATTGGTGTCGCGATCGATCGTGATCGCCTCGGATAGGCTGCGGCGCCCGACGGCGACATCGACCAGGCCGGCGTCGCCGGCTTCGACATCGAGGGCCGCAAGCGTCCGGCGCTGCAGATCGGCGTCGATCACAAGCGCGCGCCGTGTCGTTGCCGCGACCGCGGCGAGCGTGAGCGCTACCATCGCGGTATCGTCCGTGTCGTCGGCGGCAATGACGAGCACGCTTGGATTGCCCCGCGAAGCCTGCCCGGCGCGCAGTTCGTCGTAGACTTTGCGCATTTGTTTGCCGAACGCCGATGCCGGATCGTCGGCTGCCTCCAGCGCAAACGAAACGTCGGCGGTCGGCAGGACGGCCAGCACCGGAACGCCGGTTGCGGCGCGCGGGCGCAATCCCAGGGCCGCCACCGTGCGGCGCAAAGCGCCCTGCTGCACGCGCCGCGGCGCGTAGCTCGCGGCGGCCGCGGCGGGCGGCCGCACGAGGACGATGCCGGTTCCAGCGGCGGCGCCCAGCATCATCGCAGCCAGCGCCACCAACAGACTGGGCGGCGGCGAACTGCGCTTCTGCGGCAGATCGGCCTTGGACAGCACGCGGATATTCTTGGTGTCGACCTGCTCCTGCGCGCCGGTTTCGCGCGCGCGCACCAAAAACGCCTGATAGATGTCGCGGCTTGCCTGCGCATCGCGCTCGAGCTCGCGCAGGCCGACCATGGCCTCGCTGTTGCCCATTGCGGTCTCTTTGAGCGTTGCGAAATTTGCGGCGAGCATCTGCTCGCTCGATTTGGCGCTCTCGTATTCGGTGCGCGCCGCGATCGCGGCGCGATCGACCTCGGCGCCGATCATGCGGCGCAATCGCTCAGCCTGCGCCTGGATGTCGATGACCGCCGGATGCAACGCGCCGAGGCTCGCCATCTGCTCCGCCTCGCGGCGCATGACCTCGGCATATTGAGTGCGTAGCGCGGTAATGGTCGGCGATTGCAATGCCGCCGGGAAGGCGCCGGTTTCGTCCTTGCTGCGCTGGACCGCTTCGACCTGCTCGAGCCGCCCCTTGGCATCGGCGGTGCGGGTATGCGCCGCGCTGAGCTGATTATCCATTTCGGTAAGCTGCTGGTCGGTGACCAGCTGACCGTTGGCGGCGAGCAGGTTGTTGCGCTGCTTGTAGTCCTCGACCTTATCCTCGGCCTCGCGGACGCTGTCCTTCAATTCTTTCAGACGGGAGGTCAAAGACTGCGACACCTGCCGTGTGGCGTCAGCCCGCGCCTGCGTTTGCTCGGCGAGGTAGGCCTGCGCGATGGCGTTGGCGATGCTCACCGCCTTGTTCGGATCGCGGCTGGTGACGTCGACCTCGACCACGTAAGTGCGCTCGTCGCGTTTGACCTTGACGCGGCGCTTGAGCTCGTTGAGCGCGGCAAGCGAGCGGCCGCCGGGAAGGTCATTTCTGCCCGACAAGATGGAGAGCAAGGACGGTCCGCGCACGAATTCCGGATCGCGGCTCAGTCCCTCGGCGTCGACGACGCGGCGAAGCACTGCATCCGAGGTCAGCACGTTGACCTGACTCTCGACCTGCAACAGCGCCACGTCGCTCGCTTGCGCCGGCTGGGTCTCGGTACCGACCGCGCGCAGGTCGCTCGGGTCGATGAGGATTTGCGTGACCGCGGTATATTCGCGCGGCGCCAGCGCGATGTACGCGACCGCCAACGCAAGGCCCGCGAGCGCTGCAAGAAGGATCGTGCTCCGGCCGCGCCACAGCGCGGACCAGATCTTGCCGAAGTCGATTGGCGCGAGCGGCGCCGGGGCGACGGTGAAATTGCCGTCGCCGACGACTGCCGTTCTGATCTGGCGCGGCGTCTCGAACATTGTGCACTCGAATGGTTCGCGTCTCGTAGCGGGACACCGCCAGGCGAAGCTGCCCGCCACATGCCCAGTCAACGCAAGACGCGGCCCGCCATGTCCAGGCTTCTGGAATGGTTAATCAATTCATAAAGGATCATGGTTAACGCGCGGTGTATGCGGCCGCGCCGCCAAGCTTGTCAGAGACGGCGGAACACCCCGGAAATGGCGGCAATGACGACCAGCAGCGCGACCACCGGAATCCAGATCAAGGCCGCGCCGATCAGAATGAGCAACAGCACCGCGGCCAGAAGGCCGGCGATCAGCATGATGAGCGCGAAGCCGAACGGCCCGATACGCCGCATGTAGACGCGATGCGTGCCGCCCATCTGGGTGTAACCGTAAGACGGCGGCCAGTTTTCCTGACGACCATCGCGGCCGAAATGGTTCGGTGGAATGATCTCCGGCTCGACCCGCGGGCGTTCCGGCTCGTTCGATTTCCCTGTTGAATTATCCGCCATGGGACTCCCGCGTCACGCTTGCAGCCGGCAATTATGTAACAACGCGAAAGGTCGTCACAAGTGCATTCGCGTCAGCGCGGTGCCGTCCGCGGATTATGGTCGTGCAGAAACTTCGCCAATTGCTCGCGCAGGCTTTCGTCGACCTCGCCCTGATGTCCGAGCACGATGGCGCGTTCGAACAGCGTGTGTTGCAAATCCTGCGGCAGCGCGCTCCACAGATCGGCGGCGGCCGCACCGAGAACCAGAAAATAACGGGCGGCAGTATCGTTGATGAGGTGATCGGATTGCTGAGTCATGGCCTCGCTCGTTGCAATTTCGCCGTTCGAGATGCCGATAGTGGGCCGGATGTCGGGAAAAACAACGCAAACGGCGGCAGGTTCCGCGCGGCGCTTCGTGCGCGGCCGTGCAACCGCGGGCGGCAGGATTAATTTGCGCGCCGAGTCCCTTACGGCGTCATTCTGGCTTGATGCCGGCATCGCGGATCACTTCGCTCCAGCGCTTCGTTTCGGACTGGATGAAGGCGGCGGCCTCGGCCGGCGTGCCGCCGCCGGGACTGATGCTGAGCCGGGTAAAGCGCGCCAGCAGCTCGGGATCGGCCATCGCTTTGTTGGCCGCGGCATTGAGCTTGGCGACGATGGCGGCGGGCGTTTTCGGCGGCGCGGTCAGCGCATGCCAGGTATCGGAGTCGCAGCCTTTCACGCCGGCTTCTTCCAGCGTCGGAATATCCGGCAGCGCCGCGACGCGATGATTGACCGTGACCGCGAGAATTCCCGCGCGGCCGGACCTGTACAGCTCGATCGAGCTGGCGAGTTCGTTGAACATCAGATCGACATTGCCGGCAAGCAGATCGTTGACTGCCGGCGCAGTGCCTTTGTAGGGCACGTGGGTCATCTTGGTGCCGGTAATCTTCTGGAACAGCTCGGCGGTGGTGTGCGACGTGGTGCCGATGCCTTGTGAGGCAAAGTTGATCTTGCCGGGGTTGGCTTTGGCGTAGGCGATCAGCTCCTGCACGGTCTTGGCCGGAAAGCCCTTGCGCACCAGAACGACATTGGGAACATGCGACATGATCGCGATCGGCAGGAGCTGCGCCGGATCGTAATTGAGCGCCTTATAGAGCAACGGATTGGTCGTGATCGGCGACGGCTGCGACGCCAACAGCGTGTAGCCATCGGGCGGCGAGTGGAAGACGTAGTCGGCGGCAATGCTGCCGCCGACGCCGGCCCGATTTTCAACGACCATCGGCTGGCCGAGAATGGTCTGCATCTTGGCGGTGACCAGCCGGGTGACGGTGTCGACGCCGCCGCCCGCCGGCACGGAAACGATGACCCTGATCGGGTGGTCGGGGTAATTTCCGGCGCCGCTTTGCGCCCAGGCGGCCGCGGCAGCCACGGCGGCAGCAATGATGCCCAGGCTGGCAATAAACGCGTGACGTCGAAACATAACAAAGACTCCCGGAATTCAGCGCTGCGCGCGCGCCGCATGGCATAGCGCAGATTGGCGATTGAGTCCCGCGACCTGCTGCCGCTACAACTGGGCCCTGATTAGGGGAGAAGCGCCGTAATGAGCACGCTCGATTTCATTCTGGAAGAACTGGTGACCGCTAACCGCATTCTGGCCAATGAGGGGATCGTCGATTCCTTCGGCCATGTCAGCGCGCGGCATCCGGACAATCCGCAGCATTACCTGTTGTCCCGCGCCCGCGCCCCGGAACGCATCGAGCGCGACGACATCGTCGAATATGCGCTCGACGGCACGGCGATCGACGAGCGCGGCCGCGCGCCCTATCTGGAGCGCTTTATTCACGGCGCGATCTACGAGGCGCGGCCGGATGTACACGCAGTGGTGCACAACCATTCGCCGAGCGTGATCCCATTCGGCGTCACCGGCGCCAAGCTCAAGCCGCTGTTGCACATGTGCGCCTCGTGCGGCCACGAGGTGCCGGTGTGGGATTCGCAGGACAAGTTCGGCGATACGACGCTGTTGGTCAGCGACATGGCGATGGGGCGCGATCTGGCGAAGCTCCTCGATGCAGCTCCCACCGCCTTGATGCGCGGCCACGGCGCCACTGTGGTCGGCCGCTCGGTGCGCCACGCGGTCTTTATCTCGGTCTATCTCGAGCTTGGCGCCAAGCTGCAGATGCAAGCCATGACCTTGAGCAACGTGGCGATGGGCGCGATAAAATTCCTTACGCCCGGCGAGGTCGACAGGATCGTCGCGCGCGTGACCGACTACACGCTCAACCGCGCCTGGGAAAACTGGGCGCGGCGCGCGGGGCGGGAGATGCAGGCGGCCTGACGCCGCTCGGCGTTTGTCCGTTGCAGCCAGATCGTCCGCAGGTCCCCATGCATTTCGAGCTTCCCGCTCCCGGTATGACTTTTGACGTCGCGCTCGAGGACGGCGCCAAAATCCGCATGCGCCGTCATGGCAATCCGGATGGCGTCCGGCTCTTGCTCACCCACGGCAATGGCTTTGCCGCCGACGCCTACTTTCCGTTCTGGCAGCACCTGTTGCAAAAATTCGATCTTCTGGTGTTCGACTTCCGCAATCACGGCCAGAACGTGCCGGTTAAGCCGTCGCATCACACCTATGAGCAGCTCACGCGTGATCTTGAACGGGTGGTGCAAGAGGTGAAATCCCGGCTTGGCCCGCGGCCCACCGCCGGGCTGTTTCATTCGATGTCGGGGCGCACGGCGATGAAGCACGCCATCGAGATCGGCTGGCGGTGGGATGCGCTGGTTTTGTTCGATCCGCCCAATTTTCCGCCGCCCGGGCATCCGACCTACGCCCTCATGGCGGCGTTCGAGAAGAAACTGACCGAATGGGCGCGGCAGCGGCGCCGGCGCTTCGCCACGATCGAGGAATTGGCCGAGGAATACCGGCAGTCGCGGGCCACGGCGCGCTGGGTCGACGGCGCGCACGAGTTGATAGCGCGCTCGGTGCTGCGCCGGAGCCCGGACGGCGACGGCTACGAACTGGTGTGCGATCCGGACAACGAAGCGACCATCTATGCGCAGGCGGCGAGCTTGCACCTATGGCCGAAGGCGGGCGCGTTCGGCGGGCCGGTAAAATTGATCGGCTGCGATCCGAACCTGAAAGGCTCCCCGACTGGTCCGGCCAATGCAGCGCTCTGCCGCGAAGGCGGCTATGATTACAGCTTCGTCGAAGGCACCGGTCACCTGTTGCAGATCGAGAAGCCGCAAGACTGCATTCATCTGACGTTGGAGTTTCTGGCCAAGCACGGGCTCGCGTAGCGGCATAGGGAGCGAGGCGATGGAACAGACTCTTAGCGCGACATTCAGCGCGTCATGGGCCGAATTACTGGCCGGCGCGGCAGCGGGCGCCGTCATCATTGTCGGCGGGATATGGGCGGTGGTCGGCGCCATGCTCGGCGATCTCAAACGCGATTACAGAACGATGCGGACGCAAATGGACGGCGTGCACATCGCCATCAACAGCCTCGCCGTCTCGCTTGCCGATGTGAAAGCCGCAATGCCCGATCTGGTGAACGGCCAAGGCGAGATGCTCGACGGCATGGATAAATTGCGCGGCGAGATCGAGACGGTCAGCGGCAACCTCGCCCGTATCACAAAGTTCCTGGCCCATCTCGCCGGCACGCCCGCGTCATTCCCGCCCGATCTGCTGCCGGAATAGTGGCTGTCGCGCCGCGGCGTGCGTTCTAACTGGAGCGCGTTTTCGGTCGTTTTGTGCGCTTCTAAGTAAAGGCAGTTGTCGCTATTCGAATCGGAGAGCGATTTCTTCGAGGAGAACACCGGAGACTTTCGTAGTCCAGCTTTCGCCGGCGCTGACTGGCATTGCGAGCGTTAACGTTCCTGTCGAGACAATCTCGCCCGCGCGTAGCGGGGGGTTATGCGTATCGCTCGCCAGCAATTCGACCAGACTGCGAAGCGCCAAAAGCGGGCTGTCGAGTACGAGAGCGCCGCTCCCCCGTTGGCTCAGTTCGCCGTTGCAATAAAGCGCGACCCTGAACGTGGCCAGTTCGTGCTGCCACCGTGTCTTGCGCGGCGCGATCGCGTGACGTGCTCCAAGCAACAGAGCGCCATGGACGCAATGTGCGGCGACTGCATCCGGGGCTGCGAATTTCCAGTCGGGAAAAATCGACTGCACAATCTCGTAGCCGAGCGCGACCCACGCGATGCAATCGAGCAAAGCGGCTTCGCTCATTCCCGGCGACGGCGCCGCTTTCAGGCCGAATATGATTTCCGGCTCGATGCGAGGCGCCACGAAATCCTTGACGCATATGGCCTGCGTGGCTGCGAGTTCGTGCGTGGTGCGGTTGGTGATATAGCCCCAAATCGGCGATTGGACGCCGTACACCTTCCACATTTCGCGGTTTGTGAACCCGATCTTGCGACCGGTTATCGTTTCGCCGCGAGCCTCAAAGGCGGCGCGCAGCAACGGCGCTAGGCGATAGGCCTGGGCGAGCGTCAATCCGCCGGGCCGAGAGGAGAATTTGGGAATTTGATAATGGCCGGCCAGAGACGCTAAAACCTCGTTGGCGACGGCTTTGTCATCGAGCGCTTCGCTCAGTGCAGCCATGCGCGGACTCTATCCGAAGTCTCGGAGGGCGGAAACGCGCGAACGTCAGCGGACATCACCCAAGCTCACTCACTCGCATGCTCGCTGTCCATATGCGCCATGGCTGCCGGCATGTAACGGGTACCGGCGACGGCGTCGGCCGGCGCCGCCTGCTCGATGCGCGCGAGGTCGTCTGCCGATAATTTCAGATCGGCGGCGCGGAGCGCCTCCTTGAGCTGATCGCGGCGCCGCGCGCCGATCAGCGGCATGACATCGTCGCCACGCGACTTCACCCAGGCGAAAGCGAGCGCTTGCGTCGAGACGCCCTTGTCCCGGGCGATTGCGCCTAAAGCCTCAACGAGCGAAAAATTCTTGGCAAAGTTCTCGGCGAAAAACCGCGGCCGCCGCGTCCGCAGCTCGCTCGGCGCGGTCCTCGCCGCTTGGGCACGATCGCTGATCAGGCCGCTCGAAAGCACCCCATAGGCGACCAGCGCGATGCCGAGCTCGCGCAAGGTCGGCGAAATCTCGCGCTCGATGCCGCGGGTGAACAGCGAGTATTCGATCTGCAACGCGGCGATCGGATGCACCGCGGCCGCGCGCCGGATCGTCTTGGCGGAAGCTTCCGACACGCCGATATGGCGCACATAACCGGCCTTCACCATGTCGGCGATGGCGCCGATGGTGTCCTCGATCGGCACCTGGGGGTCGACGCGCGACGGCTGATAGAGATCGATATGATCGGTGCCGAGCCGGCGCAGCGAGTAGCTGAGGAAATTCTTGAGCGACTGCGGCCGCGCGTCGTCGCCGACGATCTTGCCGTCCGGGCTGCGCAGCGATCCGCATTTCACCATAATGAAGGCGCGCTCGCGCTTGCCGCCTTTGAGCGCATCGCGGATTAGCATCTCGTTGTGGCCCATGCCGTAGAAGTCGCCGGTGTCGATGACGGTGATGCCGGCCTCCAAGGCGGCATGGATGGTGGCGATGGATTCGGCGTCTTCGGCCGGCCCGTAGATTCCCGACATGCCCATGCAGCCGAGACCGAAGGCGGAAACGAGCGGGCCGTTACGGCCGAGATTTATCTGTTGCATTGCAAATCCTACCGTTTGTCATCGTCCGCGAAGGCGGACGATCCAGTACTCACAATCTATCCCTCGTGGACTGGGAATACTGGATGCTCCGCATTCGCGGAGCATGACAGATGAGAGGCTAAACGCAAAAGGGCGGCCATGCGGCCGCCCTTGCTTGCAGCGCAGGATGGTCACTCCGCCGCCAGCCGCACTTCCGGCGCGGCGGCGCGGATTTCGGCGTCCACGGTGTTCTCGTATTTGGTGAAGTTCTTCTGGAACATGCCGACCAGCTTGCGCGCAGTCTCGTCGAACGCCTTTTTGTCCTGCCAAGTCTTCATCGGATAGAGAATGTGCGGCTCGATGCCCGGCACCGAAGTCGGCACCGCGAAGCCGAAATACGGATCGGTGCGATAGCTTGCGTTCTTCAGCGAGCCGTCGAGTGCGCCGGTGACCAGCGCGCGGGTGACTTTGATGGGCATGCGGCGGCCGACGCCGTAGATGCCGCCGGTCCAGCCGGAATTGACCAGCCAGCAATCGACTTTGTGCTTGGCGATATAGTCGCGCAGCAGCCGGCCGTATTCCGCGGGCGGCCGCGGCAGGAAGGGTGCGCCGAAGCAAGTGGAGAATTCGGGCTCGACCCCGACCAGGCCCTTTTCGGTGCCGGCCACCTTGGCGGTATAGCCGGACAGGAAGTGATACATCGCCTGCGCCGGGTTGAGCTTGGCGATCGGCGGCATGACGCCAAAGGCGTCGGCGGTCAGAAAGATGATGTTCTTCGGATGGCCGGCCATGCCGGTCTTCGACGCGCTCGCAATGAATTCGAGCGGATAGGCCGAGCGCGTGTTCTCGGTCTTCTTGGTGCTGTCGTAATTCGGAACGCGGGTCTCCGGATCGAACTCGACGTTTTCCAGGACGGCGCCGAAGCGGTTGGTGGCGTCCCAGATCTGCGGCTCGGCTTCGGCCGAAAGTTTTATGCATTTGGCGTAGCAGCCGCCTTCGAAATTGAAGATGCCCTCGGGCGACCAGCCGGTTTCGTCGTCGCCGATCAGGATGCGGTTGGGATCGGTGGACAGCGTGGTCTTGCCGGTGCCGGACAGGCCGAAGAACAGCGCACTGTCGCCGGCCTTGCCGACATTGGCCGAGCAGTGCATCGGCATCACGCCTTGCGCCGGCAGATAGAAGTTCAAGGTGGTGAACACCGACTTCTTCATCTCGCCGGCATAAGAAGTCCCACAGATCAGGACGATCTTGCGGGTGAAATCGATCGCCACCATGGTGTCGGAGCCGTCGCGGCCGCCGTGGCGTTTGGCGTCCGGTTTGAACGACGGCATGTCGACGATGGTCATGTCCGGAACGTAGCTGGCGAGCTCCGAACGATCGGGACGGATCAGAAGCTGGCGGATGAACAGCGAGTGCCAGGCGTATTCGGTGAACACCCGCGCCTTGATGCGGTATTTCGCATCGGCGCCGCCGTAGAGATCCTGGGCGAACAGCGTTTTGCCCGCGGCATGAGCCTGAAAGTCCGCCAGCAGATTGTCGAAGTGTTCCTTGTTCTGCTTGCGATTGCCATCCCACCACACCGTGTTTTCGGTGAGCGCATCGACGACGGTGTGCTTGTCCTTGGGGCTTCGGCCGGTGTGATGGCCGGTTTCGGCGCCAAGCGCGCCGCCGGCGACGATGGCGGCCTCGCCGTTGCGAATGGCATGTTCATAGAGCGGGGCTTCGGACAGATTCCAGTGCACACCGGCGAGGTTTTTGAAGCCGAATTTGTCGGCGCCGTATGCGCCGTTCCTCACGCCCGTTTCCTGCACTTTAGCCTCCGCTTGTGACCCGCCGGCTGCGCGGGATGAGCCGCCCCGCGACATTCGCCGTTCTTGAACTCCCGGCGAGCGGCCGACCCTATATCGGGCCTCCCAGCTTCTGCCAAGACCGCCCCGTTCTCAAGCCTAACCGGCAGATACCGCGGCCGTTCCGACGCTGCAGTGCAGCGAAATGCAGAACGGCGGGCGGCCCGCTCCATTGAAAATATTGATCGGCGGATAGCGCGGTCAGCCGGCTCTCGCTCTGCCTGCCAAGTCGACCACCACTTTGCGCAATTGCTGGGCGAAGGTGACGCGTTCGGCAAAGGCAAGCCGCAGCGTGCGGTCGCCGCAGGCGAGATCGAGACCGTCCGGGTCGAGGCCGGTGAGCCGCCACGGTCCGTCTTCGGCGCCCAGGAGCGTTGTGGCGTAGAGCCGCACCGCTTCGGCATGATCCGCGTTCATATGCGCGACCGCGCCCGCCTCGGCGTCGATCAAATCGTCCGCGCCGGACACATCCGTGGTCACGTCGGCGGCTGTCAGGTCAGCGGCGCGGGCAAAGCCGCCATTGAGATGCGCGGATACTGCATCGAGCCGCCAGAACGAGAAATCGGCAAAGCCGGCGTAAAGCTCCGCTTTCGGATGCCGCGCGAGGAAGCGGCGACGCAGGCGCGGCTCTCTCGTATCCTCGCGCGCGACACGGACAAAGCTGCCGAGCAGCGTCAGCCGGGGATGCGCCAGCGGGTCGCCCTTGCCGGTCGCGGCGAGCAGCACCGACGCACGGGGGTCGGCTTCCAGATTGGCGGTATGGGTCGACAGCCTCGATATCAGGATCAGTGGTGCGCCGTCGCTATCGGTCGCGACATTGACCAGCGAAGCGAAGGGGTGGCCGGTATTGCGATCGATGGTGGCGAGCGATCCGGCTCGCGTCACCCGCAACAGCTCCTTGGCGAGCGCCCTCGGGTCGAAATCCGGCGCCGGAGCGTTTTCAGGCAGGCGATCCGGCATAAAGCCGGGGAGGGGCCGCTTGGTTTTTTCGTTTTGGGCCGGATCGGCGTCGGTCATGACGGTTCCTTGGCTGTTGCCTGGCCTTTGTGGACGTCTTGGACGCGGCCCGATTCAAGCCAATGCCGCAGTAATTGCCCCGATTTTGCCTTGTCTCGTCACACTTCCGCCCCCACATGGGAATTCAAAGGCTTATGGGGCCGGGGCTAGTGAAGCTTGCGGCCGACTCATGTAAAGAAGGCCGCCATGCCGACAATCGCTCTCGTCGACGACGACCGCAACATCCTCACCTCGGTGTCGATCGCGCTCGAGGCCGAGGGGTATCGCATCAACACCTATACCGACGGCGCTTCGGCACTCGACGGCTTTAAAACCGCGCCGCCCGATCTCGCCATTCTCGATATCAAGATGCCGCGCATGGATGGCATGGAGACCTTGCGCCGGCTGCGCCAGAAATCCGACATGCCGGTTATTTTCCTCACCTCGAAAGACGAGGAGATCGATGAATTGTTCGGCCTGAAAATGGGCGCCGACGATTTCATCCGCAAACCGTTCTCGCAGCGCCTTTTGGTCGAACGCGTCAAGGCCGTGCTGCGCCGCGGCCAGCCCAAGGACGGCACCGCGCCGAAGGAAGCCGACAGCAAAGTACTGGAGCGCGGCCTGCTGCGCATGGATCCGGAACGCCACACTTGCACTTGGAAGAACGAGCCGGTCACGCTCACCGTCACCGAGTTCCTCATTTTGCAGGCGTTGGCGAGCCGCCCCGGCGTGGTGAAAAGCCGTAATGCCTTGATGGATGCCGCCTACGACGATCAGGTCTATGTCGACGACCGCACCATCGACAGCCACATCAAGCGGCTGCGCAAGAAGTTCAAGGCGAGCGACAACGACTTCGATATGATCGAGACGCTGTACGGCGTCGGCTATCGTTTCAAGGAATAACGGGCGCATTACGCGCAAAAGGCCGTGGGGCGCTGGGTATTTGGACCGCCAACCATGGCCGCTGACTGGGCGGCTGACGTGCGGTAGTAATAGCGTCCATGCTCGCAAGGTGGCGGAGCATGAGTGAAACCCCGGCAGACGACGTGCTCGACCGAATTGCAGACCATGCAGGGCCCGGCTCCGAAGCCTCGATGCAGGCCGAGCCCCGCGTCGACACCCTGATCGAGAGTCAGGCCGAGAGTGCGGGCCTCGACGACACGGAGCTGCGTTTGCGGCCCCGCGGTTTCGCCCGGGTCGGCGACTGGCTGCGGCGCGCCTGGCAGTTTTTCATCACCCAGAGCTTTTCGAGTCTGACCCGGCGCATCGTCGTCCTCAATCTTACCGGGCTCGTCGCGCTCTCCATCGGCATCATCTTTCTTTCGCAATTCCGCAACGGCCTGATCGACGCACGCATCCAGAGTCTTCAGGTGCAGGGCCAAATCATCGCCGGCGCCATCGCGGCGTCAGCGACGGTCGAAAGCGATTCCTCGATCACGCTCGATCCCGACAAGCTGCAAAGCCTGCAGCCGGGACAAAGCTACGGTCCCAACGAGGACGCGCTCTACGGCATCGATTTCCCGATCAATCCGGAGCGGGTGGCGCCGATCTTGCGGCGGCTCGTGTCGCCGACCAAAACGCGGGCGCGCATCTACGACCGCGACGGCGTGCTCCTGGTCGACAGCCGCAATTTGTTCGGCCGCGGCGACGTGCTGCGCTTCGATTTGCCGTCGCCGACCGCGGAAAAGCCGGGCCTGTTCGAGCGCGCCTTCATTGCTTTGCGCATGTGGCTCGGGCGCGGCGATCTGCCGGTTTATCACGAACTCGGCCCCGACGACGGCAAGGGCTATGCCGAAGTGGCGCAGGCCTTGAACGGCCAGAACGCCAGCGTGGTGCGGATCAACGAGCGCGGCGACGTCATTGTTTCGGTGGCGGTGCCGGTGCAGCGTTTCCGCGCGGTGCGCGGCGCGCTGATGCTGTCGACCCAAGGCGCCGATATCGACAACATGGTGGAGGCCGAGCGGCTCGCCATCATCAAAGTGTTTCTGATCGCGGCTGGGGTGATGATCGTGCTGTCGATCCTGCTCGCCGGCACCATCGCCGAACCGGTGCGGCGGCTTGCCGATGCCGCCGAAAGCGTGCGCCGGCGCATCCGCTCGCGGGTCGAGATTCCCGATTTCACCCGCCGGCGCGACGAGATCGGTCACCTTTCCGGCACGCTGCGCGACATGACCAACGCGCTCTACTCGCGGATCGAAGGGATCGAGAGCTTCGCCGCCGACGTGGCGCATGAGCTGAAAAATCCGCTCACCTCGCTGCGCTCGGCGGTAGAGACCCTGCCCGTCGCCAAGACCGATGAAAGCCGGGGTCGGCTTCTCGCCATCATCCAGCACGACGTGCGCCGGCTCGATCGGCTGATCTCGGATATTTCCGATGCCAGCCGGCTCGACGCCGACCTGCAGCGCCAGGAGGCGGCGCCGGTCGATCTCGGAAAGCTCCTCAGCACGCTGGTTTCGGTGGCAAACGAGGTCAAGCGCGACGACGGGGTCAAAGTCAGCCTGAAATTCGAAGGCGGCGGCACCCGCGCGTTCCAGGTGCCGGGGCACGATTCACGGCTCGGCCAGATCGTCGACAATCTGATCGAGAATGCGCGATCGTTTTCGCCACCCGGCGCTATCGTGCGCGTCACCTGCCGGCGGCTGCGCAATCAGATCGAGATTTTCGTCGATGACGACGGGCCGGGTGTGCGCGACGACGTGCGCGAGAAGGTTTTCGAACGCTTTTACACTGACCGCCCGCACCAGGGCTTTGGCCAGAACTCGGGGCTCGGGCTGTCGATCTCCAAGCAGATCGTCGACGCGCATGGCGGCACGATCCGGGTCGAGAACCGCACCGGCGCGCCGGGACCGGATGGCGAGCCGAATGTGCTCGGCGCCCGTTTCATCGTGCGCCTGCCGGCGATGTAATGCTTAGGTTCCCGCCGCTCATTCCCGCGCAAGCGGGAATCCAGACGGCGATTGCGACGCGACGGTGGGTCCCCGCTTGCGCGGAGACGGCCGGATGACAGCGGTGACTGTGACTGTTCACGCCTCCGCCGTGCTGGTCGGCGCGCGCGCGGTGCTGATCCGCGGGCCGTCGGGCGCCGGCAAGTCCCGGCTGGCGTTCGAGCTGCTCGATGCCGCGCGTGACGGCCGCTTGCATTTCGCACGGCTCGTTGGCGACGATCGCATCCATCTGGAAAGCGCCAACGGACGGCTTCTGGTGCGGCCGGCACGGTCACTCGCCGGCCTGATCGAATTGCGCGGCGTCGGTATTTTGCGGCGCGATTACGAACCGTGCGCGGTGGTCGGTTTGGTCGTCGATCTCGATGCCGCGGACGCGGAGAGGTTGCCGGATCGGCAGACGATCCAGCTCGACGGTACCGAAGTACCGCGACTCGCCGTCGCATCGGGTACGGCGGTCTTGCCGGCAGTGCTCGCGCTCATCACCTCAACCGAAACGGCGATCCGTCAGCAAACATACTGATGTCAGGCCGAGGCCCTCGATTGGCGATTGGTTAACCATAATGGTCCAAGACTCCCGCGAGCGGGCTGGGATTGCCGGATAAAACGGCGGCCGGGCCGGCAAGGCTGCTGCGGCACAGGCGACGTGTTTTACTGCAATGCAGCAACCCCCGGATTTAGCTCAGAATCCCCCTTGCGCCGAGGCTTCGGATGGTCATGATGTGCACCCTTTCGTGCGGTGCACCCGGGACGTGCCCGCGGGGAGTTCCATGATTGGTCTTGTGCTTGTGACCCACGGTCGGCTGGCGATTGAATTTCGGGCCGCTCTGGAGCATGTGGTCGGACCGCAAGACCAGATCGAGGCCGTCACCATCGGCCCCGACGATGACGTCGAAGAGCGCCGCAGGGACATCATCGAAGCGGTGCGGCGCGTCGACAGCGGCGACGGCGTCGCCATCCTCACCGACATGTTCGGCGGCACGCCGTCCAATCTTGCCATCTCGGTGATGAGCCGGCCCAAGGTCGAAGTGCTGGCCGGCATCAATCTGCCGATGCTGGTGAAGCTCGCCAAAGTGCGCGACGAATGTCCGCTCGCCGAAGCGGTGTCCGCCGCGCAGGAGGCAGGAAAGAAATACGTCACTATCGCCAGCCGGGTGCTCACCGGCAAATGAATGAACCGGCCCACAGCGCTGGAACGTCCGATGCGGGCAGCGCGCCCGCGGACACGGTCTCCCGGACTTTCGTCATCTGCAACAAGAAAGGCCTGCACGCGCGGGCCTCGGCGAAATTCGTGCAGACGGTCGAGAAATTCGACGCCGACGTGCGCGTCATGCGCGGCAACGAGAGCGTCGGTGGAACGTCGATCATGGGACTGATGATGCTCGCCGCCGCGCCCGGCACGTCGATTACCATCGAGGCGACCGGGCCGGATGCCGCGCAAGTGGTGGCGGCCTTGGCGGCTCTGATTGAGTCTCGCTTCGGCGAGACCGATTGATCAGATCGCCGATTTGAGATTGTCTGATGAAACGAGGGGCACCGCGCAAGAGGATTTCGCCCACGAAAACGCCGGACCGCAAGACATCGCGCCAAAACAGCCGCCCGAAGGAGGCCATGCAGATGAGTCCCGAACCCACAGCTTCGAAAGGCAGCGCTTCGCAAGCCGTCCCGGCCGTCGCCGGCGACGCCGCCCGGCAGCCGGCGACCATTCGTTATCTCGATCGCGCCGACATGGTGGAGACTTTCGCCAACTCGATCACCGGCCTGATCTTTGACGGCCAGACGCTGCGCATCGAATTCGGCGTGACCCGCTTCGATGACGTCAAGCCGAACACGGCGATCACCGGCCGGCGTTATCCGGCCTGCCGCCTGGTGTTGCCGCCGGCGGCGGCGGTCGACCTCATCAACCGCATGCAGCAGATCGCGGCGGCGCTGACGCAGGCCGGCGTGGTCAAGCAGACGCCGCGGCCCGGCGCCGAGGCGCCGAAGGCGGGCTGAACGTCCTTGTCATGCTCCGCGCCGGCGGAGCATCCAGTAGTCACGGATCGCCGCCAACAGCCGCTCCCTTAGCTAGCGCTTACTGGATCATCCGCCTTCGCGGATGATGACGGCGCGATTTAACCTGCCGAGGTCCTGACCGCCGCCTTCAAGTCGGCGACGAACTCCTTATAGGCTGCGCGCTTGTCGGCTTCGTCTTCGATGCGCAGCAGGGCTGAAGGATGCACGGTGACGACGAGCATAGTGCCGTCGGCCATCTCGATCGGGGTTTTACGCATTTTCGATATCGTCACGGTCTTGCCAGTAAGGCTGCGCGCCGCGCTGACGCCGAGCGCGATGATCGTGCGCGGTTGCACCAACGCGCGCTCGCGGTCGAGCCAGATCTTGCAGCGCGCGATCTCGTCATTGTTGGGCCGCTTATGCAGCCGGCGCTTGCCGCGCATTTCATGCTTGAAATGCTTCACCGCATTGGTGACGAAGGTTTGCGCGCGATCGATGCCGACGTCCTTCAGCGCGGCATCGAGTACACGGCCGGCCGGGCCGACGAACGGCTTGCCGGCGAGGTCTTCTTTGTCGCCGGGCTGCTCGCCGACCAGCATGAAGGCGGCTTGGCTCGGGCCATCGCCGGGCACCGCCTGCGTCGTATCGCGATAGAGCGGGCAGCGCCGGCACTCGTTTTCCGCGCGCGCCAGCTGACGCAGCGATGTGATCGCCTTGTCGTCCGTTTGATCCATGTTGGTGAAACGCCCGTCGCCGCTGAGTGTTCGCGCGCATGGACATAAAGGAATCTTTATGTGTTATTGCCCGCCGCGCGCTATCCTGCTAGAAGCGCGCCACCTCCCTATCTTCGCCCCGAAGGACAGTCCGTTATGAGCACGACCAAGCCGAAAACGTACGCCGCACCCGCCGATTACGTGGTCAAGGATATCGGTCTCGCCGAGTGGGGCCGCAAAGAAATCTCGCTGGCCGAAACCGAGATGCCCGGCCTGATGGCGACGCGCGAAGAGTATGGTCCGCAACAGGTGCTCAAGGGCGCCCGCATCGCCGGCTCGCTGCATATGACGATCCAGACTGCCGTGCTGATCGAGACGCTGACCGCGCTCGGCGCCGACGTGCGCTGGGTCTCCTGCAACATCTATTCGACGCAAGATCATGCCGCCGCGGCGATCGCCGCCGGCGGCGTTCCTGTCTTTGCGGTCAAGGGCGAAAGCCTGAAGGACTATTGGGATTACACGGCGCGGCTGTTCGATTGGCACGGCGGCGGCACGCCCAACATGATTCTCGACGATGGCGGCGACGCCACCATGTTCGTGCATCAGGGCCTGCGCGCCGAGCACGGCGACACGGTGTTCCTCGACCAGCACAATAACGAAGAGGAAGAGGTCTTTTTCGCGCTGATCAAACGGATGCTGAAGGAGAAACCGAAAGGCTGGTTCACGCAGATCGCCACCAACATCAAAGGCGTCTCGGAGGAAACCACCACTGGCGTGCATCGGCTCTATCAGATGGAGAGGGATGGCAAGCTCCTGTTCCCCGCCATCAACGTCAACGACAGCGTCACCAAGTCGAAATTCGACAACCTCTATGGCTGCCGCGAATTGCTGGTCGACGGCATCCGCCGCGGCACCGACGTGATGATGTCAGGCAAAATGGCGATGGTCGCGGGTTATGGCGACGTCGGCAAGGGCTCGGCGGCCTCGCTGCGCCAGGCCGGCTGCCGTGTCATGGTCTCCGAGATCGATCCGATCTGCGCGCTGCAGGCGGCGATGGAAGGCTACGAAGTCGTCACCATGGAAGAGGCTGCGCCTCGCGCCGACATTTTCGTCACCGCGACCGGCAATGTCGACGTCATCACCATCGAGCACATGCGCAAGATGAAAGACCGCGCCGTGGTCTGCAATATCGGCCACTTCGACTCGGAGATTCAGGTCGCGGCGCTGAAGAACCTGAAATGGAACAACATCAAGCCGCAGGTCGACGAGATCGAATTTCCCGACCGCCACCGCATCATCCTGCTGTCCGAAGGCCGCCTGGTCAATCTCGGCAATGCCATGGGCCATCCGAGTTTCGTCATGTCGTCGTCGTTCACCAACCAGACGCTGGCGCAGATCGAGCTGTGGACCAATCAGGGCAAGTACCAGAAGAAAGTCTACGTGCTGCCGAAATCGCTCGACGAGAAAGTGGCGCGGCTGCATCTCGACAAGATCGGCGTGAAGCTCACCCAGCTCTCCGACAAGCAATCGGCCTATATCGGCATTGCGGTGAGCGGGCCGTACAAGACCGATCAATATCGGTATTGAGAGGCGTCTGCCGGCGCTCAAAGCATGATCCCGAAAAGAGGAAACCGGTTTTCGGAAAGGATCATGCTCCAATGAAACAGCTAGACATGATCCGATTCAATTCGATCGGATCATGGTTTAGCGCTGCCCCGGCACCACGGTGACGCGGAAGCCGATCGGCTTGCCGGCAAGACCTAAGAAACTGCGGCTGATCGTGCCGTCGGCGCGCCGCGCGCCGGCGCCGCCGAGCGCGGCTTGCGTGGTCAGGCATCGCGTATCGTCGTCGAGGCAGGCGACGATGAGGCCTTGCGCCGTCATTTCGTCACGGCCGAGGTCGGACAGCGGGTCGTCCTCGAGCTTAGTCGTGCCGGCCAAATAAAACGCCAAGTTCCCGGTGATCCCCGGCGAACCCCAATATAGCCGCAGCGGCTGGCTCGTCATCCTTTTGGCGAGCACAGCGACTTCCTGCGAACTCGGCCGATTGGAGTCGAGGCCCGCTGTCAGATGGGCGTAAGCCATGAACGGTGACGCAATCAGGAAGCACAGGCTCACGGCGAGCGCGGCAAGTCCCGCGCCGGCGACCGCAAGCAAATCGACGGCGATTTTGCGCGAACCGTAGAGCACGATGGGCAGTAGCGCCCAGTTCGGAAAGGTCCAATCCGGCGTCAGCCGCGCCGGCAGCGCGAGATTGACCAGCGCCGGCAGCAACATCGGCACCGCAAACAATATGAGGGCTTGCTGGCGCGCTTCATCGGCCGGCCAGGCGATGTCGGCGAGCGCGGCGCGCCCGGGCCGCAGCGCGGCGAGAAGGAGAAGCGGCCCCGCGGCATAACCGATGACACCAAGCAAGTAATAGACCGACTTGCCGATCGCGACGGCGAAAGAGTCGTCGGTCATGACGCTGTCACGCACGAACGCGTAATTGGCGCCGCCGTCCGCCGCGACGTACCAATAAAGATGCGGTGCGATGACGAATGCCGCGCCCGCCGCCATCAGATAGGGCGCCGGCGATCGCCAAAATCGCCGCGCGCCGCCGCCGGTAAGCGCCGCCGCCGCCATGCCGGCGAACAGATAAACCGCCCAGTACTTGCCCAGCATGGCAAAGCTTGCGCACGCGCCGGCGAGGAGTGAGTCCCAAACGTCAAAACCGCGCCGGGCGCGTAAATAGTAGAGCAGCGCCGCGGCCCAGAACGGCATCATGGCCGTATTGGCGTTGAGCTCCGCGGCCTTGAACGTGTAGAGCGGCACCAGGATCAGTGCGGCGAGCCCGAACAGGCTGCGGTCTCTATCGAGGTGGTCGCGCAGGAGCCGCCAGGTGATGGCGAGCGTCGCGGCTACGATCGCGACCGCCTCCAGATGCATCGCCCAGTTCGTCCGTGGAAATACGGCAAACCACGCCATGAACAGCCACGCCGTCAGAGGCGGGTGCTTGTAGCCGAACGCGAAACTCTGCGCCCACAGCGCCGCCTCGGACGCGTCGTCGCGCAGATCGACCGGCGCCAGCGATACGGTTTGAAAGACCATCCACAGCACGATGAAAGCGGCGAAGATGACGCCGACAACAACGGGTTCGCTGCGCGCGTTGATCCATCGCTGCGCGGACCGCGCGAGGCTTAAGCCGCCGCCGTCACTCTGCACAGGCAGATGCTCGGCGGGGCCAGGACGAACAGCAGTCATCGCAGAGGGATGCCACTCAAACGCCGACGCCACAAGCGCGCCCGATTGCGGCAATTTGCGGCGCATTGCATTTCGTCGGCGCACCGCGTTATCTCAAGCCGCATGGACGGCGGTTCACCCGTGACTTCGCCCCCCGCGCCTGCCGGCGCGCCGAATTCCGCCATTCGGCCGGCGCCGGAACTCAGCGTCGTGGTGCCGACCTTCAACGAGCGCGCCAACATTCCGCTTCTCGTCGGGCGGCTCACGCAAGTGCTGACCGGCTGCGACTGGGAGGTGCTGTTTGTCGACGATAATTCGCCGGACGGCACCGCGGCCGTGGCGCGCGCGCTCGGCGCGAGCGACGGCCGCGTGCGCTGCATGCGCCGCATCGGCCGCCGTGGTCTCGCCGGCGCCTGCCTCGAAGGCATGCTGGCAAGCCAGGCGCGCTATGTTGCGATCATGGACGCCGATCTGCAGCACGACGAGGGGCTGCTCAGCGCCATGCTCGATCGCCTGCGCGGCGGCGGCTGCGATCTCGTGGTGGCGAGCCGCTATCTTGGCGGCGGTTCGGCCGCCGGGCTGTCGAAGCAGCGCGCCCGCGCGAGCCGGTTCGCCAATTTTCTGGTGCGCCGGCTGCTCGGCATCGACCTCACCGATCCGATGAGCGGGCATTTCATGATCCGGCGCGAGGCTTTCGAACCGCTGGCGCCGTCGATTTCCTCGCAAGGCTTCAAGATCCTGCTCGACATTCTGGCGACGAAGCCGGGACACTTGCGCGTCGTCGAGCTGCCGTCGACCTTTCACGAGCGCCGCCACGGCGAAAGCAAGCTCGACAGCAAGGTCGCGCTCGACTTCGCCGCGCTGGTGACGGCGAAGGTGACCAACGACGCGGTCTCGGCGCGTTTCTTGTTGTTCTGCCTGGTCGGGCTGACCGGGCTTGTCGTGCACTTGGGCATATTGACGGTCGCCACCGAGCTCGCCGCGATGGCGTTCGGAGCCGCCCAGACGCTCGCCACCGTCTGCGCGATCGCCTGGAATTTCGTCCTCAACAACCTGTTCACCTACCGCGACCAACGGCTCACCGGCTGGCGCTTTGTCACCGGACTGATCCGCTTCCTGGTGATCTGCGCCATCGGCGCCGTCTCCAATGTCGGCATCGCCACCTGGGTCTACGGCTACAACAGCAAATGGTGGCTCGCCGGTCTGTGCGGCGCGCTGATCGGCACAGTATGGAATTTCGTGGTAAGCGCCGCGTTTGTGTGGCGGCAAAGATAATGACCCTCTCCCGTCCCCGGGAGAGGACGCCAAGCGAACGAAGTTAGCGCGGCGGGTGAGGGTCAGTCGACAGCGCCCCCGTCAACCACGGCCCTCACCCCGCAACTTCGCCTGCGCTGCGCTCCGGCAAAATTGCGGAGCTCTTCCTGGGCGGGAGAGGGCAATGCGCTTGCCGCTTCCCCATACCGATGTTATCTGCGCCGCATGACGGCAACTCCCATCGCCAATATCCGCAATTTCTCGATCATCGCCCATATCGACCACGGCAAATCGACCCTTGCCGACCGGCTGATTCAGCTCACCGGCGGGCTCGAAGCGCGCGAAATGGTCGAGCAGGTGCTCGATTCGATGGATATCGAGCGCGAGCGCGGCATCACGATCAAGGCGCAGACGGTGCGACTGAAATACCGCGCGGGCGACGGCAAGGATTACGTGCTCAACCTCATCGACACGCCGGGCCACGTTGATTTCGCCTATGAGGTCAACCGTTCGCTTGCCGCCTGCGAGGGCGCGCTGCTCGTCGTCGACGCCAGCCAGGGCGTCGAGGCGCAGACGCTCGCCAACGTCTATCAGGCGCTCGACAACGATCTCGAGATCGTGCCGGTGCTCAACAAGGTCGATCTGCCGGCCGCCGAGCCCGACAAGGTCAAGCAGCAGATCGAGGACGTGATCGGGCTCGATGCCTCGAACGCGATTTTGATCTCGGCCAAGACCGGATTGAACGTGCCGGAAGTGCTGGAAGCCATCGTCACCCGCCTGCCGCCGCCCAAGGGCGACGCCAAAGCGCCGCTCAAGGCGCTCCTCGTCGATAGCTGGTACGACGCCTATCTCGGCGTCGTCGTGCTGTTCCGCATCGTCGACGGCGTGATGAAAAAGGGCCAGCGCATCCTGATGATGCAGACCAACGCAGCCTACGAGGTCGACCGCGTCGGCGTGTTCACGCCCAAACGCGTCGAATTCGACGAGCTCGGCCCCGGCGAGATCGGCTTTCTCACCGCCTCGATCAAGGAAGTGGCCGACACCCGCGTCGGCGACACCATTACCGACGAGAAAAGGCCGGTGGCGGCGCCGCTGCCCGGTTTCCGCCCGGCAATCCCGGTGGTGTTCTGCGGGCTGTTCCCGGTCGACGCCGCCGATTTCGAGGCGTTGCGCGCGGCCATGGGGCGGCTCCGGCTCAACGACGCGAGCTTCTCCTACGAAATGGAAACCTCAGCCGCGCTCGGCTTCGGCTTCCGCTGCGGCTTCCTCGGCCTGCTGCATCTGGAAATCATCCAGGAGCGGCTGCATCGCGAATTCAATCTCAACCTGATCGCGACCGCGCCGTCGGTGATCTACAAGATCAAGTTGCGCAACGGGCAGCAGCTCGAGATCCACAATCCGGTCGACATGCCCGACCCCAACCACATCGAGGACATGCAGGAGCCGTGGATCGAGGCGACCATCCTCACGCCCGATGAATATCTCGGCGCCGTGCTGAAGCTGTGCCAGGACCGCCGCGGCGAGCAAAAAGAGCTGACCTATGTCGGCAACCGCGCGCTGGTGAAATACAATCTGCCGCTCAACGAGGTGGTGTTCGATTTCTACGACCGGCTCAAATCGGTATCGCGCGGCTACGCCTCGTTCGACTATCACCTGACCGATTACCGGCCGGCCGATCTCGTCAAATTGCAGATGCTGGTCAATGCCGAGCCGGTCGATGCGCTCGCCATGCTGGTGCATAGGACGCGTGCCGAGCAGCGCGGCCGCGCCATGGCGGAAAAGCTCAAGGAGCTCATTCCGCCGCACATGTTCCAGGTGCCGATCCAGGCCGCGATCGGCGGCAAGGTGATCGCCCGGGAAACCGTGCGTGCCTTCCGCAAGGACGTGACGGCGAAATGCTACGGCGGCGACGTCTCCCGCAAACGCAAGCTCCTCGAAAAGCAGAAAGAGGGCAAGAAGCGCATGCGCCAGTTCGGCAAGGTCGACATCCCGCAGGAGGCGTTCATCGCCGCGCTGAAGGTGGATGTGTGAGGAACTGTAGCCCGGGTTGAGCGGAGCGAAACCCAGGAGCGGCGGTCGCGCCGTGCGATCGTTCCCGGTTTTCGCTCCGCTCAAGCCGGGCTATCCCTTGCCGTGAGCACGTGCGGCAGGTGAGTGGCAGAGTCGATTTGCAGACCCAGAATAGGCTCGACAGTGCGCTTTTGCTCATCCTCGGACTAGGTCATTAGCGAGACCTAATTCCGCCTCGCTAATGCACCACGATCGTGGTGCTGCCCGGACCTTCGCGCTCGACCAAGCCGAACAGAATGGCGGCGTTGCCGGGATCGAGCCGCACGCAGCCGTACGACACCGGCCGGCCCAACCCGGAAATCTCATAGGTGCCGTGGATGGCATAGCCGCCATGGAAGAAGATCGAATGCGGCATCGGCGCGTTGTCGTATTTCTTCGAATACCAGCGCACCGCGAGCCGTTGCGGATGATAGGTGCCGGGCGGGGTGATGTAGCCGCGCCGCGCCGTCGACACCCGCCAGTTATAGCGTGGCGCGCCGTCGACGATGACGTTCATGCGCTGACTGCCGCGGTCGACATGGACGAGGATGGATGCCGCCGCCGGCCCGCTCGCGGCGAGCGCGACAAAGCCCAAGGCGGCCAGTACGCAGAACAGACGACGCATAACATTCCCCCGAGCACCGATCAAAACGTTTGCGGCAGCGTACGGGGCTTGTAAAGCGGCATCCAGGGCGCATTCCTGCAATGTTTGCGGCGAGGTAAATTTGTTGCACTGCGGTTTAACTTTTGGCCCGTTGGCACCATGACAGCGTTCGATTTCTACAGCATCGGCCATTCCAACATCCCGGCGGAGCGCTTTGTGGCGATGCTGCAGGCCGAAAGCGTTGGCGCGATCGCCGATGTGCGCTCGACGCCGTTCTCGCGCTTCTGCCCCTGGTTCTCGGGCAAGAGCCTTAAACCGCTGTTGGAGCAAAACGGTATCGTCTATCTGCCCTACGGCGCCGCGCTCGGCGGCCGTCCGCAGAGCGCCGAACTTTATTGCGATGGCGTCGCCGACTACGAGGCGATGGCGCGACAACCGCACTTTCAAGCCGGGCTCGAACGGCTCATCGCCGACCGGTCGCGCTGTCGCGCCCAAGATCATAAAGCTGGGCGCGTCTGTCTGATGTGCGCCGAGCGCGAGCCGCTCGATTGCCACCGCTGTCTCTTGGTCGCCCGCGCTCTTGCTGCGCGCGGCTTTCGCATCGGGCATATTCTGCATGACGGCAACGTTGAACCGCATGCGGCCACCGAGCGCCGCTTGCTGGAACTCGCGGGCGACGATGATGACCTCTTTGCAACTGGACAGAACGAGCGAATAGCGGCAGCGTATCGCCGCCGCGCCCGCGCCGTTGCGTACCGGGCCAAGGCAAACACAACAGGGCCAAGCCGGTAGAGAGAGCTGCGATGCGAACGTCCGTTCTTGCGATCCTGCTGCTGCTTATTGCCGGGCTTGCATCCGCATTCGGGCAGGACGCACTCGCGCCGCCGGCGGCGAACGACGCCGACACGCTCGATCCGACGCCGCCCGGTTCGCTCCATCCGCAGCCGTTGCCGCCGCTCGCCAATCCGGATGCGCCAACGACGCCGGCCAAGGAATTGTTCGGCCGCGCCGTGAAGCCATTTCCCGGCCCGGCGCTGCCGATCGGCTCTTATGCTGATGGCTGCCTCGCCGGCGCCGTGGCGCTTCCGATCACAGGCCCGGCCTGGCAGGTCATGCGGCTGTCGCGCGATCGCAATTGGGGCACGCCGCGTCTCGTCCGCTTCATCGAACGCTTTGGCGCCGCTGCCAAGAAAGTCGGCTGGAACGGGCTATTGATCGGCGACATGTCACAGCCGCGCGGCGGCCCGATGATCACTGGCCATGCCAGCCATCAGATCGGGCTCGATGCCGACATCTGGTTCACGCCGATGCCCGACCACGTGCTCAGCCGCGAGGAGCGCGAGATGGACGGCGCCGTCGACATGGTTGCGCCCGACCGGCTCGACGTCGATCCAAAGGTGTGGACGCACACGCGCATGGACCTGATCCGCACCGCGTCGGAGGATCCGGACGTCACCCGCATTTTCGTCAATGCCGCGATCAAGAAGGCGATGTGCCGCGACGCCGGCGCGGATCGCGGCTGGCTCGCCAAAGTGCGGCCGTGGTGGGGCCATGCCGAGCACTTCCACGTCCGTCTCGCCTGTCCGCCGGATGACCACGAATGCAAGGGCCAGCCGCCGGTGCCGGAAGGCGAAGGCTGCGGCCATGCGCTTGATTATTGGTTTAAAGAATCGACGCTGCATCCGGCGCCGCCGACAGTGCCGGCGAAGCCGCGGCCACCACTGACGCTCGCCGGCCTGCCGAAGGCGTGCAAACAGATCGTGATGACGCCGTAATAAGTTTCTGATTTCCCGAGCGCAGCGCTGCGCGCTGCACCGCATCCAGGAAACGCCCACGTGAAAGTCACAGTCCCGGCGTGCCGAACACCAGGCGTTGTGCATCCGCGGCGAAATAGGTGAGTGCGAACGCACAGATGACGATCAATGCCGTGAAGCCGAGAGATTTTTGCCCCGGCGACTTGATCAAAAGCGGCAGGCCGCGCCATAGAGTATACGCGCCGTAGAGGCCGGTGAGCGTCAGGAACTGCAAGCCCGGCAGCACCAAGAAAACGCCGGCGAGCCAAGCAGGCGTGAACGAATAGACCGCAAGCTTAAAGGCGCTGTCGAAATCGCGGCGGCCGCCGAACGAGGGCGCCAAGAGGTTGATGAGAATGCCGAAAACCAGCACGATGGCGCAGCTTAAGACATAGCCCAAAATCGCGCCGAACAAGCCGTTGAACACCGGCGTGCGCATCAGCCCGGCATTCGGCACGACCACGCCGACCATGCAGGCGCCGACGAAACTGAACACGGCCGGCACCAGCGCCATCACGGTGACGTAGCGGCTCAGCACGTACGCCGGATCCCCGGGCTCGCTCGCGATCGCGGCCCATTCAGCAACGGGATCGGCCAGGATCGCCCGGGCGCGCCGCGCGACATTCATGCTGCCGCGCCTTTGGCGTCTTCGCGCAGCATGGCGGCGCCTTTTTCCGCGATCATCATGGTCGGCGCATTGGTGTTGCCGGAGGTGATGGTCGGCATCACCGAGGCGTCGATGACGCGCAGCCGCTCGACGCCGGCGACGCGCAGGCGCCCGTCCACCACCATCATCGGATCGCTCGGCAGCCCCATTTTGGCGGTGCCGATCGGATGAAAGATCGTGGTGCCGATGTCGCCCGCGGCCTTCGCCAGCGCGTCGTCGTCATCGCCGACCGCGGCGCCCGGCAGGTATTCGTCCGGATGATAGGGCGCGAGCGCCGGCTGCGCGGCGATGCGCCGGGTCAGGCGGATCGAAGCGACCGCAATGCGGCGGTCCGCGTCGGTCGACAGATAATTCGGCTGGATCGCCGGCGCGTCATGCGCCTGGCGCGAACGCAGGCGCACCGTGCCGCGGCTGGTCGGCTGCACATTGCAGACGCTTGCAGTGAACGCCGGGAATTTGTGCAGCGGGTCGCCGAACTTGTCGAGCGACAGCGGCTGCACGTGATATTGCAGATTGGCGCGTGCCTGATCGCGATCGGAGCGGGTGAACAGGCCGAGCTGCGACGGCGCCATGGTCAGCGGGCCGCGCCGGAACAATGCATATTCGGCGAGCATGCCGGCAAAGCCGAAGCGCGAATGATAGCGCTCATTGAGCGTGGTGATGCCGTCGACCTTGTAGATCAATCGTAGCTGCAAATGATCCTGCAGGTTGGCGCCGACGCCGGGCCGGTCGGCGACCACCTCGATGCCGTGCTCGCGCAATTGCGCCGCCGGCCCGATGCCGGACAACAGCAGGAGTTGCGTCGAGCCGATCGAACCGGCGGCAAGAATGACTTCGCCGCGGCAGCGCGCGCTGCGCGTGACGCCGTTTTGCCGCCAGCGCACGCCGGCGGCGCGCTTGCCGTCGAAGATGAGGCCTTCGGCGAGACAGCCGATTTCGAGCCGCAGATTGGGGCGATGCAGCACCGGCTTGAGGAACGCGCTCGCCGACGACCAGCGCCGGCCGCGCTTCTGATTGACGTGAAAGGCGCAGATGCCTTCGTTGTCGCCGCGATTGAAGTCGGGGATGGATTTGATGCCGGCCTGTTCGGCCGCGGCGCGGAAGGCGTCGAGCAAATTCCAGCGCACGCGCGGCGCCGAAATATGCCACTCGCCGCCGACGGCATGGGCCTCGCTTTCGCCGAGGAAATGATTTTCGTGCCGCTTGAAATAGGGCAGCACGTCGTCCCAGCCCCAGCCGGTAAGCCCGAGCTGCCGCCAGTGATCGTAGTCCGCAGCCTGGCCGCGCATATAGATCATGGCATTGATGGCCGACGAGCCGCCGATCGCCTTGCCGCGCGGATAATTCAGGCTGCGGCCGTTCAATCCCGGCTCCGGCTCGGTCTTGAACATCCAGTCCGAGCGCGGATTGCCGATCGCGAACAGATAGCCGACCGGAATGTGAAACCAGATCCAGTTGTCGCGGCCGCCCGCTTCGAGGAGCAGCACGCGCTTGCCGGCGTCGGCGGACAGCCGGTTGGCCAGCAGGCAGCCGGCCGACCCTGCGCCGACAATGATGTAGTCGTATTCGCCTGCGATCGCCTCGGCTCCGGCCACGTTTCACTCCAAAACTTTATCGTCTCCAGCCTTGCAGTGAAGATAGCAGCGTGATCGGGGCTGGAAAGGGGTAGCGGAGCCCGCTTCGCGATCGACGAAGCCTGCCGCGCCGAATCGCGTGTTGTCCCGGCAAATCGCCGCGGCCTATGGTTCGCGATGGATTCGCCGCCGTCCTCGGTCAAGCACGCAACGGCATGGGGTGTCGCCTGTGGGACGGGCGCCGCGCTGTTCTGGGCGCTTGGCTTTGTCGCCGCCCGGCAAGGCATCACCGTAGGCCTGTCGCCGCTGGTGCTGGCGCTGCATCGCTATGTCTGGCCGGGAATGGCGCTCATGCCGGTCGTCGCCGCGCGGGGCTTTGGCGATCTTGGTGGCATGGGTTGGCGGCGCGGCATCGCCATTACGTTCTTCGGCGGTCTGCCGCTCGCGCTGTGGAGCTATTTTGGTTACGTCCACGTGCCGCTCGGCCACGGCGCCATCATCCAGCCGGCCTGTGCCGCGCTGGGCGGCCTCGTTCTGGCGCGCCTCATCCTGAAGGAACCGCTGCCGCCGCGGCGCATCGTCGGCGCGCTGGCGATGCTTGCCGGCCTCGCAGTGATCGGCGCCGAAGCTCTACGCACCATGGGCGGCCCAGCGGTGCTGGGTGACCTGATGTTCGTCGCCGCCGGCAGTTTTTTCGCCGTGTTCGGCATGCTGCTGCGGCTGTGGCGCATTCCGGCAATGCCGGCGGTAGCCGTCACCAGCATACTGTCGCTCGCCGGCCTGCCGTTCCTGCTGTTCGATTTTGATAATTTTCTGGCCGCCGGGTGGTCGGAAAACTTGATGCAGGCAGTGGTGCAGGGCGCTTTTGCCGGTGCCGGCGCGGTTTATTTGTTCACGCGCGCCGTCATTCTGCTCGGTGTCGGCCGCGCGGCTTTGTTTCCCGCGCTGGTGCCGCCGTTCACGCTGCTGGTCGGCTATCTGGCGCTCGGCGAGGTGCCGAGCGTGTCACAGTTCGTTGGCCTCATCATCGTTCTCGTCGGATTCCGGCTGACGCAGCAGGGGTAGTCATGCGAGGAGCGAAGCGACGAAGCAATCCAGACGTTGCCGCTAAACTGGATTGCTTCGCGGAGCTTGTCATCGGGCCGCGCGACTTCGGGCGGGCCCGTTGGCTCGCAATGACGAGTGGATTACGCCGCCTTGCGGCTTTTCAAAAACTCGCCCATGCGGTCGAGCGCCTTCAAAATATTCTCGGTCGAATTGGCGTAGGACACGCGCATATAGCCTTCGCCGAGAATGCCGAAATCGGGCCCGCCGATCAAAGCGACGCCGGCGTCTTCGAGGAGCGAGGAGGCCAGCGCCTTCGCTTTCCATCCGGTGCGCTTGATATTGGGGAAGGCGTAGAACGCGCCCTTCGGCGCGGCGCAGGAAATGCCCGGCAATTTGTTCAAGCCGGCGACGACGATTTTGCGCCGGCGATCGAATTCCGCGACCCTCTTCGCCACTTCATCTTGCGGACCGGTCAGCGCCGCAAGCCCGGCATATTGCGCCGAGGCGTTGACGCAGGAGTGCAGGTTGACCGCGAGCTTGCGCGCCTGGTCGTACAGCTTGCCCGGCCACACCGCGTAGCCGAGCCGCCAGCCGGTCATGGCATAGGTCTTCGACCAGCCATTAAGCAAAATCAGACGGTCGCGGATCGACGGGTAGCCGAGCAAACAAACATGGGTCTCGCCGTCATAGACCATGTGGTCGTAGATCTCATCCGACATCACCGCGACGTCGGGGAACCGCTGCAGCCCGGCGACGAGCTTGTCGACTTCGCTTTTCGGCGTCACGCCGCCGGTCGGATTGGCCGGCGAATTGACGATCAGGAGCCGCGTCTGCGGCGTGATCAGCCTGAGCGTCTCCTCGGCCGAGAAGGCAAAATTATTCTCCTCGCGGATCGGCACCGGGATCGGCCGCGCGCCGGTGAATTCGATCATCGAGCGATAGATCGGAAAACCGGGATCGGGATAGAGGATATCGGCGCCCGGCTCGCCGAACATCATGATCGACATGAACATGGTCGGCTTGCCGCCGGGCATGATCATCACCTCGTCGGGCGACACCTTGACCGCATAGCGCTTGTGAAGATCGGCGGCGACCGCTTCGCGTAGCGGCAGAATGCCAACGGCCGGCGTGTAGCCGTGATGGCCGTCGCGCAGCGCCTTGATCGCCGCCTCGACAATGAAATCCGGGGTGCGAAAATCGGGCTGACCGATGCCGAGATTGACGATGTCGCGGCCCGCCGCCGCAAGCTGCATGGCGCGCGCCAGCACGGCGAAGGCGTTCTCCTCGCCGATACGATCGAAGGCTGAGATAATTTTCAGCATGGCGTTTCCCTGAGCGGATATTTTTTCGCGCGGCAGTTCAACCCAATCTGTCGTCAAAAGCAAACCTGGTCCGGAGCACTGCGGCAACGCGACCGCCCAAAAAAGAGAAGCCCCGGACCAGGGGTCCGGGGCTTCTGAACTCACGCCTACGAAATGACGTTGAATGTGCTTAGTAGCCTTGGTTGAAAATGGCGCCGGACTCGTAGGACTCGGCAGTTCCCGTGCGCGCCGCGCCATTCGGGTAATGCTCGACCTGGCTGTTGTAATAATCCTGCGGCTGCCGAGACAGACGCTGGGCAAAGGCCGGCGTCGCAAGCGTCGCGACGACAAGGGCCGAGAAGGCCAGTTTGGTTGCGAGGGAATTCATCGTTGCATTCTCCATGACGATCGCCCGTGACGCTTACCTACGCGATATTTTGCAGTGCACAAGAGAGTTTACGTCACGTCGATGTCACAAGTTTTTTATTGAAAATCATAGCGTTATCAGGAATATTTTCGCGATCTACCCAGTTTTGGTTATTGCGGTGCAATAGGAGAAATAGGGCAGGATAAAAATCGCCTTTTGCCGGCAATAGATTACGTTTCGGGTGGTGAGATCACCGCTGCCCCCCACGCATTCAGCGTTCGCGACCACGCAAACTCGCTATATCTACCGAATAAGGGTTCCGGTATTGCGCAAATCGCATTGCTGGCCGGGGACTGCTCGGACCGTGGAGCACGTGATGGCGAACAACGGCAAGTCTCAGAAACGAACGGAGCGCCGTTTGCGCTCGCAACTCTGGTTCGATAATCCCGACAATCCGGGCATGACCGCGCTCTATCTGGAGCGCTATCTCAATTACGGTCTGAGCCGTGCGGAGCTCACGTCGGGTAAGCCGATCATCGGCATCGCACAAACCGGCTCCGATCTCAGTCCGTGCAACCGCCATCACCTCGAATTGGCGCAGCGCGTACGCGAGGGCATCCGCACCGCCGGCGGCATCGCATTCGAGTTTCCGGTGCATCCGATTCAGGAGACCGGCAAGCGGCCGACCGCGGCGCTCGACCGCAATCTCGCTTATCTCGGCCTCGTCGAGGTGCTGTTCGGTTATCCGATTGATGGCGTGGTGCTGACGACGGGCTGCGATAAGACCACGCCAGCCTGCCTGATGGCGGCCGCCACGGTCAACACGCCCGCTATCGTGCTGTCCGGGGGACCGATGCTCGACGGCTATCACGATGGCAAGCTGGCGGGGTCAGGCACCGTGCTGTGGCAAGCGCGCCAGGACGTTGCCGCCGGCAAGATCGACTACAACGAATTCATCGACATCGCGGCGTCGTCGGCGCCGTCGATCGGCCATTGCAACACCATGGGCACGGCATCGACCATGAATGCTTTGGCCGAGGCGCTCGGCATGTCGCTGCCCGGCTGCGCCGCCATTCCCGCGCCTTATCGCGAGCGGGCGCGGATCGCTTACGAGACCGGCCTGCGCGCGGTCGAGATCGTGCGCGAGGATCTCAAGCCGTCCGATATCCTCACGCGCGCCGCTTTCGAAAACGCCATCATCGCCTGTTCGGCGATCGGCGGTTCGACCAATGCGCCGATTCATCTCAATGCGCTGGCCCGGCACGTCGGCGTGCGGCTCGACATCGAGGACTGGGAAAAGATCGGCTACGACGTGCCGCTCCTCGTCAACATGCAGCCGGCCGGCGAGTATCTCGGCGAGGAATATTATCGCGCCGGCGGCCTGCCGGCGGTGCTGCATGAGCTCCTTGCCGCCAAGCGCCTTCACGGCGACGCGCTGACCATTAACGGCAAGACCATTACCGAAAATGTGGCGCAGTCGAAGACGACGAACGCGAAGGTCATCTGGCCTTACGACAAGCCGATGAAGGCCGAAGCCGGCTTCAAGGTTTTGCGCGGCAATTTGTTCGATTCCGCGATCATGAAGACGAGTGTGATCGCCGACGAATTCCGCCAACGCTATCTGTCCAATCCCAAGGACCCCAATGCCTTCGGAGGCCGCGCCGTGGTGTTCGATGGGCCCGAAGACTATCACGCGCGCATTGACGATCCCGCGCTTGCCATCGATGAGCACACAATCCTGTTCATGCGCGGGGTCGGTCCGATCGGCTATCCGGGCTCGGCGGAAGTGGTGAACATGCAGCCGCCGGCCGCGCTGATCAAAAAGGGCATTACGGCGCTGGCCTGCATCGGCGATGGCCGCCAATCGGGAACGTCAGGATCGCCGTCGATCCTCAACGCCTCGCCGGAAGCCGCCATTGGCGGCGGGCTGGCGCTCTTGCAAACCGGCGACCGCGTCCGTATCGACCTCAACAAAGGCACCGCCGACATGCTGATCACCGCCGAGGACTTGGCGGCGCGGCGCGCGGCGCTGGCTAAGAATGGCGGCTATCATTATCCGCCGAGCCAGACGCCGTGGCAGGAGATTCAGCGTGGCATGGTGGAGCAGCTGGCGGATGGTATGGTGCTGCAGCCCGCGGTCAAATATCAGCGCGTGGCGCAGAAATTCATACCGCGAGACAACCACTAGCGTGAGCACACATCATGTCCGGAAACCGTCCTTCGACCGCCGATAAGCGCAAGACTTTTCGTAAGCTCCACGAAGCAGGCTGCTTCGTCATTCCCAATCCATGGAACGTCGGCAGCGCGCGCTATCTGCAAGGTCTCGGCTTCCCGGCGCTGGCGACGACCAGTTCGGGCCATGCCCATTCGCAAGGCTTTGCCGACGGTGTCCAGAGCCTCGACCAAGTGCTGGAGCATTTCCGCGAGATCGCGGGGGTGACCGATGTGCCGCTCAATGCCGATTTCGAGGACGGCCTCGCCGCCGATCTCGATGGCCTCGCCGAGAACGTGACGCGCTGCGTCGCGACCGGCGTCGCCGGCTTGTCGATCGAGGATTCGCCGAACGACGGTCGCACGCCGCTTTATGATCTTGATACGGCGGTGACGCGGGTTAAAGCTGCGCGGGCCGCAATCGATCGGGCCGGCGGCGATGTGATGCTGACCGGCCGTGCCGAAGGCTTCATCCGTGGCGTGCCCGATCTCGACGACGCGCTACGCCGGCTCAAAGCCTATGCCGCGGCTGGCGCGGATTGCCTTTATGCGCCGGGCATCAAAACCCGTGAACAGATCGAAGCCGTGGTCAAGGCGGTGGCGCCAAAGCCGGTCAATTTTCTCAATAGCGGCGCGTTCGGCTTCACGGTGCAAGACATCGCGGCGATGGGCGTGCGCCGGATCAGCGTCGGCGGCTCGCTCGCCCGCGTCGCCATGCACGCCTTCATTCGCACCGCGACCGAAATCGCCAAAGACGGTAAATTCGACGGCTTTGCCGGGTTGATCACGAACCAAGAGCTGAACAAGTTCTTCGCCGAAGATCGCAAGGCGCCTTCGTCATGACCGCTTGCGAACCGCACCCGGAAACCGGCCAGCCCGTCGGCTTGCCGGTAGCCGATCCAACCCCGGCGCCGCGGCCCGGCCCGGTGACGCTGAAGGGCCGCTATGGCCGCTTGGAGAAACTCGGCCCCGAGCACGCCGCCGATCTGTGGGCGGTATTCGCCGGCCACGACGCGGTGTGGACCTATATCGCGGCGGACGGCCCATTCGTCGCCGAGGATGAGTTTTTCGCCTTCATCGACAAGCGCGCCGCTTCTGAGGATCCTTACGCTTACGCCATCGTCGATCCATCGGACCGTCCGGTCGGCTATGTGACGCTGCTGCGAATCGTGCCGCAGCATCGGGTGATCGAGGTCGGCCATGTGCTTTATTCGCCGGCGCTGCAGCGGACGCCGCTTGGCACCGAAACCCAATACCTGTTGGCGCGTTACATTTTCGAGACTTTGGGCTACCGGCGCTACGAATGGAAATGCGATGCGCTTAATGCGCCATCGCAGCGCGCCGCGTTGCGCTACGGTTTCGTCTACGAAGGAACATTCCGCCAATACATGATCGCCAAGGGCCGCAACCGCGACAATGCCTGGTTTTCAATGCTCGACAGCGAGTGGCCGGAGCGTATACGCAATTTCGAGCGCTGGCTCGATCCGCAAAACTTCGATCGCGAAGGCCGTCAGAAACTTAGCCTCGCGGCATTGAATGGACAGAAGGGTTTGGGCGCATGAGCGGCAGAGTACAAAATAAAGTCGCGCTGGTCACCGCCGCCGGACAGGGCATCGGCCGCGCCATCGCCGAGGCGCTGGTCGCCGAAGGCGGCATCGTCATCGCCACCGACATTGCCGCAGACAAGGTTGCGGACCTCAAGGCCAAGCTGCGGCAGAAACTCGACGTGCGCGCGCCGGACGAGATCGCCGCTCTGGAAAAGTCGGTCGCCAAGGAGTTTGGCGCGCTCGACATTCTGGTCAATTGCGCCGGCTACGTCGCCAACGGCTCGGTGCTCGATTGCACCGACAAGGACTGGGATTTTTCCTTCGACCTCAATGTCAAATCGATGCACCGCACGATCAAGACGTTCCTGCCGGCGATGCTGGCAAAAAAATCCGGCTCGATCGTCAATATCTCCTCGGCGGTGTCGTCGATCCGCGGCGTGCCTAATCGTTACGCCTACGGCGCCACCAAAGCTGCAGTGATTGGCTTGACCAAGTCCGTTGCCGCCGACTTCATCAAGCAGGGCATCCGCTGCAATGCCGTCTGTCCCGGCACCATCGAATCGCCGTCGCTTGAGGAACGCATCGCGGCGGCCTCGAAGGAGACCGGGAAATCGACCGATGCGGTACGGCAGGATTTCATCGGCCGCCAGCCGATGGGCCGGCTCGGCACCGCGCAGGAAGTCGCCGCGCTCGCCCTCTTTCTCGCGAGCGAGGAGGCAAGCTACATTACCGGCCAGGCGCATCTCGTCGATGGCGGGATGGCGCTCTGATCTTGCCATCATCCGCGAACGCGGGCGATCCAGTATTCCGTGACCAAAAAGATGGCAATGAATACTGGATGCCCGCCTTCGCGGAGCATGACTGGTCGGGAACTCATATATGCACATTCTCATCACCGGCGCCGCCGGCATGATCGGGCGCAAGCTCAACGCCCGCCTCGCGGCCGACGGCGCGCTCAACGACCAGCCGATCGAGAAGCTGACGCTGGTCGATGTCGTCGCTCCGCAGCGCCCCGAGAAATTTTCCGGCAAAGTCGAAGCCGCCGCGGCCGATATTGCCGATCCGGCGGCCGTGCGTGCCGCCGTCGCCGGCCGGCCCGATGTCATCTTTCATCTGGCCGGCGTGGTGTCCGGCGAGGCCGAAGTCGATTTCGAGAAGGGTATGCGGGTCAATCTCGACGGCTCGCGCGCGCTGTTCGAGGCCATTCGCGCGATAGGCGATGGCTATCGGCCGCGGCTGGTTTTCACATCGTCGATAGCGGTGTTTGGCGCCCCATTTCCGCCGGCGATCGGCGATGACTTTCACTTAACGCCGCTGACGTCCTACGGCAGCCAGAAGGCGGCCACCGAGCTTCTGCTCGCCGATTACACGCGCCGTGGTTTTCTCGACGGCGTCGGCATCCGGCTGCCGTCGATCGTGGTGCGGCCGGGGCGGCCCAACAAGGCGGCCTCGGGATTCTTTTCCTCGATCATTCGCGAGCCGCTCAACGGCGAGGAGGCGGTGCTGCCGGTCGCCGACAGCGTGCTGCATTGGCACGCCAGCCCCCGCGCGGCCGTAGGCTTTCTCGTTCACGCCGCAGGGCTCGATGCGGGTAAGCTCGGGCCCCGTGTCAATCTCACCATGCCGGGGGTTTGCTGTACCGTCGCCGAGCAGATCGCGGCGTTGCGACGCATCGCCGGCGACAAGGCGGTCTCCCGTATCCGGCCCGCGCCCGATCCGCTGGTCGCCCGCATCGTTGCCGGCTGGCCGAGCCGGTTCGATCCCGCCCGCGCGCTGGCGCTGGGCTTCCGCGCCGAGGCCTCGTTCGACGATATTATCCGCGTCCATATTGCCGACGAATTGGGCGGTAAGATCGCCGCTTGAGGTATCGCGCGATTTGCTTGCCTTATGGGTGGGCATGCTTACATTGCCGGCAGAAACTCCAAACCATTCCCGCTTCTTAGACCATGACCTACGTCGACGCGGCCCTGGCGCCGCTGCGCAAGACCGGACAGATCAAGCTTCACGGCCCGAGCGCCTTCGCCGGCATGCGCAAGGCCGGCCGGCTCGCCGCCGAGTGCCTCGACATGCTGGTCGGCGAGATTAAGCCGGGCGTGACCACCGATACCATTGATCGGCTGGTTTTCGAGTTCGGCATGGATCACCGCGCCATGCCGGCGACGCTGATGTATCGCGGCTACCGCAAGGCGACCTGCACCTCGGTCAATCACGTGGTCTGCCACGGCATTCCCGCGGACAAGCCCGTGCGCGAGGGCGACATCGTCAATGTCGACGTCACCCTGATCCTCGATCATTGGCACGGCGACTCGAGCCGCATGTATCCAATCGGCGAGATTCCGCGCAAAGCCGAGCGGCTGATCGAAGTCACCTATGAGGGCATGATGCGGGGCATCGCCGCCATCAAGCCCGGCGCCACCACCGGCGATATCGGCCATGCCATCCAGAGCTACGTCGAGGACCAGCATATGAGCGTGGTGCGCGATTTCTGCGGCCACGGCCTCGGCCGGCTGTTCCACGACGAGCCGAATATCGTCCATATCGGCCGGCCCGGCGAGGGCATCGTGCTCAAGCCCGGCATGTTCTTCACCGTGGAGCCGATGATCAATCTCGGCCGCGCCCACGTCAAAGTGCTGTCCGACGGCTGGACCGCGGTGACCCGCGACCGGTCGCTGTCGGCCCAATTCGAGCATTCCGTCGGGGTCACTGACACCGGCGTCGAGATTTTCACGCTGTCGCCGAAGCATCTCGACAAGCCGCCCTATAAGAGCTGAGCCTCGCGCGAATCCGATTGCAAATTCCCGTAATCCGGGCATCCTGCAGGTGGCGGTTGTGCCCGCTCGCCCTGGCCCGCGCGTCTCGCACGTGCAGGTCACCAAGTGCCCGTTATCGGATTGGCGCTGCGTCCGAACCCGACAATGTTGGAAAAGAAACACGACAGCGGCGGCGGCCTGGAGGAAGGCACACCGCATTATTACGGCCATCGCGGCCGCCTGCGCGACCGCTTCCGCGAGGCCGGCGCCGATGCGCTGTCGGACTACGAGCTCCTTGAGCTGATCCTGTTCCGCGCGCTGCCGCAGCGCGACGTCAAGCCGCTCGCCAAGACGCTTCTGGAAACATTCGGCTCGTTCGCCGAGGTCATTGCCGCCCCGGAGGCGCGGTTGGCCGATGTGAAGGGGCTCGGCGATGCCAGCGTCACCGAGCTCAAGGTCATCCAGGCGGCGGCGAGCCGGCTGTTGCGCGGCGCGGTGAAAAAACGCCCCATTTTGTCGTCATGGTCGACCGTGCTCGACTATTGCCGCACCGCGCAAGCCTTCGCCGAACGCGAAGAGTTTCGCGTGTTGTTTCTCGACAAGCGCAATCAGCTGATCGCCGACGAAACCCAGCAGGTCGGCACCGTCGATCACACGCCGGTCTATCCGCGCGAAGTGGTCAAGCGCGCGCTGGAGCTCTCCGCGACCGCCATCATCCTGGTGCACAACCATCCGTCCGGCGACCCGACGCCGTCGCGCGCCGACATCCAGATGACGCAGCAGATCATCGCGGTGGCGCAGTCGCTCGGCATCGGCGTGCACGACCACATCATCGTCGGCAAGGAAGGCCACGCCAGCTTGAAGGGGCTGAAGCTGATTTAGGCGCAGCGGATCAATGTGCTTGCCGACCCCACGCTGACGCGCGTCAATGTACCCCACTCAATGACTGTTGAGGGGAGGAGCGGACCTGAGACCACCAGTCAGCGATGTCCGGGAAGGAGCCAAGATTGACATTCCTCGGCGGACATTACTCGATCGAATAAGCGGAACTTCACTCACCACGTATAGCGCAGCGTTCCGGTGCCGGCGTAGGTCTGAGCGGAGGAGGCGAACTCGCTGTCGAACTTGGCTTCGACCGACCAGTGCGGGCTGAAGAACAATTGCCCGCCGGCGGAGAGCAGCGCCGAGTTGGCGGGCACCGCCGCGCCGTTGACCGTGAACGCCGCGCCGGGCAGCGCCTGGAACACGGCGCCGAGCGCGGCGTTGCTCACCCAATCGTGCGCCCAGGCAACGCGCGCTCTTAGGATCAACGGCATCGTATCGATTGTCATCAGATCGTCGGCACGCGCGCCGAGTTCGCTGCGGGTGTTGTTTGCGGTCTGCGAATTGAACGTCAGCCCGAATCCGCCGCCGGTCAGATCGGTCTCCGAATAGCCCGGCGTGTGGAACCACTGGGTTTGCACCGCGGCATAGGGCGTGATCCCCGACATCGGCGTCACCGCAAAGCGATAGCCGCTCTCGCCGCGCAGCCCATAGCTCTGGCCGTCGAAACTGGCGCGCAGCTGATCGCCGAACGCCGCGACCCGGTTGGTGGTGAACCAGGAATTGCCGAACGCCGCCATCGCCGTGAAATATAGCGGCCCGTAATGCTTGATGCCGTAGCCGGCGATCTGCACCGCGTCGCTGCGTCCGCCGCCGAGATTTTGCGCCAACGACCAGTTGGTGCCGCCGCCGGCGAGCGCAAAGCCGAGCTTGAGGTCCGGCGCGGCGTGGTAATCCATGCCGCCGGCAAAGCCGAAGTCGCTGGCGGCAAGATTGTTGGAGCCGATCGCGGCATTGCCGTTGTAATTCGCCGCCCCGCCATAGGCCGAGCCCCATGCGGTCCAGCGCTGGTCGAAGCTTTGCGGCGCGGACTGCTGCGCGGTGTTCTTCCTCAACACCCGATTATAGGCGAGCGCCAGTTCCGGCGGGAACGCAGCGTCGGGTTCGGCAAATCCGGTCGCTCCGCTGCCCGGGCTCGCCCCGCCTCCGCCGCCCGTCCCGAGCGCTATGTCGGAGAGCAGATTGAAGAAGCCGTTGAACAGCTGGAACGTACTGGTGCTGGCGCCGGTCGCGTCCTCGCCGTCGAGCTGCGAATAAGCATTGAGGAGCGCGGCGCCGCCCAGGCCGACAAGACCTTGGAAGCCCGGCGGAATGGTGTCGCCGGCAAGAATGGCGGTGTTGATGCCGTTGATGACATTCTGCTGGTTCTGGCTGGCGCCGGGCGGCGTCGTCAAGTCGGCAATCGCATTGCCGTAGGACAGATCGACGTTGCCAGGCACGTAGCTGATCGTCGGCTTGTTCGAAAGCGCCACCGCGCCCGTATAGATGACATTGGGATTGAAGGCCCCGGTCAGCGTACCGCCATAGGTCAGGATCGAGAAGGTCGTGGCCGAGTAATGGGTGCCGAGCGGCCCCGACGGCGACAGCGCCACGGTCCCATTGCCGATGGCCAAGCTGCCGGACACGGTGGCGGACGCGTGCGCGCTTGGCGTCAATTGAATTTCGTAGTCGCCGCCATTGAACGAAAGGTTGCCGGCGATGGTCAGCGTGCCGGTGGTGTTCGGTAGTCCCGGCGCCAGCGTGCCGCCGGAATTGACCACGACGCCGGCCGCCGTGATCGAACCGCTGTCGAACAGGGTGCCGGAATTGATATTGACGGCCTGCATCCCGGCAATCGTGTTGGCATAGGCGAAGCTGCCGGAGCCGAGCGCGAAGTTCACCGTATCGCCGCTGGTCGTGCCGGCGCCGAGTATGTTGCCGCTGATCGCGCCACCGAGAATATCGACGGTCATGCCGTTCGGTGCGCCGCTGATATCGATCGCGGTGCCGGCGGTGCCGGTGATGGTACCGGAATTGACAATGGCGCCGAGGAATGTCGCAACATGATCCACGACGATGCCGGTTTGTGCGATAATCGTGCCGGAATTGCTGATGCCGCCGGCAAAGGTCGAGATGGTGACGCTGGCGCCGCCGGACGCGGTGCCGCCGACGAAGATGCCGCGATGGCCGGCCGAGATGAGGCCGCTGTTGCTGATGCCGCCGGAGAAGGTGGAGATGGTGATGGATGATCCGGGTTGCGCATAGCCGCCGACAAAGATGCCATTCGCGGAGGTGCCAGCCGAGATCGTCCCGGAATTGCTGATGCCGCCGGCGAAGGTCGAAACGATGAACGCGCCGCCGATCTCCATAAAGGGGCTGCCGACGAAGATGCCATTGCCGCGAGCCGAGATCACGCCGGAATTGCTGATGCCGCCGGCGAAGGTCGAGATGGTGACGGTGCTGCTCAGCAGCGCGGTGCCGCCGACGAAGATGCCATCGCCGTTAGCAGAGATCATGCCGGAATTGCTGATGCTGCCGGCGAATGTCGCGATGGTGACCGTGCTGCCGACCTGCGCAAAGCCGCGGACGGCGATGCCATTGCTGCCCGCGTTGCCCGCCGAGATGGTGCCGGAATTGACGATGCCGCCAGCGAAGGTCGAAACGGTGATCGTGCCGCGGCTCGCGAAGCCGCCGACAAAGATGCCATTGCCGCTACCCGAGATCATGCCGGAATTGCTGATGCCGCCGGTGAAGGTCGAGATGGTGATCTGGCCCCGCGACGCAGTGCCGCCGACAAAGATGCCTTTGCCGGCCGCAATCGTGCCGGAATTGCTGATGCCGCCGGCAAAGGTCGAGATCGTAATGGTGTCGGCGACAGCGCTGGGCTCGTCGCCGCCGACGAAGATGCCGCTGCCGGGCGTCGAGATCATGCCGGAATTGCTGATGCCGCCGGAGAAGGCCGCGATGTTGGCGTTGGCGTCGTCGCCGCCGACGAGGATGGCGTTGCCGCTCCCCATCGAGATCATGCCGGAATTGCTGATCCCGCCGGCGAAGGTCGCGATAGTGACGGTTGTGTGGCTGGTGACGGCATTGCCGCCGATGAGGATGCCGTTGACGAACTGTCCGTGGCCGGCTGAGATGGTGCCGGAATTGCTGATGCCGCCGAACACCGCGGCGTTGTTGGTGACAACGATGCCGTCGGCGTATGTCGTTGCGGTGATCTGGCCGGAATTGCTGATGCCGCCGGACACCGTGGCGTTGTTGGTGACAACGATGCCGTCGCCGGATGTCGGCGCGGTGATCTGGCCGGCATTGACGATAGCGCCGCCGACCGATGCGCTGTTGATGGTGATGCCGGTCCGGGTCGGCGGGGCGAAGCCGGTCGGGGTGATGATGCCGGTGTTGGGAGGACCGGTATTGATGACGTTGCCGGTGACCGCGATGCCCTGGATATTGATGCAATTGATGGCGGCGGAATTGCTGACGGAACTCTGATTGGTCCCGGGACTGATGGCGCATTGCGCGAACGCCGCCGGGGCGCCGGAACCGACCAGCAGCGCGGCGAGCGATGAGGACGCCAAGAGCGTACTCAGCCTACGGTGACCGAAACGCACCTTCCTTAAGTCCTGTCTGCTTGAATGCTACACCGCCCCGCGCAGCTTCAACTGGCTGCTGAAATGCGTCAACAACCTTTGCAGTAAGGGCAGTCGGTTCCGCTGCCATTTCAAACGATTGCGCGGGACTGTTGCGGAAAGGCAACTCAATCCCCGTGACTGGAATGTCAAACGGCTTTGCGTTGAGATATCGTGCGCGGCCAGGGTGGTTGGCAGGCGTAAAATTCAAAACTCGTCGCAGTGCTATGCTCACGAAAGACCGCAAACCGGCGACCGTATTGCCCATAATAGCCGACATCGGATCGTAACCTGCCGATGTTGCCCCAGAGGCGCTGACACGCGCATTGGAAAATCACCGGGGGTCACTTGATAAGTCTGAACTTCGGCGGGTAGCCGCCGTAAGCTCTTTGCAGGCACGTGGCCACCGAGAGTGAGTGAAGGTGATCCCATCATTGTAAACGTGATCGACAGCGACGTAGCGGGATTGTCGCAAACAGCCACCAATTACCGCCCCCAGTCACCGCTCCCTGCGACCATTCGCAAACCAATTTTATGTAAGCCTTTCAGCATTATGAGCCGTTTACAGCGCGTCCTGGATAATCATCCGTCCGGCGACCCGACGCCGTCACGCGCCGACATCCAGATGACGCAGCAGATCATCGCGGTGGCCTCTCCGCTCGGCATTTCGGTGCACGATCACATCATCGTCGGCAAGGAAGGTCATGCGAGCTTGAAGGGGCTGAAGCTGATTTGATCGCCGCGAAGGCCCGCGTTCTGCCGCCGACCCAGCTCAGTAAGCGTTCTAGTGTGACGACCGCACCCTCGTCGGACTTACTTTCGCGGCAAAAACCATATTGGTCGCGCTGTAATCCTGGTTAAAGCCTCGGAGATACCCGAAGCCAAGGTTTCCTTGAATTTTGTTCGCGACGGCAAGTTTTGCGATGAGACTGACGTTGTCTTTAAATAAAATCTTCACGTGCACGTCTCCCGCGAGAATACTCCGCAACCGGGTCAGATCGGGCTTTCCTGCGATGGAGTTCATGCACGCCAGTTCGAACTTTGGCCTTTGACCGGGCTTAAGTCGATAAATACGTGCCGAGGAGACCGTAATTTCAACTCTTCGCAAAATTTCCAATTCGTTATCTTCAAGATTGAGATCAGCCTTCGCCTTCTTTAGGCCTAAGGCTCTTCGCAGAGAAAAATCGAAATTGTGAACTACGTAGGCATCACTCCGTTTGCTTGCGGTGAGAGCTGAGAGAGGAATATTGATGGGACAATAAATGGAAGACTTGTCATTCCAAGCAGCCGCCGCATGGGCGGTTCTTGGCGCTGCCAGTTCAAGCGCGATGACGTTTCCCGGCAGATATTCGTAACGGCTTTCATCGAGCAACACGCCCGATGCGGGAGACAATTGGTCGTAGCCGGGATAGTGATCCCATAGAACGCTTCGAAGCGTTGGCGCGGGGGCGCAGGCTCCGGCGAAAAAGCAAAGGCCTAAGATCGCACCCCTGAGACCGAGGGACGGATGCATTACTTCACGGAGGCTACAGGAACGGCTTGGACGGCAAAAATTTCGATGTCGTCGGTCTAAATCACCAAAGGTTTAGCGGCGGTACCGTATTGAACCACCTGTGCGTGAACGCCTAGGTTAAGTGCGATCTTGCTTGAGATATTTGCAGCAATGCCAGCATCCACGCTCCTGTTAAAAGCAACGCTGATGGTGATCTTGCCCATCAAAACGCCGTTGACGGCGTAGAAATATCCGGAGCCACATGAACTCAGAGCGCTCTTCACCGCGGCCGTGAATGCATTCGCGCCGGGCAAATACATCCGCTGTACCGATGCGATGCCTATCGTGACCGAATTGAGGTACTCCGCGTCAAGCGCGCTGATCTTGACCGGTCCGATGGTGATGTCTCCGGTTAGCTTCAGATCTGTGAGATCCTGATAATTATTGAAATATGGCGCCCCCACAATTATGGGCTTGGGAGTTTGTGGCGCCGGACAATACACGTTGGCTTGCTCATAAATCATGCCGCCTTGTGAGGTGCTGGTCGGCGTAAAATTCCACAAATGGCCGGGATAGGTTTCGCCCGCGCGGTCAGGATCGTCCGCGGCCGCGGGAATCGCAGTAAATGGGATAAAAACGGACCAATTAGATCCATATGTTGAGCGGATCGCGTTGGAAAAATTATCGAAAAACGCGTCTGCGGATTGCGCGTTATCGATGACCAGAATCGAGAACGCAAAAACCGATGCCAGAAACAGACGCTTCATGGTGGCCCCCGCCGCACGACTTCCGATGGTCTCGTAGTAACTATGCGACTGTAAATTTAGCGTCCTCAAGGATCAAGGGGGCTTACCGAGGACCAGCGCCACGAGGCGGTGCGATAGAGTGATCCTGAAAAATGTGCCGTCCTTCGATACTTCAGGAGGAGGATCCATTTTTGAAATGAACGCCGAAGCGTGATGCTTCGTCAAACCGCGCCCGGCGAATGTCAACGTTATATCAGCCAGGACGGGCCGAATTATCATCGCAGCTACACCGCCATTTCTACTCGCGATGCAATTGCTGCCGCTCACGGTTTTCGCAAAATTGTCTTGGACATTTGGAAATGGTGCGTTGAGCGACCAGGCGTCGAATTTAACTTGAACATTATCGATGTTGTCCATTGAGCCGGTTGGCGCTCCGAGAAGGCTGCGAAGATCTTCTAAATCTGGTGTGCCTTGTGAGGTAAATGTAAACGCGGCCGATTTGGTGCGGAACCATTGCCGCGGGGTTTCAACTTGGCAAGTGTCGAAATGAAGAACACGCAATATCTCGATGCCGCGAAGTTGCTCGGCCCTGACCCCGAATACCGGACTACCCGGTATGAGGTCATGCTCGTCGATATTTTGAACCGGCATCACCGGTGATGCCTTTAGGACTGCGGCGATGTTTCCAACAGTCAGTCCTTCGCCGCGAGCGAAGGGCGGGCATACCTGAAGTGCAACGGTACAGAGGCAGAAATGAACAATTCGAAATTTTCTATCAAACGCCAACATTGGTCCGCGTCGTGTGTAATGTTCGCCAGGATGGCACTGCGAACATGGTCTACTCAGCGTCCCCTACCTATCGCAATGAGCGAGAGTGACCCAGCGTGAATTTGACCAAGGGCCGCCGCATGCCGACCCCGGTCGCCGCTGCGTCACAACAGCCGTCGGCCGCGCTAGAATCGCCAGTTGAGGCCGCCGCGTGCCACATGGAAGTCAAGCCGGCTGAACGCCGCCGAGAACGAGCTCGGTGTATTGCCATTAACCGAGGTGTTCAGAGCAGTCACCCGCACGGTGTCGCCGCCGAGGCTGACGTACAGAAACTCGGCCTTCACGCTCACATTGCGCCACAACGCGTGTTCGATGCCGCCGCCTGCGGTCCAGCCGGTGGCGATGCGCGACGAGGCCCCTGAAAAGCAATTGCCGGCCGCGCTGCACTGAAACGAAAAAGTGCCGTTGCCCAGATTGTTGTTGGGCGTGCTGTTGAGGGCGACATTTTCGTTCACGTGGCCATAGGCAAATCCCACCGTGCCGAAGAGCAGCGTGGAATTGACCGGCATCCAGCCCAACCGGCCTCTGATTGTTCCGAACCAGTCGACATTCTGATTAACCGAAAAGCTCGAGGTGCCGGGCGGAAAGTTGAGCGGGTCGATCAAAAAATTCGAGGTTCCCGCACCGCGGATCCGCGACCAATCGAAATCGGTTTCAACGCCGACGAGCCATGACTGATTTGCCTGCCAATTGTAACCGGCCTCCACGCCGCCGAGGCCGCCGCTGATGCCGAATGAGGCAGGCGGCGCACACGTGCCGCCGGTAAGGCTCGCGCAGGTCGCATTATTTGCGGTGACGTCGTTCGGCGTGAACGTGACCGTCGGGTCCTTCCAGCCGTAGCCGCCGTTGGCGCCGACATAAAATCCGGTCCAGGTATTGCTTGGCGCCTGGGGTGTAGGCTGTGGCGGCGCCTTCGTCGCCACGTCGGCTGCCGCGGCCGGGTCCGAAATTGCCAGCGCAACCAGGGCCACGCCTGTGGCGGCTGTAAGTGCCCATCCACGCATATCGCTCCCCCAATTCAACCCCTGTAGCGTGACGTTACACTTTTCGCCCTTGGCCTTAAACAACGCGGCCACAAGATTCCTGCCGCTGTTGCAAAGCGATCACGGAGAGGACCAGCGCATTGTTTCGCCTTGTCTTTTCGGCTGAAGAGCTGACACGAACGGATAGCCTGCCGCGGTCAGTGGTCGACCGCCCGCACTTTCCGCGTCGTCATCCAGATCGCGAGCGCGATGCAGCCCATGATCGCAACCGTGCCGGCGACCGGCCACGCCGACTGGCCGAGATAGAGCCCGATGGCGCCGGCGGCGATGGCGGCGCCCGACTGCTGGGTGAAGCCCATCAGCGAAGAGGCGGTGCCGGCGCGATCGTGAAACGGCGTCAACGCGCCGGCCATCGCAGCCGGCAAAGCCAGCCCGAGTCCGGCCAGATAGATCATCATCGATCCGACGAACCAGATGACATTGGCAAGGTGAAGCGCCACGACCGCCACCATAAACAGGCCGCCGGCCGCCAGCGTGACGCAGCCGATGCCCATGGTGCGATCGATGCCCAGCCGCATCACGATGCGCGCCGCAATGAACGTTCCCAGCATGTAGCCGGCCGCGCCCATGGCAAAGGTGATGCCGAACACCACTGGGTTCAGCCCGTAGATCGCGCTTTGCATCACGATCGGCGCTCCCGACACCCAAGCAAACAGGCCGATAAAGGTCGTGGTCAGAATGCCGAGATTGGCGAGAAAGCCGCGATGCCTCAGCACGGAGGGATACAGCGCCAGCATCTTGCCAAACGAAAACGGCGTGCCGGTCGGCTTCTTTAAAGTCTCCGGCAGCAGCAGCGTTGCCACCGCTCCGGCAATGCCGGCAAAGATCACCAGCAGCACGAATGTCGCGCGCCAGCCGAATGCAATCTGCAGCACGCCGCCGATGGTCGGCGCCACGATCGGTGCGAAGGCCGTGATCGATCCCATGATCGACAATTCGCGGCTCGCCCGTGGACCGGAATAAATATCGCGCACCACCGCCCGCGCCAGCACGATCACGCCGGCGCCGCCCAGCGCCTGCACGAAGCGCAGCGCGATCAATGCGTCGACCGATTGCGCGACGGCGCAACCGACGCTGGCGACGCCATAGAGCACCAGCGCGGTGAGCAAAATCGGTTTGCGGCCGAGACGATCGGAGATAGGCCCGTAGAATATCTGGCCGACGGCAAAGCCGAACAGATAACTGGAAATGGTCAATTGCACGTCAAGGATCGGTGCGTGCAATGCGCGGGCAATATCCGGCAGCGACGGCAGATACATGTCCATCGACAGCGGGCCGAGCGCGGTCAGAAACGACAGCAAGAGCGTCAGCGCGAACGTGCCGGGAGTCAGCATGGCAATAAATTCGCCCTTGGCAAAATTAACGGATGTCGAGAGTTTGGGCCGGCCTCGGAGAATGATATTTGAGGTCGGCAGTCGCCGGGCGCAACGGTGGGGACACTACGGAGAGGGCGGACGCCAGCCCTGCTTGGCCAATTGGATTTGCGAATAAATATGCTTGCGCAACTCGCCGAACCGGGCCATCGACCGCGTTTCGAGCTGCGTGCGTTCCTCGGGGAGGTCGATCGCCACGTCTTCCATGATCACCGTCGGCGCATGCGACATCACCAGCACGCGCTGCCCGAGATAGACCAATTCGTCGATGTCATGGGTGACGAACAGCACGGTGACGCGCAGCCGATGCCACAGCACCCGGATCAAGTCTTCGAGATCGGCGCGGGTTTGCGCGTCGACCGCGGCGAACGGCTCGTCCATCAATAGCACATGCGGCTCATAGGCGACGGCGCGGGCGATGGCGACCCGCTGCTGCATGCCGCCGGAGAGCTGCCACGAATAGGCGTCGTCGACGCCTTTCAGATCGACCGCGGCGAGCGCATTGCGCACCAATTCCTCGCGCCGATCCGCGGTCATCTTCTTCTGCTTGAGCGGCAGCGCCACGTTGTCGTGGACTGTCAACCACGGAAACAGGCTGCGGCCGTATTCCTGGAACACCACCGCCATCGACGGCGGCGGACCGGTCACCGCCTGACCCTCGAGCACGATCGTGCCTGCCGTCGGCGCCAACAGTCCGGCAACGCACTTAAGCAGCGTGGTCTTGCCGGCGCCCGACGGGCCGACGATGCAGACAAGCTCGCCTTGGCCGACGCTGAAGTTGACGTCGCGGATCGCCTCGATGGTGCGACTCGCATCCTCGTAGACTTTGCGCAGCCCCTTCACCTCGAGCATGGTTTTGACCGCCCGATCCATCGATCCCTCAAAACTCGTTCAACCGGCCCGCTGCGATTGCCGCAGGCCGTAATACCAGCCCAGCAGCCAGGCCTCAATTGCGCGGAAAATCAGCGACAGCACGATGCCGATGATGCCAAGCAGGATAATGCCGCTCCACATCTCCGGGATCGCGAAGGTGCGCTGATATTGCACCAGAACGAAACCGATGCCGTCTCTGGCCGCGAACATTTCGCTGATGACCATGAGAATGATGCCGATCGACAGCGATTGCCGCAGCCCGGTGAAAATCTGCGGACTGGCGCCCGGGAGCACGAAATGCCACAGCCGGGCGAGCCCGCCGATCCGATAACTGCGCACCGTTTCCGCCAGCACTTCGTCGAGCGCGCGGACGCCGGCGACCGTATTGAGCAGAACCGGCCAGATGCAGCCGAACAGGATCACCAGCGCCTTCATCTCGTTGCCGAGGCCGGCGAACAGGATCAGCACCGGCACCAACACCGGCGGCGGAATGGCGCGCAAGAACTCCAGCACCGGTTCGAGCACGTTGCGCAAGTTGCGCGAGGCGCCGACCGGAATACCGATGACGATGCCGAGGAACGCCGCGGCTAGATAGCCGACGGAAAAGCGCCACAGGCTCGGCCCAACGTCGGACAACGCATGCGGCGAAAACCACAGTTTGCCGAAGGTCTGCAGGATCGTCTGTAGCGGTGGGAAATAAAAACTCTGGCTGTCCGCGCTGGTGATCCACCAGGCGGCGATCAGCGTCACCGGCAGCGCGAGTGCGACCACGACACGGCGCGGCAGCGATGGCATGAGATCTTTCATGCGCCGGCCTCCGCGGCGTCCAGACGCACCGACGGATGCCAGGCCAGCACCCGTCGCTCTAGCGCCCGCGCGCCGAGATTGACGATGACGCCGATAATTCCGGTGACGATGACATAGGCATACATGATGGCGACAGCCCCGCCGGACTCGGTATCGCTGATCTCCTTGCCGAGACCCTGGGTGTCGATCGCGATTTCGCTGGTGATGGCGAGAATGAGCGCCACTGCGGCGGCGAGCCGGATTCCGGTCATCAGATAAGGCAGGGTGGTCGGCCAGGTGACGTAGCGGATTTGCGCCCAGGCGCCGAGGCCATAGGAGCGCGCGGTCTCCCGCGCCACCGGATCGACGTCCTGCACGCCGTACAGCACCTGGATCAGCACCGGCCAGAACGAGGCGTAAACCACCAGCACCAGCGTCGACTGGATCTGCGAGCCGAACAGCAGCACGGCGAGCGGGATGAGCGCCACCGACGGAATCGGACGCAGGAACTCAATGGTCGAGTGGGTCAAGCGACGCAGCAGGCGCGAACTGCCGATGGCAATGCCGATCGCCACGCCGGCAACGATTGATATGACGAGCCCGATCGCCCAGGCTTGCAAGGTGTCGCTCAGCGCCGTCCAGAACGTCGCCGTTTTCATCTCCTTGAACAGTGCGACCACGATCGCGGAGAACGGCGGCAGATAATCCGGCGAAACGATACCGAGCCGCGGAAGGATCTCAAGCAGCGCGGCAAAGCCGATCAGGCCGCTCAAGCCCTGCAGCCAAATAAAAGTGCGGGCCGTAAGCTTGGCCCGCACCTTGGTCGTTTGTGCCGCTGGCATGGGCTACGAAGGCAACAGCGCCGCGACGTCCGCCTTCTTGGTGATCAGTCCGCTCTTGAGCATGTCATCGGCCATCGCCTGGGCCGAGACGAGGTTAAATTTGGGCGGCCATATCGGCAGAATGATCTTGGCGGCGACGTCGGCCGAGATACGCGTATAGGTCGGAATGATCTGGCGAACTTCGTCGGCGTGGGCGTCGGCATAAGCCAGCGACTCGGTGATCGCGGCCTTGAAACGTTTGACCATGTCCGGGTTTGCATTGGCGTATTGCACCGAGGCGAAATAGACCGCGATCTCTGCTTTCGGCGCGATAGCGACAAACGGCCAATCCACGACCCTGTCGCCGCGTGATTGGGCGATGGTGACGAATGGTTCCACCATCCAGCCGGCCTCGATGCGATGGTCCGCCAGCGCCAACGGCATGTCGGGAAACGGCACCTCGATGTATTTTACGCTGTCAGGATCGCCGCCTGCGGCCTTCACCCCGGCGCGCACCGCAACCCCGCCGATATTGTTCAGGTTATTGACGGCGACGGTCTTGCCGGCGAGGTCCTTGGCGGTCTTGATCGGGCTATCGCCGGGTACGAGGACCGCGCAAAAGTCCTTGCCGCGGACGCCGGTCGAGGCAACACCCGGCGCGATGCCGACGAACTTCAGTCCCTTGGTCTGGGCGATCAACAGTGACGGCACGTTGCTGAAACCGAACTGCAATTGGCCGGAGAGCACGCCCGGGATGATGGCGGCGCCGCCGCCCTGGGTCGAGAGTTCGACGTCGATGTTTTGTTTGGCGAAAAAACCCTTGGCCTTGCCCAGATAGATCGGCGCGCAGTCGGCGATGGGGATTACCGCAACCGAAATCTTGTCGAGGGCGGCGCGGGCGCGCCGCATCGGCGCCAGGACTGCCGCCGAACCGGCCGCCAGGGCCGTGGAAATCAATTGTCGTTTGGTCAATGCCATGATGGGTCGCCTCCGCTGCGCTTTCTGTGGGCTTTCGCCCAAACACTGGTCGGTGGGCAGAGCGGAGTCAAGTTCCCGCCGGTCGCGACGTATTGTGACTTGGCGTCGCGCTTAACGCTGGCGCAACGGCTTTACTTTGAGCTCGGCCGCGAGCTTGTCGAGCTGCGCCAATAGCGGTACGGCGATCGGCACGCCATCGCGCAGCCGCTCGTCGCGGCATTCGGCGCGGCGGTCGCCGGGCAGACGGATCTCGTCGACGCCGGGCAGGCGCTTCGAGGCGCGCAAATCGCGCACGTGGCGGTCGACCTCCGCAGTGAACGTCTGCAGCGGCACGAAGCGCGTGATATCGACCGCGATCATGAAATGGCCGGTATTGGTCTCGCTGTCGTCGTCGGCATTGAAGTCGACGACATCGCGGCCGAAAGCGGCGCCGTTGAGCACGCCGGCGAGGAGGCCTATCATCAGCGCCAGGCCCGAGCCTTTATATTCGCCCATCGGCAGCAGTATGCCTTCGCCGGATTTGCCTGGATCGGTGATGGGCTGGCCGGTTTCCGGTTTGACGAACCAGCCCTCGGGCATGGTCAGCCCGCGCAGCCCGTATTTCTTCACCGTGCCATAGGCGACGATCGAGGTCGCCATGTCGAACACCAGCGGCTTGCCGCCGGACGGCACGCCGATGGCGAGCGGGTTGGTGCCGAGCAAGAGATCCGCGCCGCCCCAGGTCGCCATGTGATTGGCATTGGCGACCGCGGCATAGAAGCCGATCATGCCGTGGGCCGCCGGCATTTCGGCATAAAGCCCGGCCGGCCCGGCATGGTTGGAGCGGCGCACGCCGACCCACGACACGCCGGTATCCCGCGCCAGCGCGATCGCCTCGTCGGTGGCGCGCGACATCACCAGATGACCCATGCCGTTGTCGCCGTCGACCAGCGCTGTCGCCGGTGCGGTCTTGGTCACCGTGATGTTCGGTCGTTTGTTGAAGCCGCCGGCGTTGAGCCGGCGGACGTATTGCGGCAGCCGCAAAATGCCGTGGCCGTCGGCGCCGGTGAGATCGGCTTCGGTCATCAATTCGGCGCAGCGTGCGGCGTCGGCTTGCGGCAAGCCTGCCGCGGCGAAAGCTTCCGCGATCAGCGCGCGCGTGGCGCGCGCCGGGATGCGCAGCAAGTTTGTCTGCTCGTCCATGCCGCTATGCCGCCGCGTGCGCGCGCTTCTTGCCGAGGATTGCCGCGGCATGAGCGCCCAGAATCTTGTCGCGGTCGGCCGCGGCAATGTTGGCCGCCTTGACCTGCCGCACGCATTCGCCGGTGCCCATGTCATAGGGATAGTCGCTGCCGAGAAAGACGCGGCCGGCGCCGGCCGAGCCGATCAGAAATTCGAGCGGCGCCTTGGCATGCGTGATGGTGTCGTAGCGCAAGCGGTCGAGATAGCGCTGCGGCGAATGTTTGAGATGCAGTTTCGGCTCCGGCCGCACGTCCCAGCCGTGCACCCAGCGGCCGCCCTGATAGGGAATGAAGCCGCCGGCATGCACCATAACGAAATCGAGCGTGGGATAGCGTTCCATCACGCCGCCGAAGATCAGGCAGGCTGCGGCAATGGTGGTGTCGAGCGGATTGCCGATCAGGTTGTTGAGATAATAAGAGCGCAGCCGGTCGGCGCCGGCGATGTTGCCGGGATGGATGACCATGAAAGCGTCGAGCTCGGCGGCCGCCGCCCAGACCGGCTCAAAACTCGGGTCGTCGAGATTCGTGCCGTTGACGTTCGAGGCGATCATGGCGCCATGCAGCCCGAGCTTTGTTATGGCGCGGCGCAATTCGGCGGCGGCCTTGTCCGGCGCCTGCATCGGCAGCGTAGCAATGCCGGCAAAGCGATCCGGATGCTCTTTGCTCAGCCGCGCGATCTCGTCGTTCTGGATGGTCGCGGCGGCAACAGTGACGGCGGCCTCCTGGTTATAGAGCCAGGTCTGCGGCGACACCGAAAGCAGATGCATATCGACCTCGGCGGCGTCCATGTCGGCAAAGCGCCGCTCGACATTATGGCCGCCGCGCGGGAACGGCCGGTACGGCACGCCGGCAACCTCGATCACCGAATTATCGTCGTCATAGGAGGTGAGCTTGAGCCCGAGCTTCGGGATCTCCTTCTGCAGGAGTTTTATGGTGGCGTCGGCAAGAATGTGGGTGTGGGTATCGATGGTGCGAATCTTCTGGGCCGCTGTCATTGTCTCTCCCCGGGCTGGCGCGCGGTGTTTTGCGCATAAGCCGGAGAAGCATGCAAGATATGCAAGCGGGCCGTTGAAGGACGCTTGAGGGATGGGTTTTCCGGTGCCACTTTCGGCTATAAGGGGCGCTCCAACGCCCGCCCGAAAACCCCCGGAACCCAGCATGGACGCCAAGGCCGACACTCATTCGCATTCCTTCCACGGCCGCGTCGAGGACGACGTTCTGGTCCGCGGCCACGGCCGCTATGTCGCCGATGCGTCGTTACCGAACCAGGCCTATGCCTATTTCGTGCGCTCGCCGCACGCTTTCGCCCGTGTCGTCAGCGTCGATACAGCGGGCGCCACCGGCATGCCCGGCGTCATCACGGTTTTGACCGCGGCCGACATGGACGGCATCGGCAATATATCGCGGCACCCGCCGTTGCCGGGCCGCAATGGCGCAAAGCTCATCGTCACCAGCCGGCCGGCGCTGGCCAAAGACCGCGTGCTGCATATTGGCGAAGCCGTGGCCATGGTGGTCGCCGAGCGCGCGCTGACGGCACAGGACGCCAGCGAATTCGTCAATGTCGAATATGAGGCGCTCACGCCGGTGACCGATGCGCGCGACGCGCTTAAAGACGGTGCGCCGCAGATCTGGCCGGAGACGCCCAACAATCTCGCAGTCGATTGGCCGGGGCCGGCGGCGGATCCGGCCGCCAATGCCGCCGAGGTCGAGCGCATTTTCGCCTCGGCCAAATACATCGCGCGCATCAGCGAAATGAACCAGCGTCTCTGCGTCGCCTCAATGGAGCCGCGCGGCGCCACCGCAAGCTACGACGCCGCGCGCGACGCCTATACGCTGCGCACCTGCTCGCAAAGCGCCGGCGCCATGCGCGACAACATTCTCGGCATCATGAATTGGCCGAAGGAGAAATTGCGCGTCATCACCGAGGACGTCGGCGGCGCGTTTGGGCTGAAGACCTCGGCCTATCCGGAATACATGGCGCTCCTGATGGCGGCGAAGAAGCTTGGCCGCCCGGTGCATTGGATGTCGGGCCGCTCGGAAGCATTCCTGTCCGACAATCAAGCGCGCGACATTTATTCGGAGGTCGAGCTGGCGCTCGACGAGAAGGGAAAATTTTTGGCGCTGCGCATCCGCAGCGTCGGCAATATGGGCGCCTATATCGGCGCTATCGGCGCCAACATTCCGACGCTCTCCTTCACCCGCTGCCTGCCCGGCATGTACGACATTCCCAAGATCGATATCGGCGTGCAGTGCGCCTACACCAACACGCTGCCGACGGCGCCCTATCGCGGCGCCGGCCGCCCGGAATCGATCTATGCGCTGGAACGCGTGGTCGACGAAGCGGCGCGCCTGACCGGCATCGATCCGGTCAAGCTGCGGCGGCGTAATCTGATCAAAAAATCGGCCTTTCCGTACAAGACCCAGGTCGGCACCGTCATCGACTCCGGGGATTTCGAGCCGATCCTCGACAAGGCGCTGGAGCTTATCGATTACGACAACTTCAGGCGGCGCCGCCGCGAGGCACAAAAGCGCGGCAAATACCGCGGGCTAGGCATCAGCTGCATGCTCGAACATGCCGGTGGCTCACCGACCGAAAGCGCTTTGCTGGAATTTCCGGGTAACGAAACACTGCAATTGCGGCTCAATGTGCAGAACACCGGGCAGGGTCACGCCACGGTGTTCGCGCGGCTGATTGGGGAACGGCTCGGCATCGCGCCGGAAAAGATTCCGCACACCCACGGCGACTCGGCGAACGAGCTGCCCGGTTATGCCTCGGTGGGCTCGCGTTCGGGCATGACGGTGAGCCATTCGGTGGTCAAGGCCATCGACGCCATCATCGCCAAGGGCAAACCGATCGCCGCGACCATGCTGGAAGCCGGCGAAGGCGATATCGCTTACAAGGAGGGGAATTTCGAAGTCGTCGGCACTGACCGTCGCGTTTCCCTGTTTGAAGTGGCCGCGCGCGCGACGGAAATGAAAAAGCGCGGCGCGATTGCCGAGGATCTCGATACCAAACAGGTGACCGACACGCCGCAGACGTTCCCCAACGGTGTCCACATTGCCGAGGTCGAGATCGATCCGGCAACCGGGCACATGGCGATCGTCGCCTATGCCGCCGTCGACGATTGCGGCAATCCGCTCGACGCCATGATCGTCGAAGGTCAGCTGCACGGCTCGCTGGCGTCGGGCATCGGCCAGGCGCTGATGGAGCGCACGGTCTACGACAGCGATTCAGGCCAGCTCGTCACCGGTTCGTTCATGGACTACGCCATGCCCCGGGCCGAGGACATGCCGCCGTTGCGCGAAGCGATGCATAACGTGCCCGCGACGACCAATCCGCTTGGCGTCAAGGGTGTCGGCGAAGCCGGCACCACGGCGGCGATCGCTGCGGTGATGAATGCGGTGGCCGACGCCATACCGAACGGCGCCGGCGCGCATCTGGAAATGCCGGCCACGGCCGAGAGCCTGTGGCAAGCCTGCCAGCGCGCGAAAGTCACATAACTCTGTCATCACCTGCGAAGGCGGTGATCCCGTAATCACTGCGGGCCGCCGTAGCGTCGACGGCTACTGGATGCCTCGCCTTCGCGGGGCATGACAGGACGGGGTTGCTGCCGCCCGGTTCGCAATTGTTTTCGGTTTTCTTTAGGCCGCAACGGCGCGCGGCTGTGTTCGTTGTTCAGATGCACCAGATGCTTAAGCATCCGCATGAAGGCGGTGCGCTCTCCCGGTTTGAGCGGGGCCAGGATCAGGCGCTGTGTCGCCTCGACCGCCGGCGCGATATCCACGAGCAGATGGCGCCCCGCCGCCGTGATGTGCAGCGATTTGGTGCGCCGGTCGGCGGCGCCGCTCCTTCGCGTGATCAGGCCTTTTTTCTCCAGGCGGCCGACGACGTCGCCGATGGTCGAGCGATCGAGTGCGACGGCCTTGCACAATGCGGTCTGGTCGATGCGCGGATTGTTATTGACGGCACAGAGCGCGGCGTATTGCACCGGCGTGAAGTCGAACGCCTTGGCCTGATCGAGGAACAGCGCGAAGGCGATCTGCTGCAGCCGACGAATGAGATGGCCGGGCATGTCGGTGAGGCGGCTGTCGTCCTTCGCCATTGCGACCTCGCGATTGCGCTCCGCTTCGCCGCCAGCCAGCGCGTTGACGCCCAAACCCCGGCGCCGCTATACTGGCCGCAATTGTCAGTATACTGACGAAATAGCCAGCGCAAGGGGGCGCCCGATGCCACAGCATCCCGAAGACCTGATCGCCGACAAGACGCGGCCGTTCACCGGCGCGGAATTTCTGGAATCCCTGCGCGATGGCCGCGAGATCTACATCTACGGCGAGCGGGTCAAGGACGTCACCGAGCATCCGGCGTTCCGCAACTCGGCGCGCTCGGTGGCGATGCTCTACGACGCGCTGCACGACAAGGCGACCAAGGACGTGCTCACGGCGCCGACCGATACCGGCTCCGGTGGCTACACCATGAAATTCTTCAAGGTGGCGCGCTCGCGCGAAGACGTGATCGCGCAGCGCGACGCCATCGCCGCCTGGGCCCGCATCACTTACGGCTGGCTCGGCAGGAGCCCCGATTACAAGGCGGCGTTCCTCAACACGCTGGGCGCCAACGCCGAGTTCTACGGCAAATTCGCCGACAACGCGCGCGCCTGGTACAAGCGCGGCCAGGAAGCGGTGCTGTTCCTCAACCACGCGCTGGTCAATCCGCCGATCGACCGCAACAAACCGGTCGAAGAGGTCAAGGACGTCTACATCACCATCCAGAAGGAGACCGACGCCGGCATCTACGTCTCCGGCGCCAAGGTCGTCGCCACCAATTCGGCGCTGACCAATTACAATTTCCTCGGCCAGAACATGGGCCAGGAGATCACCGATCCGGCCATGGTGGTGATGTTCATCGCGCCGATGAACACGCCGGGCATCAAATTGATCTGCCGGCCGTCCTACGAGCTGGCCGCCGCCGCGACCGGCTCGCCATGGGATTATCCGCTCACGTCGCGCTATGACGAGAACGACGCCATCTTCGTGTTCGACAACGCGTTCATCCCCTGGGAGAACGTGCTGATCCACCGCGACATCGACCGGCTGAAGAATTTCTATCCGAAGTCGGGTTTCTTCAACGGCTTCACCCTGCAGGGCTGCACGCGGCTCGCGGTCAAGCTCGATTTCATCTCGGCGCTGCTCTACAAGGCCGCTCGCGCCACCGGCGTCGAGGGCTTTCGCGGCGTGCAGGCGCAGATCGGTGAAGTGATCGGCTGGCGCAATCTGTTCTGGTCGCTCACCGATGCCATGGCCTGCAATCCCGAGCCGTGGGTCAATGGCGCGGTGCTGCCGAATTCGCAAGGTTCGGCGACCTACCGGCTGTTCATGACCGAAGCCTACCCGGCGGTGCGCAACATCGTCGAAAAGGTGGTTGCTTCCGGGCTGATCTATCTGCCGTCGCACGCGCTCGACTTCAAGAATCCCGAAGTCGACAAATATCTCGCCAAATATGTGCGCGGCTCGAACGGCATTGACTACAAGGAACGCATCAAGATCATGAAGCTTCTGTGGGACGCCATCGGCACCGAGTTCGGCGCCCGCCACGAGCTCTACGAAATGAACTATTCCGGCAGCCACGAGCTCATCCGCGTCTTCCAGCTGCAGCAGGCGCAATTCTCCGGACGGCTCAAGCAGATGGAGGCGCTGGTCGAAAAGTGCATGGCCGATTACGACGAGAACGGCTGGAAAAATCCGGCCTATCGGGATGGCGGAGATGTTTCCATCGTGGGGAAAAATTAAGGACACGGCGATGAAAGGTTGTTGGATTGCGTGGCCGCTGCTGGCCGCAGCTGCACTTGCCTGGGCTGTTCCGGGGCGGGCGCAAGATTCCGGTTGGCACGGCCAGGCGCAGGTGCCGCATTACCAGGAACGAATTTTTCCGCCTTGGTCGCACGGCGACAATACCGACGTCACCGATAAGGGACTCGAGTTCACCGTGCCCGAGGTCGATAGCCTCGCCGACTTCCACGGCGACATCACCAACGCTTTGCTCGTGCTCTATGTCGCCGGCAATTATTATTTTGCGATGGCGCCGCTCGTTGCGGCCTTCGAGGCGAGCCATCCCGAATATCGCGGGCGCATCTACTACGAGACAATCCCGCCGGGTCTATTGGTGCGCCAGATGAAAGCCGGCGGCAAAATCACCTCAGGCAACATGACCTGGGTAGCCAAACCCGACGTTTATCTCGCCGGACTGCAGAATGTGCGCATGCTGATCGATAACGGAACGCTCGCCGGCGAACCGGTTCCCTATGTCACCAATGATCTGGCCATCATGATCGCGAAAGACAATCCCGCGCACATCGCGACGCTCGCCGACCTGGGCAAACCGTCGGTGCGTCTTGCCATGCCCAATCCCGAGTTCGAGGGCGTCGCGCGCCAGATCAAGGCGACGCTGACCAAGGCGGGTGGCGAAGCCTTGGCGCAGGCCGTCTATGACGACAAGGTCAAGGACGGCACGACTATTCTGACCCACGTTCATCACCGTCAGACACCATTGTTTCTGATGCAGGGCCTTGCCGACGCTGGCGTGACCTGGACTTCGGAGGCGCTCTTTCAGGAGCAGGTCGGCCATCCCATTGGCCACGTCGGAATTCCGGCGGCGGACAATACGGTCGCGATCTATGCCGGCGCCTTGGTCAAAGGTGCGGCGCACCCGCAAGCCGGCCAAGCCTGGCTCGATTTCATTCACTCGCCGGCAGCGCTCGCGGTTTTCGAGAAATACGAATTCAAGCCTTATCAGGCGGCGACGAAGTAGACGCTTGGCGTTTGTTAACGGGCAAAATCGAACCCGACCGTGATCCGCACCCGTAAAGCGTCCTCGCCCGAGGCGATCGGCACCGCCGCCATAACGAGCGACTTGCGCATCGCCGCAAAGGGCATGGGCGGCGTGTAGGCGGAATCTTCGGTAATCCAGCCGACGCCGCCCAGCGTCAGCCCGGCGGCTTGTGCGTAAAGCTCGGCCTTGCGCTTGGCGTCGGCCATCGCCGCCGTGCGCGCCGCATCGAGCGCTTTCGCGGTGTCGGAATGCAAAAACTCGACGCTGCCGACGTCGGTCGCGCCCGCCGCGATCAGGCGGTCGAGAATGTCGCCGGCATTGCCGATCTGGCGGATGGTCACGCGGAACTGGTTCGACACCGAAAAGCCGGTGAGCTTCGGCTCGGTGTTGGGCTGCGGCGGCGCATAGACCGGCTGCAGCGAAAACCGCGTGGTCTGGATATCCTTTTGCTCGATGCCGGCGCCATGCAGCGCCACCGCAACCGCCGCCATTGCCTTGGAGTTGGCGTCGGTCGCCTCCTTGGCGGTCTTGGCCTTGGTGGTGACGCCGCAGCCAATCGCGGCATAATCCGGCGCTACGCGCACGCTGCCCTCGCCGATGACGATGATGCGCGCCGGTGGCTCGGCTGGAGGCTGCTGCGCCTGGGCCGGAATAGCCGCGGCAAAAAACAACGCGGCAACACACGCGGCGACAAACGGACGTGAAGCGCTCCGGCCGGCTTTCGATCGAAATGGCGCGATCATGACATTCTCCATTCATTCCGAACTTGGAAATGATTGGAGTTTGCCGGCGCTTTGCGGGGCGAGTAAGGCGCGAGCTCGACGCGAAAGCCTCGCAAGATGCGGCCAATTCAGGCTGATCGCGCGAACTCTATCCCGATTGCCGTTTCCGATCGCCAAACCACGCAGCATCGACGACGCAAATGCCCATCGTATGATAGCAGCAGGATGAAGCAACGTTTGTCCTTGCGATATTCGGGACGCATCGATCCGGAAAGCGCCTTGGCTCCGACCGTTCAGGAACCCGGGCCTATGCTGCGGTCGGCGATGCTTTGAGCGGCCCGGCGCCGTCCTTCGAAGCGCTCTGCCGGACCTGCCAGAAGCGAAGGACTCTGGCGGCGCTGGCTTGCGACAGCTTGTAGTAATCCGCTCGCGCGGCATCGAGGGTCTGATCGGTCATCGCGCGTCCCATCGCGCGGCAACATAGGATCACGCGGACCGTCGGCCAATCCAAGCCGGCCACTCTGCAAGGAATCACCCAGGCTTCGCGATGGTCGCTCTGCAAAAGATTTTCGATGAGCGGCATCGGCGCCCCGCATAACAGCGCCAGCGCCGCGATCACATCGGCATAACGGTCGGCTTTGGCGGCCTTGAACAGCACCGTTTCATTGAGTTCGCCTTTGCTTTTCAGAGCCAGCAACCGGGCGTGCGCCTCTGCATAATCGTGCTCGCTCTGAAAACCTGCCTCGTGCTCGGTATCCTCCGAAATCGCGGTAAGAATGCGTTGAATCTTGTCCCGGCTTTCGGGGCTGGCCATGGCGAGGAGACGACTGCGCACCGCTTCGGTGGCGCGCAGCAGCAGTTCGCGGAACAGCTTCAGCGGCACATCGAGCCGCAGTCCGACCATCTCGGCGAGACGTTCGTCGCGTTCTGAATGGCGCACCAGGGTTGCAAAGCCGCCATCGGAGAAGCTAGCCCCGGAATTCTCGGCAAGCTTGTGGAAGACCTGATGGTCGCCCCGGTTCAGCAGCGCATCCGTGACGGTCGGCGCGATTTCCGTGCGGGCTGCGATCGCCAGCAAATGACTCTGAGCCTTGGTGTTGGCGATGTCGACGAGATCGTGATCGCTCAGGCGGCGCGACTGAGTGAGGATTGGCGCGGCCACGGCGATATCGTCATCGCGGGCGAGCTGTCGCACCACTTCGAGCGGCGCGTTATTCACCGGTGCGAGACGTTGACTGAGCTCGGCGAGCGCGCGGCCTTCGATGCGTTTGATCAAATGGCTCAAGACGTCATCGAACACGTCGATCTGCTGATCGTTGAGGCGATCCGCGTCGGCGACGAAAAGGTCGGTGATGCGCCGCAGAGCGTCGACGCGCTTGTCCTTGGAGCCGCTTTCGATCGCGCCCTCCAACTCGGCGATAAGTGATTGATCCTGGAGCATGACATTGCCGCAAGCCGCGGCGTCCTTCACAGCCGATGAGCCCGTTACGCAGGCAAGCCAGCTGTTTGGTTCACCTGCAGTATGTAATCTCACGTATTACGCATAAATCATAAATATCGTGTCAATGTGCAACTATGAGTAGAATATATGGTATCGGGGTCAGCAGGGTGCTTCTTCACGCTGAGAATGCAGCCCATAAACGCCCGCATGAGTTGCACTCGTGGCGTCACCGATCTGCCCGTTCCGGTGCGCAGCGTGGCGGCGGAGTACCCCCATTGCATTTCGTCTCCTTTTCGGCGATCACGGCTTGACAGTGGTCACTGATAGTGTTACATCGGCAGCGAGATCAAAATCTCGCGTAGCGAACGGATGCCGCCCCGGCCGGAGGCAGATCGATCGCCGCAGCGAGTGCGGTTCGAACCCGTGGCGGCCGGCCGTCACGGCGAGAGCCGCGGGTGGAGCGCCGGGAGGCGCAGCGCGCCCGAAGCAGGCGGTTCGCGCAAGCGGATTGTCCTGCGGCGCGCGCCGCGCCCGAAGCGCGAGCGAGTGGTAACATTCGCCCGCGTGGCGCGGCCACGACCCTGGCGCCTCCCGGCGCTGCACTTCCCGCTTGCGTTGGGGAGTTCCGTGAACCTTATTTTGTAAAGCTCGGACGCCAAGGCGCGCCGCGAGAACGATTTGACGCGTCCGCATCCCTTTGCGTAGGGGAGGATTGAGGAACGTCCCATGCAAATTTTCATCACCGGTGCAAACGGCTATATCGGCGGCGCGGCGGCGGTGGCGCTGATCCGTGCGGGTCATCGGGTTCGCGGCTTGGTTCGCGACCGTACTAAAGCCGATACGGTTGCGGCCCATGGCATCGAGCCCGTGGTCGGCGCGCTCGATGACGCGGTCTTGATGCGCGATGAAGCGCGCGCCGCCGACGCGGTCGTCAATGCCGCTTCGAGCGATCACCGCGGCGCCATCGAGGCCTTGCTTGCCGGGCTTGCCGCTCCGGCAAGGCCTTCATCCATTCCAGCGGCTCGAGCATCGTCGCCGATCTCGCCATGGGCGAACCGTCCGACCGCATCTTTCACGAAGGCGAACCGATCGAACCGATCACCGACAAGGCCGCGCGCGTCGCCATCGATCGGCTGGTGCTCGGCGCGCAAGCAACTCATCAGGTCCGCTCGGCGGTGCTGTGCAACACCATGATCTACGGCCACGCTTTGGGGCCACCGGCGCAGAGCGTGCAAATCCCGGCGCTAGCGCGCCAGGCCAAGGCCTCGGGCGTCGTGCGCTATATCGGGCGCGGTCTCAATCGCTGGTCCAATGTGCATATCGCCGATGTCGCGGCGTTGTATGTGCTGGCCATCGACAAAGCGCCGCCCGGCGCCTTTATGTATGTCGAAAGCGGCGAAGAGCCGTTGGGCGAGATCGCCAAAGCCATTGCCGCGCGGCTCGAGCTCGGCGCCGCGCAACCCTGGCCGGCCGACGACGCGATCGCGGCCTGGGGCCGCGCCATGGCGGTCTATTCGCTCGGCTCCAACAGCCGCGTGCGCGGCAAAGCGGCCGCCGCGCTGGGCTGGTCGCCGACATGGCGCTCAGTCACAAAATGGATCGCTGAAGAACTCGTTTGAGGAAAAACAACAATGCCGATCTACGTGCTCGAGCCGCCGCCACGCTACAATCACTCTTACGCCGGACCGGTGATTGAGCGCGTCCTGCCGCTGCAGGAAGCCCGGCGCGCCTGCGCGCATATGGGCGTGCATGCCGATGCCTGTTCGTGGCTCGCGAACAACAAATGCTATCTGGTCATTCCGCGCGGCGGGCCGGTGAAGGATTTACGCGCCTATGTCCGCCACGAGCGCGCGCACTGCAACGGCTGGAGTGAAAATCACGAGGGGTAACGCACGATCGCGGCGTATCTCAACACGGCAGTAGTCGGCTAGCGGCCTTGATGGCTGTCGAGCCCGATACCTTTGAGCTGGCCGAACAAAGCCGCAAGCTTCGCCTGGTCGGGTTGCGGCAACGGCGGCTTGAGCAGCGACGCCACATTGCTGCGCAGATGTTCCGCGTCGCCGGTGCCGAACAGCACGACGTCGACGCCCGGTTCATGCCGCGCAAAGCGATAGGCGGCCTCGATCATGTTGGCCGCGCCGTGCTCGTGGACCAGAAAGCCGAGCGGGTCGGCGGTCTCGCCGAGCCATGGCTCGACCAGCCCCTTGGCGGCGAGCGCTTTCACCTCGCGGGCGACGCGCGGTGGATCGGCGAAGATGCTGCGCACCGCGAACATCAATAGCGTGCCGACGCCTTTTGCGCGGGTGAGCGGAAACACATTCATGCGCGCCCCCTGGTGCATCATGTGGAAGCCGACCATGAACACTTCCCAGATCGGATCGCCCAGTGCGCGCTTGAGCGTCTCGTTGGTGAAATCGACGATCGGATTCTCGGTCAGCCCGATATGGCGGATCTTGCCCTTTTCCTTTTGTGCGACCAGCGCCGGCGCCAGCGTGCCGAGCGCATAGCCGTACATGTCCGGATCGACGGCATGCAGATTGAACACATCGACGTAATCGGTGCCCATCAGCCGCAGCGAATTGTCGAGGCTCGCCACCACGCGCTCCGGCGTCCACCACTCGCCGTTGCGGCGCACGGTCGACTTGGTCGCGACCACGACCTTGTCGCGCGCAAGCGATTTAAGCGCCTTACCGACCACGCCTTCGGTGCCGTAAGGCGGCGCGGTGTCGATGAAATTGACGCCGAGCTCGACCGCGTCGAGCACGAGGCGCGCCGCTTCATCCTCGGTCTTGCCGGATTTGAGCCCCATCCGGGAGAAGCCACCGGTGCCGAGCCCGGCGACGCTGACGCGCAGGCCGGTCTTGCCGAGAGTGGTGTATTGCATTTTGGCTTTCCACATGAAGGACCAGGGGCGGGTTCCGTTACCGCAACCCGTTGACCCAACACGGGCTTTCGTGTCACGTCCGGCGACCGTAAAAGACCGCAGCATAAATCGCAAACCGATGGCCACCGACCGCTACAACGCCCGCGACGCCGAGGCGCGCTGGCAGAAAATCTGGGACCAGCGCGGTATCTTCGCCACGAAGAACGACGACCCGCGGCCGAAATACTACGTGCTCGAAATGTTCCCCTATCCGTCGGGGCGCATCCATATGGGCCACGTGCGCAATTACACGATGGGCGACGTGGTGGCGCGCTATAAGCGCGCGGTGGGGATGAACGTGCTGCATCCGATGGGCTGGGACGCCTTCGGCATGCCGGCTGAGAACGCCGCCATGGAGCGCAAGGTCCATCCCAAGGCGTGGACCTACGACAATATCGCGGCGATGAAGAAGCAGCTCAAATCGATGGGGTTGTCGCTCGATTGGAGCCGCGAAATCGCCACCTGCGATCCGGCCTATTACAAGCATCAGCAGAAAATGTTCCTTGATTTTATGCGCGCGGGCCTCGTCGAGCGCGAGAAGCGCAAGGTGAACTGGGACCCGGTCGATCAGACCGTGCTGGCCAACGAACAGGTGATCGAGGGCCGCGGCTGGCGCTCCGGCGCGCTGGTCGAACAGCGCGAGATGAGCCAGTGGGCGTTCAAGATCACCAAATATTCCGAGGAGTTGCTCGACGCGCTCGACACGCTCGAGCGCTGGCCGGAAAAAGTCCGGCTGATGCAGAAGAACTGGATCGGCCGCAGCGAGGGTTTGCTGGTTCGCTTCGCGCTCGATCCGAAGACGACACCGAGCGGCGAGAGCGAGCTCGAAATCTTCACCACCCGGCCGGACACCTTGTTCGGCGCCAAATTCATGGCGCTGGCGCCGGATCACCCGCTGGCGCTCGCCGCGGCGGCCAAGAATCCGGCGTTGGCGAAATTCATCGAGGAGTGCCGCCACCGCGGCACCGCGCAGGCCGAGATCGACACCGCCGAAAAGCTCGGCTTCGACACCGGCATCAAGGCCAAGCATCCGTTCGATCCGAGCTGGACGCTGCCGGTCTATGTCGCGAACTTTATTCTGATGGAATACGGCACCGGCGCGATTTTCGGCTGCCCGGCGCACGATCAGCGCGACCTCGACTTCGTCAACAAATATGGCCTCGGCAACGTGCCGGTGGTGTGCCCGCCCGGACAGGACCCGGCGTCATTCGTCATCACCGACACCGCCTATGACGGCGACGGCACGATGATCAATTCGCGCTTCCTCGACGGCATGACCATTGCGCAAGCGAAAGAAGAAGTGGCGCGGCGGCTGGAACAGGAGAGTGCCGGCAATCGGCCGGTGGCGCAGCGCCAGGTGAATTTCCGGCTGCGCGATTGGGGCATTTCACGGCAGCGCTATTGGGGCTGCCCGATTCCGATCATTCATTGCGACAACTGCGGCATCGTGCCGGTGCCGGAGAAGGACTTGCCGGTGACGTTACCGGAGGATGTGACCTTCGACCGGCCCGGCAATCCGCTCGATCATCATCCGACCTGGAAACATGTCACCTGTCCGCAATGCGGCGGCAAGGCGCGGCGCGAAACCGATACCATGGACACCTTCGTCGACTCGTCCTGGTATTTCGAGCGCTTCACCGACCCGTGGATCACGACCGCGCCGACCGACTTGGCCGCGGTCGATTCCTGGATGCCGGTCGATCAATATATCGGCGGCATCGAGCACGCCATTCTGCATCTGCTCTATTCGCGCTTCTTCACCCGCGCCATGAAGGCGACCGGCCATGTCGGCGTCGACGAGCCGTTCGCCGGCCTGTTCACCCAGGGCATGGTCGTGCACGAGACCTACCGCACCAAGAGCGGCGAATGGGTAGCGCCGGCGGAAGTGAAAATCGAAAGCGACGGCGACGTGCGCCGTGCCACTTTGGCCGCAACCGGGGAATCGGTCGAAATCGGCGCCATCGAGAAAATGTCGAAGTCGAAGCGCAACACGGTCGACCCCGACGAAATCATCGAGAGCTATGGCGCCGACGTGGCCCGCTGGTTCATGCTGTCGGACTCGCCGCCGGATCGCGACGTGGAGTGGACCGAACGCGGCGTCCAGGGTGCCTGGCGTTTCGCCCAGCGGCTATGGCGGCTGGCCGGCGAGGGAGCCGAAATTGCAAAGGAAGCGCCGACCGCGCGCCCGGCCGAGTTTTCGCCGGCGGCACTCTCCTTGCGCAAGGCGGCGCACCGGGCCTTGGCCCGCGTCAGCGATGACATTGAAAAGCTACACTTCAATGTTTGTGTGGCGGCGATTTACGAATTCGCCAATACGCTCAATGAGGTAATCGGCGAACTGGGGTCTGAGTCCGGGTCAGATGAGGGGGCTGCCTCCACGCCCGATTTCCGCTGGGCGATGCGCGAGGCGGTTAATATTCTCGTGCAATTATTCGCGCCGATGATGCCGCATCTCGCCGAGGAATGCTGGGCCGCGCTCGGTCACGATACGCTGGTCGCGCAGGCGGCCTGGCCCCAAGTCGAGCCCGGCCTTCTGGTCGAGAGTACGGTGACGCTGCCGGTGCAGGTCAACGGCAAAAAGCGCGCCGAGGTGACCGTGGCGCGCGACGCCGGCAATGCCGAAATCGAGGCTGCCGTTCTCGCTCTCGATGCGGTAAAAACGGCGCTCGGCGGCAAAGCGCCAAAGCGAGTGATCATCGTGCCGGGGCGGATCGTCAATGTGGTGGGCTAACCGAAGAGCGATCCGTGCAGCGCAGGGCGCCACTGCGCGGCTTGGCGTCATTTTGGCTGCCGCGAGCCTCCTTGCCGGCTGCTTCCAGCCGCTCTACGGCTCGCATTCGTCGGTCGGCGGCGACAGCATCAAAGATAAGCTCGCGGAAGTGCAGATTGCGCCGATCCCCACGCGGCAGGGGACACCGCAGGCCCGGCTTGCCGTCGGCGTGCACAATGCCTTGCAGTTCGATCTCAATGGCGGCGCCGGCGCCAATGCGCCGACCCATCGGCTCGATCTCACCGTCGCGCAGACCGGCTTTACCGTGATGGTCGACCCATCCAGCGGCCGCCCGACCGCGCAAGTCGCCGGCGTGCAGGTGAACTATCAGCTCGTGGAGATTGCCACCGGCAAAATCGTGCTGAAGGATTCTACGTTCGCCAATGTCGACTACGACGCGCCCGGCCCGGAGCAGCGTTTCGCCGTACAGCGCGCGCAGCGCGACGCCGAAGACCGCGCCGTGCAGACGACCGCCGAAACGATCCGCAACCGGCTGGCGTCGTATTTCGTCGCCGGGACCTGACTTTTCATGGTTGCCGTCAAAGCCGCCGACGTCGACGCTTTCGTCGCGCGTCCCGATCCGGCGCGGCCGGTGGTCCTGGTGTTCGGCCCGGATGCCGGCTTGGTCAGCGAGCGCGCCAACGCCATCGTCAAAGCTTCGGTTGACGACGTGAACGATCCGTTCGCGCTGGCGCGGCTCGATGGCGAAGCGATTGCCGCCGAGCCGACGCGCCTGGTTGAGGAGGCGCAGACCATGCCGCTTTTCGGCGGCCGCCGTGCGGTGTGGCTCAAGGCCGGCAGCCGCAATATCGCGCCGGCGGTCGAAGCGGTGCTGGCGCTGCCGCCCGGCGGCTGCCGCGTCGTCATCGAGGCCGGCGATTTGCGCCGCAACGCGCCGCTGCGCGCGCTATGCGAGCGCGCCAAGAACGCCGTGGCGCTGCCGTGCTATGCCGACAGCGAGCGCGACCGGGCGCGACTGATCGACGACGAGATGCGTGCCGCCGGCTTGACGCTGACGCCCGAGGCGCGGGCCCTTCTCATTCCCTTGCTCGGCGGCGACCGCGCGGCTTCGCGCAACGAGGTTCGCAAGCTGACGCTTTATGCACGCGGCCGGGATCACGTCGGCGTCGACGATGTGACCGCCGTGGTATCCGATGCGTCGGCGCTGGCGCTGGAAGATATCGTCGACGCCGCTTTCGCGGGCCGTCCCGCCGAGCTCGAAGCGCAGCTTGGCAAAGCGCGGACCGCGGGCACCAGCGCCGGATCGCTGTTGTTCAACGCCCAGCGCCAACTCGCACAACTGCACAAATGGCGCACGGCAATCGAGAGCGGCGCGCCGTTCTCGCTCGACGCGGTCCAGCCGCCGCTGCATTTCCGCAGAAAGGCTTCGGTCGATGCGGCGCTGAAAGCCTGGAGCGCGGCGCGGCTCGCGACCGCCATGGCCGAGCTTGCCGACGCGGTGCTGCAGTCCCGGCGCCGCCCGGCGCTCGCCGACACCGTTGCCGAGCGCGCGCTACTGGCGCTCGCGACGCAAGGCCGGCGCAGCGCCGCATAACCTCAAAACGTTGTAGCGGGGCGTGCAGTGTTCTGGTGGTGGATCCGCCAATCCGCCAGCGTGGTACGGCCGGCTACCGACATTCTGGCCGCGGCAGTGGCGATCGTGTCGTGCAGCACTTGATCGAAATTGTCGTGCGCGACGCGGCTTGCCTCCATTGCGGTGCGCATCGCCGCGGCATCGAACGGCTGCGCGCGCAATGTCTTGCGCACTTCCTCTTGCGCCAAACGAAGATCGGCCTCTGCGGTAGCGACCTTCACTTCTTCACCGCGAAGCTGTGTGCGCAACACATTGGCATCGGCGGGCGGCAGATTTGCCGCGATGCGGTCGAACCGGCCCGCCAGGCTGTGATCGATCCGGGTCACCGGCGCCAGCGGCACCGGGCTGCTAAAGCGGATGGCCACCGCGCCAGCCGCCCCGACGAAGAACAGGTTCAGCGCCAAGGATCCCAAAAGCAGCCAGCGCCAACGCGGGCCGCCTTCCGTGTTCGGTAGTATTGACATCGTCGTCCCCATTTTTTGCGGCTTGCCCGGCATATCGTAGCGATATTTAGGCTCTCGCGAAATGGCCGATCGGCCGATAACAATCAGGTCGGATTTTCCAGGCTGAACATCCCGGAATCGTCGTCATAAGCGAAGACCTCGGCGTAACGGCCCCAAGCGATTACCGCACGCAAGGTGAGCTCGGCGTCCTCCGTGGTCATGTGATCCTCAAGCTCGTCGAAGTAGCGGGACTTCGGCGCCGCGTGGTTGGTGCGCTCTTGCAGGACATGGCGAATATGGGCGGCCAGCGGCACATAGGACAGAAGCTGGCGCTGAAATAGCTTTTTGCGGTCGTCGGTGCCGAGTTCCGCGAATTGCTTGCCGGTGTCGGTGAGCTTGATGTCGCCGCCTTCGACCTCGGCGAGACGCAGCAGCTGCAGCGATTCTGCGACGGGGAACAGCTCGTCGGAATCCATGTGGAGTTCGTCGGACAGGACCGGCAGGTCGGCGTGGCCGTGAAACGGCGGCGCGGCCAGCGTCTCGATGAGGCCGGAGAGCAAATTGGCCGACACGCGCGGCAGCACGGTATAGATCGTCGCGGCCGGCCCGGCGCCGATTTGCAGCGGCGTCGGCGATCGCGCGGTCATTGCCACGTAGATTTTCTCGACCAGCTCGCGGAACTGCGGGTCGAGCCGATTGCGCGGCTGTTTCAGATCGACGGCGATTTCGCTGATGATGCGCCCCGGATTGGTGGAAAACAGCAGGATGCGGTCGCACAACAGTACCGCCTCCTCGATATTGTGCGTGACCAGGACTACGCCTTTGATCGGCAGCTTGCCGTCGCCCCAGAGCTCGAGAAAGTCGGTGCGCAGCGTCTCCGCGGTCAGCACGTCGAGCGCGGAGAACGGCTCGTCCATCAAGAGAATATTGGGATGCACGACGAGCGCTCGGGCAAAACCGACGCGCTGGCGCATGCCGCCGGACAATTCGCGCGGAAACGCCGACTCGTAACCGTCCAAGCCAATCAGGTCGATCGCCGCCAGCGCGCGTTTGCGGATTTCCGCCTCGGGAAGGCCGAGCGCTTCAAGCCCGAGCTGCACGTTTTCCAGAACCGTCAGCCAGGGAAACAGTGCAAAGGACTGGAACACCATGGCGATGCCCTGCGCCGGCGCATGAACCGGCTCGCCGAGATAGGTGATCGTGCCGGACGAAGGTTCGGCCAAGCCGGCGATCAAGCGCAGCAATGTCGATTTGCCCGAGCCGGTGCGGCCGAGCAGCCCGACGATCTGGCCCTGCGTCAGCGATAGCTCCACGCCATCGAGCACCAGATGCTCGCCGCCGTCGGCGCGCGGGAACGACTGGCGAAGCGCGTGAACGTCAAGGAGAGCGGCGGTCATATCGAACCTCATCCCAGCCGGAATTTGCGTTCGGCGTAGAAATAAAGCGGACGCCAGAACACGCGATTGATGACGACGACGAACAGGCTCATCACCACGATGCCAAGCACAATACGGTGGAAATCGCCGGCGTCGGTCTGTTGCGCAATATAGGCGCCGAGCCCGAAGGCTTGCAGATGATCATGGCCCCAGGACGCGACCTCGGCAACAATGCTCGCGTTCCATGAGCCGCCGGACGCGGTGATCGCTCCGGTCACGTAATAGGGCAGCACCGCCGGCAGCGCGATGCGGCGCCACCACAGCCAGCCGCGCACGCGCAAGTTGGCGCCAACGGCGCGCAGCTCGGCCGGGATCGCCGCCGCTCCGGCAATGACGTTGAACAGAATGTACCATTGCGTGCCGAGAATCATCAGCGGGCTGAGCCAGATATTGGGATCGAGCCGCCAGGCGACGATCAGCGAGACGACGACGGGGAACAACAGATTCGCCGGGAAGGCGGCGAGAAACTGCGCCACCGGCTGCACCAGATGCGCGGCATGGGGCCGCGTCCCGACCCACACGCCGATCGGCACCCAGATCACGCTCGCGATCGCGATGAGGACGGTGACCCGGGCGAGCGTCGCGAAGCCGAGCAGGATCGCGAGGCCGACATCGGATAGCGTGATGCCTTCGATGACGAAATGCACGATCTGCCACAGCGCCGCCGCGGCAAGCGCAACTACGATGAGACCGAACTGGAACGCGATCCGGCTCTGCGCCAGCGGCAACGTTCGTCGCGCCGTTTCGGGCCTGTCGGACCGCCGCGGGCGTAGCGTGAGCCGCCACAGCACCCCGAACGGTTTTCTCAGTCGTTCGACGACGCGGGACCGGCGCAGCACATCGAACACCCAGGAGCGCGGCGGCGGCACGCCGGCTTCCTGCTCAAAGCGGAAACGATCCGCCCAGGCCACCAGCGGCCGGAACAAGAGCTGGTCGTAGATCAGGATGACGATCAGCATGGTCGCGATCGCCCACGCCACCGCTCGCAAATCCTGACGTTCGATGGCCAAGGCGATGTAGGAGCCGACGCCCGGAAGGGTGATCGTGGTGTTGCCGACGCTGATCGCCTCGGACGCGACGACGAAGAACCAGCTCCCCGACATCGACATCATCATGTTCCAGATCAGCTGCGGCATGGCGAACGGCACGTCGAGCCGCCAGAACTTCATCCATGGGCTGAGCCGGAAATTGCGCGCCGCCTCGTCGAGCTCGGTCGGTATCGTGCGCAGCGACTGATAGAAGCTGAACGCCATGTTCCAAGCTTGGCTGGTGAAGATGGCGAAGATCGCGGCATATTCCGCGCCCAATACGCGCCCGGGCGCCAGCGCCATGAAGAACACTACCGTCACCGAGATGAAGCCGAGAATCGGCACCGACTGCAGAATGTCCAGCAGCGGGACCAACAACCGCTCGGCGCGTTTGCTCTTGGCCGCGAGCGTCGCATAGGTGAAGGTGAACAAAAGCGACAGCACCATGGCGATGAGCATGCGCAGCGTGGTGCGCGCGGCATATTCCGGCAGGTTGCGCGGATCGAGGGATGGCGACGTTTTCTCCAGCTCGGCAAGCGGCTCGAACAGGTGACGGCTCGCTTCGGCCAAAAAGACCAACAGCCCCAGGATCAAAAGCACCGCCAGCACGTCCCATCGGGTGAACAGGCGCGCCCAACCGCTGACCGAGATCGGGATCATCGCCCGCATGTCTTCGCCCGATGGTGCCGGATTTTCTGTCATGGAATTGTCTTAGAAGTCGCGGCAGGAAAGCGCGGCCGCGACCTTGCCGCGACCACATAACACTGGCGTGGCCGCCTTCAAACCTTTTTGCGATTTGCCTCCGAGGACCGCCGCTTGTCAGCCGCTCCGAGCCGCCATGGCGGACAGAGCCTGGGTCAGCTCGGCCGGAAACGGGAAGATAATAGTGTTGCTGCGGTCGTTGGCGATGTCGAACAGCGTGCCGAGATAACGAAGCTGCATCGCCTGTGGCACCGGCGCCAGCAGCCGCGCGGCGTCGACCAGCCTTTGCGCGGCCTGGAATTCGCCTTCGGCGTTGATGACCTTGGCGCGGCGTTCGCGCTCGGCCTCCGCCTGACGGGCGATGGCGCGCACCATGCTTTCGTCGAGGTCGATGCGCTTGAGCTCGACATTGGAGACCTTGATGCCCCAGCCCTCGGTCTGCTTGTCGAGCACTTCCTGGATGTCGGCGTTGAGCTTGTCGCGCTCGGCGAGCATCTGGTCGAGGTCGTGCTTGCCGAGAACCCAGCGCAACGTGGTCTGGGCGAGCTGGCTCGTCGCCGCGAGGTAATTGCTGACCTGGATGATCGCCTTCTCGGCATCGATCACGCGGAAGTAGAGAACGGCGCTGACCTTGACCGAAACGTTGTCGCGGGAAATCACGTCCTGCGGCGGCACTTCGTCGACCACCACGCGCAGATCGACGCGCACTATCTGCTGGATGAACGGATAAAGCAGAATCAGGCCGGGTCCCTTCACGCCGGTAAAACGCCCAAGGGTAAAGACGACGCCGCGTTCGTATTCGCGCATGATACGGATGGAGGCGTAGAGGAAGATCAGAATCAAAACGCCAATTGCGATGACGACGGTGAAGAACATAGCTGGCTCCCTGGGCTGTGCGGCGGTTCAAATCGGTTCTTATTAGAGGTGGGGAGGCGGGCTTTCGCTCAAAAGGGCTGCGCCGGGCGGGACCTGCGCGCTATGTAGCTCCGGTCTAGGCCGGCCGGACATGCAGAACCAGACCGTCGCGGCCGACCACATTGACGCGCAGGCCCTCGGCGAGCGGGGCGTCGGCCCGCGCGCGCCAGATTTCGCCCGCGACCCGCACCCGGCCCTCTTGGCCTTGCCACCACACCGTTTCGCCACTGGCGCCGATCAATGCCTCGCCGCCGGTCACGACCGCACGCTTGCGCGAACGCAACAGCGCCGCCAGCGCCAGCACGAACAAAGCGGCGCTGCCGATGGCGGCGCCGACGACGACCGCTGCCGAAAGCTCGAAGCCTGGCGCTTGTGACGGAAACATCATCAGCGCGCCGATGACGAAGGCGACAACGCCGCCGACGCCGATCGCGCCGAAGGCGCCGATATGCGCTTCGGCGATCATCAGCCCGATGCCGACCAGCACCAGCGCGGCGCCGGCATAGTTGATCGGCAGCAACGCCAGCGCGTAGAGCGCGATCAGAAGACTGATGGTGCCGACAAGACCCGGCGCCACCGCGCCCGGATTGAAGAATTCCAGGATCAGGCCGTAGACCCCGATGAGCATCAGGAGAAAGGCGACGTTCGGATTGGTGATGAGTGCGAGAAGCTCGACACGCCAGCCGGGTGGCGTTGTCACGACGTGCAGTCCGGCGGTCGAAAGCCGCATCGGCTTGCCGGCCACGGTCACCGTGCGGCCGTCGATCTGGCGCAGCAGATCGGGCACGTCGGGCGCGACCGCGTCGACGACATGAAGCTTGAGCGCCTCGTCAGCCGGCAGGCTCACGGCGTTGCGCACGGCATCCTCGGCCCAGTCGGCGTTGCGGCCGTTGACGGCGGCAAGGCTACGGATATAGGCGACCGCGTCGTTGACGATCTTGCGGGTTTCGGTGTCGGCCGGCGCGCCGGCTTTGCCCGGTGTCTGGGTTTTCTGATCCGAGCCGCTGCCGGGCGAAAGCGGATTGCCGCCGAGTTGGATCGGCGTGGCGGCGCCGATATTGGTGCCGGGGGCCATCGCGACGATGGCGCTGGCATAGGCGATGTAGGTGCCGGCACTCGCCGCGCGCGCTCCGCTCGGCGCCACGAACGTGGCGACTGGCACCGGCGAGGCGAGGATCGCAGTGTCGATCTCGCGCATCGAGGAATCGAGGCCGCCCGGCGTATTCATGCGCAGCACGATCAGGCCGGTTTCGCCCGGCGAGGCCGCACCGATTCCGCGCACAATGTAGTCGGCGATGGCCGGCCCGATCGGCCCGTTGATCTCAAGGACCAGCGCGCGTTGTGCGGCGCTGGCCGGCGTGACGAGCAGCGCCAAGAGAATGGCCAAAAGCACGGTTGCGGGTCGTCGCATCGCGGCAAACATCACAGGCTCGGTGCCGGTCGGCGGCAAGTGTCGTGGCCGCCTGCCGACGCAATCGTCGAACGATGGATGAATTATAGACCGTTCCAGCGGTCACGTCCTGATTGGACGGCGGTTGCGGTCAAGACCTCACGACGCGGTGACCGCGCGCGGCGGCGTACCGATGAGGCGAGCGCCCCAGGAAAAGCGCTGCGCGGCAAAGGTCGTCGCCAGACTCAGCGCCAACGCACCGCCAAAAACAACGGCCGCCTTGACGATGGCGAACAGTGGAGCGGCTACGAGCGCATATTGCAGCCAGACGATGAAGACGTAGTGCACCAGATAGAGGCCATAGGCATTGGCCGACAGATAACTCACAAGCCGCGAATGGCCCGTCGCAAATCGCAGGCAGACGGCAATGAAGAAAAAACAGCCGGCGGCGCAGGCCGGGACGAAGCTCAGATCGGCGGCCGTCTCCACCAGGAGCGAGGCGCCGTGCGGCAGGGTCAGCGCCGTCAAGCCCATCCATAGGAACAATGAGATAAGCGCCGCCGCCAGCGCATAAGTCCAGCGTTGCGCCAACATGCCGCCGACCGCGAGGAGGCCGCGCTCGATGCCGGCGGCGCCGATGCCGACACCGGCAAAGAAATAGACCGCATAAATGAGCGGCCGGCAAAACTGCACGGCGAACAGCCCGGAATTGGACCAGGCCCACGGCGTAAAGGCGAGCGCCAGCGGGACATAGGCTACGGCCGACACGGCAAGCAGAGCGCCGAAATAGCGAGCGGGTTTTTTATCGGCCGCGGCAGACCAGCGAGCGAGCGCCGGCATCGCATTAGGCGCGATGACGTGCAGGCCCGCGGCGATGACGTTCAGACCCAGAAGTTGCCAGAGAAACCACAACGGCCCGTTCGGCCAGAACGGTAGCGCAAGCAGGCTGTGCCAGTAGTCGGCGATGCCGGGATCGGCCGCGGTCAAGCGGTAGGCCGGATAGACCGCAATCGGAATGACCACGGCGATGCCGAATGCATAAGGCAGACCGAGGCGCAGCACGCGGTCGCGCAGGAAAGCCCAACTCTTCTTGCGCGCCAAACTCGGCCAGACAAACAGCCCCGAAAGAAAAAACATCAACGACATCAGATAAACGTCCTGCCAGGCGCAGATGAGATCGAAGCCGAAGAAGCGATGGCTGTCGATGATCGGAAATGCGCGCCAATCGTAGGGCGGACTGTCAAATCCGGAACCGGTTACCGGAATCCAATTGAGGTAGGCCAGCATCGCATGGAAAGCGAGCACGATCAGGATCACGATACCGCGCAGATTGGCCAGCGCCAGGCTGGTGCGCGAACCGGAACGCGGCATGGAATCGACGCGCCGCATCTCTCAAATCCCAAGCTCAAATAACGAAACGCCAGTATCGGGAGCAATCATGAGAAGCTACGCGCTGGATTGCAAGGACAATGCGATTGAGCCGAAAACGGCCGACACGGGAGGTGGAACGAAAAACGGCGGGCTAAGTTCCCAGCCACTGCCCGTCGCGACCAAATTGCGCAAGCCGGTTCCGGGCCGCACACTATGGCGTTTCTTCCATGCCGTCGTCCTTAAATCACCGCATTGTGGAACGAGTAATAAATCTCCGGCCATCAATGTCGACGCGGCGATTCGGATCAACGATGGCGAATGGAGAGGACCCTTGGTCAAGCAATCGACAAAGCTGCTCATGGCGACGCTCGTGGCCTCACTCGTCGCGCTGGCCGGCATCGCACAGTCCGAGCCGGCGACGGAACCGTCGGTTGCCGGTTTGTGGCAGAAGGTCGACGCCGACACCGGCAAATCGGTCGGCTGGTTTTTGTTCGTGGCGCAGAATGACTCCTATGAAGGCGTCATCGCCAAGCTGTTTCCGCGGCCGAGCGATCCTCAGAATCCGATCTGTTCGAGCTGTCGCGACGACCGCAAGGATCAGCCGTTGCTCGGGCTGCCGCTGATCAGGAACATGAAGCGCGCCGGTCTGGAATATCACGACGGCAATATCCTCGATCCGCGCGACGGCAATATTTACAGCGCGATGATGCGGGTGAGCCCCGACGGTCAGACGCTGACGGTTCGCGGCTATCTCGGCATTGCTTTGTTCGGACGTGACGAAACCTGGTATCGCCTGCCGGACAACGCGACGGCCCAGCTCGATCCGGTGGTCATCGCCAAATATCTGCCTGGTGCGGTCAAGACTCCGATCGCTGCATGGCGGCATCCGGAGCGGACCGCGAAATCGGCCAACACGTATCGCTGAATAACCGCCGCTTTCGGCTTTACTGAATGACGCCGAACTCGCAGCCCGGCGCCGCATATTGATAACGCGGCACACCGTAACGATCTTGCGCGATCACCGGCTTGCAGCGTGCTTCCCATTTGCGATCGCGATCGGCCGCGCGCGTCCGCTCGGTCTCGTCGGCCGGTTGCGGCACCGTCCTGATATAGGCATTGCCGGCCTCGCCCCAGCGTCCGACACAGTTCAAGGAGCTGCCGCCGCCGACGCAACCGCCGGCCGCCAGGCCGTCGGCCTGGGCCACGCTCCACATCATCGCCACCGCCATCACGGATAAGTTCGCGGCGGCGCCGATCCGCGCCGCATAGCGCGACACCATCGCCATTCTGGCACAGCTCAAGGTTAACACCGCTCTCTCCCTGGCGCGCCGATCTCACGTCATCGGCCGGCACGCCGTTGCACCGCGTTTGCGCTGGCCTGATTCGGAGACGCGTTTTGTCGATCCGGAACAGACACAGACGTCGGCTGGAGAGTGAGCAAGGCGAGTGCCAGCGCACGTGCCCTGTTTTGGTACATTCAGGCCGCAAGAATTAATCCTGCGAATTTCAAGAACCAAACCCGCTTAGCGTCGGACGACGATCGACACCGGTTGCCGCTTCTCCCAGCCGGCCTGCTCAAGTTCCGGAACAGTGTCATCGGTCAGCGGATAGCCGAGACAAAAATAGCCGATGAATTTCCAGTCCGCGGGCACGTTAAGAATTTGGGCGACCACCGCGGGATCAAGGATGGAAACCCAGCCCATGCCGATGCCCTGGGCGCGCGCGGCGAGCCAAATCGTATGTACGGCGGTCACCGCCGAATATTCGATCATTTCCGGCATCGTGAGCCGACCGAGGCCGTGCCCCTGCGTCGTCGAGCGATCGGCAAAGACGGCGAAATGCGCCGGCGCCTCTTCCAGGCCGGCAAGCTTGAGTCGCGCATAGGAACTGGCGCGGCAGGACTCCTGGGCGGCCAGCGCTTGCGCATTGCAGGCGGCGAAGTTCTCGCGGATCGCGGCGCGCCGGGTGGAGTCGTCGATGATCACAAACCGCCAGGGCTGGCTCAATCCCACTGACGGCGCCAGACAGGCGATCTCGATCAATGTCTCCAAGGCGCCGTTCGGCAAATTATCGCGCCGGAAGCGCCGGACGTCGCGGCGCCAAGCCAGCAGTTCGCGCAGGCGTACGCGGAAGGCGTGATCGAACTCGACCGCTCGCGGCTTTGGCGCGGCGGCTTCGGCGGCTTCGGCAGGCGGACGCAAGCGCGCTTTCATTGCGCGAAGCCTAGCGGTTGCCGTGAAACTCGGCCATCGCAATTTGCAAACGCTGCCAATCCGGCTCGGCCGCGGGCAAGCCGAAGCGCAGCCATTCGGGGTGACCGGGGAAAGCGCGCGTCAAAATGCCTGCATGTCCGAGATGTTGGAACAAGGCCTCGGCCGCCGGTGTGTGGGTCAGCCGGAACAGCGATGTGCCGCCGACGATGTCGAGATTAGCGCCGCTCAAGATCGTATCAAGCCGCGCCACTGTCGCGGCGAGGCGGCGGCGCGTGTTCTCAATCCAGGCCGGGTCGGCGAGCGCCGCGGCGCCGACAGCGAGCGCGGGGCCGGAAACCGCCCAGGGGCCGAGCGACGCCGATAAGCGCGCGGCAAGTGGCGGGGCGGCCAGCGCAAAGCCGAGCCGCAGCCCGGCCAGCCCGAAAAATTTGCCGAACGAGCGCAGCACCACAATGTTGCCGTGCGCGACTTCGGGAGCGAGGCTCGCGCCGGGCGGCCCTACATCCATAAAGGCCTCATCGACCGCAAGCACACCGCCGCGCGCTTTCAGCCTTTTGGCGACTTCCAGCAAGTCCATTTTGGCAAACAGCCGGCCATCCGGGTTGTTTGGATTGGTAACGACCACGAGGCCGGCATCGCCCATGGCGCCGAGATCGCCGACCTCGGCAACGGCATGCCCGGCAAGCGCCGCGGCGCGGGCATGCTCGGAATAGCTCGGAGTCAGGATTGCGGCGTGGCCCGGCCGAACGAGGCCGCAGACGAGCGGCAGCAAAATCTGGCTTCCCGGCGCAGGCGTCACACAGGCCGCGGACGGCGCGCCGTAGGCGATCGCGGCAGCAGCGGCAAGCCGCTCCAAAACCACGGAATCGGGCAGGCTTGCAAAAATCTCTGCCGGTAAATGCGGCAGCGGATATGGGTTAGGATTGATCCCAGTCGAAAGGTCGATGAAAGGTTCGGCGGCGCCGGGAAACAGCCGCCGCGCGGCGGCAAGGTCGCCGCCATGCAGCAGCGGCTCGTCGGCGCCGCCAAAGGGGACCATGTCTGTCGCGCTTGCGCTTCTCGCCATGCTGATCGAGCTTTGCCTCGGTTATCCGCAGCCGCTGGTCCGCGCGATCGGCCATCCGGTGACCTGGATCGGCGGCCTTGTCGGCGAGCTCGACCGCGCGCTCAATCGCGACACGGCAAGCGCGAAGACGCGGCGGTGGGCGGGCGTAGCGGCGTTGCTCATTGTCATCGTCGTGGTCGGCTTGATTGCCTTCGTCATCGCGCACGAACTGTTCCGATTGCCGTTCGGCATTTTTATCGTCGCGCTTTTGGCCAGCACGTTCATCGCGCAACGCAGTCTGCACCGGCACGTGGCCGCGGTCGCCACCGCGCTCGACACCGCGGATCTCGGCGTCGCGCGCACCGCAGTATCGCACATCGTCGGCCGCGATACTGCGGCGCTCGATGCCGCCGGCATCGCCCGCGCGGCGATCGAGAGCCTTGCCGAAAACTTCTCCGATGCCGTCGTTGCGCCGGTGCTGTGGCTCGCCATTGCCGGGCTCCCTGGCATCGCAGTCTACAAAGCCATCAACACGGCCGATAGCATGATCGGCCACCGCACCAAGCGGCACGACGCGTTCGGCTGGGCGGCGGCGCGGCTCGACGATCTGATCAATCTGCCGGCGTCGCGGCTCGCGGCGCTGTTGCTGATCGCCGCGGCGGCGCTGCGGAAGGACGGATCGTCGGTGGCCGCATGGCAAACGGTGTGGCTCGATGCGCCGCGGCACCGCTCACCGAATGCCGGCTACCCCGAAGCCGCGATGGCCGGAGCGCTGGGTCTGTCGCTCGCCGGCCCGCGAGTCTATGACGGCGTCCGCGTCGACGATGCGGTCATGGGCGGGGGGCGCTGGGACGCGAGCGCGGCCGACATCCGCCGCGCGCTTTCGCTTTATCGCACCGCCGACGCGATCCTAATCGCAGCCCTCGCCATCTTGGCGGCACTCTTCATTGCGCCAGCGTGAGCAGCACATCGAGATCGAGATGTGCGGCAAGATGCGCGGCGAGCGCATCGAGCGTGCGCTCAATCGAGGCGTCGTAGGCGATGTTGGGTGCACCGGCGGCGAAGCGCTTGAGCCAGGCGGCACGCTGGCGATCGTCGGCAAACAGGCCGTGAATGTAGGTGCCGATCGCACGCCCGTCCGGCGCCACGGCGCCTTCCGGCGAGCCGTCGGCGAGCCGAGCAAAAGGCCGCTCGCAGTCCGGCCCCGCGGTTACGCCCATATGCATCTCGTAGCCGGCAAACGGCACGCCGTTGGCAGTTGTGCCGCTTATCGGTTCGAGGCGCTTTTCCGCCGACAGCGTCGTTTCCATGTCGAGCAGACCAAGACCGTCGATCTTGCCCGGCGGCCCCTCGATGCCATCGGGATCGGCTACGCTGCGGCCCATCATCTGAAATCCACCGCAGAGCCCCAAGACCGTGCCGCCGCGGCGCCGGTGCGCGGCGATATCGATATCGAAACCGGCTGCGCGCAGCGCAGCGAGATCGGCGATGGTCGATTTCGATCCGGGAAGGACGATCAGATCGGCATCGCCGGGCAACGCCGCGCCCGGCCGCACGCGAACGAGCTCGACTGCAGGCTCGGCGTCGAGCGGGTCGAGGTCGTCGAAATTGGCGATGTGCGGCAGGATCGGCACCGCAATGCGCAGACGCGCCTGCGATTTTGCCGGCAGGTCTTGCTCGAGTGCCAGCGCATCTTCGGCGGGCAATAGCCGCGCTTGCGAAAAATGCGGAACCAGCCCGAGCGGCTGCCATCCGGTCAGTTGCGCGATCCGCGCCATGCCATCGGCGAACAACGCCGGATCGCCGCGGAATTTGTTGACGATGTAACCGCGGATCAGCGCCGCATCGTCCGGCGCGATGACGGTTTTGGTGCCGACAAGGCTTGCGATCACGCCGCCGCGGTCGATGTCGCCGATCAGTACCACCGGCACGCCGGCGGCCTGCGCAAAGCCCATATTGGCGATGTCGTTTTCCCGCAGATTGATCTCGGCGGCGCTGCCGGCGCCTTCGACGAGAACGATATCGGCGTCACCGCGCAGCCGTTGGTAGCTGTCGAGCACGAAGGGCAGCAAATCCCGCTTCATGTTCTGATAGGCGGCGGCCTTGGCGCTGCCATAGACGCGACCGTGCACGACGATTTGCGCGCCGATTTCGCTCTGCGGCTTGAGCAGCACGGGATTCATGTGCACGCTCGGCGGCGTCCGTGCCGCGCGGGCCTGCAGGGCCTGGGCGCGGCCGATCTCGCCGCCGTCCGCCGTTACTGCGGCATTGTTCGACATGTTCTGCGGCTTGAACGGGCGCACGTTAAGGCCGCGCAGCGTGAAGGCGCGCGCCAGGCCGGCAACGATCAGCGATTTGCCGACGTCCGAGCCGGTGCCCTGGAACATCAGCGCGCGCGCCGGCATCGATCTAGAACTCGATGCCGGCTTGTGCTTTTACGCCGGCCGCAAAATGATGTTTCACCAACGTCATCTCGGTGACCAGATCGGCGGCTGCGACCAGTTCCGGCTTGGCATTGCGCCCCGTCACCACGACATGGAGCCCGGGCCGCCGCGACGTCAGCGCAGCAACGACGGCGGCAAGATCGAGATAATCGTAGCGCAGCGCGATATTGAGCTCATCGAGCACGATCATTGCCAGGCTTGGATCGGCAATGAGTTCGCGCGCTTTGCCCCAGGCGCGCTCGGCGGCGGCGACATCGCGGGCGCGATCCTGGGTCTCCCAGGTAAAACCCTCGCCCATGGTGTGCCACACGAGCTGCTCGCCGAACCTTTGCAGCGCGTCGCGCTCCGCCGAATGCCAAGCGCCTTTGATGAACTGCACCACACCGACGCGATGGCCGCGCCCGAGCATGCGCAAGGCAAGTCCGAAGGCCGCCGTCGATTTTCCCTTGCCGGTGCCGGTGTGGACGATGAGCAAGCCTTTCTCGATCGTCTTTTCGGCGACTTCGGCATCCTGCACGGCTTTGCGCTTGGCCATCTTGGCGCGATGCCGTTCCGCTTCGGCGTCATCGATCGTTTGCGTCATGACCTCACTCTACAACTTTCCCTTTATGGCAAGCGGCAATCCGGCGACCAAGAGCAAGACGCGATCGGCACACGCGGCCATGCGCTGGTTGAGAACCCCCTGCAGATCGCGAAACCGCCGGCCGAGCGGATTATCCGGCACGATGCCGGAGCCGACTTCATTGGCGACCAACACCACAGGTGCGCGGCCAACTGACAGCGTTTGTTCCAGTCGTGCAAACTCGGCGTCGATGTCGGCCTCCGCCAGCATCAAATTCGACAGCCACAGCGTCAAGCAATCGACCAGCGCCGGTGTGGTCTCGCGCGATTTGAGCGCAGCGGCGAGATCGCGCGGCGCCTCGATGGTACGCCACTGCGGCCCGCGGCGCGCGCGATGCGCGGCGATCCGCGCCGCCATTTCCGCATCGCCCGCTTCCGCCGTCGCCAGATAGGTCCAAGGCGGCTGCCATGGCGGCGGCAGCGCCGCGATCAGGTTCTCGGCATAGCGGCTTTTGCCCGAACGGGCACCGCCGAGGACGAGTGTGAGACTTGCAGCGCTCGACATGTTCCTTTGCCGTCAGGAGCTTGGCCGGCAGATTGACAGGGGCGCCCGGCGAAATCTATCACTAGCGTATCGATGGTCCCTCATCGTGAGGGTGAATAGGGAATGCGGTGCGGCTTTGGGCGCAAGCCTTTTGGGCGCAAGCCTTTTGGGCGCGGGCCCTAAGCCAAATCCGCAGCTGCCCCCGCAACTGTGAGCGGGTAGTCTCGTCCGGTTAAGCCACTGGCGCTTGGGCATGATCCGGAACATGCTCAAATAATGCCGGGAAGGCAGGACGAGGCGCCGATCCGCGAGCCAGGAGACCTGCCATCGGCCGTGTCGACGCGACAAACGCGGGTCGGGGTGTATCCGTGGATGATCCAAAAGACGATTAAGTCTTTTGGTCCTCGCTCGCGCCGACGCCAGGCAGGCGAGGATATTTCGTGCTCAGTTTCCTGAAAGCCGCGGTCGATGACGCGTCGGTCGGTCAGCGTCCGAAAATCATAGCGATCTACGCTTTGCTGCTGACCGCTAACGCGGCGGTCTGGACCTGGGCGGCGATCGCCTTCGCCGGCCGGCCGACGCTGCTCGGCACCGCATTTCTGGCTTACGTGCTCGGGTTGCGCCACGCCGTCGATGCCGACCACATCGCCGCCATCGACAATGTGGTGCGCAAGCTGATGCAGGAGGGCAAGCGGCCGGTGTCGGTCGGCCTGTTTTTCTCGCTCGGACATTCTCTCGTCGTCACGGTTGCGGTGGCAGTGATCGTCGGGCTCGCCTTTGCGCTGGAAGGCCGGCTGCATCCTTTCAAGACGATCGGCAGCGTCATCGGCACCGGCGCGTCGGCGTTCTTCCTGTTGGCCATTGCCGGCATCAATCTCGTTATTCTGCGCGCAGTGTGGCGCAGCTTCCGCCGCGCGCGCCGCGGCGAAGCGGTTGCCGACCATGAACTCGATCTCTTGCTCTCCGGCCGCGGGCTTCTTGCCCGCATCTTCCGGCCGCTGTTCCGCATGGTGTCGCGCAGCTGGCAGATGTTCCCGATCGGCTTTCTGTTCGGGCTCGGCTTCGATACCGCGACCGAGATCACGCTGTTCACCGTTGCGGCCGCCCAGGCCTCCGGCGGCATGAGCCTTGGGACCGTCATGCTGTTCCCGGCGTTGTTCACCGCGGGCATGACGTTGATCGATACCACCGACAGCGTGCTGATGGTCGGCGCCTATGGCTGGGCGTTCCTCAATCCGATCCGCAAGATCTGGTACAACCTCACTATTACGGCGATTTCCGCGCTTGTCGCTTTTCTGATCGGCGGCATCGAGGCGCTTGGCCTGATCGCCGACAAGCTCGGTCTCGGCGGCACCTTCTGGGGCGCGGTTGGCAATCTCAACGATGGACTGGCCAATTTCGGCTATCTGGTCATTGGCGTTTTTATCGCCAGCTGGATCATTTCCTATGGGATCTATCGCTGGCAGGGATTTGACCGGCCGGCCGTCGAGCGCATCGAGGCCGTGCAATGACCGACGCGCCCATGGTTTACGTCTGTATCACCTGTCGCGGGGCGGCCGAGCAGAATTGCGAGCCGCGTCCCGGCGCGCTGTTGGCTGACGCCGTCGAGCGCGCGGCGGCCGGAACCGAAGTGACGGTGCGGCGGCTGCGTTGCTTTGCCAATTGCTCGCGCGGCCCGAGCGCCGCCATGCGTTGCAATGGGTCGTGGACCTACGTCTTCGGCGGTCTTGAGGAGCAAAATGCCGGCGCATTGATCGAAGGCGCGCGGCTTCTTGCCAATGCCAGCGACGGCATCCTGCCGTGGCGCGGGCGGCCGGACATTCTCAAGCGCGGACTGATCGCGCGCGTCCCGCCGCTCGATTTCAGTGAGGTCGATCTATGAATGACAAGATCAACGGTCAGCTCGCGCGCGTGCCCTGTACCATCGTCACCGGCTTTCTCGGCGCCGGCAAGACGACGCTGATCCGTCACGTCATCGCCAATGCACAAGGCCGCCGCCTTGCTGTCATCGTCAACGAATTCGGCGACGTCGGTATCGACGGCGAAATTCTCAAAGGCTGCGGCAATGCCGCCTGCCCGGAGGACAATATCGTCGAACTGGCCAACGGCTGCCTATGCTGCACGGTTGCGGACGAGTTCGTGCCGGCGCTCGACGCTATTTTGGCCAAAGGCGGCATCGAGCACATCGTGATCGAGACCTCGGGGCTGGCTTTGCCAAAACCCTTGGTCCAGGCGTTCCATTGGCCGGCGATCAAGAGCCGCGTCACTGTCGACGGCGTCGTCGTCGTGGTCGATGGCGCCGCGCTCGCTGACGGCCGCGTCGCGCAGGACCTTGATGCGCTCAAGCGCCAGCGCGCCGCCGACACCGCGCTCGAACATGACGACCCGGTCGAGGAAGTTTTTGAGGACCAGATCGCCTGCGCCGATCTGGTCGTGCTCAATAAGAGCGATCTACTTGACGAGGCCGGGATCAATGCCGCGCTGGCGGCGATCTCGCGCGCGCTGCCGCGCAGTGTCAAAGTCCTCACCGTCACCGACGGCAAGGTCGACGAGGCGCTGTTGCTCGGTCTCGGCGTCGGCACCGAAGAAGACATCGCCAACCGCCGCACCCGGCACGACGCCGAGGCCGAGCACGATCACGACGACTTCAACTCATTTGTCGTGCCGCTCGGCGAGATTGATGAGCCGTCGGCGCTGACGGCGCGCGTTGCAGCGCTGGCCGAGCGCTTCGACGTATTACGCGTCAAAGGCTTCGCAGCGATTACGAACAAGCCGCTGCGTTTGTTGGTGCAGGCGGTCGGGCCGCGGGTGTCGCATCAGTACGATAGGCCCTGGGCGGCATCCGAGCCGCGCCTGGGCCAGCTTGTCGTCATTGGACTGAAAGGTCTCGACCGCGCCGCCGTCGCGCAGGCGCTTACCGGTTAAGCGTTGAGATAAGCGATGCATCTGCTCACCACGAGCTCAACCGGCCTCGACGAGCTCGTCGAAGCGGTTGATCTCGGCCAGCCGCCGGGCGACATCGCAATATTGTCGTTCGCCGACAGCGATCTCGCCGGCCTCGCCGCGGCGTGGGAGAGCGAGCGCGCCAATCTGCCGAGCGTGCGGCTCGCGCATTTGCGCGATCTGCGTCACCCGATGTCGATCGATCTGTGGATTGACCGTGTCGGGGTCCATGCCAAGGTGATCTTGGTGCGGCTCCTCGGCGGATTGGATTGGTGGAAATACGGCATCGATCGGCTGGCGGCGTTAGCGCGCGAGCGCGGCATTGCGCTGGCCGTGCTGCCCGGTGAAGACCGTGACGACACGAGACTTGAAGCCGCCTCGACGCTGCCGCCTGACGAGCTTGCCGCGCTGCTGCGCTATTTCCGCGAAGGCGGCCCGGCCAATATGCGCGCATTGCTGGGCCGTCTGGCGCGCCACGCCGGACGCGAAATCAACTTGCACGAACCCGCAGCAGTGCCGCAACTCGCCGGTTATCTGCCGGGCGAGGGCGCTGTCGCAGTCGATCAGCTGGTTGCGGCGGCGGCGACCGGCCAATCTGTGGTTCCGATTGTCTTCTATCGCGCCATGCTGCTCGCGGGCGATACCGCGCCGATCGACATGCTGTGCGCTGCGCTCGCGGCGCGAGGGTTGTCGCCGGCCCCGCTTTTCATCACCAGCCTGAAAGATCGCGAAGCCGACACCTTCTTGCGCGATGCGCTGGCGCGGCTCGATCCGGCATTGATCGTCACCATGACCGCCTTTGCAGCCGGCACCGGCGCTGATCAGCCGGCGGCGCTCGATGCCGCCGGTGTTCCGGTCCTGCAGGTGATCAGCGCCACCACCAAACGCGCCGCTTGGCGCGACAGTCCGCGCGGGCTCGGCGCCGCCGACCTGGCGATGCATGTGGTGCTGCCCGAGCTTGACGGCCGCATCCTCGCCGGCGCTATCGCGTTTAAGGATCCGCTGCCGCTGCAGGAGGGTCTCGCTTTCACCGCGCTGGCGAGCCGGCCCGAGCCGGATCGCGTCGCCATGGTCGCCGATCGCATCGCCGCTCTTGTTCGGTTGCGCGGACTGCCGCGCGACGAACGGCGCGTCGCCGTGCTGATGCCGGATTATCCCGGCGCCAAGGGTCGTACCGGCTACGCTGTCGGTCTTGATGTGCCGGCGAGCGTGATCGCAGCGCTAGGCGATCTTGCCGCGGCGGGTTACGCGGTGAGCGGCGCGCCGCAAACGCCGCGCGCGCTGCTCGATGCGCTCGTGCGCGGGTCGGAAGACGCGATTCTGACGCTCGCGCAATACGAAGCTTATTTGGCGCGACTGCCGCATGACGCGGTGGCGCGTCTGCGCGAAGCTTGGGGCGAACCGTCTGCCGATGCCGACGTGCGTGAGGGCGCTTTTCATTTTCGCGCAAAACAATTCGGCAATATTCTGGTGGCCCTGCCGCCCGATCGTGGGCGGGCAGCGGAACGGCGCGCCGATTATCATGATCCGTCGCTGCCGCCCCGGCATGCGCTGGTCGCGTTCGGCCTGTGGCTGCGGCACGTCGCGAAGGCCGATGCACTCGTTCACATGGGCGCCCACGGCACGCTGGAATGGCTGCCGGGCAAGGCGGTCGCGCTGACGGCGGATTGTTTTCCCGAAGTCGTCACCGGCCCGTTGCCGGTGATCTATCCCTTCATCGTCAGCAATCCCGGCGAGGCGGCGCAGGCCAAGCGGCGCATCGCCGGACTGACCATCGGCCATCTGCCGCCACCGCTCGTCGCCGGCGGTCCAAGCGGCAAAACTCACGAACTTGAGCTGCTGCTCGACGAGTACGCGCAGGCCGACGGCCTCGACCGCCGCCGCCGCGGGCGGCTTGCCACGCTCATTGTCGAAACCGCGCAGCGGACCGGCTTGGCGCAGGAAGCCGGCATTGCGGTGGGCGACAGTGCCGTCGGTCCCGACGAAGCGCTGCGGCGCATCGACGCGTGGCTATGCGATCTGAAAGACCTCGCGATCAAAGACGGCCAGCACATCTATGGCCGCTCCCCGTCGGGCGTCGATGATCCCATGTGGCAAACGAGCGCCGCAGCCGAGCGCGCAGCGCTGATCGCAGCACTCGATGGCTGCCGCGTCGCGCCGGGACCGGCCGGCGCCCCGGCGCGCGGGCGGCGCGATGTGCTGCCGACCGGCCGCAATCTCTTTACCGCCGATCCACGCACGCTGCCAACGCCGACCGCGATGGAGCTCGGCCGGCTTGCCGCCGACGAAGTCGTGCGAGCGCATCTGCAGACGCACGGCGATATGCCGCGCGCAGTGGTGGTCGATCTGTGGGGCAGTGCCACCTTGCGCACCGGCGGCGAGGAGATCGCGCAAGGTTTGTCGCTGCTCGGCTGCCGCCCGATCTGGGAAAGCGCTACCGGCCGCGTCACCGGCATCGAAGTGCTGCCCTGCGCGGCGCCGGGCCGCGCGCGCGTCGACGTTAGCTGGCGCATTTCCGGGCTGTTCCGCGATCTGTTCCCGGCGCAGATCGCGCTGATCGACGCCGCGGTGCAGGCCGTGGCGGCGCGCGATGAAACGGACGATGAGAATCCGCTGGTGGCTGCGCGCCGCAGCAGCAACGAGGTCAACACCGGGCGGCTTCAGCGCATTTTCGGCACCGCGCCCGGCGTTTATGGCGCGGGCGTCGAGGATCTGATCGGCCATGACGCCGACAACGAGGCCGTCGGCGCAGCCTATCTCGCCGCTGCCTCGCATGCTTACGGCGGCGCCGATGGCGAGGCGGATGCCGCGCCCGGCGCCTTTGCCCAACGCGTCGCGGGCGCTGACATGCTGGTGCATATCAGTGACGATCCCGCGCGGGATCTTCTGGAAGGCGCGGAGGATGCGGCGTTTGTTGGTGGCTTCGCCGCGGCGGTAAAACTTCTCGGACGTTCGGTCGATCTGGTGATGCTGGACACGACCGATCCGATCCGGCCGCGCGCGCGAGCGCTGTCGGCGGCTCTAGCGCGCATCGTGCGGGCGCGGGCCGTGAACCCGCGCTACATCGCCGGACAGATGCGCCATGGTCCGCGCGGCGCGGCGGAGCTTGCCGAAACCGTCGATCGCCTCGTCGCTTTCGCGGAAACCACCGGCGCGGTTGCCGGCCATTTGTTCGACCTGCTGTACGATGCCTATGTCGCCAATGCCGAGGTGCGCGAATTTTTGCTGCGCGAGAACCCTGCCGCCGCGGCGGCGATCGCCGAGCGTCTTGAAGCCGCGCGCCGGCGCGGCCTGTGGCACCCGCATCGCAACGACATCGCTACCGGCTTTGCTGCGCTGCAGGCAGAGGGCGTGGCATGAGCGCGCACGCGTTAGTTATGCCGGCACGCCGCGGCGCTTGTCCCGGCCTCTCGGCGCCGATGCCGACCGGCGACGGCCTGCTGGTGCGGCTTCTTCCGATCGGAACGATTTCGCTGGCCGCATTCGCCGCGCTGTGCCGAGCAGCGCGGCGGCATGGCAACGGCGTCATCGAGATCACCTCGCGCGGCAGCGTCCAGATGCGCGGCCTGAGCAACGAGACTACGCCACAATTTGCCGCCGAGATCGCAGCGCTCGACATTGCGGCGAACGACGGCGTTCCGATTCTGTGTAATCCACTGGCTGGTATCGACGCTGAAGAAATTTTGGACAGCGCCGCGCTTGCGGCAGAATTGCGCCGCGCTTTGGCGGTCACGACGTTGGCAAAAAAACTCGGCGCCAAAGTTTCCGTCGCGATCGATGGCGGCGGAGCAATTGGTCTGGCAAAGCTGCCCGCCGATATTCGGCTGACAGTGGACCGGGATAACGGGCGTTCTTCGTTACGTATCGCCGTCGGCGGCGACGAGGCAAGCGCGGGTCTTCTCGGCGTTGTGGCCAGCTCCGATGCGGTCATTGCGGCAACAAAGTTGCTGGAGGCGCTGGCGAAACGGGGCCCCGACGCGCGCGCGCGAGATATAGTCGCAACTGAGGGAGTGAAGCCGTTCCGTTCCGCAATCGCGGATCTGCTGACGTCCGCGCATTCCCGCGACAGCGGGAATCCAGCGCTGGGTCCCCGCTTTCCCGCGGACGAACGGAGCGCGCGAGGCGCCATCGGTGCCCGTCCACTACGCGGCGGATCGCTCGCCTGCGGCGTCGGTCTTGCCTTCGGCCATTCCGACGCGGCCGCGTTGGAGCGATTGGTCGCTATTGCGGAAGCCGCTGGCGCGAGCGGCTTTCGTACGGCGCCGGGTCGCGCACTTCTGATCCTCGGACTCGCGCCGCGATCTGCGTCGGCCTTTGTCGCCGCTGCCGAACACCTCGGTTTTGTCGTGCGCGCCAACGATCCGCGGCGAAACGTTGTCGCCTGTGCGGGCGCGCCAATCTGCGCCTCTGCGCACATCGCAGCGCGCGCCCTCGCGCCGCGCGTAGCGGAGCAAATCGCGCCGTACTGCGGGGACGGTTCTACGGTTCACATTTCCGGCTGCGCCAAAGGCTGTGCCCATGCGGCCCCCGCCGCGCTGACTATGGTCGGCACACTTGATGGCTGCGCGCTGGTAGCCGACGGTTCGGCGCGCGATGCGCCGTTCGCGCTGGTGACAAGCAACGAACTTCCCGAAGCGATTGCGCGGTTTGCGCGCGAGCGAAAATGGGAGGTGGCTCATGGCTGAGCCTGCCGCCTATTTGCGCGACGGCGCGGCGATCTATGAGCGCTCGTTTGCGATCATCCGGACCGAAGCCGATCTGTCGCCCTTTTCCGCCGAAGAGGCCGATGTCGCTGTGCGCATGATCCATGCCTGCGGCCAAGTCGACGTCGCCCAGCACATCGTCTTCGGTCGCGGCTTCGTCGCCGCGGCGCGCGGCGCGCTTGGTGCGGGTGCGCCGATCCTCTGCGATTCTGAAATGGTAGCGCACGGCATTACGCGCGCGCGGCTACCGGCGCGTAACGACGTCGTTTGCACGCTCAACGACCCGCGCACCGCGGCCATGGCCGAGAAAAATGGTACGACCCGCTCGGCGGCGGCGCTTGATCTGTGGCTTGACCAACTCGCCGGCGCGGTCGTCGCCATCGGCAATGCACCGACCGCGCTGTTTCGCCTGCTCGAACTGATCGACGCCGGTGCGCCGAAGCCTGCCGCCATTCTCGGCATCCCGGTCGGCTTTGTCGGCGCGGCGGAATCGAAGGAGGCGCTGGCGCAAAACCCGCGCGGCGTGCCGTTTCTCGTCGTGCGCGGCCGCATTGGCGGCAGCGCCATGACCGCGGCGGCGATCAACGCTTTGGCGAGGCCCGGCCTATGAGCGCGGCCAAGCTGATCGGCGTCGGCGTCGGCCCGGGCGATCCGGAATTGCTGACGCTCAAAGCAATGCGTGCGCTTGGCGCGGCCGACGTGATCGCGCATTTCGCCAAGGCGGGAAACCCGAGCCATTCGCGGGCCATCGCTGCGCACCACCTGCGTTCCGGAGTCGCCGAGCTGCCGCTGTATTACCCCGTCACCACCGAATTGCCGGCTTGCAGCGACGGCTATCGCGATGCGCTCCGCGATTTCTATAATGATGCCGCGGCGGAAATCGCCGTGCAGCTCGAAGCCGGCCGCGTCGTCGCCGTTATCTGTGAAGGCGATCCATTATTCTACGGCTCGTACATGCATCTCCACACGCGGCTTTCGGCGCGGTTCCCGACCGAAATCGTCGCCGGTGTCACCGGCATGTCCGGCTGCTGGTCGGCGGCGGGAATGCCGATGGCGCAAGGCGACGATGTCTTTACCGTGCTGCCGGCGACGCTGCCTGAAGATGAGCTCACGCGTCGCCTTACTGAAGCGGACGCCGCGGTGGTGATGAAAGTCGGCCGGCACCTGCCGAAATTGCGCCGCGCGCTGCAAGCCAGCGGCCGGTTGCCGCGCGCCATCTATGTCGAGCGCGGCACCATGGCGGCTGAGAAGATGATTCCGCTCTCGGCCAAGCTCGACGACGAGGCGCCATATTTCGCCGTCGTGCTGGTGCCGGGGTGGGAGCAACGGCCGGGAGCCGAGAGATGAGCGGCCGTCTCGCCGTCGTCGGTTTGGGGCCGGGCGATCTGCGCTACGTGACGCCCGAAGCCGAGGCCACGCTTGGCGATGCCGAAGCGCTCTATGGTTACGGGCCTTATCTGGACCGGGTGCCGGTGCGCCCGGGTCAGAGTCGCCACCCCTCCGACAACCGCGAAGAAGGCGTGCGCGCGGCGACCGCACTCGGTCACGCCGCGCAAGGCGCGCGCGTCGCCGTCGTCTCCGGCGGCGATCCGGGGGTGTTCGCCATGGCGGCGGCGATCTGCGAGCAGATCGAGCAAGGTCCGGAAGGTTGGCGCACGCTCGATGTTGCTTTCATTCCCGGCATTACGGCCATGCTTGCCGTTGCGGCGAAAATCGGCGCGCCGCTCGGCCATGATTTCTGCGCGCTGTCGCTGTCCGACAATCTAAAGCCCTGGGAGTTGGTGGAGCAAAGGCTCGATGCGGCGGCGAGCGCCGGCTTCGTCATCGCGCTTTACAATCCGGTGTCGCGGGCGCGGCCGTGGCAGTTCGGCCAAGCGATCAAGCAACTGCGCCGGCATCTGCCAGCGACGACGCCCGTGGTGTTCGGCCACGCGGTGGGCCGGCTTGACGAGCGGGTGAGCGTCGCGCCGCTCGCGGAAGCCGACGCGACACCGGCCGACATGGCGACGCTGGTGATTGTCGGCACCCGTGAGACGCGCGTGATCGCGCGGCCCGGGCGTTCGCCGCTGGTTTATACGCCGCGTGCCGCGGTCGAGGTGAGCGCATGATCAAGCCAGGCGATGGCGTCCTCAAGCGTGTCGACCGCGGGCACCACCGGTGCAGGCGGCCGGCGCAGCAGAATGACATCAATCCCGAGCGCGCGGGCTGCTGCGATTTTGCCATAGGCCGCGCTGCCGCCGCTGTTTTTGGCGATGACGACCTCGATGCCATGCTCCACCATCAGCGCGCGGTCGTCGGCTTCGCTGAACGGGCCGCGCGCGGTGACGTAAGAGACATGCGGCAACGGCAGTGGTGGATCGACCGGATCGACGCTGCGGACCAGATAACGGTGCTGCGGCGTGCCGGTAAACGGCGCGAGCTCGTTGCGGCCGAGCGCGACAAAGACGCTGCGCGATGTCTCGCCGATGGCGCGCACCGCGGCGCCGGTATCGTTCACCTCGACCCAGCGGTCGCCGGCAACGGCAGTCCACGGCAGGCGTCGCAGCGTCGTGAACGGCACGCCGGTGTCGCGCGCGGCTGTGGCGGCGTTTTGCGAAATGACGGTCGCGTAGGGATGCGTGGCGTCGATCAAGGCGTCGATTCGCTCGGTGAGAAGATAATCGGCCAAGCCAGCGGCGCCGCCAAAGCCGCCGACACGGACCGGAACCGCATGCGGGACCGGCGCGGCGGTGCGCCCGGCAAGCGACAGCGTCACGTCGAGATCGCCGCGCTTGGCAAGCCGTTCGCCGAGCAGGCGCCCTTCCGTGGTACCGCCGAGAATGAGGACGCGTGGCATGGAAGATCCTGAGCCGCTTCCACGCGACACTGCCGCATCGCCGCGCTGGCTGTCCATCGTCGGCATCGGCGAAGACGGCGCGGAGGGGTTGAGCCCGGTGGCGCGCGGGCTGATCGCGGCGGCCGAGATCGTATTTGGCGGGCGGCGGCAGCTTAGTCTCGCCGCGCCGCTTATCCGCGGCGCTTCGCGGCCTTGGCCGAGCCCGTTCGACGGCGCGCCCGCGGAGGTTTTGCGCCATCGCGGCCGGCGGGTCTGTGTGCTCGCCTCGGGCGATCCGTTCCACTACGGCGTCGGTGCGGTGCTGGCGCGGCACATCGATGCGCGCGAGATGGTCGTCCTGCCGGCGGCTTCCGCCTTCAGCTTGGCCGCGGCCCGGCTCGGCTGGTCGTTGCAGCGGACGGTGCTGCTGTCCCTGCACGGCCGCATGCTCGACCTGGTCCGTCCGCATTTGCAGCCCGCCTCGGATATTCTCGCACTGACCTCCGACGGCGACGGGCCGGCCGCGCTGGCAAGGCTGCTGACCGAATGCGGCTTCGGTGAATCGCGCCTGACCGTGCTCGAAGCGCTCGGTGGTCCGCGCGAGCGCATCCGCGCCACGACGGCCGCGGGGTTCGAACTCGGCACAACGGATGCGCTTAATGTCGTTGCGATCGAAGTCACAGAGGCATCCGACGCACGCATTCAGGCGCGGACGCCCGGCCTCCCCGACGACCTGTTCGAGCATGATGGCCAGATCACCAAGCGCGAAATCCGCGCGGTAACGCTGTCGTCGCTTTCACCGCGCCGCGGCGAGCTGTTGTGGGACATCGGCGCCGGGTCGGGTTCGATCGCGATCGAATGGATGCTGGCCGATCCGGCGATGCGCGCGATCGCGATCGAGCAACGCGCCGACCGCGCGGCGCGCATCCGCCGCAACGCCGCCGCCTTCGGCGTGCCCGGGCTCGACATTATCGAAGGCGTGGCGCCGGCCGCCATGTCGGACCTTGAAATGCCGCAAGCCATCTTCGTCGGCGGCGGCGCCGGCAATCCGGGCACGCTCGATGCCGCGGCGCGAGCGCTGCCGCACGGCGGCCGGCTCGTGGTCAATGCGGTGACGCTTGAGACCGAGGCGCTGTTGCTCGCGCGCCATGCCGCGTTGGGCGGTGACTTGATCCGCATCGCCATTTCGCGCGCGGATGCGGTCGGTGAAAAGACCGGCTGGCGCGCGGCGATGCCGGTGACGCAATGGTTATGGACCAAGCCATGAACCGCAAGATGACGGTGCATTTCATCGGCGCCGGGCCGGGCGCGCCCGATCTCATTACCGTGCGCGGGCGCGATCTGATCGCGCGCTGCGAGGTCTGCCTTTATGCCGGCTCGATCGTGCCGCGCGAACTATTGAGCTTTTGTCCGCCAGGCGCACGCGTCGTCGATACCGCGCCGCTGTCGCTCGACGAGATCGAGACCGAGTTTGTCACCGCCCACGCCGCCGGGCTCGACGTGGCGCGGCTGCAGTCCGGCGATCTGTCGATCTATTCGGCGCTCGCCGAGCAATTGCGCCGGCTCGATCGGCGCGGCATTCCTTATACGCTCACGCCGGGCGTTCCGGCTTTCGCCGCCGCCGCGGCCGCATTGCAATGCGAGCTGACCGTGCCGGAAGTCGCGCAAAGCGTGGTGCTAACGCGGGTATCCGGCCGCGCCTCGCGCATGCCGGACAACGAGAAGCTCGCCACCTTCGCCGCCACCGGCGCGACGTTCGTCATCCATCTCGCCATTCATGCGATCGATGCCATCGTCAAAGAGCTCATGCCGTTCTATGGCGCCGAATGTCCCGCGGCGGTCGTGGTGCGGGCGAGTTCGGCACAGCAGCGCGTCATCCGCGGCACGCTCTCCGACATCGCCGCAAAAGTTGTCGAAGCAAGGATCGAGCGTACCGCGCTTATTCTCGTGGGTCGTGCGCTCGCCGCGGAAAATTTCCGCGACAGCGCGCTCTACGATGCGGATTATCGCCGCCGTTTCCGTGGAGGCGCCGCGTGAGCCGGGGGCTAAGCTTTGAACGGCGCACGGCCGACGAGATTCTGCTCGCGGTCGAACAACACGACTTCGACCGCAATATCGCGGCCGGCGATAACATCCTCAGCGGTGTGCTGCGCCGCCAGCGCCACGGCGTCGCCGAGCGCGATCCCGGCGTCTTGCGCCAGCGTGAAAGCCTCGGCGGCGGTGTTTGCGGCGATAATGCGCTGGCAAAGCTGCGTGTCGCCGCCACTGGCGGCGGCAAAGTTCGCGAGTTCGGGAAGATCGACCTCGCCGCGCTTGGAGTGCAGATCGGTCAGGCCTTGCGCCAGCTTGGTCATCTTGGCGACGCCGCCGGCGATGGTCACGCGGGCCACCGGATGCCGGCGCAGATATTTGAGCATGCCGCCGACGAAGTCGCCCATGTCGATCAGCGCGATCTCAGGCAAACCGTAAAGTTTTTGCACGCCGGCTTCCGAGCTCGCTCCCGTGGCGCCGGCAATGTGGGTCAGGCCCGCGGCGCGCGCGACATCGATGCCGGAATAAATCGAATGGATCCAGGCCGAGCACGAATAGGGCACGACGATGCCGGTGGTACCGAGGATCGACAGCCCGCCGACAATGCCGAGACGGCCGTTGAGCGTCTTTACCGCCAGCGCTTCGCCGCCGGGGATCGAAATCTCGACGTCCACGTCCGCCGGACAGCCGGCGGCGGCAGCGACCTCGGCAATGGCGTCGCCGATCATGTGGCGCGGCACCGGATTGATGGCTGGCTCGCCTGGCGGAACCGGCAGGCCGGCGCGCGTGACGGTGCCGACGCCTTCGCCGGCGTGAAACGTTACGCCGGCGCCGGGCGCGCCGATGCGAACGGTGGCACAGACCAGCGCGCCATGGGTCACATCGGGATCGTCGCCGGCATCCTTTACTACGCCGGCCATTGCCGAGCTTTCGTCTCTCCGCGTCATGGCGAGCGCAAAGCTTGGCCGTTCGCCGCGAGGCAGCGTGATTTCGACCGGATCGGGAAATTCCCCGGCGATGAGAGCGGCGAACGCAGCCTTTGCCGCCGCGGCGGCACAGGTGCCGGTGGTCCAGCCTCGGCGCAAGGGCGCGACCAGTTTGGCCATGATGCTTCCTTTGGGCCAAGCTTTAGTCCCACGCGGCGCGGGCGTCACGATGGGCGCGCATCATGACGGCATGGGACGCCTTGGCGGCACAGCGTGCCGGCATTCCGGTCTTCGAACCCGGCCATGTCTGGCTCGCCGGCGCTGGGCCCGGCGATCCGGGCCTGCTCACGCTCGATGCGCTGGCCGGTCTGGCGCAGGCTAATGTCGTGGTTCACGACGCGCTGGTCGATCAGCGCATCTTGGCGCTGGCCGGGCCGCAAGCGCGGCTCGAATTTGCCGGCAAGCGCGGCGGCAAGCCGTCGGCGCTGCAGGCCGATATCAGCGAGCGGCTGGTTGCTCTGGCGCGCGCCGGCCAACGGGTGCTGCGGCTCAAGGGCGGCGATCCCTTCGTATTCGGCCGCGGCGGCGAGGAGGCGATGACGCTGGCGGCGGCAGGTATTCCGTTCCGCATCATTCCGGGCGTTACGGCCGGCTTGGCGGCGCTGGCCGCTGCGGCCATTCCGGCGACGCTGCGTGGCATCAATCGCGCGGTAATTTTCGCCGCCGGTCACGGCGCGGAGGAAGACTTTGATTGGGCGCCACTCGCCCGCGCCGGCCAGCCGATCGTGCTTTACATGGTGATGCACAATCTCGATCAGATCGCCGGCGCATTGATGGACGGCGGTCTTGCCGGCACCACGCCGGCGGCAGTGATCGCATCGGCGACTACGCCACGGCAGCGCGTCCTGGTGTCCACGTTGGAAAAACTTTCCGACGAAGCGCGCAAACAAGAATTCGAGCCGCCGGCCATTGTCGTGATCGGCGATATCGTGACCATGCGCGAGCGTCTCGTCGCCGAAAAAACGCCGGCCAACAAGGACACAAAATGACGGCGCGCGGCCTCATTATCGCTGCGCCAAGCTCGGGCGCCGGCAAGACCACCGTCACGCTCGCCCTGCTGGCGGCGCTGGCGCGGCGCAGCGTCAGAGTGCGCGCGGCCAAAACCGGCCCGGATTACATCGATCCGGCCTTTCACGCCGCCGCCGTCGGCGCACCGAGCGTCAATCTCGACTCCTGGGCCATGCCGCCCGCGCTGCTCGACGCTTTGGCGGAGCGCGCCGCCAACGATGCGGATATTTTCATCATCGAAGGCGTGATGGGCCTGTTCGATGGCGCCAGCGGCGTCGCGGGCCGCAGCGGCGCTACTGCGGATCTTGCCGCGCATTTCGGGCTTCCCGTCGTGCTGGTGCTCGATATCTCGCGACAGGCGCAGTCGGCGGCCGCCGTCGCCAGGGGCTTTGCCTCGCATGACCCTGCGGTGCATATCGCCGGCGTCATTCTCAACCGCGCAGCAAGCGAGAAACATCGCGCGCTGGTCGCCGATGCCGTCACCGCGCTCGGCATTGCGGTGTTCGGCGCGGTGCCGCGCGAGGCGGCGCTCGCTTTGCCGGAACGTCATCTCGGCCTGGTGCAAGCCGGCGAGCACGACGATCTCGCCACGCTGATCGATCGCCTCGCGGTGATGGCCGAGCGGCATCTCGATCTGGATGCGCTGATGGCGAAGGCCGCGCCGCTTCGCGTCGGCGCCGCGAATGGGGTAACAACCGCTTTGCCGCCGCCCGGCCAGCGCATTGCGCTGGCGCAGGACCGGACCTTCAGCTTCGTCTATCCGCATCTGATCGAAGCGTGGCGCCGTGCCGGTGCTGAGATCATTCCATTCTCGCCGCTTCTCGACGAGCCGCCCGCCGAGCGCGCCGATTGTTGCTGGCTGCCGGGGGGCTATCCGGAGCTGCATGCCGAGACGCTTGCATCGGCGCATCGTTTCAAGTCAGGCCTGCGCCGCTTTGCTGAAACCCGTCCGGTGCACGGCGAGTGCGGCGGCTACATGGTTCTTGGCCAAGACCTCGAAGATGCTGCAGGCCGCCACCACGCCATGGTCGGATTGCTCGGCCACACCACGAGCTTCGCCAAACGCAGGCTGCATCTCGGTTATCGCAGCGCGCGGCTGTTGTCGGACACTGTGTTAGGACACAAGGGCGAAGTCGTGCGCGGCCACGAGTTCCATTACGCCTCGCTGACCGCGGCCGGCGGTGACGATTCTTTTGCCGAACTCGCTGACAGCGAAGGCCGCGCGCTCGGCCAATCCGGTGGTCGGCGCGGCCGCGTCAGCGGCACGTTTTTTCACGCCATCGCTGCGGCAGGATAGCGCTCAGCATTCCAGCAACGCCACGGTGCCAAGGCCGCCGTCGGCGCAGATACTGACGATAGCGCGGCTGCCCGGCGCCATCGCGGCAAGTTCCTTGATCGCTTGGCTCAAAATGCGTGCGCCGGTCGCCGCGAACGGATGGCCGAGCGCCACGCTGCCGCCGTTCGGATTCATCCGCTCGATCGGGAAACGGCCGAACGTATTCTCGAAGCCGGCCTTGGCGCGGACGAAGTCTTTATCCTGCAGTGCTTTGAGGTGGCAGGCCACCTGCGCCGAGAACGCCTCGTGGATTTCCCACAGCGCGATGTCGTCGTATGTGAGGCCGTGCCGTGCCAACAGCCGTGGAATGGCGGTCGTTGGCGCCATCAGCAAACCTTCGTGGAAAATATCGATCGCGGCCATTTCGAAATCGACGAGGCGCACGCGCGGCGTCTTCGCCGGTAGGCGGGTCAGCCCATCGTCGGTCGCGACCCACAAGCCGGCGGCGCCGTCGGTCAGCGGCGATGAGTTGCCCGCCGTGATGGTGCCGCGTCCGCTGGTGCGGTCGAACACCGGCTTGAGCCTGGCGAGCTTTTCCAGCGAGGTGTCGCGACGCGGAAAGTGGTCCTTGGTGACGCCGTCGAGCGGAATTATCAGATCGTCGAAGAAACCGCGATCCTGCGCGGCAACCGCGCGCCGATGGCTCTCCAGCGCCAGCTTATCTTGCTCCTGGCGCGTGATCTTCCAGTCATTGGCCATGTCCTCGGTATGCTCGCCCATGCTGCGGCCGGTGACGCGGTTCTTCACTTCCGGCACGTAGAGGCGGATGTCGGATGGCCGCAGCCGGCGCAGAACGCGCAGGCGATCGCCTGCGCTGCGCGCCTGAAACAGGCGGCGCAGCCAGACCGACAAATTCATGCCGAGCCCGAATTCGACGCGGCTCATGCTTTCGACGCCGCCGACCAAAGCGAGCGCCGCGCGCCGCTGTCCGAGCATTCCGGCAGCCTCGAAGGCGGCGACCATGCTGGTCGAGCACTGCATAATGGTGGTGAAGGTTGGTACGTGCGGATCGAGCTTGCTGTCGAGCCAGATTTCGCGCGCCAGATTGGTATAAGCGAGATTGCCGACGACGGCGCCCCAAATGCCGAGGTCGATCGGTCCGTTGACTTGCTGCGCCATGGCGGCAACGACCGGCACCGACAGGCTCAGCGAATCGCGATCGGCGAAGGGCCCGTCCACCGCGACGAACGGCGTGCGCAGGCCGGCCGCCAACCAGATCGCTTGCGCGCCGTCGTCCGGCATTGGTCAGCCCGCGGCTTTGGGCTCTGCCTCGCCGGCCGGTTTATCCGAGACGCCGGCCTCGGCGAAGGTCGCCATGCCGGTGTGGCAGGCGAGCGCCGCGCGCAGGATGGAGAGCGCGACCGCAGCGCCGGACGCTTCGCCAAGCCGCATGTTGAGATCGAGGAGCGGCTGCAAGCCCATCTCGTCGAGCAGCATGCGGTGCCCGGCTTCGGCGGAGACGTGGCCGGCTTGCGCATGCGCCAGCGTATCGGCCCGCAATTTTGCCAGCGGCGCAACCGCTGCGGTGCAGACGAAACCATCGAGCAAAACCGGAATGCGCTGGCGCCGCGCCGCCAGCGTGGCGCCGAGAATGGCGGCGAGCTCGCGGCCGCCGAATGCGGCCGCTACGGCCAACGGGTCGGACAGCGTCGCCGCATGCCGCGCCATCGCCCGGTCGATCACGCTGCGTTTTCGCGCCAAGCCGTCCTCGTCGACGCCGGTGCCGCGGCCGGCCCAACGTACGCCGCCGCCGCCGAACAAAGCCGCGGCAATGGCCGAGGCCGCGGTGGTGTTGCCGATGCCCATTTCGCCGAGGCAAACCAGATCGCTATCCGGCGCCACCGCGTCGCAGCCGGTCGCCACCGCGGCGAGGAATTCCTGCTCGTTCATGGCCGGCTGCTGGGTGAAATCGGCGGTCGGCGTTTCGAGTGATAGCGGGATCACCCGCAATTTCGCGCCGGCACTCTTCGCAAGCTGGTTGATCGCAGCGCCCCCGGCGGCAAAGTTCGCCACCATCTGGGCTGTGACTTCGGCCGGGTAGGCCGAGACGCCTTGCTGGGTCACGCCGTGATTGCCGGCGAAGATCAGGATCTCGACCTGCTCCAGCCGCGGCGGCGCATGGCCCTGCCAATGCGCCAGCCAAGCGACGAGGTCTTCAAGCCGGCCGAGGCTCCGCGGCGGCTTGGTCAGAATCGCCTCGCGCTGCGCCACGGCGGCGCTGGCCGCGGGATGCCCGCTCGGCAGGTCAAGACAGGCCGCGCGCAGGCCGGAAAATGAGGTAAAGTTTGTCATGCTGCGTTGCTCCTGCGCGCCGGCAGGCGCCTGTTCGAGGCTAGCAAATTGTCCGTTGCACGGCCATGACCACGATTTCCCCCGCTTGGCTTGAAGATCGCGTCGAGGAGCTCAAGGCGTGCATCGTGTTTTGCACACGGCTGCCGCTGTTGCGCGCGACGCCAATCGCCGGCGGCGCCCTTGCCAAGGCGACTTGGGCGTTTCCGATTGCCGGACTCGTCGTCGGCATCGTCGGCGCCGTTGTCTATGCGCTCGCCCACAGGCTGGGATTGCCGTCCGGGCCGGCTGCGGCGCTCGCCATTGCCGCCACCATGCTTGTCACCGGCTGTCTGCATGAGGACGGACTAGCCGATACCGCGGACGGCTTTGGCGGCGGTCATACCCGCGAGCAAAAGCTTGCCATCATGCGCGACAGCCACATCGGCGCTTATGGCGTCTGCGCTTTGACGATTTCGCTGTTCTTGCGCGCCGGCGCGTTGGTGAGCCTGCCCAGCGCCCATGCGGTCGTGTGGGCGCTGATCGCTTCGCACGCCGGCGCCCGCGCCATGATGCCGGTGCTGATGTTCTTGTTGCCGCCGGCGCGTAGCGACGGGTTGTCGCACGATGCCGGCAAACCGCCAGGCGAAGCCGTCGCCGCCGCTGCGGTCATCGGTTTTGTTGTTCTCGCGCTCTGTCTGCATCCGGGCCATGCCATTGCGACGCTGATCCTGCTCGCCGTGATCGTTGCGCTGATGGCGTGGCTGAGCAGGCGCCAGATCGAAGGTCAGACCGGCGACGTGCTGGGCGCGCTGGAGCAGGCGAGCGAGATCGCGATCCTGCTGGTCGCGCTCGGCTAGTCACATCGCAATCCAGCGCGCGATCATTGCCGCTGCAGGCCTGCGACCTTTGCCGCGGCTTGCATCGCTGCGTAGTCGGCGCGAATGAACGCAGCAAAACCTTGCGACGTCATCTGCTCCGGCGTGGCAACCTCCGAACCGAGCGACACCAGGCGCTCGGCAGCGGGCGAGCCCTGTTTAAGGCCGTCGGCAATGACGCTTTGCAGCCGGGCGACGATGTCCGGGGGTGTCTTCGCCGGCGCAACGATGCCGATGTAGCTTTGCGCTGTGAAGCCCTTCACGCCGCTTTCCTCGAAGGTCGGAATGTCGGAGGCGAGAGCGGACCGATGCGCCGCAGCGATGGCGACGATGTGCGCCTTGCCGGACTTGTGCAGCGGCAGAGCGGTCGAGAATTCGGTCATCGCACCGTCGACGCTGCCGCCGATCAGATCCGCAATCAATGCGCCGCCGCCGCGATAGGGCACATGGGTAAAGTCTCCGCCGGTCGCAGCCTTCAGCCGTTCAAGCGTCATATGCGTGGCACTGCCGACGCCGCTCGTCGCCACGGTGACCGGAGTTTTCTTACTCGCCGCAACCACGTCGGCCAGCGTCTTGGCCTCGACCTTGTTGCTCATGATGAGCGCATGCGGCACGTAGCTCGTCAGCGCGACCGCCGCGAAGTCGGTCAGTGGGTCATAGCCGAGATCCTTGTGCAGGATCGGATTGATTGTAAGCGGGCCGTTCGATCCGACCAAAAGCGTGTAGCCGTCCGGCCTGCCGTGCGCGACATACGCGGCGCCGACGCTGCCGCCGGCGCCGTCATGATTTTCGACGACGACCGTGCCCTTCAGCGCGTCGCCCATCAGCTGACCCGCGATGCGGCCGACGATGTCGGCGTTGCCGCCCGGCGCGAACGGAACGATCAGGTGAATTGGCCTCTCGGGATAGCCCGCCGCGAAAGCGGTTTTGGATAGGAGGGGCATTGCAGGCGCGGCGGCGAAGCCAGCCACAAGGGTGCGACGCGAAACAATCATTTACGATCTCCCTGACTACCTTCTATGTTTCTGACTTTGCGGGGTGGCAGGCACTACGCCGCGAGCGGCAGTTTCACCGGCTGCTTGGTTTTTGCCGACAGATCGAGCGCCTTGGTCAGCATCAGCCGGTTATGCGCTTCGGCGGCGGTCGCGGCCTGCGTCGGCAGGCCAAGCGAAACGCGGTTGAGCCACGACACCGTCTCGTCAGCCATCGGTCCGCGCAGCTCGCCGAGCACCATGTCGCCGGGCGGATAAGAGCCCATGAAATCGACCAGCCGGCTCGTATCCGGCGCATAGCCCTCGCTTTGGGGCGCCGACACCGCCAGCACCATGTCGCGATGGGTGTCGTCGATGGTGAGTACGCCGTGGGTGCCGTTGATGCCGACTTCGAGGCTATAAACCGCGCCGGGCCAGGTCACCGGCAGTGCCCACGAGATACTGAGGTTATGGACCGTGCCGTCGGAGAACATGATCATGCCGGCGGTGGCATCGATGCCCTGGTAGAGCGGGCCGAGCACCTTGTCGACCGAACGCGCGTAGCATTCGACCGGCGTTTTCTTTTCCAGATACCACATCACGATGTCGAGCGCATGCGTGCCGGAGATCACCATCGGCGAGATCGTCGCCGGATCGTTGGTGCGCTTGTAATTGTCGATGGCGACCAGCCAATTCATGAAGGCGCGCGACGTCACCATGGTCACGTCGCCGAGCGCGCCGTTGCGCACCTTTTCTTTCGCGCCGAGCCATTTCCTGCGGAAGCGCTGGGTGTAGCCAACCACCGCGTCGAGCTTGGCGTCGGTGATAGCCTTGAGCACGCGCGCCGATTCCGCGAGATCGGTGGCGAGCGGCTTTTCGATCAGCATCGGTACGCCGCGTTCGACCGCCGCCAACACCGGCTCGACGTGCAGATGCTCGTCGGTGGCGATGATGGCGCAGGTCACTTCCGGCCGTGCCAGGAGTTCGCGATGGCTGGTGGTGATGAAATCGGCGCCGATGCGCGCGCCGACGTCGCCGCCGCGGTTGTGGTTGAGCTCAGCGATGCCGATCCACTCCACCGCGGGATGGCGCGCCGCCACTTCGCCGCGGAATAGGCCGACGCGTCCGGCGCCGATAATGGCAAGCCCGATGCCTTTTGCACCCTCCCTCATACGTTCAGCCCCGCGCGGTTCTTGGCCTTCAGCTCGGCAATGCCTGAAATTGTTTCGTTGGAGAGCGGCAGATCGATCGGTTCGTTGCGGTCGGCCGACAGATCGGCCGCGCTGTAGGTTTCCATTACACGCCGTGCGCTCTCCGGCGTCACCATCACCGGCGTGTCGCGGATGCAGGCTTCGAGGAAATGCATGGTCTCCGGACCCAGCCCGCCGGCATAGACGTGATCGACCCACTCGCCGGGCATGGTCGACATTGGAAATTCCTGGCCGCGCTTTGCGGTATTGAGCCAGTTGTCGCGCTGGGTATCGTCGAGGGTAAGCGCGCCCTCGGTGCCGGTGATCTCAATCCAAGTCGAGCAGTAATTCGGAAAACTCGGCGGAAAATTCCAGCCGCCGCCGATCATCACCACGACGCCGTTGTCCATGGTCACGGTGGTGAACATGACGTCGTGCGAACCATTGATCGGCTGCATATAGCCGTAAGCGCCCTGACTGTAGACGCGCACCGGCTTCGCCGGCTCGAGCAGCCAGAACACAAAGTCGAGATCGTGGGTCAATTCCATGACGACGGGCGACAGCCGCACCCGGCTCGCGATCTTCTTGCCCAGTTCGCGCGACAGATGCCGGCTGACCAGCACCGAGACGACGTTGCCGAGCGTGCCGTCGGTGATCTTTTTCTTGGCGTAGGCCACTTTGGGATTAAAGCGTTGCGAATAGCCGATGGTGAACTTCAGGCCGTTACGCTTGGCCAATTGGATCAGCTCGTCGGCTTCCCACAGCTCCAGCGCGATCGGCTTTTCCAGCATGACGTTCTTGCCCGACTTCAAACAGTCGCGCGCGATCGGATAGTGGTTGGCTTCGGGTGTGGTCGAGACATAGATGACGCGGATGGCATCGTTCCTGATGATGTCGTTGTAATCGAGGGATGCGGTCGCCGGCTTATAAAGCTTTTTCACCTCGGCGAGCCGGTCCGGCTTGATGTCGCACAGGTGCAATCTGTCGACCAGCGCCGTGCGCGACAGCGTGTCGGCCCGCAAGCCGCCGATCCAGCCGACACCGATTACGCCTACTTCCACCTGCTTCACCGGACGTTTCCTTCCTGTTGCGGGCGCATAAAAACCATGGCGCGACGGGGGGTGCAACGCTTTATCCGTCAGGATAACGTGGCTGACGCAGCCGCACCAAATACTCGCTCGGCGAACTGCGGATAGACCTCGGCCAGCATCGGCGCGACGGTTGAGCGCATGAGCTTGAGCGTCTCGGCTGACGGCGCTTCGGTTACCGGCACTTCGGCCGGGCGGTCGAAGTCGAAGCCGGTGTTGTCGAGCACTTCCTCGACGCTGTGGCCGGGATGCACGCTGGCGAGCCGGAAGCGGCGGCGCGCGCGGTCGAAAACGAACAGGCAGCGATTGGTGACAAGCGCGATCGGGCCGCCGGGACGAAAGACATTGCCGTCACTGCCGCCGGGCGCGCTGACGAAGTCGACCTTCGGCACCAGCGTACGGCGCGAATGCTCGACGCGGAACAGGATCACCTTGGGCACGACGTAATAGAGATAAGCCGAGCCGAACGAGCCGGGAAAGCGCGCCCTGGGCCGATCGTAATCGCCGACGCTGACCAGATTGATGTTGCCTTCGCCGTCGATCTGGCCGCCGGAGAGAAAGAACACGTCGATGCGGCCCTGGCCGGCGCAGTCGAACAGTTCGCGCGCGCCGTCAGTGAAGAAGGTGTGGGCTCGGCTGCCGAGCAGCGAAACGTAAGGCCGTCCGCCGCCTTGCTCGCGGGCAAGCAGCGCGGCGGTCGCCGGAATCGGTGAAGCGGAGCCGACGGCGACATGACGCAAAGTTTCGCCATCTTGCCCGATCAGCCGGCAGATCACGTCGGCGAGCAGTTCCTCGTCGCGAAAATCGTATTTCGTCATGGCCGGGCATAGCCGTTCGAAGAACGGCGTCGCTTCGCTCGCCTATGTTCCGGCCATCCACGTCTACGCTTTGGCGATAGACAGAAAGACGTGGATGCCCGGCATAATGCCGGGCATGACGACAAAGAATTACGCCGGGACTTTTTCATAAACGTAGCGATCTAGATATTGCGCAAACCCTTCGGCCGTGGCGGCAAGGCGCGCATATTCGGCGATGTGCGCGCCGTCGATGGCGTAGTGATCCCGCAGCGGCCAAGCGCCGCGCGGGGCGACCGCCACCGCTTCGACGTAAAAGCCGGGCAGCGTGCCGGCGGCGAGAACCGGGTCGCGCAGCAAATCGCCGTCATGAACTTTCTCGACGGTGACGACGGTTTTCTGCGCCGCATGCGCCATGACGACAAGCTCACGCTGCGTGCCGACAAAGACATTGCCGAACCGGTCGGCCATCGGCGCGTGAAACAATGCGACATCGGGGTTGAGCGCCGGCAGCAGCACGATCGGATCGTTATTGCCGAAGGGATTGTCGATCACCTTCCAGTCCGGCCGGTGCGCCAGAACGTCGGAGCCGATCAGGCCGCGCAGCGGCATGAACGGCACGCCTTTCTCGGCAGCCTGAAATTGGGCATGCAGCGCCGGACAGGTGGCGTCGATCATGCGGATCGCGCCGGCGAGGATTGCGGCGGTGAAGCGCGGTGCCGGTCCGAATTCACCGAGACTGACGGCTGAGGTTTCCAGTGTTTCGACGCAGCCGGCACCGATCAGCAAATCCGCTTGCAAACTCGAGGTCGGCAGCGTCACCAGATGCAGCCGCTTGATGCCGCGCCGGATCAGCGCCCGTGTCGCCGCCATCGGCACGCCAGAGCTTTCGCGCGGCACCGCCAGCATGCAGCCGTCGGCGATCGGGGCCAGGGCTTCGTCGAGAGTACGAATAATCATGGTCAGTACGCTAGGCGCCCGACGGTGTCGGCCAGTGACGCTCGTGGAACCAGCTGCGGTCTTGCGTCATCTTGGCGCGCTGCGCCGCCGGTGCGTGGCGCTTGCAGGTCGCCGCCTCGTTGCTGCCCGCCGCCGCGGCCCAGCGCAGCTCGACGCAGTCGTTCGGATTGTAGGCCATTTCCAGATCGGGCGCTCGATCGATCACGTCCTTAAGTGTCAGCGTCCACTGCGAGCCGTCGCTCCGCGTATAAGAAAATTTCCGCGCCGCAAGCTCCGACGCCAGGACGCCCTGCAATTGCGCTTTCACGTCCGCCGGGCTCTTGCCGTTGGGTATCGCGTAGCGTTCGGCCCGCCGCGCTACATGGTCGGGAAAGCCGCGCACCACGTCGATCGCGATCAACAAACGAAAATCCCGCGCCGGAGTCGAATAATCCTCCCAGGCGCCTGTCGTTTCGAAAATCGACGGGCCGTTCGGCATCTCGATGACGCCGGGCTTCTTGTCCTCATATTGCCGCCCATTATCGACCGCGGTGACGCGCGTATTCACCTGCTCGTCGAGGTCGGTGATGGCGTCCTCCATCGCGCGTACCGGATCGAGCGGCTCGGGCGACATCACGTCATCCATGCGGTCGTAAAAATCCTGGACGCTGAGCTGCGTCTGCTCCAGCGAGAAATCGCCGTATTGCGGGTCCTTGGCGATTTCGGCGTTGGTCAGCCGCCGCAAGCCCCCGGTCTTCTCCTGCACGATCGGCCGGAAGCGCTTGAAACCAGGGCTGCCGAGCGCGGGATCGTGCACGAACAGGAAATTGCCGCGCCAGAAGCGCTTGCGCGTGACCGATCCGTCCGGCTCCGCGTCGACGGCGAGAAAAACGCCGGGCGCGCCGTTCGACTCTGCCACGCGTTTGACCAACATCAGAACGTGCCCGTAGGGGTCGGCGTAAACGGTGCCCGGGCGCAGTGTCGCTTGGGTCAACGGCACCATGTAAAAGTCGGTGCGGTCGTCGTTGGCCGACACGCGCACGGCTCCGGTCTGGACGACGTCGGCGACGGCCGGCAAATATCTGGCGAAGGACGCGGCAAGTCCCAGCCGCTTCGGCGCAGCCGGTTTCGCCGGCTCCGGTGGGGGCGCAGCAGGCGTCGGAGGCGGAGCCGTCGGAGCGAACAGCTTTTGCAGCGGACTGGGCTCTGGGGCCGGCTCTGGGGCGGCGGCAATTTGCTCGGGGGCTGCTTCGGGCGCCGGCGCCGGCCGCGTAACCTCGGGATGCTCTATATCGAACCACTGATAGCACTTCGGCGGCGCGCCGCCGTTGCCGCGAGAGCAATTCGAGTAGCCGAATGGCAGGCCCATCTTGAATGCGAAGTAGGCGCGCAAAAAGTAGACGAAATCCGCGCAATCGGGGCGCGAGCCGCGCAGCAAGTTGTCTTCGCCGAGGCCCAGAGAGTTGAACAGCATGTTGCGCGAGGGGTCGTGCAGGACGTCGACCCACGTCTTCCATGACAGCTCCTGGTCGAGCGGCCCATCGAACAGCTTTGCGACCCATGCCGAAAAGAGATTTTCCGTCGCGCGGTTCCATGACGCCCGTATGGGCCACAGTGTGCCCGGCTTTGCCTCCAGGCCCGGCGGCTTTGCAGCGCTCACCGCGATGTCGCGCGTAATTGTGCCGCAGGGAGGGGACCCGCCAGCGATCGAAAGCGTCGCGCGCCAAGCACCTGCGGCCGGCGAAGCAACCTCGGCATACCAGTAATAGGGCGGGCCGCCCTCGCGGTCGGCCGATTTGGCTGCGATGCTGCCATCGGGTGCGATCAGGGAAACCTCGCCCTGGAGTGGCTTCTCGGCGGCGACAAGGACACGCAACGGCGCGCCCTTCCATGGCGTAAGCGGCGAGGGCAATACCGCAACCTGGGCCGCCTGTTCGCAGCTGCCGACGGAACTGTCCGCACGCGCGGGCGCCGCCGGGAAGAGGAGAACAAGAAATGCACCAGCGATCAGCAACGATGCCGCCACCGCTGGGAACCGGCGTGCTCGCAGCACTGTGAGTCCCTTCCTGGCCACCCCCGAAAATCGCAGCCTATCACACGGTTGGCGCGTAGTGTGGCGTTGCGGCAAATCCGAGGCAGTGCCGTTGTTCTGCCCCACGAAAGATACGCAATTTATGCCCTGAGCAGCGTCGCCATAATGCGCTCACGGGTCATCGGCAGTTCGCGGATCCGCGCGCCGAGCGCGTGCGACACCGCATTGCCGATCGCGGCGGCGGTGGGGCCGGCCGTCACCTCGCCGACGCCGAGCGGCGTTTCGTCCTTGGTGTTGATGAGCTCGATATCGATTTCCGGCACCTCGCTGAATTTCAGCACCGGATAGGTTTCCCAGTCGAACGAGCTTACGCCGGCGTCGAAGCGGACCTGCTCCTTGAGCACCCAACTCGCCGACTGGATGATGCCGCCTTCAATCTGATTGATGGCGCCGTCCGGATTGACGACGAGACCGGCATCAGCCGCGCACCACACATGGCGCAGACGGATGGTCTCTCCGACCTCAAGTTCGACCACGACGGCGGCATAGCCGGCCCGGTTCTTGTAGCGCGCGAACGCAATGCCGCGGCCGCTGCCGGTGCCGAATGGCGCTTTCGCATCCCAATTCGCCATGGCGGCTGCCTTCTCGATGACCGCGCGGGCGCGCGGGTCGGAGGTGATCGACAGACGATAGGCGACCGGGTCTCGGCCGCTGCGCTCGGCGAGCTCGTCGACCGCGCATTCGAGCGCGAAGATGTTGGTCATCGCACCTAGCCCGCGCAGCGAGGAGACGCGCACCGGGGTCTCGCGCACCAAGTGATGTATGATTCGCTTCTGCGCGATGTCGTACAGCGGCTCGGCGTTACGGGTGGCGCCGCCGCCGTTCGCCTCGGGAACTTCATTCGCGGGCGGCAGCGGCGTGTAATCGGGAAGGGCTTCCTCGGGCAGCAGCGCATTGCCCCCGCCCGGGCGGCCGTTGTGATTGCCGCTCCAGATTTCTGCGGTCCAGTCGGATGGCTTGCCGTCGGCACCCACAAGCGCCCGCACTTTGACGGTCATTGCCGGCTGCTTCGGCTCGTAGATGAATTCCTCCTCGCGGCGCCAGCGCACGCGCACCGGCTTGCCCGGCATTTTCATCGCGATGATGGCGGCGTCGGCGGCGGCATCGTCGGCGCCGTTATGGCCGTAGCAGCCGGCGCCCTGCACGTGCTGCACGATGATTTTGTTTGCGTCGAGTTTAAGCGCGCGCGCCAGCGCGGCCCGCAGCGGGAACACGCCCTGGCAGTGGGTCCATACCGTGAGCTGGCCGTCCTCGTAGAGCGCGAGTCCGCAGGACGGAGAGATCGAGGCGTGCGCGATATGTGGCTTGGTGTAGGTCGCCTCGAAGCGCTCGCGCCCTTGGGCATCAGCCGGCTCGGCGGGGCCGATCAGGCGATCTTCCGACGGGCGCTGCACCAGCCAAACTGCTTCTTGCTGTAGCGGCGTCGGCTTCTCGACGTTGTTCCAGGTGACATGATCGGAGGCTGCGAGCGCCGCGGCATCGACCGCAGTCTCGTCGTTGCCGACGATGGCAAGAAAATTACCGGTACGGACGAATTCGATCGGCGCCTTGGCGGCGCGCCTGATGGCCTGCTCATCGACGGTTTCGATTGCAGCGCCGCGATTGGGCTGGCGCACCACGCGCGCATGCACCATGCCGTCGAGCGCCATATCGTGGATGAAAGCACGTTCGCCGAAAATCTTGGCCGGCAAGTCGAGGCGTGGGTTGTTTTGTCCGATGCTGGTGAAATCCGCGACTGCCTTGCGTTTGCCGCCCCCCGTCGCCTCGGCGGCGAGATCGACGGCGCCGGCGAGCGTCCAGTAATCCTGGCCGGTCGGATTGCCGTCACGCAGGATTGCGCCGTCGCGAATGTTGAGATTGTCGGGTTTGCAGCTCAGCACTTGCGCGGCCTGTTCGATGAACAGGTTGCGCACGTCGGCGCAAGCTTGCCGCATCGCCACGCCGCCGAATTGGATCGATTGGCTGCCGGCAGTGTAGCCCTCGTTCGGCGTGAATGCGGTGTTGCCGGAGCGGATGGTGATGCGCTCCATGGCGACGCCAAGCTCGTCGGCGGCGATCTGCGCCATCGCCGTCAGCACGCCCTGGCCGAGCTCGACGCGGCCGGTTCCGACGATCACTTTGCCGGGCGCCGGAAACGTCACCCAGCGATCGAGGCGCGGATTATCGGCGAGCGGACCGGGCAGGACGGGCGCGTTCATGATTGGGCTCCCGCGTTCGCCGCAGCAAGCATGTGCGCCGCCGCGTTTTGAACCGCCCGCATGATCCGGTTATGCGCGCCGCAACGGCAGATATTGCCGTCGAGCGCCTTGGCGATCTCCGAGCGCGTCGGCTGCGGGTTGCGGTCGAGCAGCGCTTTCGCCGTAATCAGGATGCCGGCAAGACAATAGCCGCATTGCCCGGCCTGCTCGTCGACAAACGCCTGCTGCAGCGGGTGCGGGCGTTGCGGCGTGCCCAATCCCTCGACCGTGATGACGGTCTTGCCGGCGACGCTCCACACCGGTTTCGAACAGCTCTTCTGGGGCGCGCCGTCGATCAGCACCATGCAACAGCCACACTGGTCGAGCCCGCAGCCGAACCGCGTGCCCATCACGCCGAGCGCGTTGCGCAAAACGTCCAGAAGCGGCGTTTCCTCATTGTCGAGCGCGACGCCGACCGGCTTGCCGTTGAGGGTGAATTCGAAATTCTGCGTCATGCCTTGCTTATGCTCGTGCGACGATGACGTCGGGCGAAGTGAGAGGCCGAACGGTTTGGTCCGTCTGTCGATGATGTCCGGGGTCGAACGGCGGCATCTAACCAGAAGCGCGCCACGATCTCAACGCCGCGGCAGGCAGGCCTTTACAAGCTTCGATCCACGGCCAATAACGGCCCTTCGACCCGGCGCCGATCGGCCGTTCCAGCGGGCGGCAGTTCGCCATCACATCACCCGTAATGGAGCACGAAAGCATGACGGAGAAGTTTGGCCGGCTCGCACTGCATATGTGGACGATCGACACCACACCGCTTGCTACCGCGCTCGATGCCGCGCGCGTCGCCGGCTATGACGCGGTCGAGCTGCGCCGCACCGACTTCAAGCGCTGCTTCGACGCCGGCATGAGCAACGCACAGGTGCTCGATCTGATCCGGGCGAGCGGCATTCCGGTCGGCGTGCTTGGCGTGGAATATGGCTGGCTGTTCGCCACCGGCGAGGAAAGCAAGCGGTTGTTCGGCGTGTTCCGGGAATCGTGCGAGAATGCCGCCGCGCTCGGCTGCACCATGCTGATGAGCGCGCCGGGACCAGTCCAGGGCTCGATCAAGGATGCGATCGGCTATCTCAAGCGCGCCGGCGACATCGCCGCCGAATATAAGCTGCGCCTCGCCATCGAATTCAATTCGCAGCATCCGGTGCTCAACAAGCTTGCGGTGCTCAAGGAACTGCTCGACGGCGCCGGCAAAGAGAATTGCGGTTATCTGATCGACGCCTATCATTTTACGCGGAGCGGCGCCGCCGGCCGCGGTTTCGAAAGCGTGCCGGCCGAGCGGATTTTCTGCTTCCAGTACAGCGATCTTTCGCCGAATCCGGTGACCGGCGTGGCACGGCCGACCGACCGCCTGCCGCCGGGCAAAGGTGTCGTCAAATGGCGCGAAATGCTCGGTCTGCTGGCGGAGAAAAACTACACCGGCTATCTGAGCTACGAAGCGCCCAATCCAGAACTCTGGGCGCGCTCGCCCTACGACGTCGCGCGCGAGGGCGTCGAGCTGACGCGCAAATTGTTGCGCGACGCCGTTCCCGGATATGCCGCCGCTTAGCGACCAAAAGCGGCGGATGATTTTGGATCAGATCACGAGCAAATAGAATTGAGGTCAATCATGGCAACTGAACAGGAACTTCCGGTCTTTCTCGGGCTCAACGACAAGTCCATCACCGACATTCCCAAGACTGTCGAAAAGCAGCGCTATATGACGAGCGTCGCGCCCAAGGCCGCCAATCCCGGCAAATGGGTCGAGCAGCCGCGGATGCCGATTCCGACCGGAGAGCACGCTGTCATCGAATGCAGCGGCGAGATTCACAGCATTGCCGGCTACGCCAAGCACCGGGTCGATCAAAACTTTCACCAAGTCTACGACCCGGCGACGAAATCCTGGTCGCTGAAAGCGGCCTTTCCGCATCCGTGCAATCACGTCGCCGGCGTTTCCATCGGCACCAAGGTCTATACCTTCGGCGGCTTCGTCGAACAGAACCGTTGCCCGCATTCCAAGTGCTTCGTCTACGACACGGCGACCGACCAGTGGGCGCCGATCGCCGCCCTGTCGCGGCCGCGCGGCGCCATCTCGGCGATCGTGCTCGACGGCAAGATCCATCTGCTCGGCGGCCGCGACGTGCGTTCGGTGGAGTGGCACGAGGTCTACGACCCCGCGACCGACAAATATTCGGACCGCGCTAGCATGCGCGGCTCGACCGGCACGCAGCCCTTCGTCGGCCAGCGCGACCACATGGGTGTCGCCGTGGTCGACGGCAAAATCCACGCCATTGCCGGCCGCATGGATTCGTACGATTTCAACACGTCGCTCAACGCCGTCTACGATCCGAAGACGGATGGCTGGAGCTTCCGTGCCCCGCTGCCCACCGCGCGCAGCGGCCCGTCCTGCGTCTATATCGGCGGCAAGATCGTGGTGTTCGGCGGCGAGGCGACCGGCCGCGTGTTTGGCACCAACGAGGCCTATGACCCCAAGACCGATGCCTGGGAAGCGCTCACTTCGATGGCGATCCCGCGCCACGGACTGCATGGCGCCACTTGCGCGGTGATCGGCAACATGGTGCATGTGCCGGGCGGCGGCCCGGTGCCCGGCGGCAGTGTGCAGGGCGCCTATCACGACGCCTTCACCTTCGGCTGATCGGCCATCGATGCGTTCCTGGGCTGGATGCATCGGCACGGCGGGGGATAGACCTCCGCCGCGCATTGCATATCGGCCGAAGTTCTAGTCCAATCCGAATCGGACTTTCGCACAAGCGACCGACAGCGCCGCACGCTCGGGAGGTTTGCTGTTGCGCGAGAAAGAACTCCGCATTGCGCTCGTTTGCTTCGGCGGCGTTTCGCTCGCGGTCTACATCCATGGCATCTGCAAGGAAATCCTCAAGCTCGTGCGCGCTTCGAGCGCGCTGCACCGCATTACCGACCGCACGCAGCGCGCTAAGGGCGAATTCTTCGACTACGCCGATGCCGCCGATCCAGAATACGACACCGAGGCGGATTACTTCGCCTTGCTCCGCGATATCGGCCGTAAACTCGAGCTGCGCGTTATTGTCGATACGCTCGCCGGCGCCTCCGCCGGCGGCATCAATGCCAGCATGCTGGCGCGGGCATTAAGTCACGACCTGCCGACCTCGCGGCTGCGCGATCTGTGGCTCGAGAACGCCGACGTCACGGTGCTGCTCGCGCCGGAGGCGCGCGCCGGTAAGGCCAGCAAATGGATACTCAAGCCCTTTATCTGGGCGGCGGCGGCTAGCGGCATGCTCGACGCCGTGCGCGACCGCGAGGTGCGCCAGAAGCTTTCGCTGTTCCTGCGCTCGCGCTGGTTCAAGCCACCGTTCTCCGGGGCGGTCATGACCGAGCTGATGTACGACGCCGCTACCGCCATGGGCGAGCCGAAGACGCCGACCGCGTCGCTTCTGCCGTCGGGCCAGGGCCTCGATCTGTTCGTCACGCTGACGGACTTTTACGGCTATCGCGAGCCGCTCCAGATTCACGATCCACCCGTCGTTTACGAGCTCGAACACCGTCACGTGCTGCACTTCAAATATCGCCGCCGGCCCGGCGGCGAGGTGGAAAGCGACTTTGCCATGGACAACGTGCCCGGGCTCGCCTTCGCTGCCCGCGCAACCTCGTGCTTTCCCGGCGCGTTCCCCCCGGCGCAGATCGTCGAGATGGACGCGATCCTCGCCAGCCGCGGCGCGACGTGGCCGCGGCGCGAGGAATTCATCGTGCGCAATTTCGAGCGGCACCTGCGCGCCGATATCGACCCCGCCACCGCCTCGTTCATCGACGGCGCGGTGCTCAATAACCGGCCGTTCCGCGAGGCGATCACGGCGATCCACAATCGCTCCGCCTATCGAGACGTCGACCGGCGGCTTATTTTCATCGACGCCAAACCGGCCTCCATTGCCGGCGGATCCCGCCGTGCGGTGCCCAATTTCTTCTCGACCATCAAAGGCGCGCTCTCGGACCTGCCGTCCGACCAGCCGATCGCCAATGAACTAGCCCGGGTCAATACACTGAACGCCCAGGTGCGCGGCATCAAGTCGATCATCGAAAGCGCGCGTCCGCAGGTCACCGAGCTCGTCGGCGACATCATCGACAAACCGCTCGACGGCGCGTTCACGCATGAAGATATCCGCCACTGGCGCGAGACGGTCAACGACCGCGTCGCCCGCGAAGCCGGCTTCGCCCATGAAGGCTATGTGCGGCTGAAGATGATGTCGGTGCGCGGCTTCGTCGCGCGCATGATCGCGATCGTCGGCGGCGTGCCACCGACTTCGCCGCTCGCCCGTGCGGTGGAAGAAATTGTCAACACCTGGGCGGTTCGCCGCGGCATCGTCTATCAGAAGGCCGGCAGCGACGCGCTCAAGCATGAGGTCGCCGCGCATTCCCGGCTGCCGCTCTGGATCGAATTTTTCCTCGCTTTCGACGTCGATTACCGGCGGCGCCGATTGCATTTCCTGATCGAAGGTCAGAACCGGCTATATCGGTTGCTTGATGAAGGACGGTTCCCCGGGCTCGATCCCGCCGTTGTGGACCGTCTCAAGCGCGCGCTGTATCTGCAGCTCGACGTGCTGCAGCAATGCGAGGAGCCGGCGTTCTTCAGTTCCGCCGTTCACACGCTGGTGGAGAAGCTGTTCCGTCATCCGCCCTCGGCGGCGGAGACGGGGGACCTCGCGGCTTATGCGCAGCGTTTCGTTGCCGGCGACGAGGCCAAGAGCCTCGATCTGTTGGTCGAGACGCTGGGCAAGGAAATCGACCTCAACGCCACCACCCGCGATCTCGACGAACTTTTGGCGTCGCTCGATCCCGCGCAATGGCATCCCGAAGCGCGCCGCGAGGTCCTGATCAATTATCTCGGTTTTCCATTTTGGGACGTGCTGACTTTCCCGGTGACCACCGGGCGCGGCACCGGCGAATTGCGCGAAATCCTGGTCGATCGCATCAGCCCGGAAGAGGTGCACACGCTCAAAGGATTTGCCGGCAGCAAAAGCCTCAAGGGCATCGGCTTTAACAATTTCGCCGGCTTCTTCTCGCGCCGCTATCGCGAAAACGACTATTTGCTCGGCCGCCTGCATGCCGCCGAGCGGCTCATCGACATCGTCTGCGATGCCGCCGGTCCGCAGCATGGCGATATCGACGTGCTGGCGCTCAAGCGCCGGGCGTTCGAACGCATCCTGCACGCCGAGGAGAACCACCTCGTGCACAGCGCCGAGCTGATTGCGGCGCTCAAGCGCTGCGTCGCCGGGATCGGGGCGGACGGACCGTCGCCTGAAGGCTAACGCTCGCTTTTTGCCAGTGCTCGCACGGCCGTAAACAGATCGCGCACCTCGCGCTCCGCAATATCGCGGGTGATAAACACGACGCGGTTGGCACGGTCGCCGTTCGGCCATTCCTGCAACTCGACCGGCGGATGGGCAAGGTGCTGGACGTATTGTACCACCACCGGGCCGCGACAGCCTCTGACGTTGAGCAACCCCTTGACGCGCAATAGATCGGCGCCGCGCAGCGCGATTAGCGTTTCCATGGCGCGCGCAAAGATCGGCCAGTCGAGGGGCTCGGCCTGCACCATCACGAAGCTTTTCACGTCATCGCTATGCTCGGCTTCGGCGACAAAACCCGACGCCTCGCGCGCCGCCGGCTCAATCATGCGCGCCGGGTCGAGCGCGCCGGCGACGACGATGTCGATGCCGGCGCGTGGATTGAGCTGTTGCAGGCGCCGCGTCAGCCGCTCGACGGTTCCCGACGTCGCCAGATCGGTCTTCGACACGATGAGCCGGTCGGCGAGAATGACCTGCTTGCGCGCCTCGGCGGCATCGTCGAGCGAAGTCTCGCCGTTCACCGCATCGACCACCGTGAGCACGACGTCGACGTGGAATTCGCCGCCGAGCGCGCGATCGGTAGAAAATGTCTGCAGGATCGGCGCCGGATCGGCGAGGCCCGACGTCTCGATCAGGACGCGGGCGAACGGCGGCACGGTGCCGCGCTCGCGGTCAAAGACGAGACGGCGCAGCGCGGCCTGCAGATCGGTCCGGGTGATGCAGCATAGGCAGCCGTTGCCCAGCAGCACCGTTTCTTCGGCGCTATCGCGCACCAGCGCATCGTCGATGCCGACGGCGCCAAACTCGTTGATGATGACCGCGGTACCTTGACCTCCCGGCGACTTGAGAAATCGCCGGATCAGCGTCGTCTTGCCCGCGCCGAGAAAACCGGTGACGACCGTCACCGGGATTTTTGCGCCGCGCTCACGCTTGAGCCGCCGCCCAAACGGGCTCGCCTCGCGCGAGGGGAACAGATCGAGCAAATCAGAAATCCATTTCGAGGATGTACAGTCCGCCGACGTGACGGTCGACCGTGTAGACGATCTGCCGTTCGTCGACGAAGACGTCGTTCATCTGGATAGTGCCGGTCGGGGCGCCGGGGGGCGCCGGCGGCATGAAGACGCCGACTTCTTTGGCCTGATACGGATTGGCGATGTCGTAGGCGCGCAGACCGCCATTGAAGAATGTGCCGAGCACGATCTGGTCGTTCTGCCACGCCGTCGGCAGCGGCACGTTTTCATGGATGTTGTGGGCGCCGAAGCGGCCCGCCGCCGCGTAAATCCGGTGATCGGGCAACGGGCAGGTCGCGATCGAAACGAGATTGGTCTCGTCACGCGCATCGAGCACCCAGATAAGCTTCGGCCAGTCCTTGGCGTTGTTCTCAGTCGACTCGTCAGTTACCAGCATCAGGCCGCGATCGAACAGCGGCACGATGGTGTGCATGAAACCGGTATAGGGCGGTGAATTGGTCCAATGCGAAATCTTCTTCGGGTTCGCCTTGTCGGAAATGTCGAGCACGAACATGCCGCCATCGATGTAAGCGAGGTAGCAGCGGTCCGGGCGCTGCGGATAGACGTTGGTATTGTGGGCGCGGAAGCCCTTGTCGATCGGATGCCGCGTCGGCGGCATGACGTTGTCGCCCTGGCGGGTGCCGGGCATCCACCAGCGGCCGACCTCGACCGGCTTTGACGGATTGCGCACGTCGACGCAGCGATAGAACTGATCGTCGCCCGGATTGGTTGGCACGAAATCGCGCGAGCCGGAAGCACAATGCACGTATTCGCCGTCGCAGAACCACAGCTGATGCACGCCGCGCGAATGCGGCCCGGAGCAATCAAAGAAGCCGATCGACTTCGGATTTTCCGGCTTGGAAATATCGAACAGCTCGAAGCCTGCGGGTTGCAGATCCTTCTTTGAGGTCTGATAGGCGACCGCCATCATGTTGCCGCAGGTCTCGAGCGAATTCGAACGCATATTGGCGTGCGGCAGGTCGGTCTGGCACACCACCTTCGGCTTGCGCGGATCGGAGACGTCCACGGCGGTGAAATTCTTCGGTGCGCTCTCGTGCGCCAGCCAGATGATGCGCCGCCCGTCAGGCGCGATCTGCACCGACATGCCTTCGCCCATGCCGCCGAAGCCGCCAAGCATATCGTGGGCGAGTAGCTTAAAATTCCAGGTGACGGGTTGATAGCCTTCGGTGAGCGGACTTTTTTCGGACGTCATTACAAGTCTCCTGCACAGGGTTCGGGATAATATCTTAAACGTGGCTAGCCGGGACACTGGATTTCCCGCGGTGCGGGTGCCGCGGAGTGCCAGTCCTGGTTATGACGATTGCGTCCGATTCAGCGGAAGCGGAACAGGCTTATGCCTTGGCTTTCTCCATGAAGTCCGGCCGCAGCGCCGTGCTCCAATCGGGAATGGTTTGGATGATCTTGTTCTTCACCAGGATTTCCGCCTGTTGCTGCATGTAGGACTTGAGGTCGGGGAAGCTCGGACTGACCTCCACCCGCGACATGGCGGTCGCGAACACCTCGGGCGACATCTTGTAGCCTTTGTCGGCATAGAATTTATAGATGACGTCGTTCACTTTTTGCGCGTTGCTCTTGAAGTCGTTCGCGGCATCGAGCCAAGCTTTGAGATAGGCGATCACCGCATCGGGGTTCTTCTGCACGAAATCGGGCGTCGCCGCCATGAAAACCGGCATTGAGTCGAAGCTGGAAAAATCGCCGAGGTCGGTGCCAACGCCCTCGGCGACCGCGATGACGTTGTAGGGCTCGACATTCGCCATGGCGTCGACCGTCTTGGCGGCAAGCGCGGCGACCATGTTGTTCACGTCCATACGCACTTCGGTGTAGTCGCCCTTGTTCAGCCCATAATGCGGCAGGACGACATCGACCAAATCGTTGCCGACGGAGGATCCGGTCTGGTTGGCGATGCGTTTGCCGCGCAGCTCTTCGATCTTGGTGATGTTCAAGTCCTTGCGCGCCGTAATACGCGCCGTCTTGCCGACATGCTCGATCATGGCGATGGCGACGAGGCCGCCTTTGATGTTGCCGATGATGAAAGAGGGTCCCGCATAGGTGCCAAGATCGACCTGGCGCGCGACCATCTGCTGCATCGTGATGTTGCCGGAAGGAACGGCGAAGTCTTCGACCGTCAGACCGCGCTTCTCGAGATAGCCGGACTTCATCAAATAATAGGTCGGCATGCCCCAGATGTTGGTCTGATAGCCTTGGCGGATCGTTGTGGCTGCCGAGGCCGATCGCGCCGCGCCGAACCCGAGGCTGAAGGCGCCGGCGCCGACCGCGAGGCATTGCCGGCGAGAAAGATTGAATGGCTGCGACATGAGTTTCCTCCGAGCATGTTTGTTGAGGTAAAACGCCCTTTTTGCGTCACGCTCTGTTCTCGTGACCGAGCAGGCTCAAAAGTTCTTTCTGATAATCCAGAAACGCGACGCTGAGCGGATCGCGCGGGCGCGGCAGGCGAATGGACACTTCGGTCTTCACCGTGCCGGGATGCGGCGTCATCACCACCACCCGGTCGGCGAGATAAACGGCTTCGGCGACATTGTGGGTCACGTAGATCACCGTCTTGCGCGTCGTCCGCCACACTTCGGCAAGCAGCCGCTGCATGTCATCTCGGGTCAGGGCGTCGAGCGCCGCGAACGGCTCGTCCATCAGCAGCACCGCCGGATTGTAAGCCAGCGCGCGTGCGATCGCGACCCGCTGCTGCATGCCGCCCGAAAGGTGGTGCGGATAGGATCTTGCAAATTTTTCCAGCTTCACCAGGCGGAGCTGTTCGAGCGCGATGGTCTCGCGCTCGGCTTTGGCCATGCCCTTCATTTCGAGGCCGAACGTCACATTGCCGAGCGCGGTCCGCCACGGAAACAGCTGGGCGAAATCCTGGAACACCACGCCGCGGTCCATGCCGAAGCCTTTGACCGGCGCACCGCCGATACGAATTTCGCCCGCGGTCGGGGTGATAAAGCCGGCAATGATATTAAGCAGCGTCGACTTGCCGCACCCGCTCGGTCCGACGATGCAGAGGAATTCCGATTCCGCCATGCCGAAATTCACACCGCGCACGCCCGGCACCGAGCCGCTGGGTGTGGCATAGGTCAGGGTAATATCGTGCGCCTCGATGTGGGGCATTGGCGTTTCCGCGAGCGCTTCTCGGAGCGTTTCTGGTACCGTTCCAGCACAATTGCACGGCTTGCGGCAAATCCGAAAAAAGGCCGTGCGGTTTTAGCCTTTCGCCGCGCGCGCCATGCCCCAGCGATAAATGGTCGCCCGCTCGATCGAGCCGAACACCAAGCGTTCCGTGGCGAAGCCGATAAGGCCGATCACTACCAGCGAAGCGAGCATCACATCGGTGTCGAGGAATTCCTTGGCGTCAAAAATCACCCAGCCCAATCCCCAATCGGAGCCCGCCAGCATTTCCGCGCCGATCACCGCGATCCAGGACCGCAGGAACGATTGCCGCAAACCGGTGATGATGAAGGGCGAGGCGCCGGGAATAATGACTTTCCAGAACAATGCGCGCTCGTTGGCTCCCATGGCACCGGCAGCGCGTAGCCAGATCGGGTTGACCGAGCGCACCCCGGTCCAGGTGTTGAGCAGCATCGGAAACAGCGCGGCGTAAAAAACAATGAGGATCGTCACCGTGTTGCCGAGGCCAAACCACAGGATGAAGATCGGCACCCAGGCGAGCGATGGTATCGGCATCAGCGCGCTCGACAGTGGCAGCACGAAGCGCTCGACCGGCCGAAAGCGGCCCATCGCCACGCCCAAAGGCAAACCCACCGCGACGGCAAGGCCGAAGCCGATGACCACGCGATAGAGCGTCGCGGCGGCATGATGCAGCATGCTGCCGTCGAGAACCGAATTGAGAAGAGTCTGTGCCACTGTGCCGAGCGAGGGCATCAAAGCCGGAGCAAAATAACCGCTGCGCGCGACCGCCTGATAAGCCGCCGCCATAACGATCAGCGTCAGCACCCCGCGCCGCAGCGAGCGTATGCGGTCCGGGCTCATGACATCATGCCCCAGCGCACCACGGTAAAGTCCTCGAGCGGCGCAAACACGAGCTTCTCCAAAGCGAGGCCGATGACGGCAATTACGGCGATGCCGGCCAGCATGACGTCGGTGTTGAGGAATTCCTGGGCGCCGAAAATGAGCCAACCCAAGCCCCAAGGCACTGCGGCAAGCATTTCGACGGCAACCAGAATGCGCCAAGCCTGCGCCAGTCCGAGCCGCAAGCCGGTGAGAATATAAGGCAGAGCCCCCGGCAGGATGACGTGACGAAACAGGCGCGGGTCGTCGGCGCCCATCGCCTGCGCCGAACGCAGCCAGATGTCCTTGACCGCTTTTACCCCAGTCCAGCAATTATAGATGATGGGAAAAGCGGACACGAAGGCCACCAGCACCACCGCCGACACATTGCCGGGACCGAACCACAGCAGGAACAGCGGCGCATAAGCGAGCCCCGGAATCGGCGCGCCGATGCTCACCAGCGGCAGCAGAATATCCTCGGCCCGCCGCGACCGGCCCATCAAAATACCGATTGCCACGCCGGCCACGGCCGCCAGCGCAAAACCGGCGCAAAGGCGGATGAGCGTGTCCAAGGCGTGATGTGGTAGCACGCCGTTAAGCGTGAGCCGCACGAAGGTTGCGGCGATGGTTTCGAGCGCCGGAAAGAATTGCGCCGGAAACAGTTCGAGATGCGCCACCGCCTCCCACACCGCGCCGACGACGACGAAGGGAAACGCATTGCGTGCCGCGCGCCGCAGAGGACCGGCGTCGAGGCTGGGCGGCGCGGGCGCGAGTTGGTCGACGGTGTCGTACATTGCGTTTTCAGGATAGTGCGCCGGCGCGCCCGAGAACAGGCCGCAGTCTCGGGCAGCCGTTGCGGCGGCTGCCCTCTGTGCTAGGACAACGCCGACAGCGCAATCGGCAAAGGAGCTTGAGTATGGCCACGAACAACACGCGGAAGATCGGTTGGATCGGCATGGGCCGGATGGGCTTTCCGATGGCGGAGCGGCTCATCAAAGCCGGCCATGACGTTTCGATCTGGAACCGCACGCGCGCCAAGGCCGAGCCGCTTGAAAAAATCGGTGGCAAGTTGGTCGATCATTTGTCCGATCTCAAGGACGTGGATGTGCTGTTCTCGATCGTCGCTACCGGCAAGGACGTGCAGGAGGTGCTCTACGGCAAGAATAGCGTTTGCAGTCAGGGCGACAAGATGCCGCCGATCGTGGTCGATTGCTCGACCATTGCGGTCGAGGAGTCCGCCGAGATCCGCGGCAAGCTCAAGCAATTCGACGCCGAATTCATTGCCGCGCCGGTGAGCGGCAACGCCAAGGTGATCAAGGCCGGCAAGCTCTCCGCCGTGGTGTCGGGTCCGGAAGCCGCCTGCAAGGTCGCCATGCCGCTGATCGAGGTCTTCGCGCCGCAGGGCGTTTCCTATGTCGGCGACGGCGAACTCGCTCGCGTCTGCAAGATTGCGCACAATGTCATGCTCGGCGTCGTCATCGAGAACCTGATCGAGATTACGCTGTTGACCAACAAGATGGGCGTACCGCGGCACGCTTTCCTTGCCTTCCTCAACAATGGCGTGATGGGCTCGATGTTCACGCGCTATAAATCGCCGGCTCTGGTCAATCTCGACTGGACGACGACGTTCACGCCGGAGCTGTTGCGCAAGGATCTCGATCTCGGCCTCGAACTCGCCCGCAAGATGGACGTGCCGATGCCGGTCACGGCGGCGACGCGCGAGGTAGTGCAAAGCCATTTCGATGCGGCCACTTTGCAAAAGAACCCGGAAGAATACCTGCACAAGGATTTCGCGGCTTTGGCCGAGACGATGGCGCTCGCGGCCGGGATGAAGCTTGCCAGCGAGAATGAGGACGTGCCGACCGGGCTGGAAGGCTGAAAATCGCGGCGCGCCAGTGGACAGGTTGGCCGGCGGATTGGGGAGGACTTGATGTGCGCTAAAGCGCGTTGCTTGCTTGCGGTCACCTGCAGTCTGCTTGCCGTCCTTTTTGCCGTGGGCAAAATGCCGTTGGCGTCGGCGGCTTTGGCATGGCCAACCCACACGGTGAAATTCATCCTGACGCTCGGGCCAGGAAGCGGCTCGGACATCGAAGCGCGGCTATTTGCCGACCGGCTCAGCAAGCGTTGGGGTCAGCCGGTGGTCGTCGAGAACCGCCCCGGCGGCGACGGCATCGTCGCCATCAACGCCTTCGTCAGTGCCCACGACGATCACGTCCTGCTGTTCGCGCCGACATCGTCGTTCACCGCGCACCCGTTTCTGCACGACCATCTGCCCTATAAGCCGAGCGATCTGGTGCCGATTGTACGGGTGTCCAACACCATCATCGCCATCTCGGTGCCGGCCGCTTTGGGCGTCGATTCGGTCGATCAGCTTGTAGCGCTCGCCCACAGTGAGCCCGGCAAGCTCAATTGGGCCGGCGTGACCGGCGCGCTGGATTTCATGTTTGCCGGCTGGTTGAAACAGGAAGGCTTGGATATCAGCAAGATCGCCTACAAAAATCCGGTGGACGCCGCCAACGATCTCGCCGAGGGGCGTGTGCAGGTCTACGAGTCGGCGCTGGCGATCGTGCGGCCGCAGTTGCAGACCGGCAAGATCAAGCTTCTGGCCGTGACCAACACCGTGCGCGCGCCGACCGAGCCGAACCTGCCCACGGTAAAAGAAGCGGGCTATCCGGCATTGACGCTCGACGGTCTCGTCGGCCTGTTCGGGCCAACCGGCATGCCGCCCGAGCTCCGCCGGCAAATCACCGCGGATGTCGGCGCGGTGGCCGACGAGACTATCAAGGATCGTTTGGGCGCGACCGGCCAGCTTTTGAACGTCGGCGGTCCCGAGGAGTTCGCCCAGTCGATCGATGCGCAGCGCGCCGCTGTCGCGACATTCGCCAAGGAGCTCGGCATAGCGCCGTTGACGCAGGACTAGAAACTGGAGGCGATGATGACGAGGCGTTTTACTGCGGCCGCCGTGACGCTGGGCATCATTACCGCCGCATCGGTTCTCGTTGCGCAATCGGCCGACGCGCAGCAGCCGCACACGACGGCAAAGCTGATTTCATTGTCGTCGCTGGTCGCGCAAGGTTTCGAGATCAAAGCCGTTACCGGCAACCAGTCCGGCGTCGCCGGCACTCTCGTTCTGCAGAAGGACAAGGATGTCTATTTATGCGACGCCAAGGACCTATCGATCCAACCGACCGCATTCGAATGTTGGCCGGTGAAGTGAGCCGGATTGAGTTTCCGCCCGCGCCGGTCAGCCGCACTCATGCGTGCAGCGGTGCCGCCTGTAGTGGTGCGCTTCGTGCCTTGCCTCATGTTGCTCGTGTCTGTGTCTCGCTTCGTGTCTGCCGCCGCGCATCGCGGTGATGCAGGTTGCGCTGAGCTGCGCGCGCTTGGCTTTCATGCAGGCGGTAATCTTTGCCACATCCGGAATGAACTCCGAGCAGAGCCGCATGGCGTCGGGCGTGCAGGCTTGCCGCACGTCCGGACTGCCCTGGGCGCTGGCCCGGTTTAGTCCGTACAGCGACACGCCGGCCAGTAGCGCCAGCAGACACATAAAACGCACGATCGGCATGGGCATTTCCTTAATTGTTCGAGAGCGTTGTTTGGGGATCGTATTTGCGCGTGGCGAAAGCGCGGTGCAGCCGCCATTGGCGGCTTTTCGTCAAGCTTGCATGTCGCCCGTCCGCTCGGGCGCTCAAGTGCTCGTCCAAAGGTGGCGAAAGTACGGTCTCCGACGCCGCGGGTATGTTGGAACTTGCAGCATCATCCCGACAACAGATATCGCTTTTCACAAAAGATCATGCAATCAAAAGCTAGACCCCGGTTTTGATTCCACAAAAACTGATGGGCTCTGAGGCTCAGTCAACGAGATTGGGCTTGAAAGGGCAATCGGGCCGTGTCGCCAGATTATTTCTTCCCGCGGGTGCGCCGGATTATTCGGTGCCCCAGGTGAAGGTACGGGGGCCACGGAACTTGCCTCTGACGATATCGTCCGGACACGGCTTAATGTCGCCCTCCTTCATTGCCGACGTCTTGTTGTCGAAAGACAGATGGCGACAGAACTTTCCGTCGGGCATCGGCACGACGATCTCGCCGACCGTCTCGGAATGGCGAGCGGCGGTCACCATCCGCAGCAATGGGTCGATGGCGGCATGGCCCCCGAACATGATGGCGGTTGTAAAAATCACGAGAAACAACGTGGAAACGATGACGGCCCGCATCGATGTGCCGTCTTCCCGCCGCGCCCGCGCAACCCTTTGCCGGCGGCGACCGGCGCCGGCATGATCTGGCTCGACGAACCATGTGGCGGAGTGGGGGCTCGTTCTGTCGGCAGCGTGCATCGCACGATAGAAGCGCAGAACCTTTGAACCGCCCATAAGAAGTTATCTTCAATTCTAGTCAATTTACGCTTGATTGCTGCCGTAACCAACTTGGTGTCCGCCTCGGTCATCCGAGTGGGGCGGTGGAGCTTTACCCTCTCCCCGGCCGCGTCGAGAGATGGAATAATCGCCGCCACCGAGGACAGCGATTGGGAGGAAGGCTTGCTCACTGCCGCCCGTAACGAAATGCTGACGCGCGTCGGACCTGGCACGCCGATGGGGGAACTGCTGCGGCGCTATTGGCAACCCATCGCCGGCGCCAGCGAATTGGAGGTCAATCGGATCAAAGCTGTCCGCCTTCTCGGCGAGGATCTCGTTCTCTATCGGGATTTGCGCGGGCGCTACGGCATGGTCGACCGGCACTGCCCGCACCGTCGCGCCGACATGTCCTATGGCTGGGTCGAGGACGACGGCATTCGCTGCAGCTATCACGGCTGGCTGGTCAATGAAGCCGGCCGCTGTCTGGAACAGCCATACGAGGATACCGCCAATCCAAAACCCTCGAAGGCCGGCTGCGACACCAAGGCCTATCCGGTGAAGGAATGTGCCGGCCTGCTGTTCGCCTATCTCGGGCCGTTGCCGGCGCCCGAATTGCCGGTATGGGAACCGTTCACCTGGAAGAACGGCTTTCGCGAGATCGTTCTGGCCGACATTCCGTGCAACTGGTTTCAATGCCAAGAGAATTCCATCGACCCCGTGCATTTCGAATGGATGCACGACAATTGGGGCAGCCGGCTGCGCGGCGGAGACGAGAATGCGGCGCCGAAACATCTCAAGCTGAAATTCGAGGAATTCGAGCACGGCTTCATCTACAAGCGCGTGCGCGAGGGCCAGAGCGAACAGGATCGCTATTGGACCGTGGGACGCGTCGCGCTGTGGCCGAACGGGTTCTATCTCGGCAGCCATTTCGAATGGCGCGTGCCGATCGACGACGAAAACACGTTGAGCGTCGCCTGGTTCTTCATGCGGGTGCCCAAAGGTCGCGAGCCTTATGCGCAGGAGCACGTTCCGACCTGGACGAGCCCGATCAAGGACGAAAACGGCCGCTGGATTTCCAGCCACGTCATCAATCAGGACATCGTCGCCTGGGCCGGTCAGGGCCGTATTGCCGACCGGACCAAGGAGAATCTGCGCTCAAGCGATATCGGCATCACCATGATGCGCAACCGCTTCTTCCAGGAGATGGACGCCGTTGCCGCCGGCAGGGAGCCGGCCGGCGTCATTCGCAGCGCCAACGCAGCGGCCTGCATCGCGCTGCCGAACATGGCGCGCGAGTTCAACACCGAAGGAATTGCGCTTGCCGACTTCGACAAGGATCCGCTTTTACGCCAGCGGTTGAAGGAATTCCGCCACCATTACGGCCAGCCGACGCAGGTGCGGCGCGCCTTCGTCGAGGCCATGGGGATTGCGGGCCCATAACACGGCCTGGTTCCCATTTTTGTTCCAGTCGATATCTTTTACTTTGACCCGGGCGGCGGCGTGTGGTTCACGCCGAATAAAACGTCGCGCTGATCTCATGGAAAAGTGAACTGATGCGCACTCAAGTCGCCATTATCGGCGCCGGGCCGGCCGGATTGCTGCTCGGCCAGCTTCTGCAACGCAACGGCATCGACAACGTCATTGTCGAGCGACACACCGGCGAATACGTGCTCGGCCGCGTCCGCGCCGGGGTGATCGAACAGGTGACAATGGACCTCCTCGACGAAGCGGGCGTCGGCGCGCGCATGCACCGTGACGGTCTTGTCCACGACGGCGTGCAGATTTGCGTTGACGGCAAGCGCTATCGCTTGTCGTTCAAGGCGCTCACCGGCAAGTCGGTCATGGTCTACGGCCAGACCGAGATCACCAAGGACCTGATGGATGGCCGCGCCGCCGGGGCCGCCCCGACGATCTACGACGCGCACGATGTTGCCTTGCATGACTTCGATGGCGATTCGCCGCGCTTGACGTTCCGCAAGGACGGCGTCGCACACGAGCTCAACTGTGACTTCATCGCCGGCTGCGACGGTTTCCATGGCATCAGCCGCAACAGCGTGCCGCCGAGCGCAATCAGGAGCTACGAGCGGGTCTATCCTCTGGGCTGGCTCGGCATATTGTCCGATACGCCGCCGGTCTCCGAAGAGCTTATTTATGTACGGCATCCGCGCGGCTTTGCGTTGTGCTCGATGCGCTCACCGACACGCAGCCGCTATTACATCCAATGCAGTCTCACCGAGGACATCGGATCGTGGCCTGACGATCGCTTCTGGGACGAGCTGCGGCCGCGGCTCGACGACGAGGCGCGCGACAGCCTGGTCACCGGCCCGTCGATCGAAAAGAGCATCGCGCCGCTGCGCAGCTTCGTTGCCGAGCCGATGCGGTTTGGGCGGCTTTTTCTCGCTGGCGATGCCGCGCATATCGTGCCGCCGACCGGCGCCAAGGGTCTCAATCTTGCGGCAAGTGACGTGCAATATCTGGCACGCGCGCTCATCGAGCATTACCAGGACAAATCGGATGCCGGGCTCGACCATTATTCCGAGCGCGCGCTACTGCGAGTGTGGAAGGCCGAGCGCTTTTCATGGTGGATGACCACGGTACTGCACCGGATCTCCGATAACCCTTTCGATTATCAGCTACAGCTCGCCGAGCTCGATTATCTGTTCCGCTCCAAGGCCGCGGCGACGGCGTTCGCCGAGAATTACGTGGGGCTGCCGTATTAGGGCGATCTCACGCCTTCAGGCGGCGCTGCATCGCGCCGAGCAGCCCGCGGGGGAAGAACAGCACGACCAGCATGAAGATGGCGCCGACGAACGACATCCAATTCACCGTCATCGACGAAATGTAGTCCTGCATCACGACGAACACGGCGGCGCCGAGCAACGGTCCCCATAACGTCCGCATGACGCCCATCACCGTCATGACGACGAAATAGCCGGATAACGAATACTGCAGCGTCAACGGATCGGCAAAATTGTTGAGGAGCGCGTAGAGCGTGCCAGCGAGCGCGGTGAAGAAGCAGGAGATCGAGAACGACAGCCAGATATGTCGCTCGACGGGGATGCCGAGGAAGCGCGCGCGGCGCTCGTTTTCGCGGATCGCCAATAAGGTGCGGCAGAACGGCGAGCGCAACAATACGCCCATTAAGCCGACAGCGACGGCGAAGACTGCCAGCATAAAGAAATAGAACGTGGTGCCGCCGTCCTCGATGTGCAGCGTGAACGGGCCGAACCCGATCGGCTGGCGCTGGAAATCGCGCAAGCCGTCGAAGCCGCCGGTGAAGCTGTTCCAGCTGTAAGCGAGATAATACCAAAGCTGGCCGAAGGCGATGGTGCACATCGCGAAATAGACGCCGCGGCGCCGCACGATCAAGAGGCCGAACAGCGTCCCCGCCAGACCGCCAAGGAGCGTGCCGGCAAGCATGGCAAGCGGCGTCGAATGCACCAGATAACGCAGCGTCAGTTCGGCGCCGTAGGCGCCCAGGCCGAAATAGACGGCATGCCCGAAGCTCAATACGCCGGTGAAGCCCAGCAGCATATTGAGCCCCATCGCGGCCAGCCCGAACACCAGCACGCGGCCGGCGAGCGCGGTGTAGCCGCCGAGGAGCGGCAGCCAGAACGGCGCCAGCAGCAGCGCCCCCCAGATGAGGATCAGAGCGAATTCGCGACGGCGCGCCATGATCGGAAGCCGTCCGCCGAGCGAGGCAATCGCCATGGTCATGACAACATGCCTTCCTCGCCAACGAGGCCGCGCGGCCGGATCAGCAGCACCGCCATCAGGATCGCGTAGATTACCGCTTCGCTGGCCGCCGGATAGAACACCGTGGTGAGCGCCGCGGCCATGCCGCGGGTGTAGCGCATGAATGCAAACAGCGCGATCACGGCGACGATAACGACCGTCACCATGAAGATGCGATAATAGGTGATGAAGAACAGGTCCGGCGTGATCGGCTGCGACAGCACGGCAGGCAGGCCCAGCGGCAAGCCGTTGGGGCCCCAGATGTAGCGCGCGGCGTCCTGCATGACGAAGGCCAAGCCGAAGGTGAGCAGCAGGCTGTAGACGGGGTCGCGACCGTAGATGCGGCGGATCATCAGCCGCTCGACGATCAGGCCGATCAGCGCGGTCAGAAACGGCGAAACGACGAGGGTGCCCCAATAGCCCAGCGTCGGCGACAGCGCGAACGCCAGATAGCCGCCCAGCGCCAGGAAATTGCCGTGCGCGAAATTGATGACATTGGAGAGATTGAGAATCAGCGAGAGGCCAAGCGCCATCAGCACGTAGAACGCGCCGATGATCAGCCCATTGGTGACGTTGAACAGGATGAGCTGTGTCATCGGCGCAGTACGCTCGGACTATCGCTGCGATGCCGAAGGGCTAGGTTGGCTCTACCATCTTGCATCCGGTCTCTTCAACCGAACCGGCGGCTTGTTCGCCGGGTACGAGCGCTCCGGTCGTGAACACGTCGTCGGGTGCGCCCTTTGACGGATGCACTTCGCCGACAAAGATATTCGCCATCAATTCATGGTCGCCCTTGCGATAACGGATCTTGCCCGGCTGCAGCGCGACATCCGGCGGCAGTTCGAGATCCTCCAAGGCCATCGCCATTTTCGGGCCGTCGAGCGATTTCGCCTTCTCCGCGGCAAGCCGCACCGTCTGCACCGATACGTAACCGAACCAATCGCGCGCCGACGGCGTTTTCTTGGTCGCGGCGCGGTACTCGCCGACGAATTTCACTACCTCGGGCACGTTCGGCTGATTCCACCACCATTCCATATCCCACCAGCCGGTTTGCGCCTCCGGCGGACAGCCCTTGATGCTTTCCAACTCGAACAGCGCGCCGCCGAGGCCCATCTCGTTCTGCATGCCGAACTGGGTGAATTGCTTCATGCAGTTGATCTGCGTCAGGCCGCCCATGTTATTGAGCAGAACGTTCGGCTTGAAAGCCTTGGCCTTGATCAAGGTGGCGGAGAAATCGGTGTTGTTGATCGGCAGCATGTCGCCGTCATAGGTGCCGCCGGCCTTCTTGAGCGCTTTGATGAAAGCGTCCTGCAACGTATGGCCGTAGGCATAATCCGGCGTAACGAAAAACCATTTCTTGCCGAACTTCTTCACCAGTTGCAGCGTGACCGCTTCGGCGTCCATCGTCGTGGTGTTGCAGACCCGGAATACGTTCCATTTGCAATTGGTGCCGGTGATCGGGTCGGTATGACCGCCCGGCACGATATGAAACACTTTCTTCTCGTTGGTCACCTGCGACATCGCGTAAGCGATGCCGGAATTGACGTCGCCGAAGATGGCGCTGACCTGATCGCGATCGATCAGCTTGCGGGTTTTCTGCACGCCGGTGCCGACGTCGTTCGCCGAATCCTCGACCAGAAGCTGGACTTGCCGGCCGAGAATGCCACCCTTTTTGTTGATTTCGGCCTCGGCGTATTTGGCGCCGTCGACCTCGCTTTGTGCCAGCGCCGACAGCACGCCGGTCAGCGGATCGACCATGCCGATCTTCACCGGCTCATCGCCCAGCGCTTTGATGACGAACGGTGCGCCGATCGCCTGACTGGCGCCCAGCGCGAGACCCGCTTGGAGCAAAGTGCGACGGCGCATGAGCGTGTTGATTTTCGACATATTTTGAATCCTCCCTGAAGCCGATTTGCGGGCGCCACCCCCAGATGGCGCACAGACACTTATAGATTATCTTCTGCCCCGCTTTTGGGGCGATCAAGGACGCAGCGTCGCTTCGTCGTGCGACTACGCCCAAAGTCGAAGACGCAGCGTCAGATCAGGGGGGTGATGTTGTTTTCGATGCCGAGCAGGGCCTTGCCATAGAGCTCATAACCGATCGGCGGGAGGACGACCGCGTGCCGCGACGCGACGGCGGCATCGCGCCAGATCCGTTGCAGCGGGCTTGCGTCGGCGAATCCCGCGGATCCGTGCGCGAACAGAAGCTTGTCGATCGCTTGCGTGATCTTCTCGACCACGAAGCCGGTATCCGCGCGGACGCGGGCCCGCGTCAGCATATCCGGATAAAGGCCGCGCGCTGCGGCCTCGTCGATGTCATCGGCGGCCCGATAGGCGTGGAAGTGCGCCGTGTCGATCATCAATGCGGCGTCGGCGACCTGCAGCTGGAATGCGACAGAAAGGTTTTGCTTTTCGAAAAAAGTGTAGGCGATCGTGCGGGTCTGCGCCTTTTGCCGCACGTAATCGAGCGCCGCGCGGCCCGAGCCCAGGATCGGACCAACAAGAATGATCGATAGGATCGGCACGAAGGCGGAGCGGTAGAACGGTTCTTGCGCTTTCGTTTCGGTCGGGTATTCGCCTTCGATCGCGCGCGGCACCGAAAAGATGCGGTAATCGGGCACGAAAACATCGTGGGCCTTGAGACAAATACTGCCGGAGGATTTCATGCCGGCGACGAACCATGTGTCGACGCGCTCCAGCTCGGCCATCGGGAATAGCGCAAGGCCCTGATCGATGGACTCCCCGGCATCGTTGACAACCGGCATGCCGAGCACCGCCCACTGGGCGTGCCAGCCCCCCGAGTTGTAATGCCATGTGCCGGTGACGCGAAATCCGCCCTTTACCTTCTTCGCTTCCGCGGTCGGATTCAAAACGCCCGAAACGGACGCGTCCGGGTCGGCGCCGAAGACCTCGTCCTGCGCCTTGACCGGATAAAGGCTGGTGAGCCAACAGCAGATATTGTTGAGGTTCACGACCCAACCGGCGCCGCCGTCGCCTTCGGCAACCGCCGAACTGATGTCGAGCATTGCGCGCGTACTCATTTCCCACCCGCCATAGCGCTTCGGCGTACAAACCCTCATCAGGCCGGCCGCGCGCAGGGCTTGAATACTTTCCTCCTCGACGCGCCGGTTGGCTTCGCCGGCGGCGGCATTCTTGCGCAGCAGGGGCGCCAGCTCGCGCGCGCGCGCGACGAGTTCGGCGACCGAAGGCGCCGCGGTGCTGCGCAGTGCAGTGGCTTGAACTCATGGCACGTCTCCTCGCGCGCCCGTTCCGTCGCGCAGCAGCGGTGAAGTCACAAGAATATTGGAGGTTCGTTGCAGGTGGCCTTCGATCAAAGCCGCGGCGCAGTCGGCGTCACGCGCGAGGCTGGCGCGCAGAATCGCCTCGTGCTCGGCATCGACGTCGCGGCTTTCACGGCGAAGCGCGACCGACAAGTGGCGATAGCGCTCGCTTTGCGCGTAGAGCATGGCGCGGAGCGTCAGCATCCAGGGACTGTCGCAGCCGGCCGCGAGCGCGGCGTGAAACGTCGTATGCGCGGCGGCCCATGCGGGGTTCAGCCGCGCGCTGTTCTCTGGCAGCAGCAGCGGAATACAATGCAGGCGATGATAGGCAGCGACGGCGGAGGTTTCCCATTCGACGTCGCCGTGCGCGATCGCCGAGCGAAGGCAAATCTGCTCGATGATAATGCGGGTCCGTGTCAGGTCCCGCAGTTCTTCAATCGAGACCGGCGAGACCGAGTAGCCTTTCTGGGCGGTCGCCACCGTCCACTTTTCCGCCGACAAACGCGACAGCGCCTCGCGCACGGCGCCTGGGCTGAAAGCGAGGCGCTCGGCGACATCGCTGATCGTTATCTTGGCCCCCGGTGCCACCCGGCACTCCAGAATTTCGGCCAACAAGGCTTCATAGGCCTGGTCGGACTGGGTCGCGGCTCGGTCAAAGGTCGCAAGCTTGTTCATTCAGCCAGGTTCGCTTTTCGAAACTACAAAAGCAAGAAAAAAATATTTTATTGACAATAATATTGTTCAGGGGTTTGTGACAGATCGAGCCACCGCAACGGGAGAAAATATGCGATGACGGCGATCCAAGGATTCATCGAGCCGACTCGCCGTCCAGGCGCGCTCGGCGTTCATTCCGTTGATCACTTTCACTTTGCAGTCCCCGATCTCGGGGTCGCGCAAAATTTCTACGGCGAATTCGGTCTCAACGTCGGGCGAAACGGCAACCTGCTGACCCTCAGGACGGTCGAGCAGCCCCATGTCTGGGGCAGTATCAGCGAAGGCCCGCGCAAGAAATTCGGATATGTCTCATTTGGCGCATTCGAGGACGACATCGAGAAATTTTCCGAACGCCTGCAACAGATGGGGGTGAGGCGCCTCGATCCGCCGCCGGGAATCGAGTTCGAACGGGTTGTGGTTCCACGATCACGACGGCGTGCTCGTCGAGATCAAGGTTGCGGCAAAGTCGTCGCCGGACGAAAAAAGCCGGTTCACGTCTCGCTCGGCCGGTCCCGGCGAACGCGGTGCGCCCTACCGCAGCAAAACGCCCCGTATCGCGCTGCGCCGTCTCGCTCACGTCCTGATGTTTACGCGTGATGTGCGCAAAGCCATCGAGTTTTACACGCGCGTCCTCGGTCTTCGGCTGTCCGACCATTCCGGCGACAACATCGCCTTTCTCCACGGCATCCACGGTAGCGATCACCATATGATCGCATTCGCGCGCTCGAACGCGCCCGGCCATCATCATTTCAGCTGGGACGTCGGATCGGTCGATGAGATCGGCGCCGGCGCGATGCACATGCTCGATAAAGGCTTTGCCAAGGGCTGGGGATTGGGCCGCCACGTGCTCGGCTCAAATTACTTCCACTACGTCCAGGACCCCTGGGGCAGCTTTTCCGAATACTCCGCCGATATCGACTACATCCCGGCAACGACGGATTGGCCGAGCGGCGATCATCTGGCGGAAGATTCCTTCTATGCCTGGGGTCCGAATGTGCCGGAGGACTTCGTCCACAATTACGAGGCCTAGTTTAGCGCCGCTCCGGCTTCCGCGCCTTCGCCTGTGTGGCGAGAAAACGCGACAGCCGCGCGCGGACCGCATCGGCTTGTTCCGGCGTCCATTTGCGCAAACCCTCGCCGGTCTTCATGCCAAGTTTGCCGGCGGCCACGATGTCACGCAAATACGGGTGCGGACCAGGCGTGCGGTCGAGATCGGCGTACAGCACCTCGGCGATGTCGAGGGTCAGATTGGTTCCGACCAGGTCGGACTGCTCCATCGGGCCGAGCACGGCGGTGCGCGCGCCAAAACCCTCGCGCACCACGACGTCGATGGTGTCGGCGTCGCAGACGCCCGCGGCGACGAGCGCGATCGCCTCGCGCTTCATCGCATGCTGCAGGCGGTTGCCGATGAAGCCGGGGACATCGCGCCGCACGTGGACCGGCGTTTTGCCGGCGTCGCGCAAGAGCTGCATGGTGCGCTGCACGACCTCCAGACAGGTCTTTTCGTTTTGCACGATCTCGACGAGCGGCACCAGATGCGGCGGATTCCAGAAATGCGTGCCGAGAACTCGTTCGCGATGCACCAAGTGGCGGCCGATCTCGGTCGACGGAATAGCGGAACTGTTGCTGGCAAGAATCGTATCCGGCGCGGTGAACTTCTCCAGCTCGGCGAAGATTTGCTGCTTGAGCGGCAGCTTCTCCGGCGCGGCTTCGAACACGAATGCCGCGCTTTGGACGGCCGGCGCGAGCGTGTCGTACGCTGCGATGCGTTGCAGCGGCGCCGCATCGTCGGCGAGCAGTTCGGCGATTGCCTGCAATCGCGCATCCAGAGAGGCGCGGATTGCCGCCGACGGCTCGAATACAGCGACTTGGTGTCCCGCGGCGGCCAACAGATAGGCGATGCCGTGACCCATCAAGCCGCCGCCGACCACCGCAATTTTCTGCCTGCGATCTTGTTCCTGCCCATCACGCATGTGTGTCGCCCCCGAAGATTGGAACTGTGACTTTGGCCAAGCGTTGCCGATGTGAAGCGTTCATTCAATGACCGATTCATTGAGGAGAAATGATCATGCCTGTCATGTTGTGGGTCGCCCTCTGGTCGTCGATGATGGGCGCCGCCGCGTGCTGGAGCGGAGCGCCCGGCGCAATTCCCGCAAAGACGCCGAAGAGACGTGAACTGGCGAGCGGTGAGTAGCCGGCGATAGCAGATAGAGCGCCGTACATCCACGCCGTCAGCTTGGAGCGAAAGAGTGTGGGTGGGAGCGATAGTGTTGTGACGCAACCTGGAAAAACCGGCATGAGGTAACAAATCTGCCGACACGCCGACACGCCGGCAGACGCTTGCGGCGCTCGGCAAAAGAGCGCACGCTCAAATTGAAACTGCCACAGAGCAGTATCTATTCGCAGGGAGGGAGATCATGCGCCAGCGCGCGAGGGTGATGCTGTGCGTCGGGCTGATCAGCGCAACGACTGCCGCCGCGCTTGCAGTCTTTGCCGGCCAGGTTCGGGCCGATGATCCGAAGAGCGCGCCCAATCCGTATCACGTCGTCGATAATTGGGCGAAGCTGCCGGAAGGCCGGCACTGGGGCATGGCGATCGGCGTCGATATCGACCGGGACGGCACCAGCGTTTGGGTGTTCGATCGTTGCGGCGGCAAGACCTGCGACGGTTCGACCGTCGCGCCGGTCCAGAAATTCGACGCCAGCGGCCGGCTCGTCGTGGCCTTCGGGTCCGGCTTGTTCAGCTGGCCACACGGGTTGTTCGCCGCGCCCGACGGCACGCTCTGGGTCACCGACGGGCAGAAGCAGGTGGTCATGCAGCTTGCGCCGGACGGCCGAGTGCTGCGGACGCTGGGCAAACCGGGTGTCACCGGCGACGGTCCCGACACGTTCAATTCGCCCTCAGACGTCGTGGTCGCCCCCAACGGGGATATTTTTGTCGCCGACGGCCACGGCGATTTTCCGGTGCAGCATACCAACGACCGCATCGTGAAATTCTCCAAGGACGGTAAATTCATCAAGGCATGGGGCCATCACGGATCGGCGCAAGGCGAATTCGACGTGCCGCACGGCTTGGCGATGGATTCCGCCGGCCGCCTGTTCGTTGCCGACCGCGCCAACAACCGCATCCAGATTTTCGATCAGGACGGTAAATTCTTGGCCGAATGGAAACAGTTCGGCCGGCCGAGCGGCATCTATATCCGCGACGACATAATCTATGTCGGCAACTCCCAGTCGGACGAAAAAACCAACCCGCCGTTCAAGCAGGGAATCCGGGTCGGCAGCGTCACGGACGGCAAGGTGACCGCGTTTATTCCTCACCTCGATCCAAAGGTGTCGATGCCGGAAGGCGTTGCCGCCGATAAGGACGGTAACATCTTCGGCGGATTTGCCACCGGAATGGACTTCAAGAAGTTCGCCAAAAACTGACCGCCGAAACCCTGCCGGGCATGGCCATGTTGCAGCTATCCGGCTCCGCCGGTATGTACACGCGCCATGTCCCGTCTCGTCATGAAATTTGGCGGCACCTCGGTCGCCGATATCGACCGCATCCGCAACGTCGCGCATCACGTTAAGCGCGAGGTCGATGCCGGCCATGAAGTGGCTGTCGTGGTCTCGGCCATGGCGGGCACGACCAATCAGCTCGTCGCCTGGTGCGAAGCGGCGCTGAAAGAGCGCCGCATCTTCGACGCGCGGGAATACGACGCCGTGGTCGCCACCGGCGAAGAGGTCACCGCCGGGCTTCTCGCCATCATCCTGCAGGACCTCGATATCAACGCGCGCTCCTGGCAGGGTTGGCAGCTGCCGATTCTGACTTCGGACGCGCACGGGTCGGCGCGCATCCTCGATATCGATGGCGAAGAGCTGATCCGGCGCTTCAAGGAGCGCAGGGAGGTCGCGGTCATTGCCGGCTTCCAGGGCGTGCACAAGGAAACCAATCGCATCACCACGCTCGGCCGCGGCGGATCGGACACCTCGGCGGTCGCGATCGCGGCCGCCATCCGCGCCGATCGCTGCGACATCTATACCGACGTTGACGGTGTCTACACCACCGATCCGCGCGTGGTGCCACGCGCGCGCCGGCTGGAGAAGGTCGCCTTCGAGGAAATGCTGGAACTCGCCTCGCTCGGCGCCAAGGTTTTGCAGGTGCGCTCGGTCGAACTCGGCATGGTGCGCAATGTCCGCATTTTCGTGCGATCGAGCTTCGACCCGCCGGAAAAGATCGACCCGCACGGCCATCCGCCCGGCACACTGATCTGCGACGAAGGGGAGATCATGGAACAGCAAACCGTCACCGGCATCGCTTTCTCCAGGGACGAGGCGCAAATCTCGATTCGCCAGGTTCAGGATAAGCCGGGGGTGGCGGCGGCCATTTTCGGACCGCTCGCCGAGGCCAGTATCAATGTCGATATGATCGTGCAGAATGTGTCGGCCGACGGCAAAACCACCGATCTGACTTTCACCGTGCCGGCGGCCGACTATCAGCGCTCGCTCGATGTCATCGCCAATGCCAGGGGCGCGATCGGCTACACCCGGCTCGACGGCGCCACCGACGTTGCCAAGATCTCCGTCATCGGTATTGGCATGCGCAGCCATGCCGGTGTGGCCGCGCAGGCGTTCAGTGCGCTCGCCGAGCGCTCCATCAATATCCGCGCTATTACGACCTCTGAGATCAAGTTTTCGCTTCTGATTGACGCCGCCTTTACCGAGCTTGCGGTGCGCACGTTGCATTCGCTCTATAATCTCGATAACGCGACAGGTTGAGGCGTCAGTTTCGCTGCGCCGCAGCATAATTTCTCTAGCACCGTCATATCGTTGTCTTTGGCTTGCGGTTTGCATGCCGCATTCGATATAGCCTTGGGGATATTCGCCGCGGGACGGGACCCGGGCGAATTCCTCTTTGATTGCGGCCGGCGCACCGCGGGCTCCGCTCCGGCCAAAACCATGCCCGAGGGACCTCACGCCATGCGTGGCGCGCTCGGCGGTCCGCGCGTGCTGTTGCGTCGGCTTCGCGAAGTGATGGCGGAGCCGGTCAGCGCGCAGGAACGCCTCGACAAGATCGTGGTGCTGATCGCCGCCAACATGGTTGCGGAGGTCTGCTCGGTCTATGTGCTGCGCGTCGACGCCACGCTCGAACTCTACGCCACCGAGGGCCTCAACCGCGAAGCCGTGCACCACACGGTGATGCGTTCCGACGAGGGCCTGGTGGGCCTGGTGGCGAGCCAGGCAAGCCCGATCAATCTGTCGAACGCGCAGGCCCATCCGGCATTCTCGTTCCGGCCGGAAACCGGCGAAGAGATCTACCACTCCTTCCTCGGCGTGCCGATCTTGCGTGCCGGCAATACGCTCGGCGTGCTCGACGTGCAGAACCGGGCCCGGCGCACGTATTCCGAAGAGGAAGTCGAGGCGCTGCAGACCACCGCCATGGTGCTCGCCGAGATGATCGCCTCGGGCGAGCTCTCCGCGTTGGCGCTGCCGGGCGCCGAGCCGGCCGCTCGCCATTCGCTGCATCTCAAGGGCTCCGCTTTGAGCGAAGGCATCGCGCTCGGCCACGTCGTGCTGCACGAGCCGCGCGTCGTCGTCACCAATTTCATCGCCGATAACGTGCCCAAGGAGTTGGAGCACCTCAAAGCCGCGGTTGAGACGCTGCAATCCAATCTCGACGAGATGCTGGAGCATGGCGACGTCGTCGAGGGCGGCGAGCATCGCGACGTACTCGAAGCCTATCGCATGTTCGCCCATGACCGCGGCTGGGTGCACAAGCTCGAAGAGGCGGTGATGACCGGCCTGACCGCGGAGGCCGCGGTCGAGCGTGTCCAGTCCGATACCCGAGCCCGCATGTTGCGGCAGACCGATCCGTTCCTGCGCGAACGGTTGCACGACCTCGACGACCTCGCCAATCGCTTGATGCGCCAGCTCACCGGCCGCGATCACGCGCCGTCGCGCGAGAACCTGCCGGAGAATGCGATTTTGGTCGCGCGCTCGATGGGGCCGGCCGCGCTGCTCGATTACGACCGCAAGCGCCTGCGCGGCCTGGTGCTGGAGGAAGGCGGCCCGCATTCGCATGTTGCGATCGTGGCGCGCGCGCTCGGCATTCCCGCGGTTGGCAATATCGACAACGCCACCGGCATCGCCGACCCGGGCGACGCCATCATCGTCGACGGTACGGCCGGCGAGCTGCATATCCGGCCGCTGCCGGACATGGAGGCGGCTTATGTCGAGCGCGTGCGGCTGCGGGCGCGGCGCCAGCAGCAGTACCAGTCGCTGCGCGACAGGCCTTGCATCACCAAGGACGGCGCGGAAGTTAAATTGCTGCTCAACGCCGGCTTGAGCGTCGACCTGCCGCATATCGAGGATACCGGCGCCGGCGGCATCGGCCTGTTTCGCACCGAGCTGCAGTTCATGGTGGCACCGAATTTTCCGCGTACCAGCGAGCAATATGCGCTCTATCGCGCCGTGCTCGACGCTGCCGGCGACAAGCCGGTGACGTTTCGCACGCTCGACATCGGCGGCGACAAGGTGCTGCCTTACATGCGCAACGTCGAGGAGGAGAATCCCGCGCTTGGCTGGCGCGCGATCCGCCTCGGTCTCGACCGGCCGGGTCTGCTGCGCACGCAATTACGCGCCTTGCTGCGGGCGGCCGGCAGCCGTGCGCTGAAGATCATGTTTCCCATGATCTCGACGGTCGAAGAATTCGACCAGGCCAAGGAATTGGTCGAACGCGAGCTCACCCATCTGCGCCGCCACGGCCACAAACTGCCCGCCGAAGTTGAGGTCGGCAGCATGGTGGAAGTACCTGCGCTGCTGTACCAACTCGACGAACTCCTGGAGCGGGTCGACTTCCTGTCTGTCGGCTCCAACGACCTGGTGCAATTCCTCTATGCGATCGACCGCGGCAATCCGCGGGTCTCGGGGCGCTTTGATGCGTTGTCAGCTCCGGTGTTGCGGGCGCTCAAGGATATTGCCGGCAAATCGCGCGCCCATAACAAGCCGGTTACCGTGTGCGGCGAGCTGGCGTCGCAACCGATCGGAGCGTTGGCTTTGGCGGCGCTGGGCTACCGCTCGCTTTCGCTTACCCCGTCGGCAATTGGGCCGGTCAAGGCGATGCTGCTCGATCTCGATTGCCGCAAGGCCGCCGCGTTTCTTTGCCCGCTGATCGACCAGGGCAGCCGCGGCGGACCGATCCGCGCCCGGCTGGAGCAATTTGCCGCCGACAACGGTTTGCAGCTTTAGCGCAACAAATTACGCCGCGGCCGGGCTTGTACCGGCTAATTCCCTCTTTTACTTAACTCGACATGTTGCCCGACCAAAAACTCGATGCGCTCGTCACCCGGCATGCGGGGCTGGAACACGATCTTGCCACCGCGCTGCCGGCCGAGACCTATGTGAAGCTGTCGCGCGAATTCGCCGAGCTCGCACCGGTGGTCGAGGCGGTCAAATCGTATCGTGCCGCGAAAAACGAGCTTGACGGTCTGACGGGCCTGATTGCCGATCCGAAGACCGACTCCGAGATGCGCTCAATCGCCGAAGCGGAAAAGCCCGAAGTCGAAGCACGCCGCGCGGTGCTGGAGCAGCAATTGCGGCTGGCCCTGTTGCCCAAAGACGCGATGGACGAACGCAATGTCATTCTCGAAATCCGCGCCGGCACCGGCGGCGACGAAGCAGCTTTGTTCGCCGGCAATCTGTTCCGCATGTATGAGCGTTACGCCGCCAAGCAGGGCTGGAAGGTGGAGATGGTGACCGCCAGCGAAGGCGCGATGGGCGGCTATAAGGAAATCATCGCCGAAATCCGCGGCCGTGGCGCTTTTGCCAAGCTGAAATTCGAATCCGGCGTGCATCGCGTCCAGCGCGTGCCCGATACCGAAGCATCCGGGCGCATTCACACGTCGACTGCGACCGTCGCGGTGTTGCCTGAGGCGCAGGATGTCGACGTCTCCATCGCCGAAAGCGATCTGCGCATCGATACTTTGCGCTCTGGCGGCGCCGGCGGCCAGCATGTCAACAAGACCGAATCGGCAGTCCGGGTGACGCATATTCCTTCGGGCATCGTGGTCATGATGCAGGAAGACCGCTCGCAGCACCGCAACCGCGCCAAGGCCATGGCCGTGCTGCGGACGCGGCTCTATGATTTCGAGCGGCAAAAACTGGACGCCGCGCGTGCCGCCGAGCGCCGCGGCCAGGTTGGCACCGGCGACCGCTCCGAGCGCATCCGCACCTATAATTATCCGCAAAGCCGCGTATCGGAGCATCGCATCAATCTTACGCTCTACAAGCTGCCGCAGATTTTGGAAGGCGAGGCGCTCGGTGAGATCATCGACGCGCTGGTCGCCGAAAATCAGGCGGCGCTGCTCGCGGCCGAGGAAACGAACTGATGCCGTCGGCCGCGAAAGCTGGCGCAGCGGCGGTGCCGTTCAATGGCGCAACATCGATGACCGTCGACCAAGCACGGCGGATATGGGCCGCGAAATTTCGCGCCGGCGACCTCAACTCACCGGAACTCGACGCCCGGCTATTGATCGGCCATGCACTTTCGCTCGACCACGCCGGTTTGGCGGTGGCGAGTGCGCGTGAATTGACGAGGGACGAAGAAAGCGCGATCGCGGTCCTGGCAGGGCGCCGGCTGGCTCACGAGCCGATCGCTCGTATTGTCGGCAGCAAGGAGTTCTGGGGTCTTGAGTTCGCCGTGGGGGCCGCGACGCTGGTGCCGCGGCCGGAGACCGAAACGGTCGTCGAGGCCGCGCTTGCCGCCGTGGAGTGGAGGGGGGTGCGGGCGCGGCCATTTCGGGTCGCCGATCTCGGTACCGGCAGCGGCGCCATTCTGCTTGCACTTTTAAGCGAGCTGCCGAATGCCTTTGGCGTCGGTACCGATACAAGCCCCGGCGCGCTGATCATCGCGCGCGGCAATGCCCGCCGCCTGGGCTTGAGACGCGCGGCCTTCGTTGCCTGCGACATGGCGGCGGCGTTGCACGGTCAGTTCGACGTTATCGTCTCGAATCCGCCCTATGTGGCATCGGCGGATATCGGCGCATTGCCGCCGGACGTGCGCCTGTTCGATCCATGCCCGGCGCTCGACGGCGGACCCGATGGCCTCGATTTTTATCGGACTATCGCCGCGGCGGCGCCCTCGCTCCTGGCTGCGGACGGCGTGATTGTCGTCGAACTTGGCGCCGGCCAGGCGGAGGCGGTCGCCGCTTTATTCGCCGCGGCGGGGCTTGCGCCGGCGGTGCCGCTACCCGATCTTACTGGGGTGCCGCGCGCCCTCGTTGCAAGAAAGTAACAAGTAAACGCATGAGGGGCGAGCATCGGACTCTGGCAAAAAAGCACTTGGAATGTCCGCCGGAACCGACTAGCTTGCGGTCACGGAATCGGCCCGAGATGAGGGTGCCGCGTTGCCCTGAACGCCTAAGAGCCTAACCGAAAGAGTTGGCTCCTAAAGGCCGGCAATGCAGGCCAAGCAGACAAGCGAAAGCTGGCAAGCGATAGCTGGATAGCGAACGCCGGATTGGTCGGCACACAGGATCGCCAGATTCAGAGCGCGAATGTTCAAAACGTGACGGTTAAGCCGAGACGTTACCGCCTGTCCGGCGCGCATCGACGCAGGTAAGCGCGCGCATGACGGAGCAAAATAACGCGGCGGCTGGCGGTGCGACGAGGGCTGTTTCCCTGGGGGTGATGCCCAGTGACGTACACTGAAGAGCGGGTGCGAACGGCGTTGAGCCAGTGCCGCCGTGGTATTTGAGTGACGTTCGACGACGACAGATGATGAACAGATGCGACGGCGCCGTTGCTGTCGTGCAAAACGGGGTTGGCGGAACAGCAAACCATGAGAAACGGTCAGAATAATAAACGTATGCGCGGTCGTAACCGTAAGGGTGGCCATCACCACCAGAATCCATTGTCGCGGATGTACGAGTCCAACGGGCCGGACGTAAAAATCCGGGGGACGGCCTCGCACATTGCGGAAAAATATCTCCAGCTCGCCCGCGACGCGCAAAGCTCCGGAGATCCGATCGCCGCCGAAAATTATTATCAGCACGCCGAACATTATTTCCGTTTGATCGCCGCCGCGCAGGAACAGCTTCGCCAGAATCAACCCTATTTTCAGCAGCAACAACCGGGCGGCGGAGTTGGCGGCAATATGACCGACGACGGCTACGATGACGGCGATGATCAGCCGCAAGCGGGCGAGCCCTACGCGCCGCAATCACAGCCGTTTTATCAGCGCGAGCCGCAACATAATCAGCATCAGCCGCAGCACTATCAGCCGCATCAACCGCAGCAGCACCAGCCGCAACAGCAGCCGCAGCAATTTCAATCGCGTCCGCAGCCGCAAATGCCGGACCATGACGGCGATGTCGAACGGTTGCCATCATTCATTACCGGCGGCCTGCCGCAACAGCAGGGCGCGCCGCAACCAGGCCAACCTTCGAACGGCCCGCATGGCCAAGGCGGCGGTAACGGGCCGAACGGCTATGAGGGCTCGGCGGACCGGTTTCCGCTGCACCGGCGGCGCCGGCGGCATCGCGGCGGTCCGCGCGACTATGCGCCGGATCAGTCCGTCTCCGCCGAGAACGATGGCGCGCCGCAGGGCGGTGCGGATTCGGTCGAGGAATAACTGCGAGGCGGTTGCGGGCCTTTTGGTCCCGCGTTCGATGGCGGGCTCGCCGAAACCGCCGCGCCGAGGAAGCGCGCGGCTATAGTCCGCGCGGCGCCTTGGCCAAGCGCACCAGGAGCCAGATCGGCACCACGATCACCGCTCCGAGCAGGAAATACCGCCACAACCAGCGGACGGCGTCGAAGCCCATGTTCCAGACGTGCGCGATGAGCCGGCGCACCAATTCGAGGATATTCCAGGGATCGAGGCCGATCGCGGCGAGAATGACGCCGACCAGAATAGACAGCAGGATAAGCCGGCCGACCACCGCCAGCGGCGGGCCGCCGAAGAAACGCTGCACGAAATCTTGAGGTCTTCGGGTTTCCAGGGATTCTTGGCTCATTGGCGCTCTCCCGCTTGCGTCAATTAGGAACTTGTGAGGCCGCGCGCAAGCGGCCTGTCCACCGCAAGCGCGCCGCCGACCACAATGGCTGCGCACTGGTTTCCGCCGTCGCGACGGCGTTGCCTCGGCGCGACAACTGGCGCTAAGTTGCGCCGCCCCACGCTGAGTATGGGGCATCCTGAGGACTTTTCATGGCCAAAGTAGAAGAGCTTGCGCCCGCAGCCCATGCGAGCCTCAACGACGATATCGGCGAGCGGACCAGGCTCCGTATGTATCGCATGCAGGTCGAGATTCGCGAGGCCGAGCAACGCGCATTCGATCTATTTCTGCAGAACCTGGTGAAAGGCACGAGCCACCTCTCGCTCGGTCAGGAAGCGGTCGCCGCCGGCTGCGCCGCCGCCATGCAGCCCGGCGATTTATCATTCTGCACCTATCGCGGCCACGCCCACACGCTGGCGCGTGGTGTGGAATTCGAGAAGGTGCTGGGCGAACTGATGCAGCGCGACAATGGCCTGATGCGCGGCAAAGGTGGCTCGATGCACCTGACCTCCACTGATCACGGCGTCATGGGCTCCTACGCCATCATTGGCGCTCATTTGCCGATCGCCTGCGGCGCTGCTTGGCGGGCGCAGTACAAGGGCCAGAATGACGTGTCGGTCTGCTTCTTCGGCGACGGCACCACCAACATCGGCGCCTTCCATGAGGCGCTTAATTTTGCCGCGGTATGGAAGCTGCCGGTGATCTTCATCTGCGAGAACAATCTCTACATGGAATATACGCCGATCGGCGACGTCACCGCGGTGCCGCATCCGGCGGCTGACCGCGCCGCGTCCTACGGGTTGCCGGGCATCGTTATCGATGGCAACGACGCCGACGTTGTCTATCGCACGGCGCGCGCCGCTTATGACAAGGCGCGCGCCGGCGGCGGTCCGTCGCTGATCGAATGCATGACCTACCGCTACAGCGGCCATTCGCGCGCCGACCCCGCCAAATACCGGCCCGAAGGCGAACTGGAAAAGTGGAAAGAGCGCGATCCGATCAAGCTCTACCGCGAGCGGCTCAAGCAATTCGGCGTCGGCGAGGACATCATCGTCGGCATCGAGACCGACGTGAAGCGCCGCATCGACGAAGCGACCGAAAAGTGCAAAGCAGCGCCGATGCCGCCGGCCGACATCCTCGCCACCGACGTTTATGCCGACGGAGGTTTCGCATGGCGGAATTGACCTATCGCGACGCCGTCATCCGCGGCATCGCGCAGGAAATGTCGCGCGATCCCGATGTGGTGTTCCTCGGCGAGGACGTGGCGAAAGCCGGTGGCGTGTTCAAGGCAACCGTCGGGCTTTACGAGCAGTTCGGTCCGCTGCGGGTGCGCGACACGCCGATTTCCGAACAGGCGATCCTCGGCGCTGCCATGGGTGCGGCCATGACCGGATTAAAGCCGATCGCAGAGATTATGTTTTCCGATTTCTTCGCGGTCTGTTTCGACTACATCGCCAACGAGTTTCCGAAAAGCCGCTACATGTCGAACGGCCAGGTCAAATGCCCGCTTGTGGTGCGCACCGGCAACGGCGGCGGCGCGCGGTTCGGCGCGCAGCATTCGCAGAGTGTTGAAAACTGGTGCATGATGATTCCCGGATTAAAGGTCGTGGCGCCGTCGTCGCCGCGCGACGTCATCGGGCTTCTTGCTGCCGCGGTGCGCGATCCTGACCCAGTGATCTTTCTCGAGCACAAATCGCTCTACCCGACCAAAGGCGAGGTGCCGGACGGCGAGATTGTCGACAAACTCGGCACCGCCAGCATCGTACGGCCGGGCAAAGACGCGACCATTATTGCGCTCGCGATGATGGTGCCGCGCGCGCTCGCCGCGGCCGAGAAGCTCAAAGCCGAGCACGGCATCGACTGCGAAGTCGTCGACGTGCGCTCGCTGGTGCCGCTCGACACGCAAACCATCCTCGGCTCGGTGGCGCGCACCGGCCGCCTGTTCACGGTCGAGGAGAATCCGCGGCTGTGCGGCTGGGGCGCGGAAATCGTCTCCATCGTCGCCGACGAGGCATTTTACGACCTCGACGGCCCGCCGGTGCGGATCACCACGCCACATATTCCGCTGCCCGCGGCGGACATTCTCGAAGACATGGCGCTGCCGTCGGTCGACCGGATCGCCGAACGTGTGCGGCGGGCGATGCAGTCATAGGCGTCGTCGTCAGGCTTGACCCGGCAACACGCCGCGAACGAACTCTTCTGGGTCTGCCAAAATAAGGAAAACGTCCTCAATGCGAGCATCTGATCGCATAGCATTGCCCCAAATTAGCGCTGCGGCGGTTGTAGCGCCTCGCGTACTTTGTCCGGCGCACGCGCAATCACTTTGAGATAAGCCCGTGCCGCCTGGTCGGGCTCGACGCGGCCCTGTTCCCAATCGCGCAGCGTGCCGAGCGGAATGTGATAGCGAGCCGCAAAATCTTCTTGGCTCAATCCAAGCGCGCGGCGGATGATCTTCGCCTGCGGCGTGCGGTTCATGCGGGTGAGGTCTGCTCCGCTTAGCGGCTGTGCGTCGGGATCGTTGACCGCAGCCCGATGACGTTGCGCCTCGGCCATGGCGTCGAGGCGACTCCAATCGGTCTTGGTGGATTTGTCCGCCTTACGTGTTGTCTTCGTGGTATCGGCGTCTTTCATGGGCTCTGCTCCGCGTGCGGAGATGACGCGAATATTACCGTTGCGCAGCGTGTAGGCGACGTAGAGGGCGCGTCCGTCGACCATGCCTATGATAGCGTAACGGTCCTCGCCATAGTCCTCGCGGTCATCGAGACGCTCAATAGCAAAAGGGTCCCTGAAAACCTGCTTAGCCGCCTCGAAAGTTGCGCCGTGGTCGGCGTAGTCCTGAGCCGTCTTGGCATCGTCCCGCTCAAGTTGGCCATCGTTCATAATACTACTGCTTACCCGTAGTCGCGTCAAGAGTTGCCGGCGCGAATATTGACAGCGGCGAGACCAGCGGCAACGTGTATGGCAGCAGTCGAGAGTTGATCATGGCCAACGAACCCAGCCGCGAAAATCCCAACGGGCCGATCGGCACCGAGATCATTTTTGAGAACGATCAGGTGCGGGTGTGGGACATGCGCGTGCCACCGCGCGGCAAGAAGCCGTGGCATCACCACACCATGGATTACGTCATCATCAACGTCAGCGGCGGCAAGGCCGAGATCGAAAACGTCGAGGGCAAGTCCTATATCGCCGATGACAAGCCCGGCGGCGTCATCTGGAAGGATGCCGGAGAGAAGCACGAGTTACGCAATCTCACCGACGAGCCCTATCGCAATATTCTCGTCGAGCTGAAGCTCGGAAAATAACGCAGCCCGTCGCGCATCGATTAGCAGGATCAGTATCATGGCCATGTATGACAATCTGCTCGCCAATGTTCCGACCGATCTGTGGATCGGTGGCAAATGGCGTAAGTCCTCCGACGGCGCCCGGTTCGACGTGATCGATCCGGCGACGGAAAATAAAGTGGCGTCGGTCGCGAGTGCGACCGTCGAGGATGCCAAAGCGGCGCTCGACGCCGCCCAGGCAGCGTTTCCCGGCTGGGCCGCCAAAAAGCCGCGTGAACGCGGCGAAGTCTTGCGCAAGGCCTACGACCTCATCATGCGCGACGCCGAGCGGTTGGCGAAGCTCATCACCATCGAGAACGGCAAGGCGTTGTCCGATTCGCGCGGCGAGGTCGCCTACGCGGCGGAATTCTTCCGCTGGTATGCCGAGGAAGCGGTTCGCAATATCGGCTCGAACTCGGTGGCGCCGTCGACCGGCGCGCGTATCTTCGTCCATCACAAACCGGCCGGAATCGCGGTGCTGGTGACGCCGTGGAATTTCCCGGCGGCGATGGCGACGCGCAAGATCGGCCCGGCGCTCGCCGCCGGCTGTCCGGTGGTGCTTAAGCCCGCGTCCGACACCCCGCTCACCATGCTGGCTTTGATGCCGATCCTGGAAGAAGCTGGCGTGCCGGCCGGCGTCGTCAATGTCATCCCGTCGCGCTCGTCCGGCAAGGTCGTCAGCGCCATGCTGCACGATCCGCGCGTGCGCGTGGTGTCGTTCACCGGTTCGACCGAGGTCGGCCGCAAGCTGTTGCACGAAGCCGCCGATAATATCGTCAAGCCGGCGATGGAGCTCGGCGGCAATGCGCCGTTCATCGTGTTCGACGACGCCGACGTGGATGCCGCGATCGACGGCGCCATGATCGCCAAGATGCGCAACATGGGCGAGGCTTGCACCGCGGCCAATCGCTTCTACGTGCATGAAAAGGTGCAGGACGAGTTCACCAAGAAGCTCACGGCGAAAATGGCCGGCCTGAAAATGGGTAACGGCCTTGACGACGGCGTGGCGCTCGGCCCGCTGGTCAACAAAGACGGTCTCGACAAGGTCATCGAGCTGGTCGATGACGCCGTGCAAAAGGGCGCCAAAGTGCTCACCGGCGGCAAGGCGCCCGGCGGCCCCGGATTTTTCTATCCGGCGACCGTGCTGACGAACGTGTCCGACGATGCCAAAATGCTGAACGAGGAAATCTTCGGCCCGGTGGCCTCGATCCAGACTTTCAAGGCGGAAGACGAAGTCATCACCCGCGCCAACGACACCGAATATGGCCTCGTCGCCTACCTCTACACCAAGGATCTCAGCCGCGGCATGCGGGTTTCGGAGAAGCTCGACTTCGGCATGATCGGATTGAACCGCGGCATCGTCTCCGATCCCGCGGCGCCGTTCGGCGGCACCAAACAATCCGGCCTCGGCCGCGAGGGTGCCCACGAAGGGCTGATGGAGTTTTTGGAGACGCAATACGTTTCAGTGACGTGGTGAAACGAACCGGCGACGCATGTCTGAACTAGCCATGTCTGAACTAACCATGTCTGAACTAACCATGTCTGAACTAACCATGACCAAGGACGAAGTCGCCAAAAGGCTGCTCGGCGCCTGGCGCTATGTCGGCACGCGGATCAACGGCGGCGCCTGGGATCGAGGCGCCAATCCGAAGGGCATGATCTATTACGGCCCGCGGGGCGAAATGGCGGTCCAGATCGCGCCCGACGTCGAGCGCAAGCGCGCCGGTGCGGCGATGACTGCGGAGGAAGCGAAGATCGCGGTGAAGGATTACATCGCCTATTTCGGCACGTACACCATCGATGAGAAAACCGGGACGGTGACGCATCATCGCCAAGACAGTCTGCAGCCGGGCGACAAAGGCGATCTGGTGCGCCGTTATGAGTTCGCCGGCGATCGCCTGGTGCTGCGGCCGCCAAACTCGACGATGGAAGTCACGTGGGAACGTATCAAATAAAGGTCCCCGCCGCGGTCGCGGGGGGCGGCACCAATCCCCGCAAAACAAGAACATTCGGTGATGTGGTGAGTGAACAGTCTCAATCGGCAGCCCAACGCCTGATCGGTTCATGGCGTTATGTCGGCTCGACGCTCGACGGCAAGTCGCAACGAGAGCGCGGCGCGAGCCCCAAAGGCATCATCATCTACGACGTTCACGGCCACATGGCCTGTCATGTCGCGCCCGATCACAACGTGCCTCGCGCCGGCAAGGAGCCGACCGGCGAAGAGGCGATAGCCGCTCTCGCCGATCACATCGCCTATTTCGGCACCTATTCGGTCGACGAGCGCGGCCGCACGGTCACCCATCATCGCCAGGGCAGCGTGCAGCCCGGGGACAAGGGCGATGTCGTGCGCGGCTATGAATTCGTCGGCGACCGGCTCATTCTGCGTCCCGTCGGCACGACACGGGAAGTGATATGGGAACGGATCAAGTGAGGCGGCACTGTTCATGGATGTCCTGATGCCGCAACTCGGCGAGACCGTCGCCGAAGGCAAGATCACCAAATGGTTTGTCTCAGCCGGCGCCGCGGTCAAGCCGGGCGATAATCTGTTCGAGATCGAGACCGACAAGGTGTCGATGGAGGTGCCATCGACCACGACCGGCGTGCTCGCCGAGATCCGGGTCGTTGCCGGCGAAATCGCTCTGGTCGGCGCGGTAGTCGGTGTGATCTCGGATGGGTCCGGGGCCACGGCCAGGGCGCCGACTGCGACCGCGCCGCGTGTGGCGCCTGCACCACCGAAAGCCCAAGCAATTCCGGCGCCCGCGACAGTGCCGGGCGCATCTGCACGGCAGGATACGCGGCAAGCTTCGCGTCCCATCAAGCTCGATCCATTCTTCGAAGTGCGCACGCCGGAGCGCAATTACGGGCCGGCACGTTTGTCCGGCGGTGTGACCGTCACGCCGCTGGCGCGCCGGCTTGCCGGCGAGGCCGGCATCGATCTTTCGCGCCTGCGCGGCTCCGGCCCGCATGGCCGCATTGTTGCGAGCGACATCGCGGGCGCGCCACGACCCTCGACCGCGCCCGCCGCGGGACTGAGTGCCGCGGATATCAAGGCGCTTTACGTGCCGGACAGCTACGAAGAAGTGCCGCTCGACGGCATGCGCCGTACCATCGCGACGCGGCTGACCCAGGCGGCAACCGTTCCGCACTTCTATTTGACCGCCGATATCGAAATCGATCGGCTCATCGCGCTCCGCGAAGAAGCCAATGCCGCGTCGCCCAAGGACAAAAATGGCAAGCCGCTGTTCAAGCTATCGCTCAACGATTTCGTCATCCGCGCGCTGGCGATTGCTTTGCAGCGCGTGCCAGCAGCCAATGCCGTCTGGGCCGGCGATCGCATCCTCCGCTTTAGGCATTCCGATATCGGCATTGCGGTGGCGCTCGATGGCGGTCTGATTACGCCGATCGTCCGTAGTGCCGAAACTAAGTCGCTGAGCGCCATCTCGGCGGAGATGAAAGACCTCGCGGTGCGCGCCCGCGACAAAAAGCTGAAACCTTCCGACTATCAGGGTGGCTCTTCCGCAATCTCCAATCTTGGCATGCATCAGGTGCGCGAGTTCACCGCCATCATCAATCCGCCACATGCGACCATTCTCGCGATCGGTGCGGCACGCCGCCAAGCGGTGGAGAAGCCCGACGGCGGCGTCGGTTTCGTCAGCATGTTGAGCGTGACGCTGGGATGCGATCATCGCGTGGTCGACGGCGTGCTCGGCGCGGAGCTTCTGGCGGCATTCAAGGCGCTGATCGAAGCGCCGGTGACCACGCTGGTGTAAACGAGGACGACGCATGCCGGCCAACAAACCCGAAGTCGTGCTGGTCGGTCCGCTCAAGCCGGTCATCGTCAGAGGCCTCGACGCCGCCTGCACTGTGTATAAGGCCGCCGACGCGAAGGATCGCGACGCTTTCATCGCCGAGCACGCCCAGGTGCGCGCCATCGCCTGCAGCGACACGGCCTATAAGATTCCGGGCGATCTGATGGCGCGGTTCCCCAAACTCCAGATCGTGGCGAGCTTCGGCGTCGGCTACGACCACATGGACGCCAAATGGGCGGCTGCGCACAACGTCATCCTGACCAATACCGCCGGCGTATTGACCGAGGAGGTCGCTGACACTGCGCTCGGTCTCCTGTTGTGCACCGTACGCGAATTTCCCCAGGCCGAACGCCACCTGCGCGCCGGCAAGTGGACCGAACGCGCTTATCCGTTGAGCAAAGCTTCGCTGCGCAACCGCACCGTCGGCATGGTCGGCATGGGCGCCATCGGTCAAGCCATCGCGCGCCGGCTCGACGCCATGAAAGTGCCAGTCGTCTATCACACGCGGCAGCAGCGCAGCGAACTGCCCTACCGGCATTATCCCAACCTGCTCGACATGGCGCGCGATGTCAATGTCCTCCTGGTGATCGTGCCTGGCGGCGCGGCGACGGCGAAAATGATCGATGCGAAAGTGCTGGACGCGCTTGGCCCGGACGGCATCCTGATCAACATGGCGCGTGGTTCGGTGCTCGACGAGCCGGCTTTGATCAAGGCGCTCAACGACAAGCGCGTCATGGCCGCGGGCCTGGACGTTTTCGCCAACGAGCCTGACGTGCCGGCTAAGCTGATCGCGATGGACAATGTCGTGCTGTTGCCCCATGTCGGCTCAGGATCGGTGCATACGCGCGAGAAAATGGATCAGCTTGTGGTCGACAACATTATGGCCTGGGCCGCCGGCAAACCACCGTTGACTCCGGTGCCGGAGACGCCGTTCACGTCGTGGGGTGCGTGAGGGCCGAATGACGATCCGATGCGGTCGAGGCACCGCTTAAGACGAGTTGAAAGCAGTTGGGCATGAAGAGGTGTGGCGTGATCGTCGCCGGAGCAATTGCCGCGGGCCTGTGCGGCGGCGTCGGCTATGCACAAAATGCGCAGGGCAGCGGCCCGAACGATGCCCCACCGCCATCTACCCCTGCGCAAGCCGCGCCGGTGCAAGCCGCTCTGGCGCAAAACGGCCTGAGCGAAGCGGCTAATGCCATGATCGGCACCTGGGAATTCTCCAATGCCGATCATGATCGAATTTGCCACTTCACGTTCCGCACCGATGCAGCGTCCGGCGGCTATAAGCTCGATATCGACAAGAACTGCCCGAATCTGTTTGCGTCGACCGCCACTATCGTCGGCTGGTCGTTGGACAATTACGGCGATTTGCGCCTGCTCGATGCGGGTGGCAAAGAGGTCGTGGAGCTCAGCGAAGTCGAAGGTGGCATGTACGACGGTTTCACGCCCGAGGAGGGCCGTTACATTTTGCAGACCGCGGCTGCGGCGCCGACGCTGACTGCAGGCGACATGGTTGGCGATTGGGCGTTCGCGCGCGGCGCCGGTAAGCCGATTTGCGTGCTGACGCTGACCAATAATCCCGCTGGAGACGCCTTGGCGCTTACCGTCAAGCCCGGCTGCGATGCTCTTGTCACGGCCTTTGCACCGAGCGCGTGGCGCATGGACGAGGGCGCTTTGGTTCTCTATTCGGCGCACGGACGAAACTGGCAATTTGAACAAAACGACGCCAAGACCTGGCAACGCGTGCCGGAAACGGCCAATCCGGTCCTCCTGTTGCGGCAGTGACGGATCGGCCCCCTCAATTCAAAGAAAATCTCAGCAGATCCTGGAATGAACAAACGGTATCAAGTCGTCATCGTCGGCGGAGGACCTGTCGGGGTTGCGCTCGCGGTTGAGCTTGGGCTTCGTGGAATTTCCTGCGCCTTGATCGAGCGCCGCACCGAACCGCAGCGCATCCCCAAGGGCCAGAACCTCACGCAGCGTTCGATGGAGCACTTTCATGCGTGGGGCGTTGCCGACCGGGTGCGCGCCGTGCGCATCCTGCCGCCGGACTATCCGATGAGCGGCATCGTCGCCTATCGCGATCTCAACACCGAATACTGGTACGCGCCGCCGCTGCGCGAGATCGTCAATTCCTATTATTTCGAAGAGAACGAACGACTGCCGCAATATCTCGTTGAAGACGTGCTGCGCCGACGATTGGCGCAGCTTAGCGTGGTGACGACCCGCTTCGGCTGTGTCGCCGAAAAGATCGAACAGGACGGCAGCGGCGTCCGCGTCACCGCCGCTGAACAGGGCGGCACCGCCCGTGAAGTCATCGAAGCCGATTACGTGGTCGGCTGCGATGGCGGTCATTCCATCGTGCGGCGGCAAATCGGCATCGAGCGCAGCGGCGCGGATTTCGACCAGGTCATGGTGCTGGCGCTGTTCCGTTCGCGCGACCTTCACGAGAAGCTTAAGCGATTTCCGCCGCGCTCCACTTATCGCGTGCTGCACCCCGATCTGCAAGGTTACTGGCAGTTCTTCGGCCGCGTCGACGTCGGCGAGAGCTGGTTCTTTCATTCGCCAGTGCCGGCCGATACCACGCAGGACAATTACGATTTTCTCGCGCTGTTGCACAAAGCCGCGGGTTTTCCCTTTGTCTGCGATTTCGATTATGTGGGATTTTGGGATTTGCGCATCGCCGTTGCCGATCGCTATCAGGTGGGGCGCGTATTCATCGCCGGAGACGCCGCGCATTCGCACCCGCCTTATGGCGGATACGGTCTCAATAACGGTCTCGACGATGTCGCCAATCTCGGCTGGAAGCTCGCGGCCCGACTGCAGGGCTGGGGCAGCGACGCCCTCTTGCAAAGCTATACCACCGAGCGCCAGCCGATTTTCATGGAAACCGGCCGCGACTTTATCGCGGCGGGGATCCAGCGCGATGAGATATTCCTGGATCGCTACAGCCCCGATCGTGATCGTGGCGAATTCGAAAGGGCCTGGACCGACCACGCTGGCGCCGCGGCGCCGCGCGTCCTCACCTACGAGCCGCACTATGAGGGCTCGCCGATCGTGTTCGGGCCGCCCGGCGGCGCCAGCAGCGCGCGCGGCAGCCACGGCTTCAAAGCGCGCGCCGGTCATCACCTGCCGCCACAAAAGCTCTCGTCCGGGCGCAACGTCTTCGAGGAGCTCGGCCGGGATTTCACCTTGCTCGCCTTTGACGGCGAGAATCAGACCGTTGCGGCGTTCGAAAAAGCGGCGCACCACGTCGGCATTCCGCTCAAAATCGTGTGCGACAGTTACCAAGAGGGCCGCACTGCTTACGAGACGAAGCTGATGCTGATCCGGCCCGATCGCTATATCGCCTGGACCTCAAACGCCGCGCCGGCCGAGCCGGCGGGCGTCCTCGCCAAGGCGGTCGGACGGGCATAGTGCGGCGGGGCCGGATACGGTTAAATATCGTCAGGGACGCGAAACGCAGGCACCAGGAGAGCAAGCAATGAGCAAACTTCCTACGCGTAAGGTCGGGTCGTCCGGCATCCAAACCTCGGCCATCGGGCTCGGCTGCATGTCGCTCTCCGGCGTCTACGGCAAGAGCAATGACGAGGAGGGGATCGCAGTCATTCGCGAGGCGCTCGATCGCGGCATTACCATGCTCGACACTTCGGACGCCTATGGCGCCGGCCACAACGAGGAGCTTGTCGGCAAGGCCATCAAGGGACGCCGCAACGAGGTGGTGCTGGCGACGAAGTTCGGCAATCTCGGCGGCCGCGGCGGCAAGACCGCCGACGGGCGGCCCGAATTCGTCATCAGCTCCTGCGAAGCAAGCCTCAAGCGGCTCGGCGTCGATGTGATCGATCTCTATTACCAGCACCGTATCGATCCGAGCGTGCCGACCGAGGACACGGTGGGCGCCATGGCGAAGCTTGTGCAGCAAGGCAAGGTCCGCGCGCTTGGCTTGAGCGAGGCGAGCCCGCAAACCATTCGGCGCGGCCATGCTGTGCACAAGATCGCGGCGGTGCAAAACGAATTCTCGCTGCTTTACCGCACCGAGGGCGAGGAAACGCTGCGCACCACGCGCGAGCTCGGCATTGCCTTCGTCGCCTATTCGCCGCTCGGCCGCGGGCTCCTCACCGGGGCGGTCGAAGATCCCTCCTCCCTCGCCGACAACGATGCGCGCAAGCGCCATCCGCGGTTCGCCGCGGAAAACATCGGCCATAATCTCGGCTTGGTGCAGAAGATCGCGGAAATCTCGCGCCGGAAAAACTGCACCCCCGGCCAGCTCGCGCTGACGTGGTTGCTCGCCCAGGGCGACGATATCGTGCCGATCCCGGGTACCAAGCACAAAGAGCGGCTTATCGAGAACATCGGCGCTCTTTCGGTCAAGCTGAGTGCCGACGATCTGGCGCAGATTTCAAGCGCCATACCGGTCGGAGCCGTTGCCGGTCTGCGCTATCCGGAGGGGCAGATGAAGAGCGTTTACGTCTGAGCGCAGTTGCCGCCGTCGCAACACGGAACTTTGCCAAATTGTCGGAGGCTGTCGCAGGCGCTACACTCAAGGCCGATCAGGGCGACGAGTATTGAGGCGCGGCATCGCCGCGCTTGGACGAAGCGTCACGCAGATGGCGCGAAAGGAAGGTTGGGAGGGAATATGTGGATCGCGCTGGTCATTACGCATGGGCTTTTGGCATTCCTGTTGCTCGGCGCAATTACCCATCAGGTGGTGAGCGTATGGGCGCCGGTACGCGCCGGCGCCACCAATTTTATCGCCCGTTATCGCGCGGTGGGGTCGGCCCATTACGTCAATGCCGTCATCGTACTCTACCTCATCACCGCGACGCTGGGCGGCGTCCTCTACACCAACTACCGCATCACCTCGCGGCTCATGATGGAAATGGGGCATTACTGGAAATCGGTCGGTGCCTTCGAAATCAAGGAACACCTGATCGCCATCGGTTTGGCGGTATTGCCGGCCTATTGGTATTTTTGGCAGCCGTCGTCCGATGCCGGCGATCTGCGGACGCGTAAGTTGCTGACCACGTTGCTCGCCTTCATCATCTGGTATGCCTTTCTGGCCGGCCATGTCGCCAATAATATCCGCGGCATCGGGACGTGAGGCGCGCATGACCGCCCGGAATCGTTTTGCCGTCTTCTCCGTTACGTTCGCTGCGGTCTATGCCGCTGTTTATTATTTCGCCGTCTACTACAATTGGCCGCTGTTCTCCTACGGCCCCCAGACCGGTCAGTGGCTGCTTCTCGACCACGCCGCGTCGGCCGGGCCGACAATGAATTGGTACGGCTGGATAGCGACATCGGCGATTGCCGGCGCGGTCGTCGGGCTCATCGTCAGTTATCTGCCGGGCAATCCCGGCCGCCGGCTGTGGTCTGGCGTGGCGTGGTTTGTTCCAGTCTGCGCCATTGCCGCGATAGCGCACATGCTCAGTGGTTACTTCACGCGATGACGCCCAGCATGAAGCGGCATCGGTGGCGCTTGGCGCTGCTCGCCGCCGTGTTGCTCGGCAGTGCGCTCGCGGCGCGCGCCGGCGGACAAATGACCTTCGGCGACGACACCAACACCAGCGCCAACGACGGACCGCCGTTTTTTGGTTTCGTCCGCGATGCCGATGGTGGGGCGATCGGCGATGCCCGGGTGACCGCCACGGTCAAAACCGGCGGCGCGGTCGTCACCACCAGCAACAGCATCGGCGTGTATAAAGTCGCGGGCTTTGCCAAGAGTATCAATCCTGACGATATCGCCATTTCCTGCGCCAAGGACGGCTACAAGCAAGCCAATGTCGTGCGTCGTCCCAATGCGCCCGGCGACATGACGGATCCGATCGAAGTCGACTGCGTCTTGCAGAAAGAATAGCCCATGACGCGGGCGCGTTGCATTGTCACCGCGGTCGCCTTGCTTTTCGCCTCCATCCAGGCGGAGCCTTCCCTTGCGCAGACGCTGGCCGGCACAGTCACCTCTGCCGCAGAAGGCACAATGGAAGGCGTACTGGTCAGCGCGCAAAAGCTGGGCTCGCCCATCACCATTACGGTTGTCAGCGATGCGCAGGGTCGCTTCCGGTTTCCCGACGGCCGACTATCGCCAGGGCATTACACGCTGCGCATACGCGCCACCGGTTACGATCTCGACGGCCCGAAGACGGTCGAACTTGGCGCCGCGCCGGCCGATGTGGCGATCAAACTTATTAAGACCGCCGACCTTGCCGCGCAGCTCACCAATACCGAGTGGCTGACGAGCATGCCCGGCACGGTGGAGCAAAAGCGGCCGTTGATGGAGTGCATGAGCTGCCACACGCTGCAGCGAATCGCCCGTTCGACTTACACAGCCGACCAGTTCGTTCCGGTGCTGGAGCGCATGGCGCACTACGCCAACAATTCGATCCAGGCTCGGGTGCAGATGCGTGTCGAGCAAGTCAAGATCAATACCGGCGTCGTCACTAAGCTCGCCGCTTATTTGGCGACAATAAATCTCAGCAAGGGGCCGGTCTGGAATTACCAATTGAAGATCCTGCCGCGGCCCAAGGGCCGCGCCACCCATGTCGTGATCACCGAATACGATTTGCCGCGCCAGACCATCGCCCCGCATGACGTGCGCACCGACCGCGACGGCCACGTCTGGTATTCGGATTTCGTCGAAAATTTTCTCGGCGAACTCGACCCCAAGACCGGCGCGCTCAAGGAATATCCCATTCCCGTTTTGAAGCCGGGCTTTCCGGCCGGCTCGCTCGACCTTGAGCCGGATGCCGACGGTAATCTGTGGCTCGCGATGATGTTTCAGGCCGGGCTCGCCCGCTTCGACATGAAATCCGGGACCTTTCAGCTTTTTCCGGTCGACGGGGCCACAAATGACGACGCCACGCAGCAGTCTATGGTGATGCCGCGCAGCGATGACGTCGACGGCAAGGTCTGGACCAACGACGTGGCGCGGCATACGATCATGCGACTGGATCTGAAGACCGGGAAATACCAGCGCATCGATCCGTTCCAATTCCTGCCGCACGGCCATCCGCACGCGCCCTACGGTATGGCGGCGGATGCCAAGAACAATCTCTACTTCATGGATTTCGGCGACGAGAATATCGGCCGCATCGACGCCGCGACCGGCGCCGCGACGATCTTTCCGACCCCGACGCCGAATTCGCGGCCGCGCCGGACCATGCTCGACGGGCAAGGCCGGCTTTGGTTTGCCGAATTTGCCGCCAACAAGCTGGCGATGTTCGACACCAAGGCGGAAACGTTCAAGGAATGGGATGTGCCGACGCCCTATAGCTATCCGTACGACGTGTTCTGCGACAAGCACGGGGAATTATGGAGTGCGGGCATGGCGAGCGATCGGGTGCTGCGCTTCGACCCGCACAGCGGGCGCTCCATCGAATACCTGTTGCCGCGGCCGGCCAACATCCGGCGCGTTTTCGTCGACAATTCGACTGATCCGATCACATTCTGGGCCGGCAACAATCACGGCGCTGAAATCTTGCGCCTCGAACCGCTGGATTAGGTTGGCGTCGTGATGAAAGCGAAAATTTACGGGGAGCGATCCATGACCAAAAATTCCACGCTTATTGCGCTGCTTGGAACAGTGCTGCTTATTGCCAGCGCAACTGTACTCATGGCGCAACAACCGGCGCCGGCAGCGCCACCGCTGAATGGGGCCGACGCAGTCCCGGTACCCTATACGCTGTCGATGGGCGACATGATGAACACGCTGGTGCAGCCGCGCCATGCCAAGCTCGGGCTGGCCGGCCGCGCCGAAAATTGGCCGCTTGCGGCCTACGCGTTCGTCGAAATCCGCCAGGTCTTTGCCGGCATCAAGAAGGCGCAGCCGCGCTTTCGCGGTCTGCCGGTGGGCGAGCTGGTCGATGCGGCGCTGGGTCAGCCGATGAACGCGGTGGAAGCCGCCATCCAGCAGCAGGACGCAAAAAAATTTGTCGTGGCCTACGACCGGCTCACCCAAGGTTGCAACGCTTGCCATCAAGCGGTCGATCATCCGTTCGTGGTTATCAAGGCCCCCGACGCTTCGGCGTTCCCGAATCAGGATTTTAGGGCACGACCGTAGACGCTCGTCCTGCTACTGTGCCGGCTCGCGATAACCAGTCGAGCGTGATGATAATGTCCATCCGCATCATCGGCATGATCGGCGTCACGCCGCCGTCGAGCGACGCTACTTTGCACGTCATCGAAGGCGGTCTGTCGCCGCATTACGTGACCGAAGCCGCGCAGGCCCACGAAGCGGCCGGATTCGATCTGGTGCTGGTCGGCTATTCGTCGTCGTCGGCCGAAGGCCTTCTGGTGGCGCTGCATGCCGCTGCGCACACCAAGCGGCTCGGTTATCTCATCGCGCACCGTCCGGGCTTTGTGGCGCCGACCTTGATGGCGCGCAAGATCGCTACCTTCGATCATCTCACCGGCGGCCGGCTCGCCATGCACATCATCACCGGCAAGACCGATGACGAGCAGCAGGGTGACGGCGATTTCACGCCGAAAGCGGAGCGCTATCGCCGCGCCGCGGAATATATCGAGTTGATGAAGCTCGCTTGGGCGAACGACAAGCCGTTCGATTTCGACGGCGAGTTCTATCGCGTCAAGGGCGCGCATTCGGATGTACACCCGGTGCAAAAGCCGCATCCGCCGTTATTCTTCGGCGGCGCCTCCGACGGCGCGCTGGAAATGGGCGCACGGCTTTGCGACGTCTACGCGATCTATGCCGAACCGCTCGCCTCGACGCGCGAACGCATGAAAGAATTCCGCGCCCGCGCGGCTGCGTTTGGGCGCACGCCAGGTTTCAACGTCTCACTTCGCCCGATCATCGCCGCGAGCGAAGGCGCGGCCTGGGACAAGGCCAACAAGATACTTGCGGCCATGACCGGCGAAGGCGGCAAGAAAGGCTGGAGCCGGCAAGAGGCGATGTCCGGACCGGTCGATAATGCCGGGCGGCGGCTGATGAATTTTGCGCTGGAAAGCGACGTCCATGACGAGCGGCTGTGGATGCCGATCGCGCGCGCAACCGGCGCGCTCGGCAATACATCGTGCCTGGTCGGCACGCCGGAGCAGGTGGCGCAAGCCATCCTGCGCTACTACCAGCTCGGCGTCGGTTCGTTTCTGATCCGCGGTTTCGATCCGCTCAACGATACCGTCGATTTCGGCCGCGAGCTTATCCCGCGGATCAAAGCCGGCGCCGCCGAGATCGACCGCCTGCCGGCAGCGGGATGATGCGGCCCGCCTTGCGGTGCGGCCGGGAAGCCTCAATACTGCACTCAAGCAATCGCGGTGTGGCGGTAAGGTGGTGTGGTGGCAGCCAAGTGTCGCGACAGAGCGTTGAGCCCGCGCGCGGCCCTTTTGTTCGCCGTGCTGGTCGGTGTCATAGGTCTCACGGCGACCGGCACCGCGCGCGCTCAAGGTTTCTTCGACTTTCTGTTCGGCGGCTCGCAGCAGCAGCAACCGCCGCCGCCGAATCCGGAGCTGCCGCCGCCACCGCCGGCAATCGGTCGTGTGGCGCCGGCTCCACTGGGATCGGAGCATGTCAACGAGGGTGCCTCCTCCACCGGCCACACGGTCGCCTTCTGCGTGCGGCTGTGCGACGGCCAGCACTTTCCCTTGGAGCAAATGGCCGGAGTGACGCCAGTCGAGACCTGTCGCGCGATCTGCCCGAGCAGCCAGACCAAAGTCTTCTTCGGCGCCGAAATCGCCTCCGCGACAGCCCGTGACGGCGCGCATTATTCCGATCTCAACACCGCTTTCCTTTATCGCAAGCAGCTCGTCGCCAATTGCACTTGCAACGGCAAAGACGCTTTTGGTCTGGTGCCGTTGGACGCCAAGACCGATCCCACCTTGCGGCCCGGCGACGTCGTGTCGACCAAAGAGGGGCTGGAGACTTATGGCGGCAAGACCGGAAAATCCCCAGCCTTCACGCCGGTCACTCCCGAAGCGCTGGGACCGCAATTGAATTCAGTGGCGACGCCGCAAGCCCAGCCGTCGGCCAGCAATCCGGCGCACCGATAACAGCCATGCACAATAGTCCGGTTCCCTCGCTGCGCGGCGCGCACGCGCAAGTGCCCGGCGTAAGGCTGTGGTTCATCGACAGCGGCGGATCGGGCGTGCCGATCGTGCTGCTTCACCCGAACACCGGCACCTGTGCGGTTTGGGAGGAGCAATTCGCGGGCCTCTCGCGAGCTGGATATCGCGTCATCGCTTTCGATCGCCGCGGCTGGGGCAACAGCGTGCCCGATGCGGCAACCGGGCCGCAGCCGGGCAACATTGCCGGCGATCTCGACGCGCTGGTCGGTCATCTTGCGCTCGACAAGTTTCATCTGCTCGGCGTCGCCGGCGGCGGTTTCGCCGCCTTGGATTATGCGGCCTGGCGGCCGGAGCGATTACGCAGCCTTGTCGTCGGCGCCAGCACCGGCGCGATCGTGGATAAGGAAATCGCGGATTTCATCGAACGGATTGCCATTCCCGATATCAGGAAGCAATCCGCGCATTATCGGGAGCTCGGCCCGTCCTACCGCGGTGCCAATCCGGAAGGCACCAAGCGCTGGATCGAGATCGACGAGCATGCACGCCAGGAGGGCGCAGGCTTCCAGCCGCAGCTCCGAACGCCGAATACGTTGGCGAAGATCGCGGCCATCCCCACCGCGACGCTCATTGTCGCCGCGGATGCCGATCTGTTGGCGCCGCCGGCTTTGATGCGGCTATGGGCACGACACATGCAAAATTACGAATGGGTGGTGATCGCGGACGCCGGTCACGCCATGGCCTGGGAGCGGCCGGGCACGTTCAACGACATCTTACTGGACTTTCTCGCGCGGCATTGAACGGGCCGAAGTGAACATGGCTATCCCGCCCCTCTACATTCTGGTCAGGATATGGATCCACAAAGGTCTTGAGACAGAATTCGAGGCCTACGAGAGCAAAGTGTCGCGCATTATGGCGCGCTACGGCGGCGTCATTGAGCGCGCTATTCGGACGTCAGCGGCATCACAGGAAGGCTCAAATGAGCCCTTCGAGGTCCATGTGCTCAAGTTTCCAAGTCGGGACCTCTACGACGCGTACCTGGATGACACGGAGCGCCGTTCTTTGAGCGGTGAACGCGCGCGCATAGTCACAAACAGCGATACTCTCGTTGGAACGCCAGGGCCGGCTTATGGCCCCTGACGGCGCCTGGAGCGACGCTGGCGGGATTTGCACCGCATGCTAAAAGGCCAAAGTACCAACACCCAAGTACCAACATCACCTCATAACCCAGGTAGTAGCCCGCCCATGCCCAAACTCTACGAAGCGCTCGCAGAGGCGTTCCTTGCCGAGGGAGTCGACACGCAGTTCGTCCTGATGGGCGACGGCAACATGCACTGGTCCACCGCTTTTGCCAGACTGCCGGGCGTGCAGACGGTTCACGTCCGGCACGAGCACGTTACCGTCGCGGCGGCGACAGCCTACACCATAGCGACCGGCAAGCTCGCCGTTGCCTCGGTCACCTGCGGCCCTGGCGTGACCCAGTTGATGACGGCGCTGCCGGCCGCGGTTCGCGCCAGCCTGCCGATGGTGGTGTTCGCCGGCGAGTCGCCGATCAACGCCAAGTTCTACAATCAATACATCGACCAGGCGCCGCTGGTGACGGCGACCGGAGCGCGCTACGTCGCCGCGCATAGCGTGCCGCGCATGATGGACTACGTGCGCGAGGCCTTCCACATCGCCAAATACGAGCGCTGCCCGGTGGTCTTAGGCATTCCCTACGACCTGCAGAAGGTCGAATACATGGCCAACCAGCCCTACGAGACCTCGGCGATGTACCGGCCCGAGGTCGGGCGCATGCAGCCCGATCCCGAGCTCGTCGCCGATGTCGTCGAGCGGTTGGCCGCAGCAAAGCGGCCGATCATTCTCGGTGGCCGCGGCGTGCTGTGGTCCGGCGCGCGCGATGCGGTGATCAAACTTGCCGATCGCTGCGGCGCGTTACTCTCCAACACGCTGCCGGCGCGCGGTCTGTTCCACGACCATCCGTTCGGGCTCGGCACCACCGGCAGCTACTTCACGTCGTTGGGCCGGGAGATGTACGAATCCGCGGACGTCGTGCTCGCGGTCGGCACCAGTCTCTCTTACTACGTCGGCGGCGGGCACTACTGGGGCAAAGCCTGCAAGATCCAGTTGGACGACGCGCCGCGCGGCTTGCGCGACGGGCAGAAGGCCGCCGACATCTACGTGCGATCGGATGCGCTCGTCGGCGTCGGGGCGATCCTTGCCGGCCTCGACAACAAGTTGGGCGTCGACAAACCGACGGCGGCGGCGATACGCACCAAGGAGCTTGCGCATCGCATCGCCACCGAGCCGGCGGACTCGATGCCGTTCGACATCGCGCCCGGGGTGCTGGACCCGCGCAAGGTGATCGAGGCCATCGACGCTGTCGTGCCAAAGGATTGGGACTGCGTCGTCGGCGGCGGCCACCAGGCCTATTTCAACACCCAGATGCGCGGGCGGCCGGCGGAGCGCTACACGACGGTCCGTGAATTCGGCGCGGTCGGCAACGGCCTGTCGTATGCGCTCGGCGTCGCGGCGGCGCGCCGGCAGGGCCGCGACGGCAAGATCGTGCTGTTCGAGGGCGACGGTGGGCTGTTGTTCCATATCCAGGAACTTGAGACGCTCAAGCGTTGCGGATTTCGCATCCTGATCTGCGCGATGAACGACGGCGGCTACGGCTCGGAGTTTCACAAGCTGCGCGCCGACGGTATCGACGATAGCTTGGCCGTGTTCGGCCGGCCGCCGCTGCACGCCATCGCCCGCGGTTTCGGCCTGCGCGGCCACGAGGTCCGCGATGTGTCGGTCATCCCGAAGCTGTTCGCCGACTTCGCCGCGCAGGGCGAAAGCGAAATCTGGAACATCCAGATCTCGGATCAGGTCACCGCGCCGGTGATCCGCCAGACCATCAAGCGCGGCCACGGAAATATGTGAGCGATGATGCCTGAACCACGCTGGAAGCGCTACTGATCGAGATGGATATGGTTGTCGCGGATCACTTGGCCCCAGCGCGCGATTTCGTCGTGCAGGAATGCGCTTGCCGCCGCCGGCGAACGCTGATCCGCGGGGAAGACGGAGACGTCCTGCGCCGCCCAGATCTTGATGATTGCTGGGTCGGCTATGGTCTTTTGTAGCGCGCCGTTGAGCGTGGCGATGACGGCCTCGGGCGTTGCCGCCGGGGCGAACATCGCTTGCCAATATACCACGTCGAGTTTCGGACCCAACACCGCAGGAAAACTGTCCGCATTGGGAAATCCCGGCAGCTTCTCTTTCGACGTGACGCCGTAGGCCTTCAAAGCTCCGGTGGCGACCTGCTGCACCACCGATTGCGAGGTCGCAAAGAACAGATCGATCTGCCCGCCCAGCAGATCGGTCAGCGCTGGCGCTGCGCCGCGATAAGGAATTTGATCGAGCGCAACGCCCGCTTCCTGCGCGAACAGTGTGGTGGCGAGATGGCCGGTGGTGCCGTAGCCGGCGATCGCCGCCTTCAGCCGTTGTTGCTTCATCAGGGCGATCAGCTCCTTGAGCGTGTTTGGCGCCAGCGTCTTGCGGCCGACCAGGACCAGAGGATTGCGGTTGATCAGCATCACCGGTGCAAAGGCTTTGACGGTGTCGAAGGGCAACGTCTTGTAAAGCGAAACGTTTGCGGCGATCTGCAGATTGTGGACCAAGAGCGTGTAGCCGTCGGGCGTCGCATGGGCCACCTTCTCGGCGCCGATGATCGCGCCGCCGCCGCCGATGTCCTCGACAATGAAGCTCTGTTTGAGTTGTGCCGAAACCGACTGGGCAACGGTGCGGCCGGTTTCGTCGGTGGGGCCGCCCGCCGGATAGGGAACGACCACGGTCACAGTGCGGCTTGGATATTGTTGCGCCAGCGCCGGCGGCATGACGATGACCAGGCCGAGCGCCGCCGCCGCACCGGCGGCGATCCGATTCCACATGCACTGCCTCCGTATGCCGAGCTTTCTTGTTATGCGCTGTCTTACCTCTCCGGAATGACCGGCAACAAGAGGTACGGCTGCCGCCCGCGCGCAAAGTGCAGCGTATTGCGGGTTGCGAAGATGCTGTCCGGCCGGTCGTCGGCGCCGATGTGGAGAAACGGGCCGACGCCCTTCATCGGATACGGCGCGTTCGGTAGCGCAATATCCTTGCCGTCCACTTCGTAGTCTCTGCCGCGGATATTAAGCGCGAGCCGGTAGCCGGGAGGCACCACGATCGAGGTCGGCCAGATTTCGATGTCGAGTTCGACCGGCTCGCCGGGCCGCAGCGGCCATTCCTCGTCGTGGGTGTGCCAGGGCCGGCAGGGCAGCGATTTCGCCGGGTCGAGCTTTCGATGCGAGGCGCGCAGCCAGCCGAGGCCGACCGGCACACGCGGATCGTTGGAGCCGATGAAGGTGACTTCCTTGCCGCCGGGTTCGAATAGACGCAAAACCAGAAAGAGATCGGCATCGGTGGTCGGCGACGACACCCATAATTTAGCGGCGATCGGCCCGGTGATTTCGAAGCTTTCATCGCGCGGCGTCGTGCGAAAGGTGAGGCCGTCGCCGGTCGTATCATAGGTAAGCGCGCTACTTGTTGCCGGCTTCTCCGGCGCCAGCGCCAGTCCGTCCGGCTGCAGGAAATATTTCGTCCATCGCGTGCGGGCCAACGGCCACTCGTTCTCGCCGCGCAAGACGAATTTTTCGCCCGGGTGCCGGACATTCAATGAGACGCGCGGCTGCCGCTCCCAGCCGCTATCCTCGCCTTTGAGGAAATGACTGAAGAACCGCTTCTGCAAGGCTTCGCCGTAGCTGCTGTAGAAGTGCGTGAAATGGGTGTCGCCGTGCACCTCCAGCCATTTCTGCCCGGAGCCGGCAGCCAGGTAGCCTTCGAAATTGCCGCGGGTGTGCAGCCCCATGCCGCCCCAATTGGCTGCCGAGAGGAGCGGCGCCTCGATCTGCGCGAAATCGGCGGTGCGCGCGGCGTGATAATCGTCATGGAACCGGCGTCGCCTTGCTTCGCCGGGCGAGTCGGCGCAATTCCCGGCGAGCTCCGCAGCGGAGAGCGTATCAGGGCCGGCAACCGTTTCACCCGTCAGCGCGCTTTTCGCGCCGCGGTCGCCGAGGCCGTGCTGAACGCTGCCGACCTGACGCGGATGCCAGCTCCTGAAAAAGTCGCTGAGAATACCGCCATGCCGGCACAGGTCGCGGTAGTAATCCGATGCGCCTTCCCAGATGCACAAAGCGGCCAGATGCGGTGGCCGTAATGCCCCGACCGCCCACTGGTTCATGGCGTAATAGGAAATGCCGTTGATGCCGACCTTGCCGTTGCTCCAGGATTGCGTGCCGGCCCATTCGACGCACGCGTAAAGATCCAGCGTTTCGCGCGGCGACCAGACGTCGAGGAAACCCGGCGAGCGTCCGGCGCCGCGCGAATCGACGCGCAGGCACACATAGCCGTCCGGCACCCATTTCTCCGGATCGATCAGTTCCCAGTTCTGATACTTGTTGCTCGAGCCTTGCAGCACTTCCGGCGCCGCTTTGATCAATCGCACCCAGTTGCCTTTATAGGCGTCCTGAAACGCCAGTCCCTTGGCGTAAGGTCCATAACTGAGAATGACCGGGTACCGACCATCGGCGGCGGGACGAAACACGTCGGCGCGCAGCACCACATCGTCATCCATCACGATAGGGGCGTCCCAATCGATCCGCATATTGTCGCGAATTTCGCTTTTCAGCATTTGAAATATTCGAGGGACGCGGGTGACGCGATAACAGCCATAGAGATTGCTTCCACCAACTGAGCGGTCCGGAATTAACCTTGTCTACGGTGATTGTAAGCGAGCGCACCAACTCGACAAGCCTTACAGCGGCAAGAATAATGGCGTGATATTGTTATTTCAAAGACGCCGCCCGTCTTGGGCCCTGAAAGCGGGCGCCGGACTAGGAGGATACGCTATGACGACGAAATCGCTCGGCCCCGAGGCGATGCAAGCTCGCGTCGCTCGTTTTGATAGGCTCCAGACCTATCAACGACAAAATTTCGATGCGCACGGCATTCCGCCCGGCGCGGTGGAAAAGATAACGGCGCGGAAAGTCTATCCGGTGATGGCGCCGGCGGATTACCAGGGTCGCAGTGCCGGTGCGCCGGTGAAGGGCCCGCGCGGGTTGATCGTTTCCATCGCCGAGTGCGAGCCGGGGAATGGTCCAGGCTTGCACCGCCATCTCAAAACCGTCGAGAACTTCATGTGCCTGTGCGGCCGGTTCGAGATTGCGTGGGGCGATCGAGGCGAGCACACGCTGGTGCTGGAGCCGCTGGACATGATTTCGGTGCCGCGCGGTGAGAACCGCAGCTTCCGCAACGTCTCCAAGGAGACTGGCCGTCTCTTGGTCATGATCGTGCCGGAAACCGATGAGCAGGCCGACCCAATTTCGTATGCTCCCAGTCTCGCCAAGGAAATCGAGAACGAGTACGGCAAGAGCGCACTGGAAGGTCTGCAAAGGGTCGGTTTCAAGTTCGAGGACGAGCCTGGGGTGTCGTGAGGCTGCGCTGCGACGCCTATGCCTGAGGCGCCGAAAACGTGCCACGTAAGATATCGCGCGACGGCTCCGAGCCGTCGACCAGCCGCAGCGTGCGCCGCTTGATCTTCCAGCCGGACAAGGTGCGGACCAGGTCCCAGCGATTGGTCACCACGCGGTGGATGTGATAGCCGCGCGAGGCGCCGTGGTTTGGCACCTCGATCTCCTCGCCGGATTTTTTCGGGGTGAGGATTTGGAGGTATGAAATCACCACCGCAGTGTCGCCATCGAGGGTGATGTACGGCAGGCCGGTAAAATGGGCGAGGCCGCCGGCGATCGCGGCCTGATGGCCCGGGCTTTGCAGAAGTGCGCCCATGGCCTTGTTGCCGGTGGTGCCGGCGAGGCCGGGGCCGCGGTCGAACACCCCGTCCTCGCTATAGGCGCCTTCCGCATAGCTGGCGGTGCCGGTATCGGCGCTCGGCGGGTGACCGGCGATGAGGTTGTAGATTTCCAGCCGGTCCTCGATGGCGCGAATACGCCGTTCCAGGCTCGATTGTTGCTCGGCCATAATTGTTCCTCGAATTGTGGTTCACAGCGGCGGCTAAGCTATATTATCATTCGCTTAGGCCGATTTTGCATTCTATGCCTGCCGAAATTCGGCATTATCGCGTTGCGGAATCAGGGGGATTTCATGGCGTCCGGCGACGAATTCGATCGCCGTTCCTTCCTCGTGGCCGCGAGCGTCGCCGGCGGCGGCTTGGCGCTCGGCTTCGCTGTTCCATTCGTCTCCCGTTCGGAGGGGGTGGCACGCGCTGCTGCCGACGATGGGGCCGACGTTACCTGCTGGGTGGTCATCGCGCCCGACAACACGGTGACGATCCGCGTCGCCCGTGCGGAAATGGGGCAAGGCGCCTTGACCGGCCTCGCCATGCTAGTGGCCGAGGAACTGGAATGCGACTGGGCGACGGTCAAAACGGAATTCGTCTCGCCTACGGAAAATCTGCGTCGCAATCAGATGTGGGGCGACACCGCGACGGGCGCCAGCCGCTCGATCGCGTCGTCGCAAGACTATCTGCGCCGCGCCGGCGCGACGGCTCGTGAGATGCTGATCGCCGCGGCGGCGGCGCGATGGCGCGTGCCGGCGGCGCAATGCACCGCGCAAAACAGCACGATCAAGCACAGGCCGAGCGGGCGCACGCTGACTTTCAGCGCCGTCGCCGAAGCTGCGGCCAAAATCGAACCGCCGGCCAATATTGCGTTGAAGCCGCCTGAGGCCTGGACGCTCATCGGCACCCCGCGCAATCGTCTCGATGTCTTCGACAAAGTCACGGCGCAGACGGTCTATGCCATCGACGTACGGCTGCCGAACATGCTGTACGCCGCCATCGCACAGTGCCCAGTGTTCGGCGGGGCGCTGAAGTCAGTCGATGAGGCGTCGATCGCCGGCCTGGCGGGCGTGCGCGGCTTGGTGCGTATGCCGGATGCCGTCGCGGTGGTGGCTGATTCGTGGTGGCGAGCGAAACGCGCCCTCGACGCGCTGAGCGTCGAATGGGACGGCCGTGGCAATAAGCAAGTTTCGAGCGCTTCGATCGCGCGGGCGGTGCGCGCCGGGCTCGCTGCGGCGACCGCGCAAGTCGGAGGCGCCCACGGCGATGCCACCACGGCGCTCGGCAGCGCGGTGCGGCGCGTCGAAGCCGAATACACGGTGCCGTTTCTGGCGCATGCGACCATGGAGCCGCAGACCTGCACCGCGCATGTCACGCCGAACGGCGTCGCGATTTGGGTGCCGACCCAGGAGCCGGCGACCGCATTGGCGACCGCGGCGATCGCCGCCGGCGTGCCAAACGACAAAGTCACGGTGCACCGGACGATGCTCGGCGGCGGTTTCGGCCGGCGTGCGCCGATTCAGGAATATGTCCGCCAAGCCGTCGTCATCGCCAAGGAGTTCGAGGAGCCGGTCAAGCTCGTTTGGTCACGCGAACAGGACATCGCACACGATCTCTATCGGCCGTGCGGCATGGCGCGGCTCGTCGCCGGCCTCGACGCCGAAGGCCTGCCGGCGGCATGGACGATCCGCCTTGCCGGACCGTCGTTCGTGGCGTCGCTGGTGCCGGAATTCGGCTCCAACATCATCGACCGAACCTTCGTTAGCGGCCTTGCCGAGGAGATGCCCTACGACGTGCCGAATTATCTGGTCGATTATGTCATCTGCCCGACGCCGGTGCCGCTCGGGGTGTGGCGCGCGATCAACTACACGCAAAACGCCTTCTACAAGGAATGTTTCGTTGACGAGATGGCGCATGCCGCCGGAGTCGACCCGTATCTGTATCGGCGCAGGCTTTTGCGCAAAAGCCCGAAGAATCTCGCCGTGCTCGATGCCGCGGCGAAGGGCGCGAACTGGGGCAGCCCGCTGCCGCCAGGTGTTCATCGCGGCATCGCGCTCAACGAGGCTTGCGGCAGCTATTGCGCGCAAGTGGTGGAGGCCTCCGTCGTCGCCGGAAGCGTGCGCGTGCACCGCGTCGTCTCGGCGCTCGATTCGGGTCACGTGGTCAACCCGCGGTCGATCGAAATGCAGACGCAGGGCGCCATTATCTACGCGTTGACCGCTGCTTTGGATGGCGAGATCACCATCAAGGATGGTGCCGCCGAGCAATCCAACTTTGACAGTTACGAAATGCTTCGCCTGGCCGACGCGCCCGTGGTCGAGACGGTGATCGTCCCGAGCGGCGATTTCTGGGGCGGTGTCGGCGAGCCGCCGGTGCCGCCGCTGGCGCCGGCCTTGTGCAACGCCATTTTCGCCGCCACCGGCAAGCGTGTCCGCTCGCTGCCGCTGAAAAATGAGAACTTTCGCCACGCCATTTGAGTGAACCCGGTATGTCGTCGGCGATCAACCTGGAGGGCGCGTTCATGAGAGCTTGGTCGATGGCACTGTTTTCGCTGCTCCCGATTTTTGGCGCTCCGCAAGCGCAAGCCCAGGTGTCGGTGGACGTCGCCAATATCACCTGTCGGCAGCTTCTTTTCGATAAGGTCATTAGCCCGAACGAGAAGTCGCTCGCGCTGTGGCTGAGCGGCTATTACAACGCCAAACGCAATAACACCGTGCTTGATATCGGCGCGTTGGCGAAAAATGTCGACAAGGTCGAGGATTACTGCCGGATGAACCTAGATGTGACGGTGATGGACGCGGTCACCAAGGCGCTCGGCTCGGGCAACTGATTGTACGCGATGAAGCGAAGCGCTCGCGGTGGGTCTCCGCGGCTATCTCGGCGCGCTCGCATTTCATCTCCGCCCGAACAATTTATCGAGCAGCCAGGAATCGAGTCCGCCGGCGGCGTTTTGTTGGTTGCCGGACTGGCCGTCGTTTATCGCGGCGGCAGGTCCAGCAGCAGCGGGCGGCGCCGGATTGAACCAGGAACCGTCGCGCAATCCCGGCAGCGGCGACGGTGCAACGCCGGCATGCGCGACTTTCATGAAGCGGCTCCAGATTTCGACCGGTAGGCCGCCGCCGACCGCCCGTTTGGTCGGCGAGTTGTCGTCGTTGCCGAGCCAGACGCCGGTGACGAGATGCGAGGTGTAGCCGATGAACCAAGCATCGCGGTAATCCTGGCTGGTGCCGGTCTTGCCGGCCGCCTGCCAGCCGGGCAGGCTCGCCGCGCGCGCGGTGCCGGAAAGCAGCGTTTGCTGCATCATCGTGTTCATCATGCCTATATAGCGGTCGTCGACGATGCGGCCGAGCTGCTGCGCCGTGCGCTCATAGAGCGTCTTGCCGTCCGCGGAGCGGATGCGCTCGACCACATGCGGCGAGATGGCAAAGCCGCCATTGGCGAAGGTCGCATAGGCGGTGACGAGCTCAAACGGCGACACTTCCGAGGTGCCGAGCGCGATCGAGGCGTTGGGCTCAAGCTGCGAATTGATGCCGAGGCGGTAAGCGGTGCGGATCACGGCATCGGGGCCGAATTCGAGAGTCAGCCGCACCGAAACGGTATTGAGCGAATTGGCGAGCGCTTGGGTCAACGTTACCGGTCCCCAATATTGGTGCTCGTAATTTTCCGGCTTCCAGCCCTTCACCGCGATGGGTGCGTCCTCGCGCACCGTGTCGGGCGTCAAGCCATGTTCGAGCGCGGTGAGATAGACGAAGGGCTTGAATGACGAACCCGGCTGGCGTTTGGCATCGATGGCGCGGTTGAACTGGCTCTCGCCGTAATTTCGCCCGCCGACCAGCGCCCGCACCACGCCGTCCGGCGTCATTGCCACCAGCGCGCCTTCGCCGACATTGAGTTTCTCGCCCTTGGTGCTGAGTGTATCGACCAGGGCCTGCTCGGCCGCGCTTTGCAGCGTCGGGTCGATCGTGGTTTTGACCACGATGTCCTGATCGATATTGCCGACGATGTCGTTGACCGCATCCATCACCCAGTCGGCGACATAATTGACCGTGCCGGCGCCGGCCGGTTTGATCGCGCGGGCAGGATGCGCCAAGGCGAGCTTCGCCGCGCTGGCGCTGATCATTTTCAAGTTCGCCATGTCCGCGATCACCAGCGCGGCGCGGTGCACCGCACCCTCGGGGTTGTGATTGGGCGCTAGTCGCGACGGCGATTGCACCAAACCCGCCAGCATCGCAGCTTCCGGCAGCGTCAATTGCCGCGCCGACTTGCCGAAATAGCGTTGCGCCGCGGCCTCGATGCCGTAGGCGCCGGAGCCGAAATAAACGCGGTTGAGATAGAGATCAAGGATCTGCGCCTTGGTGTATTTGTGCTCAAGCCAGAGCGCGAGCGCGATTTCCTGCAATTTACGGGAGACGGTGCGTTCATGGGTAAGGAACAAGTTCTTGGCGAGTTGCTGCGTAAGAGTGGAGCCACCTTCGGAAACGCCGCGATGCAGCACGTCGGCGACGCCGGCGCGGAGAATGCCCCATGGGTCGATGCCGTAATGCGAGTAGAAGCGGCGGTCCTCGATGGCGACGAAGGCATTGGGCACGTAGTCGGGCAATTCAGCGAGCGGCACTGCCGCGCCACCCATCGCGCCGCGGGTGGCGAGCGTCGCGCCGTTGTCGCCGAGGATCAGGACCGAGGGCGGCCGTTTGGGAATTTCCAGCGATTGGATCGGCGGCAGATGGATGCCAATCCACACCAGCACGCCAATGACCGCGATAACGGCCCACAGCGTCAGCACCGCGCCCCAATAAAACAGCCGGCCGATACCGAAACGCCGCTTGCCGCCGCGCCGCGCCTTGCGGCTCGTTCGGGGGCCGGGCTCGCGACGGCGGTTACCGCCGCGCGGCGGTCCGCCGATGCGATCGGCCGATTGCAGACGCAGATCGAAGTCGTCGGCATCGCCGGCGCGCTTGCGTCGCTCACGCCACGCCATATCCAGCCCTCAGCGCCAAAAACACGCTGAATACACGGTAGTTGGCGCGGTTTAAGGGGCGGTTACTGATGCGGCTGAATTGCTCAGTTGCCGCCCTTACGCCGCCTTGCCTTCGGCCTGCGGGGCAAACAGCGCCAAGAGCGGCCGTTTGATTGCGGCCTGGCGGGTCGGAGCGGTGATATGGGCGCCCAGAAGGTCGGTCACGTAGAACACGTCGACGACGCGCTCGCCGAAGGTCGCGACATGCGCCGAGGCGATGTTCAGGTTGAGCTTGGAGAGCGACGTGGTCAGCTCGTAAAGCAGGCCGGGCCGGTCGAGACCGGTGACTTCGACCACGGTATAGCGCGCCGACCATTGGTTGTTGATCGAGATTTCCGGCTCGATGGCGAAAGCCTTGAGCCGGCCCTTCGGGGCTGCACGCTTGGCGACCACATCGGGCAATTTGAGCTGTCCGCGCACCGCCTTCTCGATAGCGTCGCCGATGCGCGCTGCGCGGCGCGCTTCGTCCTCGTCGCGCTCGAATTCGCGCGACACCGCGATGGTGTCGAGCGCGAGCCCATCGGTGGTGGTGTAGATCTGGGCGTCGATGATATTGGCGCCGGTCAGCGCGCAGGCGCCGGCGATGATCGATAAGAGCCACGGATGGTCGGGCGCGAACACCGTCAGCTCGGTGACGCCGCGCGCGGCATCGAAGCCGACGCTGGTCGCGAGCTTTTTGCCTGCTTCTTCGCTGGCGCGCACGAATTGCGCATGCGCGATCTTGTGCGGCAGGTCGACCTTGAGCCAATACGCTGGATAAAGCCGTTCGGCATACGCGTTGAGCAGCTCGGCGGGCCAGTTTTGGAGCTCCGCGCGGAATTCCGCCTGCGCGATTGCGACGCGCTGGGCGCGGTTGACCTCGGAAAAGCCGCCGGTCAGCACCGGCTCGGTCTCGTAATAGAGCGTGCGCAGGAGTTGCGCTTTCCAGCCGTTCCACACTCCGGGACCGACAGCGCGGATATCGGCGGCGGTGAGGATGGTGAGAAGCTTCAATCGCTCCAGCGACTGCGCGACGGCGGCGAAATTCTCGATGGTCTTGCGGTCGGAAAGATCGCGCGATTGCGCCACCGTCGACATCACGAGATGAACCTCGACCAGCCAGGCCACCAGCTCGGTCTCCGCGGCATTGAACCCGAGCCGCGGACACAGCCGCCGCGCGATGCGCGTCCCAGCCAGCGAGTGGTCCTCGATCCGTCCCTTGGCGATATCGTGCAGAAACAGGGCGACACAGAGTACGGCGCGATGCTGCGGCTGAATGGTCTTGATCAGCTCATTGGCGAGAGCGAATTCGGAATTGGTGCCGCGCGCGATCTCATTGAGCACGCCGATGCAGCGGATCAGATGCTCGTCCACCGTATAGTGGTGGTACATGTTGAATTGCATCATCGCCACGATGCGGCCGAACGAGTGGACGAAGGCGCCGAGGACGCCGGCCTCGTTCATGCGCCGCAGCACGGTCTCGGCATCGTTCGTCGATGTCAGAATTTCCAGGAACAGCCGGTTTGCTTCCCTGTCCTCGCGCACCGCTTTGGTGATGAGCTTGAGCGAGCGCGTGGCGATGCGCATGGCTTCCGGATGGAACGCGAGATTGTGCTGTTGCGCCAAATGAAACAGCCGGATCAGGTTGACCGGGTCGCGCCGAAATACATCGTCGCGGGCGATATTGATGCGATTGTTGTCGATGACGAAATCGTCGTTGCCGGAAAGCTTTTTAGGTTGCGGCGCCGGACGCAAGCGCGCGATCACGCGGCTTAACACCGGCGCCGGCTTGGCCTGGCATTCCTCGAGGCCGGCGCAGAGGATGGCGGTGAGATCGCCGACGTGCTTGGCGGTGAGGAAGTAGTGCTTCATGAAGCGCTCGACGTCGCGCAGCCCGGGATGTGCGGTGTAGCCGAGCCGCACCGCGATATCGCGCTGGACATCGAATGACAGGCGCTCCTCGGCGCGGCCGGTGAGAAAATGCATGTTGCAGCGGACCGACCACAGAAAATCCTCGCAACGGCGGAACATCTTGTATTCGTCACGGTCGAACACGCCGCGCGCAATCAATTCTTCCGGCTCGCGCACGCGAAAGACGTATTTGGCAATCCAGAACAGCGTGTGCAGGTCGCGCAAGCCGCCCTTGCCGTCCTTGACATTGGGTTCGACCAGATAACGCGATTGCCCGGCGCGGCGATGGCGCTCTTCGCGCTCGACGAGCTTGGCGGCGACGAATTCCGGGGCGGTGCCTTGCACGACTTCTTTGTCGAAGCGGGCCGTCAACTCGTTGTAGAGCCTCTGGTCGCCGAGCAAGTAGCGCGTTTCCAGGAGCGCGGTGCGAATGGTCATGTCGGCTTTGGCTTGCCGAATGCACTCGTCGACTGTGCGTGTGGCATGACCGACTTTGAGCCCCATGTCCCACAAGCAATAGAGCAGCGCTTCGGCGACCTGTTCGCTCCAGGCGGTCCGCTTATATGGCAGCAGAAACAAGAGATCGATGTCGGATCCGGGCGCGAGCAGGCCGCGGCCATAGCCGCCGGTCGCGATCACCGCCATGCGTTCGGTCTCCGACGGCACTTGCGGCGGATAGAGTTCTTGACGCGCGAATTCGAACAGAATTCGGATGATGTCATCCTGCACCTGGCATAGCCGTTCGGCGCAGCGCCGGCCGTGGCGGTCTTTTAAGAGCAGCTCCTCGGCTTGTTTGCGCGCCTGCATCAGCGCCGCTTTGAGACGCTGGGCCACGGCCGTGCGCAGTTCGAGCTCGCGCCCGGCATGGGCCGCCGCGAGTGTCGTAAGGTCGGCGACGATTGCCGTGGCGTCGATCAGTTCGGTGCCGCTGCGGTGCGATCGTTGGATGTCGAGCATGGAGCTAGGCATAGCGGAGGCGGTGCGCACTGTCATCGCCCGGGGTGCGCAAGCAAGAGGAAACGTAACGCCACCGCAGCCGGTCATGTTAGAATAATATTTCAAACTGTTGGACTTATCGATTATTTTTTTTCAATTGACGGCCTCGCACCGGTTTCTTAAAGAATGAAATAAGCGCCGATTTGAGCGAGCAGCTTGCGGGCGCTTAACAAATGCAGCTAAAGCGCGGGGCCCGCCCCGTCGCCTCGCTGATGGCGGGCCGAATCCGTCCCGCCTCTTTCATGGTCGTGTTGGGCGTCAAGGCGTCGATGCGATCCCAAATCTGGAGGTCGGTCATGCTGTCACGTCGTCATCTCCTCATCGGTGCCGCGGTCGCCGGTCTGGCGCCATCAGGTATCGCGCGCGCCGCAGCCAAGCCGTCAGAGATCAATATCGACTGGGCCACGTACAACCCGGTCTCAATGTATCTGAAAGATCACGGGTTGATGGAGAAGGAATTCGCAAAAGACGGCATCGGCATTCGCTGGGTTCAGACGCTCGGATCCAACAAGGCGCTCGAATTCCTCAACGCCGGCTCGATCGACTTCGGCTCAAGTGCCGGCGCTGCCGCTTTGGTCAGCAAGATCAACGGCAACCCGATCAAATCAATCTACGTCTATTCCAAGCCGGAATGGACTGCCCTGGTGACGCGCAAGGACACCAACATCCAAAAGATTACGGACCTCAAAGGCAAGCGTGTTGCGGTCACGCGCGGCACCGATCCGCATATTTTTCTGGTGCGCGCGCTGTTATCGGTCGGCATGACCGAGAAAGACATCAGCGAGGTGTTGCTGCAGCATCCTGACGGCAAGACCGCGCTTATCCGCGGCGACGTCGACGCTTGGGCTGGTCTTGATCCGATGATGGCGCAGGCCGAGATCGAAGACGGCGCGCGGCTGTTCTATCGCAATGCTGACGCCAACACCTACGGAATACTTTCCACCCGCATCGCATTCCTGCAGGACCATCTTGATTTGGTGAAGCGCGTTCTCGCGGTCTATGAGACGGCGCGCAAATACTGCCTCGCCCATCCGGCAGACATGGAGGCGAGCTTTATCGCGGCCACCAAACTGCCCAAGCTGGTGGTCGAAAAGCAGCTCAACGAGCGCACCGATATCACCAACGGCCATATCGGCGCCTCACAACGCGATTCGATCTTCCAGGCCGGTCTAGCCTTGCAGAAGGCCGGCGTTATCCCGGCGGACGTCGATGTGAAGAAGGCAGTCGATGACCTGATCGATAACCGCTATGTGTGAGGGGCCAATTCAACCTGTCTTGAGGTGAACTGACCGCATTGCAATCGCGGATCACAGCATGTCTGTTGTGGGTATGAGTATTGCCGCCGAAGGCGCCGCTCCGACGCAGCGGGCTTCATCCAAACGGTGGGGGCGCTTGGCGCGGCCGGCGCTGGGGCTGGTACTGCCCATTGTTCTCGCCGCGGCGTGGGAATTCATTGTGCGCATGGGCTGGGCCAGCGGCCGGCTGGCCCCGCCACCATCGGTCATCTTCGCAACCTTCGTCGATCTGGCGCGAACCGGCGATCTTCAGGCCAACGCGCTGGTGACTTTGGCTCGGGTGGCCGCCGGCTTCGCGCTCGGCGTCACCGCTGCCACCGTTATCGGTGCGGCGGCTGGCTATTCACCTCTGGTGCGGCGGCTGCTCGATCCGAGCCTTCAGGCGCTACGCGCGATTCCGTCGATCGCCTGGGTGCCGTTATTCGTCCTCTGGCTCGGTATTTTCGAGGCATCGAAAATCACCCTGATCGCGGTCGGGGTCTTCTTCCCCGTTTACCTCGGCCTGATGGGCGCGATCCAGTCGGTCGATCGCAAGTTGGTCGAAGTCGGGCGCGCCTTCCGGCTTTCCGACATAGCGATGGTGCGCCGTATTCTGCTGCCGGCGGTGCTGCCGGCCTATGTGATTTCGTTGCGTTCCGGTCTGGGCTTGGGCTGGATGTTCGTCGTTGCGGCTGAGATCATGGGAGCCTCCCAGGGTCTCGGTTATCTGCTGATCGATGGTCAGCAGCTCGGCAAGCCTGCGGAAATCGTCGCTGCGATCGTCGCCTTCGCAATTCTCGGCAAGGCGACGGATTGGCTCATCGCGCTCATTGCCGCGCCGTTCCTGCGTTGGGAAGACGTGGTACGAACCGAATAGGCGCATCGCATGCTGATCCTCGAACGTGTCGGCAAAACTTATCCGAACGGCGTGCACGCGCTCGGCGGCGTGTCGCTTGATGTCGAGCTGGGCGAGATTGTCGCCGTGATCGGCGGCTCGGGCTGCGGAAAATCGACGTTGTTGCGCGCCGTCGCCGGGCTCGATCCGGCCAGCGAAGGTTCGATCGTACTCGACGGTGAGCGCATCGTCGCGCCGCACGAAAAGATCGGCATCATTTTCCAGGAGCCGCGGCTGCTGCCTTGGCTCAAAGTCGCCGACAATGTCGGTTTTGGGCTCGGTGATCGGCCGAAGGCGGAGCGCACGCAGCGCGTCGCGGCGGCGCTCAAGCGCGTCGGGCTTGCCGACAAGGCCGGCGTATGGCCGCGTGAATTATCCGGCGGCCAGGCGCAACGCGTCGCCATTGCGCGCGCCTTGGTGCCACGGCCGGAAGTTCTGCTGCTCGACGAGCCGTTCTCGGCGCTCGATGCCTTCACCCGCACCGACCTGCAGGACCATCTGCTCGATCTGTGGACCGATGCCAGGCCGACCTTGATCCTTGTCACCCACGACGTCGACGAGGCGATCGTGCTCGCCGACCGCATCATGGTGATGTGCCCGCGGCCCGGGCGCATTTTCGACGAGATCGAGGTCGACCTGCCGCGGCCGCGCGACCGCCAGTCCGCCGCCTTCGATTTCGCCAAACGCCGCGTGCTCGCCGCGCTCGACCGCTCGCTGCAACGCGTGCCGAGCGGAGCCGAGGCCGAACCGAAGGCCGCGGCCGGCGCGGCGTTGTGGTGGTGAATGAATCCCTGTCATCGTCCCGCGGCGGTGGACGATCCAGTAAACCCGGCACCCGGTGGACACGATGAACGACAGTGTCTACTGGATTGTCCGCCTTTGCGTGGCAATGACAGGAAGTTGAGGAGCACATCATGGACGCCACCGGGCTGCGTGCGCTGCAGGCGCCGATCAAGGAGCGCTACAAGGCCGATCCCAAGGCCGGACTCATCACGCTCAAAGCCAGAGGTGCCCTCGACGACGCCAATATCGCCTGCAAGGTCGAGACCGGTCGCGCCCTTGCTGTCGCCGGACTGCATCCGGCCACCGGCGGGTCGGGCATGGAATTGTGCTCGGGCGATATGCTGCTTGAGGCCCTGGTCGCCTGCGCCGGCGTCACGCTCAAAGCGGTGGCCACGGCGATCGACGTCCCGCTTAAATCCGGGTCAGTCAGCGCCGAGGGCGATCTCGACTTCCGCGGCACGCTCGGCGTCGCCAAGGAGGCGCCGGTCGGCTTTGCGCAGATCCGGCTGCGCTTCGACCTCGACACTAACGCGCCGCAGGACAAACTGGATCAGCTTCTCAAACTCACCGAGCGCTACTGCGTGGTCTATCAAACGATCAGAAGCGGGCCGCCGGTCGAGATAAGCCTCAAACGGAAAATCTGATCGCTTCCGTTTCGTTTGCCGGCCCGACCTCTTCCTAAAGTAGCGAGCGGCCTATCCCACCGCGGCACAATCATGTCCCCGCTGATCGTTTTACTGCTTGACCTCACCGCCAAGATGACGTTGACGGCGACCATCGTCGTCATCATCTCGGTTGTCGTCGAGCGCTCCGGGCCGTTCGTCGGCGCGCTGATCGCGGCCCTGCCGACGGCGGCCGGCGCCGCCTATATCATTCTCGCTTTCGAACACCCGCCCGACTTCATTGCCGCTAGCGCGGTCGGCAGCGCTGCGGCAACGGCGGCCGTTTCGATCTTTGCTTACATCTATAGCGTATTGGCGCAGCGTCACGGCTTTCTGCTTAGCATGAGCGTTGCTATCGCGATGTGGTTCGTTGCCGCCGCCGCCTTGCGGATGGTCGCCTGGACGCCGCTCACGGCGGCACTCCTCAACATTGGCGTATTCGGAATGACAGTACCGCTAAGCTGGCGCTATCGCACCTCGGGCCTGCCGGCGAAGTTTTTGCGCTCAGCCTATGACGTCCCGTTGCGCGCGCTCACTGCCGCTATCGTGGTCGCTGCCGTGACCACGGCGAGCTACAGTATCGGGTCATTCCTTTCCGGCGCTTTCGCGGTATTTCCGATTGTGATGGGTTGTTCGGCCGTCATCCTGCATCCGCGCGTCGGCGGCATTGCATCGGCGAGCATGTTCGCGCATGCACAAATCGCGCTGAACGGGCTTTGGCTCGGATTCCTCGCCATGCACTATCTGGTGGCGCCGCTCGGCGTGTGGGGTGCATTCGCGCTTGGGCTGCTGGTGTGCGTTTGCTGGAGCGGGCTGCTGTTCCTAATTCGGATGCGCGCTAAGAGCCGCCCTTCGCCAGCTGCGCCTTGAGCACGTAGAGCGCTTCGAGCGCGTCGCGCGGCGATATTTCGTCGGGATTTAGCGCGCCAAGCGCCGCGACCACGGCGTCGAGCGCGCTGTCGCGCGGCGGTGTGGGCGCGGGACGCGCCGCGGCAAACAGCGGCAGATCGTCGATCAAGCGCCGCGCCGGCGAAATCCGATCCTCGGCTTCGATCTGCGCCAGCACGATTTTAGCGCGCTCGATCACGCTCGGTGGCAGGCCGGCGAGTTTCGCCACCTGGATGCCGTAGGAACGATCGGCCACACCGGCGACCACCTCATGCAGGAACACGACGTCGCCTTGCCACTCTTTGACGCGCATCGTGGCATTGTGCAGCCGCGGCAGCTTTGCCGCGAGCGCCGTCATTTCGTGGAAATGGGTGGCAAACAGCGCGCGGCAGCGATTGTTCTCATGCAGATGCTCGATGGTAGCCCAGGCGATCGACAGGCCGTCGAAGGTCGCCGTGCCGCGGCCGATCTCATCCAGAATGACCAAGGCGCGCGCGCCGGCCTGGTTGAGGATCGCCGCGGTTTCGACCATCTCGACCATGAAGGTCGAATGGCCGCGCGCCAGATCGTCGGCGGCGCCTACTCGCGAGAACAAGCGGTCGACAATGCCAATATGCGCCGCCTTGGCGGGCACGAAACTGCCCATCTGGGCAAGGACTGCAATCAGCGCATTCTGGCGCAGGAAGGTTGATTTCCCTGCCATGTTTGGCCCGGTAATGAGCCAGATGCGGCCGGCCACAGTTTCTGCCGCGGCGTCGGCCGGCGGGGACAGATTGCAATCATTGGCGACGAACGGGCCGCCGGTCGCGACCAGCGCCTGCTCGACTACCGGATGGCGGCCGCCGGTAATTGCAAACGCGAGGCCGCCGTCGACTTCCGGGCGGGTATAGTCGCGCTCGACCGCTAGCGCTGCCAGTGCGGTCGTGACGTCGAGCAGCGCCAGCGCGTTCGCCGCCTCCTTAATCGCCGCGCTGTCTGCAGCAATGGATGACGCGAGGCGGTCGAAGATTTCCAGTTCCAGCGCCAGCGCGCGGTCCGCGGCATTGGCGATCTTGGCTTCGAGCTCGCCGAGCTCGGTTGTGGTGAAGCGCACCTGCCCGGAGGTGGTCTGGCGGTGGATGAAGGTGGCATTGAGCGGGGCGGCCAGTAGCTTCTCGCCATGCTGCGCCGAGACGTCGACGAAATAGCCGAGCACATTGTTATGCCGGATCTTCAGCGCGCGGATGCCGGTGGTCTCGGCGTAGCGGACCTGCAGCGCGGCGATGACGCGGCGCGATTCGTCGCGTAGCGCCCGGGCTTCGTCGAGCGCCGGCTCGTAACCGGCGCGCACAAATCCGCCGTCGCGGCGGAACGCGGGCAGCTCGTCTGCCAGCGCGCATTTGAGTTCGGCGGCGACAGCGCCGTCAGGTCGGCGCAGCGTCGCGACGGCTTGGGCGAGCTCACGCGGCAGCTTATTGAGCGCTGCCAGCCCCGCGGCAAATTCTCCTGCCGCGAAAATGCCGTCGCGAATCGCGGCGAGGTCGCGCGGGCCGCCGCGGCTGACGACAGTGCGTGACAGCGCGCGAGCCAGATCGGGGACTGCCTTCAGCCCGCCGCGCAGGTCGTTGCGCAGGGCGGTATCGCCAACGAAGGCCGCCACGGCATCGAGCCGGTGCGCGATCTCCGCTTGATCGGTGAGCGGCGCACTGAGCCGCTGCGCCAATAGCCGCGAGCCCGCGGCGGTGACCGTATCGTCGATCGCGGCCAGGAGCGAGCCGCGCCGCTCGCCGGATAGTGTGCGCACCAGTTCGAGATTGCCGCGCGTTGCCTGATCGATCTGCAGCGTTGCGCCGGCCGCTTCGCGTGCCGGAACCGACAATGGCGGGCGCTTGCCGAGCTGTGTGCGTTCGACATAGGTGACGGCGCCCGCCGCCGCGGTAAGCTCGAGGCGCGAAAACGTGCCGAATGCGGCGGTGGTCGCCACGCCGAAGAACGACGCGAGCCGCCGCTCTGCGGTTGCGCCATCGAACACGTCGCGCGGCAGTGGGGTGAGCGCCGGCAGCGAGCGCAGATAGGGTGCGAACTCGTTATCGGCGTAGAGCGCGTCGGATACGATGATCTCGCCCGGCTCGACGCGCGCGATCTCCGCGGCGAGCGAGGCGCGGTCGCATTCGGCAACGCGAAATTCGCCGGTCGATATGTCGATCCAGGCCAGTGCCAAGCGGTCCTCGCCGGACGAGGCGCGGCTGCGCGCCAGCGCCAGCAGATAATTGTTGCGTTTGGCGTCAAGGAGGGAGTCCTCGGTCAGCGTGCCCGGCGTCACCAGCCGCACCACGTCGCGGCGCACCACGCTCTTGGCGCCGCGCTTGCGCGCTTCCGCGGGGTCTTCGAGCTGTTCGCACACGGCGACGCGGTGGCCGAGCGCGATCAGGCGATGCAGGTATTCATCGGCGCGCTCGATCGGCACGCCGCACATCGGAATATCGCGGCCCAGATGCTTGCCGCGTTTGGTCAGCATGATGCCGAGCGCGCGCGAGGCCGTTTCAGCATCGTCGAAGAATAGTTCGTAGAAATCGCCCATCCGGTAGAACAACAGGCAATCCGGATTGGCCGTCTTGATCTCGATATATTGCTCCATCATTGGCGTTATTCGTCCGACTTCGTCGAGCGCTTTTGGCGTGCCCCGGTCGGCGGCCTGAAGCCTCTCTTCGTCGGTCGTGATGGTGTGTGCGGCGTCCATGCCCGATGACGCTAGCAAAAAAATGGACGACGCGCCCGGCTTCGTGCCCGGCATCCACGACTTAGATTAGAGGGAGACGACGCGGGAGAACTGCCGTCCAGTCGCCGTTTTTCGTGCCTATTTATGCCGGCCGGCGGTCGAGCGGGACGTAGGACCGCGCATCCGGCCCGCTATAGAGCGTGAGCGGACGGATCAGGATGTTATTTTCCATCTGCTCGAGCGCTTGCACGACCCAGCCGGGCACACGGCCGATGGCGAAGATCGGCACGAACAAATCGCGCTTGATGCCGAGCAAGTGGTAGACCACGCCGGAATAGAAATCGACGTTCACATTAACGCCGTGACGCGCGTAGGGTGCCATCGCCGCGACCACCGCCTGCAGAATTTCGTACCAGCGCGGCTGGCCCATTTCCTTTGACAGGCGCTCGACGCCGGCGCGCATATGGCGCGCGCGCGGGTCCTCGGCGCGGTAGACGCGATGACCGAAGCCGGTCACCGCTTCGCCGGCCTTGCGCTTGTCGCGCACATAATCGGCCGCGCGTGACGGATCGCCGATCTCCTCGGCCATCTTCATCACGTCTTCGGCGGCGCCGCCGTGCGCCGGCCCCGACAAGGCCGCGATCGCCGCGGTGACGGCGGCGTGGAGATTGGCCTCGGTGCCGATGACCACGCGCGCGGTGAACGACGAGGCATTGGAGCCGTGCTCGGCGTGCAGGACGAGATCGCGATCGATCAGTTGCGCGGCATCGGCGCTCGGCTTTTCGCCTTTGAGCATCCACAACAGGTTGGCGGCATGCGACAGCTCTTTGCTCGCGGCTACCGGCTCCAGCCCGTCGCGCAGCCGCGCATGCGCCGCGACGATCATCGGCACCTGCGAGGTCAAGCGGATGCCCTTGCGCAGCACCGCCCCGCGCGAATTATCCGCAGTCTCGGCATCGAAGGCGGCGAGCGCCGAAGCCGCGGTGCGCAACACGTCCATCGGATGCGCGTGTTTAATGGTGCGGATAATGTCGAGGATCGGCGCCGGCAATTCGCGTGCGGCCTTCAAGGCGTGGTCGAATTCGGTGAGTTGCGACTTGTTCGGCAACTCGCCGTGGAGCAACAGCCATGCGGTTTCCTCAAACGACGAATGCTCGGCGAGATCGTGGATCGAGTAGCCGCGATAGCGCAGCTCGCCGATGCGGCCGTCGATGAAGGTGCACGGTGAGCGGTCGAAATAAACCCCCTTGAGGCCGCGGTGAATCTTGATCGGTTCGCTTGTTTCAGTCATCTATGCCTCGTCACTATTGCCCGAACTCAACATGAATCCCATCGAACGCTGTTTCGATACAGTACGCGGTCGCCATTTCAAGATCGTTTTGCCGGAGGGCGATGACATTCGCGTGCTCGCCGCCGCGCGCGGTCTCATTGACCGGGAAATCGCGCGTCCGACCGTGCTCGGCGCGCCGGATGCAATAACAACAACCGCACATGCTGCCGGGGTCCGACTCGACGGGATCGAAGTGGTCGATCCGCGCGCCGATGCGCGCTTGCAGATCTACGCTGCAGTCATCGCCGGCGCACGGGAAGCGATGACGCCGGCGATGGGCGCCCGTCTGGTGGCGAAGCCGCTTTATTTCGCCGGCATGATGGTCCGGCAAGGTGATGCCGACGCCATGGTCGCGGGCGCGGCAAATCCGACGCGGCGCGTCATCGAAACCGGATTGATGACGGTGGGGTTGGCGCCGGGGATTACGCTGCCATCGAGTTATTTTCTGATCGTCGTGCCGAATTTCATCGGGCAGGGGCCGCGGTCCTTCATCTTCGCGGATTGCGCGGTGAACGCTGACCCGACCGTGGAGGAATTGGCCGATATCGCGCTTACATCCGCCGCCAGCGCCAAAATTTTGCTCGGCGAAGCGCCGCGGGTCGCCATGCTGTCGTTCTCGACCAAGGGCAGCGCCCAGCATGCGCGCGTCGACAAGGTCCGCCGCGCGCTCGATCTGGTGCGGTCGCGGGCGCCGGATCTGGCGGTCGATGGCGAATTGCAGGCCGATGCCGCCGTGGTGCCAACGATTGCGGAAAAGAAGGTGAAAGAACTTGGCGCCGTCGCCGGCCGCGCCAATGTGCTTATTTTTCCCGATCTCGATGCCGGCAATATCGGCTACAAACTTGTGCAATGGCTTGGCGGCGCCATAGCCATCGGCCCGTTCCTGCAAGGTTTTGCCAAGCCGATCAGCGATCTGTCCCGTGGTGCGTCCGTCGACGACATTGTCACGACCTGCGCCGTCGTGCTGGCGACGGCATGACCGGCCGGCATCGAAAAAGCGCGGGCTGACAAGCCGAGAAGTCACGTTGTCAAAATACCGCCGTCGACCGGTATGACCGTTCCGGTGATGAAGCCGGCCCGGTCGGAGACGAGGAACGCCACCAGGTCGGCCACATCGGCGGTCGTGGCAAAGCGGCCGAGCGGAATGCGCGGCAATATTTTTTGCCGCGCTTCGTCGGTCAGCGCCGCGTGCGTCATCGCCGTGTCCACGATCGCCGGCGCCACGGCATTGACGGTGATGCCGCTCGGGCCGAGTTCTCGCGCGAGCCCCATGGTCAAAGCCACGACCGCAGCCTTGGTCGCACCGTAGAGCGTATTGCCCACCGAGCCGCCGCCGCGGATGGCGGAGATCGAGGCGACATTGACGATGCGGCCGCGCTGCGCCGCCGCCATCGCCGGAGCCGCCGCCTTCACGCAGTTGATGATGCCGTCGATATTGACCCGGGCGACGCGGTCGAATTCGCCAGCCGGCAAATCATTGACGTGGCCGATGGAGAGCAAGCCCGCGGCATTCACCAGGATCTCGGGCGGGCCGCGCAGTCCGGCGAAGGCCGCTACGACAGCGCCGGTATCGGCCACGTCGACGGCGACTGCATGTCCACAGATCGATGAGGCGACGCATGCGGCCGCCGTGCCGTCACGGTCGGCGACGGCGACCGTGCAGCCTTCTGCCGCCAGAACGCGTGCGATCGCCTCGCCGATCCCCGCGCCCCCGCCGGTGACGAACGCGACGCGACCTTTGAGATTTAGTTCCATCTTGGTCGCGTCGCAGTTCGTACCTTTGGTTGCGGGGTGGCTATGCCGGGGCTTTCTGATCGACGGCGATGTCGGCGTCGTGCCGGGGCGTCATCGCCAGCACCGAGAGGGCGCTGATGATGCTGACCACGAGGACGTAGATGCAGATCAGCCACGGTTGATTACCGCCGACCGGCAGCAGCGCCGTGGCGATGATCGGCGTCAGCCCGCTCGCAAAGATTCCCGAGAACTGATAGACGAACGAGATGCCGGTATAGCGCACCCGCGTGTCGAACAGTTCAGAGAACAGCGCCGCCTCCGGACCGTAGACCGCGGCATAGACGATGCCGAACGGCACCGTTATGGCGATGACGGTCAACACCGGCGATAGCTGCTGCATCAGCCAGAATGCCGGAAAGGTCAGCACGCCGATCAGCAGGCCGGCGATGCCATACAAGGCGCGGCGGCCAATGCGATCGGAAAGCTGACCGCATACCGGCAGCAAGACAATCATGATCGCTGAAGCGATCATGACCGCGGTCAATGCATTTTGCCGGGTCATGTGCAACGTGGTGGTGATGTAGAACACGCAGAACACAGCGTACACATTGAAGGTGACGCCCTCGATGTAGCGCGCGCCGAGCCCGAGCAGCGTGTTCTTGGTATGGGTACGGAACAATTCGGCAATCGGCACCGCGGCGATCTTGTGTTCCTCCTGTGCTTTCTGGAACGCCGGCGTCTCCATGATCTTCAATCGAATATAGACGCCGATGACGACGAGTACGGCGCTGAGCAAGAACGCAATGCGCCATCCCCAAGCAAAGAAATCGTCATTGTTCAGGAACGACAGCAGGCTGGTCACGGCCGCGGCGAGCAGCAATCCCGCCGGCACGCCGATCTGCGGCCAACTGCCGTAGAACCCGCGCCGGCCGCCGGGCGAATGCTCGACCGCCATGAGCACGGCGCCGCCCCATTCGCCGCCGATACCGATACCCTGGAAAATACGAAGCGCCAACAGCATCAGCGGCGCCCAGACGCCGGCCGACGCGTAGGTCGGCAACAACCCGATCAGGAAGGTGGCGACGCCCATGATCAGGACGGTGAGGATGAGCACCGTCTTGCGCCCGATGCGGTCGCCGTAATGGCCGAAGATAATGCCGCCGATCGGCCGCGACAGGAAGCCGACAAACGATGTGACATAGGCCAACAGCGTCGAGATCAGGATGTCGGCGTTGGGAAAGAACAGTTTATTGAGCACAAGCGCCGTCATCGTGTTGTAGAGGAAGAAGTCGTACCACTCGATCGTCGTGCCGATCGCGCTGGCAAACGCAATCGTGCCGATCGACGTCGTGGCGCCGTCGTCCGACTTGTAAGTCTGTTCCATTTTCGTTTCCCTCTCCCTGTTATAGACCGGCGTGCTTAAGCCGCCGGCAGTCCCAGCAAATGGCGCGCCTCGGCGCAGCTTGCGGCATGGCGACCATATTCGCCGCAAATCCCGGCGAGCCGCGCCACCAATTCGGCGTTGCTTTTCGCCAAGCGGTCCTTGTCGAACTTGATGTTGTCCTCAAGCCCGGTTCGGACATGGCCGCCGAGTTCGAGGCACCAGCGATTGACCTCGAGCTGGTGCCGCGCAATGCCGGCGGCGGACCATGTCGCGTCCGGCATGATCTCCTTGAGTTCGCCGATCAGAAATTCCAGCAATTTACGCCGCGCCGGCAGCGCATTGGGAATGCCCATGACGAACTGGGCTTGGCACGGCTGCTTGAGCAGGCCGCGATCGGCCAGCGCCTTGGCATTGTAAAGCATCGCTACGTCGAAGACTTCGATCTCAGGCTTGACGTTGTTTTGCAGCATCGATCGCGCGAGATCCTCCACCAGCTGCGGCGGGTTCTCATAAATCTGCGCCGGGAAATTCACCGAGCCGGTGGCGAGCGACGCCATGTGCGGCTTCAAGTTGAGCATCCTGCCCCGCTCGCTTTGTTCGCGGCCGCGGCCGCCGGTCGAAAACTGAATGATCATTCCGGGGCAGTGCTTGGCGACGCCTTCCCCGACTTGCGCGAACAGCGCGGGGTCGGAGCTCGGCGACTCGTCCGGGTTACGGACGTGGATATGCGCGACGCTGGCGCCAGCTTCGTAGGCTTCGTGCGTCGATTCGATCTGCTCGCTCGGCGTGACCGGAACCGCGGGTGTGTCTTTCTTGCGCGGGATGGCGCCGGTGATGGCAACCGTGATGATGGCGGGTGTGGTCATGGTCATGCTGCCGCTGCGGGACGTTTGACGATGTGAAACGAACGGACGTCGGGCCGCAGCGCGATTTCCTTCAACAGCGTGACAAGCGGGGTCGATGCCAGAGGATAATCGGTCTTGACCGGACCGGCCGCTTTGAGCGCCCGGTGTTGACCGTCGGAATAAAACGCCGCGAGCAACAGATCGTCGTCAGAGGCGAACGGCCCGCGTTCGCGCCGCACTCGGGGAATACCCGGCTCAATCAGGTCACCAGGCCGCGCCCTCGTCGGCGCCGCGCCTTTGGCGATGCGGTCAAACAGACTGGGGTCAATCGGCCCGGCAATCTCGCCGTAATAGCCCAGCACGTATTTGCGTACCTCATCGGGCACCGTCGCGTAGCGCTCCTTGCCCATGACGTTGAGTACCGCCTGAGTTATGACGAATTGGGCAAACGGGCTGACGATGATCGGATAACCAAGATCGTGGCGTACGCGGGCTGCTTCTTCCAGCACGTCGGGCAGACGGTGCGCGATGCCGAGCGGCGTCAGCTGCGATTTGAGATTGGATATCATGCCGCCGGGCATCTGGTGCTCGTAGTGGAAGGCGTCGTGCTCGACGATCTGTCCGACCGGCTTGCCTTCGCGCGCGGCGATGTAGCGCAGGCGCTCGGCCACTTCGGCGACCGGCGCGAGATCGATGGGCACGGTGAAGCCATCGCGCCTGGCGTTCTCCACAAAGCTTTCCGTTGCGGGATGCGACGCGCCATTGGCCAAAGTAGAGGTCGCCGTATGCACGACGTCGACGCCAAGCGCGATGGCGCGCAGCGCCGTATAGGGGGCAAGGCCGGTGAGGCAGTGCGAATGCAGATGCAGCGGCAACGCGCCGCAAACCGCCTTGAGCGCCGGTACCAGCGTGCGCGCGCGTTCGGGGGTGAGCAGCCCGCTCGGGTCCTTGATGTAAATCGCATCGACGCCGAGCTTGATCAGCTCGCGTGTCTTGCGCGCGTAATAATCGTCGGTGTGGACGGGGCTTAGCGTGTAGACCACGCCGCCGGCGGTATAAAGGCCCGCCCGCTTCGCCGCGCGCACCGGTACTTCCATGTTGCGCATGTCGTTGAGCGCATCGTAGGGCGTGTGGTAGCGGATGCCGTTGGCAAAAATCCGCTGCGCTGTCAGTTCGACGATGTCGTCGGGAAAAAACTCGAAGGTGAACAGGCTTTGCCCGCGCGTCATCACGATCAGCGGCGTGTTCTTGACCCAGCCGCTGAGGATACGCATGCGCTGCCACGGGTCCTCGCGCAGGTAGCGCACGCAAACGTCGAATACCGCGCCGCCGACGAGGTCGATGGCCTCGAAGCCGGCGCGATCGAGCCGCGGCGCGATATCGGCCATCATCGCGGTGGTCATGCGCGTCGCCCATAGGCATTGGTGCGCGTCGCGCAGCGTCACGTCGACGAGCTTTATGGTCTTGCCGGAGCTGATCAGTGCACCTGTGCGAGTCGTTGCGTGTTCAATTCGTTTTCGACCCAGCGTGTGTGAATTTCGGCGCGGGCGAATTCCGGCCGTCGCAGCAGTGCGGCATGAAAGGGCACCGTGGTCGCGATGCCGGCCACGTCGAACCGCGCCAGCGCCGAAGACGCCGTTTCGATCGCCGCGGCGCGGTCTCGGCCGGTCACGACCAGCTTGCCGAGAAGGGAGTCGTAGAATGGCGGCACTACGTAGTTCTCGTAAACGTGGCTGTCGAGCCGGATGTCGCGGCCACTCGGCGGCCGCCAGCGCTTGAGCATTCCGGGCGACGGACGAAAGCCGTGCTCGGCGTCCTCGGCATTGATGCGAAACTCGATCGCGACCGGCGCGCCATCCGCCGCTGGCGCAAGCGAGAGCCGCTCGCCGGCGGCGACGCGGAATTGCTCCGCCACCAGGTCGTTGCCGGTCACCATCTCGGTCACCGGATGCTCGACCTGGATACGGGTGTTCATTTCGATGAAGAAGAAACGCGCGTTGTCGACGTCGTAGATGAATTCGACGGTGCCGGCATTGACGTAATTGAGCGCACGGATGAGCGTCACCGCGGCGTCCGCCATGGCCTTGCGCACCGATTGCTCGAGCACCGGCGACGGTGCCTCTTCGATCAGTTTCTGATGCCGGCGCTGCACGCTGCAATCGCGCTCGCCGAGCTCGACGTAATTGCCGTGGCGGTCGCCGAACACCTGGATCTCGATGTGGCGGACCTTCGGAAAAAACCGCTCCAAATAGACGTCCGGCCGGCCGAAAGCGGCTGCGGCCTCTGCGCTTGCCTGCTCAAACAGGGCGTCAAAGGCATCCGCATCATTGACGATGCGCATACCGCGGCCACCGCCGCCGGCGCTTGCCTTCAACAGCAACGGGTAGCCGATCGCATCAGCCTGCAGCTTGGCTTCGGACGCTGCGGTAAAGCCCTCGCTCGATCCCGGCACCACCGGAATGCCCAATGACGCCGCGGTCTGCCGGGCGGCGACCTTGTCGCCCATGCGCGCGATGACCTCGGCGCTGGGACCGATGAAATTCAATCCCTCCTGCGTGCAGCGCGCGGCAAAGCCGGCTTTCTCCGCCAAAAAACCATAGCCGGGATAAATCGCGTCACATCGGCACGCGGACGCCACTTCGATCAGTGCTGCTTCATTGAGGTAGCTCGCCTGGGGCGGCGGCGGTCCAATGCACACGGCGTGGTCGGCGGCCCAGCGATGCGGCGAGTTGCCGTCGGCAGAGGAATAGACCGCGACGCTGCCGAGCCCGAGCCCGTGGCAGGTGCGGATGGCTCGCAGCGCGATCTCTCCGCGATTGGCGATCAGTACGCGACGCAACCTGACGCTCCTATGCGGGTTCGATGACGAAGAGGGTGCGGCCGTACTCGACGAGTTCGGCGTTGTCAGCGCCGATTTCCACGATGCGGCCGTCGTGCTCGGACGCAATAGTGGTGAAAAGCTTCATCACCTCGATCACGCAGAGTGCGTCTCCTTTGCGCACGTGCTGACCGATTTCGACGAAAGACGGTGCGTCCGGCGAGGGCGCCCGATAGAAAGTGCCAACCATCGGCGCCGTTACTTCGATCTGATGCGGGGCTTTTGCCGGCGCTTGACGTGGCGCCGTCTCGGCTGGCGCCGGAACGCCTGCCGGTCCCGGCGGCGATGGCGTCTTCGCAACAGGCGTCCCAATGTCATGGGACGGCGAATAGGAGCTGCCGGCGCTGTTGCGCCGCACCACCAGTTTCAAATCGCCGGTCTCGACGATCAGCTCATCGCAGGAGCTGCCGTCGATGATTTTCAAGATCTCGGCGATGTCATCGTAACTCAGGCTCACGCTCACTCCGGGCTTTGCCACACCAGACGTCAGGTCGTTTATTGCATTTTAGCGAGCGCTTTCAGGTCGGTGCCGGTCTGCTCGATGCTCACGCCCGAGGTTCGGAAGCCAACGATCCATATCGGCAGGATGCAAAGCACCGTGAGCACGGCGAGGATCAGGCATAGCGTCGAAAAATCCATCACCGCGCTCATGATCGGGAACAGGTAGACCAGCACGACGCCGCCGAGAAACCGCGTAACGCTCTCGCCGAGCATCGATCCGGTCGCCCGCAACCGCGTTGGAAACTGCTCCGCCATGTAAAGCTTTGCCAGCGGGAAGCCGGCATAGTCGAAGCTCCACACGACAATCGCGGCCGCGATGATCGCTCCTTTAGACAGCGGCGCGCCGAGCGCCACCGTGCCGATCGCGGTGACGACCATGATGATGACGAGTCCCCAGCGCCGGCTGATCTTGTCGCCGAGGCTGCCGGCGATGGCGGTCGAGATCACCGTGAGGAACAGCAGTCCGGATGTGTAATAGAGCGCGTTTTCCTTGCCGGCGCCCATGCGCTGGAGGATCGACGGCCCATAGATGGTGATGATGTAGAACGACACGAAAGGCGACAGCAGCGCGAGAAACGACACGACGCATCGCTGCCAGTATGGATAACGGAACAGATCGAAGATCGAGACTTTCCGGGCTGCCGTTGCTTCGAGGACTTTCAGCGAGCCTTCGTCGATCAATGTCTCGTCATGCGGCACTTGGCCAATGTCTTCGAGTTCCTCGACAAACGCCCGAACGGTATCGGTTCTGCCCGCCTTCAGCAGAAATCGCGGCGATTCCGGAAGATATTTTATGATCACCGGGACGATGACAATCGGCAGACCGCCAAGCATCAGGAGCACCCACCAGGCCTGGCTGGCCGGCAGACGGCCGATGATGAGCGCGCCGGCCAATGTGTTGAGGCCGTAGGAAAAGCCGAGCAAGGAATTGGAAAAGCCGACAGCGGTGCCGCGCCATTGCTTGTTGACGAATTCGGAGAGCAGCAAATACGGAACCGGAAACACCGCGCCCTGGCCGAGGCCGGCAATGAAACGGAAGATCGCGAGCTCGGTGGCGTCCCTCGAGAAGCTGGCGAGGAACGTCACAACACTGAAAATGACGATGCCGCCGACCAGCGTCGTTTTGCGTCCGAAGCGGTCCGCCAGCCGGCCGGCCGGTAAGAGCCCGAGAACGATGCCGAGCGTGCCGGCGCTGCCGACGAGACCGGTCGCGCTTGGCGAGAGCTGCCACTCGCCCTTCAAGATGAACAGGACCGGAGCGATGATGCCGATATCGAAGGCCTCAAGGATCCAGACCACCCCGAGCAGGCCGACGAGAAACAGGATTCTGCGATTGACTGGCAAACGATCGAGCCGCGCCAGGAGGTTCTCCTGCACCGCCAGATCTTGTGGGCGTTGAATACTTGCTACCGTCGCCACCTTAGCCCTCCCCGTGTTTTTTAGATTGTTATTTTCGTTTCTTCTTACCCGAGGCGTCGCGCGACATCGCCGACTGTGCCGTTCGGCCTCGTTGTCGTCAGATTAGCACTATGCTATTCCTTTTTAAAACCATACGTCTCATTTAATGGGAAATCGGAACGTTCGGCGCGCGCCGAGTCAAAGCTGCCACCGCGCGTTGAGCGACCGGCAAACTGGAGAACGAAGGGGAGGACGATCATGGTCGCCAAGAAAATAGCATGGCTTGCGATCGCTATCGCTTTTGCATGGGCGCCCGCGGCGCACGCGCAGGAGAAGTATCCCGATCACCCGATCAACTTTATCGTGCCGTGGGGACCCGGCGGCGGCGCTGATTTGCTGGCGCGCACCGCCGGCAAGATCATGTCGGCCGATCTCGGCGTCTCGTTTCCCGTTCTCAATGTGCCGGGCGCCACCGGGCAGACGGGTATCACCAAGCTTCTGAACGCGCCGGCCGACGGTTATACGCTCGCGGTGCTGATCGGCGACACCTATTCCTTGCTGGCCGGACCGCATCCCGGCTTTACCGCCGATCAGGTTATTCCACTCGCCATCATGATCCAGCAGCCCTCAGGCTATTGGGTTAATACCCAGAGCAAATGGCACAGCTGGCAAGACCTGGCGGCGACGGCAAAGCAGCAGATACTCAAGACGGCGGTGCTTGGCTTCGGCAGCGCCGACGACATCACTACGTCTTATCTCGACAAACAGGGCTTCAAGTTCGAGCCGATACCTTATGCCGAACCGGAGTTGCGCTACACTTCGATTCTCGGCGGCAACGCCGACGTGCTCTATGAGCAAACCGGCGACGTGCGTAGCTATTTCGACGGCGGCAAGATCCGGCCGCTGATCTTTTTCTATCCGCACCGGCTCAGCATTCCGCAATTCGCCAATGTCCCGGTGTCCAAGGAGTTCGGCTACGACGTGACACTGCCGCAGTTCCGCTCCATCGTGGTCAAAGCGGGCACTGACCCGGCGCGCGTCAAGCTTCTCTCCGACGCCCTGGGGAAAGTGGCGCAGAGCCCAGAGTTCAAGGCCTATCTCGATCAGCAATATGCCGATCCGGACAGCTACGTGCCGATGGATAAAGCGCGCGGCTTCATGGATTCATGGCTGGCGCAGGCCAAGGGCATTTTGGCTTCAACGAAGGCGGGATCAAAGTGAGTTCAGGCAAGGCGGTCACAGTGCTGGAACGGTGCCGGACGACGCTGCCTTATCTTGTCGTGCTCGCGGCCGGTGCGTTTCTCTACTACACCGCCGGGAACTTCGAATTCGAGCAGTCGTCGGGACGGATCGGTCCGGGCGCCTGGCCGAAGCTCATTCTGATTCTGATGGTGGCGGCGGCATTGTGGGGCGCGGTGTCGTCCGCGTTGCAAATCGGCAAATCGGACGCGGCTGTCGCCGACGCCGATGAGATGGAAGCGCTGGTCAATCCGCCCGAGATTTATCCGTGGCTGGTCTGGGTCGCCGTTGCGGCCACGGTCGGCTATCTCGTCATCCTGCCGGTGCTCGGCTTCTTCCTGGCGACGATCGTTTACGCCTTCGTCCTGATGTATCTCGGCCACTACCGGCGCTTCGTCTCGGCCGCCCTCCTCAGCGTGGCGATCGCATTCGTCTTCATGTTCATGTTCATGCGCGTGGTCTATGTGGCGCTGCCGGCCGGCACCGCACCGTTCGATCGCCTGTCTTACGGGTTGATGGCCGCAATGGGCGTGCATTAGGAGACGGCGGCGTGATCATCGTCAATCTCGCTCACGGCTTCGTCCAGGTTTTCCAGCCGTTCGACCTGTTGATGCTGTTCGTCGGCCTCTTGGTCGGCATGGCGGTCTCGATCATGCCGGGCCTCGGGCTGGTGATGGGCGTAGTCCTGGCGCTGCCGTTCACCTATCAGATGCCGATCGAGCCCGCCGTCATCCTGCTCACCGCCATCTATTTCTCCGGCACCTATGGCGGCTGCTTCACCGCCATCCTCTATCGTATCCCGGGCGAGCCGATGGATGTGCCGATGCTGTGGGACGGCTACACCATGGCCAAGCGCGGCCAGCCGGCGAAGGCGCTCGGCTGGGCGCTTCTTGCCGCGCTGATCGCGGGCCTGGTCTCCTCGGCGGTTATGGTCGCTTTGGCCGATCCGATGAGCGAGGCCGCGCTTAAATTCGATTCGCCGGACTATTTCGCCGCAGTGTTCTTCGGCCTGACCACCGTTGTCGCGCTCGCCGGGAAATCGCTGGTCAATTCGGTTATAAGCTTATGCATCGGGTTATTGGTGGCGACGATCGGCATCGACAGCATCTACGGCACCGACCGTTTCACTTTCGGCGTGCCGATCCTGCGTGACGGCGTGCAACTGGTCGAAGTCCTGGTCGGCATGTACGGCCTTGGCGAAGTGTTGGCGCGGATCGGCCAAGGCCTGCACCTCGACCAGCCGAAAGACGCCAAGGTCAACGTCGCCACCGAGTTCCCGTCGCTGCGCGAATTTCTGGCGATCAAGATGACGCTGTTACGCAGCACCGTGCTGGGCACCGTGCTCGGCGTCGTGCCCGGAGCCGGCGCCACCATCACCTCGTTCATTTCCTACGGTATCGAGAAGCAATACGGCCGGCGGCGGCAACTGCTCGGCACCGGCATTCCCGAGGGCATCGTCGCGCCGCAGATCGGCGCTACCGCCTCGGTCGCGGGTCACATGATCCCGCTGCTGACTTTGGGCCTGCCGGGCAGCGGCGCCACCGCCGTTATCCTCGCCGCGTTTCTGCTGCATGGCGTGCAGCCGGGTCCGATGCTGTTCGAGGATCCGGCATCCTCGTTGATGGTCTACACCATCCTCGCCTCGATGTTCGCCAGCGTCATCGGCATGTGCCTGGTCGGATTTTTCTGGATCAGAGTCGTGGTCAAGGTCCTAACCATCCCGCAGGGCGTTCTGTCCGCGATCGTGGTGATGTTCTGTCTGGTCGGTTCCTATGCCAATCGCAACGACATGTCGGACGTCTGGATGATCGTGGTCTTCGGTGTGCTTGGTTATCTGTTCGAAAAATTCAAGTTTCCGATTTCGCCGATGGTGCTCGGCGCGATTTTGGGACCGGTCGGCGAGACCGCCTTCATGCGCAGCATGATCAGCAGCGACAATGATTGGACCGTGTTCTTTAAGGGACCGATCTGCGGTTCGTTGATGGCCGGATCGATCCTGGCGCTGAGCTATCCGCTGCTGCGCGAGCTCTTCCTCATGCGCCGCCGCGCGGCGGCCGTTGTCATTTCCGGTGAACCACGATGAGTACACATGCAGTAACGGACAGCTTACGCCACGAGACGGCGCGCGACGATGCGGGGCGCGGCGAGCACGAGGCGATCTCCACGGCGACAGCACGCACCTTCGCTATCCTCGGCCTTGTCGCACATTCGCCGGTGGCGGTCGAAGTCGCCAGCGTCATCGAAACCCTGGCGCTGCCGAAGGCGACCGCTTATCGCCTGGTCGACGGGCTGGTCAGTTCCGGCTATCTGGCGCGCGAACCGGCGCGTAAGCGCCTGACCGTTGGCTCGCGCCTCACCGACCTTGCCTTTTGCACGATGCGTGCGTCGATGCGCGATTGCGGCCGCCATGCGCTGTTGCGCCGGCTCGCCCACCAGGTGAACGAAACCTGCAATATCGGCGTCATCCTCAACGGCGAAATCGTCTATCTCGACCGCGTCGAGGCGGAGCACTGGCCGCTGCGCCTGCATTTCGGCGCCGGCACGCGGGTGCCGCTGCATTGCAGCGCCATCGGCAAGTTGTATCTGGCGCTGCTGCCGGCCCGGCGCCGCCAACGGCTGTTGCAAAGCCTCGAGCTGCAGCGCTTCACCGCCGGCACCATCACCGAGCGCACACTGTTGGAGGCCGAGTTAAAGCAAATCCGCAAAGAGCAGGTGTCATTTGACCGCGAGGAATATCTTGCCGGAGTCGTTTGCGTGGCGGCGCCGGTGCTCGGGCGCAACGGAGAGATGCTCGCCGCGATCGCGATCCAGGCGCCGGAGGCGCGCATGAACGTTCGGATGGCGCACGAACATCTGCCGGCGCTGCGCGGCGCCGCCGAGGAACTGGCCGAGACTTTTCAGGACAGGACGTAAATTTTATCTCTCCGGCATGATGAAAATGCCGAAATCGAACAAGGATAGAAACGATGAAAATGACGACGGAAGAAGCTTTCGTGAAAGTCCTGCAAATGCACGGCATCGAGCATGCTTTCGGCATTATCGGGTCGGCCTTCATGCCGATCTCGGATCTATTCCCGGCTGCGGGCATCACGTTCTGGGACGTGGCGCACGAGGGCAACGGCGGGATCATTTGCGACGGTTACACCCGCTCGACCGGAAAAATGGCGATGGTCATCGCGCAGAACGGACCGGGCATCACCAATTTCGTCACCCCGATCAAGACCGCCTATTGGAATCACACGCCGATGCTATTGGTGACGCCGCAGGCGGCGAACCGCACCATCGGCCAGGGCGGCTTCCAGGAAGTGGAGCAGATGGCGCTGTTCCGCGACATGGTCTGCTATCAGGAAGAGGTGCGCGATCCCTACCGCACCGCCGAGGTTCTCAATCGCGTCATCACCAAGGCCAAGCGACTCTCCGCACCGGCGCAGATCAACATCCCGCGTGACTACTGGACGCAAGTCATCGACGTCAATTTGCCGGCGATCGTCGACTTTGAGCGCCCGGCCGGTGGCACCCAAGCTATCGCCGAGGCGGCCAAGCTTTTGTCGACGGCAAAATTCCCAGCGATCCTCTCGGGCGCCGGCGTTGTTCTGGCCGGCGCCATTCCCGAATGCGCGGCGCTTGCCGAAAAGCTCGATGCGCCGGTTTGCAACAACTACCAGCACAATGACAGCTTTCCGGGCAGCCATCGCCTTGCGGTCGGTCCGCTCGGCTACAATGGCTCGAAGGCGGCGATGGAGCTGATCGCCAAGGCCGACGTGGTGCTGGCGCTCGGCACGCGGCTCAATCCGTTTTCGACGCTGCCCGGCTATGGCATCGATTATTGGCCGAAGAACGCCAAGGTAATCCAAGTCGATATCAACGCCGATCGCATCGGCCTGACCAAGCCGGTTGCCGTTGGCATCTGCGGCGATGCCAAGCTCGTCGCCAAGGCCATCCTGGCTCAGCTTTCGCCGTCGGCCGGCAACGACGGCCGCGAGGAGCGCAAGGCGCTGATCCACACCACCAAGTCGCGCTGGCTGCAGACGCTGTCCAGCATGGATCATGAGGACGACGATCAGGGCACGACCTGGAACGAAGACGCGCGCAAACGCGACCCCGACCGCATGTCGGCGCGGCAGGCGTGGCGCGCTATTCAGGCGGGCTTGCCGAAGGACGCCATCATCTCGAGCGACATCGGCAACAATTGCGCCATCGGCAACGCCTATCCGACCTTCGAGACGGGCCGCAAATATCTGGCTTCGGGTCTCTTCGGGCCCTGCGGCTACGGCTTTCCCTCGATCATCGGCGCCAAGATCGGCAATCCGGACACCCCCTGCGTCGGCTTTGCCGGTGACGGCGCCTTCGGCATTTCCATGAACGAGATGAGCTCGATCGGCCGCAAGGAATGGCCCGGCATCACGATGGTGGTGTTCCGCAACTATCAATGGGGCGCCGAGAAGCGCAATTCGATCCTCTGGTTCGACGATAATTTCGTCGGCACCGAGCTCGATCCGCATCTCAGCTACGCCAAGGTCGCCGAGGGCTGCGGTCTAAAAGGCGTGGCCGTGCGGACGCCGGCCGAATTGACCGAGGCGCTGCGCGCGTCATGCGAGGTGCAAAAGCAGCGCGTCACCACCTTCATCGAGGTCATCCTCAATCAGGAGCTCGGCGAGCCGTTCCGCCGCGACGCCATGAAGAAACCGGTGCGGGTCGCCGGCATCCGGCGCGACGACATGCGTCCGCAGCAAGCCGCACAGTGAAGGGACCATTATGACTGTGGCCGTGAAATCGCCGGCAGAGCTGCACCATAAGCCGGTCATTGACGAGGTGACGCAGCGGGCGCGCGCGGCATTCGAGAGCTTCCGCGATGTCAGCCAGGAGCGCGTCGATGAAGCGGTCCGCGCGCTGGCGTGGTCGATCTATAAGCCCGAGCACGCCCGCGAGCTTGCCGCGCTCGCCGTCGCCGATACCGGGCTCGGCAACGTTCCCGACAAGGTCGTCAAGAACCAGCGCAAGACCTTCGGTACCTTGCGCGATCTTCTGCGCGCCAAGTCGGTCGGTATCATCGAGGAAGACAAGGTCAAGGGCATCGTCAAATACGCTAAGCCGATGGGTATCGTCGCCGCGCTTACTCCGTCTACCAACCCCGCCGCAACGCCGGTCAACAAGGCGATGATGGCGATCAAGGCGCGCAATGCCGTCGTCATCGCGCCGTCGCCGCTCGGTTATGAGACTACCAAGCGCACGGTGGACTATATGCGCGCCGCATTGGAGCAAGCCGGGTTACCGGCCGATCTGGTGCAGGTGCTGCCGCCGCCGGTCACCAAGGAATTGACCGAAGCGCTGATGAAATCCGCCGACCTCGTCGTCGTCACCGGCTCGCAGGACAACGTGCGCCGCGCCGCGATGAGCGGTACGCCGGCGATCGGCGTCGGTGCCGGTAATGTTCCGGTCATCATCGATGAGACGGCCGATCTCGCCGATGCCGCGCGCAAGATCCGCGCGTCAAAGATTTTCGACAACGCGACTTCATGCTCGTCCGAAAATTCCGTGATCATTCTCGATTCGATCTACGACAAGGCCATCGCGGCGCTTAAAGACATCGGCGGCTATCTGTGCACGGCGCCAGAAAAAGCCGCGGTGCAACACGCGCTATGGCACAGCGGCAAGCTCAACCGGCATCTGATCGCGCGCAGCGCCGAAATCCTCGCGCCCGCTTTCGGGTTGCCGGAACAAGCGTCGCGCGCCGACTTCTTCATGGTCGAGGATTCGGGCGTCGGCAGGGAGCATCCGTTCTCCGGCGAAAAGCTATCGCTCGTGCTGACCGTCTATCGCGTCAAGGATTTCGCCGCGGCCAAGGAGCAGGTCCGCGCAGTGCTCGACTTCCAGGGCAAAGGCCATTCCTGCGGCATCCACACCAAGGATATGACGCATGCGCGAGAGCTGGCCGAGGATCTCGACGTCGTGCGGGTGCTGGTAAACTTCGCCCACACCTTCGGCAATGGCGGCGGCTTCGATAGCGGGCTCGGCTTCACGCTGAGCATGGGCTGCGGCTCCTGGCAGAAGAACAGCATTTCGGAAAACCTGAGTTACAAGCATTTCCTCAACATCACGCACCTCGTCACGGTGATTCCTGAGGACAAGCCGAGCGAGGACGAGCTGTTCGGCCCGCACTGGACCAAATACGGACGCTGAACGGGGGCGGTGATGAATTTCGAGGAGCACGTCGCCAAGGCGAAGGTGCTGGTCCCGGCGTCGATCGCGGTGCCGCGCGGCAAGCTCTGCGTCACGGCGGACGAGGCCAGAGCCGCGTTCGGCGACATCGGGCCGTGCGTGGTCAAGGCGCAGGTGCCGACCGGCAAACGCGGCAAGGCCGGCGGCATTCGCAAAGCCGACAGCGCCGCCGAGGCCGGCGCTGCGGCGCAGGCGATCCTCGGCATGGACATCGACGGCTACCGCGTCGGAAAAGTGCTGGTCGAGGAGCGCGCCGCGATCGCGCACGAATTCTACGCCGCAGTGCTGACCGATTTTGCCGCGCGCCGGCCGCTGGTTCTGTTTTCCACCGAAGGCGGCATGGAGATCGAAGAGGTCGCTGCGGCACGGCCAGATGCCGTGCGCCGCCATAGCCTGGAGATCGATCAGGACTTCGACGATGACGCCGCGCGCGCTATGCTCGCCGGTCTTGGGCTTGGCGATGCCGAGCCGAAGATTGCCGCCATCCTGAAAGCGCTTCACGCAATCTACCGCGCGCGTGACGCCGAGCTGATCGAGATCAATCCGCTGGCGCTGTTGCAGGACGGCCGCGTCGTCGCGCTAGATTGCAAGCTCACGCTCGACGACGCCGCGCTGTTTCGCCAAAACGATCTGGCCGCCGAAGGCGCTGCGGAAAAACTTACCGCGCTGGAGCGCCGCGGCGCCGAAGCCAGTCTCAAATTCATCGCGCTCGACGGCAATGTCGGCGTACTCGCCAACGGCGCGGGCCTGACCATGACTACGATGGACGTGATCGCCCATTGCGGCGGCAGGCCGACGAATTTTCTCGAAATCGGCGGCGAGGCCTATACCAAGTCGGAAATCGCCCTCGGGCTGGTGCTGTCGGCGCCCAACATCAAAAGCCTGGTCATCAATTTTTGCGGCGCCTTCGCCCGCACCGACGTGATGGCGGACGGTGTGATCAAAGCCTGGAAGAAATTGCAACCGGAAATACCGGTGTTCTTCTCCATTCACGGCACCGGCGAGAACGAAGCGGTCAAACTGGTGCGCGAGCAACTCAACATCGAACCCTACGATTTCATGGAAGACGCTGTGCAGGCGGCGGTGGACGCGGCGCGATGATCATTCATCGGAAAACGCATCGCGTGCTGGTGTCCGGCATTACCGGCAAGCAAGGCACGTTCTGGACCGAAAAGATGATCGAGTGCGGCACGCATGTCGTCGCCGGTGTCAATCCGAAGCGCGCCGGCGAAACCCACATCGGCGTGCCGGTGTTCGCCTCGGCGGCCGAGGCGATGGCGAAAACGCCTTATGATACTGCCGTCCTGTTCATTCCGCCGGCGCTCGCCAAGGCGGCGGCGCTGGAAGCCATTGCCGCTGATGTAAAGCTTCTGGTCATGCTCACCGAGCACATTCCGGCGCAGGATGTGATGGCGGTGCTGCTCGCGGCGAAGCGGGCGGGCACGCAGATCGTCGGACCCAACACCGCGGGGCTGGTGACGCCGGGCGAAGGCTTTGTCGGCATCATGCCGGGGCATAATCCTAACATTTTCCGCCCCGGCTCGGTCGGTGTCGTTTCGCGCAGCGGCAGCCTCGGCACGCTGGTTTGCCTCAACCTCACGCGCGCCGGGATCGGTCAATCGGCCTTCATCGGCATCGGCGGCGATCCGATGATCGGCACGACGACGCGCGATGCCTTGGCCGCGCTCGACAACGACGAGCGGACCGAGGCGGTCGTACTGGTCGGCGAGATCGGCGGCGCCATGGAAGAAAGCGCCGCCGACTATGCCGCCGGCATGAAGAAGCCGGTGGTCGCTTTCATCGCCGGGCGGGCATCGCCGCCGGGCAAGAAGATGGGCCATGCCGGCGCCATCGTCACCGGCAATGCAGGAAGCTACGCGTCGAAGCGTAGCGCGCTGGAAAAGGCCGGCGTCGTCGTGGTCGATACTCCGCGCGATATCCCGCAGGCGCTATCGCAGCGTCTCAAAGGGCGAGTGACTAGCGAGCCGCGTAGTGGCGGAATGCAAGTAAGCCGCTGATCGCTTAGCCGAAAAGTCGAAACACCGGTTCGGACCTTGCTGTCGTCTTGGCAAGTCTCGCCAAAGGGAGGATGATTGTGTCCGAACGCCGCGCACGCGGCGATTGAAGGCGCGTCTGCGGCGAACCAAGCCGCATCAGCGGCGCATGAAAAGGGGAAATGCCAGCAAGCAACATCATCTAAGGGAGGGAACGACAATGGCAGCGGTAACCGATGTCAATTACGCGTTGACGCCAGACCAGCATGCTCGCGAACTTCGTCGCGCAGTCGTCGCAGCGACGGTAGGCACCACGATCGAGTGGTACGATTTTCTCCTCTACTCAACGATGGCCGGCCTCGTCTTCGGCAAGCTGTTTTTCCCGAACGAGGAGCCACTGACCGCGACGCTCAATTCCTTCGCCATCTACTTCGTCGGTTTCGTCGCGCGCCCGATCGGCGCCTTCATCTTCGGCCATTACGGCGACCGGATCGGACGCAAATCGACCCTCATCGTTACCTTGCTGCTGATGGGCATCTCGACCTTCCTGGTCGCGTTTCTGCCCGGCTATTCTGTCATCGGCGTGTGGGGTGCGGTCCTGCTGACCGTGCTGCGCCTGCTGCAAGGCATTGGCGTCGGCGGCGAGTGGGGCGGATCCGTTCTGCTTTCGATGGAATGGGCCCGGCACAACAATGAACGCGGTTTCCTGTCATCCTGGCCGCAGTTCGGCGGTCCCGCCGGCCTATTCTTGGCTAATCTCGCCGTGCTCATCTTCAGCCAGATGTCGGGCGATCAGTTCTTCGCCTGGGGCTGGCGTATTCCGTTTGCGCTGAGCATCGTGCTGGTGGGCATCGGCTTGTGGATCCGCCTTCGCATTCTGGAAACGCCGGTGTTCCGCAACCTTGTCGCCGAACGCAAAATCGAGCGGACCCCAATCCTGGAAGTATGTCGCAAGCAGTGGGGCACAATCATTCTCGCGGCACTGGCGCGGACCTCGGAGCAAGGCCCGTTCTACATCTTCACTGCCTTTATCTTCGCTTACGGCATCACGACGCTCCATGCATCGCGCGATCTGTTGCTGCTGGGTGTGCTCGGCGCGGTGTGCATTTCGGCGATCACCATTCCGCTCAGCGGTCATGTCTCCGACCTGATCGGGCGCAAGAAGATGTACATCATCGGCTGCGCCACGATGGGCGTGTTCGGCTTCATCTATTTCGGCATGATCGACACCGGCTCCTCGGCGCTGATCTTCGCCGCGATCGTGTTGTCGCTGATCCCGCACGACATGCAGTATGGGCCACAAGCGGCACTGATCGCCGAAAGCTTCACACCGCGGCTGCGTTACAGCGGCGCCTCGATCGGCTATCAGCTCGCCTCGATCACCGCCGGCGGGCCGGCGCCGCTGATCGCGACGGCGCTGTTCGCCACCTATAAATCGGGCACGCCGATTGCGATCTATATCCTGATCACGGCTGTCATCTCGATCATCGCAACATCGTTCTTGAAGGAATATTCCGGCAAGGACGTCTCGGCCGAGTACGACGATCATCCGGACGCGTCCCGGCAACGCTCCGCAGCGTGACGCGGCGATCGGACAACGGATTGCCTCTCCCCGTTCGCGGGGAGAGGTAAGCTCACTTCACCAGCGTCTTGCCGGTGATCGCTTCGAGATTCTTGTAGAAGACCTTGTCGCTCGTGGCCTTGTCCATCTTCAGCTTATCGAGGATGCGTAAGGTCTCGCGCGGAAACATGGTGCCGCCTTCCGGATCGAACGGGCAATCTGAGGCGAACACGATTTTGTCGATCGGGAAAAACTCCATGCCGCATTTTGTCGCCGGCTCGGCGGTGAAGGCGGCGGTGTCGGCCCAGAAGTCGCTCTTGAAATAATCGAGCGGCCGCTTTTTCAGGCTTTTGCGCAAGCCGACGTAGTCGTGATCCGTGGTGCGGTTGCCCATCACGTCGTTGCCCGGCCCGAGCCGGCCTTCCAGCATCGGCACGATGCCGGCGAAATGATGCGTAATGATCTTCAGGTTCGGATGGGTGTCCATGATCTTGGAATAAACCAGGCGGAGCATGGCGCAGGCGGTCTCGTAGGACCAGCCGATGGTCCACCAGATTTCGTAAAGCGATTGTTTTTCGTCCAGATAATCCGGCGTCTCGGCGCCGCGCGCCGGATGCAGCCAGATCGGTGCGCCGAGCTCGTTCATTTTTTTCCAGAACGGCGCGTATTCGGGGCGATCGAGCGGCTTGCCGGCGACATTGGTATAGATCTGCACGCCGAGCGCGCCCATCTTCAACGCGCGCTCCGCTTCGCCGATACCGGCGTCCGGCGCGGCGAGCGACACCTGCGCCACCCAGCCCGGGAAGTGGTCCTTCTCCTTGGCGATCAGCTCGGCGAAGCCATCATTGATGATGCGACAGAACTCGTCGATGTCCTTCGGCGTCTTGGCGAAACGCTCGACCGGCGGCTGCGGATAGGACAGGATTTGCTGGTAGTCCTTGTGGCCGTCGACGATCTTCTTGCGCACGTCGAGATCGAACAGCGCCGGCAGCGAGCGGATGCGCTTGCCCATGTCCTTATAGTCGCCGGCGACTTCGTTGAGCTTGGTGAAAAACCGTTCCGGGAAAAAATGGGTATAAGCGTCGACACGCATGGACATGAGCGTTTCCTTCCTTTTGGCGGCTAGGCTTGTAGAGCATGATCCCGAAAAGTGGAATCCGATTTTCGGAAAAGATCATGCTCCAATGAAACAGCTAGACCATGATCTAATTCAATTCGATCGGAACATGGTCTAGCGCACTTTCGCGGTGCCTGGAAACACGCCGGTGGCCGTCAGCCCTGCGTGAGACGCGCAACAACCTCGGCGGGGATCGGCTGCGAGCGTATCTTTTGCGGATCGGTGGGATCGCGCCCCGCCCAGACGCGTGTCTCGAAGCCTTCGGCCGCAAGTGTGCCGGCCAGCATCAGCCGATGCTCGACCTTAAAACTGGTGCGGCCGCAGGCGGCGACACGGCTTTCGATCCCGACTTCGTCGCCGAACCGGGTCGGCAGCCGGAATTGCGCGCGCGTCTCGAGGACCGGATGGCCGATGAAATCGTAGTGCTTGAGATACTCGATCTTTTTCATCCTCGTCGCGCGCTCGATAAGGTGGGAGGTCGATGCGTCGAAGATCGCGAAATAGCGCGGGTAATAGATGATGCCGGCGGGGTCGCAGTCGCCCCATTCGATGCGGACTGTACGGGTGTTGGTCAGCATTGCAGCGATCAGCGCGGCGCCATGCGCAGCGCGCCGTCGAGCCGCACCACTTCGCCGTTGAGATAGCGGTTCTCGATCATGTGGCGCACCAGCGCGGCATATTGCGGCGGCTGGCCAAGCAACTTTGGGAATGGCACCGATGCCGCGAGACTTTGCTGCGCCGCTTCCGGCAAAGCGTGCAGCATCGGGGTGGAGAAAATCCCGGGCGCGATGCCGGTGACGCGGATGCCGAACTGTGCGAATTCGCGCGCCGCCGGCATGATGAGCCCGACCACACCGCCTTTCGACGCAGCATAGGCGGCTTGGCCGATCTGGCCCTCATAGGCTGCGACCGACGCGGTGCAGACGATGATGCCGCGCTCGCCGTCCTGCAGCGGCCTGATCGATTGCATGGCGGCGGCGACAAGCCGCATCACGTTGAAAGTGCCGACGAGATTGACCTCGACCACGCGGGCGAATTCGGCGAGCGGCATCGGACCGTCGCGGCCGACGATGCGCTTGGCCGGGCCGACGCCGGCGCAGTTGATGACGATCCGTGCCGGGCCGTGGTCGGTTGCCGCCGCGGCGACGGCTTTTTCCGTTGAAGCGCTATCGGTGACATCGCAGGCGAGCGCAATGCCGTTGATGTCGACCGCCACTTCGCCCGCCGCTTTCTGATTGATGTCGAGGATCGCGACCTTGGCGCCGGCTTCCGCCAGCATGCGGGCGGTCGCGGCGCCGAGGCCGGAGGCGCCGCCGGTGACGATAGCGGCATGTCCACGAATATCCATCTCAATTCACCCGTTCGGTTTGTCTGGCGCCGGCGACCAGAACGTGGGCCGGCGACGTGTCGGCGTAGAGCTGTTCGACCAATGGTGCGCGATTGGCAAGCACCGCGCGCTGATTGATGGAACCTTTGTCGGTCATCTCGCCGAGATCGAGTGACGGCGGTTCGTGCATCAGAACGGCGCGGGTGACACGGCTCGATGTGCCACTCGCTGCGGTGAAAAACGAATCGAGCCGGCGGGCGAACTCCGCCCTCACATGGGGATCGGTAAGCAGCGGAATATCCGCGGCGGCCGGCGCGGCCTTGCGGCAGCCATCCAAATCGGGAAACACCAGCGCCGTAACCTCGTCGCGGTCGGGGCCGGCGAAGACGACGTCACGCGCCAGCGGGGCAAAATGGGCGATGAAAGCGGCCCGCAACGGCCCAACGCTGACCCAGGTGCCGGTCGCCAGCTTGAAATCCTCGGCGAGCCTGCCGTCGAATAGCAAGCCCTTGGCCGGATCGTCCGGATCGGCAAACTTCAAGGCATCGCCGATCCGGTAAAAGCCCTCATCGTCGAATGCCGTTGCGGTCAGTTGCGGCGCGCGCCAATAGCCGGCCGTGATATTGGCGCCTTTGAGCCGGGCTTCAAGCTTGCCTTCGCTCGGCACCAGTTTGAGGTCAACGCCCGGGAGCGGCAGACCGACATTGCCGGCGTGTTCGGCCTCCCACGAACAGGCGAGCGCCGCCGGCGCGGTTTCGGTCGAGCCGAGGCTCGACATGAACAGGATGCGTTGGCCGGTGGTCTTGATCGCCAGCTCCTCATAGGCGTCGAGCACATGCTGCGCCATCGCCGCACCGGCATAGAACATGATCTTGAGACGGCTGAAAAAAGTCTCGCGCAGGGCCGGTTCGGCGGCGAGATACGGCAGCAGCATCTCAAAACCCTTCGGCACGTTGAAATAAATCGTCGGCGCGATATCGCGCAGATTACGTACTGTTGTTTCGATGGCCCCGGGCAGCGGCTTGCCCTCGTCGATATAGAGCGAGCCGCCGTTGTCGAGCACCAGACCGAAATTGTGGTTGCTGCCGAAGGTGTGGTTCCACGGCAGCCAGTCGACGACGACCGGCGGCTCATCGGTGAGAAAGGCAAGCCCGGCGCGGATCATCGCCTGATTGGCGCAGAGCATGAGCTGCGTGTTGATGACGCCCTTCGGCTGCCCGGTCGAGCCGGAGGTGAAGAGGATTTTCGCAATCGTTCCGGGACCTACCTCGGCATGCGCCGCTTCGATCTCGGGCGACGGCGCAGCCCGCAACAGCTCGGAGATCGACGTGGCCTGCCGGCCGGTTGGCGGATGGGCGGTGACGACCATTTCGGCGTTCGCCGGCACGGCCGCGGCGATGGCTCGCGCGAAGGCCGTACCGTTCGCGGCAAAGACGAGCCCCGGCGACAGCAGTTGCATGATGGCTTTGAGTTTGCCGAAGTCGGCCGACAATAGCGAATAGGGCACCGAGATCGGCGCATAGGGAATGCCGACATGCATGGCGGCCAGCGCGAGCAGCGCATGTTCGATGTCGTTGCCAGAGAGGATGGCGAGCGGTCGGTCGGGCGACAGATTGCGCTGCAGCAGCGCCGCCGCGACCGCATTTACCGCGGCCAGTGTGTCGGCATAAGTCATCGTGCGCCACCCGCTTGCCGCGTCGCGCTGCGCCAGGAAGATCCGATCTGGCGCGGTCCGCGCCCAATAGGTCAGTCGCTCGGTAAGCTTTCGTGGATGCGGCGGCAGCGGATGCGGCGAGCGCAACACAATCGCGCCATCGCTGCGGCGTTCGACGATAACGTCCGGCGGCCCGAGCTTCACCGGCCGCAGCGGCAGCCGATTTTGTGCGGCGAGAGTTTTTGCCGGTGCGGCTGCCATTGCGCTTCCCGTGTCAGCTTCGCGTCACTTTGGGTGCGCGTTTATCTAGAAATGCCCTGAGCCGCGCTTTTGCCTCCGGCTCCGCCTGTGCGATCGCCGAAGTGAGCGCCTCAGTGGCGAAGCCGGTGGCGGGATCGCTCTTGGCGATGCGCGGCAGCATGTGCATGACGGCGAAATTCGTAAACGGCGCATTGCCGGCGATGCGGTGTGCAAGCTCCATGGCTTTGGCGAGGCCTTCGCCTTCGCCGACCAGATATTGCGTCAGCCCGATCAGCTGCCCCTCTTCGGCGGAGAGCGTGCGGCCGGTCAGCATCATATCCATCATGCGCGCGGTGCCGATCAAGGGCGGCAGCCGCACCGAGCCGCCGCCGCCGACAAAAATGCCGCGGCTGGTTTCCGGCAAGGCATAGAACGCAGAGCGTTCCGCCACCCGGATATGCGCCGCGGCGGCGATTTCGAGGCCCCCACCCACCACCGCGCCATGCAGCACGGCGACCACCGGCACTTTGCCGAACTCGATGGCTTCAAACGCGCGGTGCCAGGACCGCGAATGCTCAACGCCGGTAAAGATGTCGCGTTCGGTCAGCTCGGTGAGATCGAGTCCGGCGCTGAAATGCTCGCCTTCGCCGGCGAGCACGACGGCGCGTATCTCGTCCGGCAATGCCGCGAAGAAGGCGCCGATGCCGTGCACCATCCGATCGTCGAGCGCATTGCGCTTGGCCGCGCGATTGAGCCGCAACACCGCGACCGCGCCATGGCGTTCCGCCTTCAAGGTCGGCGGCAGATCGGCAAATTCGGATGGTGAGGTCGTCATTTGCGCCATTTGACCCGTTCCGCCGAGGTCCGTAAATAGCCTGGAAGAACCCAATAAGCCACGTGGGAATAGGAGCGGCGATGCAGGAAGCCTTTATTTGCGATGCCGCGCGCACCCCGATCGGCCGCTACGGCGGCGGGCTCGCCAAGGTGCGCACCGACGACCTCGCCGCGGTGCCAATCAAGGCGCTGGTAGCGCGCAATACCAAAGCCGATTGGTTGCGGCTCGACGAAGTGTTCTTCGGCTGCGCCAATCAATCCGGCGAAGACAACCGCAATGTCGCGCGCATGGCGCTGTTGCTCGCCGGGCTGCCCGACTCGATCCCCGGCATCACCGTCAACCGGCTGTGCGCCTCGGGGCTTAACGCGGTCGGTGACGCCGCCCGCGCCATCCGCTGCGGCGAGATGGACTTCGCCATCGCCGGCGGCGTCGAATCCATGACGCGGGCGCCGTTCGTCATGGGCAAGGCCGGCGAAGCATTCTCGCGCGCGGCGGAGATTTACGACACCACGCTTGGCTGGCGCTTCATCAATCCGCTGCTCAAGGCGCAATACGGCGTCGATTCGATGGCCGAGACCGGCGAGAACGTCGCCGAGGAGTTCCAGATCACCCGCGCCGATCAGGACGCGTTTGCGCTGCGCTCGCAGCAGCGCGCCGCCAAAGCTATCGCCGCCGGCTATTTCGCCGAAGAGATCGTGCCGATCGCGACGCCGGGCGGCAAAGCCGGTCCGATTGTCGTCGAGAAAGACGAGCACCCGCGGCCGGAGACCACGCTGGAAAACTTGCAGAAGCTAAAGCCCATCGCTCGCAATCCCGGCACCATCACCGCCGGCAATGCTTCCGGCATCAACGACGGCGCCGCCGCTATCATTTTGGCGAGCGAGGATGCCGCCAAGGCGCATGGCTTCACCCCGCGCGCCCGCGTGCTCGGCATGGCCTCCGCCGCCGTGCCGCCGTGCATCATGGGCATCGGTCCGGTGCCGTCAACCAGGAAGCTGCTGGAGCGGCTGGGCCTCAAGATTTCCGATTTCGATCTGATCGAGATCAACGAGGCCTTTGCTTCGCAAGGCCTTGCCTGCCTGCGCCAACTCGGCGTCGCCGACGATGCCGCGCACGTCAATCCGCACGGCGGCGCCATCGCGCTCGGCCATCCGCTCGGCATGTCCGGCGCGCGGCTGACGCTGACCGCGGTGCACGGCCTGGAAAAACGCGGCGGCAAGCGTGCGCTCGCCACCATGTGCGTCGGCGTCGGCCAAGGTGTATCGCTGGCGCTGGAGAGGGTCTGACCGCCTGTCGTCCTCCGCGAAAGCGGAGGACCCAGTAAACACCGCAATGGCGTGAGATTACCGGATGGTCCGCCTTCGCGGGCCATGACAATAACAAGGAGAAATTCCGCGTGCCGATGTCGCCGGGTTACATTCCCTTCCACCCCAATCCGTCGAAGCCGAAATACAAGCCGCCGGCGGGCGCAGTCGATGCGCATTGTCATGTGTTCGGTCCGGAGGCGGCGTTTCCGTTCGCGCCGAAACGGAAATACACGCCCTGCGACGCGCCGAAGGAAAAGCTGTTCGCGCTGCGCGATTTTCTCGGCTTCGACAAGAATGTGATCGTGCAAGCGACCTGTCATGACACGGATAATCGCGCGCTGGTCGACGCGCTGGTCCACTCCAACGGCAAAGCAAAAGGTGTCGCCTTCATCGGTGAAGACATCGCCGACGCCCAGCTCAACGACCTGGACAAGGCCGGTGTGAAGGGCGTCCGCTTCAACTTCATCAAGCGCCTGGTCGATTCGACGCCCAAGGACGTGATGGTGCGCATCGCCGCGCGCATCGCCAAGCTCGGCTGGCACATCGTCATTTATTTCGAGCACGCCGATCTTGACGAGATGGGTCCGTTCCTCAAATCGCTGCCGACGACGCTGGTGTTCGACCACATGGCCTGCCCGAACGTGCGCGAGGGGGTCGACGGCAAGCATTTCCAGAACTGGCTCAAGGCACTCGACGCCAACAAGACCTGGATCACGAAAGTGACTTGCCCGGAACGCTTCACGATTGCGGGGCCGCCCTATGATGACGTGGCGCCATTCGCGCGCGCCATCGTCGAACGTTTCCCCGATCGGGTGATCTGGGGCACCGACTGGCCGCATCCCAACATGCCTAAACAAGCGCCGGACGATGGTGTGCTGGTCGATTTCATTCCGAAGATCGCACCGACGGCGGCGGCGCAGCAGGCGCTGCTGGTCGACAACCCGATGCGGCTTTATTGGAGCTAGACCAATTCCAATGTTGGCCCGGCTTGCAGCTTTTCTGTTGGCTCTGGGGCTGGCCGCGTCCGCCTCAGCGCAGACCGCGCCGGCGAATTGGCCGCCATTGCCGGGTACGGGCTTTGTTTCCGGCCGGCCTGCGACCGACGAAGACGTCACCGCCGGCAATGCCGTCTTTGTGCTGAAGGCCTACGGCACCTATTTCGGCAAGCCGATGGACATCGCCGTCCCGCAATATGCTTACTTGACCAAAGCAGGCCAAAAGCCCGTGCCGGTGATCGTTATCCAGGCCGAGATTGGCAAGGGCATCAAGCTGTTTGGCGTTCGCGGCCTCGACGGCGACAGATCGACGGCCCGAGATTTTGAGTTGAAATTGCTGGGCGCCCAGCCACCCAATTGAACCGCGGCGGCATCCGGCGGCTTAAGTTGCCAACCGACGCTGCGCTATATATGTCAAAGCAAACGGGAGCCACGCCCCAACGGGAGAGATCAATGGCCCGCGCACAGCACGATTACGACGATATCCCGGGCACTTTTGTGTTCGACGCCGAGCGGTCCCGCGAGGGCTTCGGCATCAACATGTTCTGCATGTCGCTGATGAAGGACGACAACCGCAAGGCGTTCAAGGCCAATGAGGCGGAATATCTCAAGAAGTTCAAGCTCACTCCCCAGCAGGCCGACGCCGTGCTCAAGCGCGATTACAACCGCATGCTGGAGCTCGGTGGCAACATCTATTTCACCGCCAAGCTGGGCGCTACCGACGGGCATTCGTTCCAGCATCTCGCGGCGCTGATGACCGGGTCGACGCAGCCGGACTACGCGGCGATGATGCTCGGCGGCGGCCGTTCGGTCGAAGGCAATCGCTCGCGCTCCGGCAAGAACACGCCGTCGAAATTCCTCTCCGCCGCCGCGAAGAAGGCGGCCACCGCCAAGCCCAAGGCGAAAGCCAAAGCCAAACCCGCCAAGACCAAATCCAAATCAACAAAACGGAAGTGATGCCGTGGCCAGGATCATTGCAGGAATAGGTTCGTCGCATGTACCCGCCATCGGCGCGGCCATCGACAACAACAAGACCGAAGAGCCGTATTGGAAGCGGGTGTTCTCGGGGTTCGAGAAATCGCAAGAGTGGATGCGCGACACCAAGCCCGACGTCGCCATCATCGTCTACAACGACCACGCCTCGGCGTTCTCGGTGGAGATGATCCCGACCTTCGCGCTCGGCTGCGCGCCGGAATTCCCGCCGGCCGACGAAGGCTGGGGACCGCGGCCGGTGCCGGTGGTCGAGGGCCACCCGGCGCTGGCCTCGCATATAGCGCAATCCGTCATTCTCGACGAATTCGATCTCACCATCTGCAACAAGATGGAAGTCGATCACGGTATGACGGTGCCGATGAATCTGTTGTTCGGCAAGGTCGACAAGAATGCGCACTGGCCCTGCCCGGTGGTTCCGCTCGCGGTCAACGTGGTGATGTATCCGCCGCCGACCGGCCATCGCTGCTTCATGCTCGGCCGCGCCATCAGAAAGGCGGTAGAGTCCTTTCCCGACGATCTGCGGGTCGTCATCTTCGGCACCGGCGGACTGTCGCACCAGATCTCCGGCCCGCGCGCCGGGCTGATCAACAGCAAATGGGACAAGAACTTCCTCGACAATCTGTCGAAGGACCCGCAGAAGCTCGTCAAGATTCCGCACCTCGACTATATGCGCGAAGCCGGCGCCGAAGGCATCGAGATGGTGATGTGGCTCGTCATGCGCGGCGCGCTCGACGACAAGGTTGACGAGGTCTATCGCTTCTACACCGTGCCGGCCTCCAACACCGCCGTTGGCCACATTATTTTGGCCAACCGCGACAAGGCCATGGCAAAACGCAAGCCCGCGGCCGGCAGGCGCAGGCCGGCGATCAAGCACAAACGAGCTGCGGCGCGGGCGAAGTTGCACCGCATTCGCAGCTAATCGTCATTGCGAGCGAAGCGAAGCAATCCAGCGCGGCCTTACAGAAATGGATTGCTTCGTCGCTTCGCTCCTCGCAATGACGGCGTAATCAGGCGAAGAGGTCAACCATGAAAATCTGCGTAGCGGGGCAGGGCGCGTTCGGCCAGAAGCATCTCGATGCCCTCAAGCGTATTCCCGACGTTGAGGTCACCTCGCTGGTCGGCGGCAATCAGGATTCCACCGCCCAGGTAGCGAAGAAATACGGCGTTCCGCATTTTACCGGCGAGCTTTCCGAAGGCATCAAGCGCGCCGACGCGGTGATCCTCACCACGCCGACCAAGATGCATTTCCGCCAGGGCGAGCAGGTGATGCGCGCCGGCAAGCCCGTGTTGATCGAAATTCCGGTCACTGACAGCGTCGAGGATGCCGAGGGGCTGGTCAGGGTCGCCGAGGAAACCGGCGTCACCGCGATGGGCGGCCACGTCCGGCGCTTCAATCCCAGCCACCAATGGGTGCACAAACGCATCCAAAAAGGCGAGCTGAAAATCCAGCAGATGGACGTGCAGACTTATTTCTTTCGGCGCAAGAACATCAACGCGGCGGGCAATGCCCGCAGCTGGACCGATCATCTGCTCTGGCATCATGCCGCCCACACCATCGATTTGTTCCAGTATCAGGCCGGCGAGACCATTTCCGACTGCTATGCGGTGCAGGGCCCGATCCATCCGCAGCTCAATATCGCGATGGACATGGGCATCGTTGCCAAGACGCCCTCCGGCGCGATCCTGACGCTGTCGCTGTCGTTCAATAATGACGGGCCGCTCGGTTCGTTCTTCCGCTACATCTGCGACAACGGCACCTACAAGGCGTTCTACGACGACTTGAGCGACGGCAAGGACAACAAGATCGACGTTTCCAAGGTCGACGTGTCGATGGACGGCATTGAGCTTGAGGACCGCGAATTCATCGCCGCCATCAGGGAAAAGCGCGAACCGAACGCCAGCCTCGCCCAGCTGCTGCCGTGCATGCACGTGCTCGGCAAGCTGGAAAAGATCATCGACCCGCAGCGCAAGGCGCACGCCTAAGCGTTGTCCATTGCGCAGAAGAAGAACCGAAATGAGATACGGCCCGCGTTTGCCTATGTCCTTCGGCTTCCTCGCCGCGCTGCTTGTTCTTTTGCTTCCGCCGTCACAAGGCTTCGCCCAAGCGCCGCCAGCAGCCACGCCGGCAGCGCCCGCCCAAGCGCCCGCCGCGGCTCCGCAAGCGCCTCCGGCGCCGACACTGACGCTGAACGCCGCTCAACTTAAGAAAATCGACGGCTGGATCGCCGAGCAAGGCAGAGAGATCACGGTTACCCCGATCATCACCGAGATTCTGGGCCTGACCAAAGACGGTCAGGTCGTGTCCTGCCGCGCTTTCGCTGCCGCGGGGGAGGGCGACGAGGTGCATCAGATCTATCTGCTGCCGGAAAACAAAGGTTATCTCGAAGCGCATTTCTACAAGAACAAGCTCGACGTCTATTGGGCCGACAAGGATTTCGCGTTGAAAGCCGCGGTGGAGGGCGTCCACGGGCAGTTGCCGGCGGCGATATCCTTCGCCGACGCGCAATACGGCTTCAGCTTCGAAGTGGCGTGGTGGGCGAAATATGCCGACGCGCACTAGCGGCGAGCTGTCTCACGCCCAGCTGGCGAAACTCAAACCGGTGCCGGTTCCGGCAGGCGTGCGATAGCCGGGCACGTATTCGAACCAGTTCAAATCGAGATGCTCGCAGGCCCCCGCGACACCGACCCAATTGAGAATTTCCGATGAGCCGGCGTGCAATTTGTTGCGCGGCAGATTTTGCAAAAATCCGGCGTCCTTATCGGCGCAGGCCTTGAGGATGGCGCGGTCGAAATCCTCATCGACAAGAAAATGACTTAAGCCTCCCGACGCAATGATGCCGATGCGGGCGTCGCCGGGAAAAGTCTCGACGGCCTTGTGGATGGCCTCGCCGAGTTCGTAGCAGCGCCGCGGCCGCGGCTGGTTCGGCGCGAAATAGGTGTTGAGGAACACCGGCACGATCGGAATCGGGTGTTTTTCGTCCATCAGGCGGCGATGCACATAGGCCATGCCGTGGCCCTCGCCTTCGCCCTTGCGCATGCATTTTGACGATGCCGGATCGAAGCCGTGCTCCATCAGCCAGTCGATCAGATGCAACGCGAGCTTAGCATCGACCGGATAGGCGCGCGGGGCGTTATCCTCGAAAAAGCCTTGCCGGTTCTTGACGTACCATTCCGGAAAACGCTGATGGTACTGCTCGTGCTGCTCGTTGCTGTTGAGGATGGTGTCGCCGTAATAGATCGCGAAGGTCGGTCGGGCGTCTTCCAGATAGGCTTCGTTCTGGTCGTCGCTCATGACGATCAGTGCATCGAGTTGCGCGCTGTTGAGCGTGTCGCTGATGTGGGCCATCGCCGCCCGCACCTTATTTTGCCGCGCCACGAGCGCTGCGGGCGCGACCATCGCCGCCATTTTGGGGTCGGCCTTTTCGAGAAGCTCGGCATAGGTCGCGGGCCGGCCTTCCTTGTCGCGGTGCTTGATGTTCTGGTCGGTCTCGGCGAAACGCGGCAGCGTTTCATCGGAAGCAAGCAGCATCGGCGTGTGGGAGCTACCGAGCCCGAGAACAATCTTTGCCATCCGCACCTCCTCAAAACAAATTCGCTCCGTTTTTTGGCGGATGCTAGCACAATTACGGGAAACGGCGGCGGTCATCGGGGCGAATTTAGCGACGCGACACTGCGGAACTGGACAACGGCGGGCGGGGATGTTGGTATGCGCCCCATTCAAGCCGGATGAGGGAGAAACCCCGTGAAATTGGGCAATAAACGCAGATACCTATTGGCCGCGGCGGGGGCCGTCGCGATGTTCGTCACCGCAGGCGGCGCGCGGGCGCAGGACGTCAAAATCGGCTTCATTCTGCCGATGACGGGCCAGCAGCAATCGACCGGCAAACAGGAGTCCGCGGGCGCCAAACTGTGGATGGCGCAGCACGGCGACAAGGTGGCCGGCAAGACAATCGATCTCATCATCCGCGACGATGCCGCGGTGCCCGATAACACCAAGCGCATCGCCCAGGACCTGCTCGTCAATGAGAAGGTGAATTTCCTTGCCGGCTTTGGCATCACGCCGGCGGCACTGGCGGTCGCCCCGCTCGCGACCCAAGCCAAGACGCCGGAGATTGTCACTGCGGCCGGCACCTCGATCATCACCGAGAAGTCGCCCTATATCGCGCGCACCAGCTTTACCTTGGCGCAATCGTCGGTGCCGATGGCCGATTGGGCGGCGCAGAACGGCATCAAGAAAGTCGTGACCATGGTGTCCGATTACGCGCCGGGCCACGACGCCGAAGACTCCTTTGCCAAGGAATTCACCGCCAAGGGTGGCCAGATTCCGGACCACATCACCTTCCCGCTCGCCAATCCGGACTTCGCGCCATTCCTGCAACGCGCCGCCGACGCCAAGCCCGACGCGATCTTCGTGTTCGTTCCCTCCGGACAAGGCGGCACCTTCGTCAAGCAATTCGTCGAGAAAGGCCTCGACAAGGCCGGTATCAAGATCATCGGCCCCGGCGATGTCACTGATGACGATCTGCTCAACAATATGGGCGATGCGATCATCGGCACCATCACCGCGCATATCTATTCCGCCGATCACAATTCGCCGACCAACAAGGCCTTCGTTGCCGCGTTCGAGAAAGCCAACAACGGCATGCGGCCGAATTTCATGGCGGTCGGCGCCTATGACGGCATGCGCTTGATGTATGCGGCGCTGGAAAAGACCGGCGGCAAGACCGATGGCGATTCGCTCATCGCCGCCATGAAGGGCATGGCTTGGGAGAGCCCGCGCGGACCAATCTCGATCGATCCGGAGACCCGCGACATCATCCAGAACGTCTATATCCGCAAGGTCGAGAAGAAAAACGGCCAGCTCTACAACGTCGAATTCGCCACAATCCCGAGCGTCAAGGATCCGATCAAGGCTGGGACGGTTAAGTGAAAATTGTCTCTCCCGCGTGCGCGGTAGAGGCCGAGTGAGCGAAGCGAACGAGGGTGCGGGGGCTTTACCGCGATTCTGAGCGCCGCAATTACGCGCCCAGCGGTGAGGTCCCCTCATCCCGACCTTCTCCCCGCACGCGGGGAGAAGGAGATGCAGGGGCGGTCCTTTGAGCCGATCATGCTGACCATCCTGTTCGACGGCGTTGCCTACGGTATGCTGCTGTTCGTGCTGGCATGCGGGCTGTCGGTCACGCTCGGCCTGATGAATTTCATCAATCTGGCGCACGGCTCTTTCGCCATGGCCGGCGGTTATTGCACCGTCATCATGGTCAACCGGTTGGGCGTTCCGTTCGTGCTTGGCGTGCCGATCGCGTTCCTGGTCACGGCGTTGCTTGGCTGGCTGTTCGAGCGCACGCTCTACGTTCACGTCTATGCGCGCAGCCATCTCGATCAAGTGCTGTTTACCATCGGGCTTGTTTTCATGTCGGTTGCCGCGGTCGATTACACGATGGGATCGTCGCAGCGCTTTGTGCAGATTCCAGACGCGTTGCAAGGCCAGTTCGACGTGTTCGGCATCGGCATGGGCAAATATCGCCTGCTCATCATCGCGGTCTGCGGCCTGCTCACCATCGCTTTGCAGCTCATCCTGGCCAAGACCCGGTTCGGCAGCCGGCTGCGCGCCGCGGTCGACGATCAGCGCGTGGCGCGCGGTCTCGGCATCAATGTCGGCGCCGTGTTCGGCATCACCTTTGCGGTCGGCTCCGGTCTCGCCGGGCTCGGCGGCGCGCTTGGCGCCGAAATCCTCGGCCTCGATCCGACCTTTCCGCTGCGCTACATGATCTACTTTTTGATCGTGGTCACGGTCGGCGGTACCTCCAGCATCACCGGGCCGTTCCTCGCTTCGATCCTGCTCGGCATCGCCGATGTCGCCGGAAAATATTACGTGCCTACGCTCGGCGCTTTCGTCATCTACGCCATCATGATCGCGGTCTTGATCTGGCGGCCGCAGGGCTTGTTCGCCCGCGCCACGGCACGGTGACGGCCCGATGGCTACGACGCCAGTAACGACACCACCGGCGCCCGCGCCGGCCGACGACATCGCTGCCTATCTGAAGCACCGCGCCCGCTGGTCGCCGCTCGAAATCGCGTTCTGGATATTCGCCTTCGCCAGCATCTGGCTGTTTCCCGATAAATATCTGATCCTCAAAGACACCGCGATCCTCGCTCTGTTCGCGCTGTCGCTCGATCTCATCCTCGGCTATGCGGGCATCATCTCGCTCGGCCAGGCGGCGTTTTTCGGCGTTGCCGGATATTTTGCGGGCTTGGTCGCCAAATACGGCATCATCAACGAGCCGGTCATCGCGCTCGTTTTTTCCGGCCTGGTCGCTGCCGCGCTTGGCTTTGTGACCAGCTTCCTGGTGCTGCGCGGCTCCGACCTGACCCGGCTCATGGTGACGCTCGGCGTTTCGCTGATGCTCGGCGAGGTCGCCAACCGCTATGCCGACATCACCGGCGGCGCCGACGGCCTGCAAGGCGTCGACGTCGCCCCAATCCTCGGCCGCTGGAGCTTCGATCTCTACGGTCACAACGGTTACGTCTATTGCCTGATCGTGCTGTTTGTCTGCTTCGTCATCGCCCGGCGCATCGTATACTCGCCGTTCGGGCTGTCGCTGCGTTCGCTCAAAGGCAACGCGCTGCGCGCCGCGGCAATCGGCATTCCGGTGAAATGGCGGCTGGTCGCGATCTATACCGCTTCGGCCGGTTTTGCCGGCATCGCCGGGGCGCTCTTGACGCAGACCACCGCGTTCTGCTCGCTCGACGTATTCTCGCTGGAACGCTCGGCCGATCTGCTGCTGGTTCTCATCATCGGCGGCACCGGCTACCTCTATGGCGGCCTGATCGGCGCGGTGATCTACAAATTCCTGCAGGACTGGATCGCGACGTTGACGCCGCAATATTGGCAGTTCTGGATCGGCCTCATGCTGGTCGTCATTGTGCTGGTCGGCCGCGAGCGGACGGAAGGCTTCGTCGCCGCCGCGCGCGGCTTCGTGGCGCAGCTCGGCGAACGGCTGTGGACGCGAATCCGGCCGCGGCCGGCCGCGCTCGGCGGCGCGGCGGACGGCCGCTGAAAAATGGGACATTGAACCGTGCCAATCCTCGAAACGATCGGGCTTGAAAAGCGCTTCGGCGGCATTCTCGCCGTCGCCGACGTCAACTTGTCCGTGGAAAAGGGCGCGCGCCACGCACTGATCGGGCCGAACGGCGCCGGCAAGACCACGGTGATCAATCTGTTGACTGGCGTGCTGCGGCCGACCGCCGGCCGGATTATGCTTGAATCCCGCGACATCACTGACGCCGCGCCGCATCAGCGGGTGCGGTTCGGGATGGCGCGCACGTTTCAGATCAATCAACTGTTCGTCGATCTCACGCCACTGGAATCGATCGGGCTCGTCATTTCCGAGCGGCTCGGCACCGGCGCCGACTGGTGGCGCGTGGTCGGCTCCAAGCCCGCCGTTACCGACGAGATCGTTGAAATCGTCGAGCGCTTTCGATTGACCGACGTGATGCATGAGCGCACCGCGATCTTGCCCTATGGCAAGCAGCGCCTGCTTGAGATCGCGCTGGCGTTCGCCTGCCGGCCGCGCGTGCTCCTCCTCGACGAGCCGGCCGCCGGCGTGCCGGAGGCCGAGCGGCATGAGCTTCTGGCCACCATCGAAGCGCTGCCGGCGGAGGTCACAGTGCTCTTGATCGAGCACGACATGGACCTCGTGTTCTCCTTTGCCGACCACATCTCGGTGCTGGTCAACGGCGGGCTGTTCGTCGAGGGTGCCCCCGAAGAGGTGGCGCGCGATCCGCGGGTCAAGGCGGTCTATCTCGGCGAGGAACTCGATGCCTGATCTTCTCACCATCGAGCAATTGTCCGCCGGCTACGGTGAGGCAGTCGTGCTCTCCAGCGTCTCGTTGGCGCTGGTCGAGGGCCAGGCGCTGGCTCTTCTTGGGCGCAACGGCATGGGCAAGACCACGCTGATCAACTCGATCGTCGGCGTCACCCGCTATTTTGCCGGCACGATCGCGCTCGACGGTGCCGACATCACCAAGCTGCGTCCCGATCAGCGGGCTCATCTCGGCATCGGCTGGGTGCCGCAGGAACGCAACATATTCAAATCGCTCACCGTCCACGAAAATCTCACCGCGGTCGCGCAGCCCGGCCGCTGGACTACTGACAAGGTCTACGAACTGTTTCCGCGGCTTAACGAGCGCCGGCAAAATCTCGGCAACCAGCTCTCCGGCGGCGAGCAGCAGATGCTGGCGGTCGGCCGCGCGCTGGTGCTCAATCCGCGTGTCATGCTGCTTGACGAACCGCTCGAAGGCTTGGCGCCGATCATCGTCGAGGAGCTGCTTACCGGGCTGCGCCGCATCATTCGCGACGAAGGCATGTCGGCGATTCTGGTGGAGCAGAACGCCAAAAAAATCTTAAGCGTCACCGACCACGCCATCATCCTCGAGCGCGGCGCGGTGGTGCACGCGGCTGATAGCGCCACGCTTGCCGCCGACCGCAGCGCGCTTGAGACCCATCTCGGCGTTACCGATCACGGCCCGCGGCGAAACGGGCGGGCTCGGCAGACCTTCTGATCATTAGTTCCGGCCGGCGCTCCTCGTGCTAATTTCATTGCACGAGGGTTAGAGCGGCAGCCATTCATGATCAGAAAAATTGCCATTGCGGGCTATCGTTCATTGCGCGACGTCAAGCTCGGGCTTGGCGCTTCTACGATCATTTCAACACCGACCGCGACGCGCCGGCACGGCAACCGCAAATCGGCACTTATACGCCAGTGCTCGACAGCGACGGCGCCGATCTCGTGGCCGCGGTCGAGACCATTCGCGCGATCGGCGACGCGGACGCGCTGGACGGCGCGGTTGCCGACGCTTTCCCCGGTTGCACCATCGACATCGCAAACAACGACGGTTATTTCGAAATGCAGATGATGCAGCACGGCCTGCTGCGCCCGCTGAAGGCGGCCGAGTTGTCCGACGGGACGCTGCGCTATCTGTTGTTGATTGCCGCGCTTTTGTCACCGCGGCCGCCGGATTTGATGATCCTCAACGAGCCGGAAACAAGCCTGCATCCCGATCTCTTGCCGCCGCTGGCGCGGCTCATCGCACAGGCCGCCAAACGCTCGCAGATCGTCGTCGTCTCGCATTCGTCGGCGCTGATCGCCGATCTCGAAACCGCGGCCGAGGTGACGCGCATCGTGCTGGAGAAGCATTTGGGCGAGACGAGCGTTCAGACCGACGCAATGATATCCTGGACGTGGCCGTCGCGCTAAGGAGCTCTGACGGCTGTGGGCGTGTACCGTCAACGGCGATATTTTGTCACGCAGGACATTGGCTGACCCATGAAGCTTGAGTTCATCACGGTCGACGTGTTCACCGAACAGCGCTTCGGCGGCAATCCGCTCGCCGTCATCGTCGACGGCCGCGGCGTGACCACAGCGCAGATGCAGGCAATCGCCGCCGAGTTCAACCTCGCGGAGACGACCTTCGTGCTGCCGCCGCAAGATCCATCGCATACGGCGCAGGTGCGGATTTTCACGCCGCGCGCCGAGATGCCGTTCGCCGGCCATCCCAATGTCGGCACGGCGTTTGTCCTGGCGCGCGAGGGTGAACGCCACGGTCGTCGCGTCGGCGATCCGCTTGTGTTCGAGGAGAAGGCCGGTCTGGTCCACCTCGATTTGATCAAAGACGGCACGGCCGTCGTCGGTGCGCGCCTCGCACCGCCGCAACCGCTGACGCGCGGCGACGACATCGCGGTCGACGTTGTGGCAGCGGCATGCTCGCTCAAGCCCGCCGACATCGAGACGGCTAGTCATGCGCCGTGCATCGCCTCGTGCGGCCTACCGCTGGTATTCGCAGAGCTCAAGACACGCGCGGCGCTGGCGTCGGCGCGGCCGCGCACGGAAGTCTTCGCCGAGCATCTGCCCATGGATCGCGCCACCGGCATTTTGCTCTACGTCACGGATCAAAGTGGCGGCTTCGACTTGCAGGTGCGCATGTTCGCGCCGCTCTATGGCGTGCCGGAGGACCCGGCGACCGGCAGCGCCAATGTCACGCTGGTTGGCTTGCTGACGAGCCTGCGTCCCGAGGTCGACCTCGCCCTCAACTTGTGCATCGCGCAGGGCGTCGACATGGGACGGCCGAGCTTGCTTGAAGCTGCTGCCGTGAAGAAAAACGGCAAGCTCGCAAGCCTTTCGATCGGCGGGCGCTGTGTGACAATGATGCGGGGAACGATCGAGCTATAGCGTTGCCGATGGGGGTTTTCATGAAGCTTTACGAATTCGGTCCGTCGCGCGCGATCCGGGCGCGCTGGACGCTCCAGGAACTCGGCGTCACATTCGAGCCGGTCACTATCGATCTGCGCGCCGGAGAGCATCGCCGGCCGGAATTTCTCAAAATCAATCCCGCGGGACGGCTGCCGGTCTTGATCGACGGCGACACGGTGCTGACCGAATCCGTCGCGATCGTGCTCTATCTGGCGGAGAAATATCCGGCGCAACGCCTGATCCCGGCCGATCTCGAGGAGCGCGGACAATTGTACCGGTGGCTCCTGTTCACCGCGACGGAGTTGGAGCAGCCGCTGTGGCGAATGGTGCGCCATGCCATGCTCTATCCGGAGGACAAACGCCTGCCGGCAGAGATCGCGCTGGCGCGCGAGGATTTCGCGTCGGCGGCGCAGATTCTGGAAGCGCATATGCAGGGCAGGAAATTCCTGGTCGGCGACGCGGTTACGGTCGGCGATTTCGTGCTGGCCTACACGCTCGACTGGGCCAAGGTGATGCGTTGCCTCAATGGGCTGCCGGTGCTGGAGGCTTATCTCGAGCAAATGTACGCGCGGCCGAAGTCGCCCGAGCGCATGAAGGACGCTCTGGCGCGAACCGGACGCTGATTATTGCGACTCTGCCGCTGCCTTGGCCTTGGCGATGATGTCCGGCGGCGTGGCATAAACCTCCGCCACGAGCTTCTGGACCTCCTCACCGGAGACCGGATTGACCTCAAGCTGCATCTTGTCGGCCTCGGCCAAGAAATCCTTGTCCTTCATGGTGTCCATGAAGGCTTGCCGCAGCAGCGCGATGCGATCCGCCGGCACATTGGGCGGCGCCACGTAAGGCCGGCCCATCACATTGCGGGCCAAGATTATTTTCAAGATTTGCCGCTGTTGGTCGGCCTTGGCGAAATCCATGACCAGCGGCACGTCGGGCAGGTCGGGATGCTTGGTCAGCGACAACTGCACCAGCACGATCATGCGTCCGTCGGTGATCCAGGATTTGTGCGTCGAAAGCACGCTCGACCACGACCAGCCGCAGCGGCCCGCCACCTCGCCGCGCTCCATCGCCAGCACTACGTCATTGCCGCCCGGATAGCCCTGCACGATCTTGAAATGCGTGCCGAGTACGGCGTTGAGCACGCGGGGAAACTGATCGGTATCGGAGCTGGCACCGGTGCCGCCGACGGTAAGCTCCTTGGTGAACAGGTCCTGGAAGCTCGTGATGCCGGAGCTTTTCATCGCCACGCAAACGCTGACCTCGTTGTTGGCGCTGCCGAGCCAATTCATTTTTTGCGCGTTGAACGCGTCGCCCTGACCGAGCAGCAGCGGATCGAAGGCGATGCCGCGGCCGAAGGTAGCGAATGCGGAGCCATCTTGCGGCGCCACGCGATAAAGATAATTGGCGAGCCGCAGGCTGCCGGCGCCTGCCATGTTCTGCGGCACCAAAGTCGGGTTGCCGGGAATATGCGCGCCCATGTGGCGGCCGATGACGCGGGCATAAAGGTCGTAGGCGCCGCCCGGCGAATAGCCGATATAGAGATTGAGGCTGCGGCCCTTGTAAAAATCGCTCGCGCCCTGCGCCAGCGCGATCGCCGCCGACGCTACGACCAAGAGCACGGCGCCAAATCCCGTGCCCACAAACGCCGCTCGCATAAACCCAGTTTCCCTCACGCTCTATCTCCTCCGTCCCGCGCCGGCGGCCCCGCGATTAAGGGGTCTGCCGGTTTTTTCGTTACTGCGTCACCTTACCACGGACTTGACGGCTTTGCAGGTTTCGGGCGCGATGGGCGGCGAGAGCAGGGAAAAGCGATGCAGCCGGATATGATCGCCAGCGCCATACACGCGCTGCACCTGCTTCTTGAGCCGATGCGGCTCTTGTTCCTGTTCCTCGGCGTGCTGATCGGGCTCGCCATCGGCGTGTTGCCGGGACTGAGCGGCATCGTCGGCATGGCGATGCTCATTCCCTTCACCTACAACCTCGACGAATACACCGCCTTCGCGCTTCTGCTCGGCATGGCGGCGGTGATCACCTCATCGGATTTCATCACTGCGGTGCTGTTCGGCGTGCCCGGCCATGTCGGGGCCGCCGCGACCGTGATCGACGGCCACGCCATGGCCAAGAAAGGCGAAGCCGGCCGCGCCTTCGGCGCCGGCTTCGCCTCGTCGCTCGCCGGCGGCATCGTCGGCGCCATCGTGCTTGCGGTGAGCATTCCGATCCTGCGCCCGATCATGCTGGCGATCGGCTCGCCGGAATTGCTCGCCTTCACGCTATTCGGCATGTCGATGGTGGCGACATTGTCCGGCCGCGCCCCGCTCAAAGGGCTGACTGCCGCCGGGCTCGGCCTGATGATCGCCATGGTCGGCTCGCGCGCGCAAAGCGGCACTCTGCGCTGGACCTTCGACTGGCTTTATCTGTGGGACGGCGTGCCGCTCATCCCGGCGACGCTCGGCATCTTCGCGCTACCCGAACTCGCCGAGCTTGCGGTGTCGCGCAAGCGCATCGCCGGCGACAATGCGCCGGATATCAATCTGTCGAGCCAATGGGAAGGCGTGCGCGACGTGGCGCGCAACTGGTGGCTGGTGTTGCGCTGCGGCGTGCTCGGCGTCGGTCTGGGCGCCATTCCGGGCATCGGCTCGGCGGTGATCGACTGGATCGCCTATGGCTACGCCCAGCGCACCGAGAAGAACTCCGAGACCTTCGGCACCGGCGACGTGCGCGGCGTCATCGCGCCGGAGGCCTCGAATAATTCCAAGGAGGGCGGCCATCTGGTGCCGACCATCGCCTTCGGCGTCCCGGCCGGCGCCTCGATGGCGATCCTGCTCGGCGCGTTCCTGATGCACGGGCTGACGCCCGGTCCCGAGATGCTGACCAAACATCTCGATCTCACCTACATGATCGTGTGGAGCCTGACGCTCGCTCACGTCATGGGCGCGATCATCTGCCTCGCCTGCAGCCGCTGGCTTGCCCAGATATCGCGCATCCGGCCGGAAATCCTGCTGCCTGTCATCATCGCGCTGGTCTTCGTCGCCGCCTTCGAGGGCGAGCATGATTGGGGTGACCTTTATCTGTTGCTCGGTTTTGGCATTGTCGGCTGGATCATGAAGCGGCTCGGCTGGCCGCGGCCGCCGATGGTGCTCGGCATCGTGGTCGGCGCCATCTTCGAGCGTTACTTGTTCATCTCGACGCAGCTCTACGGCTGGGGCTGGCTATTGCGCTGGCCGGTTCTGGCGATCCTGGCCTGCGTCGCCTGGGTACTGTACCGGCCGTTGTCGCAGATCGTCAAAACCCTGATCGAGCAATTCCGCTCCGTCGGCGGCCGCCGCGCGCAGTTCGGTGCGGCGCCGGCGTTCTCGCTTGCCGTTATCGTTTTGATCGTTGCCGCGATCGCCTCGTCGACCGATTGGCCGCACGACGCCAAGCTGGTGCCATTGACCGCCTGCGGCATGGCACTGGTTGCCGCCGTCCTCAATCTCATCAATGAGCTGTTCGGCCGCGAGCAAACGCCGCTCGCCCACGTCGACTCCGGGTTGCAAATTCAAGCCGCAGCGGATTCCACCGTCAAGGTCAGCGCCCATGTCAATGATCTCGGCGTGACCGACGACATCGCGCGGCGGCGCGCCGTCAGTTTCTTTCTGTGGATGGCAGCCTTCATCGCTCTGGTCTGGCTGATCGGCTTCATCCCCGCCATTGCGGTCTTCGTGTTTGCCTATATGCGCTTCGGCTTCGGCGAGCCGTGGCCGGCTTCGCTCGGCTACGCCGCAGCGACCACCGTGCTGTGCACCGTCGTCTTCCACTGGGCGCTGCAGGTCGCATGGCCGCCGTCGCTGCTCGGCGATCTGTTTCCCGCGCTACGCGCCGCGACGCGGATGCTTTGATTTACCGCCCCAAGATCGCGGCGGCCTTTTTGGTCACCTCCGGCGGCGTCTGATAGATCTCCTTGACCAGCGCATCGAGCGCCTCGCCGCCGACCGGATTGATCTCGAACTTGCCCTTTGCGGCATCGTCGAGAAACGCCTTGTCTTTCATTGTCTCGTCGAAAGCGGCACGCAGCGCCGCGACGCGGTCGGGTGGCACACCGGGCGGCGCCGCAAACGGCCGGCCCATGACCTGTCGGGCGAAGATCAGCTTGAAAATCTGACGCTGCTCGGCGGTCTTGGCCAGATCCATGATCAGCGGTACATCGGGCAGATCCGGGTGCTTGGACAGCGACATCTGCACCAGCACGATGATTTTTTTGCTGGTGATCCAGTCTTTGCGCGTCGTCATGATGCTCGACCACGACCAGCCGCAGCGGCCCTGCACCTCGCCGCGCTCGAGCGCCAGCGTGATGTCGTTGCCGCCCGGATAGCCTGTGACGATCTTGAATTGGGTGCCGAGTTCCGCGTTCATCAGCGCCGGGAACTGATAGGTGTCGTCGCCGACGCCGGTCGAGCCGATGGTCAACGGTTTGGTCAGCACGTCGTCGAAGCGCGTGATGCCGGACGACAGCAGCGCGACGCAGACGCTGACTTCGTTGTTGGCGCTGCCGATCCAGGAAAATTTCGAGGCGTCGAATTGCGCGCCGTTCTCGCTGAGCAGCGGATCGAAGGCGGCGCCGCGGCTGATGGCGCCGATCACGGTGCCGTCGCGCGGCGCCGCAGCATAAAGATAATTGGCAAGCCGCAGGCTGGCGGCGCCTTCCATGTTCCTCGGTACGATGGTTGGATGGCCGGGAATATGATCGCCGAGATGGCGCGCCAGGAGCCGCGCATAAAGGTCATAGCCGCCGCCGACGCTGTAGCCGATCTCCAGATCGATCGATTTGCCCGCATAGAACGCGGCCGGGCTTTGCGCCTTGGCGCCTGGAACGGCCGGCGCCACAAATGCCGTCCACGCCACAATCGACGCGCCAACCCAGCCCATCATCCGGGCCCTACTCGACCTCATTGCGCTTCCCCCTTTTTGAGCTTGCCGCGATCCTAGCGCGCCCGGTCTGCGCCACCAACGTGGCTCCAGCCGGTTGCGACATTGCGCGCATTGGCGAAATTTCGTAATGACCGGCGCTCAGGAGCGCTACATGACCGGAATGCTGGAACACGAGATGCCGGGGCTCGGCCACAACAAGCCGTCCCCGGAAGACGCCGACGAAATCAAGCACGGCAAATGGGACCGCTGGGCGAAGAAACGCACCTTCGTGCGCGCGCTCGAAGGCACCTACAGCCACCTCTACAAAAAGCTTCTGGAAGAGCCGCGGGTCTATTCCTCCAAGGACCATCCCTGGAAGGGCGGCCCCGCGATGTACGGCAAGCACGTTATTTCACCGAGCGCGGTCAACGTCGTGCAATCGATCGAATCGCATATCGAGTGTTACGCGCCGCTCAACGCCGGGCAAAAGCACGGCCACCTCAATAGCGCGGTGTTCTATGTGCTCAAGGGCCACGGCCACGACGTTCACGACGGCCGCTACATGAAGTGGGAAGCGGGCGACGTGATGCTGGTGGAAAACGCCAGCGTGCATCAGCATTTCAACGACGACGACAGGGAATCCTGCATCCTCTTGGTGTTCAAGGCCAAGCCGTTGTTCCTGTTCATGCACCTGTTGTTCCAGAAAATGGTCGAATGGCCGACCGACAAGCTGCCGCCCGGTGTGACGGAATTCCATCCGCCCAAGGAAATCTGAAGCAAATTCGAGCGCGGAGGCCACCATGGCGCTGTTCGAAGACAAAGCTGCCGCCCTGTCCGGCGACAATTCCGCCGCGTTCCTCGCCGAGGCAATGGTCGAGTCGGAGAAATTTCGCGAGCACTACGCGACGTTGCCGAACGTCATCAAGGCCAAGGACATGCCGTGGGAGCGCTCGCCCGACGGCCTGATCAAGCATCTCGTCAATCAGAAAATGCAGACGCGCGAGTGCTGCATCGAAGCCTATATGCAGTTCCTCAAGGACGGCGAGCGCTCCGGCAAGCACCGTCATATGTGGGAGGAATTGTTCTTCGTGATCGAGGGCTCCGGTTACGATCTGCACTGGGACCTGAAATGGGATTGCCTCGAGGCATTCGAATGGCAATGGGCGGCCGAGCCGAGGAAATTCGAGTGGACGGTCGGCGATTACGTCTACATCCCGCCGTTCACCATGCATCAGCACTTCGCCAAGCCGGGCGAGGAGTGCCGCATCATCGTCATATCGAACCGCATCGTCAAAGATATGGGTTTCGACTGGTACGATCAGGTCGAACGGGCGCCGGGATTCTGACCAAAGTGCGTCGATCGGCTTGGGACCGGCTTAGCCAACGGCAATGGTGACTACCATTCCCCGAACGTCCGCGATGGAGTAGGCTCGCCGCCGCACGCGTCGCAGCCTGTCCGTGCGCGGCTATCTCCTCATCATGGTGCTCGCCATCATGCTGCCGGTCGGTGCGTTTGCCGGCGTGCTGTTCTGGCGTTACGCCGATTCGGAAATCGCCCGTATCGATCAGCAGTTGGAAAACGATGCGCGCGAGCTGGCGCTCGACGTCGATCGCGATCTGCAGGCTAAGATCGTAACGCTCGAGACGCTGGCGACCGCGAATTCCATGGAAAACCGCGATTACGCGCGATTTTACGACCGCGCCACGCGCGTCAAGGACCTCGCCGGCGTCGACATTTCGCTGCGCGCCCGCGACGGGCAGCAGCTTGCCAATACGCGCGTGCCGTGGGGAACGCCGCTGCCGCGCAATTTGTTCCAGAACGACGACGAAGCAGCGTCGACCGGCAAGCCCTACATCAGCAACGCCGTCGAGGGCTTGGTCGCCGGCAATCCTATTTATCTCATCAGCTTGCCGATCAGCGACAACGGCAAGGTCAATTACCTCCTTCATATGACCGTCGACCTGGCGCAGCTCGGCGATTTAGTCCGCTCCGATATTGTCCCCGGCGAGATCGCCGGGATTCTGGATCGCGACAATGTCGTCATGGCGCGCACTGAGGGATCCAGCGAGCGGACCGGCAAGCCCGCCTCGAAAAGCTTCATCGACCAGGTCAAAAGCGATCGAGGCACCTGGCTCGGGCAAAACATACAAGGTTATCAGATCCGGCTCGGCTACGCGCGCTCGAAGCTGTCCGGCTGGCTGGTCTGGGTCGGCGTGCCGGATGCCGATATCCAAAATCCCCTGCACCGGGCGCTGTGGCGGTTGAGCGCGCTCGGCGCCGCGCTCACCATCATCGCGCTCGGCCTCGTCTATTGGCTCGGCGGCAGGCTCGCGGGCGCCAGCCGAACATTGGCCGCGCAAGCCTCGGCGCTCGGCCGCGGCGAGGCCGTGTTGCCTGCGCGCATTCCGGTGCGCGAGCTCGACGAGGTCGGGCATGAACTGGTAGCCGCCGCGGCGCGCCGCAGCGAGCTTGAACGGCAACTGGTGCGGACCGCAACGCAGGAAAGCGAGCAGCGCTTTCAAACGCTGGTTCACGGCGTCACCGACTACGCCATCTACATGCTCGATCCGCAGGGCCATGTGACGAACTGGAATACCGGGGCGATGCGCATCAAGGGCTATAGCGAAAGCGATATCGTCGGCCGCCATTTCTCCGTCTTCTATACTCCGGAAGACCGCGCCGACGGCGTGCCGGCGCGCGCGCTGCTGACGGCCATCAACGAAGGCCGCTACGAAGCGGAGGGCTGGCGGGTGCGTAAGGACGGCACGCGCTTCTGGGCAAGCGTCGTCATCGATCGTATCGAGGATTCCAACGGCGAACTCATTGGCCTTGCCAAGATCACCCGCGACACCACCGAACGGCGCGAAGCGCAGCAGCGCCTGGAGGCCGCGCGCGAGCAACTCTATCAGTCGCAGAAAATGGACGCGGTCGGCCAGCTCACCGGCGGGGTGGCGCACGACTTCAACAATCTTCTGACCATCATAATCGGCAATCTCGACAACGCCAAGCGAACCATCGAGACCTGGCAGGATGGCGCCAAGGATCGATTGCGGCGCGCCGTCGATATGGCGCTGGTCGGCGCCAACCGCGCCGCGACCCTTACCGGCCATCTGCTGGCGTTCTCGCGCCGCCAGCCGCTCGAGCCGAAGCTCTTGGATATCAACCGGCTGCTCAATCAGCTTTCCGCATTTCTGAAACCGTCGCTCGGTGAAGCCGTGCAGCTTGAGGTGGTTGGCGCCGGCGGTGTCTGGGCGGTCGAGGCCGACGCGGTACAGCTGGAAACCGCCATTCTCAATCTTGCCGTCAATGCGCGCGATGCAATGCCGCGCGGCGGCCGCCTGACCATCGAAGCAAGTAACGTCTTGCTCGACGATTCCTATTGCGCCGACAACGCCGAGGTGCGGCCGGGTCAATACGTGCTCATTGCGGTGACCGACGAGGGTGTCGGGATGGACGAGGAGACCGCCACGCGTGCCTTCGAGCCGTTCTTCACGACCAAACAAACCGGCCAGGGGACCGGACTTGGGCTGAGCCAGGTCTATGGTTACGTCAAGCAATCGGGCGGCCACGTCAAAATCTACAGCGAGCCCGGGCAGGGCACTACCGTCCGGATCTATTTGCCGCGCGCGCGCGACGGCAAGAAGAAGAGCGGCGAGAATCCGGTCCAAAGCGTCGCGCTGCCGTCCGCCTACGGCAGGGAAACCATTCTGGTCGTCGAAGACGACGCCGACGTGCGGGCCTTCATTTGCGAGACCCTTGAAGAATTGAAATACACGGTGCTGCAGGCGCGCGATGCCGATTCGGCGCTGCGCGCGCTGGAGCGTGAGGGCAAGGTCGATCTGCTCTTGAGCGACGTGATTCTGCCGGGACCGAACGGCCGTGAATTAGCGAGCGCCGCGCTGACGAAGCGTCCGGGGCTCAAGGTGCTGTTCATGACCGGCTATTCGCGCAACGCCATCGTCCATCAGGGCCGGCTCGATGAGGGCGTCCAGCTCATTCAGAAGCCGCTGACGCAAGCTACGCTGGCCGCCAAGGTGCGCGCCGTTCTCGATCTGCCGCCAATCGCGCCGGGGTGACGGGATGTTCGGTCTTTATCATTGATTAGACTTGCCTTTTTCGATTCTTCACGGCGTCGCGGCAATACGGTTTTGTGTCGTCGCCAACCGGCCGGCCACCGTCTAGACTGGAGAATACGGGCCCCGCCCGGCCGAATACGCGAACGGCAGACGGCTGGGCGACGGAGGCGGAAAGAACCATGTCCCTGTCATTGATGACGACGCGCCGCTTCGCACCTCTGTTCTGGTGCCAGTTCTTCGCGGCCTTCGGCGATAATTTTCTCAAGACCGCGCTGGTCTTCGTCATCTTGTTCGAGGTCGCGGGCGCCAATTCGGCGGTCCTGATCACGCTCGCCGGCGCCACGCTGATCGCCCCGTTCTTCTTCCTGTCCGGGCTCGGCGGCGAATTGGCCGACCGTTACGACAAGGCTTTTGTCGCGCAGCGCATCAAGCTCACCGAGATCGCCGCTGCCGTCGTCGGCGTCGCCGGCTTCGCCTTTCATTCGCTCAGCTTGCTGTTCCTCGCGGTGTTCATGTTCGGGACGCTGGCGTCGCTGTTCGGACCGATCAAATACGGCATCCTGCCCGACCTGCTCGATCGCCGCGAACTTCCCTCCGGCAATGCGCTGATCGAAGCCGGCACCTTCCTTGCGATTCTGCTCGGCACCATCGTCGCCGGCCTTGCCGCCAACGGCAACAGCAGCCCGATCCATTTCGCCTGGCTGATGATATTGACCGCGCTGGCGAGTTGGGGCTCGAGCCTGCTCATTCCCCGTACGCCGGAGGCCGCGCCCGATCTTCTTATCAACCGCAACATCCTGGTTTCCACCGGATCGCTCATCAGGCTGGTGCGCGCCGACCCGCGGCTGTGGTGGGGCGCGATCGTGGCAAGCTGGTTCTGGCTGGTCGGCGCGCTGGCGCTGTCGCTCTTGCCGCCGCTGGTTTCATTCAACATCGGCGGCAGCGAGCAGGTCGTCACGCTGTTTCTGACCATCTTTTCGGTGTCGGTCGGTATCGGCTCCGGGCTTGCCGCCTGGCTCGCCGCCGGGCGCATCGTGCTGTTGCCGACCGTGGTGGCGAGCGTGCTGCTCGGCTTGTTTTCGCTCGACCTGGGCTGGACCGCGTCGCGCATCATGCCGGCGGCAAGCCCACTGACGGTGGCCGCATATTTCGCCTCGGCGCACAGCGTCCACATCGCCATCGACCTTGCCGGCCTGGCGATCGCCGGCGGCCTGTTCATCGTGCCGGTGTTCACCGCGATCCAGGTCTGGGCCGGCACCGATCGCCGCGCCCGCGTCGTCGCCGCGGTCAACGTGCTCAATGCCGCCTTCATGGTCGTCGGTGCGGTGGTGCTGGCGCTCCTGCAAAAGGCGGGCTTAAGCACCCCGCTGCTGTTCGCGCTCATCGGCGCCGCCAGTCTCGCCGTCGCCGTCGCCATCGGCCGGACCATGCCGGCGGCCTGGCTCAACGATTTTCTTTCGATCGTGTTCCGTGCCTTCTTTCGGCTCGAGGTCAAAGGCCTGGAGAACATCGACAAGGCCGGCCGCAACGCCATCATCGCGCTCAACCACATCAGCTTCCTCGATGCGCCGCTGGCGGTATCGATCCTGCCGAAACGGCCGGTATTCGCCATCGATGTCGCGATGTCGAAGCATTGGTGGATTCAGCCGTTCCTCAAATTCGTGCGCACCATGGCGCTCGATCCGTTGCGGCCGTTTTCGGTCCGCGAGCTGATCAATGCGGTGCGCGACGGCAATCGGCTCGTGATCTTTCCCGAGGGCCGCATCACCGTCACCGGCAGCCTGATGAAGGTCTATGACGGCGCGGCGATGATCGCCGACAAGTCCGACGCCATGGTGGTGCCGGTGCGCATCGAGGGGCCGGAGACGACGTATTTCAGCCGGTTGAAGAGCAGCCAGGTGCGGCGCCGCCTGTTTCCGAAAATCACGGTCACGGTGCTCGAGCCGGTGAAATTCGAGGTCAATCCGGAGCTCAAGGGCCGTAAGCGCCGGCAAGCCGCTGGGGCCGCGCTCTATACCATCATGTCCGACCTGATCTATCGCACCACGCCGACCGATCACACCGTAGTCGAAGAGCTGATCGAGGCGGCCAAGCTGCACGGCCCGAATTGGCTCGCCATCGAGGATCCGGTGAGCGGCCAGCTCAGCTACAAGCGGCTGCTGCTGGCGATGTCGATCCTCGGCCGCAAGCTGATACCGCTGGCGGGCGAAGGCCGCGCGCTCGGGGTCATGATGCCGACCTCCAACGCCGGCGTGGTGACGATGCTCGCGGTGGCGTCGGCCGGGCGTGTGCCGGCCATGATCAATTTCTCCTCCGGCGCCGCCAATATTCTCGCCGCCTGTCGCGCCGCGGAAGTCGATACCATTCTGACCTCGCGCACCTTCGTCGAAAGGGGCCGCTTCGAACATCTGATGGCGCAGCTCGAAAAACAGCTGCGCATCGTCTACCTTGAGGACGTTCGCGCCACCATCGGCCGGCTCGACAAGCTGCGCGGGCTGCTCGGCTGGAACAAGCCGCTGGTCGCGCGCAAGCCCGACGACTGGGCGGTCATCCTGTTCACCTCCGGCACCGAAGGGCTGCCCAAGGGCGTCGTGCTGTCGCACCGCAATATACTGACCAATGTCGCGCAGTGCGCCGCGCGCATCGATTTCGGCCGCGAGGACAAATTGTTCAACGCAATGCCGATCTTTCACTCGTTCGGCTTCACCGGCGGCGTTGTGCTGCCGCTGATATCGGGCGTGCCGATCTATCTCTATCCGTCGCCGCTGCATTACCGCACCGTGCCGGAACTGGTTTACGGCACTTGCGCCACGGTGATGTTCGGCACCGATACCTTCCTCAACGGCTATGCGCGTATGGCGAACCCTTACGACTTCCGTTCGCTGCGCTATATCATCGCCGGCGCCGAGCCAGTGAAGGAATCGACGCGCCGCGTCTATCTGGAAAAATTCGGTTTACGCATCCTCGAAGGCTATGGCGTCACCGAATGCTCGCCGGTGATGGCGCTCAACACGCCGATGTTCAACAAGTTCGGCACCGTCGGCCGGCTGCTACCCGGCTTGGAGGCGAAGCTGGAAAAGGTCGAAGGCGTCGAAGAAGGCGGCCGGCTTTACGTCAGGGGACCGAACGTCATGCTCGGCTATCTGCGCGCCGACCGGCCCGGCGTGCTCGAACCGCCGCCCGAAGGCTGGCACGACACCGGCGATATCGTCGCCCTCGACGATCAGGGTTTTGTCGCCATCAAGGGCCGCGCCAAGCGCTTCGCCAAGATCGGTGGCGAAATGGTCTCGCTCGCCGCAGTCGAGATGCTGGCGGCGGAGCTGTGGCCAAGCTACGTGACCGCCGTGTCGGCGGTGCCCGATGCCCGCAAAGGCGAACGGCTCATCATGGTCACCGACAAACACGGCGCCACACGGGCCGACTTCATCGCCTATGCGCGAGGCAAGCACGCCTCCGACCTGATGATCCCGGCCGAAATCCTCATCCTCGACAAATTGCCGATGCTCGGCTCCGGCAAGGTCGATCAAATGGCGATCGACAAGTTCGTGAGGGAACAGGCGGCGGCGAAGGCCGCAGCGGCGGAGTGACGGTTCGCGCGGTCGGAGCGAGTAATGGGACAGGGGTCTTGCACTTTCGAGTCTCGAAAGCATCGCGCAAGAGCTAGGGCGACTGCGGACCGCCGCTGCCGCCCTTGGTCCGGCGAGGAATCAAGGCGCCAGCGGCCGCGCCGCCTAATGCAATTGCAGCGGCAATCAACATGGCCCGGGTGATCCCTTCCGCGAGCGAGGCCTTAAGGATCGACTCGGCATTCGTTCTGTCGGCGCCTTGAACATTGGCAAGCGCCGGTTGAATTACCAGTTGTCCGACGCGCGATTGGCGCCACCGAATACGATCTTTGCATCGGCGGTCGGCAAGCACAGCAAGAGCTTGCGGCCGCAGCACACCGTTCTCGAACTTGCGCAGGCGCTCGGTCTGAAGCTCGATCTGCGCTTTCCCAAGGGCGAGGAAGCCGGTCTCGCCAAGGCCGCGGTCGCCGCCGCCGGCCCGGTCCTCATCGCCTGGGAGCACGAAGACATCCCGGACATCGTCAACGCTATTGTCGACGACAAAACCACCTGCCCGCAAAAATGGGACGGCGCGCGGTTCGATCTGGTCTGGGTGCTCGATCGCAAGATTGCGGGCGACGGCTGGGATTTCACCCAGGCGCCGCAATTGCTGCTGTCAGGCGACAGCGCCAAGCCGATCGCGTAGCAGCGGCAACGACCCCCAGTTACTTCCCCCGCATCGCGAGCACGCGATCTACCATGGCGCCCGCCTCGCCGAGATAATTCGCCGGATCGCAGAGTTTGACCAAAGTCGCCCGGTCGAGGTGCTTGGTGATCTCTTCGTTCTCCGAAAGCAGATCGAGGAGCGGCCGGCCGGTGGCGACCACTTTGCGGCAGATGTCGTAGACGAGATCGTGGGCGTATTGGCGGCCGAGATAGGGGCCGAGTTCCATCATCACCGCTTCCGACACGATCAGTCCTTTGGTGAGATCGAGGTTCGAGCGCATCTTCTTCTCGTCGACCTGCAGCCCCGTGAGCACGAATTCGGTCTGCGCCAGCGCGCCGGCGGCGTAGCAGAAGATTTCCGGCAGCACGATCCATTCGATCTCCCAGGGTCCGGTGGCGCGCTCATGGTCCTCGACCATGGCGTCGAGCAGCGCCGCGGCCTGTTGGCGCACCACCGAAGTGAGCGCGGTGATATAGACCGAAGAGATCGGGTTGCGCTTTTGCGGCATGGTCGAGGACGAGCCGCGGCCCTCGTGGAACGGCTCGTAGAGCTCCTCCACTTCGGTCTGCATCATCAATTTGACGTCGAAGGCGATCTTGCCGCAGGTGCCGGTGACGAGGCCGAGGAAACAGCCGGCTTCGGCGATATTGTCGCGTACCGTGTGCCAAGCGATCGCCGGCTGGCCGAGCTTTAATTTCTTCATCAATTCGGCTTGCGTCGCCAGCCCCTTGCTGCCGAGCGAGGACAGTGTGCCGGCGGCGCCGCCGAATTCGCCGACCAGCACGCGCGCGCGCAGTTCCTTCAGCCGCTGTTTGTGCCGCTCGAAAGCGGCCAGCACAGTCGCCATCTTGTAGCCGAAGGTGATCGGCACCGCCTGCTGCAGATTGCTGCGCCCCGCCATCGGCGTATCGCGGTATTTGCGCGCCAGCGCGGCGAGCGCGTCGGCGATGCGGTCGAGGTCGCCTCCAATCAAAGTGAGCGCCTCGCGGATTTGCATCACGGTGGCGGTATCGGTGATGTCCTGCGTGGTGGCGCCCCAATGGCACCATTCGCCGAGCCCGTCGCGGCAGAGCGCAACGAGCTGCTGCACCACCGGCAGCACCGGATAGCCGATGCGCTCGGTCTGCGTTTTCAGTTTGGCGAAATCGATCTCGGCGACGTTGCAATGCCGGCAGATTTCCTCGGCGGCTTCCTTCGGGATAATGCCGAGCCGCGCCTGCGCCCGCGCCAAGGCGGCCTCGAAATCGAGATATTTCTGCACGCGGTTCTCGTCGGAGAACACGCGGCGCATCGCCTCGGTGGTGAAGATGTCGCGGAAGACGGCGGAATCGATCAATGAGGTCGGCATAAGCTTTGGCGCTCCCGCTCGGTCATGCTCGTCATCATCCGCGCAGGCGGATGATCCGGTAAAGCGGGGCCTCGACAAGATGGTACACGCCAGGGATTACTGGATGCCCCGCCTTCGCGGGGCATGACAGGAGTAATAGCTGTTGGTCAAGTCAGGCGATCTCGCGCTGCCGCCGCGTCTGGGGGCGATCCACGAGGCCGAATATCCGCGCTTTTCCGGCGCCGAGATGGCGCGGCGACGCGCCGCGATCGATCGCCTGCTCGAGGAGGCCGGGCTCGATCACGTGGTCTATTGTGGCGCCAATCGTTTCGGCTCCGCGGTGCAGTGGCTCACCGGCTGGCCAGTGACCGCTGAGGCGGTCGGTGTTTTCACGCCCGGCAAGCCCGACGCCTTGTTCGTGCAGCACGTCAATCACGTGCCGCTGGCGCGCCGGCTCGCCGTGCCCGCCGAGGTCGAATGGGGCGGCGGCTCGTCAATCGGCGCGGCGATTGCCGCGCTGGACCATCGCGGCGCGCGGCCCGGCCGCGTCGGCGTCATCGGCCCGATGAGTTTCGAGCAGCACGACAAGCTTGCGGCGCGGTTCGGCGCGCCAGTGAACCTCAACCGCCGCTACACGCAGCTCCGCCAGATCAAGTCGGCCGAAGAGCTTGATTGGCTGCGCATCGGCGCCGCCCTGACCGATCGCGGCATGCTGGCGCTGCGCGATGTCTTGCGCCCCGGTTCAAGCGAGCGCGAACTCGCCGATGCGGTGGAGCGTTCCTATGTGGCGCTTGGCGGCACTAATGTCATTCACTTCATCGGCGTTACGCCGATGGCGGCGCCGCGGCTCGCCGTGCCGACACAATTCATCGCCAACCGCATCGTCGCGCGCGGCGACGCCGTGGTTGCCGAGATCGCGACCGCGTTCTGGGAGCATCCCGGCCAGGTGCTGCGCAGCTTCGCGGTCGACGCCGAGCCGACGCCGCTCTATCGCGAACTGCACGCAGTTGCCGACGCCGCCTTCGATGCGGTTGCCGCCGTGCTCAAGGACGGCGCGCTGCCGCGCGAGGTGATTGACGCCGCCGGCATCATCGAGGCTGCCGGCTTCACCATCATTGACGATCTGTTGCACGGCTATGGCGGCGGTTATTTGCCGCCTATCCTCGGCTCGCGGAGCCGGCCGAGCGCGCATATCCCTGACGAACCGTTTCGCGCCGGCATGACGGTGGTCATCCAGCCCAATGTAGTCACGCCCGACGGCATGGCCGGCGTGCAGACCGGCGAGATAGTTCTCATCACCGATACCGGTATCGAGACGATTCACGCCGTGCCGCGCGGCTTCGCGCGGGTCTGATCGCGCATCTTGCGCTTGCCGCCGGCGGCCTCGCCGCGCGTGCTTAACGGCGTCCTACCGCAATTCGTAAAATTAGCCGGCACGCGGTGCAGCATCATCAATGAATCGTTGCACGTGTAAAAGCTCAAGCGCGGCGCGGCTTGCGGCCCCTGTCCACGGCGCGCGCAGGACGTCGCTCAAATTTCGTAAAGGATATCTCTTCACTTCGATCGCCGCGCGATACGCACCGTAAAGAATACCGTTTCAGGCAATTTTTAGCATAGGGGGAGAAGCCTCCGTAACTTCACCAATTCCATACTGGCGAACGACCAATACTCTTCGCGAACAACGACGAAATTCGCTCAACGAATTCCGTGCAACGAATTTAGGCGTCATCAGGGGACGAAGTTGCGTAGCAGCACGCTTGTCATGATCGGCTTTGCGGTCCTGTTCGGACTGCTCGCGGTCTTCCTGGCGCAGACCTGGCTCAACAACCAGGAAGCCGCGCGCATGAGGAGCCTCGAAGCCCAGCACAAGGCGCCGGAGCCGGAGCGCACCATCGTGGTCGCCGGCCGGCCGTTGCGCTTCGGCGAACAGCTGACCGCGTCGGCGCTGCGCGAATTGCCGTGGCCGCAAGCCGCGCTGCCGGCCGGCGCGTTCGGCAAGATCGCCGATCTCGTCGCGGCCAAGCGCGTCGTGCTGACGCCGATGGAGCCCAACGAAGCGGTGTTGGCTTCGAAGGTCACCGGACCGGGCCAGCGCGCCACACTGTCCGCGGTGCTCGATCCCGGCATGACCGCGGTGACGGTTCGCGTCAACGACGTCGAGGGTGTCGCCGGCTTCATCCTGCCCGGCGATCATGTTGACGTGATGCTGACGCGCCAGGGCGAGAAGAACTCGGCCACCACCGATGTCGTGATCGAGAACGCGCAGGTGCTGGCGATCGACCAGCTCGCCGACGAAAAGGCGGACAAGCCGTCCGTCGTCAAGGCGGTCACGCTCGAAGTCAAAGTAACCGACGGCGAGAGAGTAGCGCTCGCCTCGACGGTCGGCACGCTGTCGCTGTTGCTGCGAAAAGCCGGCGACGTCGCCGACGAGGATTCGCGGCGCGTGACCACCGCCGATCTCGGCAAGATGACGACGTCAAAATCGGATTTCGTGACGATATCGGTAAATCGCCCGTGGAAGAACGAGCACGCTGAATACAGCGTGCCGGTCGAACACAGCGATGCGCATGCCGCCGCGTTGTCGCGGCCGGCGCCGGCGAACGACTGAATTCGGGGACGACAAAGCGACGCGAACTGAGATGTGTGTTTGGGGACGATCGAGCGGCGGGGAGGCCGACGTGAAGAGCCAGTACAACAAGCAAAACCACCGCGCCGGCGGCAACCGGCGACTTTCGGACAGGACCATCAAGAGCGCGAGCGTGCAGATTGGCGCGCTGTTGCAGCGCGGCTGGATCAGGGCGGTGCTTGCGGCGTCGGTCATGGTGGCGCTGCCGCCGGCCGTGCGCGCGCAGCAGAACGTCGTGCTGGCCAACCCAGTTCACAGCGCGCAGGTGCGCGTGACGGTCGGCAAGACCGAGGACATCCGCACCGACCAGACCTTCGCCAATATCACGGTCGGCAATCCGGACATCGCCGACGTCAGCCCGCTCACCGATCACTCGCTGTCCATCCTGGGCAAGAAGATCGGCACCACCCGCGTCACCGTCTACGACACCGATCACAAGCCGGTGGGCATTTTCGACATCGAAGTGTCCTACGACATTTCGCGGCTGGCCACCGAGATCGGCCACTTCACCGGCGGCGGCATCCAAGTGTCCTCGATCAACGGCCGCATCATGCTGAGCGGCACCTCGCCCGATGCCGCGACCCTCGACAAGGCGGTGCAGATCGCGGGCCAGTTCGGCCCGGACCCGCCGATCAATACCGTCCAGGTCGCGCAGCCGCAGCAGATCGAACTCGAAGTGCGTTTCATCGAAGTCGATCGCAATGCCGGCCGCGATCTCGGCGTGCAGTGGAATGCGTTCGGCAATTCGGTCCTGGCCAATACCGGGTCTGGATTGTCCGCTTCGAAGCTGCCGATCACGCAGCCGAACGGCTCGTTCCAGCAGCCGGCCATCGCCGGCGCCGGCGTCGGCGGCCCGAACATAGCGGCGAGCGCTTTGCCGATTTCGCCGGTGGTTGCCGCGGGCGTGCTTTCGGGCGCGGCGCCGTTCGGCTTTCTGGTCGGGCAACTGACCAACAAGCTTCAGGTCGAGGTCAATGCGCTCGAGTCCAAGGGCGCGGCGCGCCTTCTGGCCGAGCCGAACCTGGTGACGCTGTCGGGCGAGACCGCGAGCTTCCTCGCCGGCGGCCAGATTCCGATCCCCGAAGTCGGCGCCACCGGCACACCGTCGTTCGGCTTCCAGCCCTACGGCGTCGGCCTGTCCTTCACCCCGACCGTGCTGCGCAACGGCGTCATCAACCTCATCGTCAAGCCGGAAGTCAGCGAGATCGATACCGCGCATGCCGTGACCGTGGCCGGCACCACTGTGCCGGCGCTGACCACGCGCAAAGCATCAACCACGCTGGAATTGCGCGATGGTCAGAGTTTCATGCTCGGCGGCTTGCTGCAGAGCGTCGGCACCAACAATATCGATCAATTGCCATGGCTCGGCGATATGCCGGTGCTCGGCGCGCTGTTCCGCTCGACCGATTACCAGAAAAACGAGACCGACCTCGTCATCCTGGTGACGCCGCACATCGTGCGGCCGCTGACGCCGACCGATCCGGTGCACACACCGTTCGACAGTTCGCTGCCGCCGAACGACGTCGACCTATTCCTGATGGGCGACACCGAGGTCTCACCGGAGCTGGCGCGGCTCGCCGTCGGCGCGCTCAGCCGGCCCTATGTCGGCCACATCCTCGACCTGCCGCGAAACGGAGGCGTCTATGTCACGGCCAAAGACTGAGCCAAGGATTGAGCCAAGGATTGAGCCAAGTATTGAGCCAAGGATTGAGCACGGCACGCCGCGCGCCGCGCGGCTGATCGCGGCCGCGCTCGCTGCCGCCGGGCTCGGCGGCTGGCTCGCCGGCTGTTCCAATGCGGATTTCTATCTCGACCGCCGCGACAACATCGCGCTGTCCGGCGGTGATGCCGTCGCCGGCAATACCGTCGGCCAGGTGGTCGATCCATGGCCGCCCTATAGCGGCAACAAGAACATCGCCTTCAACGGCGAGAAAATGCAGCAGGCCGTCGCCCGTTACCGCACCGGCAAGGAAATCGAGCCGGTCGATCCGGAGAACTTCATGTCGACCAACCAGACCGGCCAGACCATCAGCGCTACGGTCAATAACGCCGCGCCCGCCGCGGCATCAGCCGGTACGCCGGGACAATGATCGGCGCAGCTGGAATACGAGCGTGAATACATGCGTATAAGGCGATCTCCGACGCCGGCGAGCCAGACCCGTGTCGTGGTATTGACCGCCGACGCGGCGTTTGAGGATTCGGTGCGCGCCACGTTTTCCGCCAGCGCCCAAATAAGCCTCGATATTATCAAAGGCCGCCTCGCCGAGCACGCCGAGATCGACGTTGCCGGCGCCACTGTCGTGATCGCCGACGTCGATTCGGCCGACGAGGCCGAGCTTGAAGCGCTGGAAGGTCTCATGCTGCAGATCGGCGCTTGGCCGCCGGTGGTCGCAGTCACGCAAAACTTCGATGCCGCCGTGGCGCGGCGGCTGACGCAAATGCGGGTCGCCGATTTTCTGGTAAAGCCGGTGCCGCCGGTCGAGCTGGTGCGCACTTGCGCGCGCGTCGCCAAGCCACAAGCCTCGGCCGAGACGACCGAAGCGCAGATCTTTACATTCCTGCCCGCTGTCGGCGGCGCCGGCGTCACCACGCTCGCGGTGCAGACCGCCATGCTGCTGCTCAACTCAGGCGCGCGCGGCAAGGCCGCCACCTGCCTGGTCGATCTTGATTTTCAGCACGGCGCCTGCTCGGATTATCTCGACATCGAGCCACGGCTTAATCTGAGCGAGATCGAGCCGCGGCCTGAGCGGCTCGACCGTCAACTCCTCGAAGTGATGATCTCGCAGCACCCGTCCGGCCTCGCCGTGGTCGCGGCGCCGAACCGGCCGGCGGAAATGCGGCTGTTCGATCCCGACGTGGTGACGCGGCTCCTCGATCTCGTCTCCTCGCATTTCGACTACGTCGTCTTCGATATGCCGCGCACCTGGTTTTCCTGGACGGACAGCGTGCTGTTGGGCTCCGACAAGCTTTTCATCGTCAGCGAAACCACGGTGCCGGGGCTGCGCCAGGCCAAGCAACTGGTCGACGCCATCCGCGACCGGCTCGGCGACGGGCCGCGGCCGCAAGTCATCATCAATCGCTATGTGCAGAAAGTGTTTTCGCCGGCGCTGCGCAAAAGCGACATTCAGCAGACCATCGGTGACGCTTTCGCGGCCTGCATCCCCAACGATTATGGCCTGGTGCGCGAAGCGATCGACCGCGGCGTGCCGCTTGAGGACGTCAAAAAGGGCAACAAGATCACGTTGCAGCTGCGCAAGCTGATCTTGCCGCAAGCCGCCGCCAAGCCGGCCAATGACGCCGCCGAAGGCGCGAAAAAATTCAAGCTGTCATGGGCGCGATCGTAAGTCGCGCGTCCAGATTTTAGGAATTCGTCATGGCCAGTCGTTTTTCCATGCGCCGCGTCGCCGCTCCGGAGATCGTGCCGGCAGCCGAAGAGAATCTGCTTGAACCGGTGGCGTGGACCGTGCTGCCGGAAGCGGCCGCCGAACCGGTCGCGCCCGCCGCCAATAATCCGCTGCTGACCGACAAGCTCCTCGACGCCAAAGTGCGGCTGCACCGCCGCCTGATCGAGGAGACCAATCTGTCGGCGCTGGAGAAGCTGCCGGAGGATGAGATCCGCAGCCACGTGCAGCAGCTCGTCTCGCAATATGTAATGACCGAGCGGCTGGCGCTCAACACCCAGGAGCTCAACGACTTCGTCTCGGAAATCCTCGACGAGATGACCGGCCTGGGCCCGCTCGAACCCTTGCTCAAGGACGACACCGTCAACGACATCCTGATCAACGGCCATGAATGCGTCTATGTCGAGCGCAAAGGCGTGCTGGAGCCGACCGGCGTGCGCTTCAAGGACGAGTCGCATCTTCTGCGCATCATCAACAAGATCGTCTCCGCGGTCGGTCGCCGCGTCGACGAATCGCATCCGATGTGCGACGCGCGGCTGCTCGACGGCTCGCGCGTCAACGTCGCGGTGCGCCCGGTGGCGATCGACGGGCCGCTGATGTCGATCCGCAAATTCTCCAAGAAGCCATTCAACCTCAACAAGCTCGTCGACGTCGGCGCGCTCCGCCCGCAGATGGCTGAATTGCTCGCCGCCGCGGTCAAGGCGCGCGTCACGCTGATCATTTCCGGCGGTACCGGCTCGGGCAAGACCACGATGCTCAACGCGCTGTCCGCCTTCATCTCGGAGAAGGAGCGGCTTCTCACCATCGAGGACGCCGCCGAATTGCAATTGCAGCAGCCGCATGTCGGCCGCATGGAGACGCGGCCGCCGTCGATCGAAGGCAAGGGCGAAATCCGCCAGCGCGACCTGGTCAAGAACGCCCTGCGCATGCGGCCCGACCGCGTCATCCTCGGCGAGTGCCGCGGCGAGGAAGCCTTCGACATGTTGCAAGCCATGAACACCGGCCACGAAGGCTCGATGGCCACCATCCACGCCAATACGCCGCGTGACGCCATTTCACGCCTGGAACAGATGATCGGCATGGCCGGCCTGCCGATGACGGTCGCCTCGATCCGCGGCCAGATTGCCTCGGCCATCCGCGTCATTGTGCAGCTGTCGCGGTTGTCCGACGGCAAGCGCCGCGTTATGAGCGTCGCCGAGATCACCGGGCTCGAAGGCGACATCATCCAGATGCAGGAAATCTACAAATATGTGCGCACCGGCACCGCGCCGGACGGCAGCGTGCAGGGCCACTTCCAGGCCACCGGCGTGCGCCCGCGCTTCCTCGCCGATCTGGTCGCCATGGGCATCAAGATTTCCGGCGCCCATTTCGATCCGTCGCAGCCGCTATAGGGCGCCCGATGACTATGGACTCGTCATTGCGAGCGGAGCGAAGCAATCCAGTGGGCCGTCTCGTTCCTGGATTGCTTCGTCGCTTCGCTCCTCGCAATGACGCGGATGGTGGGAACTAGCCGGTCATGCTCGATTTTCTCCAGTTCGATTTCAACCCGATCTATCTGGTCTGGCTGTTCGTCGCGCTGGCCGCCGGGCTGACGGTGGAAGTCGTCTATCTGCTGAGCTTCTCGGCGGCGTCCTATCGCAGCCGCATCAATCGGCGACTCGCTATCTCCAAAGACCGCACCGACCGCGAGAGCGTGCTGATCGAGCTGCGCCGCGAACGCGGGCTGACCGGCGAAGGCGACTACCGGCTCGGTCTCGTCGCGATCAACCGCCTCATCCTGCAATCCGGGCTGACGCTCGGCATCTCGCGGCTTTGCCTTATCGTCGGCGTCTCAAGCCTGTTCGCTTTCGGCGCCACCTGGGTGTTTCGCCACAGCCTCGTGGAAGCCGCCGTGGCTGCGCTTCTGAGCGCGACCGCATTGCCTTATCTCGCGCTCAAATTTCTGCGCAGCCGCCGCCAGCGGAAATTCGGCGCGCAGTTTCCCGACGCGCTCGACATCATCGTACGGAGTCTGCGCGCCGGGCATCCGGTGCCGATCGCGATTTCCATGGTCGGGCGCGAAATGCCGGACCCAATCGGCTCGGAATTCGGCGTGGTGTCCGACGAGATCACTTATGGCGCCGATCTCGAAACCGCCATGCGCAATCTCTATGCGCGGATCGGCTCGGACGACCTGCCGTTGTTCGTCACCGCGGTCGCCATCCAGGGCTCGACCGGCGGCAATCTCGGCGAGATCCTGGAAAATCTTTCCGGCGTCATCCGCCAGCGCTTCAAGATGCGGCGCAAGATCCGCGCGCTTGCCGCCGAAGGCCGCGCCTCGGCGATGATCCTCTCCGCGCTGCCGATCGGCATGTTCGCCGTCATCCAATTCATCGCGCCCGACTTCTACGCGTCGGTCTGGCAGGTCCACCTGACCCAGGTGCTGCTGTTCGGCGCCGCGGCCTGGATGCTGGTCGGCAATGTGATCATGTTCAAGATGGTCAATTTCAAGATCTAAAGGGGAATGAAAGTGCATCGGTCATTGCGAGGAGCAAAGCGACGAAGCAATCCAGATGCTACGCATGCCGTCTGGATCGCTTCGCTGTCGCTCGCAATGACAAGGCACGGCAGTCCCGCTTGTCGGGGAATGAGCGGAGTGTTGGTTTGGCTTCATCGGAAGGGGTTCTAAGTGATGTTCGGCTACAGCGAAGCCACACTGCTCAACATTCTGATCTTCCTTGCCGCCGCGACGCTCGCCTATTCAGTGATGAACGGCATGATCGCGCGGGAAGCGGTGCGGCGGCGCGCGTCGCGCGTCGGCGTCGAGGACGGCGCGCCGGGCAACCGCCGCTCGCTGCGCTTTTCCGGACTCAAGGCCGCGCAGAGGCTGATCGACTACACCACCAAGCACTATTCCTCGACCGATACCGGCGGCATGAAGGTGCTCCGCCAACGGCTGGTGGCGGCCGGCGTCTACGATCCGCACGCTGCCGGTTTCTACTTCCTGTCGCGCGCGGCGGCCGCCGTGGCGTTCGCCATTGCCGCCTATTTCGCCCTGTCGATGCTGGGGATGAATGCCAAGACCTCGTTTTGGCTGTTCGTCATCGGCGGCGGCGGGCTCGGTTATCTGGCGCCGAGCATTTATCTCGACCGCCGCATCGCGGCGCGCCGCCTCGAGCACCAGGCCGGCTTTCCCGATTTCATGGACCTCCTGGTGGTATGCGCCGACGCCGGTCTCTCCATGGAGGCGGCGCTCGACCGCGTCGGCCGCGAGCTCGGCGTTTCCTATCCGTCGCTCGCCGCCAATATCCACATGGCCAATCTCGAGATCCGCGCCGGCCGCACCATGACCGAGGCGCTCAATCATTTAGGCGACCGGCTTGGGCTGGAAGAGGCACGCTCCTTTGCCACGCTGATCCAGCAGTCCGACGAGCTCGGCTCCTCGATCAGCGACGCGCTGCGCGTCTATTCCGACGACATGCGCCACAAGCGCCTGTCGCGCGCCGAGGAAAAAGCCTACGCCTTGCCCGCCAAACTCTCGGTGCCGATGATGGTGTGCATCTTTCCGGTGCTGTTCATCGTCATCCTCTGCCCGGTCATCGTCCGCGTCGCCAACCACATGTGGTGAGTGCCGTTTTTTCCTCCCCCCGCTTGCGGAGGAGATGGCGAGCGGGAGCGAGCCAGAGGGGCAAGTGTCCCCAGCTTGGTCAGCGTTAAGATCGCGGACCCCCTCCCAACCCTCCCCCGCAAGCGGGGCAGGGCTTCTATCGAGGGTTCCTTAACCATCGTCGCCTAGCCTGCCTTGTCCGGCGCCGTTCGCCCCGTGCTCCCCCTCCGGGGTGCCGCGGCGCGACGGTGCAATCCGCGTCGATTGCGGGGCTTTGCCGGGTACGGGGCGTTCCGGGGTGTGCATATGAGTATCCGAGCGGGGCGGGTCCTGATCCTTGTGGCGGCGGGCCTCGTCTGCCTCGGCGCGGGCCTTAGCGGCTGCTCGAGCTGGAAGCGGCTCGACGACACCTCAGGCCTCGGCAATCCATCCCCCGACGCAGCCACCGCCGCCCCCGACACCACCGGCTCGATCGTCACCCAGCCGGCCGAGTCGGGGCCGAGCGGGGAGCCGGTCGCGCCGCTGTCGAAGCCCGGCACGCTCGGCGACGATCCCAACGACGACGTCCAGCTCGGCAAGAAATATTTCCGCGCCAACAATTTCGCGCTGGCCGAAAACCACTTCCAAAGCGCCGTGGAGAAGCACCCCAACGACGCCGAAGCCTGGATCGGGCTTGCCGCCTCGTACGACCGGCTGCGCCGCTTCGACCTCGCCGACCGCGCCTACGCGCAAGTGATCCGCCTGATCGGCCCGACGGTGGAAGTGCTCAACGACGAAGGCTTCTCCTACATGCTGCGCGGCGACTACCAGCGCGCCTACAAATTGCTGAACCAGGCGCAGGCCAAGGACCCCGGCAATCCTTACGTCCAAGCCAATTTGAAGCTCCTCGCCGACGCCTACCGCGGGCACAAGGCGGTGCAGTAGGGCTGAGCCACCGAGCGCGTCACGGTCGGATTTGCTCCGGCTATCCACGTCTTTCTACTGCCGCTCAAGACGTGGATGCCCGCGACAAGCGCGGGCATGACTATTAAGAAAACCGACGTTCGTCTCGAGGTGCGCGTCGCTTCGTCGGCGCCGTGAGCTTCCGTCATTATTACGGAGACGACCCTTGACATCTGTCCCCAATTTAGTTACATGGGGAAATCGGGAAGCGGCCCTCGAAGGGCGCGGCCGAAGCGCTGGGGCCGTCTCCTTCGAGGCTCGCTCCGCTCGCGCCTCAGGATGACGGAAAAGAAGTCATCGCTGTTTGACATCACTCGCGGGAGCGCTCGCGAGAACGGGGACATTTTGCCTCTGTCCTGACGGAAGAGCGCCGCGCCACGATCCGTCTCCAAGTCATTGTCTTGCACAACGGATATGTGAATAGTCCCAAGCTGCGGGGGTTCTTCGCGGCGGGACTTGCGAAGCCGAACCCGCCGGGTTGCGGCGACAAATCGCCTAGCAGCGGGCGCTGCCCGATCGATATAACAAGCGCTAGAGTACAACGGGGAAGGGAACGGGACATGTCAGCAAGCAAGCGTGGTTTCGGCAAAAGGATTTCCGGCAAGGGCGCGCTATCGCGCCGGACGCTACTGAAAGCCGGCGCGGCGCTCGGCGCGCTCCCGGCGTCGCGCACCTGGGCGCAATCGGCGGCGCCGCTGCGTATCGGATTTCTCACGGTTCTGACCGGCCCGCTCGCCGCTGGCGGCAAGCAGCAGCAGGAGGGCGCGGCGCTTTTCCTCGACGAGCGCAAGGGCATGATTGCCGGCCGCAAAATCGAGCTCATCACCCAAGACACCGCCGGCAATCCGGCGCTCGCCAAGACCAAGACGCAGGAGCTGGTGGAGCGCGACAACGTGCCGGTGATGATCGGCCCGTTGGCGACCAACGAAGCCTTGGCGATGGACGAATATGTTCGCAGCACCAAAGTGCCGCTGATCACCACCACTTCGGCGGCCACCGTCGATCTCAAGAGCCGTACGCCCAATCCTTATGTGCTCCATGCCTTCGGCACGGCGCCGCAAGTGACCTATCCGCTCGGCGACTATGCCGCCAAGACGCTCGGCTACAAAAAGATGGCGATCGTCGCCGAGGACTTCACCTACGGTCACGAGGGCGCTGGCGGCTTCCAATTGGCGTTCGAAGCCGCCGGCGGGAAAATCGTGCAAAAACTCTGGCCGCCGCTCAACGCGCCGGAATACGGCGCCTATCTGGCGCAGATCAAGCCGGACGTGGAAGCGATCTACACGGGCTTTGCCGGCTCGAACCCGCTGCGCTTCCTCAAGGCATTCGCCGAATTCGGCCTCAAGGACAAGGTCGCCGTGCTCGGCAACACCACCATGACCGACGAGGGCATTCTCAAGGTCATGGGTGACGAAGCGGTCGGCGTCTATTCCGCCGGCTGGTACGCAGCAGGCCTCGATACGCCGGACAACAAGAAATTTGTCGCCGGCATCAACGCCGCCTACCAGCACGATCCCGGTTTCTATACCGCGGGACCCTACACCGCGCTCCTCATCATCGAGCAGGCGCTCAACGCGACCGGCGGCAAGACCGACGATGCGGCGGCTTTCCTCAAGGCCATGCGCGAGGTGCGCCTGACACATGGTCCGATCGGGCCGGTGCGGCTCGACGAATACGGCACGCCGATCCTTGACATCCACATCCGCAAGGTGGCGCGCGTCAACGGCAAGCTCGTCAACACCATCATCAAAACCTATCCGCAGGTCAGCCAGTTCTGGACCTACGATCCCAAGGCATTCGTGCAGCAGCCGGTGTTCTCGCGCGACTTTCCGCCGAGCAAATATCTGGAATAACGGGCCGTGCGGCCGTCTCGGGGCGAAGCCCGCTGTCTTGGGGTTGAACGGTCGGCGGCCGATGGCGATATGAGCCTGGGGCAAAATCCGACTTCCGGAAGGGCTCATGTTCGAAGCATTCAAGGCTTTCATTTCCGATTTTGCCGATGGCGGCAAACATCCCAGCCAATTTGCCGATGGCGATTGCCGGCTCGCCGCCGCGGCGCTCTTGGTGCATGCCGCCGCGATCGACGGCGAGATGACGCCGGGCGAGCGCGACAAGCTGCACAGCGTGCTCAAGCAAGGCTTTACGCTCGACGATGCGGCGACCGAGGAACTGATCGCCAAGGCGACGGCAGCTGAGCAGGAATCCGTCGACCTCTATCATTTCACCCATGCGCTCAACCGCGCGCTCAATGAGCAGGGCCGCGCCCGCATCATCGAGATGATGTGGCAGATCGTCTATGCCGATGGCCGCCGCGATGAGCTCGAGGACAATCTGTTGTGGCGCGCCGCCGATCTCCTCGGCGTGTCGCCGCAGGAACGGATCGCGCTGCGCCGCCGCGTCGGCGGCGAGGATGCCGAGCCCGGCGCGACGCCAGTGCCGGGCGACGCCGGCGAGCAGGGCAGCCTGGCATGAAGCCGGTCGCGCTGGTCACGGGCGCGTCGGCCGGCATTGGCGTGGAATTGGCGCGGGTGTTCGCCGCGCAAGGTCACGATCTGGTGCTGGTGGCGCGGCGCGAGGACCGGCTGAGCGCGCTCGCCGACGAGATCGCGGCTGCCGGCCGACCGAGGCCGACGGTGCTTGCGCTCGATCTCGAACGCCGCGATGCGGTGGCGATGCTCGCCGCGCAATTATCGGCGCAAGGCCTCGAACCCGCCTATGTGATCAACAATGCCGGCTTCGGCTTGAGCGGGCCCGCCGCAAAACTGAGCCGCGACGAACAGCTTGCCATGATCGATCTCAATGTGCGCGCGCTCACCGAGCTGTCGCTCGCTTTTATCGAAAGCCTTGAGCGACACCGCGGCGGCATTCTCAATGTGGCGTCGGTCGCCGCTTTCCTGCCCGGTCCCGGCATGGCTGTCTATTACGCCAGCAAGGCCTATGTGCTGTCGTTCAGCGAAGCCTTGCATCGCGAATTGGCCGGCCGCGGCATCAGAGTGACCGCGCTCTGTCCGGGGCCGGTCGAGACCGAATTCCAGCTGCGGTCGGGCATGCAATTGCCGAACGCTGCAAAAATAATCGAGCTGCCGGCGAGCCGCGTGGCCCAGCTCGGCTATGACGGTTTGATGCGCAGCCGCCGCGTTGTCATCGCCGGCGCCGGCAACAAACTCATGGTTTTGCTCATGCGCCTTATGCCGCATGCGCTGTTGATGGCGGCCGTCGATCGGCGCGTAGGATCTGCCGGCCGCCAATGACGCGCGATCGTGGTGCGTCGTCATGGTGCGCTGTTTGCTTCCAGCGGACGACGGGCTAAAACTCTAGAAAAGCGAACAAATCGCCGGCCTCATGCAACAGCCGATCCTGATCGTCCTGCACCAGGAACATTCCACCCCCGGCCGCATCGGCAATGCGCTGCGTGACCTCGGTTATCCGCTCGATGTGCGCCGGCCGCGCCTCGAGGATCCGCTGCCGTCGACCATGGCCGAACATGCCGGCGCCATCATCTTCGGCGGTCCGATGAGCGCCAACGATCCGGACGATTACATCAAGCGTGAGATCGATTGGATCGGCGTGCCGCTCAAGGAGAACAAGCCGTTTCTCGGCATCTGTCTCGGCGCCCAGATGTTCGCGCGGCAGCTTGGCGGCAAAGTCTTTCGTCACCCCGAAGGGCGCGCCGAGATCGGCTATTATCCGATCCGGCCGACGAGCGCCGGCCTCGCCGTCGTCGATGAATGGCCGGCATGCGTTTATCAATGGCACCGCGAAGGTTTCGATCTGCCGCCGAACGCCGAGCTTCTCGCCGAAGGCGATACGTTCGAAGTGCAGGCGATTCGTGTCAGCGCGGCGTTCGCGCTGCAATTTCATCCCGACGTCACGCACGCCATGATGCATAAATGGACGACGCGGGGCCACGACCGCATGGAATTGCCCGGCGCAAAACCGCGGCACACCCATTTCGCCGACCGCGCCGTCTACGATTATTCGGCACGCGCTTGGCTCAGCGTGTTTCTCGAGCGCTGGCTTGCGGCGGCGTGAGCGCGTGCGCCGCTAGTGGCCGTTTTCAAGGAGCTGGCCGAAATAGGCCACCGTCTTGGTATAGACCTGCGACGAGTTCCACTGCAGCAGCACCTGAAAATTTGCGGTGCCTTCGCCCCAGGGCTGGCCCTTCTGCCAGCCATAGCCTTTCAGATAATTGGCGGTCGAGGCCAGCACGTCGGGCACGTCATGAATGAGATCGCGGCGGCCATTACCGTCGAAGTCGACGGCGTATTTCAGATAGGACGACGGCAGGAACTGGGTCTGTCCGATCTCGCCGGCCCAGGCGCCGCGCATGGCGGCCGGCGTCATGTCGCCGCGATCGACCATGCGCAGCGCGGCGATGACCTCGCCACGGAACTTGTCCGGACGCCGGCAATCATAGGCCAGCGTCGCCAGCGAGCGGATGGTCGGGAAATGGCCGGTATCGGCGCCGAAGTCGGTTTCCAGGCCCCAGATGGCGACGATGACGCCGCCAGGCACGCCGTATTGCTGCTCGATGCGGCTCAACAGCGAGGCGTATACCAGCATCTTCTGACGGGCGCGGGCGAGCCGCGGCGGCACCATGCGACCGGAGAACTGCTCGAAGCTTTGCCGGAACACGCCCTGGGCGTGGTCGCGCGCGATGATGGTCGGGTCGTAGGTCACGCCGGCCAATCCCGATTGAATGGCAGCCTGCGAGATGCCGTCGGACGCGGCTTCCTGTTTGACCCCTTGGAGCCAGGCCCCGAAATCGCCACCGCATGGCGCCGCGGCGTGCGCCGGCGCCGCGGAGACGACAAGGGCTAGGCTAAGCCAGATCGCGTAGAGCAGTCGCATACGGTGTTCCTTTACCCTCGGCCTAATCGCTTGCCATGATGCCGCAGCCGCGTCCAGGCGGCCAGGGCACGTTCGACGGATCACGGGCGGGCATCGTGATAACGCTCGGCGTCGTAGAGCTCACGGAAAATCTTGGTCGAAATCAGGACGACCGCGATGGTGGTCAGGCCGCCGAGCAGCACCGAGGGTACGGTGCCGAACACGGCGGCCGCCGTACCGGCACGGAAAATGCCGAGCTGGTTCGAGGTGTTGGTGACCATCGAATTGACCGCATAAACGCGGCCGCGCATCTGGTCGGGCGTGCGCAGTTGCACCATGGTCTGGCGGATCACCACGCTGATGGTGTCGGAGGCGCCGACCACGGCCAGCGCTGCCAGCGCCAGCGTGAAGTTCGGCGTCAGCGCGAAGACAATCGTCGCCACGCCATAGATCGTCACGGTTGCAAACATAATGCGGCCGATCCGGTCAGAAATCGGCCAGCGCGCTAAGATCAGCGCCGTGGCGATGGCGCCGGCGGCGGGTGCGGCACGCAAGACGCCGAAGCCGAGCGGTCCGGCGAGATAAATGTCGCGGGCGAAGATCGGCAGCACCGCGGTTGGATTGCCGAGCACCACCGCGAACAGATCGAGCAGCACGGCGCCGAGCACGACCTTTTGGCTGATCATGAAAGTCAGCCCGCTGAACATCGATTTGAGATCGAGCGGCGCGCGCTCCGGAAGTTTTGCTTCCATGGCGATGCCGAGCATCACCAGGCCGGCGGAGAGCCACAGCACCGCGCAGACCGTGAAGACCAAGGTCGGGCTGATCTCGATCAAAATGCCACCGAGCGCCGGTCCGGCGATCACCGCGGTTTGCGATGCCGAGCTCGAGCCGGCGATGGCGCGCGGTAACAGCTCGCTCGGGACGATGTTCGGCAGCACCGATTGCAGGCTCGGCTGCTCGAAGGCGCGGCCGGTGCCGACCACAAAGGCCATGCCGAGCAGGAGCTCCGGCGTCAGCCGGCCGGTGGCATTGGCGAAAGCGAGCGCGGCGACCGCGATCGCCTCGACGAGCTGCGCCAGGAAAGTGACCAGGCGCCGGTCGTAGTGATCCGCCACGTGGCCGGTGAAGACGAACAAGCCGACGGCGGGAATGAACTGCACGAGCCCGATCAAGCCCAGGTGGAATGGGCTATTGGTCAATTCGTACATCTGCCAGCCGACCGCGACGACCTGGATCTGCTGCGCGACCGAGGCGGCGACCCGCACGTAGAGAAAGCGGACGTAAGCGGGATGGCGGAGCAGCGAGATTGCCGGCGACGACGTTTGAGTCATTTGCGGCCCTTATAGCCGCATCGGCGCGGTTTTACCCATCCTTGACAGCATAAGACGGCGGTCCTAAATGGCGCCCACTCGCCACCAAGGCGGATTTTTGCCGATTGGCGGGGCCGTAGCTCAGTTGGGAGAGCGCCTCGTTCGCAATGAGGAGGTCAGGGGTTCAACTCCCCTCGGCTCCACCAGCCTTCGCTCGCTGCGCGAGCTACGGCTCGGCGAGCCCGCTTCTCACCGGGGCTCTCGAGCTTCACTTGTTCGCGAGCGTTCAGTTCGCTAGTTTCTGCCACCCTTAACCCGAATCCGGTCCATGCGCGCACTTTTTCTGGTCATCGACTTAGCTCTGCAGCTCTATGTCTGGATCGTGATCGCGATGGCGATCTTTTCCTGGCTGGTCGCCTTCAACGTGGTGAATACGCGCAATCACGTGGTCGCCATGATCGGCGATTTTCTCTATCGCATCACCGAGCCGGCGCTGCGTCCGATCCGCAATTTCATGCCCAATCTCGGCGGCATCGACATTTCGCCGGTCATCCTGTTTCTGATCATCGTCTTCATCCGTTATGTGATCGCGCTCTATATCCTGCCGAACGTTTACTGAACGCCCGTGACGGCTCGCATCATCGACGGCAAGGCGATCGCGACGGCGTTGCGCGCTTCGGTCAAGGCCGAGACGCATCGCCTGATTGCGGCGCACGGCATCGTGCCAGGGCTGGCGGTGGTGCTGGTCGGCGAAAATGCCGCCAGCAAGACTTACGTCGCCAGCAAATCGCGCGCGGTGGTCGAAGTCGGCATGCGGCCGCTGGATTATCATCTGCCGGCCGCGACCGGCGAAGCGGAATTACTGGCGCTCGTTCAGGCGCTCAATGCCGACCCCGCCGTCAGCGGCATTCTGGTGCAGCTGCCGCTGCCGCCGCAGATCAATCCGGCGCGTATTATCAACAGCATCAATCCGGACAAAGACGTCGACGGTTTCCATCCGCTCAACGCCGGACGGCTGATCACGGGGCTGCCGGCCTTAGTGCCGTGCACGCCGATCGCCTGCCTCAAGCTGATCAAGACCGTGCACCCTTCGCTCGTCGGCGTCGACGCGCTGATGATCGGCCGCTCCCACATTGTCGGCAATCCGCTGTCGCAGCTGCTGCTCAATGAGAATGCGACCGTTACGATTGCGCATACACGCACCCGCAATCTGCCGGACTATTGCCGGCGTGCCGAACTGCTTTGCGTGGCCATCGGCTGCGCCGAATTCATCCGCGGCGACTGGATCAAGCCAGGCGCCACCGTGATCGACGTCGGCATCAATCGCGTGACCGACGATACCGGCAAATCGCGCATCGTCGGCGATGTGAATTTTGCGGAAGCCGTCGAAGTGGCCGGCGCAATCACGCCGGTGCCCGGCGGCGTCGGACCGATGACCATCGTCTGTTTGTTGGTGAACACGTTGCGCGCGGCCTGCGCCCAGGCCGGGCTGCCGCCGCCGGCGGTGTGATGCGTCAGTTATTCCAGCCGAACGCGACCTTGTCGAGCACGCGGGTGCCGAATTTCTCGGAGCTGCGCGCCACCGCCTTGCCACCGAGCGCGCGATAGAACTCGACCGCGTTTTCGTTCTCGGACAACGCCCACACGATCAGCGATTTGAGCGCGCTCTGCGCCAGATCGCGCCGCGCCGCGGTGAACAGCCGGCGGCCGAAGCCCAGCCCCTGGAATTCCGGCCGCAGATAGAGCTCGTAGATTTCGCCGTCATAGTAGAGGCTGCGCGCCCGGTTGCGTCCGTAATTGGCGTAGCCGGCGATCTTGTCGCCGAATTGCAAAAGCGCGATACGGCTGCCTTTGCGGATGGCCGATTCCCACCACGCCGGGCCGCGGCGATTGATCAGCCGTTCCAGTTCGGCGCCGGGGATGATGCCCTGATAAGCCGTCCGCCACGCCTCGTCGTGGGCATCGGCGACCGCACCGGCATCGCAGGCTCGGGCGCGGCGGATTTCAATGAGGATAGTGCTCATGTTGCGATGCTCGTCCTACGGCCCATCTCGCGATTCACGACCAGATCAAAGCAAGCGATCCCGCGGCCTTCAAGGCTTTCGATTCACCTTCCGTTAACGATGTGGATTATTAGCCAAAAGCAGCGGGCCTGACCATGATCGCGAACGCGAAAATGCAAGGCGTAAGCGCGATCCGGCCGTGCTGTTGCAATCCTGTCACGGTTGGCCGTATTCTGCGCGGACGGCATCCGGCGCGACGAAATTTGTGACAGGATGACGTTGGTTTTCGCGGGCGATCCGGCGCGCGCGTAGCGCCGCGGCCGCTATCAGACGTGCTCGGCTTCTTTGCGCCGCTCGTCGCGCTTGCGCTCGACCGGATCGAGCAGCTTCTTGCGCAGCCGGATCGATTTCGGCGTCACCTCAACCAATTCGCCGTCTTCGATATAGGCAAGCGCCTTTTCCAAGGTCATGCGGATCGGCGGCGTGAGCCGGATCGCCTCGTCCTTGGAATGGGTGCGGATGTTGGTGAGCTTCTTGCCCTTGAGCACGTTGACTTCGAGATCGTTGCCGCGGGTATGCTCGCCGACGATCATGCCGCGATAAACCTTCCACCCCGGCTCGATCATCATCGGGCCGCGGTCCTCCAGGTTCCACATGGCGTAAGCCACCGCGACGCCCTGATCGGTCGAGATCAAGACGCCATTGCGCCGGCCAACAATGTCGCCGCGATGCGGACCGTAGGCGTGAAACAGCCGGTTCATCACCGCGGTGCCGCGCGTGTCGGTCAGGAGTTCGCCCTGATAGCCGATCAGTCCCCGCGTCGGTGCATAGAAGATCAGCCGCACCCGGCCGCCGCCGGAAGGCCGCATCTCGACCATCTCGCCCTTGCGTTCGGCGAGCTTCTGCACCACCACGCCGGAATGTTCCTCGTCGACGTCGATGACGACTTCCTCGATCGGCTCGAGGAGCTCACCTGACGGACTATGCTGATAAAGCACCTTCGGCCGCGACACCGAAAGCTCAAAGCCTTCCCGCCGCATGGTCTCGATCAAAATGCCAAGCTGCAATTCGCCGCGGCCGGCGACTTCCATGGAATCCTTCTCCATGGATTCGGAAATCCGCAGCGTGACGTTGCCCTCGGCCTCGCGCAGCAGGCGGTCGCGGATCACCCGGCTCTGCACCTTGTCGCCTTCGGTGCCGGCGAGCGGCGAATCGTTGATGTGAAAGGTCATGGTCAGCGTCGGCGGATCGATCGGCTGTGCCGGCAACGGCTTCGTCACCTCGGGCGCGCACAGCGTGTGCGAGACGAATGCGTCGGGCAGGCCGGCGATGGCGATGATGTCGCCGGCAAAACCTTCATCGATCGGCGCACGCTCCAGGCCGCGGAAGGCAAGGACCTTGGTCACCCGACCCTCCTCGACGAGTTCGCCGTTGCGGTCGAGGACTTTCACCGCCTGATTGGGTTTCACCGAGCCCGAGAAAATACGGCCGGTGACGATGCGGCCGAGATAGGGATTGGCTTCGAGGATGGTGCCCAGCATGCGGAACGGACCATCCTCGACCTGCGGCGGCGCGACGTGGCGGATAACGAGCTCGAACAACGGCGCCATGCCGCGGTCCTTGGGGCCGGCGGGATCGGACGCCATCCAGCCCTGCTTGGCCGAGCCGTAGAGGATGGGAAAATCGAGCTGCTCCTCGGTGGCATCGAGCGCGGCGAACAGGTCGAATACCTCGTTGGCGACCTCGGACGGGCGGGCGTCGCCGCGATCGACCTTGTTGATGACCACGATCGGGCGCAGCCCCATCTTGAGCGCCTTCGACACCACGAACTTGGTTTGCGGCAGCGGGCCCTCGGCGGCGTCAACCAGCACCAGGGCGCCATCAACCATATTGAGAATTCGCTCGACCTCGCCGCCGAAATCGGCGTGGCCCGGCGTATCGACGATATTGATCCGGGTGTCGTGCCAGACCAGCGATGTGGCCTTGGCGAGGATGGTGATGCCGCGCTCGCGCTCAAGGTCGTTGGAATCGAGCGCGCGCTCGGCCACGCGCTGGTTCTCGCGGAACGAGCCCGATTGCTGCAAAAGCCGGTCGACCAGGGTGGTTTTGCCGTGGTCGACGTGCGCGATAATGGCAATGTTGCGGAGATTCATGTGTCCAGCGCGTTAAACCGTTACGGGCCCCGAAGGGGGCCCGCGATTGATGAGCCGTATATAGTCAGAAATCGCGCAGAAGCAATCGTTTACGCCGCGGCAGTCTTGGCTCTGGCTCCCGGGGCGTTGCCGGCCGCGGCACCCGCGCTCGCTTGGTCGGCAATGGCGGTGCGGCGCGCGGCAATGGCAAAGCGCAGCTGGTCGAGCGCAAAAGCAAACGACATGCGCACGGTTTCGTCGAATTCTTCATGCTCGCCCAGGTGGATAATCGCAATCACGAGGTGGTCGGCGTCGATCTGAAGCTGGTCGATCGCCTCGATCGTCTGCGCGGCATGCGCTTTGCGCACGAGGTCGAGCACGCGCTGCAACAGTCGCAGCCGCCGTGTGCGGCTGTTGCTGCGCAGGTAGGTTGCCACACCGGCGATCGCCGATCCGAACACCGGAAATATCAGCATGCCGTAGAAAATATCGTCGCCATATTTGTCGAAGAACGATTGCTGGCTGTCGGAGAGATAAGCGAGCGCGCCGGGATGGACGACGACGGCGGCATCCTTGTCGGTCGAGGGCGCGGCGATTTTGACGTCGCCCGGCACGGCGGCGGCGAGCGCCTGGCGCGAGCTATAGATCACCTTCGCCAGCGCACCGATGGCCGCATCGCTGTATGGCTTTCGCGCCACCAGATATTCGGCGAAGCTGAGACTCTTGAGGCTGTCGGCCGGCGTCGGCGGATTGCCACCGAAGGTACCGGCGTCGATATCGATGGAATCAAAGGCGGGATCGCGCTTGGCGATACCGTCGGCCTGATCGATTTCGATGAAGGAGGGCGCTTTGCCATTGACCGTCGCCGCGTTCACCGCGTCGGAAATGGACCGGCTCGTCGCCGCACCGGCCACGAACAGCGCATCGACTTGATTGTTCTTGATGGCATCGGCAACATTGCCCGGATCGATCTGCGATATCTTCACCTTGTCGAGCGGCACGCCGTAATGGCTGAGCACGAGTTCGAGCAGGCCGGTCGTCGCCTCATTGCCCGTGACGATGCCGACGCGTTTGCCGGAAAGTTGCGTGACCTTGCCGAATTTGTCGCCGTCGCTGCTGTCGTCATCCGTGTCGCTGCTATCGCTGTCGCTCTTGGCGGCCTTGGCCGTCTTGGCACCTTTGGCAGTCTTGGTTGTTTTCTTGATCGCGGCGCTTTTGTTGCCTGCGCTGTTGGCGCCCTTGGTATTGGTGGCCGCCGCGGCGCCGCTGTCCTTTACCTCAGTGGCACCGGCCGGCGGTACGATCAAAGCCATCACATTCTGCCGCACGATGGCGATGACCGGCCAGCTCACCGAGTCTTCAAGATTGCTCGGCAGGACCGCGAGATCGGCTTGACCCTTGCTGATCGCCTGCGCAGTTTCCTTCGAACTCCGCGTCGGGACGATCTGTAAAGAAATATCGTGATGGCCCTTCGCGATTTGATTAGCCAGCGCCTGAACGAATTTGGCGTCCACCGAGCCGGCGGCGATCCGCATGCGGTCGCCTTCGGTGGCGAAATGAAATCCCGCCCAAACGACGGCGCCAAGCGCAAAGGCTCCAAGAATAGTGACCAGCCAGGTGTGGCGCAGGAACATCCGCACCCGGCTTCGCACCATATGTTCGAGCGACCCCATACTCATGACGTGACTGTGACCCAATGAGCGGTCGTGCGCGACGGCCGTCCCGTCGGCCCTGCTTTTCCTGGAACGCCGGAAAAGCCAGAACCTCATGGCAAGAGGCGGACGCTTTGGCAGGCTTGGCGGCATTAGTTAATTCTAACACGGCTTGATGGGTTTGACTCCAGAGCGCCCATCCGGGTTCGAGGAGCAAACGGGGCCTTGGTTAATCGCGGGCCATCCCGCTTTCGCTCGAATTTATGGCTCGACTTTGACAAGACGCGAACCGTAGCGGGACACCGTCGGCCGGGGCCTCACGTCCCAGCCGGCTGCGCCGAAATCGAGGCGCCAAACAACACGAAGGTCGCATGGATGCGTATCGCGGTGCCGGCGATGGACCCGATAGCCAAGGACCAGCCCATGGCAACCTCCGGGCTTCCCAAGTGTTGACGCTCGATTGGCTATCTCATGATCTTGGCGCATAGTTGCGATAGCGGACCACGGCGACGTTCGCCTGCATCGACGGAGCTTTTACATGACTCAAAAACTCGCCGGCGAAGCGCGCAAGGTCGCATTGGCCCGACTCAAAGGCTGGAGCGAGGTGAGCGGGCGCGACGCCATCACCAGGAAGTTCGTCTTTGCCGATTTCAATGAGGCGTTCGGCTTCATGACCCGCACAGCGCTGGTTGCTGAGAAGCTCGACCATCACCCCGAGTGGTTCAATGTCTACAAGACCGTGGACGTCACGCTGTCCACCCACGATGCCGGCGGCTTGACCGAGCGCGACGTCAAGCTCGCCGAGGCGATGGATAAGATCGCCGGCTAAACGCCTTGCGGCTGCCGCCTTTTGAGGCCATTTCTGGGTCGTTCGCCCGCTTAAGGAGGGGACCCGATGGGATTTTGGCAACAAGCAGCCGCGTGGCCGGATTTCTCTTGGCCGGATTCTTGGCCGGATTTTTCCGCGCTGGGCCGCCGGGTCGTTTCCGATGAAGCGGAACTGCGGCAAAAATTCTGGCGTAAGGTCAAGCGCGAAGCGGCCGGCATTCCCTTCCTGGAAGACGCGCTGACCGCCTATTATTGCGCATTCGATCGGACTACCCCGTTGTATGTGAAAGCGATCCTGGTCGGCGCGATTGTCTATTTCGCGGTCCCGGACGATCTCCTTCCCGATACTTTGCTTGGTCTTGCCGATGAAGCCGCGGTGCTGGGTGCGGCGTTCAAGCTCATCTCCTCGCACATCAAGCCGGAGCATCGGCAGGCGGCGCAAGCCATGCTGGCGCGGCTGCGCGCGTAAAAGCCGCTACGGCCGCAGCACGATCTTTCCCATCACTTTGCGGTCGGCGATGGCTTTGAGCGCGGCCGCGATCTCGGCCAGCGGATAAGTTGCGTGAACATGGGCGCTGAGCTTGCCTTGCGCGCACCAGGCAACGATTTGCGTCATCAAGGCGCGTTGTGCTTGTGGCTCGCGCCGGACCCAGGTGCCCCATAATACGCCGCGGATATCACAGCTTTTCAGCAGAACGAGATTGAGCGGCAGCTTGGGAATTTCACCGGTGGCAAAACCGACCACCAGATAACGGCCCTCCCAGGCCAGCGAACGCACCGCCGGTTCCGCATAAGGACCGCCGACCGGATCGTAGACCACGTCGAAGCCGTGCTCGCCGCCGAGTTTCTTGAGCGCGCCGCGCAAATCTTCGCTCGCGTAGTTCACCGTCGCGTCGGCGCCATGCTGGCGGGCGAAAGCGAGCTTGTCGTCCGATGACGCGCAGGCGATGACGCGCGCGCCCATGATCTTGCCGATTTCGATCGCGGCAAGCCCGGTACCGCCGGAGGCGCCGAGCACAGCCAGCGTCTCGCCGGATTTGAGCGTGGCGCGCTCCTGCAGCGCGTAGAGCGTCGTGCCGTAGGTGACGGTGAGGCCGGCGGCGCGGTCGAAATCGAGCCCGTCCGGCACTTTCACCAGCTGCTGCGCCGAAACCGCGACCGCTTCGCGCGCCGCACCCCAGCCGATATTGCCCATGACGCGGTCGCCCGGAGCGATGCCGGTGACGCCGGCGCCGATGCTCTCGACCACGCCGGCAAATTCCGCGCCCGGCGAGAACGGAAACGGCGGCTTGTGCTGATATTTCCCAGCGATGATCAGCGTGTCGAAGAAATTCAGCGCCGCCGATTTCACCCGCACCACTGCCTCGCCGGGGCCGGCCTGTGGCTCGTCGATGTCGGAAAGCTCAAGTTCGTCGGGGGTGCAGAAATGGGTGCAGAGGACGGCTTTCATGCCGGTTTCATATCAGGCTTCCGTCACTCCGGCATCATGCACAGCCTGCCGGCGCGAATCGCCGCCTCGCAAAGAACCGTCGGAACGCCCGGCTATCTCATTCCGTTTTCGAACGAATTGGATTAAAATGACAAAATTGCTAATGAAGGCGCCGGGGCGCCCTCCACGAGGCATATGCGCATGGACCGAAGATGGCGGCTTGCCTGTTTGCTGTTCATTGCTGCGGCATTCGCCGTTCCGGCGCTGGCCCAGCAGCCGGCCGCACCGGCCTCCGCCGCGCCGGCGGCCGCCGCGAAGCCGAAGCCAAAACCGGCGCCCAAGCCGGCGCCCAAGAAGCCTGCCGCCGCTGAAAAGCCGGCGGCCGAGCCGGCAAAGCCTCCCGTCGCCGCCGGCGGCGCCCAGCCCAAGCTCCTTGGCCAATATGCCGACTGGGGCGCCTACACGGCTTCGCCCGGTGGCAAGAAGGTCTGCTTCGCGATTTCCAAGCCAACGTCCTCGGCGACCAATCCACCCAACCGGCCGCGCAATCCGGTCTACATGTTCATCTCCACCCGGCTAGCCGACAAAGTGACGAATGAGGTGTCGATCATCATCGGTTATCCGTTCAAGCCGGGCTCGGAAGCCAGTGCGCAGGTCGGCTCGGCCAATTTTGCGCTCTACACCCAACTGGACGGCGCCTGGATCAAGAACGCAGCCGAGGAAGCCCAGATGGTCGACGCCATGCGGACGGGCGATAACGCCGTCGTCAAGGGCGAATCGGCCAAAGGCACGCAGACCACCGACACCTTCAACCTGAGGGGGGTGTCGCAGGCGCTCGACCGCATGGCGCAGGAATGCAAGTAGGCGTTTGCCCTCCTCACGCTTCGCGCTGTTAAAGTCGCCGGCTGAGCCCCATCTAAGCGACGGGCACGCATTCGCCTGTAATCTGCATCTTGGGTAACCGATGACGTCCCTGGCCGCGACTGAAACCGAACGCACCGGCGCCGCCCCGTTCGTCGAGAAACGGCCGTTGGAGGCCTACGCCGCGCCGACGCAGCCGTCACTCGTCGGCATGACGCGCGAGACGCTCGCCGCGGCTTTGGCCGAAGCCGGCGTGCCGGAGCGCCAGTGCCGCATGCGCGTGCAGCAGATCTGGCATTGGCTCTATGTGCGCGGCGTGCAGGACTTCGAAGCGATGACCACGCTGTCGAAGGAATTGCGTGCGACGCTGGCGCAGCGTTTTACGCTGGCGCGGCCGGACATCGCCGCCGAGCAGATTTCCGCCGACGGCACCCGCAAGTGGTTGCTTCGGCTGCCGGGCGAGCTCGGCAGCGCGCCGCACGAGGTCGAGTGCGTCTATATTCCGGAGACCGACCGCGGCACCTTGTGCCTTTCGAGCCAGGTCGGCTGCACGCTCACCTGCACGTTCTGCCACACCGGCACGCAGCGGCTGGTGCGCAATCTGACCGCGGCCGAGATTGCCGGCCAAGTGGTTTTGGCGCGCGATCGGCTTGGCGATTGGCAGCGCGGCGCGAACGCCGAAGGCGAGCCCGAGAAGCGCCTCGTCTCCAACATCGTCATGATGGGCATGGGCGAGCCGCTTTATAATTTCGAGGCGGTGCGCGACGGCCTTGCCGTGGTCGCCGACGGCGACGGTTTGAGCATCTCCAAGCGCCGCATCACGCTGTCGACATCGGGCGTCGTTCCCAATATCGCGCGCGCCGGCGCGGAAATCGGCTCGATGCTGGCGGTGTCGCTGCATGCCGTTACCGACGAATTGCGCGACCAATTGGTGCCGCTCAATCGCAAATACCCGTTGCGCGAACTCTTGGACGCCTGCCGCAACTATCCCGGCCTCTCCAACGCGCGGCGCATCACTTTCGAATACGTCATGCTCAAGGGCGTCAACGATTCGCTCATCGACGCCAAGGCCCTGGTGCGGCTGCTCAAGGGCATTCCGGCGAAGATCAATCTGATCCCGTTCAATCCGTGGCCCGGCACCAAATACGAATGCTCCGAGTGGGAGCAGATCGAGAAATTCTCCGAAATCATTTTCAACGCCGGCTACTCCTCGCCGGTGCGCACGCCGCGCGGCCGCGATATTCTCGCCGCCTGCGGCCAGCTCAAGAGCGCGACCGAAAAGCTCTCCGCCCGCGAGCGGCTGGCATTGCGCGCTATGGCCGTGACCGATTAGTAACGGGCGAAATCGAGCTCATGACCGCTTTATTCCGCATCACCATGATGTTCGTCGGCTATGTCTGGGCCTGCATTGCGGCGTCGCTCGTTCTGGCGCTCGGCACACTGACGCCGCAATGGGACTATTTTTTCAATTCGCTTGGCGTGCAGTCGTCGCAAGCACAGTCGACGGCGATGTGGGTGGTGGTCGGGATCGGCGCGCTGATCATTTTCGTCATCGGCTTTTTGCCGACGCTCCTTGCCATCGTCATTAGCGAAGGTTTGGCGCTGCGCTCGGTCATCGTTTACGGCGTGATCGGAGCCGCGCTGGCGCTGGCCTTGGCATTCGGGCTGGATTTTTCCGGCTATCGCGCGCCGGTCGATATCGATATCGCCCGTGAACGCGAGGTCTTTGCCGCGGCCGGCATCGCCGGCGGCATGGTCTATTGGCTGTTTGCCGGCCGGCGAGCCGGTTCATGGAAGTGATCCGGCGCGTGGACCTGACCGCATGAATCGCGCCGGACTCATCATCGCGCTCAGTATCGGTTTTGTGGCCGGCGTGATCTGCGCGGTCGACCCGCAACTCGACCTCGACATTTCTGCCTCGTTTTTCCATCGTGCCCCGCCTACCTTGTTCGCCGCCAATGCCCAGCCTTGGGTGCAGCACACGCGCGAAGCAGCGCGCGTGATCATCACGCTGCTCGTGCTGCCGGCCTTCCTCGCCGTCATCGGCAAGCTGATCTGGCCGCGGCGGCACATGCTGATCGAAGCGCGCGCGGCGCTGTTCCTGATCGTGACGCTGGCGCTCGGCCCCGGCCTTCTCACCAACGTCATTCTCAAGGATCATTGGGGCCGGCCGCGGCCGATCGACGTGCAGCAATTCGGCGGCGACTATCGTTTCACATCGTGGTGGGACCCGCGCGGCAACTGTCCGGACAATTGCTCGTTCATTGCCGGCGAGCCTTCCGGCGCGTTCTGGACGCTGGCGCCGGCCGCGCTGGCGGGCCTGGAACTGCAGCCGCTCGCTTACGCCGCCGCGCTCGCCTTCGGCGCCGCCGTCGGCGTGCTGCGCATCGCCGCCGGCGCCCATTTTTTCTCCGACGTCGTTTTCGCCGGCGTGTTCACGTATCTATTGATCTGGCTCATCCATGGCCTGATCTATCGCTGGCTGGCGACCCGGATCGACGAGGCCGCCGCCGAGCGCCGGCTGACCGAAGCCGGCGAGAAGCTCGGGGCGCTGGTACGGCGGGTTTTCGGCCGCAGCGGCAAGCCTTCCTGATCATTTCCAGCGCTTGCGCCCGCCTGCCGCGCCCCTATAGTCCGCGCGCATTTCGGGCGGGCGAGCCGCCTTTAGATAGGGGTTTTCGTCATGCCCGCGGGCGGCAAAAAAGAAGTCAAGAAAGTGGTGCTGGCCTATTCCGGCGGGCTCGACACGTCGATCATCCTCAAATGGCTGCAGACGACCTATGGCTGCGAGGTGGTCACGTTTACCGCCGATCTCGGCCAGGGCGAGGAACTCGAGCCGGCGCGAGCCAAGGCGCTTGCACTTGGCATCAAGCCGGAAAATATTTTTATCGAGGATCTGCGCGAGGAATTCGTCCGCGACTACGTATTCCCGATGTTTCGCGCCAACACGCTTTACGAGGGCCAATATCTGCTCGGCACCTCGATCGCGCGGCCGCTGATCGCCAAGCAGCAGATCGAGATCGCCGAGAAAGTCGGCGCCGATGCGGTGGCCCACGGCGCGACCGGCAAGGGCAACGACCAGGTGCGGTTCGAGCTTTCCTATTATGCGCTCAAGCCGGACGTGAAGGTCATCGCGCCGTGGCGTGAATGGGATTTCAAGTCGCGTGAAGCGCTTTTGGAATTTGCCGAGAAAAATCAGATTCCGATCGCCAAGGACAAGCGCGGGGAGGCGCCGTTCTCGACCGACGCCAATCTCCTGCACACGTCGTCCGAGGGTAAAGTGCTGGAAGACCCGTCCGGCGAAGCGCCGGATTACGTCTATTCGCGCACCGACGATCCCGCGAAAGCGCCCGACACCGCGGAATATGTCGATATCGATTTCGAACGCGGCGATCTGGTCGCGGTCGGCGGCAAGAAATTGTCGCCGGCGCAATTACTCACGGCGCTCAACGCGCTCGGCAAGAAGCACGGCATCGGCCGTCTCGACCTGGTCGAGAACCGCTTCGTCGGCATGAAATCGCGCGGCATGTACGAGACGCCGGGCGGCACTATCCTGCTCGCCGCGCATCGCGGAATCGAATCGATCACGCTCGACCGCGGCGCCGCGCATCTCAAAGACGAGCTGATGCCGAAATATGCCGAGCTGATCTATTACGGTTTCTGGTTCTCGCCCGAGCGCGAGATGCTGCAGGCGGCCATCGACAAAAGCCAGGAATTCGTGACCGGCAGCGTGCGGCTCAAGCTCTACAAGGGCAGTGTCGGCGTCGTCGGCCGCTCGAGCAAATATTCGCTCTACGACCAGGACCTGGTGACGTTCGAGGACGGCAAGGTCGCCTACGATCAGCGCGACGCGGAAGGCTTCATTCGCCTCAACGCACTGCGCTTGCGCACCCTAGGGCAGCGCAAACGCAATCTGAAACTGTGAGCAGGATGCCGCGCTCGGTCTTCGGTTCCAGCTTCGGCAAATCGCCGCCGGCTGGCTTGCCGGGAAAATAGTCGGACTCCGAACCCGGGCCATGGGGATCTGGCGGCTCGTCCACCGGATACGGCGTGCGCGGGCCGCTCGGTTCGGGCGCCGGTCTGGACTTCGGCTTTTCAGACGGCTGAGGCGGCTTGGGCGTGCTCATCGCATGCCGACCTGGGGCGGCATCGGCCATGCAGTACCTCCTGGGGGAGTGGTTCCAGCAATTCAACGTCAGGAGGCCAGGGCTCGTTCCGTCGGGCAACGACCGCAATCACATCGAAACGGTGACTTTGCGATTCTCGCCGAGATTGGGCTTGTCGCCGGTAAGGCGGGCCTTGATGAATTCGAAGGCGGCGATGGCCTTGCTGGCGGGGCCGTCCCATAATTCCGCGGTCAGCGGCGCGACGCGCAGCACGCAGACATTGGTGTCGCTCGGTCCGTGCCACCACATCGCGTCGGTCGGTTTCCAGATTTCCGCGGCTTTGGCCTGGTCGCGCCAGACCTCCGCACGCGCAGTCAGCGACAGAAAAGCGTTCGCTTTGGGATCGAAGAAGGTGAGACCGACGTCGTGCGCGGCCTCGATCTCATGCTCCTTGGCGCTGCGGATGTCGGTGATAAACCAGATCAATCCGGCATCGCGATCCGGGTGCGCCTCGAGCGGCCGCGCTCGCAAGCCGTCGGCAAAGTGGGTCGTGAACATGCACACGCCGACGCGCTCGATAATGTCCCAGACGCGGGCGATATGATCTTGGTCCGCCATGCCGCAATAACGGCAGGCGGAGAGGGTGGTTCCTTACACCTGCCGGTTAGACCTGCCGCTCGACCAGCGCGCGCTTGATATCGGCGATGGCCTCGGCCGGATTGAGATGCTTGGGGCAGGCCTTGGCGCAATTCATGATGGTGTGGCAGCGATAGAGCCGGAACGGGTCTTCCAGATTATCGAGGCGCTCGCCGGTGGCTTCGTCGCGCAAATCGACAAGCCAGCGCTGCGCCTGCAGCAGCGCGGCCGGTCCCAGATAACGGTCGGAGTTCCACCAGTAGCTCGGGCACGAGGTCGAGCAGCATGCGCACAAAATGCATTCGTACAGCCCGTCCAGTTTCTGCCGGTCTTCGTGGCTCTGCTTCCATTCGGTGTGCGGCGTCGGCGATTTGGTCTGCAGCCACGGCTCGATTGAGGCGTGCTGGGCGTAGAAATTGGTGAGATCGGGCACCAGGTCCTTTACCACCGCCATGTGCGGCAGTGGATAGATGCGTACCGCCCCGTTCACTTCGCTCATCGCCTGGGTGCAGGCGAGCGTATTGGTGCCGTCGATATTCATGGCGCAGGAGCCGCAGATGCCTTCGCGGCAGGAGCGGCGGAAAGTAAGCGTGGCGTCGACATTGGTCTTGAGCCAGATCAGCGCGTCCAGCACCATCGGCCCGCAATCCTTGGTGTCGACGTAATACGTGTCGATGCGCGGGTTGCGGCCGTCGTCGGGATTCCAACGGTAGATACGGTACTCGCGCTCCGCTTCCGTCCGTTGCGCATGCGGCCAGGTCTTGCCTTGCTCGATCTTGGAATTCTTCGGCAGCGTGAATTGAACCATCGGAACCTCAATAAACCCGCTTCTTGGGCTCGATATAGGACACGTCGTTGGTCAGCGTGTAGGTGTGCACCGGCCGATAATCGATCGTGACTTTGCCGGTCGCGGGATCGAGCCAGGTCAAAGTGTGCTTCATCCAGTGCTGGTCGTCGCGATCCGGGAAATCCTCGCGCGCGTGCGCGCCGCGGCTTTCGGTGCGATTGCCTGCAGCATCCATGGTGACCACGGCCTGCTCGATCAGGTTGACGAATTCCAGCGTCTCGATCAGGTCGGAATTCCAGATCAGCGAGCGGTCGGAGACGCGCACGTCGCCAATGCCGGCATGGACCTCGTGGATGAGCTTGGAGCCTTCCTGCAGCACTTCGCCGGTGCGGAACACCGCGCAATTGGTCTGCATCACCTGCTGCATCCTGGCGCGCAGCTGCGCGGTCGGCGTCGAGCCCGAGGCATTGCGGAACCTGTCGAGCCGCGACAGCGCCCGCTCGGCGGAATCCTTCGGCAGCTCCGGCTGCTTGTCGCTCGGCGTGAGGATTTCGGCGCAGCGGTGCGCCGCGGCGCGGCCGAATACGACAAGATCGATCAGCGAATTCGAGCCGAGCCGGTTGGCGCCGTGCACCGAGACGCAGGCCGCCTCGCCGAGCGCCATAAGCCCGGGCACGGTGTGATCGGGATTGCCGTCTTTCTTGATCTGCGCTTCGCCATGATAGTTCGTGGCGATGCCGCCCATATTGTAATGCACCGTCGGCACGATCGGCACCGGCTCGCGCGTGAGGTCGACGCCGGCGAAGATGCGCGCGGATTCGGTGATGCCCGGCAGCCGCTCGGCGAGGATTTTCGGATCGAGATGGTCGAGGTGGAGGAAGATGTGATCCTTCTTCGGCCCGACGCCGCGGCCTTCGCGGATCTCGATGGTCATGGCGCGGGACACCACGTCGCGCGAGGCGAGGTCCTTCGCCGAGGGCGCGTAGCGCTCCATGAAGCGCTCGCCGGCCGAATTGACGAGATAAGCGCCTTCGCCGCGGGCGCCTTCGGTGATCAGCACGCCGGCGCCGTAAACGCCGGTCGGATGGAATTGCACGAATTCCATGTCTTGCAGCGGCAGGCCGGCGCGCAGCACCATGGCATTGCCGTCGCCGGTCTGGGTATGCGCGCCGGTGCATGAGGCATAGGCGCGGCCGTAGCCGCCGCTGGCGATGATGGTCATCTGCGCCGAGAAGCGGTGGATCGAGCCGTCATCGAGATTGATGGCGATGACGCCGCGGCAGCGGCCGTCTTCGTCCACCATCAAATCGATGGCGAAATATTCGATGAAAAACTCGGTCTGATGGCGCAGCGCCTGGCCGTACATGGTGTGCAGCATGGCGTGACCGGTACGGTCGGCGGCGGCGCAGGTACGCTGTGCGGTGCCTTTGCCATAATGGGTGGTCATGCCGCCGAAGGGCCGCTGATAGATTTTCCCGTCTTCTTCGCGCCGCGAGAACGGTAGTCCCCAATGCTCCAATTCGTACACCGCCTCCGGCGCATTGCGGCACATATATTCGATGGCATCCTGGTCGCCGAGCCAGTCCGAACCCTTCACGGTGTCGTACATGTGCCAGCGCCAGTCGTCTTCGCCCATATTGCCGAGCGCGGCGGCGATGCCGCCTTGCGCCGCGACCGTGTGCGAGCGGGTCGGGAACACCTTGGTGACGCAGGCGGTACGCAGGCCGGCTTCGCTGCAGCCGACCACGGCGCGCAGCCCGGAGCCACCGGCGCCGATGACGATGACGTCGTAGGCGTGTTCTTCGATCGGGTAGGCGCGGCCGTTGATGGCGGGAGCTGTGCTTCCGTTGTTGCCGCCGTTTGCTCCAGTCTCTGCCATGCTCACAATCCGAACGAGAGCTTGAGGATGCCGTAAACCGCCGCCAGCCCGACGGCGAAGGTGAAGAACGTGTTGGCCATCAGCAAAGTCAGCTTGGCCAATTCGTCATGCACGTAGTCCTCGATGATCACCGCCATGCCGATCCGCATATGGATGGCGATCGAGAGGATGAACAGCAGCATGATGATGGCGACGGCGGGCGAGCCCAAAATCTGCGCCACGGCGGCCTGATTGCGGCCAAGCAGCGTAATCAGGATGATCACCGCCGCGATGGTCAGTGGGATATTGGCGACCGCAGTGAGCCGCTGGTGCCAGAAATGCTCGGTGCCGGATCGCGCTGCGCCGCGGCCGAGCACGCGCGCCAGCGGCGTGCGAATGTGCTTCGGAGCGCTCATCACAAGCCTCCCATGGTGAGCAGCACGAAAACCCACAAGATCAGCGTGATCGCAATGGAGCCGATCAGGTTGGCGGCGACGAGCCACTCGCGCTCGCTCGGCCCGAAGCCGCGTCCGGTATCCCAGATCAGATGGCGGATGCCGCCCAGCATGTGGTGGATCAGCGCCCAGGTGTAGCCGAACAGGATGAGGCGGCCGATCCAGGAGCCGGCGAACCACTGGAAGCGCGCATAGCCGTTGGGGCTTGCCGCGGCGATCAGCCACCAGGCCAACAGCAAGGTCCCAAAATAAAGAGCAAAGCCGGTGATGCGATGCGCGATCGACATCATCATCGTCAGCATCGGCCGGTAGATTTGCAAATGCGGCGACAACGGCCGCTCGGCAGGGGTGCGTACTTCGAGCGGGCGAGTTTCTGCCATTGGCATTATCCGAGCTTGGGCATCATGCGGAGGAGCCTGACGTCGGCGCGCCAAGCCAGCCTGCGACCCGTTCCTAGCCAATCCGCGGCTGTGCCGCAATGCAACAGCGGACGAATCTCCAGATATCCGAATCAGTACGATTTCGTATTCCACGAAAGAATAGTCTTGAGAAATCGGTTTACAATGAGCAATATATTAAGCCTGACTTCGCAGTCGACGAAGGCAGGGTTCTCCCAATGCGCTTTGACCTCGTCGATCTCAGCCTGTTTCGCCATGTGGTTGAAGCCGGCAGCATTACGCACGGTGCCGAGCGGGCGCATCTCGCCCTCGCCGCGGCGTCGACCCGCATCCGCAACATGGAGAGCGCGCTCGGCGTGCCGCTCGTGACGCGCGGGCGGCAAGGCGTGACGCCGACCCAAGCCGGCCGCACCCTGCTGCAGCATGCCCGCGCCATCCTGCGCCAAGCCGAGCGCCTGCACGAAGACCTCGGCGCCTATGGTGGCGGCATGGCCGGGCAAATCCGCGTGTTGTCAAACACCAACGCCTTGACGGAATTCTTGCCGGAGGCGCTGTCGTCGTTCCTGGCAGCGCATCCGAATGTCAGCGTCGACCTGGAAGAGCGGCTAAGCGATGAGATCGTCGGACTGATTGCGGAAGGCGTCGCCGACATCGGCATCGTCGCCGGTACTGTCGATGTCGGCGCGCTGGAGACTTATCCGTTTCGCCGCGATCGTTTCGTCCTCGTCGTGGCGCGTGATCATCCGCTGGCCAAGCGCGCCAAGATCGGCTTCGAGGATGTGCTCGATTACGATTTCGTCGGTCTGGCCCGCGCCAGCGCGTTGCAGCGCTTCCTTGCCTCTAAGGCGGTGCGCACCGGCCGGCCCTTGAGGCTGCGCGTGCAGTTGCTCAGCTTCGATGCGATTTGCCGGCTCGTCGAATGCAATGTCGGCATCGGCATCGTGCCGGAAACCACCGCGCGCCGGGTGTCGAAGACCATGGCGATTGCGGTCGTAACGTTGTCCAATCCCTGGGCGTTGCGCGACCTGACGATCTGCGTGCGCGCGATCAAGGAGCTGCCGCTTTATGCACGGCAGCTCGTCGAGCACTTGCGTGTGAGTAATCAGTAAGGGCCGATTACCGGTCGCTGACTGTTACCGTGGCATCAGCACCCAGTAATCGAGATCGAGCAAAACCGCGGGATCATAGTCCTCGCCGGTCTTGTACGGAAAGTCCGCGCATGGCTTGTCGCAGGTGGCGACGGTGCGCAGCCTCAGGCCGCCGACGTCGTTGCGGCCCGGAACGTCGGATTTAGCCAAGACTTCCGACCACGCGAACACGGTGCCGCCGGCGAACAGCGGCGCGACGTGACGGCCGCCATTGATCGCGGCGACGTGGAAGGCATTGGCGAGCCCATTGAACGATAGCGAACGCGCCAGCGAAATGACGTGGCCGCCATAAATGAGCCGCCGGCCGAAGCGGCCTTGCTTGGCGCTGAACAGGTCAAAATGAATTTTCGCGGTATTCTGATAGAGCCGCGTCGCCATCATATGCTCGGCTTCTTCGACGGTGATGCCGTCCATATGGTCGATCTTCTCGCCGACGGCGTAATCGCCGAATTTGTATTTGCTGCCGGCAAGCGCGAGATCGTATGCCGATACATCGAGTGGTGGACAGGCTTCGCCCAGCACCTTCGGATCGAGTGCGGTCGGCAACCGCGGCACATGATCGCCGGGCGCCGGCGCCGCCTCGTCGCCTTTGCGCACCATCACCCAGCGCACATATTCGAGCACCGGCTTTTGCTCCTGATTGTAGCCGGTGGTGCGTACATAGACGATACCGGTCTTGCGGCTCGAGTTTTCCTTTAGTCCGATCACCTCGGATTGAGCGTTGAGCGTATCGCCGGGATAGACGGGGCTGCGGAAACAGCAATTGGCGTAACCGAGATTGGCCACCGCATTGAGCGATACGTCGGGCACGGTCTTACCGAACACGAAGTGGAAGACGAGCAGGTCGTCGATCGGGGAACGCGGATAGCCGATCGCCTTGGCGAAGGCATCCGACGATTGCACGGCAAAGCGCGGGCCGAACAGGCCGATATAGAGCGCGACGTCGCCCACGGTGACCGTGCGCGGCGTGGCGTGGCGGATCACCTGGCCGATACGGAAATCTTCAAAGAAATTACCGGGACTGGTCTTCGGCATTCTGCAACACCTTGTATTTCCAAATTCAGGAGTGAAACCCGCCCGTTGGCGCGCGCTTTCCATACCCTACCGGATGATGTTGGGAAAGCGTTCACGCAGCCGTGACCGCGCGGCTGAAACCGCCGCCGCCACGCCCCGTAGCTGTTACCGACGACGCGATTGACTAAAGCGTCGCCGGCGCTCCGCCGCCGTAACCTCAACAATAAATGGAGACGATTATGTCAAAGCGTTTCGTTTTGCTCGCCGCCACGGCCGTCCTTGCTTTCGCCGCCGCGGCGGCGCCCGCGCCGACACTGGCGCAAATGTCGGACAAGACCGTGACCGTCGGCGGCGCGCCGATGTATCCGTCGAAAAACATCATCCAGAACGCGGTGAACTCGAAAGACCACACCACGCTGGTCGCCGCCGTGAAGGCTGCGGGTCTGGTCTCGACCTTGGAAGGACCCGGCCCGTTCACGGTGTTCGCACCGACCAACGCCGCCTTCGCCAAACTGCCGGCCGGCACGGTCGACAATCTGCTCAAGCCGGAGAACAAGGCGACGCTGGTGAAGGTGTTAACCTATCACGTCGTGCCCGGCCGCATGACCGCGGTGAAGCTCATGAAAGCGGTCAAGGACGGCGGGGGCGAGGCGCACCTGAAGACCGTCGCGGGTGAAGATCTTACGGTCAAGGAAGCCGGCCCCGGCAAGCTTACCGTCACCGACGCCAAGGGCGATGTGGCCGACGTCACGATTGCCGATGTTTTGCAGTCGAACGGTGTTATCCACGTCATCGACACGGTGCTGCTGCCGTAAATCGAGCATTGCCTCTCCCCGCCGCGCGGCGGGGAGAGGTCTCCGTCTGACACAAATGTGAGGCGCGCTTGCGCCTGCGATCTGATAAAAGCTCGCGCCATGACCGCAGAATTCGCCAGCGATTCGACCGCGGTGCCAGACACGACAGCGGGGCCTCTGATTCATCCGCGCTGGGTGCGGGTGACGCATTGGATCAATGCGCTGGCCGTGCTGCTGATGATCGGCTCGGGCTGGCAGATCTACGACGCGTCGCCGCTGTTCCGCTTCATTTATTTTCCAAGCCACTTTGCGCTCGGCGAATGGCTGGCCGGGGCGCTGCTGTGGCACTTCGCCGCGATGTGGCTCCTGATCGTCAACGGCATTGTCTATGTCACGCTCGGCATCGCGACCGGGCGTTTCCGCCATAAGCTTTTTCCGATCCGGCCCGGCGAAGTCATGCGCGATCTCGGCGCCGCCCTGCGCGGCCGGCTGCCGCATGACGACCTCGCAGTTTATAACGCAGTACAGCGGCTGTTGTATCTTGGCGTTATCCTGGCCGGCATTGTCATCGTGCTGTCCGGACTGTCGATCTGGAAGCCGGTGCAGCTCAAATGGCTCGCGGACTTGTTCGGCGGCTATAGCGTGGCGCGTTACGTGCATTTTTTCGCCATGGCCTCGATCGTGGCGTTTCTGAGCATACATATCGTGCTGGCGCTGATCGTACCAAAAAGTCTCCGCGCCATGATCGTTGGCCGCTGAAAGAGCGAAAGAGCGATGTCCCGACCGCGCCAGCCGGCAAAAGGCGTCGATCCGAACCTCCTGATCAGGGACGCCGCCAAGCTGTTACCGGCCCCGTCGCGGCGGCTGTTCCTGCGCGGCGCCACGAGCCTCGGTGCGCTGGCGATGCTGACCGGTTGCGACATCATCGACGGGCCGACCTCGGAGAACGCGCTGCGCGTCATCTCCAATTTCAACGATTGGGTCCAGGCGCGGCTGTTCAGCGAAACGACGCTGGCGCCGACCTTTGCAGAAAGCGCCATCACCCGGCCGTTTCCGTTCAATGCTTATTATGCCCAGGATGAGGCGCCCGATATCGATGGCGACAAATACAAGCTCGAAATCGGCGGCCTGGTCGACAACAAAAATCCGTGGACGCTCGCTGAGCTCAATAAGCTGCCCGAGGTCTCACAGATCACGCGCCTCGTTTGCGTCGAAGGCTGGAGCGCAATCGGCTCCTGGCAGGGCGTCCGGCTGTCCGATTTTCTCAAGCTGATCGGCGCCGATACCAAAGCCAAATATGTCTGGTTCCAATGCGCCGAAGGCTATTCCAATACTATCGACATGCCGTCGGCGCTGCATCCGCAAACGCAACTCACGCTCAAATTCGACAACAAGACCTTGCCGCAGGCCTACGGCTTCCCGATCAAGATCCGTATTCCGACCAAGCTCGGCTTCAAAAATCCCAAATACGTCACTGCCATGTGGGTGCAGAACAACGACGCCGGCGGCTATTGGGAAAATCAGGGCTATAACTGGTTCAGCGGACTCTGAAGAACCTGGTCTGTCCGCGGGGCATCGGTCTCGCGCTACACAGGCGTGGCTTGCCAAGCTTGGCGTCGCCCTTTAGCTATCTCGCCTCATTTTGACGAGGCGACAATCATGCCAACATTCAATCTCCTCCTGCTCGCCGGTGACGGCATCGGTCCCGAAGTCATGGCCGAGGTAAAACGTTTGCTCGGTTATTACGCCAAGACGGGCATTGCCGATTTCCAAATTGAAGAGGATCTCGTCGGCGGCGCCGCGTACGACGCGCACAAAGTCGCCATCACCGACGCCACCATGGCGAAAGCGCACGCGGCCGACGCGGTGATTTTTGGCGCCGTCGGCGGGCCGAAATGGGACAAGGTGCCGTTCGAGGTACGGCCGGAAGCGGGGTTGCTGCGGCTGCGCAAGGACCTCGGTCTGTTCGCCAATATCCGGCCCGCCATCGTCTATCCGGCGCTAGCCGACGCTTCGAGTCTCAAGCGCGAGGCGGTCGACGGCCTCGATATCGTCATCTTGCGCGAACTCACCGGCGGCGTTTATTTCGGCGAGCCCAAGACCCTCAGCGATCTCGGCAACGGCCAAAAGCGCGCCATCGATACTCAGGTCTACGATACTTACGAGATCGAGCGCATCGCCCGCGTCGCCTTCGAGCTGGCCCGGGCGCGGCGCAACAAAGTCACCTCGATGGAAAAGCGCAACGTGATGAAGACCGGCGTGCTGTGGCACGAGGTTGTCGGAGCGGTGCATGCACGCGACTACAAGGACGTGCAACTCGAGCACATGCTGGCCGACTCCGGCGGCATGCAGCTGGTGCGCTGGCCGAAGCAGTTCGACGTCATCGTCACCGACAATTTGTTCGGCGACATGCTGTCCGACATTGCGGCGATGCTCACCGGGTCGCTCGGCATGCTGCCGTCCGCCTCGCTCGGCGAGGTCGACGCCAAGACCAGGCGGCGCAAGGCGATGTATGAGCCGGTGCATGGCTCGGCGCCCGATATCGCTGGCAAGGGCATGGCCAATCCGATCGCCATGTTGGCGTCGTTCGGCATGGCGCTGCGCTATTCCTTCAACATGGGCAAGGAAGCCGACCGGCTCGATGCGGCGATCTCCGCAGTGCTGGCGAAAGGCCTGTGCACCGCCGACATCAAGTCGGAGGACTGTACGGTCGTCAGCACTGCGGAAATGGGGAAAGCCGTGGTGGGCGAATTGGAGCGGCTAGCGGCGGCGTAGCGACGCCGCTCAGCGCTTGGCAAACACGAAATCGGGCCGCATGTCGGTGACCAGCGAATAACCGGCGGCCGTCATTGTCGCCGTGACCTCCGGTTCGTGATCGTAGCTCTCGATTTGCACGAAGCCGCGATTTTCGCGTAACAGCCGCGCCATGCCGGCGAGCGCTTGGCATTCATAGCCCTCAACATCGATCTTGATGGCAAGCGTTTTGCCGATGGCAGGCACGACGTCGTCGGTAGCGACGACGTCAATCGTATAACCTGTGACGCCACTCTCGATCCGTGATTGCCCGTTATTTTCGGAGGGTCCCGGAACCAATGTCGCGCGGCCGCTGGTCGTGCCGGCTGCCGCTTGGTGAAAGTCGACCCGGGTCAGGAGATTGTTGATCTCCAGATTGGTTCTCAGGAGGTCGGCATTTTCGCGATCTGGCTCAAACAAGACGGCACGCGGAACGTAATCGTTTTCCAGCAATATGCAGGTGTAGACGCCGCAATTCGCGCCCAAGTCCAAAAACAGATCGGGCTTTCCCTCCTCGCATAAGGCGATGAAATTCTCGATGCGATCACGTTCGAAGGAACGGAATGCAATCTCGCGCCCGATAACGTTATCCAGACGGACCAGGAACTTGGCGCCGAGATAATCGGTCACGAATGAGCGGTCGCCGTACCGCGCGCGCACGACACGTTTGCGAATGCTGCGCCACTGACGCCGCCAAAAAGTCATCAGGTAACCGTCGCCTCGGGGCGGCCGACCGCCTCCGACTTCGATGGTAGCAGACGTCAGAATGGGTTGTTCGGGTTGAGTCCCGGAATATAGAACGGCCGGGCCAACGGATAACCGCCGTCGCCCTGCAGGTCTGGGCCCGCGACCCAATTCGGCCGGCCGGGATCGCCGCCGGGCGGCAGCATGTAATCGCGGTAGTCACGGTCGCCGACTGAAACTTCGGTCCCGGTGTCGAGATAAGAGCGGTGCCGGGGAATGATGATGACAGTGCGGTGGCCATTGCCGTCGGGAATGATGGTGGTGGTCGGCTGGATGATGGTGCCGCTGGCCGAACGCTCGACCGCGGGCTGCGGCGGCTTCTTGGTGGCCGCGCCGGCGCCGACGTCCGATATCGAAAGCACGGCGATTGCAGCGGTAATGACGGCAAATGGACGCACGACTGGGTACATGGGCTCCTCGCTTTCGGCGCAGGTCGAAGCACCCCAATCTAGCCGGGTTTGGTCGACCGCAACAGCGCTCCGGTAACCTATTCAGGTTGCAGGGGGTTCGGCGGAGGGGATGCCCTGTTTCGACGCAGCGGGTTTGGGGCTTGGCGCCCGAAATTGCAGTGCCCTACCGCACGCGCGGCCTGGATCTGCCGCTGACTCGCACGCTGCGCGGAATGGGTACCGGCACATTGCGCTCCGGCGTCGCCGCCAGGATCGGATTGCGCTCGCCGCAGAACGTACGCTTGAGCTCGGCACGCGCGAACAGAGCGCCCACTTTGGGATCGCTGCCCGAGGATAGGATGGTGAGCCGGTCGAGCGCGCAAGCGAGTGTCGCGCGGTCGACCGGCCGTTCGTCTGCGCTGCAATACCAGCCGGCGATCTGCAGCGGCGGATCGTCGACCGACCGCGCGAAGCCGAGGCAGCGACGTTGCCGCCCATTATGAGTTCCCGGCACGGCAATGGCGAAATTGACCAGCGACACGGCGCCAAATTTGCTGTCGATCTCGCCCGCCGGCTTGACGTCGTCGGTGATGGTGAACCCGACGATGCGCGCGGCGATCTCGCTCGGTGCGTCCATGAAGCGCTCGTTTGCCGTACCCGGCCGGTAAATTTCAACCAGGACATAGGGGCCACCGCCGGGTGCATCGCCCCAGCTCAGCACGTCCTTGCGCGCATTGTCGGCGTTCCGCCGCAGGATGGCGTAATTAAAGCCGCCGGCCGCGAGCTCGGGCATCTGCATGTCGAAGGCCGGATGCGGGCGCCCGACATTGATCCATTCCGGCTGCGGCGCCGGCTGTATCGCAGCGATGCTCGAAGGGGTGCGAAAAAGGCTTGCGGCGGCGATGGCCAAGATCGCCAGGGCGCCCATATAAGCAAGCAAGCGCACGAAGGTGGCGCGAATGTCGCCCGGGACGGTACACGAGGCCTCCTGCACGGCCGCTCCAATCAGCGTTGTGTTTGGGAGATTTCTCGCTTAGAAGCGCTTCCGCTCTGGTTCCCGCGCCGCGGAAACCGGCGCGAATTTGCGGTGGAGAGTTAACGATGGGTTACAACGTCGCCGTGGTCGGCGCGACCGGCAATGTCGGCCGGGAAATGCTCAATATCCTTGCCGAACGGTCGTTCCCCGCCGACGAGGTGGTGGCGCTCGCCTCGCGGCGCAGCATAGGCACCGAAGTTTCCTACGGCGACCGCACGCTGAAGGTCAAAGCGCTTGAGCATTACGACTTCTCCGGCGTCGACATCTGCCTGATGTCGGCGGGTGCCGCTGTCTCCAAGGAATACTCGCCGAAGATCGCGGCTGCCGGCGCGGTGGTGATCGATAACTCGTCCGCCTGGCGCTACGATTCCGATGTCCCGCTGATCGTACCGGAGGTCAATGCCGATGCGGTTACGGGTTTCCGCAAGCGCGGCATCATCGCCAATCCGAATTGCTCGACGGCGCAACTCGTCGTCGCGCTCAAGCCGCTGCACGACCGCGCCAAGATCAAGCGAGTCGTGGTCGCCACCTATCAGTCGGTTTCGGGCGCCGGTAAGGAAGCGATGGACGAGTTGTTTTCTCAGACCAAGGCGGTGTTCCAACTCAACGAGGTCGAAGCGAAGAAATTTCCCAAGCGCATCGCGTTTAATCTCATCCCGCAGATCGATACTTTCATGGAGGACGGCTACACCCGCGAAGAGTGGAAGATGGTGGTCGAGACCAAGAAGATTCTGGATCCCAAGATCAAGCTCACCGCGACCTGCGTGCGGGTGCCGGTCTTCATTAGCCATTCGGAAGCGGTCAATATCGAGTTCGAGAATCCGATCGCGCCCGACGAGGCGCGCGATATCCTACGCAACGCGCCGGGCTGTCTGGTCATCGATTCGCAGGAACCGGGCGGCTACGTGACGCCTTACGAAGCGGCCGGTGAGGACGCCACCTATATCAGCCGCATTCGCGAGGACGCCACCGTCGAGAACGGGCTGTCGATGTGGATAGTCTCCGACAATCTGCGAAAGGGCGCGGCACTCAACACCATCCAGATCGCCGAGTGCCTGATCAACCGCAAGTTGATCACGGCCAAGCAAAAAGCGGCGTAAGCTCAGGCCAAACGCCGGCCGAAAAGCCCAAAGGCGAACGCCGGGGGAGGGGAAGCCATGTCTGAGCGGTCTTCGACATCAACGTCACAGATCTGATCGACCTGCGGCCGGTAACCGAACTGCAAATTCGCGTCACGATCCTCTGCGCGCTGATGATTTTTCTCGACGGCATCGATCTTATCATGATCGGCCTTACCGCGCCTTCGATCGCCGCCGCAATCGGCGTCAAGGTCACCTCGTTCGGTCCGGTGTTCGGCATCGGCCAGGTCGGCCTCGTTATTGGCGTGCTGGTCTTCGGTCCGCTCGGCGACCGTTTCGGGCGAAAGCGTCTGATCATCGGTTCCATGCTGCTGTTCGCGATCTTCACCCTGCTGATCGTCTGGACCACGACGTTCAATCAACTCCTGGTCTATCGCTTTCTGGCGGGTCTCGGTCTCGGCGGTCTCGGACCGAACGCGGTCGCCTTGACCTCGGAATTTGCGCCGAAGCGTCTGCGTGCAGCATTCGTCGCGGTGCAATGGTCGGCGTTGCCGCTCGGCGGCGTCGCCGTTGGGCTGTTGAGCTCCGTGATGTTGCCGTTATGGGGCTGGCAGTCGCTGTTCTATCTCGGCTCGATCGTGCCGCTGGTCCTCGTCATCGTACTGTTTTTCGCGCTGCCGGAGTCGGTCTCGTTCCTGCTCACACGCGGGCTTCGTCCCGAGACGGCGCGGCAGATCGTGCACAAGATCGCGCCGGACGTTCCGGCCGCGGCCGACACCCGCTATGTCGTCAACGAGGAAAAGCTGCCTGGCGCGCCGATGAAGCACCTCTTCACCGAAGGCCGCGCTGGATTGACGTTGCTCTTATGGGTGCCGTTCTTCACGAGCTTCATGATTCTTATTTTCACAACATCGTGGATTCCGACATTGCTGCGTGCCGGCGGACTTTCGATGGCGCAGGCCGGCTTTGCCATCGCGCTTAACAGTCTCGGCAGCTTCGCCGGCTCGGCCTCAGTCGGCAGATTGATGGATCGGTTCGGCCGCTATGCCGTTTTGATCCCGGCCTTTGTGCTCGCCGCTCTTGCCACCGGCGTGCTCGGCTTTTCGACCGCGACCTTCACCACTGCGGCGAGTGCCATCACCTTGAGCGGCTTCTTCGCCGGCGCCAGCCAGACCGGCGTCATCGCGCTGGCGGCGGTGGCTTATCCCGTCGCCATCCGCTCGACCGGCGTCGGCTGGGCCATGGCGATCGGCCGGATCGGCGCCGCCGTCGGCCCCATCCTCGGCGGCATTTTTCTGGCTTGGCAGTGGCGCGTCGATCAGGTCGTCCTGTGCATCGCCGCGCCGGCGCTGCTCGGAGCGATCTCTGTCGCGCTGATCAAACGGCAGATAGGACACGCGGCGACGGCAAGTTGACGGCAGATCGCATCGCCTCGGCAACGTCGTAGTCGTAGAACGAGCCAAGCTGAATACCGGTCTTGTCGCCGCCCAGCCGGCGGTGCAGCGCCATCTTGACGTTGCGCTTGAGTTGCGCCCACGGCGACGTCAGGTGCATTTCCTCGCCGCGCGCTCGCGCGCTCAACACGGCGCGACGCGTGCGCGGCAGCCGCAGCCGCTCGTAGTGCTGTAACGCGTTGCCAAGCTCGTCCGGCATTTGCGCGATCGCGGCGGCGAGAACATAGCCGTCCTCGATCGCCATGCAGGCGCCTTGGCCGATATAGGGCAGCATGGCGTGCGCTGAATCGCCGAGCAGCGTCGCGCGTCCCTTGCTCCAGCGGTCGAGCGGATCGCGATCGTAGAGCGCCCATTTGTAATAACGCTCGGCCGAAGCAAGAAGGCGCAGCAGCGGCTCATGCCAGCCGGCATAGGTCTCGATCACTTCGGAGCGATCGCATTCCTGCGTCCACAACTCGCCGGTCCAGTCACTATCGATGTGGGCGACGAAATTGACCAGTTCACCGCCGCGGACAAGGTAATAAATGATGTGGCTGCGCGGCCCCATATACATCGTGCCGTCGCGGCTTACGATGCCGGGCGGGAAGGCGTCGAACGGCACCAGCCCGCGCCAGCAGGCACAGCCAGTGAAGCGCGGCGCCGTGGCGCCGAACAGGCTCTTTCGCACGGCCGAATGAATGCCGTCGGCGCCGATCACGACGTCGGCCTCGATCTGCCGGCCATCGGCAAAGCGCACTTTTGCGCCGACGTCACCGGCTTCGACCTCGGTACAGCGCGCTCCGAGATGGATGACGCGATCCGGCAGCTGCCGGTGTAGCACCTCGATCAGGTCGGCGCGATGCATGGTCAGATAGGGCGCGCCGAATTCTCTCGTATAGGCGCCCTTGCGCGGCACGCGTGAGATAACGCTGCCGCTGTTCCAGCTGCGCACCGTCTGATAGTCCGCTTCGTAGCCGATGGCAGCGATCTCGGCATCCAGGCCGATCGCCCGATAGGCCTTCATCGCGTTCGGCGTGAGCGCTACGCCAGCGCCGATCTCGCTGATCTTGGCCGATTGCTCGAAAACGTCCGCTTCGATGCCCCGGGCCTGTAGCGCGACGGCGGCGGTGAGGCCGCCGATACCGCCGCCGATGATGGCAATTCGTGGTTGTCTCGGCATTCCGTTGCTCTTTCCGTCCAGTTACCCTAGTGCGTGGCGCGCCGCGTGCAAGCCGGCTAGTTTGTGGCAGTGCAAATGGGGATTGAAGCGATGACCGTCCGTCCGCGCCGTAGCGTGCTCTACATGCCCGGATCGAACCTGCGCGCGCTGGAGAAGGCGCGCGAGCTGCCGGCGGATGGGCTCATTCTCGATCTCGAGGACGCGGTGGCGCCCGAGGCCAAGGCGGTCGCGCGCGAGAACATCGTCAAGGCGCTCAAGGCCGGCTTCGGCGACCGCGAAGTGCTGGTGCGTATTAATGGCCTCGATACGCGGTGGTGGGTCGACGATATCGACGCCGCGGCCTCCGCCGAGCCTGATGCGATCCTGGTGCCGAAAGTTTCGACCCCGAAGCAATTACAGGACCTGGCGGCGCGGCTCGTCGACATGGGCACGCATCCGAGCGTTCGCGTCTGGGCGATGATGGAGACACCGCTCGCCATGCTCAATGTCGGTGAAATCGCCCATGCTGCGCTCGACTCCGAGACCCGGCTCGCCGGTTTCGTCATGGGCACCAACGACCTCGCCAAGGATACCCGCGCCAGGCTGGTGCCCGGCCGTGCGCCGATGCTGCCGTGGCTGATGATGTGCGTCGCGGCGGCACGCGCCTACGGCCTCGATATTCTCGACGGCGTCTATAACTATCTTGGCAATGCCGATGGGTTTGTCGAGGAATGCAAGCAGGCGCGCGACCTCGGCTTCGACGGCAAGACGCTTATCCACCCGCGGCAGATCGAGCCGTGCAACGAGGCGTTCTCGCCATCGCCGGAAGAAGTGGCAATGGCGCGCAAGATGATTGCCGCGTTCGAGGAGCCGGGCAACGAGAACAAGGGCGTCATCCAGATCGACGGCCGCATGGTGGAGCGGCTGCACGCCGAAATGGCCCGGCAGACAGTGGCGATCGCCGACGCGATCGAACAGCAAAAATCGGCTCAGCCGGTTGAGGAAAAGGTCGCGTCATCCTGAAACGCGCGACATGAATTCACTCCGCCTTGATATTCGCCGCCCGGATGACCTTCCGCCATTTCTCGGTCTCGTCGGCGACCAGCGTGGCGAACTGCGCGGTCGTCGTCACAAGCGGTGCGTCGCCGAGATCGGCGATCCGCTGCGTCATCTTTGCGTCCGCGAGCGCTTGATTGATCGCCTGGTGCAGCGCGCCGACGATTGCAGCGGGCGTGCCGCGCGGTGCGGCTATCCCCACGTAAATACTCGCCTCATAGCCCGGCAGGAATTCCGCCAGCGCCGGAACGTCGGGCAACGCCGGCGCGCGGGTCGCGCCGGTCACGGCAAGCGCGCGCAGCTTGCCGGCTCGGACATACTGGATCGCCGATGCAAAAGTGCCGAAATAGACCTGAACCTGGCCGCCAAGCAGATCGGTGATGGCGGGGCCGCCGCCGTGATAGGGCACATGCACCATATCGACGCCGGTCACGCTGCGGAACAGCTGCCAGTACATGTAAGGCGCGCTGCCCACGCCCGCCGACGCCACGGTGATCTTGCCCGGATTGCTCCTTGCGGCTGCGATCAGTTCCGGGACGGATTTGGCCGGCAGCGACAAATTGACGACCAGTACGCCGGGGCCGCGCGAAATCGTGGCGACCGGAGCAAAGTCGCGAACCACGTCGAAATTCAGTTTGTCGTAAAGCGTCGCATTCCACGCGTCGGCTGAGGTGGTGAGAAGAAGCGTATAACCGTCCGCCATGGATTTTGCGACCTCCGCCGCGGCGATCGTGCCGCCGGCGCCCGGCCGATCCTCGACGATGAATTGCCGGCCGAGGCGATCCGACAATGCGCCGCCGATCAAACGCGCATAGGTGTCGACGACGCCGCCCGGCGGGTAACCCGAGATGATCTTAACCGGGCGCGCCGGATAGGTTTCGGCCCGCGCGATGCGCGGCACGACCGGTAGGGCGGCAACGGTGAGATACAGAACTCCGCGGCGGCTGAGTTTCATGGCATGCCCCACGCATTCGAGCGGCGTAACGCGCGTTCAAGGCTACACGCTCGCGCGGCGATGTTGAAGCCGGTGGGAGCGCCCGGCGGAATGCAGCAAGATCAACGTTGCGGCGCACAGCGACTGCCGGCGAAATCGTAAGGCGGAAACCGGATCAGCAGATCAGAGAAGCCTGCATCAGGCTTACTCACTCCGTCGCCGACGCACCGAACTCGCTGCAGGCGAAACGTATTGCGTGTTTTGCACGCAGAAGCCGCCCATGCCCTGCAAGGTCTGCATGCACTGGGCGTAGCTGACGAAACCGCAATTCGTGGCACCGCCGCCGGCGCCCGCGTACTGCGCACACCAGGGATAATTCTGCGCCTGGGCGCTGGTCCCCGTCGCGGCGGCAACGAGGAGAAATCCCAACAGGAACGGCAAATGTCTCATGGCGACCTCCGGCGTTACCGCTGTTGCGGGTACTAACGCCAGTCGCCCCGCTTTATTCCATGAGCGATTGCGGGTCGCGACGCGCTGGAAATAAATTCAAATGCAGCCGAATTTTCGCTACGCTAGAGCCCCCATATCGGCAAACCAGCGAGATCAGCAATGCCTGTTTCGATGTACACCGTTTCCGTTCCCGTTTTCATTCAACATCTCGGTGGTCTCAGCACCGTGCTCGATAAGGCCGCCGCCTGGGCCGGCGCGCGTAAGGTCAGCGAGGCCGACCTGTTGAACATGCGGTTGTCGCCGGACATGTTCAATCTGACGCGCCAGGTGCGCGCCGCCACCGATCATGCCGCCAATGCGGCGGCACGGCTGTCCGGCAAGGAGCTTTTGAAATTCGCCAACGACGAGACGACAATCGCGCAACTCAAGGATCGCATCGCCAAGACCATCGACTTTCTCAAAAGCGTCAAGCCGGGCGAGATCGACGGCACCGAGGGCAAGGACATCAGCATCACCTTCCCCAGCGGCCAGACGCGCCAATTCACCGGCCAGAGCCTGCTGCTCGGCAACAGCCTGCCGAATTTCTGGTTTCACACCACCACCGCCTACGACATCGTGCGGCTGTGCGGCGTCGAAGTCGGCAAGCGCGACTTCATGGGGCCGCCAGCCTCATAACAGCCGCAGACGGCGAGAAATGGCAACGCTGTCGATGCGCAGACTTCGCGGCATTTTTTCTTTTTTAGGCGGCCCGCGGGGAAGCAAATAGCGTCTTTGTGCTGGAGCCGAATTGCTGCAGCGCACGCTGCAATTTAGCTGTTGCCATTCACTTCGGTATTTCGAAATATCCATGGCTACCGGCGCGCTGCTGATAAAAGCGCGTCGGCGGGGATAGGCGCGCCTGAAGGCGTGCGGTGGTGTGAGACAACTAAAATTGAGGGGCGGAGCAATGGCCAATGCCGGGCAGACATGGGATGACGCCAGTGAAGCGACGGCACCCGAACATGTGGGCTGGAAAGAGCTCTATCTGAAAGAAGACTGGTGGGCCGTTTGGGTCGGCCTTGCGCTGATGGTGTTTGCGATCCTGCTGTTCCAGGCGGGCGCCAGCAACGTCATTAAATCGCTTGCCATCAACCCGGGCGGGCTGAAGTGGAGTTCGTTCGGGCAACTCGGCAATCACTTCGAGCAGAATGCGCTGCTGTATCTCTATCAGTTTCTATTCTGGCTTGTGCTGTTCGGGGTCACCAGCGCGATCATGGGCGCGCGCCTTGGCGAATTCGTGCCGGCTTTCGTCTTCCTTTATGTGCTCTCGCTGGTCATGTTCTCGATCGCGGGCTGGGTGAACGCGGCGCAGTTCAATCTTGAGGCGCCGCTGGTCGCGCTCATTCTCGGGCTTGTCGTCGCCAATGTGGCGCGATTACCACGGTGGATGGATAGCGCGTTCCGCGTCGAGTATTTCATCAAGATCGGCATCGTTCTGCTCGGCGCGACGTTCCCTATCGCGCTGGTGCTGAGCGCCGGGCCGGTGGCCATCGTCCAGGCCACGGTGATCTCGGTCATTACCTGCCTCGTGATTTTCTTTGTTGGCACCCGCGTGTTCGGGATCGACAAGCGTCTGGCGGCGCTGCTGGGTGTCGGCGGCGCAGTTTGCGGCGTGTCGGCGTCGATGGCGATCGCCGCATCGGTCAGGGCGAAAAAAGAGCATCTCTATGCATCGGTCACGCTCGTCGTCTTATGGGCGCTGGTGATGGTGCTGCTTCTGCCGTTTGTTTCGCGGGCACTGGGGCTGCTTCCAGGCGTGGCCGGAGCGTGGATCGGAACGTCGGAGTTTGCCGATGCGGCCGGGTTCGCTGCGTCCACCACTTACGGCAAGATGGCCGGCAATGAGGATGCGGCAATAAAATCCTTCACGCTGATGAAGGTCATTGGCCGCGATCTCTGGATCGGCATCTGGTCGGTCGTGTTCGCCACGATCGCGACCTTTGTGTGGGACAAGGCAAAGAGCGGGCAAGCGCCGGACGCGCGCGAGATCTGGTGGCGTTTTCCGAAGTTCGTCCTCGGCTTCTTTGCCGCGTCGATACTGATCAGCGCGTTTACCGCCAGCTTCAGCAGCGCGGACTTTGCCGCCGCCGTGCGGCCTAACGTGCTGCTCCCGCTGGTAGGCTTGCGGACCTGGGCATTTGTCTTCTGCTTCCTCAGCATCGGGCTCACGACGCGCTTTCGCGACCTCCATGCCGTGGGCTGGAAGGCATTCTGGTCTTTCACCATCGGTGTCGGGATCAACGTGGTGCTGGGCTACATCCTTTCGGTGATCGTCTTTGGCAGCTATTGGGGTTCGATCTGACGCACGCGCGCCGCAAGGCCGCGCCGACCGTTGCGGGGCGTGCCGGTTCTTCACCGGCGCGCCTGCGGCGCTCGAGCGCGCTATTCCAGGGCTTAATATCCTCAGCTCGGCCTACGGCTCGGTGCGGGCGGATACCGGATTGTGCGAGCGGCACGAGGCCTTCGTGACCTCGGCCACGCCGTCGTGTCCCGACTTCGTCGGCGAATAAGTCCGGGCGGGTCCTAGTTCTTCAGTCGATAGCCGGTTTTGAAGAACCACCACACGATCGCGAGGCAGACCGCGAGAAAGACGAGCGTCATCGCCACGCTGACCTCGACATTGACGTCGGCGATGCCGAAGAAGCTCCAGCGGAAGCCTGAGATCAGATAAACGATCGGATTGAACAGCGTGATGGTCCGCCACGGTTGCGGCAGCACGCTGGTCGAGTAGAACGTGCCGCCGAGAAAGGTCAGCGGTGTGATGATGAGGAGCGGCACGATCTGCAGCTTCTCGAAACCGTCGGCCCATAGCCCGAGAATAAAGCCGAACAGGCTGAAACTGATCGCGGTCAGAAAGAGGAAAGCCAGCATCCAGAACGGGTGCTCGATATGGATCGGCACGAACAGGAATGACGTCGTCAGGATGATCAGCCCGAGCACGATCGATTTTGTCGCCGCCGCGCCGACATAGCCGAGCACTATTTCGAACGACGAGATCGGTGCCGAGAGGATCTCGTAGATGGTGCCGACAAAACGGGGGAAATAAATGCCGAACGAGGCGTTGGTCACGCTCTGCGTCAAGAGCATCAGCATGATCAGGCCGGGGACGATGAAGGAGCCGTAGCTCACGCCGCCGATCTGGGTGATGCGCGAGCCGATCGCGGCGCCGAACACGATGAAGTACAGCGAAGTCGAGATCACCGGCGACACCACGCTCTGGAATAGCGTCCGTCCGGTCCGCGCCATTTCGTAAAGATAGATCGCGCGCACGCCGTAAAGGTTCATCGCTGCTGCCTCACCAGGCCGACGAAAATGTCCTCGAGCGAGCTTTGCGTGGTCTGCAAATCCTTGAACTTGATGCCGGCGCGGCTCAGGTCATCGAGCAACGCGGTGATGCCGGTCTGCTCGCCCTTGGTATCGTAGGTGTAGATCAGTTTATCGCCGCCGGCAGCCGGTTTTAGATCGTAGGCCGCGAGCTCCGGCGGAATAGCGGCGATCCGCTCGCGCAGTTCGAGTGTCAATTGCTTCTTGCCGAGCTTGCGCATCAGCTCGGCCTTGTCCTCGACCAGGATGATCTCGCCGTGGTTGATGACGCCGACGCGGTCGGCCATGTCCTCGGCTTCCTCGATGTAATGGGTGGTGAGGATGATGGTGACGCCGGAGGCGCGCAGCTCCCGCACCAATTGCCACATGTCTTTGCGCAATTCGACGTCGACGCCGGCGGTGGGCTCGTCGAGAAACAGAATGCGCGGCTCGTGCGCGAGCGCCTTGGCGATCATCAGCCGGCGCTTCATGCCGCCGGACAGCATTCTGATCTTGGCGTCACGCTTGTCCCACAACGACAGTTGGGTGAGCACTTTCTCGATGTAATCGGGATCGGGGCGCTTGCCGAACAGCCCGCGCGAAAACCGCAAGGTCGCCGGCGGCGTCTCAAAGGCGTCGGTGGTGAGCTCCTGCGGCACCAGCCCGATCAGCGCCCGCGCCGCGCGGTAGTCCGTAATGATGTCGTGACCGTCGACGGTGACCTTGCCGGAGGTCGGATTGACGATGCCGCAAACGACGCCGATCAGCGTCGTCTTGCCGGCGCCATTAGGGCCGAGCAGGGCGAAAATCTCGCCGTGCCGGATATCCAGGTTGATGTCTTTAAGGGCCTGGAAGCCGGAAGCGTAGGTCTTATCGAGGTGTGAGACGGAAATGGCGGAGGTCATGAGAGGCTTATTTAGTCATTCCGGGGCCGAGCGCAGCGAGGAGCCCGGAATCCATATTCACGGACGGTGGTTATGGATTCCGGACCTGCCGCTGCGCGGCAATCCGGAATGACCGCCAAAATCACACCCAGGGCCGCGACTGCTTGGCCTTCGCTTCGAAGCTCTCGATCTTCCCCTGCTTCTGCATGGTCACGCCGACTTCGTCGAGGCCGTTGAGCAGCGCGTGCTTGCGATGCGGATCGATGTCGAACTTGACCACGCCGCCGTCCGGGCCGCGGATTTCTTGCTTCTCCAGATCGACGGTGAGTGTCGCATTGGCGCCGCGGTCGGCGTCGTCGAACAGCTTCTCCAGATCTTCCGGCGACACTTTGATTGGCAGCACGCCGTTCTTGAAGCAGTTGTTGTAGAAAATATCGCCGAACGAGGTCGAGATCACGCAAGTGATGCCGAAGTCGAGCAGCGCCCACGGCGCATGCTCGCGTGAGGAGCCGCAGCCGAAATTATCGCCGGCGACCAGGATTTTGGCCTTGCGATAGGCCGACTTATTGAGCACGAAATCCGGGTTCTCGCTGCCGTCGTCGCGGAAGCGCTTTTCCGAGAACAGGCCCTTGCCGAGCCCGGTGCGCTTGATGGTTTTCAGATACTGCTTGGGGATGATCATGTCGGTGTCGACATTGATCATCTTCATCGGCGCGGCGACGCCTTCGAGAACGGTGAATTTTTCCATTGTTTAACCCTGAAGCTTCAATCTTGCGATAGGCCTTTGCCCGCCATCTGCGGCGAGTTAATGGCGTCTCGCCGAGTGCCGGTCAAGCCTCCGCCTGGGCGGTGTCTTTAGCCTTGAATTTCGACTCGCGCTCGAGCGTGCAAACCTGCACATGGTATTCGGTGTAATACTTCTGCCGGGCGAGCTTTTGCGCCGCGATGTGCTCGGGATTGGTGCGCCAGGTTTGCAGGCCTGCCTCGTGCTCGAATTCCACGATCGTCACTCGCTCGCCGTCGTCGGCGAAAAAGCCCTTGTACGAGATGTAGCCCGGCATCGTGCGCGCGATCTTTTCCATCTGATCGACCAGGGCAATGTATTCGTCACGGACCCCCGGTCTCAGGCGCGAGCGAAAAACTGTAATAAGCATAGCCGTGTTTCCCTGTGGGGTATTTGCGGGCCGCAAAAAGCGCCGCCCATTATACGGATTAGTGCTATTTGGCGCATCATGTTTGCTTCTCGAATTTCAGCACTTGCGCGAGCTCGGTGACCCACGGCCGCGCCGAGCGCCACCAGTTCTGCCGCTTCGGCGGCAATTGATCGCGCTGGCGCAGCAAGCCGACCCGCACGGTGTAGGACGGCTGCACGCCGTCGCCCGGCGTCGTCGAATAGATCGGCGCGCCGCAGCGCGGACAGAAGGCTTGCAGCCGCGGCTTGCCGCTGTCGGCCGTGGTCTTCAAATAGGTCGTCGGCTGGCCGGTCATCTTGAAACTTGCGCCCGGCAACGGGACCGAGATGCGAAACGCGGTGCCGGTCGAGGTCTGGCAATCGGTGCAATGGCAGATGGCGACCTTCTCAGGATCGGCCTCGCCCTCGATGGTGATGAAGCCGCAGTGACACGCGCCGTCGATTTTCATGCGTCTCTCCCTTTAAGCGATTAGCCGGCCGCCCGCTCAATGGCATGCATGGCGTCATCCGACAAACCGAAATGGTGGCCGATCTCGTGGATCAGCACGTGCTTGACGATGGCGCCCAGCGTCTCGTCGTGCCCGGCCCAATAGTCGAGGATCGGCCGGCGGTAAAGCCAGATCATGTTCGGCATCTGGCCGGTGAAGCTCTCGGCGCGAAACGGCAGGCCGATGCCGTGAAACAGCCCGAGCAGGTCGAATTTGCTGCGCGCTCGCATGCGGCGGAGCACCTCTTTGCTCGGGAAATCGTCGACCTGGATAACGACGTCGGCGGCGAGATCGCGAAATTTTTTCGGCAGATGGCGAAATACCTCGCCGGCCAGCACTTCGAGCTCGGCCAGCGACGGCGCCTTTACCGGCCGCCAGGCGAGCGGATCGGAATTTAGATCGGCCATAATCGTAATGTAGCGCGAATTACTGGATCGGCTAAGCTAGGGGCCGAGATGCTGAAATCATCGATCGCGATATTGACCATCGTCGCGCTGCCGTTTGTCGTCGCGGCGCCTGCTGCTGCGCAAAACGAGACCTTGCCGATAGCGCAGTCCGGCACGCCGCAACACCGTCGCGGCCGCATCACTATCCATCCGGGACGGTTGCTCTATCGCCGCTGCGTTGACTGGTACGAATTGCAGCACCGGCCGAGCGGCACGGTGCTATTCCCGGAAATGCGCTGCCGGTGGGTGCGGGGCTAATTCCACTCGCGTATATCGACGAAATGCCCGGCAATCGCCGCCGCCGCCGCCATGGCCGGCGAGACGAGATGAGTACGGCCCTTGTAACCCTGGCGGCCCTCGAAATTGCGGTTCGAGGTCGAGGCGCAACGCTCGCCCGGCGCGAGCTTGTCGGGGTTCATGGCAAGGCACATCGAGCAGCCCGGCTCGCGCCATTCGAAGCCGGCTTTGACGAAGATCTTGTCGAGACCTTCCATCTCGGCCTGTTCTTTGACCAGGCCCGAGCCCGGCACGATCATGGCGTTGACCCGCTCGCTGACCCTCTTGCCGTCGACCACCTTGGCAACCGCGCGCAAATCCTCGATGCGCGCGTTGGTGCAGGAGCCGATGAAGACGCGATCGACGGCAATGTCGGAAATCTTCTCGCCGCCTTGCAGGCCCATATAGGCGAGCGCGCGCTCAATCATCTCGCGCTTCTTCTCGTCGGTCACGCCGTCGAGCCGCGGCACCCGCCCGGTCACCGAGACCACCTGCTCGGGGCTGGTGCCCCAGGTGACGAGCGGCGGCAGCTTTGCGGCGTCGAGTTTTATCTCGCGGTCGAAATGCGCACCCTCATCGGACACGAGCGACTGCCAACAGGCGAGTGCGGCGTCCCAGTCCTTGTCTTTCGGCGCCTTGGGACGGCCTTTCAAATACGCGTAGGTCTTTTCGTCCGGCGCGATGAAGCCGGCTTTGGCGCCGGCCTCGACCGACATGTTGCACACCGTCATGCGGCCTTCCATCGACAGCGCGCGGATTGCCTCGCCGGCATATTCCAGCGCATAGCCGGTGCCGCCGGCGGTGCCGATCTCACCGATGATGGCGAGGATGATGTCCTTGGCGGTGACACCGGGCGGCAGTTTGCCGTCGACCACCGCGCGCATGTTCTTCGATTTCGACTGGATCAGCGTCTGCGTCGCCAGCACATGCTCGACTTCCGAGGTGCCAATGCCGTAGGCGAGCGCGCCGAATGCGCCGTTGGTCGCGGTGTGGCTGTCGCCGCACACCAGCGTCACGCCGGGCAGCGTGAAACCCTGCTCCGGGCCGATGATGTGGACGATGCCCTGGCGCTTATCGAACTCGTCGTAATATTCGAGATCGAAGAATTTTGCGTTCTCGGCGAGGTAGGCGATCTGCGCCGCGCTCTCCGGATCGGGATTGGGCAAATTGCGGTCGGTCGTCGGCACGTTGTGATCGACAACAAGGAGCGTCTTGTCCGGCGCATGCACCTTGCGGCCCGACAACCGCAAGCCTTCGAAAGCCTGCGGGCTCGTCACTTCATGCACGATATGGCGGTCGATATAGATCAGGGCTGACCCGTCGGGATCCTCCTCGATCAGATGCTCATCCCAGATTTTATCGTAGAGCGTGCGCGGCTTGGCCATGGTCGGAAAACTCGCAAAACTTCACCACCGGCGCGCAATATAGGCACGACGCGGCGGATTTAAAATTACTTCGCCGCCTTCTTGCCCTCGGCGGTCTCGGCGGTGTGATCCTGCCGCTCGAAAATGCGAGCCGATTTGCCGCGCCGGCCGCGCAGGTAATAGAGCTTGGCGCGGCGCACCTTGCCGCGGCGCACCACCTGGATCGAATCGATCATCGGCGAATAGAGCGGAAAGACGCGTTCGACGCCCTCGCCGTAGGAAATCTTGCGCACCGTGAAGTTCTCGTTGAGCCCGCCGCCGGCGCGGCCGATGCAGACGCCTTCATAGGCCTGGACGCGGCTGCGCTCGCCTTCGACGATCTTGACGTTAACGATGACCGTATCGCCCGGCTGGAATTCAGGGATTTCCTTGCCGGCGGAAAGCTTCGCCATCTGTTCGTTTTCGATTTCTTTGAGCAAGTTCATGGCGAATTCTCCAGAGGGTACGCGGTCTTGGGCTGCGCATTCATCGCGCCGTTTCGGCCGGGTCTATGCGGGTTGGGCGAGCTTCTATTACACCGCGCGGGCTTTGTCACCCCAACGTCACCGCGGTCATTTGGGCCTCGGCGGCTTTATCTGCGGCCCACACCGCCGCGCCCAAAGGTCGGGCCGGCGCTCGCGGGTCAGCCGCTCGGCTTCGGCGCGGCGCCAGGCGGCGATTTTGCCGTGATCGCCCGAGGTCAGCACGTCCGGGATGCCCCGGCCCTCCCAAAGCTGCGGCCGGGTATAGTGCGGATATTCCAACAGGCCGCCGGCGAAGCTCTCTTCGGCGCTCGATTCCGCGGCGCCCATGACGCCTGGCAGGAGCCGCACGCAGGCGTCGATCAGCACCATGGCGGCGACCTCGCCGCCCGACAGCACGTAGTCACCGATCGATACCTCTTCCAGGTCGCGTGCCGCGACGAGGCGCTCGTCGACCCCCTCGAAGCGGCCGCAGACGAGGACCACGCCCAAGCCGCGGGCGATCTCCTCGACCCAGTTTTGATCGAGCGGCGCGCCGCGCGGCGAGAGCAGGAGGCGAGGGCGCGCATCGGTCGCGGTCGCGTCGATGGCGCGGCCGAGCACGTCAGGCTTCATCACCATGCCCGGACCGCCGCCGGCCGGCGTGTCGTCGACCGAACGGTGCTTGTCGCTGGCGAAATCGCGGATATCGACGACATCGAGCGCCCAGGTGCCTGCCGTCAAAGCCTTGCCGGCAAGGCTTGCCCCCAACGGCCCCGGAAACGTCTCCGGAAAAATGGTGAGAACGCTGGCGCGCCACATGTCAGTCATGCTCCGCCGGCAGTTCGACGACGAGACGCCCGGCCGCGAGATCGACGTGGGGCACGGTCACGGCATCGAACGGCAGCAGCCGCGTCGGCTTGCCCTCCGCCTGGCGCACCTCGATCAAATCGCCGGCGCCGAAATTGTGGACGGCGACGACGGTGCCGAGCGGTTTGCCGGCGCGATCGACGACGGCAAGCCCGATCAGATCGGCGTGATAATATTCGTCGGGCTCGTCCGGCGCCGGCAGCCGTTCGCGCGGCACGTAAAGCTTGGTGTTGGCGAGCCGTTCGGCGGCGTTGCGGTCGGTAATGCCGGCAAGCGTCGCGACGAAATGATCTTTCGCCGGCCGCAAGCTTTCGATCTCGATGACGCGGCCGTCCTCGGTCTGCAGCGGGCCGTAGCCGACGATCGCGGCGGGATCGGCAGTGAACGAACGCAGCCGGACTTCGCCGCGCACGCCATGGGCGGCGCCGATTTGGCCCAGGCAAACAAGCCCTGGGCAAATGCGCGGGCCGCCCGGCATTGGCGGTTAGCTCGCCGGCGCTGCCGGAGCGGCGGCGGCAGCGGACGCCGCAGGCGCTGCGCCTGCGGCCGCTTTGGCGGCTTCTTCCTTGGCCTTACGCTCTTTGCGCGGGACGGCCTTTTCCGGATTGTTGCGCGGCTTGCGTTTCATCACACCGGCGGCGTCGAGGAAGCGCATGACGCGGTCCGACGGCTGCGCACCTTTGGCCATCCAGGCCTTGGCTTTTTCGACATCCCATTTGAGCCGCTCGGGCTTTTCCTTCGGCAACAGCGGATTGAAATAGCCCAAGCGCTCGATGAAGCGCCCGTCGCGGGGGCTGCGGCTGTCGGCGACGACGATGTGATAGAACGGCCGCTTCTTGGTGCCGGCGCGGGCCATGCGGATGACGAGAGACATTCAGTTTCCTTTCGTTAAGTTGATAGCGTCGATTGCGGGATCACTTCTTTTTTCCCAAACCAGGAAAGCCACCGGGAAATTTCTGACCGGGCCCCGGTAACCCAGGAAAATTTGGCGGCAGGCCTTTGGGAAGATTCGACATGCCCGGCATCGTCGGCGGTAAACCCTTTGGCAGATTTTGCGCGCCGGGCGTTCCGGGCGGCAGCCCGCCGGGCATTTTTTCCGCCAATTTCGCCATCTCTTCCGGGCTCGGCATGCCGCCGGCGCCGAAGCCGAGCATATTGGCCAGCCCCGCCATCGGCCCGCGCTTGGCACCGCCCATGGCTTTCATCACGTCGGACATCGTGCGGTGCATTTTGAGGAGCTTATTGATGTCCTCGGGCTTGGTGCCGGAGCCGGCGGCGATGCGGCGCTTGCGGCTGGCTTTGAGCACGTCGGGATGACGCCGCTCGCCCGGCGTCATGGAATCGATGATCGCCATCTGCCGCTTGAGAACCGTCTCGTCAAGATTGCGCTCGGCCAGCTGGTTTTTCATTTTCGCGATGCCGGGCAGCATCGCCATCAGGCCGGACATGCCGCCCATGGTTTGCATCTGTGCGAGTTGCTCGCGCAGGTCGGCGAGATCGAATGCGCCCTTGCGCATTTTCTCGGCGGTGCGCGCCGCTTTCTCGGCGTCGATGGTCGCGGCTGCTTTCTCGACGAGCGAAATGATGTCGCCCATGCCGAGAATGCGGTCGGCGATGCGTTGCGGATAAAAATCCTCCAGCGCGTCGAGCTTTTCGCCGGTGCCGATGAGTTTGATTGGCTTGCCGGTGACCGCGCGCATCGACAAAGCGGCGCCGCCGCGGCCGTCGCCGTCGATGCGGGTGAGCACGATGCCCGTGAGGTCAAGCCGCTCGTTGAAGCTTTTCGCCAGACTGACGGCGTCCTGGCCGGTGAGCGCGTCGGCCACAAGGAGCACTTCGTGCGGATTGGCGGTGCGGCGCACCTCCGCCGCCTCCTGCATCAGTTCCTCGTCGAGCGTGAGGCGACCGGCGGTGTCGAGCAGCACCACGTCGTAACCGCCGAGCCGCGCCGCCTGCTGGGCGCGGGCGGCGATCTGCACCGGCGTCTGGCCTTCGACGATCGGCAGGGTCTCGACATCGACCTGTTTGCCAAGGACCGCGAGTTGTTCCATCGCGGCCGGACGGCGGGTGTCGAGCGAAGCCATCAGAACTTTGCGCTTGAGGCCGTCGCTTAGGCGCTTGGCGATCTTGGCGGTGGTCGTGGTTTTGCCCGAGCCTTGCAGTCCGACCATCATGATGACGACCGGCGCCGGGGCGTTGAGATCGATCGGCTCGGCATTCGATCCCAAAGTCTCGATCAACTGGTCGTGCACGATCTTGACGACCATCTGGCCGGGCGTGACCGATTTGATCACGTCGACGCCGACGGCGCGCTGCTTGACCTGATCGATGAAGCTTCGCGCCACATCGAGTGCCACGTCGGCTTCAAGGAGCGCGCGCTGCACCTCGCGCAACGCCGCATCGACGTCAGCCTCCGACAGCGCGCCGCGCCGGGTCAGCCGGTCGAGGATGCCGTTTAGCCGTTCGGAGAGATTGTCGAACATAAAAAACACCATTACGCCCGAGGGCGCATCGCGCTGTCGGGCGAGAACCTCCGGTCTCGAGGGCCGGTCGGCGGTTAATTTCGGTCTCTTGCGAGAGCGGCCGGAAAATAGGTGCGGACCACCCTGCCGTCAACCGTGGCGTTATGGCGGGCGGCCGGGATGGCCGAGCATATATTCCAAGGCCGCTATATCCGTAGGGCCGCTATATCTTTAGGGCCGCTATGTCCCGCTATTACCAAGGTCCGGTTTCGGACCATTTCGACGGCGAGCGCTTTTTTGACCCGGACGGCGCGCCGCCGCGCAGCCGGCGCGACCTGTTGCAGTGGCGTCTGCGCCGGGGCGCTCGGGCGAAGTGGCCGTCATGGGCGCCGTCGGCTTATGCCGACCGCCCCCCGGCCCGGGTCGAAGGCGCGACCTGGCGCATCTCCTATGTCGGCCACGCAAGCTTTCTCATCCAGACCGCCGGCCGCAACATCCTGCTCGACCCGGTATGGTCGAAACGCGCTTCGCCGTTTCGATTCATCGGGCCGAAGCGGGTCAACGATCCCGGCATTGCCTTTGACGACCTGCCGCCGATCGATACCGTGCTGGTCTCGCACGGCCACTACGATCATCTGGACGTCGTTACATTGTCGCGCCTAGCAGCCGCGCATCGGCCTCGCGTCGTTACCCCGGTCGGCAATGACACGATCATGCGCAACCACGATCTCGCCATCGCCGCCGAAGGTTACGATTGGGAGCAAAGGGTCGATCTCGGGGCCGGACTGGCGGTGACTCCCATCCCGACGCGCCATTGGTCGGCGCGCAATCTGTCCGACCGCAATATGTCGCTGTGGGCCTCGTTCGTCATAGAGACGCCGGCCGGTCGGATCTACTTCGTCGCCAACTCGGGCTACGGCGACGGGCGTCATTTTCGCAGCGCGCGCGAACGCCACGGACCATTCCGCCTCGCCATTCTTCCGATCGGTGCCTACGAACCGCGCTGGTTCATGCGCGAGCAGCACATGAATCCGGCCGAAGCGGTCCAGGCGTTCATCGATTGCGGCGCCGAGCTGGCGCTGGGACACCACTTCGGCACGTTCCAGCTCACCGACGAGGCGATCGATGCTCCGCTCCTCGTTCTCGCCGAGGCGCTGGCGGCCGCCGGAATTCCGCCCGCGCGATTTCGCACGTTGCGGGCCGGGCAGGTGTGGGAGCTGTGATCGCTTCTTAACCCGGCGAAGCGCCGGGTGGCTTGATCAAGACGTAAACGTTGATGACCAGCTTGTCGGCGCCTGCGGTGAGAGGGTCGGTGACGTATTCCTCGATCATCTCCTTGGCGTCGAGCCGTTTCCCGTCGAGATAATCCGTGATGGTCTCGTAAGTATTATCGAGATCGTCATAGGAGCCGCGATAGACGAATTTCAGCGCCGCGCCATCCGGCGTCTGGCCAAGGGTGAATTCGCCGTGGGGCGGATTTTTCGGCGGCGCGGCGATCGGGAGCCCGATCTCGTAGTCGAAACCGTTATCGTCGGACGCTGTGAAGATCGTCATCGGCGGGCCGTCGGCCTTGATGCCTTCTTTGTCGAGGTAGATTTTGATCTTTTTCAGCGACGTCGTGATGATGTCGAAGGTCTTGTCCCAGGTGCCGCTGCCCTTGACATAGATCATCGGCCGCGCGGTCAGCGTCGTGTCCTCGCCGAACACGTCGCCCGGCTGCGCCGGAGTAGAGCTGGGCGCGATCTGCTCGGGCGCGGCCGGCGTTGCAGGGGCGGTGGCGGCTGCGGTAGGCGCGGGATTTTGTTGCTGGATCTGCGCCTGCGCCGGGCTTTGCGCCACCGCTTCCAGCGGCAGTCCGCCGCCCAAAATCACGGCCAATGCGGCGCCCACGAGACCGGCGCGCGCCAAGCGGAACGACATCATTTTCTCCCCGAAGCGGCGGTTCGGCGCGCGCGACCGCGTCGTTGCCTGCATCGCCTCATGCACTGGTGCCCCAAGCGAATCTAGCACTTTCTGCCGCTTCCGCCCTGCCCAAATTGCCGTCATCGCCGTCCGCTGCCCAATCGCAAGGCTGGCGTACAACGATCGAGTTCTCATATAAGTCACTCACATTTTGGGCTTTATCATGGGCGTAGCGATGGGCGCGCTAGGCAATCGCGATTTCGTCAAGATGAACGGTCTCGGCAACGAGATCGTCATCGTCGATTTGCGCCGCGGCGCGAGCCCCATCGACGCCGCCGAGGCGCGCGCGGCGGCGCGGCAAGAGCCGTACGATCAGCTGATGGCGCTCTATCCGGCGCGCGGCGGCGAAGATGCCTCGATCCGCATCTACAACAATGACGGTTCGGAGGCGGGCGCCTGCGGCAACGGCATGCGCTGCGTCGCGGCGCTGATCAGCCAAGAGACCGGCCGCACTGAGCTTAAATTCGCAGCGCCGGCGGGTGCGGTGGCGTGCTGGCGCGAGAAAGACGGACTGTTCACCGTCGATATGGGTCCGCCGCGATTGCGCTGGGACGAGATCCCGTTGTCGCAAGAGTTCGCCGACACGCGCAATATCGAACTGGAAATCGGACCGCGCGGCGCGCCGGTCCTGCATTCGCCGTCCGTCGTCAGCATGGGCAACCCGCACGCCATCTTCTGGGTCGACGATCCGTCGGCTTACGATCTCGCCAAGATCGGGCCTTTGCTTGAGCACCATCCGATGTTTCCCGAGCGCGCCAATATCACGCTCGCGGCGACGCCGTCGCGCGATCGTATTGTGATCCGCACCTGGGAACGCGGCGCCGGGCTGACCAAAGCTTGCGGCTCGGCGGCCTGCGCCGCCGTTGTCGCCGCGGCGCGGCTTAAGCGCACCGGCCGCACCGTCACGGTCACGGTGCCCGGCGGCGATCTCGGCATCGAATGGCGCGCGGCCGACGGTCATGTGCTGATGACCGGACCGGTCGAATACGAACACAAGGGCCGCTTCGATCCGGCGTTGCTCGCCGAAGCGGGGGCAGCGCCATGAGCGTCGAGGTCGTCACCTTCGGCTGCCGGCTCAATGCGGCCGAATCGGAAGTGATCCGGCGCAATGCCGAGCGGGCCGGCTTTTCCGATACCGTCGTGGTCAATACCTGCGCGGTCACCGCGGAGGCGGTGCGTCAGGCCAAACAGACGATCCGCGCGCTGCGCCGCGAGCGCCCGCAAGCCAAGATCGTCGTCACCGGCTGCGCGGCGCAGACCGAGCCGGCGACTTTCAGCGCCATGCCCGAGGCCGATGGTGTGCTCGGCAACTCCGAAAAGCTCTCGGCGGCCGGCTGGGCGCAGGCGCGCGCCGCTTTTGACCTCGGCGATGCGCCGAAGGTCATCGTCAACGACATCATGGCCGTCCGCGACACGGCGGCGCATCTCATCGATGCCTTTGCCGGCCGCAGCCGCGCTTTCGTCCAGGTGCAAAACGGCTGCGATCATCGCTGCACCTTCTGCATCATCCCGTTCGGCCGCGGCAATTCACGTTCAGTGCCGATGGGCGCCGTGGTCGACGACGTGGCCCGGCTCGTCGCCAACGGTTACGGCGAGATCGTGCTGACCGGCGTCGACCTCACGAGCTATGGCGCCGACCTGCCCGGCACGCCAAAGCTCGGCACGCTGGTCAAGCAAATCCTCAAGCACGTGCCGGAGCTCAAGCGGCTGCGGCTCTCCTCGATCGATTCGGTTGAGGCGGATCGCGATCTTCTGGACGCGCTGGCGACCGAAGCGCGGCTGATGCCGCATCTGCATCTGTCGCTGCAGTCGGGCGACGATCTCATTCTCAAGCGCATGAAGCGGCGGCACCTGCGCGCCGACGCCATCGCTTTCTGTGCGGGGGCACGCCGCTTGCGTCCGGACATCGTGTTCGGCGCCGATCTGATCGCCGGTTTCCCGACCGAGACCGAGGCGATGTTCGGCGAGACACTCGATCTCGTGGAGGAATGCGGACTGACGCACCTGCACGTCTTTCCGTTCTCCCCGCGTCCGGGCACGCCCGCCGCGCGGATGCCGCAGGTCGACCGTTCCATCGCCAAGGCCCGCGCGCGGCGGCTGCGCGAGCGCGGCGCAACGGCACTGCGCCGGCATCTCGACGGCGAGGTCGGAACGACACGCCGCGTTTTGGCCGAAACCCAAAACACCGGCCATACCGAGCATTTCACCAAGGTGCTGCTCGCCACGCCGACCGAAGCCGGTGCAATCGTCGACGTGGCGATCGCAGGCCACGACGGCAGACAATTGCAGGCGGCATGAGTTAGACTTGCGGCTTGAACCTGAGGCGGCGCCAAGCGGAGACCGGCCATGGACGGCAATGGGCAAGACTATACGATAACGAGCACCGCGCAGCTTGAGAGTCTCTACTCGGACGCGCCGTATGGTCCTGCCGTCTTCAAGGAAGTCGATCACGTCACGCCGCAATATCGCAAGCTGATCGAAGCCGCGCCGTTCGCCGTGGTGGCGACCTGCGGTCCTGAGGGTCTCGACTGCTCGCCGCGCGGCGATCCGCCGGGTTTCGTGCGGGTGATCGACGAGCACACGCTCGTCATTCCCGACCGCCGCGGCAATAACCGCATCAATTCCCTGCGCAATCTGGTGCGCGATCCGCGCATATCGTTGCTGTTCCTCATCCCCGGCGTCGGCGAGACCATGCGCGTCAACGGCCGCGCCAAAATCTCCACCGATCCGAAGCTGACTGAAAGTTTTGTCTTCAACGGCAAGGTGCCGAAGTGCGTTCTCGTGGTGACGGTCGAGAAGGCCTACTTCCAGTGCACCAAGGCGATCATCCGTTCGAAGCTGTGGGATCCGGCGAGCATCGTCGACCGCAAGACGCTGCCGACGCCGGGCGCGATCCTCGCCGAAGTGACCGGCGGCAAGATGGGCGGGCCGGAGCACGACCGGCTGGCGCCGGAGCGGATCAAGCAGACGATTTATTGATAATCCGCCGCCGCTTCGCTCGGGTCGTGAAATGACGGCGCCGTGACCTCTTCGCCTTGCCACCCGCAAGCCGCCAGCCGCTCGCGCATACGCTCCGGCACCGGCGCGACGACACGGATGGGCTCGCGGTTCTTGTAGAGCGGCACGACGATTTCACGCGCATGCAGATGCAGCGTCGGACCGCCCGTTCGCGGCGCATTGCCGTAGATCGCATCGCCCAGGATCGGCCAGCCCATCTCCGCGCAGTGGACGCGGAGCTGATGCGTGCGCCCGGTCAGCGGTTCGAGCGCGAGCCAGGTCAGGCCCGGGATGCGACCCATCACTTTCCACTTGGTCACCGCGGGCTGGCCTTGCGGATCGTGCTTCTGCCACCAGCCGATATTGGCGTCGAGGCGGCCGAGCGGCATGTCGATTTCGCCTTGGTCTGCGTCAGGACTGCCTTCGACGATGGCCCAGTAGGTCTTGTCGATGGCGCCGTTGCGGAACAGCTTGCCGAGCTGGGCCAGCGCCTTGCGGTGGCGGCCAAGGACGAGGCATCCGGTGGTGTCGCGGTCGAGCCGGTGCGCCAGCGCCGGCGGGCGCGGCAGGCCGAAGCGCAACGCATCGAAATGGTCCTCGATCGACTCCCGGTTCCGGTCCTTGCTGTTCGGCGAGCCGCGATGCACGGCCATGCCGGCCGGCTTGTCGATCACCAGCATCAGCCCGTCGCGGTAAAGGAGCCGCGACACCATCTCTTCGGGAGTCATGTTTGCCTACCTCGGCGAAACGGCTATCACGGACGCCGCATGCAAGAAACTCCGCAAGACGGTCAATCGGACGGCGTTGAAGCCGCCGAAGCCAAGCACTCGTGGTGGGGGCGCCTCTCCGGCGGCCTCAAGCGCAGTTCCTCGGCGATCGGCGGCGCCATCGCGCACGTGGTCGCCAAGCGTCAGCTTGATGCGACGACGATCGATGAGATCGAGGATGCGCTGATCCGCGCCGATCTCGGCACCGATACGGCGGCACGCATTGCCACCGAGCTTCGTTACGGCCGCTTCTCCGCATCGATCACGCCGGATGAGATCAAGGCAGTCGTCGCGGCGGAAGTGGAGAAGGCGCTGGCTTCGGTGGCGCAGCCTCTCGTCATCGATCCGGCGAAAAAGCCGTTCGTCATCCTGGTCGCCGGCGTGAATGGATCGGGCAAGACCACGACTATCGGGAAGCTCGCGTCGAAATTCCGCGCCGAAGGGCATTCCGTCATGCTCGCCGCTGGCGACACGTTCCGCGCCGCGGCGATCGAGCAGCTCAAAATCTGGGCGACGCGCAGCGGCGCCGATTTCATTGCGCGTGAGGCAGGCGCCGACGCCGCGGGTCTCGCTTTCGATGCAGTACGCGCGGCCAAGGAGCGCGGCAGCGACATTCTCCTGATCGACACTGCCGGTCGACTGCAGAACCGCACTGAATTGATGGAGGAATTGGAGAAGATCGTCCGTGTCATCAAGAAGGTCGACGCCGACGCGCCTCATGCGGTGCTGCTGGTGCTTGATGCCACGGTCGGACAGAACGCACTGTCGCAGGTGGAGGTCTTTCAAAAGCTGGTCGGCATCACCGGGCTTGCCATGACCAAGCTCGACGGTACCGCGCGCGGCGGCATTCTGGTGGCGATCGCGGCGAAGTTCGGTTTGCCGGTGCATTACGTCGGCGTCGGCGAAAGCATCGACGATCTGGCGCCGTTTTCAGCGCATGAGTTCGCCCGCGCCATGGTCGGCCTTGAGGTGTGATTGAGCCGGCGCTCGATCCCGGCTACACAGCGCGCATCATGACAGCGACAAAAAAACCGCAGCTCAATCCGTTCCTCAAGCTGGCGCTCGACCTGGGGCCGCTGGCGCTGTTCTTTTTCGCCAACACCCGGTACGGAATTTTCGTCGCCACGGCGGCCTTCATGGTCGCGGTGCTGGCGGCGCTAGCGGTGTCCTACGCGATGACGCGCCACCTGCCGATCATGCCGGTGGTCACCGCGATCATTGTCGTCGTATTCGGCGGCCTGACGCTCTTCCTGCATGATGCGACCTTCATCAAGGTCAAGCCGACCATCATCTATGCCTTGTTCGGCGCGATATTGATCGGCGGTCTGATTTTCAAGAAGCCTCTGCTTGGCGTCGTGTTCGATTCGATGTTTGACCTCACCGATGAGGGCTGGCGCAAGCTGACGCTACGCTGGGCGCTGTTCTTCTTTGTGCTTGCCGTACTCAACGAAATCGTCTGGCGCAACACCTCGACCGATGTTTGGGTCGATTTCAAGGTGTTCGGCGTGACGCCGCTGACGCTCGTATTCGGCGCGTTGCAGGTGCCGCTGTTGAAACGATACGCGGTCGAGTCGGCGGAGTGACGTATCAGGAGCCTGCCGCCAGCGCCTTGTCGATCTGCGGCTTGAGCACCGTTGCGTAATTGTCCGTCGTGATCGGTCCGACGAGCTTATAGGCGATGCGGCTGTCGCGGCCGATCACGAACGTCTCCGGCACGCCATAGACGCCCCAATCGATCGCGGCGCGGCCGTTTTGATCGGTGCCGGCGGCGGCGAAGGGATCGCCATAGCGGCCGAGAAAGCGCCGCGCATTGTCGGGCTCGTCCTTGTAATTGATGCCGATCAGGCGAAAGCGAGTGTCCTTGGCCATCTGCGTAAGCAGGGGTGCTTCGTCGTGGCACGGCACGCACCACGACGCCCAGACATTGACGACCGTGACTGCGCCCTTGAAGTCGGCCGGATCGATGCCGGGGACCGGCGCGCCGTCGCGCTCCAGTCCGGCGATCGGCGGCAATGTCGTTTGCGGCGCTGGATGTCCAATCAGCGCCGAAGGAACGAACGAGGGATCGCCGCCATTGAGCTGAATGAGGAACAAGATAACGAGCCCAAGGAAAATGCCGAGCGGCAACAGCACCAGGGCGCGATACCAGCGTACCGGGCGGCTCGGATTTTCCGTGACGCTCATGCTTCTTCCTGGGCCTGTTCCCTGGTCGTCTCGGTGAACCGCGATGTCGGCCGATCTGAAATCGCATCGGAGCGTCGCGTAATCCCCTGCAGTTCGAGCGCGGCGATCTTGCGGGTTTGTGCGCGGTAATCGATTGTCACCCAGGCGATCAGGACGCCAACCACAATCACCGCGGCAGCATAGGCCGCGGCGATGAAATCGATATGCGCGGTGGGTTCCATCATCAGCTCGCGGCGCTCGCCTGCATCAGTTGCAGCGTCCGCACCCGCCGGCGCAGAATTTCGTTGCGCATCGCCGCCAGCACCAGCGTGACGAACAGCAAGGTGAAGGCGCCAGCCATGATGAAAAGCGGCACCAGGATCGTCGGATAGATCGTCGAGCCGCCGACGCGGAACACCGAAGCGCCTTGATGCAGCGTGTTCCACCAGTCGACCGAGAATTTGATGATCGGCAGGTCGATCGCCCCGACCAGCGTGAGCACGGCGACCGCGCGGGCCGCGCGCGATGGGTCGTCAACCGTGTTCCATAAGGCGATGACGGCGAGATAGAGGAGGAGCAGAACCAGTTCGGAGGTGAGCCGCGCGTCCCACACCCAATAGGTGCCCCATTCGGGGCGTCCCCATAGCGAGCCGGTGACGAGGCAGAGGAGCGTGAAGGCGGCTCCGATTGGCGCCGCCGCCTTGGCCGTCACGTCGGCGAGCGGATGACGCCACACCAAGGTGCCGAGCGCCGCGACCGACATCAGCCCCCAGCACAGCATGCCGAGCCAAGCCGAGGGCACGTGCAGATACATGATTTTGACCGTGGCACCCTGCTGGTAGTCGTCCGGCGCGATCATCGCCTGCTCCAGCGCGAAGGCGAAGACGAGAACCGTCACGCCGGCCAGCCATGGAATGGCGCCGTTGACGAACTTCAGAAACCGCGACGGATTGGCGAGGTCGATGAGGGCCATCGGCAGCTTTCCAGGGAATTCGGTTCTTAATGTAGATTCCGGTGGTAATACAATGCGGCTCGGCCCGTCCGGTCGTCACTTTTGCATGAGCAAGGTTGCCGTTCCATCTCGTTACCCCGCTTATTCCATTTCTTGCCGCAACGCCGCCGCGGCGGCGAAGGGGCCGACCACGAGGCTCGCCAGCGTCAACGCGCAAAGGATCGTAAACGGCGTACCGAATGGTATCGGCCCGGAGACCGCGGCGTTGGCGGCGGCGACGCCGAAGATCAGGATCGGCACCGTGAGCGGCAGCACGATGACAGCCAGCAGCAAGCCGCCGCGGCGCAGCGTCACGGCGATGGCGGCGCCTATCAGCCCGATGAACGTCAAAGCCGGCGTGCCGACGAACAGCGTCAGCATCAAGGCGCCTTCCTCCGGCAGATCGAGATTGAGGAGAAGCCCGACCAGCGGCGCGCAGATCACGAGCGGCAGCCCGGTGGTGAGCCAATGGGCCAAGCCCTTGGTCGCGACCACGAGCTCCAGCGGCGCGCGGCCCATCAGGATCAGTTCGAGCGAGCCGTCGTCGCGATCGCCGGCAAACAGCCGGTCGAGCGCCAACAGGCTGGCAAGCAGCGCCGCGAGCCACAGGATCGCCGGCCCGATCCGCTTGAGCAGCGCCAGATCGGGGCCGACGGCGAACGGAATGAGGGTGACCACGACGAGGAAGAACAACACCCCCATCAACGCACCGCCGCCGACGCGCACGGCGATCCGCATGTCGCGGACGAGGAGGGTGGCGAGCGGCGTCATGGCGCTTCCCCGAGCCGCAGGTCCGGTGCGCCGGCAAGCCCAGTGGGCCCATGGCTTGCCGCGAGGATGAGGCCACCGCCGGCCAGATGCGTGCCCATCAGCTCGGCGAGGCGATCCTGTGCCGCCGCATCGAGCGTGCTGGTCGGTTCGTCGAGGAGCCAGATCGGGCGCGGCACTGCGATCAGCCGGGCAATCGACAGCCGCCGGCGCTGTCCGGCCGAAAGATAGGCTGCCGGCAGGCCCGCGAGCCCGGCGAGCCCGACAGTCTCCAGTGGCATGTGCAGATCAGCCGACCGTAACCCAAAGAAACCGGCCCAAAAGCTTAAGTTTTCGGCAACCGACAGCGAGCCTTTCAGCGCATCCTGGTGACCGAGATAATGCGCCTGCTCGGCGATGCTTAGTTCCGAATCGCCACCGTCCAGCGTCAGCCGGCCCCCGGCGATGGGGAGGAGGCCGATGATCATACGTAAAAGCGACGATTTTCCCGCGCCGTTGCGGCCGCTAATGGTCAAAGCTTGGCCGGACTCGACGGCAAAACTCACTCCCGCGAAGACGTCGCGTTCGCCGCGCTGACAGGCCAAGTCGACACCGGTGAGACGCATCAGCACCGACCTGGATGCGGTTTCGGGGATGTTTTCCCGACGTTTGGGGGCATGCTCGGCATGTTAGCGGACTATTCCTTGCTGAACTGGCACAAGCGGGGAAAAGACCTTATAAGCCGCTGGTCGGGCCGCGGCGCGCCGGTGACGCCTGCCACGTCCGATTTTCCTCTCCCATCAGGAGGGGATTGGGCCAGTTTCGGCAATAAATTACCTCCGAATTGCGCCGGCGCCCGGCCGGCGGGATGGGAAAAAAGTCATGGAATCGCTCGATAGCTTCAAATGCCTCCGGCCCCTCAAGGTCGGCTCCAAGACCTATGCGTATTACAGCCTGCCGGTGGCGGAAAAGAACGGCCTGAAAGGAATTTCGCGGCTGCCTTTCTCGCTCAAGGTGTTGCTGGAAAATTTGTTGCGCAACGAAGATGGCCGCTCCGTCACCAAGCAGGACATCCAGGCGGTGGCGCAATGGCTTAAGTCGAAGACCTCGGACCGCGAGATCGCGTTTCGGCCGGCGCGCGTGCTGATGCAGGACTTCACCGGCGTGCCCGCCGTGGTCGACCTCGCCGCCATGCGCGACGCCATGGACCATCTCGGCGGCGATGCGAAGAAGATCAATCCGCTGGTTCCGGTCGACCTCGTCATCGACCATTCGGTTGCGGTCAATCATTTCGGCAATGCGCTCGCGTTCAAGCAAAACGTCGAGGACGAGTACAAGCAGAACCAGGAACGCTACAAGTTCCTGAAATGGGCGCAGCGCTCGTTCGAGGATTTCCGCGTCGTGCCGCCCGGCACCGGTATCTGCCATCAGGTCAATCTCGAATATCTGTCGCAGACGGTGTGGACGTCGAAGGCCAAAATCCAGTTCCCCGACAAAACGGTGGCTACCGAACTCGCCTATCCGGACACGCTGGTCGGCACCGACTCACACACCACCATGGTCAACGGCCTGTCGGTGCTCGGCTGGGGCGTCGGCGGCATCGAGGCGGAAGCCGCCATGCTCGGCCAGCCCTACTCGATGCTACTGCCGGAGGTGATCGGTGTGCGGCTCAACGGCAAGCTCAAGGAAGGCATGACCGCGACCGACCTCGTGCTCACCGTGACGCAAATGCTGCGCAAGCGCGGCGTGGTCGGCAAGTTCGTTGAATATTTCGGCCCTGGCGTCGCCAATCTGTCGATCGCCGATCGCGCCACGCTCGGCAACATGTCGCCGGAATACGGCGCGACCTGCGGCTTCTTTCCGATCGACGACGATACCATCCATTATCTGCGCGATACCGGCCGCGCGGCCGACCGTATTGCGCTGGTCATCGCCTATGCCAAGGCGCAGGGCATGTATCGCACCAAGAGCACGCCGGATCCGATGTTCACCGAGGTGCTCAAGGTTGAACTGTCCTCGATCGAGCCATCGCTTGCCGGGCCCAAGCGTCCGCAGGACCGCATCGCGCTCAAGGAGGTCAAGAACGGCTTTGCCTGGTCGATGGACAAGGAGTTCAACAAGGCCACCGAGATGGACAAGCGCGTCCCGGTCGAGGGCCGCAAGCATTCTCTCGGCAATGGTGACGTGGTAATCGCCGCGATTACGTCCTGCACCAATACGTCCAACCCGTCGGTCATGGTTGCCGCGGGGCTGCTCGCCCGCAAGGCGGTGGCCAAGGGGCTTACGGTAAAGCCGTGGGTGAAGACCTCGCTGGCGCCGGGCTCGCAGGTGGTCGCCGAATATCTGGCGAAATCCGGCCTGCAGAAAGACCTCGACACGCTTGGCTTCAATCTGGTCGGCTTCGGCTGCACTACATGCATCGGCAATTCGGGCCCGCTGCCCGAGGAAATCTCCGAAGCGATCAACAAGAACGACCTGGTCGCGGCCGCCGTGCTTTCGGGCAATCGCAATTTCGAAGGCCGCGTCAATGCCGACGTGCGCGCCAATTATCTCGCTTCGCCGCCTCTAGTGGTGGCTTACGCGATTGCCGGCTCGATGCAGATCGATGTCGCCAAGCAACCGCTCGGCACCGATCAGAAGGGCCGCAAGGTCTATTTGCGCGACATCTGGCCGACCGGCCGCGAGATCGCCGAAGTGATCAACAAGAACATCAACAAACAGATGTTCACCAGGAAATACGGCGACGTGTTCAAGGGCGACGCCAACTGGCGCAAGATTAGCGTGCAGGGCGGGCTGACCTACAAATGGGACGATCGCTCGACTTACGTGCAGAATCCGCCCTATTTCGAAGACATGCCGAAACGCAGCCAGCCGATCGAGGACATCGTCGACGCCCGCGTCCTCGGGCTGTTTCTCGATTCGATCACCACCGACCACATTTCGCCGGCGGGATCGATCAAGGAGGACAGTCCTGCCGGCGAATACTTGCGCGATCATCAGGTCCGGCCGAGGGACTTCAATCAGTACGGCACGCGGCGCGGCAATCATCAGGTGATGATGCGCGGCACCTTCGCCAATATCCGCATCAAGAATCAAATGGTGCCCGGCGTCGAGGGCGGTTATACCATTCACTATCCGTCAAAAGAGCGCATGACGATCTATGACGCGGCGATGCGCTACAAGTCCGAGAACGTGCCGCTCGTCGTATTCGCCGGCAAAGAATACGGTACCGGATCGTCGCGCGATTGGGCGGCAAAGGGCGCCATGCTGCTCGGGCTTCGCGCCGTCGTCGCGCAGAGCTTCGAGCGTATTCACCGCTCCAACCTCGTCGGCATGGGCGTCGTGCCCCTGGTGTTTGAAGAAGGCACCTCGTGGCAGACGCTCGGCTTGAAGGGCGACGAGCAGGTCACCATCCGCGGCCTGCACGGCGACCTCAAGCCGCACCAGCGGCTCCTTGCCGAGATCATCGCCTCCGACGGCGGGCTCAAGCGCGTGCCGCTGATCTGCCGCATCGATACCGCCGACGAACTCGACTATTACCGCAACGGCGGCATCCTGCAGTACGTGCTGCGCCACTTGGCGGCGTAGCGCGTGGCTCAAGCGTGGCATGTTCGGGAAAATGCTTATCGGTTTCCCGTCACGATCATGTGCCACAGCTAGTCCTCACCGCGAATTGAGTGGCGGGTGACCGGCGGCGGCATTACAAGTGCCACCGTCACGAAATCGTCACCAAGGGCCGAATCTTCCGCTTTGGGCGAATCTTTCGCTATGGAGTTGGGGGTGGAGGTTGGAATGCTGCGTCGCCGCCTCGCGTCGGCACCTCTCATTGCAAGCTTCTTGATTGCGACACTCGCGGTCGCGCGCGCCGCCGAGCCGCGCGCCTTGCTTGAATTGTTCACCAGCCAAGGCTGCTCGTCCTGCCCGGCCGCCGACAAGCTCATCGGCGAATTGGCGGCCGATCAATCGCTCATCGCGCTCAGCCTGCCGATCGATTATTGGGATTATCTCGGTTGGAAGGACACGCTTGCCAATCCGGCGCATTCGGCGCGCCAGCGCGCTTACGCCCGCATGCGCGGCGACCGGCAAGTCTATACGCCGCAGATCGTGGTCAGCGGCGCAATGCATGTGCTCGGCAGCGACAAAGCCGCCATCGAGCGCACCATCGCCCACACCGATCAAAAATCCGGCGTGATGTCGGTGCCGGTGTCGATGGTTGCGGACGCCAACAGTGTCAGCGTCAAGATCGACGCGACGGAGAGCCAGCACCATGCCGGCGAGGTTTGGCTGTGTCCGCTGGCGAAGGCGATCGCCGTCGCTATCGGCCGCGGCGAGAACCGCGGCCGCACCATCACCTATCACAACGTCGTGCGCAGTTGGCTCAAGCTGGGCGACTGGACCGGTGTGGCGTCGACCTGGAACGTGCCGATGTCCGAGCTCAAGGCCGACGGCGTCGATGCCGCCGTGGTCATGGTGCAAGAGGGCACGCGCGATAAGCCCGGAATCATCCTGGGCGCGGCCTATACGCCGCTGCGCTAGGCCCGCTGCCCGCCCATAAAAAGAAAAAGGCCGGCACTGCGCCGGCCTAAGGGATTGGGGAATGAACCATACAGAGAACTCTGCTGCCTCTGGCCCGATCCGTCCGCGCCCCGGGGGGCTGGGGGGCTGAGGAATCCGGAACGCATCCGAACCGGGCCTTGAGGCAACGAGCTATTATTTCGCAGCTCAGCGCGGCGCGTGCTTGTCGGAATTAGGGCGGTATTATGATTCACTTAACGAAGCCGTGATTCCGCCGGCAAGGGTGCCGCAGCAGGCCACCGATCGCCCTGCCCCCGGGCCGAAAATCCTCTCAAGCGGCAGCCCTTCCGATTAATCAGTCCTAATTTGCCGCGCGACAGGCTCTTGCCCGCTGTCCGTTCCGGCGCGATCATGACACCAGGACGACAGAAGGAGGCGCCGTATGGATTTCGGCGATACCGATCCAAGCGCGTGGCGCGGGGGCGAGCAGCATTCGCCCGCTCCCGCAAACGAAGTGACCTTCAACCGCCGGGAGCTCGACCGCATTCTCCGGCTCTACGGCCGCAAAGTCGCCGCCGGCGAATGGCGTGATTACGCAATCGATTTCCTCAAAGATCGCGCCGTGTTTTCGGTGTTCCGCCGGGCCTCGGAGATGCCGATCTACCGGATCGAGAAAAACCCGAAACTCGGCCGCCGCCAGGGCGCCTATAGCGTGATTTCGGCCACCGGCCATATCGTGCGCCGCGGCCACGAGCTCGACCGCGTGCTCGGAGCGCTCGACCGTTCGCTTCGCGTGGTGGCGGGCTGAAGCGACTTACGGCGGCGAGGCATCGCCCTTGCCCAATGGTCGCTGCATCAGCACGGTGTCAAGCCATCGCCCGTGCTTGAAGCCGACGGATTGAAATGTGCCGATCAGGCGAAAGCCCGCCGCGGCATGGACCGCAACCGATGCGGTGTTGGCCGAATCGCCGATCACCCCAAGCATCTGCCGGAAGCCCAATCCCTCCGACTCCTCGATCAGGCGCGTGAGCAACAGCCGGCCTACTCCCTTGCGGTGAAATTCCGGTGCGACATAGAGCGAATCCTCGACGCACCACTTGTAAGCCGGACGATCGCGGTATGGGCCGGCATAAGCATAGCCCGCCAGAGCTCCCCCGCGCTCGGCGACAAGATACGGATAGCCGTTGGCGGTCATGGTCCGATGCCGCCGCGCCATTTCCGCCTCGTCGGGCGGCTCGATCTCAAATGTCGCGGTGCCGTGCAGCACGGCGTCGGCATAGATGCGGGTGATGGCCGCGATGTCCGCAGCCGCGGCGGGCCGGATGGTGACGTTGCTCATGGTCGAGCAAAATTGCCAGAAAACGACGAAACGGAAAAGAAAAACGCCCCGGGCTTTTACCCGGGGCGTTCGACTTGGAGCTTGTCGGCCGGCTTAGCGGCGATCGCCGAACAGCCGCAGCATCATCAGGAACAGGTTGATGAAGTCGAGGTAGAGCGACAGCGCGCCCATCACCGCCTTGCGGCCGGCGATGGTGCCGTCGTCCATCGGCGAATACATCTCCTTGATCCGCTGCGTGTCATATGCCGTGAGCCCGACGAAGACGAGCACGCCGATCACCGAGATTGCCCAACCGAGCGGGCCTGAATGCAGGAACACGTTGACCAGGCTAGCGATGACGATGCCGATCAGGCCCATGAACATGAACGAGCCGAAGCCGGTGAGATCGCGCTTGGTTGTATAGCCCCACAGGCTCATCGCGCCGAATGTCGCCGCCGAGATAAAGAATACTTGCGTGATCGACTGTCCGGTGTAGGCGAGGAAGATAGACGCCAGCGAAAGCCCAAGCAGGCCAGCATAGAGAAAGAACAGTCCGAGCGCAGTTCCCGCCGAGAACCGATTGATCCCGAAGCTAATTAAGAACACCAGCCCGAGCGGCGCGAGAATAAATACCCACATCAGCGGCCCGCCGAAGATGGCTTGCCCGAACGTGGTCAGTCCGGTGATGTGCCCACCGGCGACTTGGATGGCGTCGCCACCGGCGGCTTGATAAGCCAGCCAAGCCACCACGCCCGTCAGGGCCACGCCGGCGGCCATATAGTTGTAGACGCGGATCATATACGCGCGCAGGCCAGCATCGATCGTCACCTGGTCGGTGCGATAACCGGTCCTCGGAGTCGCGTAATTCCGATCGAAGTCGGACATGGAAGATACCCCTGGGTTATCCCGGCGCTTCGCCGGGTCTGGCGTTCGGCGAAAGCCGATCGCCCGTGGCGGGAATCTAGTGCGAAAGCACTCTGCGCGCCAGATGGGTGCGACGCCATATTTCCCGACCGTTACAAACTCTTCATGGTGTTTAACGGTCCCGCGAAGGCCGCCATTTAGAGATTTCGCAGCACTTCGGCGGGTTTGCGGCCCAGCGCCGCGACGGTGCCGAGAAGTCCCAGGCCGACCGTGACAAAAAGCGCGAGCAATGCCGCCGCTGCGGCTTGGCCCGGCACGAAGACGAAGGGAAAATCCATTAGCCGCGTCACTACCAGAGCTGCCGCGAGCGAGCCCGCCGCGACGCCGAATATGGCGGTGGCCAAGCCGATCAGAAGATACTCCAAGGCATAGGCGAGGGTCAGTCGGCCGCGCGTCGCCCCCAGCGTCTTAAGCACGACCGCGTCGTAGACGCGGAACCGTTGGCTCGCCGCCAAGGCGCCGCCGAGAACAAGGGCTGCGGCAATGAGCGTCAGCGAACTCGCGGCGCGCACGGCCAAGATGAGCTTGCCGACGATGGCCGCGACGGCGTCGAGCGCGTCTTTGACGCGCAGCGCGGTCACGGTGGGAAACGCTTGCGCAAGCGCCTTGATCAGCGCCGCGTCCTCGGCCGCGGAGTCGCCATCGGCGAAGGTCAAAGTGGCGATGTCGCTATGCGGCGCACCTGCGAATGTGCCTGGCGAGTACACCAGGACGAAATTGATGCCGAGGTTTTCCCAGTCGACGGCGCGAAGATTGGCGATCCGCGCCGTGATGTTGCGGCCGAGCACATTCACCGTGATGGTGTCGCCGATCTTCAGATTGAGATTTTGCGCCGTCCGGCTTTCCAGCGAGACCAGTGGCGGCCCGGCATAGTCGGCGCTCCACCACTGGCCGGCCACGAGATGTGAACCGGCGGGAACGGCGGCGGCGTAGGTGATGCCGCGGTCGCCGCGCAGCACCCAACGCGATCCCGCTGCCGGTTTGAGATCCGCCGCCGGCACGCCGTTTGCCGCGACGATGCGCCCGCGCAGCATCGGCACGCGCTCGAGCGTCGAGCCGGGCGCCTGGGTTCGCGCGAAGGCATCGAAGCGGCTCGAGTCAGTGGCTGGAATATCGAGGAAGAAGAACGATGGCGCTTTGTCCGGCAGTGCTTCGGCCAGTTCGCGATGCAGGTTGCCGTCGATCTCGACTACGGTGACGAGCAACGCCAGACCAAGTCCGAGCGACAGCATCACGCTCGGCGTCAGCGCGCCCGGGCGGTGAATATTGGCGATGGCCAACCGCCACACGAAAAAACGCGAACGCGGCAGACGGCGCGCCAGCGCCATCGTTGCCGTTGCGATCAGTCGCAGCAGCACAAAGACGACGGCCGCAGCGAGGACAAAGAACAGCGCCACGCGGCGGTCATAGGTGGTGATGACCGCGAGTACGGCGAGCAGCCCGACGATTGCCCCCGTCGCAGCGACGTAGCGCAGCCGCGGCCGGCTCCGCTCCGCCGCGATCTGATCACGGAACAGCCGGGCTACCGAAATGTCGTGGGCGCGCCCGAGCGGCCATAGCGCGAAGGCAAGCGCGGTGAGGAGGCCGTATGCGATCGCCAGCGCCAACACACCGGGATGCAGTGCCAGTGCGACGGGGAGCGGAGTGATGGCGCCGAAAACCGATACGGCGGCAAAGGGCAAAGCCGAGCCGAGCGCGGCGCCGAGCAAGGCGGCGAACAGCGCGATCATGACGATCTCGCCGCAATAGACGATGAAGACGCCACCGCTGGTCAGGCCCAGCGCTTTCACGGTGGCAATCACGTCGCGCTTGTGCGCCAGATGACTGGCAACCGCGTTGGCCACGCCGACACCGCCAACCAGAAGCGTGGTGAGGCCGACCAGCGCGAGAAATTGGGCAAAGCGCTCGACGTTGCGCTCGAGCGCCGGAGACGCCTTCATCCGGGTGCGGATCTGCCAGCCGGCTTGTGGGAATTGCGTCTGGGCCTGCTTTTCGACCGAAGCGACCGCGGCATCGCTCGAATTGCCGTCGGGCAAGCGCAGGCGATATTGCCGGCGCACTAGGCTGCCGGGCTGCAGAAGTCCCGTCGCTTGCAAGGCTGCTTCACTGATGAGCACGCGCGGTCCAAAGCCGATGCCGCCCGCCAGCTTGTCCGGCTCGTCGGTCAATGCGGCGCGCAACTCGATTACGGCACTGCCGATGGAAATGCGGTCACCGGTCTTCAGATCAAGCCGCGTCAGCAGCGTAGGATCGACCGCCGCGCCGAAGGCGCCGTTGTTCTGCGTTAACAGTGCGGCAAGAGGCGTGGCCGGGTCGGTCACGACCTTGCCGAACAGCGGATAATTGGCATCGACCGCCTTGACTTCGACGAGCGTCGAGCCGCCGCCGGCGGCGGGGGTGTCTGTCGTTCGCGCCATCGCCCGCAAAGCGGCAACGACGGAAACTGTGCCGTGGTCATCGAGAAACGCCCGCTCGGCATCGTTTGCCTGGCGCTGAATGAGCGTCAAAGCGAGGTCGCCGCCGAGGATGACGCGGCCGGCGCTGCCGATGCCGTCGTTGAGGCTCGCGGCGACCGAGCCGACGCCGGCGATCGCCATGACGCCAAGCGCAATGCAGGCGATAAAGACGCCGAAGCCGCGCAAGCCGCCGCGCAGATCGCGCCAGATAAAACGCGGTGCAAAGCGCAAGGCGAAGCGCAACGGCGTCAGGGGAAACGACTGCGGCGGGGGCGTCAGCATCACGTCGCTTTCGGCACGACGCGCGCCAGAATGAAATGCGTCGGCGCGAAGACGAAAACCGGAATCCCGAGCAATAAACCGGAAAACCAGATGTAGGGCGGCAGCAAAGTCTGTGCCGCGGTATCGCGCAGTCCCCAGACATAATTGATGTTGCCCGGGGTAAGCCCCGGATGCGGCGTCGGCTGTGGCATCAGGAAGAAGCAGACCAGCATGTCGACGATGAACAGCCCGGTCCAGGCCGGCAGCGCGCGGCGATCATAACCGATCCGCCACACCAGATAGACGAGCAGGAATGGCAACCGGCCGTGGAACAGCGACAACAGCCGCAAAAACAGCGAGTGCGTGGAATCGAACATGTAGTCGGTCATGCCGGTCAGCGAATAACCCGCCAGGTTGACCAGAAAGTCGACCACCCAAAACGCCTGCGGCACGAGGATGCCGACACAACCCATGGAGACGAGTAACGCGTTCTCCGGCCAGATCGCGATCAAGGTCAGGATCAGCGTGACGTCGCAGAAATAAAGAAAGTTGGTCGGTCCGTAATAGTGCCAATAGACCGGAACCAGCACCACCATGAAAGCGGTATAGGCGAACTTCACGCCAAGCGGCACACGCGCGGTCTGCGTCATGGCGAGCCTGCCGCGGCGACGCGGCTCTCGATGCGTCCGGAGTGCATTCGAAGCACTCGATCGCAACGCGCCGCGAGCTCGCCGTCGTGCGTCACCAAAACAAGCGTCGTGCCGCGTTCCTTATGGCCGCGGAACAGAAGCTCAATGATATCGCGCCCGGTGGTCTCGTCGAGATTGCCAGTCGGTTCGTCGGCGACGACGATGGCGGGATCCGGGGCAAGCGCGCGGGCGATCGCGACGCGCTGCTGCTCGCCGCCCGAAAGCGCGGCAGGATAGTGATGCAGCCGCGCGCTCAAACCCACGGCGGCGAGCTCGCGCTCGGCGCGTGAGCGCGCATCGGAGGCGCCGGCGAGCTCGAGCGGGATCGCGACGTTTTCTAGCGCCGTCATCGTCGGAATCAAATGGAACGCCTGAAAGACGATGCCGATGGTGCGGCCGCGGAAGCGTGCCAACTGGTCTTCATCAAGCCGGCCTAAATCCTCGCCGGCGACCGTAACCGACCCCGAGTCGGGCCGCTCCAATCCGGTCATCACCATGAGCAGCGTCGATTTACCGGAGCCGGAGGGGCCGAGTAAGGCAACCGCCTCGCCGCGGCCTATATTGAGGGCAATGTCGCGCAGGATATGGATGCGCGCGGCGCCGCGGCCGAGCGACAGGTTGACGCCGCCGAGCACGATGGCGTTGCCGGCGATAGGATGTCCCGAAATGTCGTTCATGCGCTCAACCAGCCCCGCTCCTGCAAACGGTCAGTCGTGCTTGGTCCGTTGCGGCTCATATGGGTGGCGGCGCGCGCTCCGCCAAATCGCCGCGGTTTGTAGCGTGGCGTTCCTTGCTGCAACAGGGATGCACGACGCGCGCGCCGCCGCGCCTCTTCATATCGTCGCGCTCGGCGATTCTTTGACCGCGGGCTACGGCCTTGCCGAGAAAGATGGCTTTGTGCCGCGCCTGCAAGCGGCGCTGGCCAAGAATGGCATCGCCGTCGATATCGCCAATGCCGGCGTCTCCGGCGATACCGCCTCCGACGGTCTGGCTCGGCTCGACTGGTCGGTGCCGCAGGGCGTCGATGCGGTGATTGTCGAACTCGGCGCCAACGATATGTTGCGCGGGATCAAGCCCGAGGTGACGCGCGCCGCGCTCAATTCAATCCTGCAACGGCTGACGGCACGTCATATTGCTGTCTTGTTGTGCGGCATGCGCGCGGCGCCGAATCTTGGTGCCGATTACGGACCAGCCTTCGAAAGCATCTATCCCGAACTCGCCGCGAAATACGGAGTTCTCCTGTACCCATTCTTTCTCGACGGCGTCGCCGGCGACCTCAATCTCCTCCAGCAAGACGGCCTGCATCCCAATCCGGCGGGCGTCGCAGTGATCGTGCAGCGGATATTGCCCGAGGTCATGGAACTGGTCACGCAGGCTCAAGGGCACCGCTCGTAAAGGGTTGCGTGCGCGCAGCGATGACCCCATTCTCATTGCATCGCGATTCGCGTATCGAGCCCGGAGGTTGCCATGCCCCGCTTGTTCACCGGTCTCGAAATTCCGCAGTCGGTCGCCCAATCGCTCGCCATGATGCGAGGTGGATTGCCCGGGGCGCGCTGGATCGACGCGGAGAATTATCATCTCACGCTGCGCTTTATCGGGGACATCGACGATGCTTTGGCGCGCGAGATCGCCGGCGTGCTGGCCCGCGTGCATCGCCGGCCGTTCGAGCTTCGGCTCGACGGGCTGACGTCGTTCGGCGGAAGGAAGCCGCGCGCCGTCGTCGCTATCGCCGCGCCGGTGCCGCCGTTGATGGAGCTGCAGGCCGAACACGATCGTCTGCTGCAGCGGCTGGGGCTCGAGCCGGAGGGACGCAAATATACGCCGCATGTCACGCTGGCGCGGCTGCGGGACTCCTCGAGCCATCAGGTCGCCGATTATCTCGCTGCGCGCGGGCACTATCGCTCGACGCCGTTTCAGGTGTCGCGCTTTGTGATGTTTTCCTCACGTGCGTCGGTCGGCGGTGGACCTTATATCGTCGAGGAAGCCTATCCGCTCACCCGACGAGGCGCGGATGGGCGCGAAGCGCAAATGTCGGTTTGATGTCTCGCACAGGCCGATCGGCGATCGGGCGTTTCGCGGCGGACCTTCCAGGTATCACGCGCGCAGCATGCGCGAGTGCAGTTCGAGCATCGCGGTGGCGAAGCCGTGGCCGTCCGACATAACTTCGCGCATCATCGACAGCGGCGTCGGGCGCGAGGATTCGACCTCGCCGACCACGCCACCGAAATCGAATGACAGCTCGGCGTCGAACTTGCGCGCCAATTGCTGCATGCGATGATTGTTAGCCAAGCATGCCATGTGCAGGAGCCGGTAGCCGCGATTGCGCGCCGTCAGCAAGGTCCGGCCCAACAGCGCCGAGCCGACGCCGTGACTCTGCCAGGCTTTCTCGACACTGATCGCGGCTTCGGCCTGGCACGGGAGTTGCGCACCGAGCGGCCGCAATTCCGCGGCGCCGCGTATCATGCCGTCGACGAAAAAGCCGTGCACCACGGTGTCGAGGCCCGCGGTCAGCTCGACGTAATTGCGAATAAAGTCGTCTGATACGCCGCCGGCGAACCTGTTGTGCCGGCTCTCCGGGTCGAGCCGCAGCACGTGTTCGCGGTATTTTGTCGTCTCGCCGATCCACAATTTGCGGATTACACCGCTTTCGGGAAGGACTTCGTGCATTGGGTCTCCTGACGTTGTCGTCGACGAAGACCCTCCTTCTCGCTTCCTCCCCGAAAGCCTGCGGCATCGAGCGTGTCGATTTCCGCCAACTCAAAGCACCATGTTGTGTGTCGCGGAAAATTGGCAAGGCAAAGGATTGAGCAACATGCCCACATTCCGTATACGCATGGCTTCCGAAGCGTTTACGACGAATTCACGACGGCAATGTACCAAACTGTCGGCATATGGACTGCAAACGGTTTGGTGTTTGTCCAATCCACCACGTTTCACACACAACCGTTAATCCACCGCAGACAATCCCGCTGAAGTCCCTCATGGCGAATTCCGTCACAGCGCATTATGCCGCGGGCGTCGCTTCGGGCCGCGTCGAGAGCGACGACGCTCAGCTCGCCGTGCTCGACATGATGGCGCGGCTTGAAACGCGGATCGCCGAATATCGGTTGGCGCGTAAATCTTCCTCGCTCGGCTGGTTGTTCGCCAGCCGCCAGCGCGCGCTGCCGCAGATCAAGGGCTTGTACATCCATGGCGCGGTCGGCCGCGGCAAGACCATGCTGATGGACTTCTTCTTCGAGACGAGCCCGGTCGAGCGTAAGCGCCGCGCCCATTTTCACGAATTCATGCTCGACGTGCACGAGCGCATTCATGCGGTGCGGCAGGAGATGAATCGCGGCGAGCACCAGGGCGAAGATCCAATCCGGCTCGTTGCGGAGGCGCTAGCCGAAGAAGCCTGGCTGTTGTGCTTCGACGAGTTTCACGTCACCGACATTGCCGACGCCATGATCCTCGGGCGGCTGTTCCAGCAATTGCTGGAACGCGGCATCGTCATGGTAGCAACCTCGAACGTGCTGCCCGATGAGCTCTATAAGGATGGCTTGAACCGCGCCTTGTTCGTACCGTTCATTCATATGCTTCAAGCGCATATGGATATCGTACGGCTCGATGCGCGCACCGACTTCCGCCTGGAAAAGCTCGCCGGCTTACCGGTCTGGTACGTGCCGGCCGATGCGATCGCGGATGCCAAGCTCGACGAGGCCTGGCAGCGGCTGACCGGCGGTAATGGCGGCGGCGCGCATGAGCTGGCGTTGCACGGCCGCACCGTCCGGGTGCCGCATGCGTTCATGGGCGTGGCGCGGTTTTCCTTCCACGCGCTGTGCGAAGAGCCGCTAGCCGCCGCCGACTATCTGCGGATCGCGCACGAATATCACAGCATCGTCCTCGACCATGTGCCGGTAATGACTTACGACAACCGCAATGCCGCCAAGCGCTTCATCATCCTGATCGACACGCTATACGACCACAATGTGAAGCTGATCGCTTCCGCCGATGCCGAGCCCGATGCGCTTTATCGCGCCGATGAGGGCTTCGAAGCGGCCGAATTCAAACGCACCGCGTCGCGGCTGATCGAGATGCGCTCGCATGGTTACTTGGCGCAGCCGCACGGCGCCGCGCATACGCGCACGACGGGAGCATCGACCGGCATCGTCGAGACTTGATCTAAAAGCTGGTGACCAGCATCGCGGCAACGACGACCGCCATCAGGGCTGTGGCGCCCCAGCCGCCGACCATCAGCGCGCGGGATGCGGCGAATTTGCCCATGATCTTATAGTTGGCGACGACGATCATCATGGCGACCATTAGCGGCACCGCCACCACGCCATTGACCACCGCGCTCCAAAACAGCATGCGGATCGGATCGAGCGGCGTGAGCGCCGCGCCCAATCCGGCGAGTGTCGCCGCGGCGACGGTAAGATAGAATCCCGGCGCGCCGCGCGCCGGCAGTTCGAGGCTGCCTTCCCAGCCGAAGCATTCCGCCACCGCATAGCCGGCCGAGCCGGCGAGCACCGGCACCGCGAGCAGCCCGGTGCCGACGATGCCGAGCGCGAATAGAACGAATGCCAGCGGGCCAGCCAGCGGCCGCAGCGCCTGAGCGGCTTGCTGGGCCGTGCCGATCTGCGTCATGCCGTGCGCGTGCAGAGTGGCGCCGGTGGTCACGATGATGAAAAAAGCTATGACATTCGACAGCACCATGCCCGTGGCGGTGTCTATTTCGATGCGAAAGGAATCCTTGCCGGCGAGACGGTTGGGCAGAGCGGCGGCGGCCGCCGCCGTTGCAGCTTTGCTGCGCAGCTTGCGCCCTTCCGCTTCGAGCGAGGCCTGCCAGAAGAACATATACGGGCTGATCGTGGTGCCGAAGATCGCCACCAGCATCAACATGAAATCGCGGTCCCACGATAGGCGCGGGACGAAGGTCGCGGCCAGCACTTGGCCCCATGGAATGCGGACCGTGAAGGCCGTGGCGACGTAGGCAAACAACACCAGCGTCAGGGCTTTCAGGTAGCGCGAGTAGGTGTGATACGGGATCAGGATTTCCGCGGCGAGGCAGCCGATGCCGAACAGGGCGATGTAAACCAGCCCTGGGCCGCCGGCGACCAGCCGAAGCGCTTCGCCCATGGCCGCGATGTCGGCGGCGATGTTGAGTGTATTGGCGATCAGGAGAAGCCCGACGATACCGAACAGCATCCCGCGGGGCATCGCTTTGTCCAGATTAGCCGCTAGACCTTGGCCGGTGACCACGCCAATCCGGGCGCTCACCATTTGAATAGCGATCATGAACGGCGTGGTGAGAAACATCGTCCAGCAGAGTGCGTAGCCGAACTGGGCGCCACCCTGCGAATAGGTTGCAATGCCGCTGGGATCGTCGTCGGCCGCGCCGGTGACCAGTCCAGGGCCGAGCATCCGCAGCCAACTTTTCGCTGGTTGCCCGCTGCGCACTTTACGGCTGGTTACAGCCATTTCGGTTCTCGTCCCGCTCGGAGCTCTACTATCGCCACCCCTCAATAGGAATTGCACGGGTTTCGTTCCCGTCGCGGTCCATGACTTCTGCCGACTTGAACGCGCCGGCCGAAACGGCTAATGACCCCGCAGCCGGGCGTTTTTCACCAATCAAGGACATTCGTGAGATGGCGCGAAGCAAGATCGCATTGATAGGCTCGGGTCAGATCGGCGGCACGCTGGCGCTTCTCATCGGGTTGAAAGAGCTCGGCGACGTCGTCATGTTCGACGTTGCCGAAGGCATCCCGCAGGGCAAATCGCTCGATCTTGTCGAGGCTTCCCCGGTCGAGGGTTTCGACGCCCGCTTTTCCGGTACCAATTCCTATGAGGCGATCGAAGGCGCTGCGGTCTGCATCGTCACCGCCGGTGTGCCCCGCAAGCCGGGCATGAGCCGCGACGACCTCCTCGGCATCAACCTCAAGGTCATGGAGCAGGTCGGCGCCGGCATCAAGAAATACGCGCCGAATGCCTTCATCATCTGCATCACCAATCCGCTCGACGCTATGGTTTGGGCGCTGCAGAAGTGCTGCGGCTTGCCGAAGACCATGGTGGTCGGCATGGCCGGCGTGCTCGATTCGGCGCGCTTTCGTTATTTCCTGGCGGACGAATTCAATGTCTCCGTCGAAGACGTCAACGCCTTCGTGCTTGGCGGCCATGGCGACAGCATGGTGCCGCTGGTTCGTTATTCGGCGGTCGCCGGCATTCCGCTGCCCGATCTCGTCAAGATGGGCTGGACCACGCAGGCGCGGATCGATGAAATCGTCGACCGCACCCGCAATGGCGGCGGCGAGATCGTGAGCCTGCTCAAGACTGGTTCCGCCTTCTACGCGCCCGCGGCTTCTGCCATCGCGATGGCGGAAAGCTATCTGCGCGACAAGAAACGCGTACTGCCGGTCGCCGCTTATCTCAACGGCGAATACGGCGTGAAAGATCTCTATGTCGGCGTGCCGACGGTGATCGGCGCCAAGGGTATCGAACGCATCGTCGAGATCGAGCTCAATGGCGCCGAACGCGCGATGTTCGAGAAATCGGCGCAATCGGTGCAGAGCCTGGTCGATGCCTGCAAGAAGATCGCCCCCGATCTGGGGAAGTAAAATATTCCGTCACCCTGAGGTGGCCGCCATGAGCGCGTTTACGCGCGTGTTAGACGCGCTATGGTGGCCCTCCAAGGGCGACGGCCCGGTGCCTCGGCCGGCATCCTTCGAGGCTTGCTGCACTCGCACCTCAGGATGACGGGTCACTCTCCATGAACATCCACGAATATCAGGCCAAAGCGGTGCTGCGCGAATACGGCGTGCCGGTGCCGCGCGGAATTCCGGCTTTCAGCGTCAACGAAGCCGAGAAAGCCGCGAGAGAACTCGGCGGGCCGGTCTGGGTGGTCAAGGCGCAAATCCACGCCGGCGGCCGCGGCAAGGCGGGCGGCGTCAAGGTCGTCAAATCGGTCGACGACGTGACCAAGGAAGCGACGCGGCTTCTTGGCTCGACATTGGTCACCCACCAGACCGGGCCGCACGGCAAAGAGGTGCACCGCCTCTACATCGAAGAGGGCTCGGCGATCGACAAGGAATTCTATCTGTCGATGCTGATCGATCGCGCGACTTCGCGGGTGGCCGTCGTGGTGTCGACCGAGGGCGGCATGGACATCGAAGAAGTGGCGCACAAGACGCCGGAGAAAATCGTAACCATTTCGATCGATCCGGTGGCCGGCATTTGCCCGCACCACGTCCGCACCATTGCGCACACGCTACATCTGGATGCGGATCTCGCGAAGCAGCTCGGGCCTCTCCTGAGCAATCTCTACAGGGCCTTCATCGACACCGACACGAGTCTTCTCGAAATCAATCCGCTGGTCGTGACCAAGGACAAGAAACTCATCTGCCTTGACGCCAAGATCGACTTCGACAACAACGCGCTGTTCCTGCACCCGAAGATCGCGGCACTGCGCGACGAGACCGAGGAGGATGCCAAGGAAATCGAGGCGTCGAAATTCGATCTCAACTATATCGCGCTCGACGGCTCGATCGGCTGCATGGTCAACGGCGCCGGTCTTGCTATGGCGACCATGGACATTATCAAGCTCTACGGCATGGCGCCGGCGAACTTCCTTGACGTCGGCGGCAGCGCCACCAAGGACCGCGTCTCGGCGGCATTCAAGATCATCACCTCGGATCCGAGCGTGAAGGGCATTTTGGTCAACATCTTCGGCGGCATCATGAAATGCGACGTCATCGCCGAAGGCGTCGTCGCCGCGGTGAAGGAGGTTGGGCTGAAAGTGCCGCTGGTGGTGCGGCTCGAAGGCACCAATGTCGATCTCGGCAAGAAGATCATCGCCGATTCGAAACTCAACGTGACATCGGCCGACGATCTCGACGACGCCGCGCAGAAGATCGTCAAAGCGGTGAAGGAGGCAGCCTGATGTCCATCCTCATCGACAAGAACACCAAGGTCATCTGCCAGGGCTTCACCGGCAAGAACGGCACGTTTCATTCCGAGCAGGCGATCGCTTACGGCACCAAGATGGTGGGCGGTGTGTCGCCCGGCAAAGGCGGTGCGACGCATCTCGGTTTGCCGGTGTTCGACACTGTCGCTGAAGCGCGCGAGAAAACCGGCGCGCAAGCGAGCGTGATCTACGTGCCGCCGCCGAGCGCCGCCGATGCCATCGCCGAGGCGATCGACGCCGAGATCCCGCTCATCGTCTGCATCACCGAAGGCATTCCGGTGAGCCATATGGTGAAGGTGAAGCGTTCGCTGTGCGGCTCAAAATCGCGCCTGATCGGGCCGAACTGTCCTGGCGTCATGACCGCTGGCGCCTGCAAGATCGGCATCATGCCAGGCAATATTTTCAAGACCGGCAAGGTCGGCATCGTGTCGCGCTCCGGCACGTTGACGTACGAAGCGGTGTTCCAGACCACCCGCGAGGGTCTCGGCCAGACCACCGCAGTCGGCATCGGCGGCGACCCGGTCAAGGGCACCGATTTCATCGAAGTGCTGGAAATGTTCTTGGCCGACAAAGCGACCGAAGCCTTGGTCATGATCGGCGAGATCGGCGGCTCCTCGGAAGAGGATGCCGCGCAATTCATCAAGGACGAGGCCAAGCGCGGCCGCAAAAAGCCGATGGTCGGGTTCATTGCCGGGCGGACGGCGCCGCCGGGACGGCGCATGGGTCACGCCGGCGCCATCATCGCCGGGGGCAAAGGCGGCGCTGACTCCAAGATCGCCGCCATGGAAGCGGCTGGCATCAAGGTCTCGCCGTCGCCGGCACGGCTGGGGCATACGCTCGCGGAAATACTGAAATCCTGATTCATTTTTTACGTCTTTTGCCTGCCGCATCGAGCCATTAAATAGGGTAAACAGAGAGCTTCCCAGCGCCGGGCCGGGACTGATTCGCGTCGTCGTCACACGTGATCGGTTTCTACGTATTGCGCCATGCTTACCGTTCCCTAGCTCGGGACTCGCCAAGGACTGCACCATGTCTCGCCAGGACGCGAACGCCGCTTTCGCACTCACTTCGTTTCTCTACGGCGGTAATGCCGCTTATATCGACGACCTTTACGCGCGCTACGAGACCGATCCGAAATCCGTCGACGCGGAATGGCAGACGTTCTTCCAGAGCTTGAAGGACGACGCCCGCGACGTCGAAAAGAATGCGCAAGGGCCGTCCTGGGCGCGGTCGGACTGGCCGGCGCTGCCGCGCAATGATCTTGTTGCCGCGCTCGACGGCGGCTGGCAGGAAGCGGGCCAGGCGCTTGGCGGCAAGGTCAAGGCGCAGGCGCAGACCCGCGGCGTCGAGCTGTCCTCGGTCGAGGTCGAACGTGCCACCCGCGACTCGATCCGCGCGCTGATGCTCATTCGCGCCTATCGCGCCCGCGGTCATTTCCACGCCAATCTCGATCCGCTCGGCCTCGAACCGCAAAAGAACGAGGAGGAGCTCGATCCGCGCACCTACGGCTTTAGCGACGCCGATCTCGACCGCCCGATTTTCCTCGACAAGGTGCTGGGTCTCGAATTCGGCACGGTGCGCCAGATCGTCGGCATCCTCCGCCGCACTTATTGCCAGACGCTCGGCGTCGAATTCCTGCACATTTCCAATGGCGCGCAGAAGGGCTGGATCCAGGAGCGCATCGAAGGTCCGGACAAGGAGATCACGTTCACGCGCGAGGGCAAGCGCGCCATACTCAACAAGCTGGTCGAGGCCGAGGGCTTCGAGAAATTCTCCGATCTGAAATTCACCGGCACCAAGCGTTTCGGCCTCGATGGCGCCGAATCGATGATCCCGGCACTGGAGCAAATCATCAAGCGCGGCGGCGCGCTCGGCGTGCGCGAGATCGTCATCGGCATGCCGCACCGTGGCCGGCTTAACGTATTGGCCCAAGTCATGGGCAAGCCGCACCGCGCCATCTTTCACGAATTCAAGGGCGGCTCATCGACGCCGGACGCGGTCGAGGGCTCGGGCGACGTGAAATATCACCTCGGCGCTTCGTCGGATCGCGAATTCGACAACAACACCGTGCATCTGTCGCTCACCGCCAACCCGTCGCATCTCGAAATCGTCGATCCGGTGGTGCTCGGGAAAGTCCGGGCCAAACAGGATCAGCGCGGCGCCACGCCGGAAGACCGCACCATGGTGATGCCGTTGCTCATCCACGGCGATGCGTCGTTCGCCGGGCAGGGCGTGATCGCGGAAAGCTTCGGTCTGTCGGGCCTGCGCGGCCACCGCACCGGCGGCTCGGTTCATTTCATCGTCAACAATCAGATCGGCTTCACGACCGATCCGCGTTTTTCGCGGTCGTCGCCATATCCGTCTGACGTCGCCAAGATGATCGAAGCGCCGATTTTCCACGTCAACGGCGACGATCCCGAAGCCGTTGTGTTCGCCGCCAAGATTGCGACCGAGTTCCGGCAAAAATTCCAGAAGCCGGTCGTCATCGACATGTTCTGCTACCGCCGCCACGGCCACAACGAAGGCGATGAGCCGTCGTTCACGCAGCCCTTGATGTACAAGGCGATTGCCGCGCATCCGACCACACTCGAAATCTACGGCAAGAAGCTCGCCGCCGAAGGTGTCGTCAGCACCGGCGAAGTCGAAAAGATGATGGCCGACTGGCGCGCCAGGCTCGACGTCGAGCTCGACGCTGCGCAGGGCTACCGCGCCAACAAAGCCGACTGGCTCGACGGCCGCTGGTCCGGCTTCAAGACCGCCGAGAGCGTCGAGGACCCGCGCCGTGGCCACACCGGCGTCGATCTCGTCGAGTTAAAAGACATCGGCCAGAAGATCACCACTCTGCCGCAGGATTTTCATCTGCATCGCACGCTTAACCGGTTTTTAGACAGCAGGCGCAAGGCGATCGAGACCGGGGCCGGCATCGACTGGTCGACCGCCGAAGCGCTGGCGTTTTGCTCGCTGCTCCTCGACGGCCACAAAGTTCGGCTGTCCGGCCAGGATTCCGAGCGCGGCACGTTCTCGCAGCGCCATTCGGTGCTGATCGACCAGGAGACCGAGAGCCGCTACACGCCGTTCAACCATCTCGCCGACGGCCAGGCCCGCTACGAGGTCATCAACTCGATGCTGTCGGAAGAGGCCGTGCTTGGCTTTGAATACGGCTATTCGCTCGCCGAGCCTAACGCGCTGACGCTGTGGGAAGCGCAATTCGGCGACTTCGCCAACGGCGCGCAGGTGGTGTTCGACCAGTTCATCTCGTCCGGCGAACGCAAATGGCTGCGCATGTCGGGCCTCGTCTGCCTGTTGCCGCATGGCTATGAAGGGCAGGGACCCGAGCATTCCTCGGCGCGGCTCGAGCGGTTTCTGTCGATGTGCGCCGAGGACAATATGCAGGTGGCGAACTGCACCACGCCGGCGAATTATTTCCATATCCTGCGCCGGCAGCTCAATCGCGACTTCCGCAAACCGCTGATCCTGATGACGCCGAAGTCGCTGTTGCGCCACAAGCGCGCGGTGTCGCGGCTCGACGAGATGGGGGCGGGTACGTCGTTCCACCGGCTGTTGTGGGACGACGCGCAGATGCTGCCGGACGAAAAGATCAAGCTCGTCGCCGACGACAAGATCCGCCGCGTCGTGATCTGCTCGGGCAAGGTCTATTACGATCTCTATGACGAGCGCGAGAAGCGCGGCATCGACGACATCTATCTGCTGCGCATCGAGCAGCTCTATCCGTTCCCGACCAAAGCGCTGATGACCGAGCTGTCGCGCTTCAAGCAGGCCGAGATCGTGTGGTGCCAGGAAGAGCCGCGCAATATGGGCGGCTGGGTGTTCGTCGACATCTTTTTGGAATGGGTGCTCAACCAGATCGGCGCTAAGCACCGCCGCGCCCGTTATTCCGGCCGGCCGGCCTCGGCCTCGACCGCCGTCGGACAGATGTCGCTGCATCTGGCGCAGCTCAAGCATTTCTTGGATGAGGCGTTGGGGTAATTCGAAATGTCATGCCCCGCGCAGGCGGGGCATCCAGTACGCGCTGGCAGTAGCAGCCGGGATTTCTGGATCATCCGCTTTCGCGGATGATGACCGGCAAGACAGGGAAGAGCCATGACCGAAATTCGCGTGCCGACGCTTGGGGAATCGGTGACCGAAGCGACCATCGGCAAATGGTTCAAGCATCCGGGCGACGCGGTGGCGGTGGACGAGCCGCTGGTCGAGCTTGAGACCGACAAGGTGACGATCGAAGTGCCGGCGCCGGCCGCCGGCGTGCTCGCCGACATCACGGCCAAGGACGGTGACACAGTCGCGGTCGGCGCCGTGCTCGGCCAAATCAAGGACGGTGCCGGCGCGGTTAAGTCTGCAACGCCGGCGGCAAAATCGGCCGCAGCGCCGCCGCCCGCAGAGGCCAAACCCGCTGCCGCTCCTGCGGCCGCCGCCAAACCGGCGGCTGGCGTTTCCGATTTGCCGCCCGCGCCGTCGGTGCGCAGGCTCTCAGCCGAATCCGGGCTCGATGCCTCCACCGTGCCGGGCACCGGCAAGGACGGCCGCGTCACCAAGGGCGACATGCTGGCCGCGATCGAGCGCGCCGCGGCGGCCCCGACACCGGTGGCGGCGACCGCCGCCGCGGTCCAGCTGCGCGCGCCGTCGCCCGCCGACGATGCCGCGCGCGAAGAGCGCGTGCGCATGACGCGGCTGCGCCAGACCATCGCGCGGCGGCTGAAGGAGGCGCAGAACACCGCCGCCATGCTGACGACCTTCAACGAGGTCGACATGGGCCATGTCATGGCCTTGCGCACGCAATACCGCGATCTGTTCGAAAAGAAGCACGGCGCCAAGCTCGGCTTTATGGGTTTCTTCGTGAAAGCCTGCGTGCAGGCGCTCAAAGATATCCCCGCGGTGAACGCCGAGATCGACGGCACCGACATCATCTACAAGAACTACTATCATATCGGCATCGCGGTCGGCTCCGAGCGCGGCCTCGTCGTGCCGGTAGTGCGTGATTGCGACCAGAAATCGCTCGCCGAGATCGAGAAGGCGATCGCCGATTTCGGCCGCCGCGCCCGCGACGGTGCGCTCAAGATCGAGGAGCTGCAGGGCGGCACCTTCTCGATCACCAACGGCGGCATCTACGGCTCGCTGATGTCGACGCCGATTCTCAACGCGCCGCAATCCGGCATCCTCGGCATGCACAAGATTCAGGACCGGCCAATGGTCGTTGTCGGCAAGGTCGAGGTGCGGCCGATGATGTATCTGGCGCTGAGTTACGACCACCGCGTCGTCGACGGTCGCGAGGCAGTGACATTTTTGGTGCGGGTCAAGGAATTGCTGGAGGAACCGTCCCGGCTGGTGCTGGATCTCTGAGACTGGTCGATGGATGCAACGAAGCTCGATAGGCTCACGCGCGAGGTTCTGGACATTCTGGATTGGTCGTCATTGAAGGCGCGGTATCGGCAGAGCGACAAGCAGGAGCAATCGAAGTTTCATCGATTTTCGTTCAACCCGCTCGATTATCGGAAGGTCCAGGACTGGAAGGAAATAGCAGCTGCCGCTGCAACGTTCAGCTCGGTCCCGGCGATTGCGAATCGAGTGGCCGAATTGGCGAGGTCCGGTCTGACGGCCGAACTGCATAGCTACGAGGAGTCTGGTTTTTCCGCGCTGGTACTCACCGTGACATTTGACGAAACCGGGCGGAGCGCGCTGGAAGAAGGGTAACATGGCTTACGATCTTATCGTCATCGGCAGCGGCCCCGGCGGTTACGTCTGCGCCATTCGGGCGGCGCAGCTTGGGTTGAAAACCGCGGTGGTGGAGAAGAACGCCACCTTCGGCGGTACCTGCCTCAATGTCGGCTGCATTCCCTCGAAGGCGATGCTGCACGCCTCGGAGCTTTACGAAGAGGCCGGGGACAGCTTTGCCAAGATGGGCATCAAGGTCGGCAAGCCGGGCATGGACCTCCCAGCGCTGCACACATACCGGCTGCAAAATGTCGACGCCAACGTCAAAGGCGTCGCCTTTCTGTTCAAGAAGAACAAGATCGAGACTTTCCGCGGCCTCGGCCGCATCGCCGCACCCGGCAAAGTGGAAGTGAAGGGCGCCGACGGCAAGGCGCAGGTGCTCGAAACCAAGAATATCGTGATCGCCACCGGGTCGGACGTGGCGCGATTGAACGGTATCGATTTCGACGAAAAACGGATCGTGTCGTCGACCGGCGCTCTCGAGCTGCCGGCGGTGCCGAAAAGGCTCTTGATCGTCGGCGCCGGCATCATCGGTCTTGAACTCGGTTCGGTGTGGCGCCGCCTCGGCGCCGAGGTGATGATCGTCGAATTTCTCGATCACATCCTGCCGGGCATCGACAGTGAAATCGCCAACCAGTTTCACCGCATGCTGCAGAAGCAAGGGCTCACGTTCAAGCTGTCGTCGAAGGTCACCGCGGTCGACGCTTCGGGCAAGACGCTCAAGGTGAAGGTCGAGCCGGCCGCCGGTGGCGCGGCGGAGACGCTTGAAAGCGACGTGGTGCTCGTCGCCATCGGGCGCGTGCCCTACACCGAAGGCCTCGGCCTCGAAGCGCTCGGCGTCAAAAAGGACAATCGAGGCCGGGTCGTTGTCGATCCGCATTACAAAACCAATGTCGACGGCCTTTACGCCATCGGCGACGTCATCGCCGGGCCGATGCTCGCGCATAAGGGCGAGGAGGAGGGCGTAGCAGTGGCCGAAATCATCGCCGGCCAGGCCGGCCACGTGAACTACGACGTGATTCCGAATGTGGTCTACACCAGTCCGGAAATCGCTTCGGTCGGCAAGACCGAGGAGGAGCTGAAAGCGGCCGGCGTCGCATATAACGTCGGCAAATTTCCGTTCAGCGCCAACGCCCGTGCTCGCGCCAATCTCGCCACCGAAGGCTTCGTCAAAATTCTGGCCGACGCCAAGACCGACCGCGTGCTCGGGGTGCACATCCTTGGCCCCGACGCCGAGACCATTATCGCGGAAGCCGCGGTCGCTATGGAATTCGGCGCCTCCTCGGAAGACGTCGCCCGCACCTGCCATGCCCATCCGACGCTGAGCGAGGCGATGAAGGAAGCGGCGCTCGCGGTCGATAAGCGCGCAATCAATATGTGATTCCATCACCCTGAGGTGACCGCCTCAAGCGCGGTTACGCGCGTCTTCGACGCGCTATGGCGGCCCTCAAAGGGCGACGGCTCGGGCGCCTTGGCCGACATCCTTCGAGGCTCGCTCCGCTCGCACCTCAGGATGACGGACGACAACTTACAACGTCGCGATGAACGGCACCGCATGCGGCGCGAACAGGCCGAGCGCCAGGAGCACGCATCCGACGACGCCGAGCGCACCGGCGAGCCAGGCGAGCAAAACCATCCCGGTGATCACCCCCGCCGAAGCCAGCACGATGCCGATCTGGAACGCCGCCGAGGCTAATTCGTAGTGATGGTATTTGGCGGTCGACAAATCGCGTTCTTCCTCCGCACCCTTGGCCTTCTCTTCCAGTTCCTTGCGGCCATTGCCTGCCTTGGGATCCGATTCGTAGCGCTCGGCGGTTTTGCGCCAGGTCTCGACCTGCTTGTCGATAGCGGCCTTGGCGGCTGGATCAGTCACGCCCGTTGCAAGCAAATTCGTTTGATCGGCCGCGACGCTCACAACGGTCCGGCGGACATCCTTGGCCTGGAAGAAGGCCCACAGGTCCGACGCCTCGATGTTCTTGGTCACGACCTCGGTCTGTGCGCCTTTGCCGAGCGTCTCGGAGAACGACAGGAACAGCGCCAGGATCGCGATAACCAGCGCGATCCTGCGATTGAAGCCCGCGCCGTGCTCGCCTTCTTCGGCCTTTTCGATCGCTTCGTGGATTTCCGACATGATGTTTGCCCCCTAGCTGGTCATTCCAGGGCCGAGCCAAGCGAGGAGCCCGGAATCCATAATCCCGGCGCAGGGGCTATGGATTTCGGGCTCGCCGCTACGCGGCCCCGGAATGACGGATACCATGAAATTCAAGCGCGCGGATGGGCGGCGCGGTAGGCCTCGATCAGCCGCTCGGCGTCGACGGCCGTGTAGATCTGCGTCGTCGACAGCGAGGCGTGGCCGAGCAGTTCCTGGATCGAGCGCAGATCGCCGCCGCGGGCCAGCAGATGGGTGGCGAAGGAATGGCGCAGCGCGTGCGGCGTCGCCGTCTCCGGCAGGCCGAGCGCGCCGCGCAGCCGCGCCATGGCGAGCTGAATGAGACGCGGCGACAGCGGGCCGCCTTTGGCGCCGACGAATAGCGGGCCTTGTTCCGGCAGATCGAACGGGCACAGCGCGATGTAGTCGGCGACGAGCTTTGCGACCGGTGCGATCAAAGGCACCATGCGTTCCTTGCGGCCTTTTCCCATGACCGTGAGCACGTCGCGCCCGCCGAAAGTGGCGCGCTTTAGCCCAAGCGCTTCGGAGATACGGAGGCCGCAGCCGTAGAGCAAGCCGAGCACCGCGGCGTCGCGGGCATGGATCCACGGCTCGCGGCCGTCGCCAGCCGCGATATCCGGATCGGCCATGCTTTTGGCGGCATCGGCGGCGAGCGGCCGCGGCAGCGTCTTACCGATCTTCGGTGCGCGCACCGCGGCGAGCGCCCCGACCTTGCCCTTGCCGTTCTTCTCCAGATAGCGGGCGAAGGCGCGCAGCCCGGCGAGGCTCCGCATCAGCGAGCGGCTGCCGATGGCGTCGGTGCGCCGCGCCGCCAGAAACGCCCGCACGTCTGCCGGCGTGAGCGCCGCCAGCTCTTTCAGCGACGGGGTGCCGCCGAGATGCTGGGCGAGGAAAGCCAAAAATTGCAGGACGTCGCGGCGATAGGCTTCGAGCGTCTTCGGGGACATCCGCCGCTCGGCGCCAAGATGCTGCAGCCAAGCCGCGATCTCGGTCGCGACTCCGGGTGCGACGAAACTGATATCAGCCTTGGCATGGGGTTTTGACGGCATGATCTGTTTTCGTTTCCCGGATGCGGTGCAGCACTGCGCTTCGCTCCGTGCTGCGCTGCGCCCGGGAAACACCTAGATAACACTAGCGCGTCCTGTCTTTATCCTTCCTAAAGCCCCCGGAATCGGCCGAGAATCCTAGCATGGCCAGACGCGTCGTCGATGTTCTCGTGCCGGTCGCGCTCGACCGGGCCTATTCGTACCGGGTGCCGGAGGAACTGAGCCTCGCGCCGGGCGACATCGTGTCGGTGCCGCTCGGCGCGCGGGAAACCACCGGGGTGGTGTGGGCGGAGAACCCAAAACCCAATCCGCGGCTCGACAACCGGCTCAAGGACATTGAGGAAAAGCTCGACGTACCGCCGCTGCGGCCGGAGCTGCGCAGTTTCGTCGATTGGGTGGCGAATTACACCGTGTCGTCGCGCGGCATGGTGCTGCGCATGTGCCTGCGCATGGGCGAGCATCTCGGCCCGGAGCGCGAGCGCGCTGGCATCAAGCTCGCCGGTGCGCCGCCGCAACGCATGACGGCGGCGCGGGGGCGCGTGCTCGAACTCCTCGCCGATGGCATGATGCGGGGCAAAGGTGAGGCCGCGCGCGAGGCCGGCGTCAGCATGGGCGTGATCGACGGGCTGATCGACGAAGGCACGCTGGAGACGATTGCGCTGCCCCCTGAGCCGGTCGCTGAAAAGCCCGATCCCGATTTCATGCAGCCGGAATTTCGCACCGAGCAGAGCACCGCCGCTGCGGCGCTGAAAGCGACAATCGCCAAGGGCGGCTATTCCGTGACGTTGCTCGACGGCGTTACCGGCTCGGGCAAGACCGAGGTTTACTTCGAGGCGGTCGCCGACGCTATCCGTGCCGGCCGGCAGAGTCTGATCCTGATGCCGGAGATCGCGCTGACCGCGCAATTCCTCGACCGCTTCGCCGGCCGCTTCGGTGTACGGCCGGCGGAATGGCATTCGGAGCTTACGCCGCGCAAGCGCGCCCGCACCTGGGCGGCGGTCGCCAAAGGCGAGGTCTCGGTCGTGGTCGGCGCGCGCTCGGCGCTGTTCCTGCCTTACGCCGATCTCGGGCTGATCATCGTCGATGAGGAGCACGACCCCGCCTATAAGCAGGAAGACGGCGTGCACTACCACGCCCGCGACATGGCGGTGGTGCGCGGCCACATCGCCAAAATCCCGGTGGTGCTGTCGTCGGCGACGCCGTCGCTCGAGACCGAGGTCAATGCGCGGCGCGGCCGCTACGCGCGGCTTTCGCTGCCGGAGCGCTTCGGCGGCCAGCGCATGCCGTCGGTCGAGGACATCGATCTGCGCACCGAGCGGCCGCCGCGCGGGCGCTTCATCGCGCCGACGCTCGCCGGCGCGATCAAGACCGCGCTGGAGCGCAAGGAGCAGGCGCTGCTGTTTCTCAATCGCCGCGGCTATGCGCCGCTCACTTTGTGCCGCGCCTGCGGCTTCCGCTTCTCCTGCCCGAACTGCGACGCCTGGCTGGTTGATCACCGCTTCCGCCGCATGCTGGTTTGCCATCATTGCGGCTTCGCCATGCCGCATCCGGCCAATTGCCCCAAATGCCAGGCGGTGGACTCCTATGCCGCCGTCGGGCCGGGTGTGGAGCGGCTCGAAGAGGAAGTGCGCGAATTGTTTCCGGACGCGCGCGTCCTGGTGCTGTCATCCGATCTCGTCGCCTCGGTCGAGCGTATGCGCGAGGAATTCGCCGAGGTTGCGGCCGGAAAGTTCGATATCGTCATCGGTACGCAGCTTGTCGCCAAAGGCCATCACTTCCCGATGCTGAACCTGGTCGGCGTCATCGACGCCGATCTCGGCCTCGCCAATGGCGACCCGCGCGCTGCCGAACGCACCTTCCAGCTGCTGCATCAGGTGGTCGGCCGCGCCGGCCGCGATGCCGGCGTCGGCCATGGCTATCTGCAGACCCATCAGCCCGAGCATCCGGTGATGCGGGCGCTGATCGCGGGCGACCGCGAGGCGTTCTATTCCGCCGAGATCGCCGCCCGCGAGGCCGCGCATTACCCGCCGTTCGGCCGGCTCGCCTCGATCGTCGTCTCCGGCCCCGACAAGAACAACGCGGCGGGGTATGCCCGCGCGCTCGCCCGCGCCGCGCCGGTTAACGACGAGGTGCGCGTGCTCGGCCCCACCGAAGCGCCGCTCGCGCTGGTGCGCGGCCGCCACCGGTTGCGGCTCCTGATCAAGGCGCAACGCGCCTTCGATCTGTCGGCTTACTTACGCGAATGGCTCGCCGCGGCGCCGAAGAAGCACGGCTCGCTCAAGCTCGACATCGATGTCGATCCGCAGAGTTTTTTGTAGGATTATCATTCGGGGCTCGCGGCTTACGCCGCGCCCCGGAATGACGGCTACGCTTTGCTATCGCTTTTTCTTCTTGCCCTTCCCGAAAATCGCGTTCCAATTTTCCTTGTAGGCCGCGGTGACCGGCTTTTGGCCTTCGCCGCGGCTATAGTTCGAAGGCACGGCGGCGACCGTCTCGCCGCCCTCGGGTTTTGCCGACTCTTTCTTCAGCGCGTCTTTGGGCGCGTCTGCAGCCGCGGGGCTCTCGACCTTCGCAGCGGCGTCCTTTTTTGGTGCCGCCTCGGGTTTGGCTTTTTTGTTGTCGCTGGCCATCGTCTTTCCTGGTGCTACTTGCCTATTCATCATGCCCGGCCGTGGCCGTTCACAGAACGGCGTGGCTTTGTTCGCCTGTATGTTGGACTTCCCACGTCTCGGTGTGGCGCGGATATAAAGACGTGGGTGTCGGGGCCTTCGCCCGCCGAAGGGTTATGTAGCATGGCCGAATGGTAAACACGCTACGGCCCGCAGGCGGGTCAAGCCCGGCCATGACGCTGAACGCCGCGTGCTACGCAAAGCGCTCCCGCGCCCTGGCGCGCGCCTTCATCGCTTCGGCTTCGCGGTTCTTGGCGGGGCTCGCCGTTTCCAGCGCCTCAAGGAGCCGCCGCGCAGCGGCGGAAACGTCGTCGATGGCGCGATCGAAGGCAGCCTCATTGGCGTGCGACGGGTGGGTAAAGCCGCTTAGCTTGCGGACGAATTGAAGCGCCGAGGCGCGAACTTCGTCTTCCGTCGCCGGCGGCTCGAAATTGAACAGCGTGCGGATATTGCGGCACATGACTGGCTCCGTTGCGGGCGTGGCGATAGTGTAACGCATGTCCTGGCGCGGCGCATCACCGCACGTTTCACGCCGCGCCAAACCCGATCGAGGTCGCAAATGCCGCCCGAGCTAACGAACCGATCCAACGCCGCTCCCGCAACCAGCCTGCTGGCGCTTGCGCTGGGCGCGGCAGCCTTCGGTGCGATCGCTGTGGGAGCGCTGGCGATCGGCCGCCTCGCCGTGGGCCGCCTCTCGATCAAGAAGGCGCGTATCGGCGCGCTGGAAGTTGACGAGCTGACGGTGCGCAGGCTGCGGGTGGTCGAACGAGAGGAGCCGAGTGCGTAGCGTCGTCAGACTATGTAGGCGCGGTTCGTGCAGCTTTTGCGTCGCGCTGTCTTCCTCATCGACTCAGTTGTTTCGGCCGATAATGCTCCCTAATTGATCGGCGTACCCCATGACCGCGACCATCGAAACGCTCCTGCTGCTCCTCGCCGTGCTGGTGGTCGTCGCCGTCGCCGCGCGGCGGCTTAATACCGCGCCGTCGATCCTTCTCGTCATTGCCGGCATAGCGCTGGCGCTCCTGCCCGGGCTGCCACGGATCGAGCTGGCGCCCGATTTGGTGCTGCTCGGCATTCTGCCGCCGCTGATCTATTCCGCCGGCGTCGCCATGAGCTGGCGCGAATTCCGCTTCAATCTGCGGCCGATTACGCTGTTTGCCTTTGGCTGCGTCGTCTTCACGACCTGCGCGGTGGCGGCCGCGGCGCATTGGCTGCTTCACATGCCGCTCGCCGTCGGCTTCGTGCTCGGCGCCATCGTGGCGCCGCCCGACGCAGTGGCGCCGCTCGCCATGGTCCGCCGCCTCGGCGTGCCGCGGCGGCTCGTCGTGGTGCTCGAAGGCGAGGGGTTGGCCAACGACGCCACGGCGCTGATCCTTTATCGCTTTGCCGTCGCCGCGGTGTCGACCGGCCTGTTCTCGTTCGGCACGGCGGCCGGCGAGTTCGCCGTTATTGTCGTCGGCGAGATCGCTTACGGCATCGCCATCGGTTGGCTGAGCTTGCGGCTGCGCCGCTGGGCGAACGATCCGCGGGTCGAGATCACGCTGTCGCTGTTGACGCCTTACGTGGCGTTTTTGCTGCCGCAGCAGTTGGGTGGCTCCGGTGTGCTGGCGACGGTGGCGGCGGGGCTCTATGTGAGCTGGAACGGCGCCTTGCTCATTCCGGCTGCAACCCGGCTGCAAGGCATCTTTTTCTGGGACTTGGTGGTGTATCTGCTCGAAGGCTTGGTCTTTCTGGTCACCGGCATGCAAGTGCGCACGGTATTCCTTCAGCTGCATGCAGTGCCCTGGCACCATTTCGCCTATGCGATCGGGCTCACGGTAGCGGTGGTGGTGGCAACGCGTTTCATCTGGGTCTATCCGGCCGCGTGGTTGCCGCGCTGGCTCAGTCCGTCGCTGGCGCGCCGCGACCCGGTGCCGCCATGGCGCTGGCTGACCTTCTTGGGCTTTGTCGGCGTGCGCGGCGTCGTCTCGCTGGCGGCGGCGTTGGCTATACCGCTGTTCACCGCGTCCGGCGCGCCGTTTCCCGATCGCGATCTCATTTTGTTTGTCACGTTCGGCGTCATCGTGGTCACGCTGATCGGGCAGGGAATGCTGCTGCCGCCGCTGGTGCGCTGGCTCGGGCTCGACAAGCACGCCGCGGACGAGCGCCGTGGCGAGCACGAGGCCGAGCTCACTGCGCGGGCGCAAGCCTTGAATGTCGGACACCAACGCTTGCAGCAAGTTATAGCCGATGGCCGCATCTCGCCTGAGGCGCTGGCGGTGCTGCGTGCCCGTCACGAATACCGCGCCGGGCGGCTGCCGGCCAACGCGCGGGACAGCGCTGCCGCAGCGATAATGGCCGCCGACATCAGGACGGAGCTGATCGAGGCGGAACGCGAGTTCATTTATAAGCTCCTGCAGGACGGCGCGATCACCGACGAAGCACGCCGGCGCATCGAGCGCGAGCTCGACCTCGAAGAGGCCAGCGCCGCCTGCGAGAAAGAAGGCGGCCAAGAGCCGCCATTATAGGGGCGCTCATTGCGCGCCATTGGTCGCGCGCGGCTGCGTTTAATGTCGACCCATAAAGCCTTTTGTGACCGCCTCAGCCTATGACAATCGACGACGTCGCCCTGGCGCGCGCGATTCACGTTTTGGCTTTGGTGCACTGGATCGGCGGTGCATTAGCCGGCTTTCACTTCCGCGATGAGCGCCAACGAAGATTGGCGCCAAAGCGGGAGGCTCTGTATTGTGTAATTATGGAATCGCCACGAGGCATTTATAAGGAACGCAACGGTTGGGTCATGCAGCACAGCGCGCACGTCAAATACGACGAGCACCAGGAGCTTGACGTGTCGGAAGAGCGCTGCCGCGAACGGGGCTACCAGCCGCCGTTCGATCAACTGCCGTGGAAAGACGCACTCGAAGACTAGGCTTAGCGCCAATTGCGCAGCCTCGTTGTCCGAGCGGCCGGTCAGCTAAGCGTCCGGATATTCGCTCAGCATCGCCCGCAGCGCGGCTTTGCCCGCCCGGTTGGCTTCCGTCATCGACGCGAAATAGACCGCGGAATGATCGATCGCGCTGGTTCGGCCGGCACGATAAATCTCCCAGCGCCATGATTTCGGCGGCGGCGCCCTGTTCTTCACGACAACGGAAAAGTCCTCATGATCGATCATGGAAGGCAAACTAGCACGTAATCTGCCGTATGCGGAAAGAATGGAGGGTTTTGGAAAATAAAGGCGAAACGCGCCTTGCTTAATGATTTCAAGCCCACAGCTACCGCGCTGCAGATTTGCTCAACTCATCCGCAGCGGGATCGCACCAAGAAAATCCCGCTTGCCGATATCGACGCCGCATTGCCGCAGAACGGCGTAGGCGGCGGTGCAATGGAAATAAAAATTCGGCAGCACGAAGTGATTGAGATAGTCGTCGCCCTTCATGTGGCCTTTTTTGTCCGGGCCAAGCGGAAAGGTGATCTCGCGATCGGCTGCGGCGTCGATCGCTTTCTTGTCAAGCGTTTTCAGATAAGCGACGGTCTTTGCGATGCGCTCTTTGAGTTGCGCGACGGTGGTCTCGTTGTCTTCCACTTTCGGCGCTTCGGCGCCGGCGAGACGCGCGGCGCCGCGGCGGGCTTGATCGGTCGCGACTTGGATCTGCCGGGTGAGGTCGAACATGTCCGGCGCGAGCCGCCAGTGCAGCAGCACCGCGGGTTCGATCTTCTTGGCGGCGGCGAAGGCTTCCGCTTTGTCGAGGATGGCGGACAGCGCATTGAGATTGATTTCGAAAACCGGGAGTGACGCTTGCGACAAAGATTGCGGCATGGATGGGTCCGTTTGGCTGAGCTGTTCAGGCGATCGGTTATGACGCCTCGGCCGGCACGTCCAGGATGGTGTTGGTGTTGTCGACGCTGTCATAGATGGATACCTGGACGATCGGGTGGCCCTTCTTGATCACCAGTGCCGCCGACTGCGCGGCTTCCACCGTCGTGTAGGAGCCTTTGGTCTGCCGGTCGACCTGGAGCAAATACCGGCCGCGTTCCGGCCGCTTCTGCTGTGAGAACACCTCGTCGGGTACTTTTTCTTTTCCGGAATCGTCCTTTACCGGCATTTTCATTTGGCGCGGGGCCATTCGATGCTCCTTGGTGGGGGAAGGCTCTATTTAGGCGGTTCGGACGTTTAACGCCAGGGCCTTGACGACGCGGGCTTACAACCGTTCCAGCGTCGCCGGATCGGCTTTGCCGCCATAGAATTTGTCGAGCGCGTCGGTGAAATCCTTATTGTCCGCCGCCGCAATGGCAAACAGCGTCATCGACGAACGGAATTTGAGATCATCGGGATAGCCGAGAATGTCCTCGATGGAACGTTGCGGCACGGCCGTGACGAGTCGCGCGCACTCCCGCAACCGCGGGCCGAGGATGGGATGGTCCAGATAGGCTTGCGCTTCGGCGCGTGAGGCAATGGCGAATTTGTTCGCCGTTGTGCTCGAGCCGAGCCCTTTAATCTGCGGGAAGATGAACCACATCCAGTGGCTTTGTTTCCGCCCCTGGCGCAGCTCCGCAACGACGCGCTGATAAACGGGCGCTTGAGCGTCGACGAAGCGCTGCAGATCGTAAGCGTCGTCCACCGTTTGGCCCTCAATCGGCCTCGGATTCCGGCACCGGCACGTTGAAGCCGTTGAGCGTCACCGAAACCAGACAATACAGGCCGACCAGATAAATCAATTCGGCGGCGCCGTGGACGCCGAAGGTTTGCACCGCGGCGCGATAGCTCAATTCCGGCAAGGTACCGTGATGCAGGAGCGAGGAGGCAACATCATAGGCGACGCCTTCCTCGTGCGTCAGGTCGGCCGGGCGCTGCCCCGAGACGATGGTGGCGAGCTTGTCATCGGACAGCCCGCGCTTCTCGCCGCCGATGACATGGGCGTAAAGCTCGTAAGCGGAATGAAACACCGCGCCGGTGACCAGGATCGCCACTTCCCGCACCGGGCGCGGCAGCGACGGCGACACCGACAGCGCCAAGGTCAGGTCCCAGATCGGCTTGCCGAATTTCGGCTCATGCAGCCAGGGATTCCACGGCCCGATCAGCGCGCTGTTCTCGGCGACCGCCTTGAAGCCGGAGAAGTTCTTCTCGATGCCGGCTTTCATATTGTCGTAGAGCGGACGTTGCTCGGCGGTGAGTTCGGCAGCCGGAATCAAAGGCAGTCGCATGGGGTTCTCCTTGCGCGGATGCAGCCCCAGCCTACCGGCTATGTGTGACAGTTTTGGCGAAAATGTAGCCCGGCTGGGCGAAGCGACGGCCGGGCAGGGGCTCTTTAGAAAAACGCCTGTATCCCGGTCTGCGCGCGGCCCAGTACCAGCGCATGGATGTCGTGGGTGCCTTCGTAGGTGTTGACGGTCTCCAGGTTACAGAGCACGCGCATGACATGATATTCCTCGGCGATGCCGTTGCCGCCGTGGATGTCGCGGGCAAGGCGGGCGATGTCGAGCGCCTTGCCGCAATTGTTGCGCTTGAGCATCGAGATCGCCGGCGGCGCCGCGGTGCCGGCGTCGATCATGCGCGAGAGCCGCAGCGCGGCGTGCAAGCCGAGCGTGATCTCGGTCTGCATGTCGGCGAGTTTCTTCTGCACGAGTTGGTTGGCGGCGAGCGGACGGCCGAATTGCTTGCGGTTGAGCGCATAATCGCGGGCGCGGTGCCAGCAGAACTCCGCGGCGCCCATGGCGCCCCAGGCGATGCCGGTGCGCGCCACGTTGAGGCAGCCAAACGGGCCGGCGAGTCCGGAGACGTTCGGCAAAATGTTTTCTTCCGGCACCACGGCGCCGTCGAGCACCAGCTCACCGGTGATCGAGGCGCGCAAGGATAGCTTTCCGTCGATCTTCGGCGTCGACAGGCCCTTGGTGCCGCGTTCGACCAGAAAGCCGCGGATCTTGCCGTCGAGCTTGGCCCAGACCACCGCGATGTCGGCGACCGGCGCGTTGGTGATCCACATCTTGGCGCCGGTGAGACTAAATCCGCCCGGCACTTTTTCGGCGCGCGTCACCATCGCGCCGGGATCGGAGCCGTGGTCGGGCTCGGTCAGGCCGAAGCAGCCGACAAGTTCGCCGGTGGCGAGCTTGGGCAGATATTTACGGCGCTGCGCCTCGCTGCCATAGGCATAGATCGGATACATCACCAGCGAGGATTGCACCGACATCAGAGAGCGGAAACCGGAATCGACGCGCTCGACCTCGCGCGCGATCAGCCCATAGGACACATAGCCGAGCCCGGCGCCGCCGTAGTCCTGCGGAATGGTCGAGCCGATCAGCCCAAGCTCGCCCATTTCGCGCAGGATGGCCGGATTGAAGGTCCCCTCGCGGTTGGCGGCGAGCACGCGGGGAAACAGCTTCTCCTGGGCATAATCGCGCGCGGTGTCGCGCACCATGCGCTCTTCCTCGGTCAATTGGCTTTCGAGGTCGAGTGGATCGTCCCATTTGAACGCGCCGTCCTTGATCTGGGTCGCCTTCGGCTCGCGTTGCTCCGCTTTTTCCGCAAGTTGGGACATCGACCGCTCCTTGGTGCATTATCTCGAGGTTGCCCGAGCATATCACGTGTTCCGGGCAGCGCGCAGCACGGGGGAACCCCGCGTCCGCGGCGTACGCGTTGCGCCGCGTCCGGAAAACAGGGTATCTACAAGCGCACGCGCCCGTAGCTCAGCTGGATAGAGCGCTGCCCTCCGAAGGCAGAGGCCGGGGGTTCGAATCCCTCCGGGCGCGCCAGTTTTCCGGATTCAGTTTTTCGACTTCAGTCAATTCGCGCCAAAACTTGTTCCAGCTTCGCGAAGAACTGCTGCCACCCCGCTTTGGCGCCGCCATAGGCTTGCTTCTGCTCGGGGCGGAAGCCCGTCTGCTCCACCCGCAGCTGGGTTCCGCCGCGCGTCGGGGTGAGCGTGAAGGTCACCACGCTCGCGAGATTAAAGGCCGCATCGGCGTGCGCAAAATTCCAGGTGTAGGACAGCGTCTTGTTCGGCTCGACGGCGAGCACCTCGCAGTCCAAGACGCCGCCCCATTCGCCGCGCAGATTGAAGCGATGACCGATGACCGGATCGAAGTCGTTCTTCATCAGCCACTCCGCGATCAAATGCGGCTGCGTCAGCGCGCGCCAGATCTTCTCCGGCGGATAAGGGATCTCGCGTTCAACAACGACGGACCGCGTTTCGACGGCGCTTTCATTCATCAATCCAACTTTCTTGTGCGCCCTACCAGCGCGCCAGCTGCGTGATTTGAACAAGGTTGCCGCAGGTGTCGTTGACTTGTGCGATGGTCGAGCCGGTGACTTCGGTCGGCGGCATCTTGAATTCGCCGCCGCGCGCTTTGATGCGCTCGCAGTCGCCCTTGACGTCATCGGTGAAAAACATGACCGCGGGTTTGCCCTGCTGGAACAGGGCTTGCTGGTAGGTCTTGGCCGCCGAATTGTCGTTGCGCGCCAGCTGTAGCTCGGTGCCGTCCGGTTCGTCGGACGAGGTTACGGTCAGCCAGCGATATGACCCATTGCTGAAATCACTCTTCTTGGTGAAGCCCAGCACATCGGTATAGAAGCGCAGAGCCTTGTCCTGGTCGTCGACGTAGACGCTGGTCAACTTGATCTTCATTGCCATGTCCTCAGTTTGTCAGGTTCTGTATGTGCGTTCTGCAATCCTTGCCGCTCATTGGTCCATCCTCTTGAGCAAATCTTCGAGGCGGTCGAACCGGTTTTGCCAGAACCCGGCCATCTGGCTGGTCCAGTCGATCAGCGGCGCGAGCGCGCCGAGATGCGCGCTATAATGCGTCTGGCGGCCTTCGTGGCGATCGCGCACCAGCCCGGCCTCCCTTAGGACCGCGAGGTGCTTGGAGACCGCCGGCTGCGAAACCCCGGCCCGCGCCGTGAGCGCCCCGACCGTCTGCTCGCCGTTGCGGCACAGGCGCTCGAACAGCGCCCGCCGCGTCGGATCGGCCAACGCCCTGAAAAGCATATCTTGCGGGTCTGGCATCGCGATCAATAACCAATCGGCTATCGGCTAAAACCAATCCACGGCAAATGGTTGCTGCCGCGGGATCAGCTCCGGCCTTTGGACTTGTTCAGTGTCACGGCGGCGCGAATGAGCGCCTTTAGCGCCTTCGCGTCGATCTTTTCGCCCTCGCGGAAGTCGATGGCGCGCCTGGTGTTACCCTCGAGGCTGGAGTTGAAGAGGCGCGAAGGATCCTTCAATGCCGCCCCTTTGGCGAAGGTCATCTTCACCACGTCCTTATAGGTCTCACCGGTGCAGATCATTCCGTCGTCCGACCACACCGGAACGCCGCGCCACTTCCATTCCTCGACGACTTCGGGATCGGCTTCCTTGATCAAGCTGCGGAGTCGGCCGAGCATCTGGCCTCGCCAGTCGCCCAGCTCCTCGATTCGCGCGTCGATCAGCTGAGAAGGGGACTTGCCTTTCTGCGGCGCGGCCTTCTTCATGCAGGCACTCCTCCTTAGTCCCGAAATCTTTCGTAATCGCACTGCAATACATAACCATATGGCTATGCATTTACGTATAACGGGCCCGCCAAGACTGAGTCAAGACTGAGTCAAGACTGAGTCAAGACGGATCACCCGCAGCCGCAGGCCCAAACAGCGGCGTTACGCTCAAGCCCGCGCCAACCCCGACACAGTTCCGCCGCGCGATCGCGGCTTTTGCCCGCTAAGCCGTATCGGTGCTAGCCTGCGTTCTTCGGGGGACGGATATGAGTCGGCGCAAGTTTAGACTTGGCGGCGCGATCCGAACGATCTTGCCGCTTGCGGGGTTGGCCTTCCTGGCTGCAATTATCCCGTACTCGACGCGTGAGTTGAGGGACGACCAGGACCTTGCTCAATCGAACCAATTCCAGCGCGGCGATAAAGAACCTGCGCGTGACCATCGAGCGGCCGCCGACGCGCCACAGCAACAAGCAAGCTTGGCCGTCGATCATTCAACCGAGCCGGCCGCGCAGCCCAAGGATTTTTCATACCTTGCCGATTATGCCTATTCCGAAGTTCCGCCCAACCGCAGCCCGGCGGACACCGTTCTGCAATCGCTTGCGGACATTCCGGTCGGCTCGCCGATCGACGAGATCAAGCTTGCATCCGATGCTTTCGGCCTCGATTTCACCTTCATGAAGGCTGTCGCCCGGATCGAATCCGACTTCGATCCCAACCAGCGCACCGGTTCTTATATCGGGCTCTTTCAACTCAGCCATTACGAGTTTGCCAGGTTCGGTTCCGGCGACATCACGAGCCCCCGCGACAACGCCATCGCCGCCGCCTACAAATTTGCCACCGCGGCCGCCTTGTTCGAGATCGACACCCATATCAAACCGACTTTGTTCGATCTTTATTTGATCCACCAGCAAGGGTGGCAGGGCGCGGCGGAGCACGTCAGCCATCCCGAGCGCATCGCTTGGCAATCGATGTGCGCGACCGATGAAGGTCATGACAAGGGCGAGAAGTGGTGCAAGCGCGCCATCTGGCAAAATACGCTGCCCGACATCAAACGGATTTATAAGTCGGTCGATAATCTCACCTCGGGTGCCTTCACCGACATGTGGCGTCAGCGGCTCGCGACCTTCTACGCGCGCTACTCGGAGACGGTTTCGGCGAAGTGAGAAGCGATCGCCGGCATGGTCAAATCCGTATTAACGACCGACCTGAAATCGGCGGCGAATTTGCCGCCGTTAACGTTTGACCCCGCAGTCAATTCGACGATCGGTAACGCTTGACTGCTAGAGGGCTAGGCGGCGGGTCTTGTCCGCGAGCCACAAGCAGACTGCCATGAACTCGTGCCATGAACTCGTGCCATGAATTTGGACGATAAAGACGATGACACCAATCGCCGCGATGTGCAGCGCACGAAAGTGCTGCGCAACGCCAAGATCATTGCGCCGCGGCGGGCCTCGATCATTCATTGCACCGTGCAAAACATCACGTCGGGCGGCGCCTGTCTCAAATTGGCCAATACCTCCGGCGTGCCGGACTATTTCGAATTGACCTTCGAGATCGGCCGCAGCCGGCGTCCTTGCCGCGTGATCTGGCGCACCGCCGACGAGCTGGGTGTGGCGTTCGAGGAAGCGGCGACGGCGGCCGCCGCGGGATGACGTCGCCTAAAACTCCGCCACCGCCCGGATCAGCCGCTCGATGTCCTCCGGCCGCGACAGCCGATGATCGCCGTCCTTGACCAGCGTGAGCACCACGTCGTCGCAAGCGAGCCGCGCCACCAGTGCTTTGGCGTGCTGCCAGGGCACGTCGGGGTCGGCGACACCCTGCAGGATACGCACCGGGCAGCCGCATTCGATCATGCCGCCGAGCAAAAGGTGATTGCGGCCTTCCTCGATCAACTGGCGGGTGACGAGATAAGGCTCCGGCGAATATTGCGATGGCCGCGTCCAGAGGCCGGTCTCGGCAAGCTCACGCTTGATCTCGGGCGTAAAGCGCTTCCACATCAATTCTTCGGTGAAATCCACCGCAGGCGCGACCAGCACCAGGCCGACGACGCTGGCCGGCGCTTGCGCGCCCGCCGCCGCCAGCGCCCGCCGCCGCTGCAAGGCGCGCACCAAAAGGAGTGCGATCCAGCCGCCCATCGACGAGCCGATCAGGATCTGCGGGCCGCGGCTATTGGCGTCGAAAACGCTCAAGCTTTCGGCGAGCCAGCGGCCGATCGTGCCGTCGGTGAAGGCGCCCTCGGATTCGCCATGGCCGGAATAGTCGAACCGCACGCAGGCGCGGCGTTGTCGTGCGGCCCAATCGGCGAGCGCCTGCGCTTTGGTGCCCTTCATGTCGGATTTGTAGCCGCCGAGCCAAAACAGGCCCGGCGGAGCGCCTTCCTGCGCACGAACGGCGATGGCGCGGCGCTCGGTCCCCTCGCCAATCTGCAGGAATCTCAGGCCGTTATCGTTCATGGGTAGGGTCTATATTCGCAAGCTAGGGCAACCGACCATAAATCACGATCCGGGCATGGCCTATCCGCGCAGCGCCATGCCTATGCAACACTTGCTCTATGCAGTACCTGCTTTATGCAACACCTGCCCGGCATCGCGCATTGTCGTTGACTTGAACCGAAAAACTCTCGATCCTCCGCCCTCCGTCGCAACAATTCAAAGGAGATAAGGCCCATTCGTCGCCCCATCAGACTGCCGCAGCCCGCCACCAAGGAAGGGCCGCGTATCAACGAGGACATCCGCGTTCGCGAGGTCCAACTCATCGACAAAGACGGCGCCAACAAGGGCGTCACTGAAATCGGCGCCGCCATCGCCATGGCGCAGGAGGCCGGGCTCGATCTGGTAGAGATCGCGCCGAATTCGGTCCCGCCGGTCTGCAAAATCCTCGATTACGGCAAATATAAATATCAGGCGCAGAAAAAAGCCGCCGAGGCGCGCAAGAAGCAGAAGGTCGTCGAGATCAAGGAAATAAAACTCCGGCCGATGATCGACGATCACGATTACGACGTGAAAATGCGCTCGATGGAACGGTTTTTCCAGGAAGGCGACAAGGTCAAGGTGACGCTGCGGTTCCGCGGCCGCGAAATGGCCCACCAGGAGCTCGGCTATAAGCTCCTCGACCGGGTCAAAGGCGATACCACCAAGATCGCCAAGATCGAGCAGGAGCCGCGCTTCGAAGGCCGCCAAGTGGTCATGGTTCTGGCGCCGCGCTGAGCGGTCTGGTTTCGCTGACGGTCGGCGCCGCGTTGAAGCGGCGCCGCAGTCTTTTGCGATTGCCTTCAATGTGTTGCCTTCATCGGCGGCCTCTGCCATAAGGCGCCCTCTCACCGCCCGGCTGATTAAGGGCTGCCGTGGCGGCGCGACGTGCTCCAAGCACACCCGCTCATGTATGAGCATTTTCGGCCCGCCGAGCGCTCGCGCTTGCGGCCCAAGGAGAGCCAAATGCCCAAGATCAAGACCAAATCGGGCGCCAAAAAGCGCTTCAAGGTGACCGGCGGGGGCAAAGTCCTCTATGCGCATTCGCGCAAGCGCCACGGCATGATCAAGCGCACCAAGAAGCAGATCCGCCAGCTGCGCGGCACCAATGTGCTGTTCAAGACCGACGGCGACAACATCAAAAAGTATTTTTTGCCGAACGGCTGATCGCGGCCCCGGCATTCCGTCTTTCCGCTTGATTTTAAAGGAGATCGAACATGGCTCGCGTCAAACGCGGCGTCACATCCCATGCCAAGCACAAGAAGGTGCTCAAGGCCGCCAAGGGCTATTACGGCCGGCGCAAGAACACCATCCGCATCGCCAAACAAGCGGTGGAGAAAGCCAACCAATACGCCTTTCGCGACCGCAAACGGCGCAAGCGCACGTTCCGCGCGCTGTGGATCCAGCGTCTGAACGCGGCGGTGCGTCCGTTCGGGCTCAATTACAGCCGCTTCATCGCCGGACTGGCCAAGGCCGGCATCACCGTCGACCGCAAGGTGCTGTCCGATCTCGCGATCACCGAGCCGGCGGCGTTCGAGGCGATCGTCGGCCAGGCCAAATCAGCGCTCGCGTAACTGCTCTGCCGTCATGTCCGTGTCCCGGCCATGACGGCTAAGGGGGACCGTCGTGATCGATCGTGCCTATGTGCAGCGCATGGCGCGCTACAATCGCTGGCAGAATGAAAACCTGTACGGCGTCGCCGACCGCTTGCCCGATGAAGAGCGGCGGCGCGAGCGCGGGGCGTGGTTCGGCTCCATCCATAAGACGCTCAGCCATATCTTGTGGGGCGACCGCAGCTGGATGGGCCGTTTTACCGATCTGCCGCGGCCGACGGTCGGCATCCTGGATTCGGTTTCGCTCTATCCGGACTGGGAGAATTTGAAGTCCGAGCGCGCGGATTTCGACCAAAAGATTCTCGGCTGGGCCGATACGGTTGACGATGCCTGGCTGGCCGCCGATCTAACTTATTATTCGGACGCCACCAAGCGGGAATGGACGCGGCCGCGCTGGGTCTTGGTCACGCATATGTTCAATCATCAGACCCACCATCGCGGCCAGGTGCACGGCATGCTGACCCAGGCCGGCGGCCGTCCGTCCGATACCGATTTGCCGTTCATGCCGGATTAATCGCCGAGACCAGCAACGATGGCCGACATTGAACAACTCGAACAGGAAACTCTTGCCGCGGTTGCGGCCGCCGGCGACGAAGCCGCGCTCGAAGCCGTGCGGGTGGCCGCGCTCGGCAAGAACGGCTCGGTCACCGCGCTCCTGAAAACGCTCGGCACGCTGCCGCCCGAGGAGCGCAAGACGCAGGGTCCGCTCATCAACGGGCTCAAGGATCGCGTCAATGCCGTGCTCGCCGCACGCCGCGACGCGCTCAAGGATGTGGCGCTGACCGAGCGGCTCAACAGCGAGAGCGTCGACGTCACGCTGCCGGTGCGCGAAGCGCCATTCGAGGTCGGCCGCGTCCATCCGATTACGCAGGTCATCGACGAATTGACGACGATCTTCGCCGATATGGGGTTTGCCGTCGCCGAAGGTCCCGACATCGAGACCGACGACTACAACTTCACCAAGCTGAATTTTCCCGAAGACCATCCGGCGCGGGCGATGCACGATACGTTCTTCTTCAATCCGAAGCCGGACGGCTCGCGGCTCTTGCTGCGCACGCACACGTCCCCGGTGCAGGTGCGCACCATGCTGACGCAAAAGCCGCCGATCCGCGTCGTCATTCCCGGCCGCACCTATCGCTGCGACAGCGATCAGACCCACACGCCGATGTTCCACCAGATCGAGGGGCTGGTCATCGACAAGCGCTCGCATCTCGGCCATCTGAAATGGATCCTCGAGGAATTCTGCAAGGCGTTCTTCGAGGTCGACCGCGTCGGGATGCGGTTTCGGCCGTCGTTTTTTCCGTTCACCGAGCCGTCGCTCGAAGTCGACATTCAGTGCCGCCGCGACAAAGGCGAGATCCGCTTCGGCGAAGGCAGCGATTGGCTGGAAATCCTCGGCTGCGGCATGGTGCATCCGAACGTGCTGAAGAATTGCGGGCTCGATCCCGACGAATATCAAGGCTTTGCCTGGGGCATGGGGATCGATCGGGTCGCCATGCTCAAATACGGCATGCCGGACCTGCGCGCCTTCTTCGAGGCCGACGTGCGCTGGCTCAACCACTACGGCTTCCGCCCGCTCGACTTCCCGACGCTGGCGGGGGGATTGAGCCCGTAACCAATTTCCCTCCCCCGCTTGCGGGGGAGGGTAGGGAGGGGGCCTACGGCCTCGTAGTAACCCGTGACCGACAAAGCTGTGAAAAGTCCGATTTGGCGCGTCAAACCGATCGCGCGAAAACGCGCTCGATCGTTGAGGGTTAACGCCACAAATGCCGAGCGCGCAGTCTGGTATCTTGTTCGTGCTCATCGTTTGAACGGTTTAGGATTCCGCCGTCAAACCCCGATCGGGCCGTACATTGTCGATTTTGTTTCATACGCGGCAAGGATCGTCATCGAGATAGACGGCGGTCAGCATTACGAAACCACACACGAGGCGCGAGATGCGCGGCGTGATAAGTTTTTACGGTCTAAGGGATTTCGCGTGCGGCGTTTCAGCAATTACGAAGTGATGACGAATAGGGAATGCGTTTGGGACGTTATCGCTGCGGCAGTCGGCGCGGCCGTGGTCCCCTCCCTACTCTCCCCCGCAAGCGGGGGAGGGGAAAGGTTGCCGGCGCACGGGGATGCGCGCCCATGATGAAATTCACTCTCGCCTGGCTCAAGGAGCATCTCGACACCGACCGTCCGCTCGGCGAAATCGCCGACAAGCTGACCATGATCGGGCTTGAGGTCGAGCGCATCGAGGACAAGGCGAAAGCGTTTGCGCCGTTCGTCATCGCGCGGGTCGTCGATGCCAGGCAGCACCCCAACGCCGATCGGCTGCGCGTCTGCATGGTCGATACCGGCGCGGGCGATCCGATCCAGGTGGTGTGCGGCGCGCCGAACGCGCGCACCGGCATGAAGGGCGTGTTCGCGCCCCCGGGCGCTTTCATTCCCGGCAAGAACATCACGCTTGGCGTCGGCAAGATCCGCGACGTCGAAAGCCGCGGCATGCTGGTGTCGGAAGCCGAGCTGCAAATCTCCGACGATCACGACGGCATCATCGATTTGCCGGACGATGCGCCGGTCGGCGAGGCTTACGCCAAATATGCCGGCCTCGACGATCCGGTGATCGAGATCAATCTGACGCCGAACCGCGGCGATGCCACCGGCGTGCACGGCATCGCGCGCGATCTCGCCGCCGCCGACATGGGCAAGTTCATCGATCCGGCGATCAAACAGGTCAAAGGCGGATTTCCCTGTCCGGTAAAGGTGACGCTCGACTTCGGCTCTACGCCATCGTTGTGCCCGGCCTTCGGACTGCGCCTGGTGAGCGGCGTCAAAAACGGACCGTCGCCGCAGTGGCTGCAAAAGCGGCTGGTTGCGATCGGGCTGCGTCCGATCAATGCGCTGGTTGATATCACCAATTTCATCACCTATGGCCGCGGCCGGCCGCTGCACGTGTTCGACGCCGCGAAAGTGCGCGGCAATCTTACGGTACGGCGCGCGCGGCTCGGCGAAACGCTGCCGGCGCTCGACGGCAAGACCTACACGCTCGACGACACCATGTGCGTGATTGCCGACGACGACGGCGTGGAATCGCTGGCCGGCATCATGGGCGGCGAAAAAACCGGCTGCTCGGAAGCGACCACCGACGTTTTGATCGAGTCGGCGCTGTGGGCGCCGATGAATATCGCGCAGACCGGCCGCCGGCTCGGCGTCAATTCCGACGCCCGCTACCGCTTCGAGCGCGGCGTCGATCCGGCCTTCATGCTGCCCGGCCTCGAATTGGCGACGCATATGGTGATGGATTTGTGCGGTGGCGCAGCCTCCGAAGTCGTCATCGCCGGCAGCGCCGAGCCGGTGGAGCGCATCATCGATTTTCCGCAGTCCGAGCTTGAGCGGCTTGCCGGGCTCGACGTGCCGCTCACTGAACTGCGCCGTGTGCTTGAACGTCTTGGCTTCTTTGTCGCCGGGCAAAGCGAGCGGGTGAAGATCGCGGTGCCGTCGTGGCGGCCCGATGTCGAAGGCAACGCCGATATCGTCGAAGAGGTGGTGCGCATCCTCGGCGTCGACCGCGTGCCGCCGACGCCGTTTCCGCGCGGCGAGGCGCCGCGCAAGCCGGTGCTCACGCCGATCCAGGTTCGCACCCGCAAGTCAAAGCGCGCGCTCGCCGCGCGCAATCTGGTCGAAGCCGTGACTTGGTCGTTCATTGCCGCGAAGTCCGCCGAATTGTTCGGCGGCGGCAAGCCGGAGCTTAAGCTCGCCAATCCGATCGCCGCCGATCTTTCCGACATGCGGCCGAGCCTCATTCCGGGACTTATTGCCGCCGCGCAGAAGAACGCCGACCGCGGCTTCCCCGATGTCGGCTTGTTTGAAGTCGGGCAGGTGTTCCGCGGCGATCGTGCGGAGGATCAGCTGACCGCCGCTGCCGCCGTCCGGCGTGCGCTGGCGAAGCCCTCCGGTATCGGCCGGCATTGGTCGAAGCGCGACGGCGAGGTCGATGCCTTCGACGCCAAAGCCGATGCGCTTTCGGTGCTCATCGCGGCCGGCGTCTCGCCGCAGGCGCTGCAAGTGGTGCCGGGCGGACCGGCCTGGTTTCACCCCGGCCGCTCCGGAACCATCCAGATCGGGCCGCAGAATGCGCTGGGCCATTTCGGCGAATTGCATCCGAACGCGCTGCAAGCGCTCGATGCCGAAGGGCCGCTGGTCGGCTTCGAGGTGATCCTCGAGCGCATCCCCGAGCCGAAGACGAAAGCCACGCGCGCCAAGCCGGCGCTTGAGCTGTCGCCGTTCCAGCCGGTCGAGCGCGATTTCGCTTTCGTGGTGGACCGCAATGTCAAAGCCGCCGATATCGTGCGCGCCGCGCAATCGGTCGATCGCAAGCTCGTCACAGGCGCTAGCGTATTCGACGTTTACGAAGGTCAAGGCATCGAGCCCGGCAAGAAATCGATCGCCATCGCCGTGACCATCCAACCGCGCGACAAGACCATGACCGACGCCGAGATCGAAGCGCTTGCGGGTAAAATCGTCGCCGAAGTCAACAAGCGCACCGGCGGGGTGCTGCGGACGTGAATGTCAGCGCTGGCCGGTCTGGTCGCGTCGTCCGCGTACCGCCGTTTTTTCTTCGCCAAACAATCGACCGCGTGCTTCGACAGTAATGGTGCTCCGGCCGAAACCGCGCGACGCGCGCGAGCTACGAGGCGTGCAGTACCTGCATCCTCAACTGCTTCAGTAGAGCGGTTCGTCCCGCGTATCGGAGACATGGTGTTATCGCTCCGGCGCAATAATGCTGGGCGTGCCGCCGTAATATTGCGGCTCGCTTTCGCGGTGCGGCTCATGGCGCAATTCTTGGCGCTCGGCGCGGGCGTGCAGCGGCTTACGCTTCGGCTTCGCCTCCGCTTCCACCGGCGCCGCCGCTTTGGCCGGACCAATCTGGTGCAGCACCGCGTCGGCGGCGCGCTCGCCGGAGTCCCAGGCGCCGCCCACGGTGCCCCACAGGGTTTCGTGCGCAGCTTCACCGGCATACCAGACATTATCGGCGACCGGCTCGAGCAATTGCCGGCGCGCAAATTGGCTGCCCGGCACGGCGGCCGACCATGCGCCGCGCGCGTAAGGCTCGGCATCCCAGCGGGTGGCATGTTTCCGGCCGATCGCGTTTTTGACCTCCGAGCCGTAGAGCCCGGCCAGCCAGTTGACCGCAAAATCGATCATCGCGGCCTCGCCTTGCGCCGAGAGATCGCGGCCGAACGCGCCGCCAACGTCGATCATGCAGAGCTCGGTGCCCGACACGTTGGCGAGCAGCGCCGCGGTGTGCGTATCGGTCGCTTTTTGCAACACCAAATCGTCGCTTTCGAGGCCCAACGGATTGCCGCGCAGCTCGAGCGCGATGTGGTCATAGCTGCCGAGCGACATGCGGCCGAACGCGTCGATCTGGTGATGGCCGAGCTCCGGACTGAACCTGAGCCCGCCCAAAGAGACGACATTGGTCGGTACGGTGACGATCGCAGCGCGGGCGTTGATCGCGCCCTTGGCGGTTTCCACCGTGATGCCGCTCCTGGTGTCGATAATCATTGCCGGCGTCGACAGATAAATATTGAGGCCTTGACCAAGCGCCGCGATGAGCGCGCCGAAGCCCTCTTTGCAGAAAGCCGCCACATTGCGCTCGCGGGCATGGGCAAAGTCGAACGACGACACTTGCGCCAAGTCCTTGGCGCACATGTAGGGGCCGAGCGCGAAGTCGATGGTGGCGCGCCAGTCGCCGAGGTCCGGCGGCATGGCCTGCACGCAGGGAATGTCGGCCTTGCGCGCCGCCTCGTCGATCGCGCGTGTGGCGCGCACCTGGGCGGTCAGAAGATCCTCCAGCTCGCCCTCGCGCGCGTAGCGCAGGCCGATCCGCACCTTCTGGCTTTGCGGCGCTGGATAGATGTCGATACCGCGCACCGGGGCGTGCTTGGTCACCGGGTTGGAGTCCGGCAAATACATCCAGTGCGCGCCGCGATCGAACGGTATGCCGAAGCTCTTCGTGTCGGTGATGCAGCGGCCGCCGATATGATCGGTCGCCTCGATCACCACATAGCGCCGGCCGGCGGCGGCAAGCCGGCGTGCGGCGGCAATCCCGGCAGCGCCGGCGCCGACGATGACGACCTCGAACGGGCCAGACAAAGGCGTGGTCGCAGCGGCGGCGGGACGCGCCGCGAGCGCCGCGGAGGCGGCGAGGAACGAACGGCGACTGAGCTGCAGAGGTTTGCCCGGCATGGGTTTCCAATACGCTTACGGCCGGCCGCAGATTGCCCGAACCGCGCGGGGCGGGCAAACGCTACGGTTCAATACGGGCCAAGCGAGCGACGATGCGTGAACCAAATTGCAAGGGAGCCGCTTGAGCGAAATCGCGTTTCCCGGGCGCAGCGCAGCACGCAGTGATGCCCTGCAGACCCGGGATCGTTACATAGGCAGAGTCTTTAATGGTCCCGGATCAGCGGTGCAACGCTTCGAGCTGCACCGCGTCCGGGAAACGAGACTTGAGGTTTCTGTCATGCTCGGCGACGTCATCAGCGCGCTTACCCAGATGGTCGTGCCGCCGCTGCGCGCGGTGCTGTGGAAGTCGATTTTGCTGGCGTTGGCGCTGATCGTCGTCCTCGGCATCGCGGTCGACCGGCTGCTTGTCCACTTGGTGGACGTCGGCGGCGCCTCGATCGAGTCGACGGTCGGACCGCACGCGCATCTGCCGGTCGACGTCATCGCGTGGCTGTTGTCGATCGCCGCCAGCCTCGGCATCATCGTCGGCGGCGTATTTCTGATGCCGGCGGTCACCGCGCTGGTCGCGAGCTTTTTCTCCGACCGTATCGGCGAAGAGGTCGAGCGCGCGCACTATCCCGCCGATCCGCCGGGCAAGGCGCTGCCGCTGTGGCTGGCGATGTGGGAGGGCGGCAAGACCGCGCTGCTCGCGGTTTTGATCTATCTCTGTGCCGCCCCGCTGTTGCTGTTCGCCGGCTTTGGCGCCGTAATCTTCTTCCTCGCCACCGCCTACATTCTCAGCCGCGAATATTTCGAGCTCGCCGCGATGCGCTTTCGGCCGCCCGCGGAGGCCAAAGCCTTGCGCAAGCGCAATGCCATGACGGTCTATGTCGGCGGACTGTTTATCGCCGCTTTCGTCTCGATCCCGATCGTCAATCTGGCGACGCCGCTGTTCGCCATGGCCTTGATGGTGCATGTGCACAAGCGGCTGGGGCGGGCTCTCGTCATTCCGGCTGACCCGCACAGCGGGCTTGCGCCGCGCCCGCCCCGGAATGACAAGTAATCAGCCCCACACTTCGTTGGCGAGCTCGACGATCATGCGCAGCTTCGCCCATTGCTCTTCCTCGGCAAGCACGTTGCCTTCTTCGGTGGAGGCGAAGCCGCATTGCGGCGACAGACTAAGCTGATCGAGCGCGGCGTATTTGGTCGCCTCATCGATGCGGCGCTTGACGTCGTCTTTTTTCTCGAGCGTTCCGGATTTGGTGGTGACTAGGCCGAGCACCACGATCTTGTTGCCCTTCGGCAAAAAGCGCAGTGGCTCGAAGCCGCCAGCACGCGCGGTGTCGTATTCCAGGAAATAGCCGTCGTAGTTCAATTTTCCGAGCATGATTTCGGCGACCGGCTCGTAGCCGCCCTCGGAAATCCAGGTCGAGCGGAAATTGCCGCGGCAGACATGCGTCGTGACCGTCATGTCGGCCGGCTTGCCTTCGAGCGCGCCGTTGATAACGCGGGTATAATCCTGCTGCAGCCGTTCCGCGTTCAAGCCGCGCTCGCGCGCCTTTTTCAACTCGGCCTGCGAGCAGAGATAAGCCCAGGCGGTGTCGTCGAATTGCAGGTAGCGGCAGCCGGCATCGTAGAAGCCGCGGATCGCCTGCCGGTAGGTCTTGGCAAGATCGTCGAAGATGGCGTCGCGATCGGCATAATCCTTGGTCTTGATGGCATCCGGCTCGAGCCGGAAATGCAGCGTCGCCGGGCTCGGGATACACATTTTCGGCGTCACCCGCGTGTGCGCCTTGAGAAACTTGAAATGCTCCAGCATCGGATGACTGGAGAAACCGAGCCTGCCGGTGATGCGCGGCGTGCGCGGCCGCGTCTGCACGCCCTGGAATTGAATGCCGTGGTCCAGCTCCTGGATCTCGACGCCGTCGAGCATGCCGTAGAAATCGAAATGCCACCACGAGCGGCGGAATTCGCCGTCGGTGGCGACCTGCAGCCCGACCTCCTCCTGCTTCTTAATGATCTTCTCGATCTCGCGGTCTTCCACCTCCTTGAGCTGTGCCGCGCTGATCTCGCCCTTTTCGCGCTTGGCGCGCGCGTCCTTGAGCGCCGCGGTGCGCAGAATTGAGCCGACCACGTCGGCGCGGAACGGCGGTTTGCTTCTCGGCATCGGGGCGATCCTCCACGGAGATCTGTTGGCAGCTAACAAGCCGGAGCGGCGGGGTTCGTCAACTGCAAAACGTCTTGGTTGTGCGATGGGCCACGTCCCAATGGCCTCCTCGCGATCTATTCAAGCGGTCGCATTCGCACGCGACATAGCCGGTCCAATCGGTGCGAGCCGTTATCAAGCTTGCAAGACGTTGCCCGGTGTCTCTGGCTTTCGGCATTGGCGTGCGCAGGAGCACTGCGCCGCATTCCGGCGGCAGCGCGGATTTACTCGCCAATTCGCCGAATTCCTTGTCGAACGTGAGCAGGATGCGTTCCTCGCGGACGGCCCATGCCAAGACCTCCCGATCCGCCGTGGCCGGCTTAGTCTCTCTTACCCAAGTGACGTCGTGTCCGGCTGTTCAGAGAGCCGCTATAGCTGGGCCGGGAAAATTCTCGTCGGCGAGAAAGCGCATATCAGGCCGCGCTCGGAAATACCTTTTCCAAACTCAGTGTGTCGCGCGCATATGCTAGACAGGCGATAATATCATCGTGAATAATTCCCGGATAATTTTTCAGAATATCGGATTCGGACCATCCATCCGCCATCAGGCCGATGATGAATTCAACCGCCAACCGGGTTCCCCGAATAACCGGCTTTCCAGCAAGGACGTCCGGGTCAAGAACGATGCGAGGATGCTCAACCATGATGTTCGGCTAACGCCTATGAGCGGAACGTGATATTACCCGAGTTCGTTGCTCCGGGCGAGGTCGTAGCCGTAGCGGCTGGGCGCTGCCTCACACTTCGATCGTCACCTTGCCGTCGACGACCAGGACCGGATAGGTCTTCACCGGCACCATGCAGGGCGGCAACACCACTTCGCCGGTGCGGATATTGAACTGGCCGTTGTGGAAATTGCATTCGACGATGTCGTCCTCGATATAGCCTTCCGACAATGAGCCCGGACCATGGGTGCAGGCGTCATCGGTGACGTAGAACTGCCCGCCGACGTTGAACACCGCGAGCGCGAGGCCGTCGATCTCCACCTTGAGCGCGGCGCCGGGCGCAACGTCGGCGGTTGAGCACAATTCGAGGCGCTTTATCTCGCCGGCCATGATCCTCTCTGACCCTTAAGAACCCGAAGAACGGAGAGCCGTTATACTAGACGGAGCGCGCAATGGAATATTCTTGGCTATTCGCTATATTGGGAAGGAGGCGCCAGGAGTGCGGATGATGCAAAGCGAATCGGCCCGGATGAGCTCGGCGGCGGAGGCGAAATTCCGCATTAACGCGCCGAATTCGCAGGCCCGCGCCGTCAAGGTGATTGCGCTCGACGCCCCGAGTGAGCGCATCGTCAAGGATTTGGCGGCCTCGACCTGGCAGCGCGCAACGTTCCTCACGGCGTCGGCCTTCTCCGGCGCGCCGCAGCGGGGCGAGCGCTTCTCGATGGGCGGCTGGCTCAACGATCTCGCCGGCCGCACCAAGAACCTGGTCGACGAAGTCGAGAGGGCCGATCTTGTGGTCATGGTGGCGACCGCCGGCGAGAGCGCCGCTGCGGCGAGCCTCATCGGCGAGGCCTGCGCCGTCAAGCACGTGATGACCACGGCGCTCATTCTCGGCGGCGCCGGCTCGAGCGACGAGACGCTGTCGAAGATGCTCAGCGCTTTGCGCCCGCACGCCATGATGCTCGTGATTTCCAGCGCCGACGAATATGTAAAGGACATGCTCACGGCGCTGCGCGCCTGAACTTTTTTCGTCATTGCGAGCGCAGCGAAGCAATCCAGTCTTGGGAACGGGCGACCCCGGGATTGCTTCGTCGCTTTGCTCCTCGCAATGACGGCCACGGAGTAAAGATGAAATTTTCCGGTGAGCTGACGGTCCAAGCGCCGCGCGCACAGGTCTACGAAAAGGTGCGCGATGCGCGCTTCTTTGCCTCTTGCATCGACGGCGTCAGCGAACTTGCCGAGACCGCACCGGATACCTACGCGGCGGCGTTCGAGACCAAGGTCGCCTACATGAAATTCAAGTTCAAGGTGACGGTGCAGGTTACCCGCGCCGAGCCGCCGCACGAGATTGAGGCCAAAGTCGAGGGCACGCCGCTCGGCATCGTCGGCCGGCTGACCGCGACCGCGCTGACGCGGCTCACCGAGCTCGGCGACCAGACCAAGATCGACTACGAGATCGAGGCCGCTTTGACCGGCAAGCTCGGCAGCCTCGGCCAGCCGGTACTGCGCTCCAAGGCGAAAGAGATGGAACGTCAATTCGCCGAGCGGCTCGCCGCGGCCTTCGCCGCGCCGGTGGCGCGCGCGCCGTGACGCGCGCATCCGAACCCATGATCGTCGAGACCGATGTGCTGGTCATCGGCTCCGGAGCTGCCGGCATGTATGCGGCGATCGAAGCGGCGCGCCGCGGCGCCCAGGTGCTCCTCGTCGACCGCAGCCTGATCGGCCGCGGCGGCGCCACCGTGATGGCGCAGATGACGGTTGCAGTCGCGCTCGGCGAAGAGATGCCGGACGATCCGCGCTTTCATTATGCCGACACCGTCGCCGCCGGCCGCGGTCTGTGCGACGAGACGCTGGCCGAGCTTGTCTGCGCGGAAGCGCCGGACTGCATCCGCGAGCTCGACGGTTGGGGCGTCGGTTGGGCGCGCAAGGACGGCCACATCACCGCGACCCAGGCGCCGGGCCACGACCGGCCGCGCTGCGTCTATGTCGATTTCATCAATACCGGGCCGGCGGTATCGAAGACGCTGCGCACGCATCTGGCACGTAACCCGTCGATCCGCAAAGCCGGCGACTTATGCATCGTCGACCTTGCGGTCGGCGACGGCGATGTCACCGGTGCGGTCGCGTATCATCTCGGCTCCGGCGCGCCGGTCGTCATCGCGGCCAAGGCAACCATCCTGGCGACCGGCGGGCTGACGCGGCTTTACCGGCGCAACAGCGCCTCGGCCAACATGGGCGGCGACGGCTATGCGCTCGCCTTGCGCGCCGGCGCTTCCCTGATCGACATGGAATTCGTCCAGTTCTTTCCGATCGGACACTTGGCGCCGCGGCTGGTGGGCATGGACCCCATCATGTGGGATCCGTTCCGCTACAAGCTCGGCGGCCGGCTCCTCAACGGCGCAAAAGAGGAATTCACCTCCAAATACGGTTCCGACGAGGATGGCAAATACGTGCTCACCCGCGATCTGGCGACCTACGCCATCACCAAGGAAGTCGAGGCCGGCCGCGGCTCGCCGCACGGCGGCGCTTATCTGTCGTTCGAGCATTGCGGCGCGGCGGCGTTGGGCGCGGCGTTTGGGCCGGTGATCGATCGGCTGGCCGACAACGGCATCGATCTGACCAAAACGCCGGTCGAAGTCGCGCCGATCGCGCATTATCACATGGGGGGCGTCAAGGCCGACGCGGGCATGATGAGCGACCGGCCCGGCCTCTATGTGGCCGGCGAAGTCGTCGGCGGCGCCAACGGCGCAAATCGGCTGTCCGGCAACGCCATCACCGAAGCCTTGGTGTTCGGCCGCCGGGCCGGACGGAGCGCCGCCGCACAGGCGGCGCAACCGCAAAAATTGCGTCCGCAGGACTGCCGCGCTGCGCTCGATCTGCTCCGTTCTGAGGCATCGGGCCGTGCCGCGCCGAACACGGCAGCTAACACCGCGGCCATGATCGCGCGCCTGCAAGCGATCATGGCAGACGACGTCGGGCCGTTCCGCACCGGCGCAAAATTGCGCCGCGCGCTCGACGGCATTGCCGCGCTCAGAGATGAACTCGGCGAGCGGCCGGTGGGTTCCGCTTCCGCTTTCGATCTGCAGCGGCTGGAATGGTTCGATCTGCGCAACATGATCGCCGTGGCGCAGGCGGTCGCGCAAGCCGCGCTCAATCGCACCGAAAGCCGCGGTGCGCATCAGCGCGAGGATTTCCCGGCGATGCTGCCGCAATGGCAGGTGCATCAAAGCGTGGATTGGCGCGACGACGCTTTGCAGGTTTCCGGCGCGCCTGCCGAGGCGATGGCATGAGCCGGCAATCGAAATCGATCGCCACGCTGAAAATCTGGCGCGGCGACGCGCGCGATGCAGGCCGCTTCGAGACCTACGAAGTGCCGTTCGAAGCGGGCCAGTCGGTGCTCGACGGCTTGCGCTGGCTGCGTATCAACAAGGATCCGTCGCTCGCGGTGCGCTACTCCTGCATCAACGCCAATGCCTGCAAGGAATGCATGATGCAGCTCGACGGCGCGACGGTCTATGCCTGCACGGCACGCCTCGAACCGCGCGAAATGACGCTGACGCCCTTGCCCAACAAGCCGCTGATCCGCGATCTCGTCACCGAGATCGCGCCGCCGTCCGAGCGGTTCAGATAATCAGATAATCAATCGTTCGCGGCGTAGCGCGGATAATCGCCGCGCGACGGCACCACGACGAGCCGGTTGACCTCGCCGTTCTCGAAGGCCTTCAAGAACGCCGGATAGTCCTTGAACGACACGCAGCCGAACGACTGGCCCGAGCCGCCGAGCATGTAGGGATGGGCGAGGATGCCGGCGCGGCCGAACATCTTGTCGTCGTTCTCCGGTTTGAGCCGGATCGCCTGCACGCCGTGAAAAGAGCCTTCGCGCAACACCAGATCGTAGACGTTCGGGGGCGTCGGGCCGCGATCCTTTCGGCTCGCATAGCGCGGATCGTCCATCAGGGCGCCGAGCCCCGAATGCGCTTCGAGCCGCTCGCCATTGGGCATATAGACCGTGCGCGCTTCGATGTCGTAGATCGCGGTGTGGCCGCCGCCGAGCGGGGCGACATCCGGATTGGCGCTGGCGAGCCGCTGGCCGAACAGCTTGTGCAAAAAGCCGGTCAGCGCCGAATGCTGCGGCGGCGCCGATGCTGCATTCGCGACCGGCGGCAATCCCGATCCGGCGTCGGCGTAAGCCAGTTCCAGCGGTGCTGAGACGCGCGCGCTCTCGGGCTGCCGCGCCGATGCCGGAGCCTCATTCGTTTGTGCGGCGACGCGCGCCGCCTGCGGATGCTGCGCTACGAGCCGCGGCATGGCGACGAGCCCGGCGGCCAGCGTCGGCTGCGGGTCGAACAAATCGAATGCCGCAGCCACATAACCCGACGGCAGGCTCGCTGCGGCCTCCGGCGATGCGCCGATGTTTCCTGCCGGCGCCAGCGATTTGAGCATCGCCTCTTCTCTGGCGCCTTCATCCGCGTGCACGGCGGCGAACCGGGCGCGCGGGAACGGCACGCGACGGAACGGCGCATCGAGCCGCGCGCTCTTGGCGTGCTCCGCTTCCGGTGAGGGAGACGCGCGGGAGAGCCCTGCGGCCGCGCCGGCAACGGCATCGAAATCTGCGATCATCCTTGCGGCCAATCCGCCGCTCGGTGCCCTCAGTGCGATTTTGTCCTGATGGCTCGGCAAACCCGGTGCATGCGGCGCGCTGCTGATGGCCGCGGCGATCATCCAGGCGGCGGTCAGCGTCACCGCGCCGGCCGTCCCGCTCGCGGCGGTCAAGGTGCCGATACCGAAACCGGCGCGGCGGATCGCGCGGCGATAATCGCCGCCGGCCGAAGCGCGACACTGGTCGTATGCAGGGACGCCGAAACGCGGCGCGGCCACAAACGTCATGGCTGTGCGTTACGTGCTGGAGATTTGCTTACAGAACGGCCGCGGCGCGCCGCGCCTGCGGGACGCCACCCGATCGGGCCCGCTTAGCGCATGTTGCTCGTTGGAAAGCCCGCAAACCCCGATTTGTCGTCTTCATGTCCCGCCTCACCGTCCGGTGACCCCTGATGCAAGAATGCAACGCTAATCCTCAATGCAATGCTAATCTTAAGCGGCGGTAAATGGGCGGCTCCGTGGCATTCTTGAGGAGGGAACGCCTTGGAAATTGCCCTCGATGGTTAACGCGCGGGGGAGATTCGCGCATTTCGCCCCCTTTTCCCGCCGTTCGCGGGCAAAGGACGGGAATGCGAGTGGCCGCTGCGAGGCTTGGAGTTGGGGCGACGCGCTAAGCGCTGCCGCCCAATTCGCCCCCTCAGAATAGCCGAGCGGCTCGTCAACCCTGACTCTCTTGCCGGGGCAGGGTGACGCGCTAGCAAGCGCGCGCAGGCGCGGGCATAATCGCCAAAACCGTTGGGGCTGCGCCAGCGCATAAGATCCACGCTGGCGCATGAACATGGGGAGGCGCCGTGACATGAAAAAATATTTGGTTCTGGCGGTTTGCTTGATCGCAGGCGCTGCGAGCGTTGTTGCAAGCATCGCGCGCGCGGAAAACTGGCCGGCGCGGCCAGTCAAGATGATCGTCGGCTTCGCACCCGGCGGCCCGACCGATCTAGTGGCGCGGTTGCTGGCGCAAAGCCTGACCGCGCAGACCGGCAAGAACTTTTTCGTCGAAAACGTCTCCGGCGCCGGCGGCAATATCGGCGCCGTTCGCGCGGCGCAGTCGGCGCCGGATGGCTACACGCTTCTGGTGACGGGCGGCAACCTGACCAATAACGTCTTTCTGTTCAGCCACCCCGGCTTCGATCCGCTCAAGGACTTTGAAGCCGTCACGCTCGCCGCCGCGACGCCGGTGGTGCTGGCGGTCAATCCGTCGGTGCCGGCGCACACCGTCAAGGAGCTGGTCGAGCTGATCCGGGCCAATCCGGGCAAATACAGTTTCGCCTCGCCGGGCACCGGCACGCCGCCGCAGCTTGTCGGCTCGCTGTTTGCGCACGAATTGAAGCTCGATCTCGTGCACGTGCCGTTCGGCGGCGGCGAGCCGGCGGTCGAGGCGACCGTCGGCGGTCATACGCCGATCTCGTTCGGCGCGCTGGCGCCGGCGGTGCCGCTGATCAAGAGCGGCGGTTTGCGCGCGCTCGCCGTGACCGGCAAGGCGCGCGCGCCGACGCTGCCGGACGTGCCGACTATGGCGGAAGCCGGCTTCCCCGAGGTGGTGGGCGCGACGTGGACCGCGGTGGCGGCGCCGGCGGGGACGCCGAAGGATATCGTCGCCAAGCTTCATGACATGATCGCCGCCGGCCTGGCGCAGCCCGAGGTCAAGACGAAGCTCGCGGCGATGGCCTATGTCGGCATCGGCAACTCGCCCGAAGAGTGCGAGGCGTTCTTCAAATCGGAAATGGCGACGTGGTCGAAGGTGATCCAGGACGCCGGCCTGCACGCCGAGTGAAGCACCCCCGCTTCGCATAGCCGATGCTTCGCATCGGCGTTCTGTAGGTCAAGAACGGCGTCCGAAGGACGCCTACGCTCTCCCCGCACGCGGGGAGAGGTGAATTACTTCTTCATCAGCGCATCGCGCTGCTTGGTCAGCCGCTCCAGCTCTTCGGTTTGCTCGGCCAGGCGATCGGCGTTGCGGTCTTCATCCCCGGCGCCGGAGTAGGCCGCCGCCTGCTCGATCAAGAGCCGGATATTGTCGCGCACAATGGCCATGCGCTGCTCGATTTCAGCAAGCGAGAGCGGAGTACCGTCGGTCATCGTAATCTTCCTAGTCAGCGAATAAGCCGAACGTAATGCGACCGCGCAAAGATCTGAGCGACGGTATTATGCGGCCAGGCGATTGCCGCGCCGCTCAGCCCAGCAATGAATTTTCGCCTCGCGATGTTGACCACCATCGGACCTTCTGTCGGGGATCATTCGAACTGGATCACTACGAACCGTAACACGATCGGACACCGGAGTCCGTGACGTACTTCAGGCCGATCCGTGGCGAAAAGTCAGACACACAGACCAAACGAACATGTCTGCTTCTGGCCGGGTTGTCAGCCCCGCACCCGGGCGGCTCCGGGCCAAAACGCCCGGCCGGCTCGATGACCGGTCTGCGGGCTCATAACGCCCGCTGCGCTGGGACGGCAGGGGATGGGTAACGCCCATCCCTCGGTAGCTCCGTCCCAGGAAGCGCGTGAACTGGAGCCGAGCGGTGGCGTTCGGTCGCCCCGCAAGTGCCGTGGTGGAACGCCGGCGGGCGAGCGCGCGACGCTTCGCGCGCGGCCGCATCCGCTGATGCGGTTTCATGCAGTGTGCGTTTGTCGGCGTTCTGCTTCCTTTTATTTTCTTCGTAGCCTGGGTTGAGCGGAGCGAAACCTAGGAGCGGTATCAAGGCCGCGGCGTCCTACCCGGCCTTCGCTGCGCTCAAGCCGGGCTACGAGTGACGGAGCGTGATCGAGCCGAAGACTGGTCCCACCGCCGGTTTCAGGCATGACGTGATCGGGCTCCGAAGGAATTTTGACAGTGACGTCGGCAATACTCGGGCGCTGAGGCGTCGCGAGAACGGAAGCGCTTATCCGCTCTGCGCCCAACGGGGAGCAAGATTGACAGGTCGAGGACGGCTAGCGCAAAACGCGTGCCTAGACGACGACCCGATCGAATTGGATCGGATCATTGTCTAGATGTTTTATTGCAGCATGATCTATTCCGAAAAACCGGTTTCCACTTTTCGGGATCATGCTCAATCACCGGGATCATCAATGAGCACAGAACGAAAGCCGGTTGCGTTTGGCGATTTGCGCGGCTGGATGAAGGCGCTCGAGGGCGCCGGCGAATTGCAGCAGATCGACGCCGAGGTCGATTGGAATATCGAGCTCGGCACCATCGCGCGGCTGGCACAGGGCGCCGGCACCGGGCCGGCGCTGTTGTTCAACAACATCCGCGATTACGGCGCCAATGCCCGCTGCCGCCAGGTGTTCACCGGCGGGCTGTCGAGCGCGCGGCGCGTTGCGATGATGATGGGACTACCGCCCGACACCCACGAACGCGAGCTGGTCAAGATCGGCCGCACGCTCCTGACCGGCAGCGTGCCGCCGAACGTGGTCAAGACCGGGCCGGTGAAGGAGAACATCGTCAAGGGCGACGACATCGATCTCCTCGAGCTGCCGGTGCCGCAATGGAATCGTGCCGACGGCGGCCGCTACATTGTGACGTATGGCGGCGTGGTCACCAAAGATCCCGACTCGGGCGTGATGAATGTCGGCATCTATCGCGGCATGGTCGGCGGCAAGAATCTGATTCCGATCCTGATGTGGCGCGCCCAGCATATCGGCCATCACGTCACCGCCTGGCAGCAGAAGGGCCACAAGGAAATGCCGATTGCGGTCGCCATCGGCTGGGAAGATTCGCTCGGCTTTGTCGCCGGCTCGCCGGTGCCGAAAGGACTGTGCGAATACGACGTCATCGGCGCGGTGCGCGGCGCGCCAGTCGATCTCGTGCAATGCGAGACCGTCGATCTGCAGGTGCCGGCCACCGCGGAGATCGTCATCGAGGGTTATCTCGGCCTCGATCCCTCGACCTACGTGATGGAAGGCCCGTTCGCCGAAGTCACCGGCTACATCGCCGGCGACCGTTCGCCGAAGCCCGCCATCCGCGTCACCTGCATCACCCATCGCAACAAGCCGATCTTCCGCGGCACCATCGAAGGCTCGATGCCCGGCTGCTTCTCCGAGAACGGCACCTGCTCCTCGATCATGCGCGCGGCGACCGCCTGGAACGTGCTCGACCGCGCCGGCGTGCCGGGCATTACCGACGTCTGGTGTCCGCCGGTTCAGGCCGGCGTCAACATCCTGGTGCAGATCAAGCAGAGCTATCGCGGCCAGGCCAAGCAGGTCGCCAATGCGCTGTGGGGCTCGTCCGCGGGACACGTCCGCTATAAGCACGTCACCGTCGTCGACGACGATATCGACATTCACGATTACGCCGCTGTCGATTGGGCCATCGCCTATCGCGTCAATGCCGGCGAGGACGATATCGTCATCATGCCGGCGACGTTCGGGCTCGGCCTCGATCCGTCGACGCGCAAGCGTGACCGCAATACGTCGCTCTATGGCACCGGCAAGTGGAATCGGGTGCTGATCGACGCCACCATGAATCTCGATTACGACCCTGATCCGGAATTGGGCGGCGCGCGTTTTCCGCCGATGGTCACGCCGGCGCCGGAAGATATCGCAGCCGCCAAGGCGCGCTGGGGCGAGTTGGGGTTGGATAAGAAGAAACGCTGACACTTTTTCCCTCTCCCGTCCCGGGAGAGGGCTAAGGACTAATCCACCGGCAGCAGCGGCCGGCCTTGCGCCACCTGCATGTCGAAAGCCGCCAACAGCACCGCGGTGCCGGCGTAATTGCCCATCAGGAGAACGAGATCGACGAGCTGTTCTGGCGTGAAAAACGCTTTGAGCCGCGCATAGGCCGCGGCATCGACCGTGTGCTTGCCGACGGCCTGGCGGCCAAACTCGACGATCGCGGCATCGATGTCGCTTAAGCTTGCGGTGCTTTTACGGTACTTGATCGCATCGACGACGTCCGGCGCGACGCCGACCTTCAAGGCTTCGGGTTCGTGCGCCGCCCATTCGAACCGGCTGTCCATTTCGCGCGCTACCGTAAGGATGGCGACCTCGCGGATTTTCGGATCGAAGCCGGCCTCGTGACGCAGATAATGGTTGAGCGCATTGTGCGCTTCGACCGTCTTGGTGCTGTAAAGGTGAAGACCCGCCGGGCCGCGCAGGCCGACAATGGTCTTGCCCGGCGTATTGGCACGGTCATAGGCGCGCTGGCCGACCTCGTCCATCGCCTCGCGCTTGCGCAGCGGCAGGCGGCAGCCCGATTGCGGATCGATATCTGTCGGCATTTCACTCCCCTCGTATGCTGCCATGCCCGCGAAGGCGGGCATCCAGCAATCACAATTGATGCCATTCCTTTATGGCCGTTGCGAGTCTCCTGAGTTTACTGGATCATCCGCCTTTGCGGATGATGACAAATCCGGGAGGACACATGTTCGAAAACTTCACGCGCAGCGAAATCAAAACATCCGGCGCGCGCATCGTGACGATGCAGGGCGGCAAGGGGCCGCCGCTGTTGCTGCTGCACGGCAATCCGTTCAGCCACCTGTCATGGCACAAATTCGCGCCGCGGCTTGCCGAGGAGTTCACCGTCATCGCCACCGATCTGCGCGGCTACGGCGATTCGGAAAAGCCGCCAGGCGGCGACAATCACGCCAATTATTCGTTCCGCGCCATGGCGCAGGATCAGATCGAGGTGATGGACGCGCTCGGCTACGAGCGTTTCTACGCCGCCGGCCACGATCGCGGCGCCCGCGTGCTGCACCGCATGTGCCTCGATCATCCCGACAAAGTCGCGCGTGCGGCGATTCTCGACATCGTTCCGCAGCATCATCTATTCAACCACATGAGCAAAGCCTGGGCGACGTTCTCCTGGCATTGGTTCTTCATGATCCAGCCCTACGATTTCCCCGAGCGCCTGATGAGCGCCGATCCGGATTTCTTCATCGAAAAGAAGCTTGCCAAGACGGCACAGGGCTTGAGCTTCTTCGATCCGCGGGCGCTTGCCGAATACAAGCGCTATATGCGCAATCCGGCGACTGTCCACGCCATGTGCGAGGACTACCGTGCCACCGCCACAATCGATTTCGAGATGGATACCAAGGATTTCGAGGCCGGGCGCAAGATCGCCTGTCCGATGCTGGTATTGTGGGGCGCGACCGGCGGCGTCGGCCGCAATCATAAGCCGGGCCCGGGCGAAATCTGGCAGCGCTACGCCACCGACATCCGCGGCGCCAAGGCGCTGCCTTGCGGACATTACCTCTCGGAAGAGGCGCCGGAGGAAACCTATAAGGAACTTAGGGAGTTCTTCGTAGCGCGAGAGCCGGCCAGGCGCGAATAGCGAATATTCAACCATTGCCGCCCACAAGGGGGTGAGACCTTACTGCACTCGCGCCGGTTTATGACATCTGCTAGTGGGGGCCGGTCGCGCCGTTGGGTTCGCGGGCTGTTGGGCGAAACAGGATTCGCTATGGATGCGCAAACAACCGGTCCGGCAGACGGCATGGTGACTCGCCTGCGCCGCGGCCTGCGCTTCCTGGAGCGCAAGATCGGATGGAGCCGGATCGGCTTTGCGCTGAGCCTGACCATCATCGTGGTCGCGGCTGCGGTGCTCTATCACATCCTGCGCGATCTCGATGTCGACGAACTCCTGCGCGCGCTGAAAGCGACTGATTGGCAGACGCTGATTATCGCCGGCCTTTTTGTCGCCGCCGGTTATCTGACTTTGACGTTCTACGATCTGTTCGCGCTGCGCACGATCGGCCGCTCCGAGATACCCTATCGGACCGCCGCGCTCGCCGGTTTCACCAGTTATGCGATCGGGCACAATGTCGGCGCCAGCGTGTTTTCCGGCGGCGCGGTGCGCTATCGCATCTATTCCGGCTGCGGTCTTTCCGTCATCGAAGTCACCAAAATCTGCTTCGTCGCCGGGCTGACGTTCTGGCTCGGCAACGCCACCGTGCTGGGCCTGGGCATTCTCGACGCTCCGCAGGCCGCCCGCGCGCTCGATCAGCTGCCGCTATGGGCCAACCGCATCGTCGCGCTGGTCATTCTGGCGCTGCTGGCCGCCTATGTCGCCTGGGTTTGGGTCAAGCCGCGGGTGATCGGCCGCGACGGCTGGCAACTCCAATTGCCGGGCGGGCCGCTGACGCTCGTCCAGATCGCCATCGGCATTGTCGATCTCGCCTGCTGCGCGGCCGCCATGTACATGCTGGTGCCGGACAATCCTCATGTCGGCTTCGTCACGGTTGCGGTCATATTCGTCGCCGCCACGCTTCTCGGTTTTGCCAGTCACGCGCCCGGCGGTCTCGGCGTGTTCGACGCTGCCATGCTGGTGGCTCTGTGGCAGTTCGATAAAGGCGATCTGCTGGCGGGTCTGCTGCTGTTTCGGCTGCTGTATTACATCGTTCCGTTCGTGCTTGCGCTCGGCCTGCTGGCGATCCGGGAAACCTTGCTTGGCCGTGCCGCGCGGCGCATCGGGCATCGTCATCGCGGGCCGATGACGCGAGAACCCGTCCGGCAAGCCGGCAAGCCGATAAAAGAATGAGGCCGGATTTTCATCCGGCCTCGGCGAATTCGTAGATTTTTCTGACGCGCTTAGTTCGACGCAGTTTTCCAGGCGTCAGGAATCTCCTTGGCCCAATGATCCTCGATCTGCCTGACGACCGCATCGGGCAGCGGAACGTAGCCCAGCGCCTTGGCCTGATCCTGGCCCTTCTTCAGGGCCCAGTCGAGAAACTTGAGCGCCAGATGGTTCTGGTCCGGCGCGGTGTCCTTTCGCAGCAGCATGTAGGTCGCCGCCGTGATCGGCCAGCTCTTGTCGCCGGGCTGGTCGGTGAGGATCAGATAGAAATCCTGCACCTTGGTGAAATCGGCGTTCGCCGCCGCGGCCTGGAACGCGTCCATGGTCGGCGTTATACGCGTGCCGGACCGGTTGACCAGGTCGGTGTAGACCAGCTTGTTTTCCATCGCATAGGCGTATTCGACATAGCCGATAGCGCCGTCGACCTGCTGAACGTAGGACGCGACACCGGGATTGCCTTTGCCGCCGACGCCGTCCGGCCAGTTGACCGCGGCGTCTTCGCCGACTTGGCGCTTCCACTCCGGGCTGACCTTCGACAGATAGTCGGTGAAGTTGAAGGTGGTGCCGGAGCCGTCGGACCGATGCACCGTAGTGATCACCTGATGCGGCAGCGCGACGTTCGGATTAAGCTTTTTGATCGCCGGATCGTCCCATTCTTTGATCTTGCCGAGATAGACCTCGGCAAGCGTCGGACCATCGAATACGAGTTCACCGGGCTTGATGCCTTTAAGGTGCACGACCGGCGTGATCGAAATGATCACTTGCGGGAACTGCACCAGATTGTTCTTGGCGACGTCGTCCGGCACCAGCGGCATGTCGGTATTGGCGAATAGAACCGTGTCCGATGCGATCTGCTTGATGCCGCCGCCGGAGCCGATGGCCTGGTAAGTGACGGTGTCGCCGGTCGCCTTGGCGTAGGTGTCGGCCCACTTGGACAGGACCGGGTAAATGGCCGTTCCGCCGGCGCCGGTTAGGCTGGCGGCATGTGCGCCCATCGTGAGCGGGATGGTTGCGGCCGCTATGGCTGCAACGAGACGCGTTCGCATGCAGGACCTCCTGCGACAGCGGGCTTCTTTCGCGGGCGTCGTCGTCCGAGACTCCGGCGCGCGCATTCGTGGAAATCTTATTATTTCAGTTTGGTGACGGTCGCACGGCGGTTCTTCGGCGGACAGGCCGAAACGACGGCTTCCGCCAGAATTATCGAATGGAATCAATGCAATATCTCCCCAGGCGGCGCGAGCAAAAGTCTTTTCAGACCCGCCTGCACGCAACACAATGAGTGGCGGCGAGGTGGATTCTTACGGCATGCCCTAGAGCCATGCGGAAGTTGGCAGGACGACGAATATCCTGCTGCTTGCCCCGCTGCGCTGTCCGCCGTATCGCTCAGTCGACGCCGACGGCGGCTGGAGCAGGCGGACGCGTTCAATCGGTCGCCCCGATCGGCAAGCCGAACTGGGCCCCGAAGCCGGATGCGCAGCGCTTGCCTATGAGCTAGTCCGATGAGCTTGAATGAGGATCGAGGACTGCTGGCGGCGAGACCGCATCGCGGGGCGCTGCTGGTTATTGCAGCGACAGCGATTGTGTTTGTGGGATTGGCCGCCGCGGGCACGCTTGCCGCCGCCTATGCGATTGCCGGCTTTGCAATTGTCGCCGCGGCGGCTCTGGTGTCGATGCGTGCGGCTGAGAAGAACGAGCGGCTGGCGCGTCCCGTCGCTATTTTGGAGCGCAGCGATGACCTCTTGCGAGCTTTGGTCGCCGGCCTGCCGGATCCGGTCGTCGCGCTCGACCGCGATGGCCGGGTGCTGGCGCTCAACGAGCGCGCCCGCGCGCTGGCGCCGGCGTTGCGGCAAGGCGAGCCGGTCGCGTTCGCGCTGCGAATGCCTGAATTGATCGAGGCCATCGGCCGCGCCGCGGCGGAGGGTGAAGAGCAGCGCGTCGTCTATTCCGAACGCGTGCCGATCGACCGCTGGTTCGAAACCGTCGTGATGCCGGTCAAACGCGCGCCGGACGCAACGCAGCCCGATTTTGTGTTGATCACCTTCCACGACCTCACGCCGCTGCGCCGGGTCGAGGAGATGCGCGCCGACTTCGTCGCCAATGCCAGCCACGAATTGCGCACGCCGCTTGCCGCGCTGCTCGGATTCATCGAGACGCTGCAAGGCTCGGCGCGCGACGATGCCAAAGCGCGGACACGCTTTCTTGCCATCATGCAGGAACAGGCGCGGCGCATGGCGCGCTTGATCGACGATCTCTTGTCGCTGTCGCGCATCGAGCTCAACGCGCATCGGCGGCCCGATACGGCGGTCGATCTCGTTCCGATCGTCCGTCAGGTCGTCGACGGTCTCGAAACTCTGGCGCGCGACCGCGGCGTCACCGTTCACATTGACGGGGCCAATGCGCTCTCGGTTCTGGGCGATCACGACGAACTTGTCCGCATCTTTGAGAACCTCATCGAGAACGCGCTCAAATACGGTGCCGCCGGCCGGCGCGTCGACATCAAGATCGGGCCCGGAGCTTCGGCCGACGGCGAGCCGGAAGCGCTAGTCAGCGTGCGTGATTATGGCCCGGGCATCGCGCCCGAGCATTTGCCTCGGCTGACCGAGCGCTTTTATCGCGTCGACGTCACCGAGAGCCGCGCTCAAGGCGGCACCGGCCTCGGCCTGGCATTGGTCAAACACATTCTCAACCGGCATCGCGGCCGGCTGACCATCGACGGCGCGCCCGGCGCCGGCGCCACCTTTACTATTCACCTTCCCACTGCCGTTCCCCCGCGCCAGCGGTAAAATATCATCAAATTCAATCAGTTATTTTGTCATCTGAGTGTCATGCCACTCTCATAGAAGATTTATGCGCCGAACCTAACGATGCCACCGCCATTGGTAAGCCGTGTTTAGCCACGGTCCCAAGGCAGCGGGTTTCTAAAGAGCAGCAATCGAGCTGAATCGCCCAGTCAGGGACGTCAACCCGACACCGATCGGAATTGGGTCGGCAACTTATTTGCCGGAATTTCCACTCACAGGAGAAAAATCGTGAAACATCTGACAGCGCTCGCCGTGGCCGGCTTACTTGCCGCTACGGCGCTTCCAGCATCCGCCGCCGACCTCACCGGCGCCGGCTCCACATTCGTGTATCCGGTGCTCGCCAAATGGGCGGACACGTATAAGAAGGACACCGGGATCGGCCTGAACTATCAATCGATCGGCTCCGGCGGCGGCATCCAGCAAATCAACAACAAGACCGTCACCTTCGGCGCTTCCGACATGCCACTGACGCCGGAGAATGTCGCCAAGAACAACTTCGTCCAATTCCCGATCGTCAGCGGCGCGGTCGTTCCGCTGGTGAATTTGCCGGGCATCAAGCCGGGCGAACTCGTTCTCGATGGCTCGACTATCGTCAAAATCTTCCTCGGCGAGATCACGAAATGGAACGATCCGGCGATTGCGAAGCTCAATCCCAGCGTCCAGCTGCCCAGCACCGCGATTGCCGTCGTGCACCGCTCGGACGGTTCGGGCACCACCTTTATCTGGACAAACTATCTCTCCAAGGTCAGCCCAGAGTGGAAGAGCAAGGTCGGTGAGAATACCGCGGTCGAATGGCCGGTCGGCATCGGCGCCAAGGGTAGTGAGGGTGTTTCCAACCAGGCAGGGCAGATTGTTGGCGCGCTTGGCTATGTCGAATACGCCTACGCCATGCAGAACAACTTGAACTATGCCAGGATGATCAATTCTGCGGGCAAGACCGTCGCTCCGACCGCTGCGGCATTCCAGGCCGCCGCTGCCGGCGCCGATTGGACGAGCGCGCCGGATTTCCATGTCATCATCACGAACGCGCCCGGCGCCACCTCGTGGCCGGTTGCCGGCTCGACGTTCATCCTGATGCAATCCACCCCGGTCAACGCGGCCGACTCGGCGGCTGCCCTCAAATTCTTTGATTGGGGCTACAAAAACGGTCAGAAAATGGCCTCCGACCTCGACTACGTTCCGATGCCGGATAACGTCGTGGCGCTGATCGAAAAGAGCTGGAAAGAAAAAATCAAAGGCGCGGGTACCAATTTCTAGCATCAATGAAGCCGGAAAAGGCGCCCCTGGCGCCTTTTCCCATTTGCCTCGTCTTAAGCCCGGTTCGTCGTCGGTCGCCCTAAGGCTTCGCGATGTGGACGACAAAGACGGACCCAGCGTAACTTGCGCGGAGGCAGTCAGTGGTTGATGTCGTGCTTTCAGAGCGGTTAGCGATCACGGCCGGAGCCGGTGCACGGAGCAAGGTGCTTGATCGGCTTCGGCTCGACGATTCCATATTTCGCCATTTGACGCGCGCTGCCGCGATCGGGGTTTTGCTGCTTTTGAGCGGCGTTATGGTTTCGCTCGTCCTCGGGTCTATTCCTGCGATAAAAACTTTCGGTTTTGGCTTTCTACTGGTCCAGAGTTGGAACCCGGTCACCGAAGTCTTCGGCGCCTTGCCGGCGATCTACGGCACGATCCTCACTTCGCTCATCGCCATGTTGATCGCGGTGCCGGTCGGCCTGATGATAGCCTTCTTTCTCGCCGAGTTGTGCCCGCCAATTCTGCGCCGGCCTATCGGCATCGCCATCGAGCTGCTCGCCGGAATTCCGAGCATCATCTACGGCATCTGGGGCTTGTTCGTATTCGCCCCGTTCCTCCAGCAAACGCTACAGCCGTTCCTGATCGATACGCTCGGCGACCTGCCGGGCATCGGATTGTTGTTCGCCGGGCCGCCCTATGGCATCGGCGTGCTCACTTCGGGATTGATTCTCGCCATCATGGTGCTGCCGTTTGTCACCGCGATCACGCGCGACGTCTTCGAAGCGGTACCGGGCGTGCTCAAGGAAGCCGCCTACGGCGTCGGCTGCACGACTTGGGAAGTGGTGCGCAACGTCGTGCTGCCCTTTGCCAGAGTGGGCGTTATCGGCGGGATCATGCTCTCGTTGGGTCGGGCGCTGGGCGAGACCATGGCGGTCACCTTCGTCATCGGCAACGCGCACCGTATCTCGGCATCGGTGCTGGCGCCCGGCACTACCATCTCGGCGACGATCGCCAACGAGTTCACCGAGGCGGTCGGCAACCTCTACACCTCCGCTCTGATCGAGCTCGGATTGATCCTGTTCGTCATTACGTTCATCGTGCTCGCCATAGCGCGCTATTTGTTGATGCGCATCGAGCGTCGGATCGGATAACGCCATGGATGTTCGCTACGCCGTTCGTCGACATCGCAATGCTGCGGCCTCGGTGCTTGCGTTGGCCGCAACCGCACTCGGCCTAGGCTGGCTGGCGCTCATCCTCGGCTCGCTGCTGTCGAAGGGCTTCAGCGGTTTGTCGCTCGCGGTGTTCACACAAATGACGCCGCCACCCGGCTCCGCCGGCGGCCTGCTCAACCCGATCTTCGGCAGCCTGATCCTTACGATCATCGCGGTCGCCATCGGCACGCCGATCGGCATCCTGGCCGGTACCTACATGGCCGAATACGGCCGCTACGATAAGCTGAGCAGCGTGGTGCGCTTTATCAACGACATTCTGCTCAGCGCGCCGTCCATCGTCATCGGCCTGTTTATCTACGAAATCATGGTCGCGCCGATGGGGCATTTCTCCGGCTGGGCCGGCGGCGTCGCCCTTTCGGTTCTCGTCATCCCGGTGGTCGTGCGCACCACCGAAGACATGCTGACGCTGGTGCCGAATGCATTGCGCGAGGCGGCCACCTCGATCGGGTTGCCACGCTCGCTGGCGATCAGGCGCATCGGCTACCGCGCGGCACGCGCCGGCATGGTGACCGGAGTATTGCTGGCGGTCGCCCGCATCAGCGGCGAAACCGCGCCGCTGCTGTTTACCTCGCTCAACAACCAATTCTGGAGCACCAACCTCAACCAGCCGATCTCCAGCCTGCCGGTTGTCATCTTTCAGTTCGCGCTAAGCCCCTATCACGACTGGCAGGCGCTGGCCTGGACTGGCGCTCTTATCATTACACTCGCGGTGCTTGCTCTGAGCATTGCCGCGCGCACCCTTGTTCCATCGGGAAAACAGTCATGAGCATGAGCGTAGCCTCCGTCAGTGTTCCGCCCGTCAGCCATCCCCCGATCGACCGGACGGGTCTGACGGAGAAGATCACCATCCGCGATCTCAATTTCTTTTACGGCCAGACCAAGGCGCTGAAATCGATCAGCCTGCCGCTCTACCAGAATAAGGTCACCGCCTTCATCGGACCGTCGGGCTGCGGCAAATCGACCTTATTGCGGGTGCTCAACCGGATGTACGACCTTTATCCGCGTCAGCGTGCCACCGGTGAAGTGTTGTTTGACGGCGTCAACATCCTTTCGCCCAAGCAGGATCTTAACCTGCTGCGCGCGCGGGTCGGCATGGTGTTTCAGAAACCGACGCCATTCCCGATGTCGATCTACGAGAACATCGCCTTCGGCATCAGGCTGTACGAGCGGCTGCCTAAATCCGAGCTCGACGGGCGCGTGGAGACCTCGCTGCGGCGCGCGGCGCTGTGGGAAGAAGTAAAAGACAAGCTCAATGCCAACGGCCAGAGCCTGTCCGGCGGCCAGCAGCAGCGGCTGTGTATCGCCCGCACCGTCTCGGTCCGCCCGGAAGTGATCCTGTTCGACGAGCCATGCTCGGCGCTCGACCCGATTTCGACCGCCAAGATCGAGGAGCTGATCGACGAGCTGACCGACGACTATACGATCGCGATCGTCACCCACAACATGCAGCAGGCCGCGCGGGTGTCGGAATTCACCGCCTTCATGTATCTCGGCGAACTGATCGAATACGATTCGACCAGCAAAATGTTCACCGTGCCGCAAGATCAGCGCACTCAGGATTATATCACCGGCCGCTTCGGCTGACCGCCGACCAGGACGCAGGTAGTAGACAATGACAGAAATCACCACGACACGAGTCGATCACACCGCCAAGGCGTTTGACACCGACCTGCAGGAAATCACCCGCAAGGTCGCCGAAATGGGCGGACTTGCCGAACGGCAGATCGCCGATTCCGTGCAGGCCCTGGTCGACCGCGACGTCGAGCTCGGCGAGCGCGTCATCGCCATGGATCCGGCGATCGACACGCTGCAGCGCGAGGTCGAGGAGAAAGCCATTCTCACCATTGCGCGCCGCCAGCCGATGGCGATCGACCTGCGCGAATGTGTGAGCGCCATGCGGGTGTGCAACGATCTCGAGCGGATCGGCGACCATGCCAAGCACATCGGCAAGCGCGTGGTTGCGCTTGACGGCGACTTTTATCCGCAAAAACTGATCCGCGGTGTCGAGCACATGTCGGCGCTGGTCCTGGCGCAGCTCAAGCAGGTGCTCGACTCCTATGCCAGCCGCGACCTCCAAGCCGCGCTCGCGGTCTGGAGCGGCGACGAAGAAGTCGACGCGATGTGCACGTCGCTGTTCCGCGAGCTCCTCACTTATATGATGGAGGACCCGCGCAACATCACCTTCTGCATGCATTTGATGTTTTGCGCCAAGGACATCGAGCGCATCGGCGACCATGCCACCAACATCGCCGAAACCGTGTATTACATGATCGAAGGCCGGCCGATTACCGACCAGCGTCCGAAGGGTGACACCACGAGTTTCCCGGCAGCTTTGCTGCAGAAATAGGAGCCCTGGATGGGAGCCAACATTCTGATCGTGGAGGACGAAGAGCCGCTCACCACGCTGCTGCGTTACAACCTCGAAGCCGAGGGCTATGAGGTCGATGCCGTCGCGCGGGGCGACGATGCCGATACCCGGCTCAAGGAAACCGCGCCGGATCTCGTCGTGCTCGACTGGATGCTGCCCGGCCTCTCCGGTATCGAATTGTGCCGCCGCTTGCGGGCGCGGCCGCAGACCCAAGCGCTGCCGATCATCATGCTGACGGCGCGCGGCGAGGAAAGCGAGCGCGTGCGCGGGCTCGCCACCGGCGCCGACGACTATATCGTCAAGCCGTTCTCGGTTCCTGAATTGCTGGCGCGGGTACGCGCGCTGTTGCGCCGCGCCAGCCCCGAACGGGTCGCCATGGTGCTCTCGATCGGCGATCTCGAGCTCGACCGCGAGAAAAAGCGGGTGTCGCGCGCGAACCGGCCGGTGGATCTCGGGCCGACCGAGTTCCGCCTGCTCGAATTTTTGATGGAGCGCCCGGGCCGGGTGTTCTCGCGCGAGCAATTGCTTGACGGCGTCTGGGGCAGCGACGTCTATATCGACGAACGCACCGTCGACGTCCATGTCGGGCGCCTGCGCAAGGCGCTCAACCGCGGCCACGCCACCGATCCGATCCGTACCGTGCGCGGCGCCGGCTACGCGCTCGACGACCGATTCGGCAAGGAGGAGCGTGTCGTCAAGGACGATCGCGTCGTCAAAGACGATCGCCTCGGCAAGGTCGGCTGATCACGGCCGCTTGTCCCCGCGCAAGCAGGGACCCAGCAAAACTCATCGCAGTCCATGGAATTCCCGTTGACGCGGGAATGAACGGCGTCGATCTCAGCGCTGCGGGCGCTTGTCGCGACGGCGATCGGATGCCGGCTGATAGGCCACCCGCGAGTGATAGGTGCAATAGGGCAGGCCGGCGAGCGTATTGCCGCCGCAGAAGAAGAATTCCGTGCTGCCGGGGTCGCCGACCGGCCAGCGGCAGGTCTGTTCGTTCAGCTCAAGGAGCGTGCGGCGCTGGCCAATCGGGATGATGTTGTCGATCAGCTCCGGCTCGCTTTCCGCCTCCATCTCGTAGGCGTGCGCCAGCGCGGTATTGCCGCGGATCGCAGCGCGTCCGATGCGCAACATATGCGACGGCGCGCGCGCCTTACGCGGACGCGGCGAGGCGCTCGACGTGCTCTTGGCGCGGCCGGACAGACCGAGGCGATGCACCTTGCCGATTACGGCATTGCGCGTAATGCCGCCGAGCTCGCCCGCGATCTGGCTCGCGGACAGGCCGTCCGACCACAGTTTCTTGAGCTGCTCGACGCGCTCGTCAGTCCACGACATGCCTAAAGCTCCTTGCATGTGCGCGAAACCTCCTCTTTCAGATCGTCGTTTTGTGAGAATCCCCCACCGGGCCAGGAAGCGTGTGTCGCCGCCCAGCACGTACTCAAAACGCCAACGCTTCAGGTGACTGTCCGCCGCACGATATGTCGTACTTGACAATCAAAAGGCTACAATATGGCCGGAGTCTGACGCAAGAGTTCGTCCGAAATGAGTCCACACATTCCTGCTTTGGTGTGGATGAAGTGGGTACAAACGGAGTTCGCGACGCCTAATTATCGTGTGTTGACAGTGCTGCGCGCCGAAATAGAATGTGCTTCGGTGCCGCCCGGAAGAGGCGGCACATTTCGTTTAAACTGCGCCATTGCTGCTGCGCGGCTTTGACGGGCTCAGTCATGACATCGAATTTGATGCCGACCTTCGCGCGTGTCCACCTCGCCTTCGAGCGGGGCGAAGGCGTATGGCTGCACGCCACCAACGGCGAGCGTTACCTCGATTTTACCTCCGGCGTCGCCGTCAACGCGCTGGGCCATGCGCATCCGCATCTGGTCGCGGCGTTGGCCGAGCAGTCGCAGAAGCTCTGGCACGTCTCCAATCTCTACGAAATTCCGGAGGCCGAGCGCGCCGCGGCGCGGCTGTGCGACGCAAGCTTCGCCGACGTCGTGTTTTTCTGCAATTCCGGCGCCGAAGCCGTGGAAGGCGCCATCAAATGCGCGCGTAAATATCAGTCCGCGAACGGCGCGCCGGAGCGCTATCGCATCATCACCTTCGAAGGCGCCTTCCACGGCCGGACGCTGGCCACGCTCGCCGCCGGCGGTCAGAAGAAATATCTCGACGGTTTCGGCCCGCCGGTCGAAGGCTTCGATCAGGTTCCATTCGGCGATCTCGATGCCGTCAAGCGCGCCATCGGTAGCGAGACCGCAGCCATTATGATCGAGCCGGTGATGGGCGAGGGCGGCGTGCGCGCCGTCGAGCCGTGGTTCCTGCGTGCGCTGCGGGAACTCTGCGACGAGCATGGACTCCTTCTGGTATTCGACGAGGTTCAGAGCGGCATGGGCCGCACCGGCGAGCTGTTCGCTTATCAACGCACCGGAGTTCCGCCCGACGTGATGCCGCTTGCCAAGGCGCTCGGCGGCGGTTTTCCGGTCGGCGCAGTGCTGGCGACCGATGCGGCGGCCAAGGGCATGACCGCTGGAACCCACGGCTCGACGTTCGGCGGCAACCCGCTGGCGATGAGCGCAGTCAATGCCACGCTCGACGTCATGCTGGCGCCCGGCTTCTTCGAGCACGTGCAGCGGGTCGCGCTGTTGTTCAAGCAGCGGCTGGCGGAGATCAAGGATCGCTATCCGGCTTTGGTCGCCGAGGTGCGCGGCGAAGGGCTCCTCGTCGGCCTGCGCATGCTGGTTCCGGCGGGCGAACTGGTCGATGCGACGCGCGCCGAAAACATGCTCACGGTCGGCGCCGGCGATAATGTCGTCCGCCTCTTGCCGCCGCTCATCGTCAGCGAACAGGAGATGGCCGAGGGCGTGGCGCGGCTCGACCGCGCCTTGGGGCGGCTCGCCCGCGCGCACGGGCACGGCGGCAAGGCGGGGACGGCCGGATGACCGGCGTCCGGCACTTCCTCGACCTGATCGACGTTCCGGCCGCCGATCTGCGGGCGATGATCGCTTCGGCGCGGGCGATGAAAGCCCAGCACAAAGCTTCGTCCGGCGGCCGTGCCGGGCGGCCGCTCGCCGGTAAGACCCTGGCGATGATCTTCGAGCGGCCCTCGACGCGTACGCGAGTTCTCGTTCGAAGTCGCCATGCGCCAGCTCGGCGGCGACGCCATTTTGCTGACCGCGGAGGAAATGCAGCTCGGCCGCGGCGAGACCCTCGGCGACACCGCGCGGGTGTTGTCGCGCTATATCGATGTCATCATGATCCGGACGCTGGATCCGGCTGCGGTTGCGGAGTTGGCGCGCGACGCGACGGTGCCGGTCATCAACGGCCTGACGCGGCGTTCGCATCCCTGCCAAGTGCTGGCCGACGTCATGACCTTCGAGGAGCATCGCGGCTCGATCCGCGGCCGCACCGTGGCGTGGACCGGCGACGCCAACAACGTGCTGACCTCCTGGATGCACGCCGCCGAACGCTTCGAATTTGCGCTCCGCGTCGGCAGCCCGCCGGAACTGGCGCCGAAAAAGCCGCTGCTCGACTGGATAAAATCCTCAGGCGCCGCGATCACTATCGGCAGCGATCCCGATGAAGCAGTCAAGGGCGCCGATTGCGTAGTCACCGACACTTGGGTGTCGATGGGCGATCGCAACGGCGCGCGCCGCCACAATCTCCTCAAGCGCTACCAGGTCAATGCGCGGTTGATGGCCCGCGCCAAGCCCGACGCTATCTTCATGCACTGTCTGCCGGCACATCGCGGCGAAGAGGTCACCGATGAGGTGATGGACGGTCCGCAATCGGTGGTGTTCGACGAGGCCGAAAACCGGCTGCACGCGCAAAAGGGTATTTTGACCTGGTGCCTTGACGTGAACGGCTAGCGCCCAGCGGTCACGGCCTCACAATCGTGTCGCGGTCACCTATATAATCGGCGCAATGAACAATCCCGATTTCGCCATCCCGGTTCGCGCACCGGCCCAGACCGGGCTCGACGACACCATCCTGCCGTTCGCGGTCAAGGCGCTGGATCTGCGCGGCCGCATCGTGCGGCTCGGGCCGGCCGTCGACACCATTTTGGGAAGTCACGATTACCCGACGCCGGTGGCGAAGCTCCTCGGCGAGGCGATCGTGCTCACGGTCATGCTCGGCTCGGCGCTCAAGATCGACGGCCGCTTCATTCTGCAGACCCAGAGTGACGGCCCGGTGCGCATGCTGGTGGTGGATTTCACCTCGCCGGGCAAGGTGCGGGCCTGCGCCCGGTTCGATGCCGCCCGCGTCGATCAGGCGATCGCCGACGGCGCCGCGAAGCCAGGCCATTTGCTCGGTCACGGCCACCTGGCCATGACCATCGACCAGGGCCCGGAAATGAGCCGCTACCAGGGCCTGGTGGCGCTCCAGGGCGGCGACCTCGAAGCGGCCGCGCACGAATATTTCGCCCGCTCGGAGCAAATACCGACCCGGGTGCGGCTTGCCGTGGCGGAGGAATTTCGCGCCGGCTCGAACGGCACGAGCCGGCATTGGCGCGCCGGCGGCATCCTGCTGCAATTCCTGCCGGCTTCGCCGGAGCGCGCGCGGCAGCCCGATCTGCATCCCGGCGATGCGCCGCCCGGCACCGCACTGCATGCGCAGCCGGAGGACGAAGCCTGGGTCGAGGGCCGCGCGCTGATCGACACCGTCGACGACCTCGAGCTGCTTGATCCCGATCTGTCGAGCGAGCGGCTGGCTTACCGGCTGTTCCATGAGCGCGGCGTACGCGTCTACCGTGACGCGCCGGTCAATGCGCAATGCTCGTGTTCGCGCCAAAACGTCGAAAACATGCTCAAGAGCTTCACGCAAGCGGATCGCGACGACATGGTCGAGAACGGCCGCATCACCGTGACCTGCGAATTCTGCAGCTCGACTTATGGGTTCGCACCGGACGAAATCATGGTGCAAAGCGCGGCGTCAGAGCCGCAAGCCTAGAACTCTTGCAGCCTAGAGCCCGGATTTGATGGAATCAAAACCGGGCTCTAGCTTTTTGATTGAGCATGATCTTTTCCGAAAACCGGTATCCACTTTTCGGGATCATGCTAATTGATCGTGCGCTTGGTTTCGACGCTGTCGAGCGAGAAGGCCGGAACTTCGATATCGAAATGCTCGCCCATCCCGCTCACCATGCCGTAACTGCCGACCATAAAGCCCGACGGCGTCTGCAGCGGCACGCCGCTGGTGTATTCGAACAACTCGCCGGCCTTGAGCACCGGCTCCTCGCCGACCACGCCGGCACCGCGCACTTCCTGGCGGCGGCCGTTGGCGTCGGTGATGCGCCAGTGCCGGGTTTTCAGCTGTACCGTTTCGGCGCCATTGTTGGTGATCGCGATCGTGTAGGCCCAGAAAAAATAATTGTTCTCCGGCGACGAGCGGTCGGCCACGAAACGCGGCGTCACCACCACTTCGATGTTACGGGTTATCGCGCGATACATGACGCCGTTCTTGCTCCCCATGGTCTCAGCGCTGGCCGCCGCTTGTATGCCCGCCGCGCGGCCACCGCATCGCGATTCCACGCATAAGTGAACGATCCCCGGCAAAAGTGAATAACGTCATGGCCATGAGTTGCAATAACCGTGCGAGCGCGCTTACTCAAGCCATGCCGCCGAGCTAGATTGAAACAGGGCGCAGGCTCCGCTGCCGCAGCCAACGGAAGCGATCGTCACGCAAATGTCCGCCAAGCAAATCTTTACCGCCCAAGTCCCGGTCACGCCCTGGCCGGCGGCCGCGCCGCTGCCGGCAGCCGGCGAGCGCGACCTGCGGCTCGATCTGTTCCGCGGCATCGCGCTATGGCTGATTTTCCTCGACCACATCCCGCAAAACGTCGTGAACTGGTTCACCATCCGCAATTACGGCTTTTCCGACGCGACCGAGATCTTCATTTTCATTTCGGGCTACACCGCGGCATTCGTCTATGGCCGCGCCATGCGCGAGCGCGGCATCATCATTGCGAGCGCCCGCGTGCTGCGGCGCGCCTGGCAGATCTACGTCGCGCACATCTTTCTGTTCACCATCTTCATGGCCGAAATCGCCTATGTCGCGGCGACGTTCGACAATCCACTCTACGCCGAAGAGATGAACATCCTCAATTTCCTCAAGGAACCCGACGTCACGATTTTTCAGGCGCTGCTGTTGAAGTTCAAGCCCGTCAACATGGACGTGCTGCCGCTCTATATCGTGCTGCTGCTGCTGTTTCCGCCGATGCTGTGGCTGCTGTTACGGCAGCCCGCGTTCGCGCTCACCGGATCCGCCTTGGTCTATGTGCTGGCCTGGAATTTCGATTGGAATTTGCCGGCCTATCCGAACGGCGTCTGGTTCTTCAATCCGTTCGCCTGGCAATTGCTGTTCGTCTTCGGCGCCTGGTGTGCGCTGGGCGGCGCGCAACGCCTGTCCGGCATGCTGCGCTCGCGCATCGTGCTCGGTATCTGCATCGCCTACCTCCTGTTCGCCTTCGCCATCACTTTAACTTGGTATATCGAGCCGCTTGGGCGCCTTGTGCCGTTCTGGCTCAGCGCCTGGATGTACCCGATCGACAAGACAAACCTCGACGTGCTGCGCTTTGCTCATTTTTTGGCGCTGGCGGCCGTGACCGTCCGCTTTGTGCCGCGCGATTGGCCGGCGTTGAAATCGCCCTATTTGGCGCCCGCCATACGCTGTGGCCAGCATTCGCTGGAAATCTTCTGCCTAGGGGTTTTCCTGGCATTTGCCGGACAATTCATCATCAGCGAATGGTCGGGTGGCCCCTTAACTCAGATTATAATCAGCCTGGTGGGCATACTGATCATGATTGCTACGGCGTACCTGATATCGTGGTACAAACACATGGAAGGCCGAGGCGCGACCGCGCGGGTTAAACCGCCGGATGCAGACCTCGCCGGGGGAGACGCATGAAACTTGCCGCCGCCATCCTGGCGACAATTGCGCTCGTCGCGATCGGTCCGAGCGGTGCCGCGCGGGCCGCGCCGCCGGAGCAATGTGATGCGCCGCAGTCGCTGATTGACGGCGATGCGGACCTCAGCCGTGTGATGCAATCATTCAGGGCCAATCACCGTCTCGCCATTACCGTGATCGGCTCGGGCTCATCGGGGCTTTCCGGTCCCGAGGGCGCACACGCGGCCTATCCGGCGCGGCTTGAGGCCGCGCTCAAACAGGCCATGCCCGGCATCGACATCAAGGTCACCGCGCATGTCCAGCCGCGGGAAACGACCGCCGCCATGGTCGCGAGCCTCGACAAGATCCTGGCCGACGACAAGCCAACGCTGGTGATTTGGCAGGCCGGCACGGTCGATGCCCTCGACGGCGTCGAGCCGGAAGATTTCCGCAACACCCTCAATGACGGCGTCGGCAAGATCCAAGCCGCGGGCGCCGACGTCATCCTGATGAACATGCAATACAGTCCGCGCACGGCATCAATGCTCGACGTTTCGGCTTATGCCGATGTCATGCGGGCGATCGCAGAGCAGCGCGGCGCATTGTTGTTTGATCGCCTGGCGATCATGCATTACTGGAACGACGCCGGCACCTTCGACCTCTATACCGCAACAAAGAAATATGATATGGCGCGGCGTGTTCACGACTGCATTGGCTGGGCCTTGGCGTCGCAAATCGTAACTGCTGCTCATCTTGACGCCACGAGAATGCAAACGACGCAATAATGATCGCCGAAAAACCAATCAGAATGGCCTGCATCAAACGGGCCGCAGTCGCCACCGTGTTTGTTGCGGCGCACATTGCTGCATTGCACGGTACGGCATACGCGCAGGCGCCGGGCTTGCCGAGCGAAACACCGGCCGCGGCATTTTCCCTCGCCCCCGCCATCACGCCTGTTGCTGCTCCGGCCGCGGCGCCGGCGGCGATGCCGGCGGTCATGGCGTCGGAGGCGCGTTCAGTCCCGCCGGAAACGTTGAATACGCTCGTGACGTCACCGCTGCCGCCGGTGCAGGGCACGTGCACCGCGCCGGCCGAATTGGCCCATTTCGACCATCCGCTGCTTCACAGCATGCGCCGCCTGGCGAGCGGCAACGCACTTACCATCGTCGCCATCGGCTCGTCGTCCACCGCCGGCGCCGGCGCCAGTTCGCCTGCGGCGGCGTATCCCGGCCGGCTTGCCGTCGAGCTCAAGATGCGCTTTCCCGGCCGCGACATCACGGTGCTCAATCGCGGCGTCAACGGCGAAGAGACCGACGACATGATGGCGCGGTTCGCCGCCGACGTCGTCGCCGCGCATCCGCAGCTTGTGCTGTGGCAGGTCGGCACCAATTCCGTGTTGCGCGATCACCCGCTCAATCCGCATGCCGTCGAGCTGCACAAAGGTCTCGATGAGCTCAAGGCCACCGATACCGATGTCGTGCTGATCGATCCGCAATATGCGCCGAAGGTTCTGGCAAAGTCCGAGACGCCGGGCATGGTCGAGCAGATCGCGCTGGCGGCCAAGGAGGAGAACGTCGATCTGTTCCGGCGCTTCGAGGTGATGCGAAGCTGGTACGAGGTGCAGCACCTCGGCTTCGACGTCTTCGTGTCGCCGGATCGCTTGCATATGAACGATTGGGGCTATGCCTGCTGGGCCAAGCTCATCGGCGCGGCGATCGCCGACGCCGCCACCCGGCCGATCGCCGCGGCCGCGGCGCACCCCGCAACGGTCATGCCCGCGAAGGCGGGCCTTCAGTAAAGCGCTCGACGGCACATCCCATCGCAACGGTTCCCGGATCATCCGCCGTTGCGGGTGATGACAATGGTCACACCGCATCGAGTGCGGCGAGCACGTCTTCGATGATATCGTCGGGGTGTTCGAGCCCGACCGAGACGCGAACCAGCCCGTCGCTGATGCCGAGCTCGGCGCGCTGCTCGGGCTTAAGCCGCTGGTGCGTCGTCGTCGCCGGATGGGTGATGAGGCTCTTGGCGTCGCCGAGATTGTTGCTGATGCGCACGAGCTTGAGCGCATCCTGGAAGCGGAACGCGGCTTTCTTGCCGCCCTTGATCTCGAACGCCAACAGCGTCGAGCCGCCGCGCATCTGTTTCTGTGCGACTGCCGCCTGCGGATGATCCGGCCGGCCGGGATAAATCAGCCGCGAAATTTTCGGATGCTCGGCGAGCGCCACCGCGAGCGTCGCCGCGCTGTCGGTCTGCCGCCGCACTCGCACCGCGAGCGTTTCCAGGCTCTTGAGCAACACCCAGGCGTTGAACGGCGACATCGACGGGCCGGTCTGGCGCAACAGCACATGGATTTTTTCCATGATGAATTTCTGCGACGCGAGCACCACCCCGCCGAGGCAGCGGCCCTGGCCGTCGATGTGTTTGGTCGCCGAATAGACGACGCAATCGGCGCCAAGCGCCAGCGGGCTTTGAAACAGCGGCGTAGCGAACACATTGTCGACGATCAGCGTGGCGCCCGCTGCGTGCGCGATCTTCGCCACTTCGGCGATATCGATCACGTCGAGCGCCGGATTGGTCGGGCTTTCCAGAAAGAAGGTCTTGGTATTGGGCCGCACCGCGTTGCGCCAGGCGTTAAGATTGCAGCCGTCGACCAGCGTCGACGTGACGCCGAACCGCGGCAGGTAGTCCTCGACGACGTAGCGGCAGGAGCCGAACATCGCCTTCGAGGCGACGACGTGATCGCCGGCCTTGACCTGGCCGACCAGCGAGAGCGTGACCGCGGCCATGCCGGTCGCCGTGGCGCGCGCGGCCTCGGCGCCTTCGAACGCCGCCATGCGCCGCTCGAACATGTCGACGGTCGGATTGGCAAAGCGCGAATACTGATAGCCCGGATCCTCGCCCTTAAAGCGCGCCTCGGCCTGGGCGGCGGTGTCATAGACATAACCTTGGGTAAGAAACAGCGCCTCGGATGTCTCGCCGAACGACGAGCGCAGCGTTCCGGATTGCACCAAACGGGTTTCCGGGCGGTAGGTCTTCTTTGCAGACGCGGACATGCGGTTCCTCCTTGGCCTGGCACGACCCCCGGCCGGAAAAAACAAAACCCGGCCAGGAGGAAAATCCTCGGGCCGGGCACACGCGTCCCCGGCCTTTTAGCAACTTGTTTTACGTGGCTTGCAAGCCGGCCGGCTCAAATGACCACGGGATAAGACGGCTTATACGACGCAGGCGTCTTTGCGTCAAACCTGCCGTCGGGTTAGATCGCCGACAAACGCGGTGACCAAATGACGCTGACTTTTGCCCCTTCCGACCGGGGAATTTTGCCCGACCGCATGATCGCGGCGCTGGCCGAAGCCGGCGGCATTCGCGCACATTATCCGTTTGCACCCGGCCAGATTCAGCCGGCCAGCCTCGATCTGCGGCTTGGCGCCATCGCCTACCGCGTGCGCGCGAGCTTCCTGCCCGGACCTGGCACCACCGTTGCCGATCGGCTTATCGAATTGAAGCTGCACGAGTTCTCGCTCACCGGCGGCGCGGTTTTGGAAACCGGATGCGTCTATATCGTGCCCCTGATCGAGCGGCTCGCGCTGCCTCCCGATATCGCCGGCGCCACCAATCCAAAAAGCTCGACCGGCCGGCTCGATGTTTTCACCCGCGTCATCGCCGACGAAACGCGCGGCTTCGATCGCGTCCAGGCCGGCTACAACGGCCCGCTCTATGGCGAGATCAGTCCGAAGACGTTTCCGGTCCTGGTGCGCGAGGGCACACGGTTGTCGCAATTGCGTTTGCGCCACGGCGACGCGGCGCTTGGCGCCGAGGATTTGCGGGCGCTGCATGCCCGCGAGCGGCTGGTCGATCGCGCCGAAGCGGTCATGGGCGACGGCGTTGCCGTCAGCATCGATCTATCGGGCACCGGCGTGCTGCACGGCGGCGCAACGAGCGACAACGGCATCGTCGGCTATCGCGCCAAGCGGCACACCGCGGTGATCGAAGTCGAGCGCCGCGCCGCCTACGAGGTCGCCGATTTCTGGGAGCCGATCGCGGTGCGCGCCGATCGGAGCCTGATCCTCGACCCCGACGAATTCTACATCCTGGCGTCGACCGAGGCGGTGCAGGTGCCGCCTGACTATGCCGCCGAAATGGTGCCGTTCGATCCGCTGGTCGGCGAATTCCGCGTGCACTATGCCGGCTTCTTCGATCCCGGTTTCGGCTATGCCGGCGCCGGCGGCTTGGGCTCGCGCGCGGTGCTCGAAGTGCGCTCGCGCGAAGTGCCGTTCATCCTCGAACACGGCCAGGTCGTCGGCCGGCTGGTCTATGAGAAAATGCTGGCGCGGCCGGACCAGCTTTACGGCGCCGGCATCGGTTCGAACTATCAGGCGCAGGGCCTCAAGCTGTCGAAACATTTTCGCGGCTGAGCCGCATCGTGCGCTGACGTGCCAGCGAGACCGCGCGCCAAACGGCGAGCGCGACGGTAAAGACGGCGATCCAGGCCAGGCGCGTGCCATAGCGGTCCTGGGAGTGCGAAATCACGGAACAGAACGCGGCATTGGCGAGCAGCGCCATCGCCAGCGTCGCGGCAAGCGCTCCAAGATCGGCGAATTCGGCGTTGAACAATCCGTAGAGCGCCAAGAGTGGCAGCAGCGCCATCGCCGTCCAGGCAATGGGTACATTGATGCGGTTGATCGCAGTAAAGCCGATCTCGCCGTGCTGCTGCCGTGCGACACGCATCGCCGGCGCCGCCGACGGCGTATAGCGATCGATGATGCCGTAAGTGTGCCAGATGGTATCGAGCACGCCATAGCCGGTGGCCACATCACCGAGCTGCCGTGCGGTGTCGAGCAGCGCCGCCTTGATTTGCATCATCGGATAATCGCGCAGGCTCTCGAGCACGATGCTGCGCATCTCATCGTCGAGCCCGGCGAAGCGGCCGAGTTTGTTGAAGACGCCGTCGTTCCACAGAAAATCGTCGGCGTTGCGCGGCAATTCATTGCGGTATGGACAGAGCTTCAGCCGCGCATCGGGACAATGATCGTCGAGATAGCGCGTGACGATGCCGTCCTCCAGCATGCGCGCGAAGGTCAGGCCATAGCCGCCCGGCGTCCAGGCGAAGCGGCCGCCGACGGCATAATTGGCGCCGACGAGCATCGCGGCGCCGAGCGCCATCGCGGCGGCGGCGCGGGCGACGCCAAGGCGGGGCACGCGTTTGGGTGCGACCAGCGTGACGGTGAGCGCCAGTAAAGCCAGCGCAAGCACGACTGCATAGGTCGCGCTATGCGTCGAAACCGCGAAAGCCAGGAAAGCGATCAAGGCCAGGCGCTCGCCGCGCGCGATCCGATCGCCGTGGCGCACCAGGACATCCAATGCGAGCACGGCGAGGCCGGCGAATATGTCGGTCAACAGCTCGCTGGCGAGCCACGGCAGCGAAGTGGTCAGCGCCAGCCCGGCAACGATCGCAATGAGCCCGGCCGGATAGAGGCTGAAGCGGCAGACCCGCAGCAGGAGTCCGATGACCCAAACCGCGGCGGCGGCCTGCAGGATGACGATCGGCCAGAAATTGAGCGGCCAGCCCGCCAAAAGGAACATGCCGTAGGTGGTCGAGCGGCTGGGTACCAGAGTGCCTTCGAACCAGCGCGCCAGGTAGCCGCCGGTGTCATATTCGAGGAGCGGGAAGCGATTCCACAGCGCCGGCAGCAGCAGGACAGCCGTCGCAGAGGTTATGGAAGCGAACCGCGCGGCGGCGCTGCTCAAGGCGGGCATCAGCGCAAAGTAGCTCATTGCCCGGCGATCGAACGTGGGCCGGACCTGAGACAATTGCGCGCGGATGCCGGCGGTTGAGTCGGGTCTATGACGCGCGCCGCGAATTCACAGCGTGCTCCACCGTGCAAAATACTTGTGGCATTTTGCCCGGAACGGCGTTCTTCTGGTAGCGGGGGAACGCGAGGGCACAGCCGGGAATTCGAGGTTGGCGCGATGACGCGGGCACTCCTGGCGGGCATGGCCGTGCTGTTTTTTGCGGCCGCGGGGGCTGTCGCACTCGGCGCTGGACCTGCTTTAGCCCAGTCCGGATACGACCGGCCGGGCGGCGATTACGCCAGTGCCGCGGTCCAAAGCGGCGATCCCGCGGTATGCGCGAACCGCTGCGAGCGGGAAAAGAACTGCCGCGCCTGGAGCTTTTCCTATCCCACGCCTACGGGCACCCCGGCGATGTGCTTTCTCAAGCGCGAGGTGGTGCCGCGGGCGCAATCGGACTGCTGCGTCTCGGGCGTGCGTGGCGCCGGCGTGATCGAGCCGCGCGCGGGGGCTATCGAATATTCGATCGACCGCTACGGCGGCGATTACAAATCATTCGAGACGCCGCCGGATCCCAAAGGCCAAGCTTGCGCCACCGCCTGCCAAGGCGAGAAGCGCTGCCGGGCGTGGACCTATCGCCGCCCGGGTTACGGCTCGCCCGCCGCACACTGCTATCTCAAGGAGACGATCAAGCCGCCACGCCGCCGGCCATGCTGCATTTCCGGTGTGGTGCGGTAGCGCGGTCTACCGAACCGCGGTGAAAAATCGCGACAGCCGCAAGTCCGACGGCCAATCCCACATCGGCCGGTTTTTGGCGGCGGCCATGTCCCACGAGCCGACCAGAGCGTCGACGCGCCCAACCAAGTCGGGAACCGGCAACAGCCCGACACCGCCGGCGTCGACAGGAACCCTGCTATCGGCGGAATCGTCGCGATTGTCGCCCATGACAAACAGGTGGTTCGGCGGCACCGTGACTTCAGGGATGTTGTCGAGCATGCCGAACACCTGCTCCTTGAAAATGGTGTGCTGGCGGCCGCCGGGCAGCGTTTCGGTAAAGCGCGACACCGGCTGCCGCGCGCCGGCCTCGTCTTCGGCAAATCCCATTCCATCGGCGGCGAGTTCGACCGGCGTGCCGTTGATCCACAGCCGCCCGTTTTTCATGGCGATGCGGTCGCCGGGCAGGCCGACCACGCGTTTGACCCAGATTTGCGAGCGGTTGCCGGGCCAGCGGAATACGACAATGTCGCCGCGCTGCGGCAGGGCGCCGAGAATGCGCTGGGTGTTTGGCAGCGTGATGAATATCGGCAGCGACGCCGAGCTGTAGCCGTAGGGATATTTGGTCGCCAAGAGCTCGTCGCCGATTTGCAGCGTCGGCTCCATCGAGCCGGACGGCACATAATACGGCTCGGCAATCGCCGTCTTGCCCGCGATCACGATCAGCACGATGACCGCGATGTCGAAGGCGCTTTTGATCCAAGCTTTCATTTTCACCAATCTCCGCGCAGCGTCGCGCCGCGCAAATCGGCTCAGCCGCCAGTGCCGCCGACGGTGATGCGGTCGATGCGCAGCGTCGGCTGGCCGACGCCGACCGGCACGCCTTGGCCGTTCTTGCCGCAGGTGCCGATGCCGTGATCGAGCGCCAGATCGTTGCCGACCATGGAGACGCGATGCAAGTCGGTCGGGCCGTTGCCGATCAGCATGGCGCCCTTGATCGGCGCGCCGACTTTGCCGTTCTCGATGCGGTAGGCCTCGGTGCACTGGAACACATATTTGCCCGACGTGATGTCGACCTGGCCGCCGCCGAAGTAGGTGGCGTAGATGCCGTTCTTGACCGAAGCGATGATCTCGCCGGGATCGCGCGAGCCGGCAAGCATGTAGGTGTTGGTCATGCGCGGCATCGGCACGTGGCCAAAGCTTTCGCGCCGGCCGTTGCCGGTCGGCGTCATGCCCATCAGCCGCGCGTTCTGCCGGTCCTGCATGTAGCCGACCAGGATGCCATCCTCGATCAGCACGGTGCGGCTGGTCGGCGTGCCTTCGTCGTCGATCGACAGCGAGCCGCGGCGCGCCGCCATGGTGCCGTCGTCGACCACGGTGACGCCCTTGGCGGCGACCTGCTGTCCCATCAGCCCGGCGAACGCAGATGTCTTCTTGCGGTTGAAGTCGCCTTCGAGTCCGTGACCGACGGCCTCGTGCAGCATGACGCCGGGCCAGCCGGGCCCGAGTACGACGTCCATTTCGCCCGCCGGCGCCGGCACCGCGTCGAGATTGACCAGCGCCTGGCGGATGGCGTTGTCGACCGCGCCCTGCCAGGCATTGGTGGCGAGGAAGCGCTCGTAGCCCTCGCGGCCGCCATAGCCGTCGCTGCCGGTTTCCTGACGGTCGCCGTCGCCGACCACCACGGAGACGGACACCCGCACCAGTGGCCGCACGTCGCGATAGGTCTCGCCGTCGCCGCGCAATATCTCGACCGCCTGCCAAGTCGCGGCGACGCTCGCCGTCACCTGTCGCACGCGCGGATCCTTGGCACGGGCATAGGCGTCGATGGTCTGCAGAAGCTGCGCTTTGGCTTCAAAGGACGGCGCGGCGAGCGGGCTTTCGTCGCTGTAAAGCTTCACATTGGTTCGCGCCGGCGGTTCGGCATAGTGACCGGAATGGCCGCCCTTGACCGCGCGCACCGCGTCCGCCGCGCGTTCGATCGCGGCCTCCGAGACGTCGGAAGCATGCGCATAGCCGACCGCCTCGTCTTTGACCGCGCGCAGGCCAAACCCTTGCGAGGTGTCGTAAGTCGCCTGCTTCAGCCGGCCATTATCGAAAGCGAGCGCTTCCGATTGCCGATATTCCAGGAACAGCTCGCCGTCATCGGCGCCGTCGAGGCCGCGGGAAATGATCTTGGCAAGCCGCGGCCGGTCTAATCCGGCGCGGTCGACGAGCGAGATGGGCGTATCGGACATGGCGGCTTCCCTGGTGCGGTCCGCCCTACATAATCACTTCACGGCTGGACGGCGAGGGGCGCTTCGCCGCGCAAGAGTTGCGGGTCAAGGCGCTTCAGGGTCGCCTTGCCGAAGATTTTAGCACCGTCCGGCCGACAGCAGTTTTGTGAAACGTTCCGGCTGTGGCCATGCCGCAACAGTCAGTCCCAGCCAGGATTGCTAATCTCTGCGGTTGCAGGGCGCAACGCGGATTTTCGGCGCACTGGGTAAAGGAATACTGGCAAGGGCACTGCGGCCCAATCTCAAAGACACGGACATTTTCGGCGATCCGGGCCGCAGCAGCTCCACAGTCGTGGAGTTTGCAAATGGTTACGTGTGTAGGCGTGCGCCAGCGCCAATGGCTCGTCGGTGCTCGGCAACTCGAATACGGTGAATGCCGACGAGGCGATCGCCATCGGCAATATTAACGTGGTGACTGGCGAGAATGGCATCGCCATCGGCCAAAATACCACCGTCACCGGCGAGAACGGTGTTGCTATTGGCGTTTTGAGCACGGCGAGCTTCAGCAGCACGGCGATCGGTATCTTCAGCAGAGCGACCGGTGCCGCTGGTACGGCGATCGGTAACGGCAGCACAGTGACCGGCGCGAGCAGCGTGGCAATCGGGCAGGGCGCGAGCGCCGCCGCGGCGAACTCGGTGGCGATCGGTGCGGGTTCGGTGGCAAGCCTCGCCAACACGGTGTCAGTTGGCGGCACCAACATCATCGGCTCGATCAGCTGCCTGCCGCCACAACCGGAAGAAAAGCGGCCGCCGGCGCCAGCTCAACGTCATTGAACCGAGAGCGGCCTCAATCCCGCTTCGGAATGCCGGCCTTGTCGATCACCGCTCCCCATTTGGCGATATCGGCTTTCATCCGTGCGGTCATGTCTTCGGGCGTGCTCCAGCGCATTTCCATCCCCATCGCTTGCGCCTTGGCCTGGATATCCTGATCCGGCATGACCGCTTTCATCGCGGCATTGAGCGTGTCGATGACAGGCTTCGGCGTCTTGGCGGGGACGGAGAGCCCGTTCCAGCTGGCGACGTCGTAGTCCTTGATGCCGCTTTCGATGACGGTTGGGATGTTCGGCAGATAAGCGGTGCGCTTGGCGCCGGTTGACGCCAAGACTACCATTTTCTCGCTGTCGAGAAAGCCGTGGACCGCCGCATAGAATTCAAAGGCGACGTCGACATCGCCGCGCAGCACCGCATTGGCCATATCGGGCGAGGTGCGGAAGGTGACGACTGTCGCTTTGATGCCGGTCGTGCTGTCAAACAGCAGAGCGGCGAGATTCTGCGTGCTGCCCGGAACGATGGTGCCGATATTGAGCTTGCCGGGACTGGCCTGCGCCGCCTTGATCAGGTCGCCGACCGTATGCAGCGGCGACCCGGCCCGCGTCACGATCAAAAGATCGAAAAAGGCAGCGGTCGAGACCGAGGCAAAATCTGTGAAGACATTGAACGGCAGTGATTTGAACAAAGCCGTGGCGATCGCGGTATTGTTGCCGGTCATCAAAACCGTGTAGCCGTCGGGCGCTGCATCGGCGCCGGCCTTGGCCGCAATGATGCCGGCCGCGCCGGGTTTGTTTTCGATGACGAATTGCTGCTTGAGACGGCCCGACAGCTTTTCGCCGAGGAGCCGCATGCCGACGTCGGCGACGCCGCCGGGCCCGTAAGGCACGATCAGCGCGACGGGGTGATCGGGATAATGGCTTTGCGCCGAGCCCACCGTTGCAGCCAATGCGGCAATAGCGGCGCCCGATAATACGACGATGATTGCCGCCGAGACACGGCGAAATGCGCGCATGACCTCTCCCTCCCGTTAGCGGAGAAACTACGCCTTGGCGCTGAGGCGTCAATTGTCGGCTGGTGTGCTACGGCAGCGCGTCGTAACCTTCGCCGAAGCCTTTGAGGCTCATCGGAAAGCCGATGCCTTCCTCGGGCGTTTGGAAAATGATGAAGGTCGAGGTTTTGCCGGTGCGAAGCTTACTGATGAGGTTGTCGTCCATGACGACTTCGGCGACGCAGCCGTTGGGCAGGCAGCGAACGAAGCCGGCGCGGCCGACATCCTCGTTGTCGATTTTCAATCCGAGCCCGGACGGCAGCAGCACGCCGAGCGGCGCGACCACGCGCATCAGTCGGCTCTTCTGGTCCGAGGTCTTCAGCACGATGACGGTCAGCCCGACATTGGGCCGGTCTTCCGCGGTTACGCTTTGCATCAGCGCGCATTGCTGAGTCTGGGCGCCGGGCGGCGTGTCGCAGCGGATCTGCCAGTCGCCGTGGACCGACTTGACCGCGCCCTGGGCCAAAGCGCGACTCATCAAGGCTTGACCGCCCCAGGCCGCCACAGCCAGGACGCACGCGATGCCGGCGGCGGCGGAGACGAATGGTCGCATCCGCCATCCGCCATCGAAATTGGCCATGATCATGTTCTCCTGACCAACCGCAAAAGGCCGCTCCTCGCAGGCGGGTAAGCCGCGCCAACCCGGACACGAATCACCCGCACCGGCCAGCGGGCCGAGCGAGGCTTTGCGTACATGGCGAGCCCGCAGTGTCAAGGTAACCCAAAGCAACCCATTATGGCCACGCCAAGGTGGACGCGGCGCACTTTCTGTCGCGCGGGCGTTCGGCTGCCGCTGTCCACGGTCCGGGAAAGCGCGGATGACGAGTGCATTGCAGCAGCCCGCGATTTGTGGTTTGGAGAAACCGGGATTCCCCTATCCCGCCGATGCCTGCCAGGGACTTGAGAATCGTCGTGCAAGTCCCGCCGGAAGCAGGCGGCGCCATACCGTTGCGATCTGCGTGCAAGCGGACTTTTGCGCTCTTCGCCGACGGTGACTTGAACCGTGGACTTGGGCAGCGTCGGCCGAGATCAGAAACAGGGAGCTGAACGAGACATGAAAGTGCTCTCACGCCTGACCGTCATCGCGGTGATTGCCGGCGCTTTGCTGGCAAGCGCCGGGGCGGCCTATGCCGGCCTCGGCCACCCGTCGCCTTGGGAAATGGACCTGCAGGGTTCGGCTTCTCCGGTGATGGATGAGATTTCCGAATTCCATTATTTCCTGCTCTGGGTCACCGGCGTAATTTCGGTCTTCGTCCTCGGGTTGCTCCTGATCATCATCGTGCGCTTCAATGCTCGGGCCAATCCGACTCCGTCGCGCACCACCCACAACACGCCGATCGAAATCATCTGGACGGTCGTTCCGGTGATCATCCTTGCCGTGATCGCCATACCGTCGTTCCGGCTCTTGTTCGTCGAGCTCGACGTGCCGCATCCCGATCTGACCATCAAGGCGACCGGCAAGCAGTGGTTCTGGAGCTATACCTATCCGGACAATGGCAATTTCGAATTCGATTCGATGATGGTCCAGACCAAGGACCTCAAGCCGGGCCAGCCGCGGCTCCTCACCGTAGACAACGAGATGGTCGTGCCCGAGAACAAGGTCGTGCACGTGCTGGTCACCGGCGCCGACGTCATTCACTCCTTCACCGTGCCGTCCTTCGGCATCCGCATCGACGCCGTTCCCGGCCGCATGAACGAGACCTGGTTCAAGGCGACCAAGACCGGCATGTTCTACGGCCAGTGCTCGGAACTGTGCGGCAAGGACCATTCCTTCATGCCGATCGCGGTGCACGTGGTCAGCGAGAGCGATTTCAACGCCTGGATCGCCCAGGCCAAGCAGAAGTTCTCCGCCGAGAACGGCGTGCCGCCGAATACGTTTGCGGCGGTAAGCGGACCGTCGTCACGGTGACAACGGCAACGCAAGATACGCAACGGAAGGCAAGCGGGCGCTAACGAGGAACTGGCAATGGACACGATGGTACACGCAGCGCATGGCGACGAAGGCGGACACGCGATCCCGCATGGCTGGCGCCGTTTTGTCTATTCGACGAACCACAAGGACATCGGCACGATGTACCTGGTGTTTGCGATGGTCGCCGGCTTGATCGGCCTCGGTCTGTCGATGGGGATCCGCGCCGAGCTGATGTATCCCGGCATCCAGATCTTCCACGACACCCACATCTACGACGTGTTCGTCACCGGTCACGGCCTGATCATGATCTTCTTCATGGTTATGCCGGCGATGATCGGCGGCTTCGGCAACTGGATGGTGCCGCTGATGATCGGCGCGCCGGACATGGCGTTCCCGCGCATGAACAACATCTCGTTCTGGCTGCTGCCGGCGTCATTCTCACTGTTGATCATCTCGATGTTCGTCGAGGGCGAACCGGGTACGCTCGGCGCCGGCACCGGCTGGACGCTCTATGCGCCGCTGTCGACCTACGGCCATCCCGGCCCGGCGGTCGATTTCGTCATCCTGTCGATCCATCTCGCCGGCGCTTCGTCGATTCTCGGCGCCATCAACTTCATCACCACGATCTTCAACATGCGCGCGCCCGGCATGACCATGCACAAGATGCCGCTGTTCGTGTGGTCGATCCTGGTGACGGTGTTCCTGTTGCTGTTGTCGCTGCCGGTGCTGGCCGGCGCCATCACCATGCTGCTCACCGATCGCAATTTCGGCACCACATTCTTCAATCCGGAAGGCGGCGGCGATCCGCTGTTGTTCCAGCATTTGTTCTGGTTCTTCGGCCACCCGGAGGTCTACATTCTCATTCTGCCGGGCTTCGGCATGGTCAGCCAGATCGTCGCGACGTTCTCGAAGAAGCCAGTGTTCGGCTATCTCGGCATGGCCTACGCCATGGTCGCGATCGGCGGCATCGGTTTCGTGGTGTGGGCGCACCACATGTATAATGTCGGCATGTCGGCGAGCGTGCAGGCCTATTTCATCGCCGCCACCATGGTCATCGCGGTGCCGACCGGCGTGAAGATCTTCTCCTGGATCGCCACGATGTGGGGCGGTTCGGTCGAGTTCAAGACCCCGATGCTGTGGGCCGTCGGGTTCATCTTTCTGTTCACCATCGGCGGCGTGACCGGCGTGGTGCTCGCCAATGCCGGCGTCGACCGTGAATTGCACGGCACCTACTACGTGGTGGCGCACTTCCACTACGTGCTGTCGCTCGGCGCGGTGTTCGCCATTTTCGGCGGCTGGTACTACTGGTTCCCGAAAATGACCGGCTACATGTACAACGAGACCATCGGCAAGGTTCACTTCTGGCTGACCTTCATCGGCGTCAATTTGACGTTCTTCCCGCAGCACTTCCTCGGTCTCGCGGGCATGCCGCGCCGCTATGTCGATTACCCGGATGCCTTTGCCGGCTGGAATTTCGTGTCGTCGATCGGCTCGTACATTTCCGGCTTCGGCGCACTGGTCTTCTTCTTCGGCATGGCGCTGGCCTTTGCGAAAAAGGAACGTGCCCCAGCCAATCCGTGGGGGCCCGGCGCGACCACGCTGGAATGGACGCTGCCGTCGCCGCCGCCGTTCCACCAATATGAAACGCTGCCGTTGATCCGATGAGCCTGACCGTCGCCCGCGTCGAACCCAGCATCGCCGGAGTCGGCGACTACATCGAGCTGATGAAACCGCGGGTGATGTCGCTCGTGGTGTTCACGGCCCTGGTCGGCCTCCTGGTGGCGCCCGGTCATATCCACCCGGTGATCGGGATGACCGCATTGCTCTGTATCGCGGTCGGTGCCGGCGCCGCGGGCGTGCTGAATATGGCTTACGACGCCGATATCGACGCGCTGATGGCGCGTACCGCCGGCCGGCCGATCCCGCGCGGCCGCATCACCGCCGGCGAGGCGGCGGGTTTCGGTATGACGCTTGCCGCTTTCTCCGTCGTTACGCTCGGGCTCTTGGTGAACGCCGTCGCCGCGCTGATGCTCGCCTTTACCATTTTGTTCTACGCCGTCATCTATACGATGTGGCTGAAGCGCTCGACGCCGCAGAATATCGTCATTGGAGGCGCCGCCGGCGCCTTGCCGCCGATGATCGGCTGGGCGGCCGCGACTGGGGGCACCGCGGTCGAACCCATCCTGCTGTTCCTCATCATCTTTTTCTGGACGCCACCGCATTTCTGGGCGCTGTCGCTCTACCGCACCGAAGACTATGCGCGCGCCGGCGTGCCGATGCTGCCGGTGGTCGCCGGTGAGCGTGAAACGCGACGCCAGATTCTGATCTACACCTTGCTGCTCGCGCCGCTCGGCGTGTCGCCGTGGCTGTTCGGCTATGCTGGTCCGATCTATGGCATTGCCGCCGCGGTGGTCGGCGCGATCATGATCGCGCTGGCGCTGCGGGTGCGCGCCGAGCGGAGCGGCCATGCCGCGAGCAAGCAAATGTTCGCTTTCTCTATTCTCTATCTCTTCCTGCTGTTCGCCATGCTGTTGGTCGATCGCATGTCGGGACTGACATTCGGCCATATCGCGCTATGACAACGGTGAGTAATCCGGTGGATGACTTCACGAAGCGGTTCATGGGCGATCCGATGGACGATCCTCCGCCGCAGCCCGGCGTGAGGCTGACCGAGCAGCAATTGCGCGCGCGACGCGCCCGTTCGATCGCGATCGCCCTGGCGCTCGGCGCCTTCGTCATCGTGATCTTTCTGGTGACGATCGTGCGGCTTGGCGGCAACGTGCTGACCCGGCCGATGTAAGACACCGCGCATGCACGCACCGCTCAATCTCCCGAATGGACCCCGCAGCCGCCGCGGTCGCGATATCGCGGTGGCGTTTGCCTGCGGCGTCTTTGTCGCGACCATGGTCGGCGTTTCCTACGCTGCTGTGCCGCTTTATTCGTGGTTCTGCCGCACCACCGGCTTCGGAGGCACTACGCAAGTGGCGCGCGCTCTGCCGACCCGCGAGGTGACGGGCCGTCTCATCACGGTGCGCTTCGATTCCAATGTCGCGCCCGGATTGCTGTGGAGCTTCGCGCCGGAGCGCCCCACCATCGACGTGCATCTCGGCGAGGTGGTCACGGTCTATTATACGGTGACCAACCAGACCGCCCGCGTGACAACCGGCCAGGCCGGCTACAACGTGACGCCGCCGACCGTCGGCGTCTACTTCGAGAAGATCAACTGCTTCTGCTTCACCCAGCAGAGCATGAAGCCGGGCGAGAAGCGCGACATGGCGGTGGTGTTTTACGTCGATCCGAAGCTCGCCGAGGATTCCGAGCAGGACGCGCTGAACAACATCACCCTTTCCTATACCTTCTATCCAGTGAACCAGCCGGAGCCGCCAGTGGCGGAGAGTGAGTCAAAGAAGTTCGGACACATCTAGAGGACGATGACGATGACGATGGCTGATGCTGCACATGCCGGACCGCACCACGATTACCATCTGGTCAATCCCAGCCCGTGGCCGGCGGTCGGCGCGACCTCGGCATTCATCGTGGCGGTCGGCGCCATCTTGTGGATGCACCATATGGTCGATTACGCGCCGGTGATCATGGGCGCCGGCATCATCGGCGTTGCCTACACCATGATCGGCTGGTGGCGCGACGTGATCCACGAGGCCGAGTGGGAAGGCGATCACACCCGCGTGGTGCAGATCTCGCATCGCTACGGCATGATCCTGTTTATCGCCTCGGAGGTGATGTTCTTCGTTGCCTGGTTCTGGGCTTATTTCAACACCGCGCTGTTCCCCGACGAATTCCGCGACATCGCGCGCATTGCCTATACCGGCGGCGTCTGGCCGCCCAAAGGCGTCGAGACCTTCGATCCCTGGCATCTGCCGCTGCTCAACACGCTCATCCTGCTCACCTCGGGCACGACGGTGACCTGGGCGCACCACGCGCTCCTCGAGAACGATCGCAAGGGCCTGGTCTGGGGCCTTGTTCTGACTATCGCGCTGGGCCTGAGCTTCACCAGTGTGCAGGCCTGGGAATACATGCACGCTGCCTTCCACTACGCCGGCAACATCTACGGTGCGACCTTCTTCATGGCGACAGGCTTTCACGGCGCCCACGTCATCATCGGCTCGATCTTTTTGATTGTCTGTCTGTTCCGCGCGCTCGCCGGCCAGTTCACGCCGACGCAGCATCTCGGCTTCGAATTTGCCGCCTGGTATTGGCATTTCGTCGACGTGGTGTGGCTGTTCCTGTTCGCCTGCATCTATGTATGGGGCCAAGGGCCGCCGGGCGCCGGGTAAGGCCCGCGACGGTTCTCCGTTCATTCCCGCGCAGCGGGAATTCCGGGATACGCGGCGCTTAACGTCCCCGCTTCCGCGGCGACGAACGGATTCCTACATAGGCGACATGGTCCAAAACAATAATATCAGCACGCTTGCGGGATCGATCGGCGCCGGATTGTCGTGCGCCTGTCCGCGCTGCGGACGCGGCAAGCTGTTTGAAGGATTTCTGAAGCTGCGGCCACGCTGCGACGTGTGCGGCCTCGATTACAGCTTCGCCGATGCCGGCGACGGTCCCGCCGTTTTTATCATGTTTCTGGCCGGCGCTATCGTGGTCGGCGCCGCGCTCATCACCGAGGCGCTGTATCGGCCGCCCTATTGGGTGCACGCCGTATTGTGGTTGCCGCTGATTTTCATCCTGACGCTCGGGCCGTTGCGGCCGATGAAGGGATTGATGATCGCGCTGCAGTATCACCACAAGGCCGCGGAAAGTCGCTTTGGCGGTGACGTTTCATGAATGCGCATACGAAAGTGGCGCATGCGCCACAGCGGCGCGGTCGCTCCTGGCTTGGGCTGCTGGTGCCGGCGCTGCTGGTTTTTAGTTTCCTCATCGGACTTGGCATTTGGCAGATCCAGCGCAAAGCCTGGAAGGAAGGCCTGATCGCTTTGCTCACCGAGCGGCTCGCGGCGCCGCCCGAAGCGCTGCCGCCAACAAAGGCGTGGCTGCAGCTCAATGCGGCCAACAACGAATACCGCCGCGTAAAATTCCACGCCACGTTCGACAATGCGCCCGAGGCGCTGGTCTTTGCCTCAGCAACCGCGTTCCGTCCCGACGTGTCCGGTCCGGGCTATTGGGTGTTCGCGCCCGCGCGGCTCGCCGACGGCAGCGTTGTGATGGTCAATCGCGGCTTCGTTCCCGACGGCCGCCGCGACCCCAAATCGCGGCCGGACGGCCAGCTCTCCGGCCCGATCGACATTGTTGGAGCGATGCGCTGGCCGGATACCCGGCATTGGTTCACGCCCAACGACGATCCTGCCCATAACCTGTGGTTTGCGCGCGATCCGGTGGCGATCGCCGCAGCCAAGAATTTCGGTCCGGTGGCGCCGTTCTATGTCGAGCAGGAGGCGCCGATGCCACCGGGCGGCCTGCCGCGGCCCGGTAAGCTCGTCGTCAGTCTGCCGGACAACCATCTGCAATACGCGATCACCTGGTTCGGCTTGGCAGCAGTCTTGGCCGGGGTTTTTGTCTCCTATGCTTTCACCTCGCGAAGGCGAAACGGCACCGGCGCGGCTGCCGCGCCGACTGCTTAAGTTCTTTTTTGGCGCCTATTCGGGACGTTTTGGCTCCCTTGGCGTTCACTCCGAAGCCATCTAGTGTGGCTGCGGTCGCGATGGTCGCGAGACCTCTGCCCCGTAAAAAAATAAGTTGAATCAATCGTTTAATCCTGATCCGGCGATGGAACCGGGCTGTGAGGAACTCACGTTGCACTACGTCTCGACCAGGGGCGAGGCCCCGTCGCCCGGCTTCGCCGAGGCCATGCTCGCGGGTCTCGCCCGCGATGGCGGCCTCTATGTGCCCGAGACTTGGCCAAGCCTCGAGCCGGAGACGATCGCTGACTTCGCCGGCCGGTCCTATGCCGAAATCGCAGTCGCGATAATCCGCCCGTTTATCGGTGATTCCATCGCCGAAGCCGACCTCGCTCGCATGGCGCGCGAGGCTTACGGCAGCTTTCGCCATCCCGCGGTGGCGCCGCTCGCACAGCTCGGCGCGAACAGCTTCATGCTCGAACTGTTCCATGGGCCGACGCTCGCATTCAAGGATCTGGCGATGCAGCTTCTGGCGCGGTTGATGGACCATTCGCTCGCCGCTCGGGGCGAGCGCCGCACCATCGTGGTAGCCACCTCCGGCGACACCGGCGGCGCCGCCGTCGAGGCATTCCGCGACCGCGGCCAGGTCGATCTCGTGGTGCTGTTTCCGCATGGCCGCATTTCCGAGGTGCAGCGGCGGATGATGACGACCGCGACCGCCGGCAATGTCAGTGCCGTCGCCGTCGAAGGCACCTTCGACGATTGTCAGGCCATCGTGAAGGCCCTGTTCAATCATCATGCCTTTCGCGACCGGGTGCGCCTGTCCGGAGTCAATTCGATCAACTGGGCGCGCATCGTGGCGCAGGCGGTCTATTACTTCACCGCCGCGGTCTCGCTCGGAGCGCCGGCGCGCAAGATCGCCTTCACCGTTCCGACCGGCAATTTCGGCGACGTCTACGCCGGCTATGTGGCGCAACGTTTGGGATTGCCGATCGACCGTCTGGTCATCGCCACCAACGTCAACGATATCCTGACCCGCACGCTCTCGACCGGCGTCTACGAGCCGCGCGACGTCGTGCCGACGAGCTCGCCGTCGATGGATATTCAGGTTGCCTCGAATTTCGAGCGCCTGTTGTTCGATGCCTATGACCGTGACAGCGGCGCGATCCGGGCGGCGATGGGCTCGCTCCAGCAATCGCGGCGGTTCGTGCTCTCGGCGCGCGCGCTGTCCTTTATCCGCGGGCTATTTTCCGCCGGCCGCGCCGACGAGGACGAAGTCGCCGCGACAATCCGTACGATCAAGCGTGAGACCGGCAATTTCGTCGATCCGCATACCGCTGTCGGCATCGCAGTTGCGGAAAAGGAAAGCCGCGAACCCGGGGTGCCGATGGTGGTGCTGTCGACCGCCCATGCCGCGAAATTTCCCGACGCAGTTGAAGCCGCCTGCGGCGTGCGGCCCGCGTTGCCGCAATGGCTATCCGATATCAGTAACCGTCCGGAGCGCGTCACCGTGTTGCCGGCAGATGTGTCCGCGGTCGAGCGGTTCGTGCTGCAAACGAGCCGCGCCGCGCAGGAAGGAGCGGCAGCATGAGCGTTGAGGTGACGACCTTGAAGTCCGGTATCAATGTCGTGACCGACATGATGCCGCATCTCGAGACAGCCTCGCTCGGCGTCTGGATAAATTGCGGCAGCCGCGACGAGCGCCGCGACGAGCACGGCATTTCGCACTTACTCGAACATATGGCGTTCAAGGGCACGCGGCGGCGCAGCGCGCGGCAGATCGCCGAGGAAATCGAGGCGGTCGGCGGCGATCTCAATGCCGCGACCGGCGCCGAGAGCACCGCCTATTATGCCCGTGTGCTCAAGGCCGACGTGCCGCTGGCGCTCGACGTGCTTGCCGACATTCTGTCCGAGCCGGTCTTCGACCGCGAAGAGCTCATTCGCGAGCAAAACGTCATCGTTCAGGAAATCGGCGCCGTCGCCGACACGCCGGACGACCTTATTTTCGAGCACTTGCAGGTCATCGCCTTTCCCGACCAGTCGCTCGGCCGCTCGATCCTGGGCACGCCGAAAACGGTGCGCTCGTTCGATGGCGGCAAGCTGCGCGACTATCTGGCCCGGAACTATCGGGGGCCGGAGATCGTCGTGGCCGCCGCCGGCGCAGTCGAGCACCAGGCGGTGCTCGCCGAGGTCGAGAAGCGTTTCGCAAGCTTCAACGGCCCCGCCGGCCCGCTGCCGGAGCCGGCGCGCTTTGGCGGCGGCACCCATGTCGAAAAGCGCGAACTGGAACAGGTGCATATCGCGCTGGCGCTGCCCGGCCTGGCGATCGTCGACCCGACGCTCTACAGCCTGCAGGTGTTCACCAATATTCTTGGCGGCGGCATGTCGTCGCGACTGTTCCAGGAAGCGCGGGAGCGGCGCGGCTTGTGCTACTCGATCTATTCTTTCCACGTGCCGTATTCCGACATCGGCATGTTCGGGCTTTACGCCGGCACCGATGCCGCCGACACCTCGGAGCTGATGCGGCTCATCGTCGACGAGATCGCCTCGACCGCGGAAACTATTTCCGAGCCGGAAGTGGCACGCGCCAAGGCGCAGATGAAGGCCGGCCTGCTGATGGCGCTGGAGAGTTCCGGCGCGCGCATCGAGCAATTGGCGCGGCAGATGATTACGCGTGGCCGGCCGATCCCACTTGCCGAGCTCGTCGAAAAAGTCGAAGCCGTCACGGTTGAGAGCGCGCGCGCCGCCGGCCGGGCGCTGCTCGCCCGCGGCAAGCTCGCGACCGCCGTGCTTGGGCTAGGCTCCGGGCTTGAAAGCGCCGCCGCGATTGCCGAAAGTCTCACCCGCCGGGCCGCATGACGAAGAGTTGCGATAGCTGCCGCCATGGCGTTCTTTCGCACCATTAATTTCACCGAGCCGTTGCCGAGCATCGAAGGCGAGGGTGTGGTGCTGCGCACGCCGCAGATGACCGACTTCGAGGAATGGGCGGCGCTGCGCGAGGCGAGCCGGGATTTCCTCACGCCATGGGAGCCGACCTGGCCCGACGACGATCTGACCCGTGGCGCGTTCCGGCGGCGGCTCAAACGCTACGCCGAGGATTTACGCGGCGACCAGGGCTACGCTTTCCTGATCGTCCGTCATGCCGATGGCGCTCTGTTGGGCGGGTTGACGCTGGCCAATATCCGCCGCGGGGTCGCCCAGGCCGGCAGCCTCGGCTATTGGATGGGGCTGCCCTTCGTGCGCCACGGCTATATGACGGCTGCGGTGCGCGCGGTGCTGCCTTTCGCTTTCGCGAGCTTGAGGCTGCATCGCGTCGAGGCGGCCTGCATCCCGACCAATGCCGGCTCGATCAGGCTTTTGGAGAAGACCGGCTTCGTCCGCGAGGGTTATGCCCGGGAATATCTGTGCATCGACGGTACCTGGCAGGATCATCTGCTGTTTGCCCGCCTCAAGGACGCGCCGAAATCCTGATCGTCCCCGGGCGGTCTTAACCATAAGGCGTCGGCCTCGCCCGCGCGGTCGCCGGGAGGGATAGGGTGGTGCCTTGGGATGGCCACGGTTGGTTTGTTATAAGGTCAAGGGCATCGCGCTTTAAACTGAGCAGGACGTTTTCCCGAAATCCTATCGGGATCGCTCGCGGCGATGAAACGGGGAATGTTGCGATCCTGTCCGAAAGTGCTGTTTGATCGCGCGCCGGCCGTCGCGCTGCTGGCGCTCGCCTGCGCTTTGGCGGGATGTTCCGGCAGCAACAGCGGCATATTCGGCGGACCCGCCACCACCGCGGCTGCGGAGCCTCCGCCGCCGCCAGCAGTTCCGGCAACGGCGTCCGCCGCGCCCCCGCCACTGACGGCGCAGGCGTCGCCGAGTTCCAGCTCGCTGAAAGACAAGATCGAAGGTTTTTTCTCGACCGCGGGGGCGGCAAATGAGCCGCGGCCTGTGGTCAATACCCAGCAAGCCGATGTCGATTGTCCCATGATCGACATTCGCCAGGGTGCCGGCACGCTGACCATACCGTTGCCGCCGCCGGACGGCAGCAACGACGCCATGTCGCTGAAGTATCAGGGCACATTCGTGCGCGCCGCGCGCGATTGCAAGGTGGTCAACGGGCAATTGGTGATGAAGATCGGCGTGAAAGGCCGTGTCATCGTCGGCCCTGCCGGCGGCCCGGGCCAGATCGAAGTGCCGTTGCGGCTTGCGGTGGTCGATCAGACACCGTCCGGATCGAAAACCATCCTCACCAAGCTCGTTCTCATTCCGGTGATGGTCGCCTCCGATAACACCGGCGGATTATTCACGCACATCGAGGATAATTTCGCGTTCCCGCTGCCGTCATCGGCCGAGCTCGACGATTACCTCGTCTATATCGGCTTCGATCCAATCGGTGCGCAGGAACACGAGCGGGCAAAGCCGCGGCCGGCGGCGAGAGCCAAGCCGAAGCCGAAACCCAATCCGAACGCGCCGACCGGTTAACCCGCTCGTCATTGCGGCTCGCGTCGTCGTGACGATCACCACCCCCGCAGATCGGCGATCGCGCTTTTCAACGCGCGCATGTCGGCGACAATAGTGCGGGCGCCGTTGGCGAGCAGCTCGCCGGCTAGCTTGCCCGGTGTGAGACTGCCCCCGACAAAGCCGATCGGCTTCATGCCCGCGGCCGCGGCGGCGGCGATGCCCGGTGCCGAAATTGCGGCTCGCGTCGTCGTGACGATCACCACCCCCGCAGATCGGCGATCGCGCTTTTCAACGCGCGCATGTCGGCGACAATAGTGCGGGCGCCGTTGGCGAGCAGCTCGCCGGCTAGCTTGCCCGGTGTGAGACTGCCCCCGACAAAGCCGATCGGCTTCATGCCCGCGGCCGCGGCGGCGGCGATGCCCGGTGCCGAATCTTCGACCACGATGCACGCCGAGGGTTCGACCTCGCTGCGGGCCGCCGCGAGCAAAAACAGATCGGGCGCCGGTTTGCCCTTGCGCACGGCGTTTGCCGAGAAGCAACGCAGGTCGAAAAAGCGCATCAGCCCGGTGACTTCGAGACTGGTACGAATGCGCTCCGGCGGCGAGGACGACGCCACGGCTTTCGGCCCACGGATCCAGGTCAGCGCGTGCGCGGCATGCGCAATGGGTCGAAGCTCGTTGCGCAAGCGACGAAGCGTTTGCGTGGCAACGAACGCGGCAAAATCGGGCGGCAGCTTTTTTCCGGTAGCCGATTGGATGGCTGCGAAAACGTCGGCTGGGCGGCGACCATGAAACCGGCGCATCGCGCCGGTGGCCGATAGCGTTACGCCGATCCGGCCGAGCGCTTCGGAAAGCACCGCAGCGGCAATCGGTTCGCTATCGACAAGCACGCCGTTACAATCGAAGATGACCAAGGGTCCCTCCGATGACTCGACCGCATATCGCGGCCGTCGTCCGGCTTTCCAGGAAGTGCGGAGCGACGATAACCTTCGCCGCGATTATGCAAAGCCTCGTACGCGGGCGCTATGCGATTATGCACGGGAATCGAACATAATTCACAAAGGCACGTGACTTAAATCACAAGCCGAAAATGTCAAAACGGCGGGCCGGCTTGCCGCAGCGATTTAATTGAATTTGTGTTTGATGTCTGCAATGCCCCGCGCCAGCAGATCCTCGGCGACCTTGCCCTTGGCGGCGGCGGCGAGAATCTTTTCCGCGGCCGCGACCGCGGCTTCGGCGGCGGCGGAGCGCACGTCGGCCAGCGCTTGAGATTCGGCGTGGGCAATCTTCTCTTCCGCCATCTTGGTGCGGCGCGTCACGAAATCTTCGGCGCGGACCTTGGCTTCGGCGGCCGTACGCTCGGCTTCGGCTTTGGCGCTGGCAATGATGGCCTCGGCCTCGGCTTCCGCTTCACGGCCCTTGCGCTCGAACTCGGCTAAGAGCGTCTGCGCTTCTTGGCGCAGCTTGCTTGCTTCGTCGAGCTCGGACTTGATGCGCGCCTGCCGGGCATCGAGCGAATCGACAATCCGGCGATACGCACCCAGATAAACGAGCATCACGACGAAGCAGATGAAGGCTATTGCGACCCAGGTTTCCGGAGCGGGCATCGGCACGTCTCGCGTCCTTCAGCGTTTCATCGCGTCGCCGACCGCGGCGGCGACGGTGTCTTTGGCAGGAGACTGACCGATCAGCCGCTCGACAATCGCCGACGCGGCATCAGCGGCGATGCTGCCGACATTGCTCATGGCGGCGTTACGCGTCTGCGCGATCGAGCGCTCGGCGGCGGCAAGCCGCTCGTGCATCTCGGTTTCGAGCCGCTTGTGCAGCTGTTCGGCTTCGCGCGCGTGCTGCTCGCGGGTGGAATGGGCGATGCCTTGCGCGCGGGCGCGTGCGTCGCTCAATGATTTCTCATAGGCCGCGTGTGCCGCATCCGACCGCTCCTTGAACTGACTGGCCGCGGCAAGGTCGTCGGACATGCGGTCGGCGCGTGCCTTGAGAATAGAGCCGACGCGCGGCAGCGCCACTCTGGCCATCACCACGTAGAGCAAGACGAAAGACAGCGCCAGCCAGGCCAGCTGCGAGGGAAAGTTCTCGGTCTGGAACGGCGGAAACGAATTATGCTTCGCAGGCGCTTGTGTGGTGGCGGTTGTTGCCATGAAGGCAAGCGTCCCAGCGCGCGGTTCTTACAAGCCGAACAGTAACAGCAGCGCGATCAGCAGTGAGAAGATGCCGAGCGCTTCGGTGATGGCGAAGCCGAAGATCAGGTTGCCGAACTGGCCCTGTGCGGCGGAGGGATTGCGCAATGCAGCGGCGAGGTAATTGCCGAAGATGATGCCCACGCCGACGCCGGCGCCGCCCATCCCGATGCAGGCGATACCGGCACCGATGTATTTCGCGGCAGTGGGGTCCATAATATAGCTCCTTTTCGTCTGTTGTCGGGGCCGTCAGTGGCCCGGGTGTATCGCATCGTTGAGATAGATGCAGGTGAGGATAGCGAACACGTAAGCCTGCAGAATCGCGACCAGGAGTTCGAGCGCGAACAGCACGACCACCATGGCGAACGGCAGGACCGCGCCAAACCAGCCGAATATGCCGAAGCCTGCCAGCATGATGATGAAGGCGGCAAAGACCTGCAGCGTGATATGGCCGGCCAGCATGTTGGCGAACAATCGCACGCTGTGCGACAGCGGCCGCGTCAGAAACGACAGCACTTCGATGACCACGATGGCGGGCAGAATGTAGCTCGGCACGCCCTTCGGCACGAAAAGTCTCAGAAAGCGCAAGCCGTGTTTGTAGAAGCCGTAGCCGACCACCAGAAAGAACACAGTCAGCGCCAGGGCCCCGGTGACGACCAGCTGACTGGTCACCGTGAACGCGAACGGAATGAGACCGATCAGGTTGGCAAACAGCACGAATATGAAAAGCGTGAAGACGAACGGAAAGAACTTCATGCCCTCGGTGCCGGACGAGCTTTTCACCGTATGGGCCACGAACTCGTAGAACATTTCCACCATCGACTGGATGCGCCCCGGCACGATGGCGCGGCGCGCCGTGCCGCCGATCAGAAGCAGCGACGCGACGGCGACGATGAGCAGCATGTAGAGCGCTGAATTAGTGAACGCGATCTGATGACCGCCCATGTTCACCAGGGGCATCATGTTGTGGATTTCGAACTGCTCGACCGGATTGAGCTGCATGGTTCTCTGTCGTCACGCGCGTCAAGCGCCGATTAATCTTCCTGGTCCTTGTCCCAGCCGCCGTCCAACCGCGATTTTGGTACGACACCGGCGGAGCGCATCACATTGAGCACGCCGGCGGCGAAGCCGAGCAGGAGAAACACGATCAACCCCCACGGCGCAATGCCGAGCCAGCGGTCGATCGCCCAGCCGAGACCGGCGCCGACCGCCACGCCTGCAACGAGTTCGCTCGAGAGCCGGAAGCCCTTGGCGTAGCCGGATGCAGTCGCGCCCCCGTCCTCACCAGGATCATCGGAAGGCCGGCTCGCCTGATCGCGCGCAAGCCTTTCGCCGAGCCGCTGGAGTCTCGCGGTGAGAGCAGCTTCGCTGGTTTGCGGCTTGTCGTGTTCGCCGTTATCGCGCGCGTCGCTCATTGCTTCCGACACTCGCGGCTCGCAGCGATCGCGACACGCCCGCTCCTTAAAAGCCGCGCGGACCATACTGACGTAGTTCCGGCAAGTCAAGAAACGGGGGACTTATGCTAACATATTGAAAATATAATGTTTATTGCCTGCGCCGGGGGCCTGCGGCGCGGCCTTGTTTGTGCACTGCGAAGCTGCATAAGACTGGCTAAGATGGAACACGTCGCCAACAACCCAGCTCAGAGGAATGGCTCATGATCCGCTGCATCACAGCTATCGCCATGGCCGCGCTTTGCCTCGTCGGCCTGCCCATTTGGGCGCAGATTTCGACGCCGGCGCTGGCCGATGCGTCGGCGCCACCGGACAGCGCCGGCGGCCGTTACATGTTCAAAAAACAAACCGACAGCCCAGGCGACGGATATGTGCGGCTCGACACCCAGACCGGCGAGGTCGCGTTATGCACTCAGCGCAGTGTGGGCTGGGCCTGTCAGGCGGCGCCGGAAGATCGCGCCGTGCTGGAAAACGAAATCGCGCGGCTGCGCGCCGAGAACGCTGCGCTGAAAAAAGAGCTCCTCTCGCGCGGCCTGCCACTGCCGCCGGGCGTTGGCCCGGAAGTCGCAACGGTGCCGGCGACCCAGAACAGCGTGACACTGCAACTGCCGAGCGACGCCGATATCGATCGCATGGTCGCCTATGCCGGCCAGCTCTGGCATCGCTTCGTCGACGCCGTCGATCGCGCCCAGAAGCAAATTTTGAACAAGAGCTAGGTTTTGCGTGAGTGAATTATCGGCCGTTCGCACCGCGCGCATCGAGACGCTCGCCACCGCGGTGTTGACCGTGGCGACGCCGGGCGAAGGCTTTGTCGAGATCACGCGCGACGTTGCGCAGTTTCTTGAGCAGATCAAAGCGCGCGACGGCGCCGTGCTGCTCTATCTCAAGCACACCTCGGCCTCACTCGTGATTCAGGAAAATGCCGACGCCGACGTACGCACCGATCTTGTCACCGCGCTGACGCGGCTGGCGCCTGCGGACGCCGGCTGGATTCACGAGATCGAAGGACCGGACGACATGCCAGCCCACGTCAAATCCATGCTCAATGGCGTGAGCTTGCACGTACCGGTGAGCGAGGGCGAATTGGCGCTAGGCACCTGGCAGGGCATTTATCTCGCCGAGCACCGCAGCCGGCCGCATCGTCGCCAAGTCGTTTTACAATTTATCGGCTGGTGTGAATGAGCCGCGATCCATGCCGGCACAACAGGTTCGTGGCGCTCCGGTCGGGCGCTCGATCGATGCAAAACGGCCGGGCTTGGACGGCCCGGCCGCGACTTCTCTCAGGATTGTGCCGTTCGTGCCGTGATCAATTCGGCCAGCACTTCTTTCCTTCCGGTCCGAGATGGTATCCCGGTGGGCAGGCCCTGCCGACGGCGAACGGATGACAGCGGCCGGCGGGACCGCGCCAGTAGCCTTGACCGCATTCTTCCGCGACTTTGACGACCAGACCGTCGGAATCGCCGAGCGGCACGGGAGTAAAGCCGGCGGCGCTTGCGGCGGTCGCAACGCCGAAAGCCAATGCCGCGCTCAACACGAGTGATCAAATCATGGATTTTTACTCTCTATCGTTGACGCCATCCGATGGGGATGGATGGCTAGCCAAGTAAAGCAGCGAACCCAATGAACTGCGCCTGAATGAAGCCTTAATGGGCTCGACAGAAAATTCATGTCGGCGCGCATCTCAATTGTATGCCGGTACGGTTTTCGCCGTGGAATGCGGCATTGGTGGACCAAGGCCGGTGAACGGCGGTAACATCGTCCGCCAGCCTGCGCGAACCGGGGCTTACATTGAGCGAGGCTACGTCCCATCGCCTTCTGATCGCCGACGATCATCCGCTGTTCCGCGGCGCGCTGCGCGAGGCGGTCAGCGGGTTGTTTGATCGCGTCGACGTCGGCGAGGCCGGCACGTTCGAGGAGGTCACCGGGCTTCTTGAGCGCGGCGGCGAGATCGATCTGGTGCTGCTCGATCTGCGGATGCCCGGCGCGCGCGGCTTTTCCGGCCTGATGTATCTGCGCGCGCAATATCCAAGCCTGCCGGTCATCGTGGTCTCGGCCAATGACGATCCCGCCGTGATCCGCCGCTGCATGGAATTCGGCGCTTCCGGCTTCATTCCCAAGACGCTCGGTGTCGACGTGCTGCGCGAGGCTATCGCGCGGGTGCTGCAAGGCGGTGTGTGGACGCCGCCCGACGTCGACCTGGCGCGCGGCGCGGACGCCGAAACCGCGGCGATGATCGCGCGGCTTTCATCGCTTACCCCGCAGCAGGTGCGGGTGCTGATGATGCTGTCAGGCGGGCTGCTCAATAAGCAGATCGCCCATGAGCTCGACGTCTCCGAGGCGACGGTGAAGGCTCACGTCTCCGCCATCCTGCAAAAGCTCGGCGTCGAAAGCCGCACCCAGGCTGTCATCGCCGCCGGCAAGATCGAGGCCGGGCAGTGGCCGGTTAAGCCCCTGTCGTGACGATTACTCCGCCGCCACGCGCTGCACGCGCCATTGCGCGATCAGCGCGCGCAACGACGCCGGCTTGAGGGGTTTGTTGAGGAGGTGCGCGCCTTCGACACGGACTGCTTCGCGGACCTGCGGCGAACGGTCGGCGGTGATCACAATAGCGGGGACGTGACGGCCGAAGCGACGGCGTAAATGTGCGATCGCGGCGACGCCGTCAGCGCCGTCGAGATGATAGTCGACCAGAAGCCCGTCGGGCTCGAGGCTGCTTGCCTCGATCGCGGCAATCGCTTCGTCTAAGTCCGCCGCGCCAAACGTGCGGCAACCCCAGTCGCCGAGCAGCGTCTCCATGCCGTCGAGAATCGCGCGGTCGTTGTCGATGCAGAGCACTACCGTGCCGTCGAGCCGCCCGACGTCGAGCCGGCTCGGCGCGCGCAGTTTCGGTGCGGCGACTGGGCCGGCGCCGCACGGCACTTCGAGCGAGAAGCGCGAGCCGCGGCCGAGATTCGATTTCAGCGTCACCTCGCAGTCGAGCAAGGGGGCGATGCGCTGCACAATCGACAAGCCCAGACCCACGCCGCGCGCCACCCGGGCGCCCTGATCGAGACGGTGGAATTCCTTGAACACGGCGCGGCGTTTGGCGTGCGGAATGCCGATACCAGTGTCGTAGACCTCGACGCGCAGCCGCTCGCCGTGCCGCCGACATCCGACCAATACGCGGCCGGCCAGCGTATACTTGACCGCGTTGGAAATCAGATTCTGCAAGAGGCGCCGCAGCAGCCGCCGATCCGAGCAGATGTGCTGCGAGCACGGCATGAATTGAAGATCGAGGCCCTTTTCTCGCGCCAGCGGCGCGAATTCGACCTCCAGGCGGTGCAGCAATTCGTCGATGCGGAAGTCGGCGAATTCCGGCTTCATCGCCCCGGTGTCGAGCCGGGATATGTCCAACAGCGCGGCGAAGATTTCCTCCACGGCTTCCAGCGACGCGTCGATATTCGCCACCAGGTCGGCATCGTTGTCTTTGCCGTTGCGCTGGCGCTCGATCAGGCTGGTGACGTAAAGGCGAGCGGCGTTGAGCGGCTGCAGGATGTCGTGGCTCGCCGCGGCGACGAACCGCGTCTTCGACACGTTGGCTTCGTCGGCTTCGGCTTTGGCGCGCCCCAGCTCGGCATTAAGCCGGGTCAGTTCGCCGGTGCGCTCGCGCACACGCCGCTCCAGCGTTGCGTTGGCGCGTTCCAGCGCTTCGGCCGCCTTCACGGACGGGGTGATGTCGGTGAAGGTCGTGACCAGCCCGCCCCCCGGCATGCGGTTGGAGCGCACCTCGATCACCAGTTCGCGCTCGGAAAAACGTTCGAGAAACGGCTCGGCTTCGGCGGCGTATTTGGCGATGCGCTCGGCGACGAACTCGTCGATGCTCCTGGCGTTGCGCTCGCCATGTTCGGCGATGTGACGCAAGATATCCGCGAGCGCAATGCCGACGCGCGTCAATTCGTGCGGCAGATCGAAGATGTCGCCGAACTGCCGGTTCCAGCAGACTAAAGTCAGGTCCTTGTCGAACACGGCGATGCCCTGGCGCACGTGATCGAGCGCGGTCTGCAGGATTTCGCGGTTGTAATGTATCGCGGCATTGGCGTCGTCGAGGAGTTTTAGAGCCGCTTTGGTGGACACCGTGCGCTTGCGCAAGACAAGCGACAGCACGAGCCGCGACGTCGCTGCTCCGATCGCCGAGGCGAGCAGATATTCGGCGTATTGCAGGAGCTCGAAATCGGCCTCGGCAGCCGGCGTGAGGTCGATGCGCCGCGTCGCCGCAAAGCTAGCGAAGGAATCGCGGGTGCGCTCCTCGCCGAGATAGCGCGCCACGGTCGCGATCAGCTCCTCGACCGTCGCCGAGGCGCGGCGCAGCCGAAAGCTCGGCGCGATCGGCTTGAGCGACGACGGCACGAACAGATCGGCCTGCACCCGCTCGATCGGCCGCGGCCGGCGGCCCAGCGAGCAGCCGATATAGCCGGCGATATTGGCCGCCAGACTGAGCAGCACGCCATGCACCAACGGCGGCAGTTCGAGACCGAACAGCGCCTGCGGCCGCAACAAGCCGAGCCCCCACGGGCCGTCGGTCAGGATGCGCGCGCCAACAATGCCGGCGTCGGAAATACTTGGCAGCAGCAGCGCGTAGCCCCAGACCAAAATGCCGGCGCTCATGCCGGCCATGGCGCCAAAAGCGGTGCCGCGCCGCCAGATCAGTCCGCCGAAAAACGCCGGCGCGAGCTGCGCCACCGCGGCGAAGGAAAGAAGTCCGATCGAGGCGAGCTGCGCGTCGCCCGCCGAGCGATAGTAAATATAGGCGAGCAACAAAATCGCGAAGATGGCGATCCGGCGCGTGGTCAATAATTGCGCACCCGCGTCGTGCGGGTCGCCGGCGCGCCGGGCGCGGCGCTTGAGCACCAAAGGCATCACGATGTCGTTCGATACCATGATGGCAAGCGCCACCGTCTCCACGATCACCATCGCGGTGGCGGCCGAAAGGCCGCCGATGAAGGCGATCAGCGCGATCGCTTCGGAATGGCCGGCGAGCGGCAGCGCCACCACGAACATGTCGCCGTCGATGCGGCCGGCCGGAAACGTCATCAGGCCGGCGAGCGCAATCGGCACCACGAACAGATTGATCAGCACCAGATAGGCGGGGAACAGCCAGGCGGCGCGGCGGATTTCGGCTTCGCTGTGATTCTCCACTACCATGACGTGGAATTGCCGCGGCAGCAGTATGATGGCGAACAGCGACAACACGGTCATGGCGCAAAACGGCGCAAGCTGCGGGGCATGCGACAACACCGTCGCGGTGCGCGGCTCGGCGAGTGCGCGCGCGAACAGAGCCCACGGGCCGTGGAACATGATAAAGGTGACGAATATGCCGACGGTGAGAAACGCCATCAGCTTGACGATCAATTCCGCGGCGATCGCCAGCATCAGGCCGTCCTGGTGTTCGGTGGCGTCGGTGTGGCGCGTGCCGAACAGCACCGCGAAGGTCGCCATCGCCAGCGCGACAAACAGCGCGACGTCGCCGACGAGCGGCGGCGCCGCGCCGGCCGGCGATGCTTCCGCCAATATGGTCGCGACCGAGGCCGACACCGCTTTGAGCTGCAGCGCGATGTAAGGGATCATGCCGACGATGGCGATCAGCGCCACCGTCGCGGCGACCGCCTGGCTCTTGCCGTAACGCGCGGCGATGAAGTCGGCGATCGACGTGATGTTCTGCCCCTTGGCGAGCCGCACGATGCGCAGTATGAGCGGGAAACCGAGCCCCACCATGGTCAGCGGGCCGATGTAGATGGCGAGGAAATCGTAGCCGGAACGCGAGGCCAGACCGACCGAACCGAAAAACGTCCACGACGTGCAATAGATGGCGAGCGACAGCGGATAGATCCAAAGCCGCGAAGCCGCGCCGCGCGCGATCCGCATGCGGTCACCGTAGCTCGCGACCAAAAACAACAGGCCGATATAAGCGAGCGCGATGACGACGACGACCCAGCCCTGCAGCATGACCCTAACCGTCTCGTCCCTCTGTCGCGGGCGCTTTAGCCCCGGCCGCGCTTATTTTAGGTAAGGTCACCATTTTTCTGATGGCCTGTCCATCGGCCCGTCGACGTCTCGGCGCGTTGACGGGGCTTGCCGCAGCGGGTTGATAATACGTCGATGCAGCCTCAAATCTCGCCACTGCGCGCGATGATCGAGACCGCCGAGACGCTTGCCATCGCGCTTGCCGGCGGCGCCACATTTACTCTGTTAGGTCTGCCCGCGGGTCTCGTGTCCGGCTCGGTTTTGGCGGTAGCGGCGGCGGCGCTGCTGGGCAGGCCGGTGCGGCTGCCGCTGCCGCTGGCGCGTGTCTGTTACGTCATCGTCGGCACGCTGCTGGGGACGGTGGTGACGCCGGAGACGCTGCGCGGGGTTGAGACTTGGCCGGCCAGCATCGCGCTTTTGATGCTGGCGTCGCTCGCCATGATCGGCGCGACCATGGCCTACCTCTGCATCGTGCACCGCTGGGACAGGTTTTCGGCGCTGCTGGGATCGAGCCCGGGCGCGATGGCGCAGGTGATCGCGCTGTCGACCGAGCTTGGCGGTGATCTCCGCGCCATTGCCATCGTGCAGACGGTGCGCGTGCTGCTGCTCGTTCTCGGTCTGCCCAATGGGCTGGCGCTGTTCGGGCTCGTCGTGCCGGCGCTGCCGGTGCCGCGCGGGCCGGCCGGATTTTCCGTGCTCGGCGAGATGATCGTGCTGGTGGCGGTATCGACCGCCTTTGCGCTCGCCTTTCTGCGCCTGCGCTTTCCCGGCGGGCTGTTGTTCGGCGCGCTGGCGGGCTCCGGCCTGCTGCACGGCACCGGACTGATCGATGCCGCGCTGCCGTGGTGGCTCGGCTCAAGCGCGGTGATCGCGCTCGGCGCGCTCGTCGGCTCGCGCTTCGCCAACACCTCGTTGCGCATGCTGGTGAGCTATCTCGGCGCGGCCCTCGGCTCGTTCGCGGTCGCCATGGCGGTCGCGACGATCTTCATCGCCATCGTGGTGCACCTGTTCGGCTTTCCGATCGCCAATGTCGTCATCGCCTTCGCGCCGGGCGCGCAGGACACCATGATGGTGTTGGCGCTGGCGCTGCATCTCGATCCGGTTTACGTCGGCGCGCATCATCTGGCGCGTTTTCTGGTCGTCACCGTGGCGGTGGCGGTCGCCGCACGGCGGGTATCGGGGAGTCATTCCGGGGCGCCGCAAGGCGGCGAGTCCGAAATCCATGACCACGAATAGTGCGGGACGAAAATTATTCCGCGGCCAGCGCGCGGTCTTTGAACGGCAAGCCCAAGCGCTGCCAGACATCGACCAGCGCTTCGGCGAGCGTGTCGATCAGGCCGTCGTCGTGAAACGGGCTCGGCGTGATGCGTAGCCGCTCGGTACCCTTGGGCACGGTCGGATAATTGATCGGCTGGATGTAGATGCCGTGCTCCGTGAGCAGAAGGTCGCTCGCCGCCTTGCAGAGCTCCGGATTGCCGACGGTGACGGGCACGATGTGCGTCGGGCTGGTCATCACCGGCAGCGCCGCGGCGGCGAGCACCGCTTTGGTGCGCGCGGCGCGATCCTGATGCCGCTCGCGCTCCCATTGCGAAGTTTTCAGATGCCGGATCGCCGCGGTCGCCGCCGCGCACACCGACGGCGGCAGTGCGGTGGTGAAGATGAAACCCGGCGCATAGGAGCGCACCGCGTCGATCAGGGCGGTTGAGCCGGCGATGTAGCCGCCGAGACAGCCGAACGCCTTGGCCAGCGTGCCTTCGATGACGTCGAGGCGGCTGGCGGCGTTGTCGCGCTCGCTGATGCCGCCGCCCCGCGGCCCGTACATGCCGACCGCATGCACCTCGTCGATATAAGTCATGGCGCCGTAGCGCGCGGCAAGATCGCAGATGGCGTTGACCGGCGCCACGTCGCCGTCCATCGAATAGAGGCTCTCGAACACGATGAGTTTCGGCCGCTGCGGATCGACGCCCACCAACAGCTCTTCGAGATGCGCCATGTCGTTGTGGCGAAAGATCTGCTTCTCGCAATGCGCCTGGCGTACGCCCTCGATCATCGAATTGTGATTCCAGGCGTCCGACAGGATCAGGCAATTCGGCAGCAGCCGCGCCAGTGTCGAGATGCCGGTCTCGTTGGAGACGTAACCGGAGGTGAAGACCAGCGCCGCTTCCTTGCGGTGCAAATCGGCGAGCTCCCGCTCAAGCTCGACCAGCGGATGATTGTTGCCGGCGATGTTGCGGGTGCCGCCGGCACCGGTGCCCATGCGCGTTGCGGTCTCGACCATGGCGCCTATCACCTTGGGATGTTGGCCCATGCCGAGATAGTCGTTGGAGCACCAGATCACGACATTCTTCGGCCCATCCGGCGAGTGCCATACCGCATGCGGGAAGCGCCCGGCGATGCGTTCAAGGTCGGCGAAGACGCGGTAGCGGCGCTCGCCGTGCAGCCGGTCGAGCGCACCGGCGAAATAGCCGCGATAATCGATGGTCGGACGATTGTTGGGGTAATTCATCGGCAAGCGTCCCCGGCCTTTGCCGGTATTCCCCGATATCGGAACTGGATCGTCCTAGTTCTAGAAGCGTTCCAGGGTATTTGTCGAGGTATTCATAGCGGAAAAATCGTCGCGCCATTTTGCGCTGGATCAAGTCCTCGCCGCGGTGGTGAACGCTTCCCTTCCAGACCGCACGGCATTGACGGGAATTGCTCTCCCCGATAACATGTATATAATATACATGTTATCGGGGAGGTCGGTATGATTCAAGACGTCGTGTGGAGCGTCTCAATCGTCCTTATGGGATGCCTTGCCGCTGTCTTCGTTTGGGTGGCGGCCGGGGCTAAGCCAGCGATCGCCAATTACGGCCCCGTCATCGATTCGGCCTATCGCTTTCGCATCTGGCTATTCGCCATTGCCATCATCGTCCTGATCGGCACAAACTACAAAACCCTAGGCGAACTGCCGTACATCAGCACCCTGCCGCAATTTCCGGCGACGGCGGTACAGACCTCTCAAGTCGTCGCCGAGCAATGGTCGTGGTCGATCAAGCCGGACACCTTCAAGGTCGGGCAGACCGCGGAATTCCATGTCACCAGCAAAGACGTCAACCACGGCTTTGCGCTCTACGATCCGGAACTGCGCATCGTTGCGCAGACGCAAGCGATGCCCGGTTATACCAACGTGCTCCGTTATACCTTCAATGAGCCGGGCACTTATCAGGTGATGTGCCTCGAATATTGCGGGGTCGCGCACCATGAGATGAAGGCTGAGATCAAAGTCGCCGACCATTAAGCGCATCAAAGATCATGCGATCGGGGAGGACATCATGACCATGGCAGCCACCGCCGGCCGCACCGCGCTTAGCGCACGTGCCGCCGTGCTCGCCTATCTCGCCGTCTCGGGCATCGTCTTGTTGTTGATGATGCTGCTCGGGCTCGCCATGCGGCTCGCCCAGGCCCAGTGGATCGACATCCAGCCGGACTTTTTCTACGTGCTCATGACCATGCACGGCGCCGGAATGGTGGGCATTGCCGGCTTAAGCGGCACGGCGGTGATGTGGCACTTTTTGCGCCGCCACGTTCCGCTCTCGACCGCAATCTTCCTCACCAATCTGGTGTTCTTCCTGGTCGGCGCCGTGCTGATCCTCGGCGCCGGCTTTATCGGCGGATTCGCTGCCGGCTGGACATTCCTGTTTCCGCTGCCGGCACACTCCGGCTCGTTGTGGTCGGCCAACGCTGCCGCGTCCTATATGGTCGGGCTCCTGGTCATCGGTGTCGGCTTCCTGCTGCTGTATCTGGATGTCGCGCGCGGCATTCTATCGGTGTATGGCGGGCTGGGGGCATCGCTTGGCGTCAAGCAAGCCTTCGGCCTGGCGCCCGACAAGAGCGGGCCGCCGCCGGCGGTCACTGCGTCCACCATGGTGCTGATCGTCAACATTCTCGGCATTCTGCTCGGCGCCGCGGTGCTGGTGGTGTCGCTGGTCAACCTCTACGTACCAAGCTTCACTTTCAATGCGTTGGCGGCGAAGAACATGATCTATTTCTTCGGCCACGTGTTCATCAATGCCACGATCTACATGGCGGTAATCGCGGTCTACGAGATTTTGCCGATCTACGCGCATCGGGCGTGGAAGACGAACTGGGCGTTCTATCTCGGCTGGGTGTTGTCGACGGTGTTGGTGCTCACCGTCTACACGCACCATTTGCTCATGGACTTCGCCATGCCGACCTGGGCGCTGGTTGCCGGCCAGATCATTTCATGGCTGAGCGGTTTGCCGGTATTGCTGGTCACCGCGTTCGGAACGCTGACCATCGTCTATCGCTCCGGACTGAAGTGGAACCCGGCAGCGGCGCTGGTCTTCCTTGGCGTTGCCGGCTGGGCGATCGGCGTTATTCCGGCCATTGCCGACGGCACCATCGCGGTTAATAGCGTCATGCATAACACGCAATGGGTGCCCGGCCATTTCCACACCTACCTGCTGCTCGGCATGATCGCGATGCTGCTCGGGTTTATGACTTATCTCACCAACCCGCAGCCTCGCTATGGTTTTGCCTGGCTGGGTTACTGGCTGTATCTGGGCGGCGGCGTCGTATTCGTGCTGGCCTTCCTGCTAGCCGGTAGCGCCAGCGTGCCGCGCCGTTATGCCGTGCATCTGGCCGACTGGCTGCCCTATGACCGGATGGGATCGATAGGCGCCGCATTGGCCGTCACCGGCGTCCTGATCCTGGTGGCGCGCTTTTTCGCCGGGGTGCGAACGGCGGCAAACGCGGAAGATCCCGCCTGATGACACGCGGCTTTCCGATTCTGCTCGGCTTAATGCTGTCGATCGGAATAGCCGCGCTGGCGTTCGAGACTGACGGCTTTCGCGCTATCACCAGCGCGGGGGCGCGGCAATTGGCGGTCGAACGGCAACCGCTTGCGCTCCCGGACGTCCGTCTGCGCGACCAGAGCGGCCGCGGTTTTTCGCTGCTGGACTATAGAGGTCGGCCGCTCCTGGTCGATTTCATTTATACGCGCTGCCCGACGCTGTGCAGCGCGCGCGGCGATGATTTCCGTCGCATAATGGAATTGGCGAATGATGCCGGCGCTCGGATCGATCTTCTGAGCATCAGCTTCGATTCCGAGAATGACGACAGCGCGGCCTTGCGGCTCTATGCCGATCGCTATGGCGCAGCCGCGCCGCGCTGGCGCATCGCCGCGCCGAGTGACGCGCGCGGCCTTGCCATGTTGCTGCAAAGCTTCGGCGTCGTGGTGATCCCCGACGGCATGGGCGGCTTTATTCACAACAGCGCCGTCTATGTCGTGGATGGGCGCGGCCGTCTCGTCCGCATTTTGGATCCCGATGCGCCGGCGCAAATATTCGCCGGCGCGCTGCAGGCCGGGTCGCCATGAACGCGCGAACGATTGTCATTGTTGTCGCCGGCTCGTGGCTGATTTTGTCGCTCGCGCCGCTTCGCATATTGCTCGAGCGCGACATGGCCACGCAAATGGCGGTCCAGATGCCGTTGTTGATCGCGCCTGGTGTGTTTCTGGCCGCTTGGGTCCGCCGCTACGAGCCGCGCTGGCTCGCCGATGCCGATTGGCTTGGTATTCCCGGCATCGTGCTGGTCGTGTTCGGCACCTCCTTCTGGATGCTGCCGCGCGCGCTGGACGAAGCGGTGGCCGATCCTGTCTTCGATTTGGCCAAATATCTGAGCCTGCCGCTTTTGGTCGGGTTACCCCTGGGCCTGAGCTGGCGCCGCATGCCTTCGCTCGGCCGCGCATTCATTTGGGCCAATTTCATTCCCAAGCTCGGCGCTATCGGCGGCCTCTATCTCGCCGCGCCGACGCGGCTATGCGCCTATTATCGGCTCGATCAGCAGGTGGCGGCCGGCTGGACGCTCATCGCCGTCGCCGTCGCGCTCGGACTGGCTTGGTTTGTCGCGGTGTTTGTCGGTTGGGAGCCCGAGCGCACGGGTGATGCGGTACCCGGCGTGTCGCCCGAGCGGGAGCGCGCCCATACGCTTCACGGCGCCTCGGCCGCCTGATGCAGATAGCTGATGACGTTGGCGCGGTCCTGCGCATTCGGGACATTGAAAGGCATCTTGGCGCCGGCAATGTAATCCTGCGGCTTGGTCAGCCACTTGTCGAGCCTGTCGTCGTCCCATTTGAAATTGGCCGCCGCCAAGCCGGCGGAATAGCTGAAGCTCGGCGCCTTGCCCGCATCGCGGTCGAACAGGCCGTGCAGATTTGGTCCGATCTTATTCGGCTCGCCGGCTTTGGCGTTGTGGCAGAGCGCGCAGCCCTTGAATACCGTTTCGCCCTTCGCAGGATCGCCCGCGGCCCGCGCGGCAGTGGTGATAAATACGACAGCCAAAGTTGCAACGCCGATGCGCAATAACGCCATAACGCCCCCCCTTTCTTAAAAGATGTATTAAATATACATGTTAACGTGACTATCCGAGCGGGCAAGGGCCAAATTGGCGCAGTCTTGCTGAGGAAAGCGATAAGCCGCATAAGATGACGGCTAGCGCTCATCTGACTCATGGGGCGACGCGGAGATACCAATGCGGTTGACTCTTCATACCGATTTCGCGCTGCGCGTCTTGATTCAGGTCGGACTGAACGACGGCAAGCTCACGACCGTCAACGACATCGCCGAAAGCTTCGACATTTCGAAGCAGCATTTGATGAAGATCGTCAACGATCTCAGCCAGAAGGGTTATCTCGATACCGTGCGCGGCCGCAACGGCGGCATCCGCCTTCAGCGCGAACCGCGCGATATCAATATTGGGCAGGTGGTGCGCGATATGGAGGACAAGCTGGATGTGATCGGATGCCTGGAGCGCAAGGGCTATTGCCGCATCGAGCGCGTCTGCGTGCTGCGCGGCATTCTGAGCGACGCGACCGACGCATTCCTGGCGGTCCTGGATTCCCACACCCTTGCCGACCTGCTCAGGCCACATCGGGCACTGTCGTCGCTACTGCTGAGTCCACAGATCGCGGCGCGCGCCACATAGGTAGGTCGTTATGAACGAAAATGCGGAAGCCGGCGCCGCCCGCCGCAATCTGATCGTTGCCGACATCGTCGAGCGCACCGGCATCGATGAGCCGATGATCGACCGGCTCATTCGCGGCTTTTACGCCCGCGCGCGGCGCGATCCACTGATCGGGCCGATTTTCGACCGTGAGGTTCACGACTGGGAGGCGCATTTTGCGCGGATGCGCGATTTCTGGTCGTCGGTGGCGTTGATGAGCGGCCGCTATCACGGCCAGCCGATGGCGGCGCATCTGCCATTGCCGATCGACACGCCGCATTTCAACCGCTGGCTGGAGTTGTTTGCAGCAACGGCACGCGAACTCTGCGCGCCGGCGGCGGCCGCGCACTTCATCGAGCGCGCACATCGCATCGCCGACAGCCTGGAATTGGGCATTGCCACGCAGCGCGGCGAAATCAGGTCGCCACCGCCGCGGCCGGCAAGCTCGCAGCCGCCCGATCGCGCGCGAGCGAAATAATCCCTTGTTTTGTCCGGCGGCTTTGGTCTAGGTCGGGGAGAAGGATAGCTTCCGCCATGACCGAACGCGAAACCGGACTGGATCACGGCCTCACCGATTACGGCGATCGCGATTTCTCGCGCTACTTGCGCCGCTCCTTCGCGCTATCGATGGGCTATTCGCGGACGCTGTTGGACAAGCCGGTCGTCGGCATCGCCTATACCGGGTCGGACTTCAACAATTGCCACCGTCACTTTCCCGAATTGCTGGCGGCGGTGAAACGCGGCGTGCTCGCGGCCGGCGCGCTGCCGCTCGAATTTCCCACCATCTCGCTCGGCGAAGTTTTTCTGACGCCGACCAGCCTGAAATACCGCAACCTGATGGCGATCGACACCGAGGAAATGATTCGCGCCCAGCCGATGGATGCCGTCGTGCTGATGGGCGGCTGCGACAAGACGGTGCCGGCGCAGCTGATGGGCGCGGTCTCCGCCGACCGTCCGGCCATTTCGCTCGTCGCCGGGCCGATGATGACCGGGCGGTATCGCGGCGAGCGGCTCGGCGCCTGCACCGATTGCCGGCGCTTCTGGGCGCGCTATCGCGCCGGCGATATCGACGCCGAACAGATTTCCGAAGTCGAAGGCCAGCTTGCGGTGACCGCGGGCACCTGCGCGGTGATGGGCACCGCCTCGACCATGGCCTGCCTTATCGAAGCGCTCGGTATGTGCCTGCCCGGCACCGCGGCGATCCCCGCCGTGCATGCCGACCGTCTGCGCGCCGCCGAGGCGACCGGCGCCGCGGCGGTCAAGCTGATCGGCACCACGCTGACGCCCTCGCAGCTCATCAACAAGAACTCTGTCGAGAATGCTTTGCGCGTCCTGCTGGCGATCGGCGGTTCGACCAATGCGGTGATCCATCTCACCGCGATCGCCGGCCGCGCCGGCGTGAAAGTCTCGCTCGAGCACCTCAACAAGCTATCTGACACCACGCCGGTCCTGGTCAATCTCAAGCCGGTCGGCAACGGCTACATGGAGGACTTTTGCGCCGCCGGCGGCATGGGCGCGTTGCTGCGCGAGTTAAGGCCGCTGTTGCATCTCAACTGCCTGACGGTGACCGGCGAGACGCTCGGCGAGCGGCTTGCCGGCGATGAGGGCGATTACGTCGACCGCTCGATCATCGCCGAGACCAAGACGCCGCTTGAGCCGGAGGGCGGGCTGGTCGCGCTGTTCGGCAATCTGGCGCCGGCCGGCGCCATCCTCAAGCGCTCGGCGGCCGACGCGCGATTGTTCGAGCACGAGGGCAGGGCGGTGGTGTTCTCTTCGCTCGAGGATCTCGCCGCGCGGATCGACGATCCCAAGCTCGACGTCGAGGCGGACGACATTCTCGTCCTGCAGAATGCCGGGCCACACGCGCCGGCCTGCATGCCGGAAGCCGGCTATCTGCCGATTCCGAAGAAGCTCGCGCACAAGGGCATCAAGGACATGGTCCGCGTGTCCGACGCGCGCATGAGCGGCACCGCCTTCGGCACCATCGTGCTGCACGTCACCCCCGACGCCGCCTCGGGCGGCCCGCTCGGACTGGTGAGGAACGGCGACCGCATCAAGCTCTCGGTAAAACAGCGCAGCATCACGCTTTTGGTCGACGACGCCGAGCTGAAAAAGCGCGCAGCCGCGGCGCCGGCGCATGTGAACATCCCCGAGCGCGGTTACGCCAAATTGTTTGCGGAGCAGATTACCGGCGCCGACGAAGGCTGCGATTTTCGGTTTTTGCGGCCGAAGTAATTGTCATGCCGCGCGGAGGCGGGGCATCCGGTAATCGCTGGCGCACCGGGAATACTGGATCGTCCGCCTTCGCGGACGATGACAACGCGGACCTTTATCCAGCCACCGCGATCTCCAGCGGAAACTCATCGACCACTTCGTGGCCGGTGGCGGTCACGATAAAAGTATGGCCAAGGAAAATGCCAAATAGGCCGTCCATCGTGATCGGATTGGGCTCGGCCATGATCACCATGCCCGGCTTCAAGATTTCCTCGAATTTCTCCGCGCTGACATGCTCGGCGACAACGTGCGGCTTGTCGGTGACGAGGTCGATGCCGTGGCATTGCGTCGGCCGTGACTGGTAGCCGTTGTCGCGGAAGAATTTGCTGGCCTTCCTCATATTCTCCACCGGCTTGCCGGGCGCGATCTCGGCGACGATCTTGTTGTAGCCGGGCAGCGTGATCTCGTTCCAGAATTTGCGCACCATCTCGGTCGGCTCGCCGAGGCAGATCGGTGAGCCGATTTGCGCGGTGTAGCCGCGATAGCCGGCAGCCAGTTCCATATTGATGATATCGCCCTTCTGCAGCACGCGCGAGGACGGCCGCGGATTGCCGAAAACCTGCGCCGGGTTTGCCATCGGCGTCGAGCCGATGATCAGAAAGTCGATGTCGCCGCCGCCTTCGAGGATGGCGGAGCCGGCCGCGGCGCGCAGCTCGTATTCCTTCACGCCGGGCGCGGCGCGCGCCACCATCGCTTCCATGGCGCGCTGACACAGCACGCCTGCCTTGCGCACGCAGTCGAGCTCCTCGGCGCTGTGGATCGACAACAGCTCATGCAAAAACCCTTGCGTGAAAACCAGTTCGGCGCCGGGCATGTTGTCGCGCAGCACGTTATATTGATTGACCGGCAGGTAATCGCCGTGGCGCGGATCGATCTCCATCAGCCCGATGCGGCCGCGCTCGAGTTTCAGCTCGCGCAGCCGCTCGACCATGACATCCGCATAACGTCCGCTGCGGCTGTGGCGCACGTCCTTGACCGCGACCTCGACTTGGCGGCGCACCGCTTCGGCGTGCGTGCCGCCCATCGAATAGATCATGGTCGGCTCGCCCTCGAGCGGCACCAGGACGTAGCTCGCCAGCGCGTGCCATTCCCAATGGCCCGTCAACCACAGCATGCCGCCGCCAAAACTCCAATGGCTCGGCCCGCCCGGCACAATGACAGCGTCTAGCTTGTCCTCGCGCATCTTCGCCCGCAGCGCGGCGTAACGGCGCGCATATTCGGCCGCCGAGAACTGCTCCCAGACGCAGTCGCGGTAATAGGGCGTGTCGCGCATATTGGCGAACGGCAGCGACTGATCGAGCTTGCCGCGCACCTGGTCCCAGGGCTGCGGGCCGATGCGCGGGGGACGAATTTGCGTGTTCATGGCAAGAACTCATAACTTGGTTGCGGGAGCGATGGGGCGGCGAGATGAATGACGTGTCCGCTATACACGTTCGCTCAAATAAGCGGCAATGCCGTCGAGATCGCGCAATGCGCGCGGCGCGTAAACAACATTCATAAACCGTGCGATCGCCAGAATGCTTGGATCGTTGCCGCCGGCAGGCGGTCACCGCGCGCGATTTCCGCTTCCGCCTCCGCAATTGCCGCCGCCTCGTCCTCGGTCAGCGGTGTTGGCGGGCTTTCGGCAAGCGCCAGCATCAGCCGGGCAATGTCGTCCTGAGTTTCTGGCGGCAATTGGCTGATGGCAGCCACGGCCTGTTGAACGAGCTCGGTCACGATGTTTCTCCAGGACGTTCAGTATACCGCATTTCATTTATCGGCATAATCTCGCCGATTGTGGCCTTATCGCTTCGTCCGCACTCCGGCGCGCTCCAGCCGCGGCAGCACCTCGTCGCAGAAATACGGCACCTCGTTGAGATAATTGACGAAGGATAAACCGATGCCGCGCACGCCGGCTTGGCTGACGATGGCAAGCTCCTCGGCGACGCGATCGGGCGTGCCGACGAACGGATAGCCGCCGATCGATCGCGCGGCAAAATAGCGGCGCTTGGCGTCATATTCTTCCGGCGGAATGGTTTGCGGCGTGATGTGCTTATTGGCCAGCATGCCGTCGATCGCGCCCCAATCGGCGTTGTCGATATTGACGTGCTGATAATAGTCTTCCGCCTCCTTCTGCGTCGGGCGGCAGATCACCTGGCCGACGGTGAACACCTCGATGTCGCGGCCGTGCTTTTGCGCCGCGGCCTTGACCTCGGCAACCTTGGCGGCGGTTCCGCCAAGCGACATGCGCGAGGCGACCGTGGCGACGAAGAACGCGTCGCAATTGCGCACGGCAAAAGCCTGTCCGACGTCGGACGCGCCGGCGTTCATCACCAGCGGTCGCGCATTGCCGCAAGGCTTCGGATAGGCGCGCGCGCCCTTGAGCTGCAGGAATTTGCCGTCGTATTCGAAGGTGCCGTCGCAGCTCCAGGCTTGTTTGACGACGTCGATCCATTCCTGCGCGTAATCGTAGCGCGCATCATGCTCGCGCTGCTTGACGCCGAACATGTCGAATTCGCCTTCGTTCCAGCCGACCACGAGGTTGACGCCGACGCGGCCCTCGCCGATGTGGTCGGCGGTGACGAATTCCTTGGCCGCGATCAAGGGATGAAACAGCGGCGCGTGGACCGTGCCGAAAACGGTCATGCGTTTGGTCGCGGCCAAAAGCCCCACCGCCCAGGTGATGGTTTCGAGCGAGTGGCCGTGGAAATCGGTGTCGCCGCCATAGCCTTTCCAGCGCGCGATCGGCAACATGAAATCGAGGCCCGCCTCATCGGCAAGCTTGGCGACCGCAAGGCATTCGGGCCAGCTTGCCGACCAGCGCTCCGGCACCTTGGTTGCCGAGCGTCCGGACGAGCAATTGGCCCCGAACAGGCCGATCTTGAGCGCATTGCCGTTATACATGGCAATGCGGTCCTTCATCGAAGCGTGGGGCGCGAGCACGCAGTTCTCCGTTCCCGCCCGGGCTTCCGGGCGTTTATCATTCGTTAAATCAGTGCCTAAAGTTTAACCTAAATCAAACTTCCTTATGGCATAAGCCCCCCTTTGGGATTGCCCAAATGACTCTGCATCGATTGCTGAAGTGGCTGCGCGCGGCGGCGCAGCCGGCGCCGCTTCTCGGCTTTACGACGATCGCCTTGCTGTGGGCCGGCCTGTTCTATCTGTTGTCCGATCACCACGGCAATCTCGCCGGGCCGGCCCAACGCGGCACCGTCTTCCTGCCTTTCGTTGCCCTTGTGACGCTTCTCGAACTGGCAACGGTGATCGCCAGCATCCGCCGTCGGTCGTCGCTCGAACGGACCAATCTGCGGTTCACCACAGCGCTTGAGAACATGACCCACGGATTGTGCATGTTTGACGGCAATAAACGCCTGGTGATCTGCAACGACCGTTACGCCAAGCTGTATCGGCTCCCGCCAGAATTGCTGAAAGTCGGGGCCACGCACGAATCGATCATCGCGCATCGCGTCATGAATGGGCTCCTCAAGGGCGAGCAGACCTCCGGCGCGGTCGACAAGAAGCTCGGCGCCCTGGGCCAGCATTCCGCCGAGAAAATTTCCAGCCGGATCGACGAGCTTGCCGACGGCACTCTGATCCGCGTCACCCGGCAACCGATGAAGGGCGGCGGCTGGGTGGCGACGCACGAGGACATCACCGAGCGCCATCGGCTGGAGAATGAGCGCGAGACGATGCTGGCGCAGGAAACCCGCCGCGTGCTGACCGAGAGCGCGATCGCCGCGTTCCGCGAGCGCATCGAGGAAATGCTCGGCATGGTCGGCAACAGCACCGACGCCATGAAATCGACGGCGGCTGCGTTGATCGCCTCGTCACAGGAGGCGACGCAACATGCCGAACTGGCGTTGCGGGAATCCAACGACGCGTCCGACAACGTTTCGATCGTCGCCGGCTCGGCCGAGGAGCTCTCCGCCTCGATCGCGGAGATCAATTCACAGTTGGCGCAGACCACGACCTTGGTGGCGAGCGCGGTGGACAAGGCCAAGGCGTCGAACGACGAATATGCCGGACTGGCGCTGGCCGCGGAGAAAATCGGCGACGTCGTCAAGCTCATTCGCAACATCGCGGCCCAGACCAATCTGTTGGCGCTCAACGCCACCATCGAGGCGGCGCGCGCCGGCGAGGCCGGGCGCGGTTTCGCCGTGGTCGCCGCCGAGGTGAAATCGCTCGCGGTCGAGACCGCCAAGGCGACCGAGGAGATCGCGCGTCACATTCTGGCGGTGCAGGAATCGACCGGCAGCGCGGTCGAGGCGGTGCACGGCATCGAGGATTCGATGCACGAAATCTCGACGCGCGCCGCCAGCGCCGCCAGTTCGGTCTTGCAGCAGAACGCCGCAACATCAGAAATCAGCCGCAACGCGGTCAATGCGGCGCGCGGCACCAGCGCGGTCGTGGCGGTGCTCGGCAAGGTCTCCGCGGCCGCGAGCGGCACCCGTACCGCCGCCGAGACGGTGCTCGACGCCTCCCATTCGGTCGACGCCTCGGTCGGCAGCCTGCGCGCCGAGATCGAGGGCTTTCTCAAGAAGGTCGCGGTGTAAGGTCGCGATGACCGGGTCAAAAGCTCGGGTCGTTGCCCGGCAAAATAAAGCACCAGCCAGCCGCCACACGCGCTGTTTCGTCTATGTGCTGGGCAGCCGGCGCAACGACGATTGCCGAACCTATGTCGGTTGGACCACAGAACTAAAAAGGCGCCTTGCCCAGCACAATGCGGGACGCGGCGCCAAATCCACGCGCGGGCGGCAATGGGTTCTGCTTTATTCCGAGTGCTGCGCAACGCGCAGCGACGCGATGAGTCGCGAGTGGCATATCAAGCGCGACAGGAAGTTTCGCACCACGCTCCGCGCGGCCCTTTGATCCGATAAAACTGGTGCTGCCGCTCAGGATTGAACTGAGGACCTCTCCCTTACCAAGGGAGTGCTCTACCACTGAGCTACGGCAGCTTAGCCTTATTCCACCGGTACTTCTTCGCTATTTACCCTGTCGCCAAAAGCTGTCGCCAAACCACTGTCGCCAAAGGGTGTCGCCAGTTATATTCGGTGCAGTGTCAGGAGTTCCAAGGCAATGGCGAAGGCATCGCGCAAGAGGGATTACATTTTCCAGCGGTCCGGTTCAAGCAATTGGTACGTCAAATTGCGGTCGCCAGGCGAGAAGCGCAAAGAGGTTTCGCTAGGCACGCCCGACCGCGCGCAGGCGGAAATCATCGCGCTGCCCATGGTCGCGGAGCACAAGAAGAGGTTGCTGGCCGCTCGCCCGCGCCTGCAACGGTCGTGGCAGCACAAGCTTGAACCGGGCCGAATATACGCCGCGTCGGACGGTGGCCAAATTTTCGCGACGGATCGTGAATTGCACTACCTCGACGCTAGCGGTGCAACGGTGCGGACTGAGCCGAACGGCGGCGCGGCGTTCGTGATCGTTGGCAATGGCGCGCTGTCCGCCCGTGACGAATTCGCGGCATTTGATGCCGCATATAACGGTACCGTCGGGGAAGGCATCATAGATCGCCAGCGGCCGAAAGTGCCGACAAAGGTCGCCGATGACGCCATCCTAGACACCTACATCCGACACAAGGGCGTCACTGGCTACTATGAGCGCGAAGCTCGCGCCGTATGGGCGTTGTTCCGTACGCTTTGCGACAAGCCGTTAAAGGACTGCTCGCGCGATGATGGCCGCTTGTTGGTCGCGCACTATCAGTCGCAAGGCTTGAAATCGGCGAGCATTCGGAAAAAGCTTATGTGGCTCAATGCTGCCGTCAATCTCGCCATCAATGAACGCAGGGATGGCGACCCACTGAAATTGAAGTTCAATCCGTTCTCTAGCATCGTGCCGGATCGCGGGGACAGTGAAAAGCGTTTCCCGCTCGATGACGACGATATTGCAGCGGCGAGGCGCAACCTTGGCGGACTCGACAAGGACGATCAGTTGTTGTTCCGGGTGTTGGCGACGACGGGAGTGCGGCTTAGCGAAGCGTTCCAGATCGACGGCGAGAAAACCGAACGCGGCGTGCGCTATGTCATCATCGGCCATAAAACCGACCAATCCGAGCGCCGCGTTCCATTACCAGCGGACTTGCTGCCATACCTGCCGAAAACGATCAAGGGCAAGCTTTTTACTGGTCGGGCGAATCAAGCATCAAAAGACTTGAACGAATTTTTGCGTGACTGCGGCATCACGGACCCGCGCAAGGTGCTGCACTCGTTGCGCCATCGTGCACAAGATCGGTTGCGAGCTTTCGAGTGCCCGCAAGATATTCGTTGGGCACTGCTAGGCCACGAGGAAAAGAGCGTTGCCGAGGGCTACGGCAAAGGCTTCTCAGTACCACAACTGAAAAAATGGATTGATCGGATCGGATTTTGACGCGGGTACTCGCCATATGGAGTTGTGAAGCCTCACGCTTCGGGCACTATGGCCTCGACGTTCTGTGGCGGATCGAGGTCGAGGAATTCCTTCGGAGCCGCTCGTGAAAGGCTCTTGGCGCCATAGGCGCCGGTGTTTGGCGTCAGCTTGTGTTGTGTCAGAACTACGAATTTGGGGGTCAGGAGTTCGAATCTCTTCGGGCGCGCCAAAAACCCAATAAATTTGGTGAGTTAATTTCTGCCTGACGCTCCGATGGAGCGGCGCGCGCATCTCCGAAGTGCTCGCGCTCACGCCCGCCATCGACATCGAGAGCGGCGTTGCGAGCATCGAGACTTCTCAAGCGCCGCAAGCGCGGGATCGTCCGGCAGGTGCCATTGCCGCCGAAAGTGCTCCGCGAACTTGATCGCGTGTTCAAGCTGCGGATCGCGCGGCGAGATCCGCAGCTTGGGACGTTGCGACTCTGGCGCCGGTGCCGCACGACGGCATGGCGATACGTGAAGGCCGTCATGGCGGCGGCCCGCATCACCGGCACGCCCGCCATGCCCAAAAGTTCGGCGAAGCAGAATACGACATGCCCGACCTCACCTCTGCGCACGCTATGTCTCCGCTCGCAAAACGACAGGCCAGCGCAGAAACCATGCACGAGCTTGTAATTCGCACCCGTGACCTGAGCGGCGGGCAACGCCACCTGATGCGGCCAACCGCGATCGATCCCGGCAGGGCTTAGTTCGCCCTTTCGCCGGGTCATGCACTTTCCCGCGACCCGAAATCCTCCGGCACCTGTCCGAAAGTTTTCAGGATCACGGCATCTTCGAATTCGCCGAGGTTCGGATCGCCACTGCGCGAGAACGCCACGGCGCCGGCGTTGGCTTTATTCGAGGCCAGAGCTTCGGCGCGCCGGATCGCGGCGGCGCCGCTCGGACATTCCATCGCCTGGCCGGGCGTCAGCCCGGCTTCCGCGTGGGTAAAGGGCAACGCGACGTAATAGATCATGGCCGGCCTCCGATAACAGGAGGATGATTGAGAACAGAATGAGAACTAGAGTCAATCGGCCTTGGTTTAGTAGGGTGTAAGATAGTCAAATACCATTTGACGATATTGATTATTTTCAAACTGGCGTTTGGTTTACGATTCTGCTATAATGTCTAATATGGTTGGACGAAAATCCAAACGGCTAAACCTTGAACGCGAGCTGCCCGAAGGGCTGCTCGTTGATGCTGCGTGGCTCAGGCGGCATCACTATTCACGCCAGCTCTGGCATCATTACGCTACTACGGGGCTTCTGGAGCAACTCGCACCGCGCGTATTTCGCCGGCCACGCGGTTCGCTGACATGGCAACAGGTCGTCATATCTTTGCAGGCTCAACTTCGGCAGCCGCTTGTCGTCGGCGGTCGCACCGCGCTCGAACTCCAAGGCTATGCTCATTACCTCACGCGAGTGACTAAAGAGATTCATCTGTACGGCCCGAAACAGCCGCCCACGTGGCTGAATGATCTTCCGCTTCGCGCGCGCTTTCTCTACCACAACGACCGAAAGCTGTTTCGCAAGGAAGCCGTTGTACCAAGCCTTCCGGGCCTCGATTGGACGCCTGACAAAGACGACACCGTTCAAGACAGTCTCGTCGTGCAACCGTGGGGCCAATCGAATTGGCCGCTGACGCTTTCCTCGCCGGAGCGCGCCATCCTTGAGTTGCTGGACGAATTGCCGCGGCATGAAAGCTTCCATCAAGCTGACGTGCTGATGGAGGGGCTCTCCAATCTGAGCCCGCGGCGGCTGCAACGACTGCTTGAGGACTGCCAAAGCGTTAAGGTGAAGCGCCTATTTTTTTTCTTCGCCGACCGCCATTCGCATGCCTGGCTCAAGCGCCTCAACAAGCGCGCCGTCGGGCTGGGCGACGGCAAACGTATGCTGGTCAAGGGCGGAAAATTCAACAAGACCTACCAGATCACCGTACCTGAGGAGATGAATGCCGTTTCGTGACGTCTATCGCCGCCAGGCCGCGCTGCTCGTCCGCGTGCTGCCGCATGTCGCGCGGGAGAAGGCGTTTGCTCTCAAAGGCGGCACGGCGATCAATCTCTTTGTTCGCGACATGCCCCGCCTGTCGGTCGATATCGACCTGACTTATCTTCCCGTGCAGGAGCGCGCCGTCTCGCTCGCCGCGATCGAAGCGGCCTTACGCCGGATTGCCGCCGGCCTCAAAAAAAGCATTGGCGGCCAGATCAACGAGGGCGTTACCGAGGGCCGCGTTACAAAGCTGTTCGTTCACGTGGAGCGCGTGCAAGTCAAAATCGAAGTTAATCCCGTCATTCGCGGCTGAGTCTTTCCGGTCAAAATGTGCGACGTGAGGCCTCTGGTCGAAGAAACCTTCGGCTTCGCCGAAATGCAGCTGGTTTCCTTCCCTGACCCTTACGCCGGCAAGGCCGTTGCCGGGCTCGATCGCCAGCATCCACGCGATTTTTTCGACTGGCGCGACCTGCTCGCCAACGAAGGAATCACGGATGAGCTTCGCCGGACATTTCTTGTCTATATGGTGAGTCACGACCGGCCGATGTTCGAAGTCCTTGCGGCGCCCCGCAAGGACCTTCCCGAACGCTTCGCGCGGGAATTCGACGGCATGACCGAAGAGCCTGTGACCATCGACGATCTTGCCGCTGCGCGCGAGGCCCTGATTGCCGGCATGGTCGGCGACATGCCAAACGCGCACCGCGAATTTCTATTATCGTTCGAACGTGGCCAGCCGGACTGGAAGATTATTGGCATAGCTCACGTTGCCGAATTGCCGGCCGTGAAATGGCGGCGAGTTAATCTCAATAAGCTTGCGCCCGCAGAGCGCGCAACGCTGGTCGCCGAACTTGAAAAAGTCTTATCCAAATAGTCTTCGGCACAATGGCGTGCCCCCTATGCCGCCCGGCAATACTACTGAGCGGGACTTGCGGCGTTCGATCGAGGCTGTTCAGTCTTAAGCTACGGTTTGCGCCACTGATCTGGCTTGCCGCGGTTGGTGTGGCGGACGCGCTCGACAAGCACCGTCGGGCTCGGCTCAAGCTTATGCGCCTTCTCGATCGCCCTGGCTTGCGTCGGCGTGCGCGAGTGAAGACCGTGATCGAAGGGCGGCAACGTTGGAATGTTCGCCGCTGGCTTGTGCTTGGACATTTCGCCTTCGGTCGCTCCGCGATGTATGCGGACCTGAATCCGGAAAACTGGAAAGTCGACCCACAGCCGACCTCGGCAGACCGAACTAGCTGCAACGCGCAACGGCCTTTCAGTCCCCGATATGGTAGGCTGAATCCTCGATAAGAGGGGTCGATGGAACGGCGCCAGGCCATATCGCTTCTTGGAGGCGTTGCGATTTCGTGGCCGCTGGCCGCATTTGCCCAGCTGCGCATACCGCGTGTCGGTGTGCTTCTCACCGGCCGTGCTGTGCCGCCAAGGGAACTCGAAATTGCCGGTGAACTGGCGCGGATCGGCTATATCGATGGGCGCAACATCGCTTACGATACTGGCCTCACTGACGCCACGCGAGGAGCGCATCGTGCGCATGCGCTTTGGCCTCGGCATGAACAGCGACCACACGCTGGAGGAAGTCGGCAAACAGTTCTCGTTGACGCGCGAGCGCATTCGGCAGATCGAGGCCAAGGCACTGCGGAAGCTGAAGCAGCCGAGCCGATCAAGGGAGCTCAGGAGCTTCCTCGATAGTTGAAGTGCCGGGCAGGGCCGCGTGCTTCGCCGACGAGACGGGTTCAATGATCACGACGCGGGTGCCGGCCGCGACTAAGCCGCTGCGAACCGTAACGGCCCCGAAGCCGACTGGGAGCCTGGTCCGGTGCCCCCGGATTCCAAGCCGACGATAAAGAAGCAAAGAGTTCATCCGCGTTCTGGTCGAAGAAAAGGCCCCAGCATAAATGCCGGGGCCTTCGTCACCACTGCCGAGATCAACGCCTACTTAGACCGGTCGGGCACCCAAGCGGTCTTGTCGCTATCATATTTGAACCCCGGCGCTGACTTCAACGCATCCTTCGTGGTGTCGATGGTCAGATACGTCTTGTTGTTTTTCGCCGTCTGCTTGACTGCGCTGAACGGCACTGCAACATCCTTTTCGCCGGCCCCGAGGAAGCCGCCGACACCAACCATCAGCGCGTCAACTCGGCCGCGATCCGATACGAGCACGTCGTCGATTTTCCCGATCTTGGAGTCGGAAGGATCATAGATGTCTTGCTTGTACCAATCGGAAACCGTCTTGGCACTTGCCGGCACGGCGCTCATGAGCTCCGCCCGGCCGGCGGCCATTGATTGAGCGAAGGCCGCGCTGCTGAGCAGTAACGCGGAAGTTAGAATCAAACATACCTTTTTCATTGCTTCCTCCAGTTAGGTGCGGAGGTAACTTCTCAGTTTGGCATCCGTTCCCTGTATGGAAGTCCTCAAATGTGATTGACGATCGCCACCCGGACATAGAGACAATCGGCGCTTGTTGGAGCAAACCCTTTTCCGTAGGCCGCGCAGAACTCGGCTTGCAACGACGGTGTCGTTGCGTCCTTTAATCAAACCCGAAACCGCCGTAGCTTGAGCTTCGACGCTCGCCGCGATCTTCTCAGAGACCATAAGGCGTGCCTCGTTTTGCCCGCGAGCGCCTCCAGCTGAAAGGCGTATCGAGCGAAGGACAATAACGTTCTGTGCTTCGAAACCGATCTGCATAGCCTTGAACGTCAACACGAACCAAGGATTAAGCATTGAATACCCATGTTGGGAAAGCCGTATCGTTCTCTGGTCTTGCAAAAGTAATGCCTCACGCACCAAGCCGGGGTGTGAAGCGCCCACTGGTGAGCCCCTCTAGGCAGCTTCAGCTTGTTGGTTCACCACGGCTTCCGCGATTTCCGTCAGCGTAGCATCTGTCTTTTTTTCCTCTTCTAACGTCTGGTCGAGCAATTGCACCGCATCATTCAAGCGGAGTTCTTGCGCCCAGGTCTTGAGCGTGCCGTAACGCGACATCTCATAGTGTTCGACTGCCTGCGCCGCAGCCAATAGGCCCGCATCCAGCGCCGGCGAGCCCTTGTATTCCTTCATGATCTCGGCGCCCTCGTCAGTGATCCCAACTATGGCGTCGCAGGTTTTGGCCTGGGGTTTCTTATCAATCGCGGCGAAAACCTGTTCCAGCCGGCCAACATGACCTTCTGTCTCGTTCCGATGCTTTTCGAAAGCTTTTCTTAGATCAGGCGATTGTGCCGCTTTCGCCATTTTCGGAAGAGTGGCGAGGATTTTCTTCTCCGCGAAATAGATGTCTTTTAACGTATTGTGGAATAGCTCATCCAATTGCTTGGGCTTTTTCGCCATGATGGGTCTCCAATTTGAGAGATGCTGCGCACAGCCGCCGGAATCGACTGGCCTGTTTGGCCCGTTTGGTAGGATTGAGGCGCTGTGCTGTGCACCAAGTGCGGAGGTACATGTTAGGTTCCTGTTTGATAGCCCAAAGGTGCGCACCGGTAAGCGTGCTCGCGTCTATGCGGCAAAACTGGAACCTGCGTCCAGAAGGGTGGAATTCGCTACGAGTTGCACATCAAAAAAGCCCGACCGGGGCCGGGCTTTCTGAGCAGGTGGCCGAAGCCTCGACTGTTTACTTTTTACTTTTGAGTCTGCTGACTTGGCTTGTGATCACCTTGCCGACCGCCCTGACCTGGGTTCTGAGTCTGCTGGCCGGGCTTCTGGTCTTGGCCGCCGTGCTGGCCGCCCTGACCTGGCTTCTGATCACCTTGCTGACCGCCTTGACCTGGGTTCTGCGTCTGTTGGCCGGGCCTTTGTCCGCCCTGTTGGCCACCTTGATTGTCCTGACCGCCTTGGTTTGCATTCACTGAAGTACCTCATTGGTTTGTGGGAGTTCCAGTCTAACTCCGCGCGGCCGTCATACGTTCCGCAGCGACGGACCCGATGACACGTCAGAATATATCGATCGCCCTCATCAACGCTTGGCTCCGGCTCGATGTTACGCCCGTCCCTCGGCTCCAGGCCTTTTGATTGAGCGGAACATTGTTGCGTTGGCTGGCGTTCCATGTGAGGCCCAAACAGCCAAATCAATCAGTGAAGCGTCGTCGCCAGCTTCGGCCAGCGGTCGCGGCTGGCAGGACAGCTGAATTAGTGCACGATAATTTTCCACTTTGAATCCACTGTGCAAGGTAGTCGCGGCTAGCTTTCCGAGCCACTTAACAAGCGTCTCTGAGCCGGAAGCATCCGATCAAGTGTGCTATCGCGTAACCACGCTACATGCACCAAAACCCCTAGCAGATGAACGGCGATCAAAGCGTAAAGCGGCCAACGTAAGACATTATGAATGAACAGCGCCGCGTCGCCGAGGGTTTGATTGTGGGGTAATGGCGGAATCTGAAAAAGCCAGAAAAAAGCTGCCGCATGGTCAGTCGCAGCGGACTGTATGTAGCCGGTCAACGGCATTGCCAATAATAGCGCGTAAAGCGCCCAGTGACTGGACTTGGCGAACACCGATAAAATGGGACTTGGCAATTCTCTCGGCGCACCGCACCGTATACGCCACAAGAGACGGGCCACAGTCAGCAGAAGAATGGTAATACCAATCGACTTGTGCGCGTCGACATAAACGTCGCGCCGAGAGCCATGCGTCATGCTCTGCATGATCCACGCGATCGGCAAAGTTGTGAATATGAGTAGAGCGGTGATCCAGTGCAGAGTTTGCGCCACGTCATTGTAGCGATTCACACGTCCCGGCATGGAGCCTTCCTGCGTCTGGGTATCTCACTCATAACTAGCGCGATCATATGCAGTGTGAGGTGGTCCCGGTTGTCTGAACAGATTTTCCGCGTCGATAAGTGGAATCTCTGCCAGGGTTAGGCTGCCAAGCGGAGAGGCAGCGGAGTGGAGTAGGCGTGATCGGGCGTGGTGCCGTCAAGGCTCGAATGTGGGCGGCGTCCATTGTAAAAGTCCAGGTAGCGGCCGATCGAACTGCGCGCCTCGCTGACGCTGTCGTAGGCCTTCAAATACACCTCCTCATATTTGATGGTGCGCCACAGCCGTTCGACGAAGACATTGTCCCGCCAAGCCCCTTTGCCGTCCATGCTGATGGCGATGCCGTTGGCGGCGAGCACACCAGTGAAGGCCGCGCCGGTGAACTGCGAGCCCTGGTCGGTGTTGAAGATGTCCGGTAATTTTTCGTCGGCAATGCGAATCTTGATATCGTCTGCATAAGCATGTTCCAAATTCTCCATCAATCTTTTCGCCCCTGTCGGCCCAATGACTTTGTACGGCGACTTTCTCGCACCGAAATACAATTCTAACCAGCCGGTTAGCCAAACATCCGGTAGGCACGACGTGTGGTCAGAATGATAATGCGTGAGAAGCTGCACATCGATCCGGCCGATTGGAATCTTAAGCTGATAAAGCCGAATGGTGGCGCCCCGGCCTGCGTCGATCAGAAACTTCTGATCACCTGCCTCGACCAATGTGCACGGGCCGAATCTCTCCGGGGCCGGGATAGGAACTCCAGTCCCAAGTAGTGTCACCCTGAAATCGATGGTCATCATTGCGACTCGCTTGGGGGGAACACAATCAGGGCAAAGGCGGCGAAACGGTTACTGCAATGTGATGTTGGCCTCCTTGATTATGCGTTTCCAGAGATTGGCGTCCGCTACGATCTTGTTTCCGAATTCTTCTGGTGTTCCACCTACCGGGTCGCTTTGCAGTGCCGCAAGTCCACTGCGGACTTCGGGAGTGCGCAGAGCGTCATTTAAGGCACGATTCAACTGTTTGATCGTAGCGGTTGGCGTTCCCGATTTTGCAACAAGCCCGACCCATGAGCCCAGCGACATGTTTGAAAATCCTTCTTCGGCAAACGTCGGCACGCTGGGAAGAGCCGGAAGCCGTTTTGAGCTTGTAACGGCAAGGGCGCGCAGCTTTCCGCTTTGGACTTGTGGCACAGCAACCGCGGCTCCCATGATCATGAAGTCAACGCGGCCTGCAATGACGTCTTGCACGGCTTGCGCAAAGTTGGAGTACGGGACATGAACGGCTGAGGTCTTCGTGTTGTCCGTCAATAGCTCTGCGACAAGATGGGCTGGCGTGCCGTAACCGGCGGAGGCAAAGTTCAACTTGCCGGGCTTGGCCTTAAGAACGCCAATCAACTCAGCAACTGAATGGGCCGGAGACATATTGCCGACGACCAGCACGTTGTAGTCCCAGTTGATCTGTCCAACGGGAACAATATCCTTAGCGAGATCGACATGGACGCTTGGATACAAAGACAAAATCCAATCAGTTGGTGCTACGAGCGCCAATAGGGACGAACCATCAGCGTTTCCATTCACAAGGTCCTGCAGAGCAATGGTGCCAGATGCACCTGGCCGGTTTTCCACCACGACCGGTCGCTTGAGCAGCGTTTGTAGAGGAACGCTCAGCGTTCGGGTCTCGATATCGGGTGGGGAGCCAGGGCCAAATCCTACGATAATACGGATTGGCCGCCCGTCATTTTCTGCGGCACTACAATTCGCATAAGCATAGAATGTGCAGAGCAACACACCCATGACTACGTGGAACCATCTTTTCATGTCTTCCCCCGCTTCTATTTGAGCCGGACGTCTTATTGTTGACCAATCGAACTACAAGGCTTGCATCGACGATATTAAGAGGAGCCGCCGGCGAGCGCGACGTGAAGATCAAGCAATGTTTGTATGCTCGATGGATCACGGCGTCCGAACCCGCACTCGGTCGCGATCCCGAATTCGGCGACGTAACGTTGGGCAACGGAAATCCGCGCCAACGTACCAGCTAAGCCATCCGCATCATGGATCAGGCCGAGATAGAGACGACAATTGGGCTTCAATCGCAAGTCAGCAAGCGGAGCAAAATAAGCATCATCGGAGCGCTCCACCGGTACCGGCATGTGAAGCCAACTAAGAGGCCGTCGCAAGCCATCCGAAATTGCGTTGCCGAGCCGCACCATCGCACCCATGTCCTTAGGCTCAACGAAGTGCCTGCCACCAAAGCTGCCGTAACAAAAGTGGTAGCCAAGCTCGACATCGGCGGGGATGTAGTCGCCGATCCGGATTAGCCTTTCCTCTATGCCGGATTGCCTGTCCGAGAACCATGCCTCCCGCGCCCCGTCATAAGCCTGCATGTCGTGCGCGCAATCCCATTGGATCGAAAGCTCGGCGTGAGGGATGGCATCTACGATTCGGTCGACCTCAGCGAGAAGCGCCGTTTCATACGCCGGCTCAACTGCGGCGCGCTGATCCGACGCAAATTGAAAATTGATCAAATTGAATGGTGACGGGATGGCAACCATGAAGCGTACCCCGGCCGCGATCACGCCTTTCGATTTGAGCTGCGCAAATTCGCGATATGACGCAATTGCATTGCGCGCATACCCGATGTCGCCCAGCTGAAGAGCGCCAGCGTCTGCGTCCGGACGCAGCCGGAACCAGGTCCGCTGCTTCCATCGATCCGGGGCAGTCGGGTTTCTCCAGTCCCCTTCCGAGGGAATGGCTTCGAGTAATGGGTTGGCGGCAAGAAGCGGGGTCTGCCACTCCATCCAGCCCAGCCGATTGCCAGTCTCGCCGTCCGGAATGCGGCGAACCGCGCTCCCAAAGGCTCTGCCAATGGTTTCAAACACGGTAGCGGCGTTGGGCAAAGCGATACTGCCGACGAAAAAAACTTCGCGCCCATGTGGACGAGCATTCATGATCGCTCCGCCTTGTCCTCCAAAGCCCGCATGGCAATGCGGACCGGATTGGGCCTAGTTTGGGCATTTGTCGTGAAAGAGCAAATTCCCCCGCACCTACCGGAACTAGATAAGAAACGGTACTTTTATAGCAAGTTGGCTCAATCGCTGGCGTGCGCGGACGCGGACCAACACGGCCCGGTGGCAATCGCCAATGTCTGCTTTACCCCCGATAGCGACAGGATAGCGGACATCTGGCCATGTCCGAGAAGGGCCATT
>CAWGJP010000002.1:0-261637 GCA_963822935.1 uncultured Alphaproteobacteria bacterium
AGACCGTCGATCTCAACACCTATCCGAACGTCAAGCGTTGGTACACGGCCATCGCCAAGCGCCCGGCCGTGCAGAAAGGCTACAAAGTGCCGAAAGACGTCGGCGAAGTCCGATGCCATAACGCCGAGATATCGTGGGGGCGGGTTTTAAACCCGCCCACAGAACCCGTGTCGACAAACGGCTAGATTGGTTACAATAGGAACGACAATCACTGGACCGCTCATCCTTCGAGGCCCGCCTGTGGCGGGCACCTCAGGATGACGGGAGAGGCGAAGGGAGTACGCCATGGACGACATCACCAGACGCGATCCGATCAAGATCACCGCCGAGGACATCAATCCGCGCTATAATTGGGGCCGGCATCTGTCGGTGCTCGGCACCATGGGGGTCGATTTCGAGGAGCGCGTCGATTACCGGCGCATGCACCGCTACCGGCTCGCCCGCGCGCAAGCGGCGCTCGAAGCGTCCGACCTCGGCGCGCTGCTTCTGTTCGACGACAACAATATCCGCTACGTCACCTCGACCAAGATCGGCGAATGGGCGCGCGACAAGCTTTCGCGCTGGGCGCTCCTGGTGCGCGGCGGCGATCCGATTTTGTGGGATTTCGGCTCGGCCGCCGTCCACCACAAGCTCTATTCGCCGTGGCTCAAGCCCGAGAACTGCAAAGCCGGCCTCGTCGGCCTGCGCGGCACGGTCGATCCCGCATTCGGCTTGATGAAGCGCCACGCCGAGGAAATGGCCGCGATCCTGCGCGACGCCGGCGTCGCCAAGATGCCGATCGGCGTCGACATCATCGAGCCGCCGATGATGTTGAACTGGAAAAGGCCGGGCTGAAGATCAAGGACGGCCAGCAGGTGATGCTCAGCGCCCGCGAGGTGAAATCCGCCGACGAGATCGCGCTGCTCAACCGCGCCGCGGCGATGGTCGACGGCGCCTATGACGTGGTCAACCAGATGCTGCGTCCCGGCATCCGCGAGAACGACATCGTCGCCGAGGTCAACAAGTTTCTCTACACCCACGGCTCCGACGACGTCGAAGCGGTCAACGCCATCTCCGGCGAGCGCTGCAGCCCGCATCCGCATAATTTCACCGACCGCATGATCCGCCCCGGCGATCAGGCGTTCTTCGACATCCTGCAAAGCTTCATGGGCTATCGCACCTGCTACTACCGCACCTTCAACGTGGTGCGCGCCACTCCGGCGCAGCACGACGCCTACCGGAAAGCGCGCGAATGGCTCGACAACGCCATCGAGCGCATCAAGCCCGGCGCCTCGACCGCGCATATCTGCGAGGTATTTCCGAAGGCGGCGGAGTTCGGCTTCCCCGACGAGATGGCGGCCTTCGGCCTCCAATTCGCTCACGGCCTTGGGCTGAACCTGCACGAGCGGCCGATCATCTCGCGCGTGGTGTCGATGGATCACCCGACCGAGATCGTCGAAGGCATGGTGTTCGCGATCGAAACCTATTGCCCGGCGACCGACGGTTACTCCGCCGCGCGCATCGAGGAAGAGGTCGTCGTCACCGACAAAGGCTGCCGCCTGATCTCGCTGTTCCCGGCCGAGGAATTGCCGATCTCGGCGAAGTATTGAACGCCAATTCCCTCGTCATTGCGAGGAGCGCAGCGACGAAGCAATCCAAGACGGCGCCGCAGCGCTGGATTGCTTCGCTTTGCTCGCAATGACGGAGCGCGGCGGAAGCTTCGCCGGCATCAGGTAATCCAATGTCCTCCTCCGATCTCCCCAAGACCGCCATTGCCGAGCATCTGGCGCAAAAATTTGCGCGCTCGATGCCGCGCGGCTGCCCGCGGCGGTGCGGGAGAAATGCACAGAGCTTTTGATCGACGTGGTCGGCCTCGCGGTGACCGCGCGCAACGAAGATTATGTAAAAATCGCGCTTGCCGGCTGCGACGACGAGGGACCGTGCACGGCGATCGGTCACGCTTCCACGTTTTCCGCGGCGGCCGCCGCGCTCGTTAACGGCACCGCGATTCACGGCGAGGATTTCGACGACACGTTCGAAGGCGGCCCGGTCCATGCCGGCGCCGTGATCGTTCCGGCGGTGCTCGCCGTTTGCGAGCGGCAAAAGCTCGACGGCGGCGCGGCCCTCCTCGGCATCGCCGTCGGCGTGGAGACCATGTGCCGGCTGAGTCTGGTGGCGCCGACGCTCACCCACAAAGCGGGCTTTCATCCGACCGCCGTGTTCGGCGCCGTGGGCGCCGCGGCCGGCGTCGGCGCGGCGCTCGAACTCGACCCCCGCCAGATGGTCGACGCGCTCGGCACCGTGGCGTCGATGGCCGGCGGCATCATCGAATATCTCGCCGAGGGCGCCTGGACCAAGCGGCTGCATGCCGGCTGGGCGGCGCAATCGGGCATGCGCGCGGCGCTGCTGGGCCGCGCCGGTTTTTCCGGACCGCGCACCGTGTTCGAAGGCGTGCACGGCTTCTTTCACGGCTTCGCGCGCACCACCGAGGGCGACTACGACGCGCTGATCGGCGATTTCGGCGCACGCTGGGTCACCGAAACGCTGGCCTTCAAGCCCTATCCGTGCGGAACCATGACGCATCCCTATATCGACTGCGCGCGCCGCCTCGGTGCGCGCATCAAGGCCGATGACGTCGCCGACATGGTCTGCGAGGTCGGCGAGGCCACGGTGCACCGGCTGTGGGAGCCGCTTGCGGCCAAGCAGCATCCCGCCAATGGCTACTCCGGCAAATTCTCCACGCCTTATTGCATCGCCGCGGGCTTCGTGCGCGGCAATGTGGGCTTGAGCGAATTCACCGACGCCGCGGTGCACGACCCCGCAGTGCTCGCGCTCGCCGCCAAGGTGCGCTACGCGATCAATCCGAAAAATCCCTACCCGAAAAATTTCACCGGCCACATCCGCTTAACACTGCGCGACGGCACGGTGGCCGAAGAGCGCCAGCCCTATATGCGCGGCGGCGCGCAGGAGCCGCTGACGCGCGCCGACATCGAGGACAAATTCCGGCTCAACGCCAAGCACGGCGGCTGGAGAGACGCGCGCGCGGCGGAGGCGCTGAAGCTGATCGGCGGCTTTTTCGACGGGCCGGTGAATCTCGCGCCGCTGCGGGGCTAATTTTGTAGCCTGGGTTGAGCGCAGCGAAACCCAGGAGCGGCGCTTGGGGGCGCACCGGCCGCCCCGGATTTAGCTCCGCTCAATCCGGGCTACAGGGGCGTCCGTTATATTGTGACGACCACTTGACATTGGTCCCATTTTTGGTTACATAACGCTGCGAATCAAATCTCGCTCGAAAGGAATCCGTCGGGAGAATTAGCCGGCGGATGGAGCGAGTGCGGTTTCCAAGCCGAGGCGGGCCGGCCGCTTGGGCGAAGAAACCGCGGTGGAGCGCCGGGAGGCGCAGCGCGCCCGAAGCAGGCGGTTCGCGCAAGCGGATTGTCCTGTGGCGCGCGCCGCGCCCGAAGCGCGAGCGAGTGGTGACATTCGCCCGCGTGGCGCGGCCACGACTTCGGCGCCTCCCGGCGCTGCACCCCCGCTTATGCTGGGGGAGAATTCTTGAGCGTGGCTTAGGCAAACCTCGGACACTCAGGCGTGTCGCGAGAACGAAAATGCTCACCTCATTTCGGGAAGGTATCAATGACCCAACTGGGACGACGATTTGGATTGTCAGACATGGCCGGGAGCGGGATCTCCTGCGGCAAGGATGGCGCATTCGTGGGCGAGGTGCCCCTGTTGGAACGCCCGCGCGATCCGAATGTATTATGGGCCGCGTTTCTGCGGCCTGCGGTGGAAACAGCACGGGGGCGTAACATGGCCAGCAGCGAAGAGATTAAATCAATAAAAGAGCCTACGATACCTGAGGAGACGCTTGCGTTGCATAAATTCTTCGTTCCGATCCGCAACGCTATCTTCGCATCGTCAATGATTGGATTCGGCAAAACCCAACAAATCCGCACGCCTATTTCGACCGTCATTTCGTGTGGATGAGGATTGGCGAGCCACGGCGGGCACTCGAAGATCTCAACAAGGCTATAGAACTCAAGCCTGACACAGTCTCGTTTATGTCGCGCGGCGAGGTCTATCGACATTTAGGTGAATACAAGAGGGCCTTAGAGGACTTCGACCGCGGCGAGGCGATAAATCCCTCACAGTGGGAAAAGGATGTTGTGTTCGGCTTGCTCTACCAAGCTGATACCCACGCGCGGTTAGGCAATGAGGCCGAGGCGCTGGCTTGTTGCGCTCGATTGCCCGATGACTTCTGGACTCCCGGCGTTAGTGGCACTCCCGGTGGCGGCAAGGCCGAGATTGCAGACAAATTGCGCCGCGTCGCTGCCGATGCACGGCGCAAGCAGCTATGAATGCGACAACGGCCCGTCGCGAAGCCGCGAAAGATCGAAACGGTGGATCTCGCGCAGAAGCTCGACGAAGGCTCGCGCGCCGCGTTGCAGCGCCGCATCGCCCTTCGCCGCGGTCGCCAGCGTGGCGTCGCCGACCGCGCCGCTGGGATGCAGATCCTGCGTCATCCAGGCAAAACCGGCCGGCCGGTAGGCGCCGAGCCATTTGAACTCGGCCGCCATCGCCACCGTTTCCGGCGTCGCCTTCGGCGCCCGATCCATGCGCACCGTCTCCGGTTTGGCCGCCAGCATCAGCGAGGTCTCGATGTCGCCGCCGTGGATGCCGTGCTTTTTCTCTTCGCTCGAAAACGCGCCGTCAGGATAGCCGAAGCGATGCCAGCCGACCGTGACCGCGAGCATGCCAAGCCGCGTGCGCAGATCGCGCGCCACCGTTTCCATCGCCGCGACATTGCCGCCATGGCTCGTGACGAGGACGAGCTTACGCAGGCCCGCGCGCGCCAGGCTGTCGCCGAGCTCGGTCCAGGCCGCGATCGCAGTTGCCGCCGGCAAGGTCAGCGTGCCGGGAAAGGCCAGATGCTCGGCGGAGATGCCGATGCGCTGCACCGGCAGGAACGTCACCGGGAGTTCGTCCGGCAAGAGACCGTGGACGCGCGCCAGATAGGCCTCGGCGATATAGGTGTCGACGCCGAGCGGCAGATGCGGCCCATGCTGCTCGACGGCGGCCAACGGCAGCACCGCGATCCAGTGCGCGGTATCGCCGCCGACGATATCCTGCCAGGTCATCTCCATCCAGTCGCGCAAGGGCAGCGTCATCACGGTTCACTCGCCAATCGTGCCATGCTTAGCATTTTTTTGAGCATGATCTTTTCCGAAAACCGGTATCCACTTTTCGGGATCATGCTCTATTCTCGCGTCGCCGAGCCAAAGGGGCAACTGATGTCGTTGAAGATGGTTTTTCGCGCCGGGTTAATGATTGCCGTTCTGGCGGCCGCGCTCGCCGGCCCGGCCGATGCTCAGGCGCTCGACAAGGTCACCTTCGGCACCAACTGGGTGGCCGAGGCCGAGCACGGCGGCTTCTACCAGGCGCTGGCCGACGGCACCTATCGCAAATACGGGCTCGACGTGGCCATCCGGCAGGGCGGCCCGAGCGTGAACAACCGCATTCTCCTTCCGGTCGGCAAGATCGACTTCTTCCTGTCCGCCAACAATCTGCAGGGTTCTGACGCCGTCACGCAGAATATCCCGACCGTCGAAGTCGCGGCCTATTTCCAGAAAGACCCGCAGGTGCTGATCGCGCATCCCGATCAGGGCATCGCGAAACTGCAGGATCTGAAGGCCCTGACCTTGTTCATATCGCCGGAAGGCGTCGCGACTTATTTCCAGTGGCTCAAAGCCGCCTACGGCTTCAAGGATTCACAGGTAAAACCCTACACCTTCAATCCGCAGCCGTTCCTGGTGAACAAAAAGAGCGCGATGCAGGGCTACGTGACGTCGGAACCGTTCGCCATCGAGAAGGCCGCGCATTTTGCGCCGAAAGTGTTCTTGCTCGCCGACGAGGGACTGGCCGGCTATTCGACGCTGATCGAGACGCGGCGCGATCTCGTCGACAAGAAGCCCGATTTGGTCCAGCGTTTTATCGATGCCTCGACCATCGGCTGGTACAATTATCTCTATCACGACAACAGCGCCGCCAATGCGCTGATCAAAAAGCAGAACCCGGAAATGACCGACGATCTCCTGGCCTATTCGGTCGGCGCAATGAAGAAATACGGCATCGTCGATTCCGGCGACGCCTTGGCGCTCGGCGTCGGCGCCATGACCGACGCGCGCATGAAAGCCTTTTTCGACGAAATGGTGCACGCCGGCGTCACCAAGCCGAGTGTCGATTACCGCAAGGCTTACACATTGCAGTTCGTCGACAAGAAAGTCGGGCTCGATCTGCGGCCGAAATCACAATGAGGCCTCATCCTGAGGTGACCGCGACGCAACCCTCGAAGGATGGCAGTGGAGGGCTGGGGCCGCCGCCCTTCGAGGCTCGCTCCGCTCGCACCTCAGGGTGACGGAAGAACTTTGATGGCGTCGATCGCGACACACTCCCATGATCCGTTGGTCGCGTTGCGCGGCGTCGGCAAGGCATTTCCGAGCGGGACCGTCGCGCTCAGGGGTTTCGACTTCGACGTGCGCGCCGGCGAATTCGTATCGCTGCTGGGCCCGTCAGGTTGCGGCAAATCGACGGCCTTGCGCATCATCGCCGGCTTGAGCGAGCCGAGCGCAGGCGCGGTCGAATGGGGGACCTCGCGCGCGCCCGCGGACGGCGAAAGCCGCATCGGCTTCGTGTTCCAGGAGCCGACGCTGATGCCGTGGACGAGCGTGTTCAACAACGTGCTGCTGCCGCTCAAGCTCAAGGGCATCCCGATCGAGAGGGCGCGGGCGGGGGTCGTCGCGGCCCTCGACCGGGTCGGGCTGAAGGAGTTCGGCCGCGCCTATCCGCGCGAATTGTCGGGCGGCATGCGCATGCGCGTTTCCATCGCCCGCGCGCTGGTCACCGAGCCGGCGCTGCTGTTGATGGACGAGCCGTTCGCCGCGCTCGACGAGATCACGCGCTTCAAGCTCAACAACGATCTCCTGCAGGTGTGGCAGGCGCTTCGCACCACGGTCGTGTTCGTCACCCATTCGGTGTTCGAGTCGGTCTATCTGTCGAGCCGCATCGTGGTGATGGCGGCGCGACCGGGCCGCGTCTCCGCCGAGCTTAAAATCGACGCGCCCTATCCGCGCGGCCAGGATTTTCGCACCTCGGCCGAATATGCCGCATTCTGCCGCCGCACCTCGGAAGCGCTGGCGCAAGCCGTGGCTGCACGAGATATGGCTGCACAAGATATGGCTGCACAAGACACGGCTGCCGGAGGCAAGCCATGAATCGCGACCGCGCCTTGCGCGTTGCGCTGCCGCTCGCCGTGCTTCTGCTCGGGCTTTCGCTCTGGGAAGCGGTGGTGCGCATCGGACACATTCCGCCTTATGTCCTGCCTGACCCTTGGCTGATTGTCCGCACCCTCGTCTCCGATTGGGCTTTGCTGTTCCAATCACTTCTCGTCACGCTTGCGACCACAGTCGAAGGCTTTTTGCTCGCCGCAATCGGTGGCGTCGGCTTGGCCGTGCTGTTCAACCAATCGCGCCTCGTCGAATATTCGCTGTACCCTTACGCGGTGATCCTACAGGTGACGCCGATCGTCGCCATTGCGCCGCTGCTCTTGATCTATCTGCCGCAATCGCTCGCAGTCTTGGCCTGCGCCTGGATTGTCGCCTTCTTCCCGGTGCTGGCAAACACCACGCTCGGCTTGCATTCGGTTGACCGCAATCTCGCCGACCTGTTCGCGCTCTACGGCGCGTCGCGCGGCCAGATCCTGTGGAACCTCAAACTGCCGGCCGCGCTGCCCTACATCCTCGGCGGTCTGCGCATCGCCGGCGGTCTGTCGCTGATCGGCGCCGTGGTCGCCGAAATTGCCGCCGGCTCCGCTGGCGCCGGCTCCGGCCTTGCCTACCGCATCGCCGAATCCGGCTACCGGCTGAACATCCCGCGCATGTTCGCGGCGCTGCTGCTGCTCTCTGTGGCCGGCATCGTGATCTTTTATCTCTTGTCGGCGATCAACTATCTGGCGCTGCGGCGCTGGCACGAAAGCGCGCTGACGCAGGAACGCTAGCTGTCAGGCCTGAGGCAAAGCCGCCGCCAGGACGCGCGCGACATGGATTGCCTCGCGCCCGGCGCCGTCGTGGATCTGATGCCGGCAGGACGTGCCATCGGCGACGATGATCGCGTCGTCGGGCGCTTTGCGTACGGCGGGCAGCAACGACAGCTCGCCCATGGCGCGTGACACGTCGATGGTATCGGCATGAAAACCGAACGCGCCGGCCATGCCGCAGCAGCTTGATTCGATTGTTTCGACTGCGAGTTCCGGAACGAGCTTCAGCGTCGCTTCGACCGACGACATCGTGTCGAAGGATTTCTGATGACAATGGCCATGCAAAAATGCGCGCTTTTTTAGCGGCGCGAGCTTCAAATCGAGCTTTCCGGCCGCGGCTTCTCGCGCCAGGAATTCCTCGAACAGCAGCGCGTTATCGGCAACACGACGTGCTGCATCGCTCTTCAGCAACGCCGGGATCTCGTCGCGGAAGCTGAACAGGCAGCTCGGCTCAAGGCCGATGACAGGGACGCCGCGTTCCACATAAAGCGCAAGCACCGCAAGCGTGCGCTCCGCTTCCGCCCGCGCCTCATCGACTTTGCCGATGGAGAGAAACGTCCGACCGCAGCACAATGGACGGCCGTCGTCATTCGGGGTCGCGACATTGACCCGATAGCCGGCCGCCGTGAGCACCGTCAGCGCCGCGTCAATGTTCTCGCGCTCGAAATAGCGGTTGAAGGTGTCGGCGAACAAGACGACTTCTTTGCCGTCATGCCCGGCTTCATGCCGGGCATCCACGTCTTTGAAATAATCCGCCCGCCACGTGGGCAAGCTGCGCCGCGCGGAAAATCCGGCGACGGCTTCCGACACTTGCGCCGCGCCGGGAACGACGTCGCGCAGATTGAGCAGCCAATGCAGCTGCGCCGCATAAGGCGCGTAGCGCGGCAAATAGCCGACCAGCCGGTCGTGCAGCGACAGGCCGAATTTTTCCGTCCGCGCCCGCAGCACCTCGATTTTCATGCGCGCCATGTCGACGCCGGTCGGACATTCGCGGCGGCAGGCCTTGCAGGAGACGCAGAGTTTCAGCGTCTCGGCCATGTCATCGGAAGTAAGCGCATCCGGCCCGAGCTGGCCGGTGATGGCCAGGCGGAGCGTATTGGCGCGGCCGCGCGTCACGTCGCGCTCATCGCGGGTGACGCGATAGCTTGGGCACATGACGCCGCCGGCGAGCGCGCGGCAGGCGCCGTTGTTGTTGCACATTTCGACCGCGCCCTGAAAGCCGCCGCCCTTGCCCGGATAGACCGACCAGTCGAGCGCGGTCGAGATGTCCTCGGCGCGGTAGTCGGGGCCGTAGCGGAAATTTGTGCGGTCGTCGAATTTCGGCGCGCGCACGATCTTGCCGGGATTAAAAATATGTTGCGCATCGAAGCGGTCCTTGACCTCTTCGAACGCGTGCATCAGCTCGGCACCGAACATGAATTCGTGGAATTCCGAGCGCACCATGCCGTCGCCGTGCTCGCCGGAATGCGAGCCTTTGTATTCGCGCACCATGGCGAAGGCTTCCTCGGCGATGGCGCGCATCGCGCGGACGTCCTTGTCGAGCCGCAGGTTGAGCACCGGCCGCACGTGCAGGCAGCCGACCGCCGCGTGCGCATACCAGGTGCCGCGGGTGCCGTTTCGTTCGAAGACTTCCGTGAGCCGCGCGGTGTAATCCGGCAGGTGCTCGAGCGGCACGGCGCAATCCTCGACGAAGGAGATCGGTTTGCCCTCCTCCTTCATCGACATCATGATGTTGAGCCCGGCGGTGCGCACCTCGGTGATGCCGGCCTGCAATTTCGGATCGAGCACCTCGACCACGCCGCCCCATTTGGCGCCGCCCTTGTCCCAACCGATGCCGAGGTCGCCGATGACCTCGCCAAGCCGTTTGAGACGACGCAAGTTCTCGTCCCAATCGGCCTCCGCGAATTCGACGAACAAGATCGCCTCGGGGTCGCCGCGCAAAAACGCATCCACCGTCGGCTTGAACATGGCGATATCGCGGGCCAAGCCGAGCATGGTGCGGTCGATCAGCTCGACGCCGATCGGCCCAAGCGCGACGATGTGCTGCGTCGCCAGCATCGCCTCGTGGAAGCTGCCGAAATGGCAGGCGCCGACGGCGCGCCGGCCAAGGAGCGGCGCAAGCTTCAGCTCGATCTTGGTCGAGAACGCCAGCGCACCTTCCGAGCCGACCAGAAGATGCGCGAGATTGATATCGTTGCGTCCCGGCACCAGCGCGTCGAGATTGTAGCCGCCGACGCGGCGCTGCACTTTCGGAAAGCGCCGCCCGATCTCGCCCGCCTCGCGCGCGGCGATGGCAAGGAGATCGCGGATGAGCGGCTGCGGCACGTTCACGCCAGCATCGCCGAGCCGGCCGAAATGCGCGTGCGTGCCGTCGGCCAGCATGGCGTCGATGGACAGCACGTTCTCGCGCGTGTTGCCGTAGCGCAGCGAGCGCGCGCCGCAGGAATTGTTACCGACCATGCCGCCGATGGTGGCGCGTGACGCCGTCGAGATATCGACCGGAAACCACAGACCGGAGGCTTTGAGCTTGCGATTAAGCCCGTCGAGCACGATGCCCGGCTCGACCGTGCAGCGGCGGTTGGCGGCATCGACCTCGACGATGCGGTTGAGATGCGGCGAGCAATCGACGATCAGCGATTCATTGACGGTCTGGCCGGCCTGCGACGTACCGCCGCCGCGCGCCGTCACCGCCACGCCCTCGGCGCGGCAGACCGCAATCGCTCGATCGACTTCTTCGATCGTGCGCGGCGCCACCACGCCGAGCGGCATGATCTGATAATGCGATGCATCGGTGGAATAGCGCCCACGCGTAAACGCATCGAAGCGCACGCCGTCCACCTTTTCCGCTTTCAGCCGGCGTTCGAGTCCCGGCACGAGCCGTGCTGACACATATTCCTCCACGCCCAAAAGCGTCGCGATAACAACGCAATACGGTTCACGTCAATTGGACTTGACCCGAATGTCGCATTCGCTATTCAACGCCACAAGCCGCGCGCGCTCACGGACATGCGCCGCCGGGGCCAACCGATACGTCCGATGGAGTGCTGAAAATGCCGCAGAATGCTTCGCGCGCCGCCGGGCGTCACTTCCTGCAAATCCCAGGGCCGACGCCGCTGCCCGACCGCGTGTTGCGGGCGATGGATACGCCGATCATCGACCATCGCGGCCCGGAATTCGCCAAGCTCGCCAAGCGCTGCCTCGACGGCATCAAGACCATTTTCAAGACCACCAATCCGGTCATCATCTATACCGCGACCGGCACCGGCGCCTGGGAAGCGGCGCTGGTCAATACGCTCTCTCCGGGCGATCGCGTGCTGATGGTGGAGACCGGCCAGTTCGCCACGCAATGGAAGACCATGGCGCAGAAGCTCGGCCTCAAGCCCGAGTTCATTCCCGGCGACTGGCGCACCGGCGTCGATGCCGCCTCCATCGAGGAGCACCTGAAGAAGGACAAGGCGCACGAGATCAAGGCGGTCTGCGTGCTGCACAACGAGACCGCGACCGGCTGCCTGTCGCCGATCGAGCCGATCCGCAAGGCGATCAACGCCGCCGGCCATCCGGCGCTGCTGATGGTCGACACCATCTCCTCGCTCGCCTCGACCGATTACCGGCACGACGAATGGGGCGTCGACGTCACCATCGGCGGCGCGCAGAAGGGCCTGCTGCTGCCACCGGGCATGTCGTTCAACGCCATAAGCGACAAGGCGCTCGCCACGTCGAAGACGTCGAAGATGACGAAGTCGTTCTGGGGCTGGGACGACATGCTGACCATGAACAAGGTCGGCTTCTTTCCCTACACGCCGGCGACGCAGATGCTGCAGGGGCTGGCGGTGTCGATCGAGATGCTGCACGAAGAAGGCCTCGACAATGTCTTCGCCCGCCATCACCGGCTTGCCGAAGCGGTGCGGCGCGCGGTGCGCGCCTGGGGCCTCGAAATCCTCTGCCGCGAACCGAAATATTACTCGCCGACCATCACCGCGGTGCTGTTGCCGGACGGCCATGACGCCGACGCGTTCCGCGCGCTGGCGCTCGACACGTTCAACATTTCCTATGGCGCGAGCTTCGGTCCCTACGCCAAGAAATATTTCCGCATCGGCCATCTCGGCGACGTCAACGACGGCTGGATGATGGGCGTGTTGGCGGTGACCGAAATGGCGCTGTCGCTTGCCGGCATCCCGCACAAGAAAGGCGGCGTGCAGGCGGCGATGGATTACATCGTCTCGGCGCAATCGGCCGGCGCGCGGGCGGCGGCGGAGTAATGAGTCGCCGCTCATTCCCGCGAACGCGGGAATCCAGTCGACCGTGAAGGGCTGGGTCCCCGCTTGCGCGGGGACGAGCGGACAGCCGTTAAGAAAGCGGCACCGCCGCGACCTGATCCTTGAACGCCTTGCGTTCGGAGAGCGCCGCATACCAGCGCTCGAAATTCGGCAGCGGCGGCCGGTCGGGCACCAGCTGCCGATAGCGGTAGGCCATGATGCCCACCGGAATATCGCCGTAGGAAAACCCGTCACCCGCGAGATAGGCGGTCTTGGCGAGCTGCGCGTCCATCATCTGCATCGCCGCCGTCGTGTTCTTCTTGCCAGCTTCGATGGCCCCGTGATCGCGCTTTTCCGGCGGCGTGCGGATCAGGCCCCAAAATACCGGTGTGATCGCAGGGCCGCAGACCGAGAGTTGCCAATCCATCCATTTTTGGGCAAGCGCGCGCATTTTTAGATCGGCCGGCTCGAGAATTGTCGATTTATACTTGGCGGCAAGATAGCGGACGATCGTATTCGACTCCCACAACAGGAAACCGTCTTCCTCCTCAAGCGTCGGCACCAAACCGTTCGGATTCATCGCCAGGTAGGCGGGCTCGCCATTCTTGCCGAACGGGCCGCCGACATCGGTGCGCTCGTGCGGCAGGCCAAGCTCGCCGACGGCCCACATCACCTTCTGCACGTTCGACGAGGTTTTCCGGCCCCAGATTTTGATCACTAAGTTCCTCCCGTTCCCTTGTCATGCCCCGCGGCGGCGAGGCATCCAGTAAACGCCGCCGTCGTGGCAGAAAGCAATGCCGGTGAATACTGGATCGTCCGCCTTCGCGGACGATGACACCAGCCCTCAATCGATGCGGCGCGCTTCTTCGGGCAGCATGATCGGGATGCCGTCGCGGATCGGATAAGCGAGCTTGGCCGCGCGCGAGATCAGCTCCTGCTTTTCCGCGTCGTATTCGAGCGGACATTTGGTCAGCGGACAGACCAGGATTTCGAGGAGTTTCGGATCGACGCCTTCGGCGGGCCGTTCGCTGGCAGGGCTGGACATGCTGGGCTCCGTTAGGCGCGACTATAGCATCATTGCAATGACGTCTCGCCCGGCGTTTTGCTTTTGGCGAGCTCGATCTCGGTGACGGCGACCAAAATCTCGGCGCGGGTCTTCAGATCCGGCGCCTCCAGCATGGCTTGCTTCTCGGCGGCGTCGTAGGGCGACATCATCGCCAGCGCGTTCACCAAGGCCTCGTTCGGCGCGTTCTCGATGCCCTCCCAATCGGCCTTGAGGTTGTTGGCCTTGAGGAAGGCCGTGAGCGCCCGCAACAGCGCCTTGCGGTCGACATCGTCCTCACCCTTACGCGCGGTAAAGTCGCCGGTGAAAGGCTGATAAGTCACGCGGCACTGCCGATAGGGCGTGCTGACGGGAAGCTCTTCCTCGATGCGAAAGCGCGCGATGCCGGTGAGCTGGATGAGATAGCGGCCGTCGCCGCTCTCGGCGAACTGCGTCATGCGGCCGGCGCAGCCGATGCGGAACAAATGCGGCTTGTTTTCGTCCGGCCCCGGATGCGCCGGGTCGGGCTGGATCATGCCGATGACGCGGTGCTCGGAGCGCAGCGTGTCGTCGATCATGGCCAAATAGCGCGGCTCGAATATGTTGAGCGGCATCTGCCCGCGCGGCAACAATAGCGCGCCCGGCAGCGGAAAAACCGGAATCAGCGCCGGCAGCGCATCCGGTCCGTTGAAGATCGCGTTCATCGGCATGTCGCACTCCACTCTCGTATCCCGTCACCCTGAGGTGCGAGCAACGCGAGCCTCGAAGGGCGAATAGTGCGCGACTCTAAGCAAATAATATCGAAGACAACCGCTTGCGGCCTTCGATCGTGGCTTCGTCGGTCGGCCCCCAGGCATCGAAGAATTGAACGAGCTGCTTGCGGGCGCCGTCGTCGTTCCATTTGCGGTCGCGCTTGACGATGGCGATCAGATGATCGAGCGCATCCCGTCGCTGCCCCTTGCCGTTGAGCGCCAGCGCCAGGTCGAAGCGGGCCTGATGGTCGAGCGGATTGGCCGCGACCTTCTGTTCGAGCTCGGTCACCGGGCCGAGCGTCTTGGCCTGCTCGGCGAGTTCGAGCGCGGCGCGCGCGGCGGCCACCGCGGCGTCGTTGCCCTTGGCTTCCGGCACCATGGCGAGCGTCTGCCGTGCCTGATCGAGCGCGCCGGTGGCGACGTACGCGCGCGTCAGGCCGGCAAGCGCCGGCACGTTGGCGCCGTCTTCGGCGAGAAGCTGCGCATAAATCTCGGCCGCGCCCGCGGCATCGCCCCCGGCGAGCGCGGCGTCGGCGGTTTTCAGCAAATCCTGAGTCTCGCCGCCGATGCGGTCCTTGGTCAACCGTTCGAGGAAGGCCGTGACCTGGCTTTCCGGCAGCGCACCCATGAAGCCATCGGCCGGCTGGCCGTTGACGAAGGCGATGACGGCGGGGATCGATTGAATACCCATTTGGCCGGGGATGGCGGGATGCTCGTCGATGTTCATCTTGACGAGCTTGACCTTGCCCTTGGCCGCCTTGACCACCTTTTCGAGGATCGGGGTGAGCTGCTTGCACGGGCCGCACCACGGCGCCCAGAAATCGACCAGCACCGGCTGGCGCTTGGATTCCTCGATGACGTCTTTGACGAAAGTTTGCGTCGTCGTGTCCTTGATCGACACGTCGGCAGGTGCGGTTCCGGTTTGCTGCAGCATTGACATCGACTTGCCCGATCGCCCTTTTCCCTAGATTCCCCTTGGCCCCAGCAGGGCGAACTTCGCTCTTTACGCCTGATTAAATGGGAACAAGCCCGCAAATTGCAATCTAGCGGATCCTAGGGGCTGCCGTTCGAGACCTGCTCGATCCGCGGCTTGTGCCCGGTGGCATCGAGGAATTTAAGCAGGTCCTCGCGGGAAATCGTGGTTGTCCCGGTATTGGCCAGGGGATGAAAATTGAGCACCGACGCCGCCATCATGGCAGCATCGAGCACGATCGTCACGCGGCCGCCCGTATCGTTGATCGCGGCAAACGGCGTCACCGAGCCGGGCGTGACGCCGAGGAGCTCACCCAAAAGCTCGGCCGAGCCGAACGAGAACCGCCCGGAAGCGCCAAGGAGCCGGTGCAGCGATTTCAACTCGATCGCGGCATCCTCGTTCGCCACGACAAGGTAGGGAGCGCCCTTTTTGTCGCGCAGGAACAGGTTCTTGGTATGGCCGCCCGGAACCGCGCCGCGCAGCGCACGCGCGTCCTCAACGGTAAATGCCGCCGGATGGGTGACGGTCTTGTGGGCGATGCCGAGCCTATCCAGATAGGCGAAAAGCGCGGCAGGCGAGGCTGGCATGGGGCGGTATTTAGGCCCGGGCGCTTGCGGTTGCAAAGCGGTAAGCTCTTTGGCATAGCTTGGCCGCGACCGGGCGCAGGTACGCTCGGCCGTCTTACCCTTCTCGGATGCGGGTGTAGCTCAGGGGTAGAGCACAACCTTGCCAAGGTTGGGGTCGAGGGTTCGAATCCCTTCGCCCGCTCCAAGCAAAATCAAGCACTTAGCCCGGTTCCAGCCCTAAGCCCCAAAGTCCCCGGAGTAGCTTAGGAGTAGGTCAACCATCCACAGGGAATTACCGGCGCGACGACCCAATCAGTGTTGCAGCGGCAAGCGACGACCTGCCCCCACCAACAGAAGCGACGCGACAGTCCGACAAGGTGAGCGGACCGAAAGCGCGCGCGCTCGCCATGTCCGCTTTGCAACGGTTCATTGGACGAAGCGTAGCGATGGGTAGAGTCGAGATGTGACGCGGTGGCTGTAGGTCGAACATATCTGTTTCCGCCCCTTTCGTCTGGCGGTGCCTTAGTGGCTCGACCATGACTCCGTTCCCACATCCCGCTCATCGAACCGGACAGGCAGATTTCCCGCATCCGGCTCTCGGACAAGACTTCACGCCTTCGCCCACGGCACGTCGTGCCCAAGCCGGCACAAGCGCACGAGCCCGAAGTGCCCGTAAAGGTGCTGGAGTGGATAGCTCCCGCCCTTGCGTCGCTTGACCTTGTGCTTGAAGCGCAACCACCGACGCAACCGCACAGCGGTGTAGTTGTCGGCCGCCCGATACGCGTTGGTGACGGTGCCTACTTGGAAGTAGTTCGCCCATCCGCGCAGCGTGCGGTTCAACGCTCCCACCAGCTTTGTGGTTTCTTGCCAAGTCCCCGATCGGGCGGTCAGCGCGTGGACGTTCTCGATCATGCGCTTGATGCTCTTTCGCGATGGCCGGTACCCCAGATACGCCGTTCCGGTTCTCGCTGAATACATCCGCCCAAACGTGTATCCCAGAAAGTCGAACTCTCCTTCCGGTACCTTGCAGATTCGTGTCTTCTCCTCGTTGACCGTGAGCTTCAGCTTACCCATGATCTCGCGCAGTCGCTGCAACGCCTCTTCGGCTTTGCCCCTCCGGCACAGGATCACGAGATCGTCGGCGTAGGTCACGATGCGAGAGCCGAGGCTTCGCTCCAGCCCACACATCCTCCAACCCAGCACGAACCGGCGCATGTACAGATTTGCCAGCAGCGGTGAGATGGGTGAGCCTTGCGGAATGCCGCGCCGGCTGTCCCGGGCCTCGGTTGTGCGTGTCTTCCTTCCCCGATCGTCGGTTTCTTCCACGGGGCATTCCAGCCACATCTTGATCAGATGCAGCACGCGCCGATCAACAATCCTGCGTGCTACCGACTTTAGTAAGTCGGCATGCGGAATGCTCCCGAAGTAGTCCGCGAGGTCGGCGTCGACGACTTCCAGGTGGCCATGGTCCAGCAACGCTCCCACCTCGACCACTGCCTGTTGCGCGTTGCGCCCAGGACGGTAGGCGTACTGTTCTGGTGGAAGGTCGGCTTCGAAGATCGGTTCCAGCACCAGCATCGCTGCTGTCATGCAGACCCGATCCCGCAAGGTCGAGATGCCCAGAGGCCTGAGTTTGCCGTTGGCCTTCGGGATGAACACTCTTCTGATGGGGTCCGGTCGGTAAGTCTCTTGCCTGAGAGCAAGCGCCAGTTCGTCAAGCCACCGCTGCACCCCATACGCGTCGATGTCCGCAAAGTCCTGGCCGTCCACCCCCGGCGCGCCCTTGTTAGAGCGGCACTGGGCGTAGGCATGCGCCAGGATGTCCTCGCGGCTGATCTTGTCGTGCAGGGCGTAGAAGCGATAGCCGGCTTCTGCCTTCGCTTTCGCGTGTAACGCCGTCTGCAGTTTCTGAACACTCTTCGGAGTTGATAGGTTGCCCAATCTCCAGGTCCCTCACCACGTCGTGCGTTCGTCTTGAACTGAGGTCCCTTCCCTCCACCGGCATTGCCCGGCTTCAGCGGTACTACGGACCTCTCCGCCACCCCAGGGCGCCCGGCCTGTCCCTCGCGGGCGTCCGGTTGGTCATCGCTGACCACGCCTCGGGGCTTCCCGTGTTGCGTACGCTTTCCTTGTGTGCATGCTGTCGCCACTACCCCGGCGCAGCGTCTGGGCGTATTGCTTCGCTCACTTCGCCCAGCCGTGTCAGCCTTCCCCGATATGGCGGTCGGGTCGGCCTGCGCATTGTCCTTTTCGAGGTTTGCTCGGCGTTCACTCGCGTTACGGCCTGCACACTCGCGCTGTCACCGTATATCGTGACCCGCTAACCGAAGGCTTCAGCCATTTCGTTACCTCCATGACTGCTCCGGTTGCTTCCGGCTGGAGCGGTTGCCGGGTGGGATTTGCACCCACTGGAAAGCGCCGCCTTTCCACGGCGCACGCCAGAAGCAGACTCGCGCACTGCAACAAAAGTGTCGCGGAAACCTTCGCACAGGGCCGCCGATTCGTGTGTGAAATTTCCTACCAGTTATTTCCCCTTACAACTGGGATTGGCGACTTCGACGCGGCGGTTCTTGGCGCGGCCTTCGTCGGTGTCGTTGGTCGCCACCGGCATGGTCTTGCCGAAACCCTTAAAGCTCAGCCGCGCGGGCGCCGCGCCATGCACGGTCAGCCACGCCATCACCGATTTAGCGCGTGCCTCGGACAGCGTCTGATTATACGCATCGTCGCCGACGTTGTCGGTGTGGCCCTGTACTTCGAGCTTGAGCGTTGGCGCCTTCTGCAGCACCACCTCCACCTGCTGCAATATGGAATCCGATTCCGGCTTCAAGGTCGATTTGTTGAAGTCGAACAGCACGCCGTAGAGCGCGACGTGACAAGCCCTGGCGAGCTGCTTTGCAAGGTCGGCGTCGGCGCCGGCATCGGCGATCTGGATGGAATAGTCGGCGCCCTCGTCATGCAGGTTCGCCCAGATGTCGCGGCCGTTCTTGGTGTAATGCGCCAGCACGCCCGCATCGGCCTGATGCGGGCCTTGCCCGACGGCGACGAGCGTCCAGCCCGCGTTGCCGAGCGCGCCGCTATAGGCGGTCGCGAAGGCGAGCGTCGAAAGCCCGGGCGGCGAGGTGTAGGATTTCGTGATCGAGCCGCTACCGACGAGTTCGTCTTCGTCGGAGCCCGGCAGCCGCACAGTCATCGGCATGTTGTCCTGCACGCCCGCTCCGCCATGCGAGCCGGGCAGCGCCGCGAGATACGGGAAATCGCCTTTCGCGGTGGATAATTTTTCCGGCGTCATGCCGGGCGGCGCAAGCATCAGTACGATGGCAGGTGGGGCGATCTCGACGAGGTCCATTTGGATTTGGTCGGCGCTGGGGAAAGAGAACTCCGCTCGCGCTTCCATGCCGTTCTTCTGGTAGCGCACGACTGCTGACGTGGTGTATTCGTCGGTCACCGTCCAGCCGCCTTTCAGCAGCGCCGGCTTGATCGCCGCCCACAGCACCGAGGTGTCGTCGGTATGCGGCGAGGTGTCCAACACGAGATTCACATGCCAATAATGCCCCTTCACCAGCAGCAGCTGGTCGCCGGCGTGGGTGTCGAATTCGGCCTCGCCGTAATCCTCGTAAGTCGTGGACTGCGAATTCGCCGGATGCAGCGTCGGCGGCAACGTCAAATAGGTCGGCAGGCTTTTGGGCGCGTCGGCCGCCGCGACCGCGGCAAACGAAGTGAGCGACAAACCAAGCAGCGCTGACAGGATGCGGTTCATGACGATCCCCCAATTTGGCCGACATTCTCCAGATAAGCCCCGATTGGAGCAGATAATTGCAGTTTTCGGAGGCTCGTTGAAGCCCTGGACGCCAAGGGGACGGCGCCGGCGAGCAGACGCGGGTAAGTTCGCGCTCGTGATGCTCCCGGCCAGCTGCGCTTCTTCGGCAAGCACGTTTCGCTCGCCAGTGCGCGGGCCTTCGCGGCCCTTCTGGCGCCACTGCGAAAGTCAGAGTGGGTGGTCTATGCCAAGCCAGGTAGGAGTCTCTGGCGATCAACGCGGCGGCGCTCAAGATGTATGGCGACCGGCGTAAGGCTTGGGTAGCCAACGGCGGTGAATTGATCAGCCTCCCGCCCGACGAGCAGGCGGCAATGATGAATATGCTTAGCAGCGTTGGGGAGGAGGTCTCACGGTCGCAACCTGCTTTGCACGAGGCGTTTGAGATCGTGGCAGATGCCGCAAAGCGCACGCAACAGGTGCCGAGTTAGTGGTCAGGGCATTTCTTATCGCCCTCTAGATCTCGACCGAGCAGGCCACGAGCAGGGGGAATTTTGCGCTGCACCACTATTCCACCGACGTTGTCTCTGATGGGTCGGGAAGTGACATCGCACCGCAGCAAACAGAAGCTATTCGATCACCTCGTCGGCGCGGCCTAATAACGAGAGCGGGAATGTAATGCCGAGCGCCTTTGCAGTTTTAAGATTGATAACTAGCTCAACCTTAGTGGACTGCTGGACCGGGAGGTCGGCGGGCTTGTCGCCCTTGAGAACCCGGCCGGTATAGCTGCCGGCTAGGCGGTACGAGTCTGTAAGCTCCGCGCCGTAGCTCAGCAGACCTCCAGCAGTAGTGAACTCACGAAATTCGTAAATCGCAGGCACGCTATGATCGATCGCCACCTCGGCAAGTCGCCCGATCCGACTTGTGAAGAATGGATCGGCGCCAATCACAAGACCCCCCGCTCGCAATTGTAGCAGCGTTGCGAAGACCCCATCGAAGTCGCGTTCGGTGCTGGCCCTCAGGACATGTAGCTCCAGCCCGAGGGTGCGCGCCGCCGACATTTCCTCTCTCGCCTGGCTCTCGGCGAGTGAGGGATTGGCTGGATTGACTAAGATAGCCATGGCGCTCGCCGTAGGAACCAACTCGTGCAGCATTTGCAGTCGCTTCGGCGCTACTTCCGCGTTCATTAGGGTCACGCCTGTGAAATTGCCGCCCGGTCGGTTAAGGCTGGCCACCAAGCCCAGCTTGATCGGGTCACCGGCCGTCACGAAGACTACCGGAATGGTGGTGGCCGTTGCCTTGGCCGCCAGCGCCGAAGGAGTTGTAAGCGCGGCAATTACGGTCACTTGACGATGGACTAAATCGGCCACCAGTGACGGCAACCGGTCGTTTTGATCGTCCGCCCAGCGATACTCGATCGCCGCATTCTGGCCATCTACAAAGCCGGCCTCTTTCAGACCCTGGAGATACGCAGCCACAAGAGGTTTGGCGGACTCAGCCGTCGTGCTTCGGAGAAATCCAATCGCCGGCATCGCCGGCTGCTGCGCGCGCGCCGCGACGGGCCATCCAGCCGACGCACCGCCAAGTAGCGTGATGAACTCGCGCCGCCTCATGTTCGCCCCGAGGTCATGAGGCACCCATTATAACGGCTCAAACGGTCACATTGATAGAGGCTGAAACCGGCATCAAATTAATGCCGCAGCGCACACCCAATGTCGCTCATGGGTCTTGGTCGTGTCAAAACGCGGGGAGAGAGGCGGGATTCGGCGACGGCGCGGTGCAGGTATTCTGCAGGTCCGGCTATGCCCGGATCGCTGCAATGAGCGGCTGGATGCCCACGATGTTCATCACGCGGGTAACGTTGTAGGCCAGCACATGTAGTGCCATTTCGGTGGCGACCTTCGGCAGACGCTTCATCAGGAAGTGCGTCGCCCCCATTCTCATTTTTAGCGTGCCAAAGGGATGCTCGACCGTCTCGCGACGTACCCGCATAGCCTGCGGGTTCTTGTCGAGGCGCTTTTGTACGGCCTCCAACACTTGCTCATGCTCCCATCGCGTGATTCGCCGCTCCTTTCCGGTCGTGCAGCGAGGCTTGAGCGCACAGTCACGGCATGCAGTTGTCCAATAGCGGCGCAGCTGCTGGTCGCGCTCCTCGTTTGTGTAACGGTACTTCAGCTTTTCGCCGGCCGGACAGCGGTACACATCCTCATCGCTGAGATAGACAAAGTCCTGCTTGCCGAAGCGACCCCTTGCCTCAATGCCAGAGGTCATCGGTTTGGGAAGCGTCACCGCGATGTCGGCCTTGTGGCACTGGAGGATTTCATCGCCGCTGTAGTAGCCGCGATCAGCAACGGCTTCGAGCTTATCGACGCCAAGGACTTGTTTCGCTTGGCAAGCGATTTTTGCCAGTTGCGCTCGATCCAAGCCATCGTTCGTTACCTCATGTGCGATGATCAGGTGATGTTTCGTGTCGACTGCGACCTGCGCATTGTAGCCGACCACGCCGGAGCCGCGTCCGCTCGTCGCCATCGAGCGACTGTCCGGATCAGTCAGCGAGATCTGCTGATCGGGCGATGCCAGCATCAGCTTCTCCATCACCGCAAGGCGCTGTATCTCGCTTTCCAGCTTGACCAGTTTCTCCTGCAGATGGGCCGTCTTTGACGCCAGTTCTTCGGATGGCTCCTGCCGGTCAGCGGTGTCGAGCTGCGCAAGATAGCGTGCCACACTCTCCTCCAACTGCGCGCGGCGCCGCTCCACCTTGTTACGCGTGAAGTTCTTGTCGCGGGTGTTCACCGCCTTGAACTTGCTGCCATCAATCGCAACACTCGCCGTCGTCAGCAGACCCATCCGGCGGCACAGTTCGATAAATCGCACGCAGACCTGCTTGATCGCTCCCCCACCGTCCTTGCGGAAGTCGGCTATCGTCTTGTGGTCAGGAGCGAGACGGCCAGTCAGCCACATCACCTCGACATTGCGCCCAGCCTCACGCTCAAGCCGCCGGCTCGACTGAACCCGATTGAGATAACCGTAAATGTAGAGCTTCAGCAGCACGGAGGGATGATAGGACGGCCGGCCCGTCGCCTCGGCAACCACTCCTTCAAATCCCAATCTCGATAAGTCGAGTTTGTCGACAAAAGCGTCAATCACCCGAACCGGATTGTTCTCGTTGACCCAGTCCGCCAGGCACTCCGGAAACAGAGCCGCTTGGCCGCGATCGATCCCCTCAACAAAGCGCCTCATTCTAGCCCTCCACAGCAGCAGAATCACACTGCAGAGTGAATCACACACCGCGCGTTTTTACACAGCCAGGGTCATTTTCGACCGAGACGGGTCTAGCGTCGGCATTCGCAATGTCGGCTAGGCTCCAAAAGCCGACATCCGCGCTCTATTCGGGAGCAGCATCAAGCTAGATGGTTTGCCTCTTTGAGGCGGCCGCGAATCCACGAAGAACGGCAGACGATGCTCCGGACGGCGCGCACGTTGCGCGCCATTTTTATTTTAGTCGTAAAGTGCCCATCGTCATTGAGTTTGTTCGTTCCCGGCGACTTCAAGCCCGGATTAAAAGTGCGGACGTGAAAGCCGGGTTGAGAAGAATCCGGATTCTGGCTATACGTGGGCCTAACGCGGAAACGGTTTCAGGTCGGCTTCGTCAAAATAGCAACCGCATATGTCGGGAACCGGGCAGATGAGGGACAGCGTGCGCGTTCAATTTCGTTGGAAAACGTAAGGCGGTTAAAAGTGCGCGCGATGCCGGACTGGCCGATGGTCTTCCTATTGGCGCCCTTTAGTTCCATACTAAACTTGTCGTTGGCTTAAGGCGTGCGCCGACCGTCGGGAGCGAAACGAGCTTCGCGACCAGGCGTATCTAGTGGGGTAGACTGCCTTGTCGCTTACAGAGCACACGAAGGGCAAGTTTTCGACAAGCGCGATAGCTGGCGGCAATTTGAACCTGCCTTCGCTTCGGTCGGTGCTATCGACCGCCGAGTTGGTCAAACGCCCATCGCGCGCTCCCGATTTTGCTGGTCAATGCCGCGCCCTTATGGCTTTAGCAGAGCAATTGGCGGCGTCGCCCGACGGGATTTTACAGAAACTGACCGACACGGCGTTGGCGCTGTGCCGCGCGCATTCGGCGGGGGTCAGCTTATTAGAGCCAGACGGAAAGCGGTTCCACTGGCCCGCCATTTCCGGCCAGTGGGTCGGGCATGTCGGCGGCGGCACGCCGCGCGACTTTGGGCCGTGCGGGACGGTGTTGGATTGCGACGCCGCACTGCTGTTTTCGCATCCCGAACTTGATTTCGATTACTTCGCCCCGGTCTCTCCGCTGGTCGAAGAAGCATTGTTGATGCCCTTTCACGTCGACGGAAAAGCTGTCGGCACAGTTTGGGTTGTCATGCATGACCTGAGCCGCCGGTTTGACAGCGAGGACCTCAGATTGATGACGGACCTGGGCGCTTTCGCTGCCTCGGCTTATCAAGCACTCGGTTCTTTGACCAAGGTTCATACCGCCGCAGCAGTCATCGAGTCTTCTCATGACGCCATCATCACCAAAAACTTGAATGGCATCATTACCAGCTGGAACGCGGGAGCCGAACGCATGTTCGGCTACGAGCCGGAAGAAGCCATCGGCAAGCCGGTGACCATTCTGATTCCACCGGACCATGAAAATGAAGAACCTCTGATTTTAGAACGTCTCCGACGCGGTGAGCATATCGACCATTACGAGACCGTCCGTGTGCGAAAGGATGGCGCGCCGCTTGACATTTCCCTGACAATCTCTCCGATTAGAGACGCAACCGGAAAAATTATCGGAGCGTCAAAAATCGCTCGCGACATTACAGCACGCAAGCAAGCCGAGGTGCGAATCTCGTATCTTGCACGTGAAACAGAGCACAGAACAAAAAACATACTTGCGACCGTCCAGGCGGCAGTGCAACTGACGCACGCCGAAAGCGTGGCGGAGTTTAAGAAGTCAATCGAAGGCCGCATACAAGCTCTCGCGAACGTCCATCGTTTGTTTGTCGAGTTGCGTTGGACCGGCGCGGAACTGCACGAACTCGTCAGCGCAGAACTTGCGCCCTATCAAAGAGGCGACGGCATGCGGGTCAATATCGAAGGACCCGAGCTGATACTTGAACCTGAAGCCGCGCAGACCCTCGCTGTCGTCTGTCACGAACTAGCGACCAATGCTGCCAAGTACGGCGCATTGTCCGCGGACGACGGTCGAGTTGCGGTCGTGTGGACTTCCCCCTCCGATGGCTGCCTTGTTCTACGCTGGACCGAAACCGGCGGCCCACCCGTGACCATGCCGATCCGCGAGGGCTTCGGCACGCGCGTAGTGGCACGAATGGTCCGGCAATCCAGGGGCGAGGTGCGCTTCGATTGGCGTCCCGAAGGATTGGCTTGCGAAGTCACCGTGTTCGTCAATGCGGAGCAATAGGCGATCAGCCCGATAAAACCCGAGGCGCCGGTTCGGCTTTTTCGACGCGGTCGCACGATCAAGAGCTCTGCAGCAACTACGGGAGATCGAATCTCAGCCATTCGCGACATCAAGAGAAAGTAACCTAGTAGGCACCGCTTGCTCGGACGCCGCTAGAATCATGCCGACAGCGGCGGCTGTCGTAGGGCGCGCAAGACGCACGTCACCAAAGGGCTCTTGATCGTTAGCTTCTGCGCCGTCCCAAAGTAGAGCAACGATGATCTTGGCATTCGCCGCCTTGCGGCGAAGGCGCCGAACTGAATAACGAACCTGCGCAGCAGAGACGTTTTCGACATAGTAGAGACAAACCAAATCGACGCCTGCGGTGTCCTATTCGGCAAGGCCCGACATCGATAACGCTCCCGATGGCCCCAGCCTTGTGACGATCCCGCGACGTTCGAGAAGGTGGCCGATGATCATAGCGGCGGCTTTATCCAACACACCTCGACCAGGAAGGCATAAGATCGATTTTGCCGCTCCCAAAGCAGGCCCAGTCAGCAAGGAGCTTTCAATATTTTGCAGGTGGGAAAGTGTTGGTACCTCCGCGTTATCGGCGCTATTCATGCGAACGGGGAGATGGCCCAGGCGTTCCTCCATCACCGAACACTTTCTCCACGGCATCACCACCTCCCGCCAAATGGCGAAAAGTGTTACCCATGTGTCCGGTACGATCTGTCACCTATCTCTCAGGCCGCTCAGTCGATCTAGGCTGCGCTCTTGCGCGGACCCGGTTTCGGCAGATCTATTGCCAACTCCGAATTCATCTTGCCTAACGCTTCGTCGATGACCCACATGTGTGAGCTGTGCCGCAGATCGAGCAAGCGACGTACTGAGTTTTCCGGCATGCCGAGTTCTTTCGCCAGCCTCGGCCTTGACCACCCGCGAGTGCGCATCGTTTCGTAAACTGCCAACTTCGCCGTCACTAGCGAGGGCAAAACGGCGCGATCGGAACCCGTGTGCCCGGCCCCCTGCCTTGGCAGTGGTCTGCCGGCCTTTAAGTAGCCTTCTAGCAATCGACCGCATTGCCCCGCGCCTCGGACTCGGTTTCACCTTCAGTCAACGCCTCCGGAATCCCGGGAAAGCGAACAAGCCACCACCCATTTTTTTGATGCTCCAGCTTGTAGCGATATCCAAACGCCATCATCCGTTCTCCAAGTCCACTCTCGTTAGGCCAAGCTGATCGAGCATGGCCTTAAGAAGTCCCGGTCCGATTTCTTTCTTGCGATCCTTCAAGGTCGTAAAGTTGTCACCGAAGTACAAGCGGCCGTGGCTCCCTTTACCGTGGCCGCTGTCGAAAGAGACGAGTACCTGGCGGCCAATTCGCTTGATTTTTCTCGAATTCATGGCCGTTCATGAGGAGCAGATTCGCACATATCTGGCGAATCGCAATGATCGCACGGTTGCTTGCGGCATGATGCGAGGTTTGCGGACATGGACGAGGAGGACATCTACTGGCGACGGAATCTCGCCGTATGCCTCCTCGGCTCGTTCACGACCATCGTGGCGATGACGCTGCTGCTGCCGTTCTTGCCGATTTATGTCGAGCAGCTTGGTGTCACGGATCGCGCCGCGATCGCGCAATGGTCCGGCGTCGCTTATGGCGCGACTTTCTTTGCCGCGGCGCTGGTCGCGCCGCTATGGGGACGGCTGGCCGACCGCTACGGCCGCAAGCTGATGCTGATCCGCGCCAGCCTCGGCATGGCGGTCGCCATGTCGCTGATCGGCATGGCTCACAATGTGTGGGAGCTGGTGGGTTTGCGCCTTTTCGCCGGCTTCGCTGGCGGCTATGCGTCCGGCTCGACGATCCTGGTGGCGACGCAAACGCCGAAGGCGCGCTCCGGATGGGCGCTCGGCATGCTGACGTCGGGCATCATGGCCGGCAATCTCGTCGGGCCCCTGATCGGCGGCGCGCTGCCGCCGCTGATCGGCATTAGGGCGACGTTCTGGTTCGCCGGAGGCGTCATTTTTCTCACTTTCATCGCGACCACCGTCTTCATCAAGGAAGACAAGCAGGCGGCGTCGGCCAAGAAGGCAACCGCACAGGCAGGGTGGTCACAAATTCCCGACAAGCGGCCAGTCGTCGCCATGCTGGCGATGGGCCTTCTGTTGATGATCGCCAATATGTCGATCGAGCCGATCATCACGATCTATGTCGGACAGCTCGTCGAAGCGTCACGCGTCACCATCGTGTCGGGCATCGCCATGTCGGCGGCAGCGCTCGGCAGCATCTTGTCGGCATCGCGGCTCGGCCGGCTCGCCGACCGCAGCGGGCATTGGCGCGTGATGATCGGCGGCTTGGTCGTCTCCGCGCTGCTGTTGATCCCGCAGGCTTTCGTCACGACGGGATGGCAGCTCGTGATCTTGCGCTTCCTGATGGGGCTGGCGCTCGGTGGCTTGCTGCCTTGCGTCACCAGCATCATCCGCCACAGCGTGCCGGACGGCATTGTCGGCCGCGTGCTCGGCTATTCGACATCCTCGCAATATGCCGGCCAGGTCGTCGGCCCGCTGCTCGGCGGTTTCGTGGGCGGCCATATCGGCATGCGCGCGGTGTTTCTTGGAACTTCGTTCCTGATGGGACTCGGCGCGCTCTACGCATCTCTGGTAAGAACCGAGCGCCATTGAGACTGCCGCCGGGGCCATCGTGGAAAGTCACATCGCGCCATCCGCCCGCCAGGGCATCGTCGCCCTGTCGCTGCTGTGGCTCTCCGGCGCATGTCTGCGGCTCACCGTCTTGGCGGTGCCGCCGGTCGTGCCGCTGTTGCACGCCGACCTGCATCTGTCGGAGACCGGTATCGGCTGGCTGTCGAGCCTGCCACCGATGCTGTTTGCGATTGCCGCCGTGCCGGGCGCGGTGTTGATCGCCCGCTTCGGCATCGTGCCGGCGCTGGTCGTGGGCTTGCTGCTCAATGCCGCCGGCTCGGCGGCCCGCGCGGCGTTTTCCGATCCCGCCTTCCTCTACGCATCGACCGTCGTGATGGCGGCGGGCGTCTCGATCATGCAGCCGTCGCTGCCGCCCTTGGTACGGACCTGGTTTCCGCAGCGCATCGGCTTTGCCACCGCGATCTATACGACCGGGCTCCTGATCGGCGAAATCCTTGCCGCCGCGCTGACCATCCCGCTGGTTCTGCCGCTGGTGCACGACAGCTGGCAGCTGAACTTTGTTGTCTGGTCGATTCCGGTTCTGGCCACCGCATTGCTCGTTGCGCTTTATGCGCCCAAGCTCGGCGGCGCCAAAAGCGCCATACCCGCAGCGGGACGCCGCTGGTGGCCGGACTGGCGGCGGCCGCTGATCTGGAAGCTCGGCCTCATTCTCGGCAGCGTCAACGCCACCTATTTCGTAACCAATGCCTTTCTGCCGGATTACATGACAGCCGACGGACGGCCCGACCTCATCGGCAGCGCGCTCACCGCCATCAATCTCGGCCAGCTGCCGGCGGCGTTTTTGATGCTCGGCATTGCCGGGCGGCTGGTGACCAAACCGTGGGCTTATGCCGCGACCGGAACGCTGGCGCTGGTCTGCCTGGTCGGCATGCTGACCATGCACGGACCTTGGATTGTGTTCTGGGTGGCCATCCTTGGCTTCACCGGCGCGGTGACGCTGATCCTGGCTTTGGCGCTGCCCTCGGTGCTCAGCGCGCCCGACGACGTGCACCGCACCTCCGCGGGGATGTTCACCATCAGCTATAGCCTGGCGATGGCGCTATCGGTGGTCGGCGGCTGGCTGTGGGATTTTACTCATTCCCCAATCGCCGGCTTTGCGCCGGTGGCCGTGTGCGCGTTGCTGATTATCGTGCTGGCGTCGACGGTGAAGCAGGCGGATTACGTACTCGTCTAGAGCCTAATCGGTTTTGATGGAATCAAAACCGGGCTCCAGCTTTTTGATGGAGCATGATCTTTTCCGAAAACCGGTGTCCACCCTCGGATCGTTGTCCGAGGGCAGGCATTTTCGGGATCATGCTCTAATAGCCGACCGCCAGCGCCCCATGGGAGCGCGGATCGGCGGCGCCGACAAAACCCTCGGGCGTGATCAAGATCGACTCGGCCGAGGTGAACGGCCGCTGCGGCACGACCTTGTCGCCGCGCGCCTGCAGCGCAGCGACGACATCGGCCGGCACAGCGGGCTCGGCAAAGACCTGATCCGGTTGCCATTGATTATGCACGCGCGGCGCCGACACCGCGTCGGCGATACTCATGCCGCGGTCGATCACGTTGACGATCACCTGCAGCACGGCGGTGGTGATGCGGCTGCCGCCGGGCGAACCTGTGACCAGGAACGGTTTGCCGTCTTTCAAGACGATGGTCGGCGTCATCGACGACACCGGCCGCTTGCCCGGGCCCGGCGCGTTGGCTTCGAAACCGATCAGGCCGTAGGCGTTCGGCGACTCCGGCTTGGCGGCGAAATCGTCGAGCTCGTTGTTGAGGAGAATGCCGGTGCCATCGGCGACCAGGCCGACGCCGTAGCTGAAATTAAGCGTGTAGGTGTTGGACACCGCATTGCCGAAACGGTCCGCGACCGAAAAATGCGTCGTGTTATGACCTTCGGGATCGTTGCTCCCGCCGGCGCGGATGGCGCTCGCCGGCGTGGCGTGCGCGGGATCGATGCCGGCGCGCAACGCGGCGGCATACTCCTTGGAGACAAGCTTTGTCACCGGAACCTTCACCGTTTCAGGATCGCCCAGGAACAGCGCACGGTCGGCATAAGCGCGCTTCATCGCTTCGGTCAGCAGAAAGAACGCCTGCGTCTCGTCGTCGTGCGCGAGATCGTAGCCTTCGAGAATATTGAGCATCTCAAGAAGCTCGACGCCGCCCGAGGACGGCGGCGGCATCGAAACGATGTCGTAGCCGCGATAGCTGCCGCGCACCGGCGCGCGCTCAATGGCGCGGTAATCCTTCAGGTCGTCGGCGGTCATGACTCCGCCTGCGGCTTGCACGGCGGCAGCGATCTTCCAGGCGATCGGACCCTGGTAGAACGCGTCCGGGCCGTCGCGGGCGATGGATTGCAGCGTGTTTGCCAGATCGCCTTGCACCAAGCGATCGCCGGCCGACAGGCCGCTGCCGTCGGCTTTCAGAAAGATCTTGGCGGACGCCGGCCAATGCGCGAGCCGCGCCAGAATATTGGTTTGTTCGTTGGTGATGCCGTCGTCGAGCGTGATGCCGTCGCGCGCCATGGCGAGCGCGGGCGCGATGAGATCGGCCAGCGTGAAATGGCCGGAACCGTATTCCTTCTCGGCCAGCGCCAAACCGGCCACCGTGCCGGGCACACCGATGGCGAGCGCCGAGGTGCGCGACTTCGCCGGATCGGCGTTGCCCTCCGCGTCGAGGAAGCTCTTGGCGTTGATCGCGGCCGGTGCGGTCTCGCGATAGTCGATCGCCGTATCCGTGCCGCTGGCGAGATGAATCACCATGAAGCCGCCGCCGCCGAGATTGCCGGCGCGCGGGTAGCTGACGGCGAGGGCAAAACCGACCGCGACCGCGGCATCGACCGCATTGCCGCCCTGCCGCAGAATATCGACGCCGATATGCGCGGCGCGCGCCTCCTGGGCCACCACCATGCCGCCCTTGGCGGCGACCACCTCGGCTTTCGGAATTGCGGGCTGCGGCTGGCCGAGGGCCTGCGCGGCGACACTCGCCGGCGCGATGATGATCGCCACAGCGATAGCAACGGCGATCCCCATCTGTGTCGCAGGTCCCGGAGATAAAATCCGGCTCATTTCAGGTTCGCTTCTCGCCTGCGATGGTTGCGGTTACTGTGGCGAAGATCGGGAGAGCGGCCGGATGAATGCCGATGCGGTTCTGTTAGCCAACGGCAGCGTGCGGATCAAGCGCACTCGCCACGGACTGATGGCTTACAACATAAATGACCTTTTTGTGGGCCGGTCACTCGATTGTTACGGCGAGTACTCGCGCGGCGAAACGCTGCTGTTCGCGCAGCTCGCCGCACCGGGGGGCTGCGTCCTCGACGTCGGCGCCAATATCGGAGCGCTGACGCTTGCGCTGGCGCAGGTCGTGGGTCCGCGCGGCGCCGTCATCGCCATCGAGCCGCAGCGGGCGGTTTATCAGCTCTTGTGCGCCAATCTCGCGCTCAATGAGATCGGCAATGTTCGCGCGATTCAGGCGGCGGCCGGCCGGGAAGCCGGCCAGACCTTTGTGCCGGCGGCGGATCACAGCAAGCCGGGGAATTTCGGCGGCATTGAATTAAGCAACGAAGGCGGCGAACCCGTCGGCGTATTGACGATCGACGGGCTGCAACTTCCAGCCTGCCAATTCATCAAGATCGACGTCGAAGGCCACGAGCGATCCGTCATCGCCGGCGCCGCTGCGACGATCGCTCGCTTTCGCCCGGTACTTTACGTCGAGAACGATCGCCGGCATCAATCTCCCGATTTGATCCGGCAAATCCGCGATCTCGGCTACACCTGCTATTGGCATCTGCCGCCGCTCTATCAGCCCGACAATTTCTACGGCAATCCCACCAATGTTTTTCCCGGCATTGTTTCGATCGACATGCTGTGCCTGCCCGCCGGCGATCCGCGCAAGGTCGAAGGCATGCGGCCGGTAATCGGGCTTGACGATTGGCCCTTGGCGGACTGATGCATGATCCCGAAAATGCCTGCCCTCGGACAACGATCCGAGGGTGGAAACCGGTTTTCGGAAAAGATCATGCTCCAATGAAACAGCTAGACCATGATCCGATTCGATTCGGATCATGGTCTAAGCGTCGTGACGACGCGGCTACAGCATCGACGGCAGGACGCGATCCGGTGGGCGGTGGCCGTCGAGAAACGTCTTGATATTGACGATAACCTTCTCGCCCATGTCGATACGGCCTTCGAGCGTGGCCGAGGCGAGATGCGGCAGTAGCACGACTTTGCCGGCGCGCGCGAGCTTGACGAGCTTGGGACTCACCGCCGGCTCGTGCTCGAACACGTCCAGTCCCGCGCCGGCGATTTCTTCCGCCTCGATCAAACGGGCGAGCGCGTTTTCGTCGATCACCTCGCCGCGGGCGGTGTTGACGACATAGGCCTCGGGCCGGATCAGCTTGAGCCGGCGCGCTGACAGCAAATGATAGGTCGCTGGCGTGTGCGGGCAATGGATCGAGATGATATCCATCCGCGCGAGCATCTGATCGAGGCTCTCCCAATAGGTCGCGTGCAGCGCTCCCTCGATCTCCGCCGGAACCCGGCGGCGGTCGTGATAGTGAATCTTCAAACCGAAGGCTTGCGCCCGGCGCGCCACCGCCTGCCCGATGCGGCCCATGCCGACAATGCCGAGGCGCTTGCCCCAGATGCGATGGCCGAGCATCCAGGTCGGACTCCAGCCGGTCCATTCGCGGTCGCCGATGAGCACTTGCGCGCCTTCGGCCAGGCGGCGCGGCACCGCGAGGATCAGCGCCAGCGTCATGTCGGCGGTATCCTCGGTGAGGACGCCCGGCGTATTGGTCACCGTGATGCCGCGCTGCACGGCGGTCGCCACGTCGATATTATCGACGCCGTTGCCGAAATTGGCGATCAGCTTCAGCCGCTCGCCGGATTGGCTGAGCACGGACCGGTCGATGTGGTCGGTGACAGTCGGAACGAGGACGTCGGCGGTCTTTGCCGCCTCGACGAGCTGCGCCTGACTCATCGGCTTGTCATCGGCATTGAGGCGGGCGTCGAACAATTCGCGCATGCGCATTTCGACGCTGTCCGGCAGCCGGCGGGTGACCACGACCAGCAGCTTCTTGCCCGTCGCCATTGACTGCCTCTTGCGCAGATCGACTGAAACGGAACTACAATTCGGCGTGCAATTTCAGGCTGTTGCAACGACCGTTTGCCGCATCCGCCCGTTCAGTTCTCCTTAACCCCGCTCGCCGACATTACGGCGGGAGGCGGTTCATTCAAGTCTCTCTACCAGATGGCCGCGCCGCCACAAAGTGCACCGGCTCATCCGGTGCGACGGCGCATCGACCGTGGGGTTCGGGCAAGCTGCAATGACATGTCGCCCCGGCAAGTCGTTTGTTTTGCTGCACGCCACGATCGCGGCGATCGCCCTGGTCTGCGCGGCGGGCTTGGCGCGCGCGGCCAATTCCACTCCGAGCGCGCTACCGGTTCCGCGCTTCGTCAGCGTCAAAGCAGATCGCGTCGCCGTGCGCGACGGGCCTGACAAGAACCACGACGTTTCCTGGATCTACACCCGTGTCGGTTGGCCGGTCGAAATCACCGCCGAATTCGAGAACTGGCGCCGCATCCGCGATTCCGATGGCACGGAAGGCTGGGTCTATCACTCGCTGTTGTCGGGCAAGCGCATGGCCGCGGTTCAGCTCAAGACCAAGACCGATCTGGCGCCGCTCTACGACAAAGCCGATGCCACGAGCGCGGTGACTGCGCGGCTGCAGGTCGGCGTGCTCGGCACGGTCAAAAACTGTACCGGAACCTGGTGCCAGATCAGCGGCAATGGTTTTGAGGGCTGGATCCAGCAGAACGAGCTGTGGGGCGTTTATCCCGGCGAAAAGATCGATTAACCGTCTTTCGCGGCTCCGCCAGCGCGCATTGACCCACATCAATGCTTAACAGCGCCGGATTTTCCAGAAAGCAATTTCATTCATGCGATTGGTGCGCCCCTGGAGCGCGCAAGAATGCTGGCACACCTTCGTTCGCCGAGCTTCGTGGAGCTGTATACCCCGAAGCTGCATACGGTTCTTCGCGAACAATACGGATTTAAGGATCTTCGGGTAACGCCGCACAGCGAAGTCGCGGAACCGGCAGCCCTGCTGTGAAAATTCAGCGCTTACGACGCAGGCGCACCACGACGTCGATGCGAGCGATCTCGTAGCCCTCGGGCGCCACCGGCGCCTTGCCGACCACCACATCGCTCGACGGAATGTCCAGAAGATCGTTCTGGTCTTCGATGAAGAAATGGTGGTGCTCGGAATTATTGGTATCGAAATAGGCCTTCGAGCCGTCCACCGCGACCTGGCGCAGCAGGCCGACTTCGGTGAACTGATGCAGCGTATTATAGACGGTGGCGAGCGACACCGGCACCTTGGCGCGGCTGGCTTCCTCGTAGAGCATTTCCGCCGTCACGTGACGGTCGCCCTTGCCGAACAAAATCCAGCCAAGCGCCATGCGTTGCCGGGTCGGCCGCAAGCCGACGTCGCGCAGCTTGGCCTTGACGTCGTGCCAGGGGCACCCGGTGAGATCGCCACGAACCGGCTCAAACTGCGGGTTGGCCGGGGCGGCAGGCTTGAAAGTCAATGAACTCGACTGTGACATAACGGTATCCGGCGGCGTTTCGGCCGCAAAGATCGTTGCAAGTGAAATTACTATACGCCACCTTGGCCCGGCTGCAACTCCCTCGCCATTAAGCCGCGGAGCCGGCTTGCCCACCGCCTGCGTCATAGGCGGGGATGCGCCTTTGCCGCATTGCCCCAATATGTTAGTGAATTAACGATTGGCCGGAAACGGCGGAAGCTGGATTTAGCAATGCAGGAACGCCGTTCGAACTTCGAATATGAGGACCTGCTGGCCTGCGGGCGCGGCGAACTTTTCGGCGAAGGCCCGCAACTGCCGTTGCCGCCGATGCTGATGTTCGACCGCATCTCCGACATCGCGGAAGTAGGCGGGGAGTACGGCAAGGGCTTGGTGCGCGCGGTCCTTGAACTCAAGCCTGACCTCTGGTTCTTCCCCTGTCACTTCAAGGGCGATCCGGTCATGCCCGGTTGCCTCGGTCTCGATGCGCTGTGGCAGCTGCTCGGCTTCTTCCTCGGCTGGCTTGGCTCGCCCGGCAAGGGACGGGCGCTGGGCATGGGCGAAATCAAGTTTTCCGGGCAGGTGCTGCCGACGATGAAGAACATCGTCTACGGCATCGACATCAAGCGCGTGATGCGCTCGAAGCTCGTTCTCGGCATTGCCGACGGCTGGCTCTCGGCGGACGGATCGGTGATTTATCGCGCGCTCGATCTCAAAGTCGGGCTGTTTCGCAACACAGACCCGCAGCCCAGCGAAGCGTAACGCAACCGCAAGCAGAGCGGGCGAGGCAAAACCATGAAACGCGTGGTCGTCACCGGGATGGGCATTGTCTCGTCCATCGGCAACAACACGCAGGAAGTGCTGGCTTCGCTGCGCGAGGCAAAATCCGGCATTGTCCGCGCCGATAAATACGCCGAGCTCGGTTTTCGCTGCCAGGTGCATGGCGCGCCGACGCTCGATCCAAGCGAGTCCGTCGACCGCCGCGCCATGCGTTTTCTCGGAGGCGGCGCCGCGTGGAATCACGTCGCCATGGAGCAGGCGATCCGCGACGCCGGCCTCGACGAGAGCGACGTATCGAACGAGCGTACCGGCATCATCATGGGCTCGGGCGGGCCGTCGACGCGAACCATCGTCGAGAGCGCTGACATCACCCGCAGCAAAGGACCGAAACGCGTCGGTCCGTTCGCGGTGCCGAAAGCCATGTCGTCGACCGCTTCGGCGACGCTGGCGACCTGGTTCAAGATCAAGGGCGTAAATTATTCGATCTCGTCGGCCTGCGCGACCTCGAACCATTGCATCGGCAATGCGTACGAGACCATCCAGGTCGGCAAGCAGGACATGATCTTCGCCGGCGGCTGCGAGGAGCTAGATTGGACGCTGTCGGTGCTGTTCGACGCCATGGGCGCAATGTCATCGAGTTTTAATCAGACGCCGGACAAGGCGTCGCGCGCCTACGATGCCGACCGCGACGGCTTTGTCATCGCGGGCGGCGCCGGCGTGCTGGTGCTGGAAGAACTCGACCACGCCAAGGCGCGCGGCGCCAAAATTTATGCCGAGCTTGCCGGCTATGGCGCGACATCAGACGGCGCCGACATGGTGGCGCCCTCGGGCGAAGGCGCAATGCGCTGCATGAAGATGGCGCTGGCGGCCGTCGGGCCGCCGGTCGATTACATCAACCCGCATGCCACTTCCACGCCGATCGGGGATCTGAAGGAAATCGAGGCAATCCGCGAGGTTTTCGGCGCCAAATGTCCGCCGATCTCGGCGACCAAATCGCTGACCGGCCATTCGCTTGGCGCCGCCGGCGCGCAGGAGGCGATCTACTCGCTCTTGATGATGAATTCGGGCTTCATCTGCGAGAGCGCCAATATCGCGACGCTCGATCCGGCCTTTGCCGACATGCCGATCGTGCGCGAGCGGCGGGACAACGTGAAGCTAGGCTGCGTGCTGTCGAATTCTTTCGGCTTTGGCGGCACCAATGCCTCCATCGTGCTCAAGCATCCGGATGCCTGACGCATGACAGGGCTGATGCACGGCAAGCGCGGCCTGATCATGGGGGTCGCCAACGATCACTCGATTGCCTGGGGCATTGCGCGCTCGCTCGCCGCGCACGACGCCAAGCTCGCCTTCACCTATCAGGGCGATGCGCTCGGCAAGCGCGTCAAGCCGCTGGCGGCGTCGATTGGGGCCGATCTGGTGATGCCGTGCGACGTCGAAGACGTAAGTTCGTTGGACACGGTGTTCGCCGAGCTCGGCCGGATGTGGGGAAGCATCGACTTCCTGGTCCACGCCATCGCCTTTTCCGACAAGGCCCAGCTCACCGGCCGCTATGCCGACACCACGCGCGAGAATTTTGTGCGTACCATGCTGATCTCGTGCTTCTCCTTCACCGAAGCGGCCAAGCGCGCCGCGGCGCTGATGCCGGACGGCGGCGCCATGCTGACGCTCACCTATAACGGCGGCCTGCGCACCATGCCGAATTACAACGTCATGGGCGTCGCCAAGGCCGCGCTCGAAGCCTCGGTGCGCTATCTCGCCGTCGATTTTGGCACGAGCCGCATTCGCGTCAACGGCATCTCGTCCGGCCCGATCCGTACGCTGGCCGGCGCCGGCATCGGCGACGCACGCGCGATGTTCGCGTTCCAGCAGCGGCATTCACCGTTGCATCGCGGCGTGACGCTCGAGGAACTCGGCGGCGCGGGGCTTTATCTGCTGTCGGATCTCTCGACCGGCGTCACCGGCGAAATCCATTTCGTCGATTCCGGCTACAACATCATCGCCATGCCGCACCCCGACGCGCTGCGCGCCGACAACAAGGCGGCAGCGGACGACGCAGAGAAGTGAGCGTTACAGCTTCGCCAGATGCGGCATGACCTCGTCACGGAACAATTCCAGCGACCGCATCGCATCTTTGAACGACATATCGCCGAGGAAGAGGTAGGTCAGCAGGTAATTGACGCCCAATTCCTTGACTTGCTTTTCGATCTCGGCGCGCACGGTTTGCGGTGAGCCGGCAATCGCCGTGCCGTCGGCGAGACAACCCTCGAAATCGGCGCCGCGCTCGACGTTGAGGCGGCTGGTCAAGCCGGTCTGGCCGTGTTTAGCCCGCAGCCAGTTGATGTGTTCGAGGTGCCGGTCCATGGCCGGCTTGCCGAAGCGATGCGCTTCCGCATCGGTGTCGGCGACGAAGATGTGCCGCTGCACGCCGATCGCCGCGCCGCCGGGAAATTCGTCCTTGGGCTGCACCGGCGCACCGCGCTTGGCCAGCGCCTTCTTGTAGGCGGCGATATTGGCCTTGGCGAGCGCCATCGGACCGAGCGTCACATAGTGCAGGCCCTGTTCGCCGCCCCAGGTCGAGCCGATTTCGTTGGACGAGGCGTACCAGAATGGCGGGTGCGGCTGCTGCAGCGGACGCAGCGCGATCGGCACGTTCTCGTAGGTGTAGTGGCCGCCCTTATAACTGAGCGAGTCGGTTTTCAGCCCGGCGCTGACGCAGTCGAATGCGTCGAAAAAGATCTCGCGCGACTGATCGTGCTCGACCTTGTGATACTTCAATTCGAAAGGCGACACACCGCGGCCGACGCCGACATCGAGCCGGCCATGACTCAAATGATCCAGCATGCAGATTTCCTCGACGAGCCGCAGCGGCGAATAGAGCGGCAACAGATAAACCAGCGGGCCTAGCCGCATCTGCTTGGTCGCGCGCGCCACCGCGCCCAGATAGACGCCCGGTACCGGCACCAGATTGAGCGGCGTCGCGTGATGCTCGGCGACTTGCAGGCAATAGATGCCGGCTTGGTCGGCCGCTTGCGCGTACTCCAGCCTCTCGTCAAACAGCTGTGCCATCGGCCGGCCGCCGAATTCGACGTGATCGAAAAGTCCGATTTTCATGTTGCCTCTTGTTGCTATTTTATTTTCGGCAGGCCGACCTCGCGGCCCATGCCGGCGCAATCCGCATCGGTCTTCAGTCCCGCGGCGTGGATGCCGTGGATCGCCAGCTCCTCGTCGCGGTCCTCGGTGTCGCCGGTCACCCCGACGGCGCCGATGACTTCGCCGCCATGGTCGCGGATCAGCATGCCGCCGCCTTCCGGGAAAATCTGCTCGCCGCTCGCCGCGATCAGGTAGCGCATGAAGATCGGCTTCTCCTGCGCCCGCTCGCGCACCAGTTTCGAGCTGCGGCCGAGCGACAAGGCCGCATAGGCTTTGCCGTAGGCCATTTCGAAACGGATCATCGAGGAGCCGTCTTCCTTCTTGAACGCCTTCACCTTGCAGCCCGGCTCGACCACGATCACGCTCAACGGCCGGCAATTGAGCGCGGCGCCGCGTTCGATCGCGGCATCGATGATGCGCTCGGCCTGTGCCAGCGAAATGGTCGTCACCCTGCCCTCCCCGCGTTTCGACGGGGCTTCTTTTGCCAGTTTCCTTGCCGCGGGACCACCCGCATCGCTGCATGGTTAGCCTCTTGCCGAGCCTGTTAGCCCCTTGCCTCCCATGACGGCGCGCGCCACATGTGGGCGCGATGCCGGGTCCCCCTCCGATAGCCGTCGAACGCCTCGTCAAAATCTACAAAACCATTCCAGCGGTCGACGATATTTCTTTCGCGCTGGCGCCGGGCTCCATCACGGGGCTTCTCGGCGGCAACGGCGCCGGCAAAACTACGACCATCGCCATGATCATGGGCTTGACGACGCCGACCTCCGGGCGCGTCAGCGTGCTTGGCGCGGACATGCCGAGAGAGCGCTACCGCGTTTTGCACCGCATGAATTTCGAAAGCCCCTATGTCGAAGTCCCGATGCGGCTGACGGTGCGGCAGAACTTGACCGTGTTCGGCATGCTCTATGGCGTAGCGGATCTGCGCGAGCGTATCGCCGAACTGGGACGGCAGCTCGATCTCACCGATCTGCTCGACCGGCCCACGGGACGTCTTTCGGCCGGTCAGAAGACCCGCGTGTCGCTCGCCAAGGCGCTGATCAACAATCCGGACGTGCTATTGCTCGACGAGCCGACCGCTTCGCTCGATCCCGATACCGCCGATTGGGTGCGAGCGCATCTCGCGGGCTATTGCCGCGAGCGGCAAGCCACGGTGCTGCTTGCCTCGCACAACATGGCCGAGGTCGAGCGGCTGTGCGAGCGGGTCATCATCATGAAGCGCGGCCATATCGAGGATGACGATACGCCGGGCAAGCTGTTGGCGCGCTACGGACGGCAGACCCTTGAAGAGGTTTTCCTCGACGTGGCGCGCGGCGTCGCCAGCGAGGCCGCGCAATGACCACGCGAGCTGAGAGCGCTTCCGCCATCTCGCCCCGGCGGATCGCCGCGATGATGTTGCGGTACTGGTACCTGCTGCGCTCGTCGTGGCCGCGGCTGCTCGACCTCGTCTATTGGCCCACGGTGCAAATGGTCACCTGGGGCTTCCTGCAATATTACATCACCAGCAATGCGGGCTTCTTCGCCCGCGCCGGCGGCACCTTCATCGGTGCGGTACTGTTGTGGGACATCCTGTTTCGCGGCCAGCTCGGTTTCTCGATTTCGTTTCTCGAGGAGATGTGGTCGCGCAACATCGGCAACCTGATGATGAGCCCGCTGCGGCCGATCGAGTTCATCGCGGCATTGATGGTGATGAGCGTGGTGCGGCTGTCGATCGGCGCGGTACCGGTGACATTTCTCGCCATCGGCTTCTTCGGCTTCAATCTCTACGGGCTGGGATTCGCGCTGGTGGCGTTCTTTTTCAATCTGATGCTGACCAGCTGGGCGATCGGGATTTTCGTGTCCGGGCTGATCCTGCGCAACGGCATGGGCGCGGAGAACCTCGCCTGGTCGATCATGTTCCTATTCATGCCGCTGACTTGCGTTTACTACCCGGTCACCACGCTCCCGGTCTGGCTGCAGCCGGTCGCATGGGTATTGCCCCCTACTTACGTGTTTGAGGGCATGCGCGCACTTCTTATCCAGAAGGTGTTCCGCGGCGACCTGATGCTCGACGCGCTGGCGCTCAATGTGGTGCTGTTCGCCCTGGGCGTATTCGGCTTTCTCAAATTATTGCAGAGTGCGCGCCGCCACGGCTCGCTGATGCAGACCGGCGAATAGGCTTGGCCGGGATGCCGGACCCTGTGGAACGAATGGGCGCTATGTGCGCTGCGAATAGACGGAAACAGTTGACCTTCATCGAAGAAGTGACCGTGACGCCCGCTATTGCAGGAAAACCGAAACAAATTGCATATATGTTGGTAGTATGACATATCCCAAAGCCCATGCTGCATTGCAGCAAGAACCCGGGCAAGGTTCATCCATGGCCATCGGAGAGTTCGGCGGCGCGCCTGCGCTGCCGCTCGACAACGGGCTGCTGCTGTCGACGCCGCTCTATTGGTTTTACGAGATGAGCCACATGGCGCTCAACCCGTCCCGGGCGTGGGCCGATGCCACGCGATTGTTTTTCAAAAATCCGGTCAATCCGCTGTCCTTCACCACCTTCGGCAAGACAGTTGCCGCCGCTTGCGAATTGTTCGAGCGCTCGACGCGCCGTTACGGCCGCCCCGAATGGCGCATCGATTCGACGCTGGTCGGCGGCGAGCGCGTGCCGATCCGCATCTCCACCGTCTGGGAGCGGCCGTTCTGCAAGCTCATCCATTTCGAGCGTCTCTTCGAGCACCCGCCAAAGCGGCCGCAGCCGCGGCTTTTGATCGTCGCGCCGATGTCGGGGCACTATGCCTCACTGTTGCGCGGCACCGTCGAGGCGTTTCTGCCCAACCATGACGTCTACGTCACCGACTGGGTCAATTCACGCATGGTGCCGTTGTCGGAAGGACGTTTCGATCTCGACGACTACATCGATTACGTGATCTCGATCCTGCATGCGCTCGGCGGCGACGTCAGCATCGTCGCGGTGTGTCAGCCGTCGGTACCGGTCATTGCCGCGGTCGCGCTCATGGAAGCCGATGACGATCCCTATGTCCCGAATGCGATGGTGCTGATGGGGGGACCGATCGACACGCGGGTCAACCCGACCGGCGTAAACAAACTTGCCGAAAAGCGCGGTATCGATTGGTTCCGGACTCAAGTCATCACCAAGGTGCCGTTTCCTAATCCCGGCTTCATGCGCGACGTCTATCCCGGCTTCCTCCAGCTCAACGGCTTCGTCAGCATGAACCTTGAGCGTCACATTGAGGCGCACAAGCAGCTGTTCATGCATCTGGTGCGCGGCGACGGCAATTCCGCGCACAAGCACAAAGAGTTCTACGACGAATATCTCGCCGTGATGGATCTCTCGGCCGAATTCTATCTGCAGACCGTCGACACCGTCTTCGTGCGCCACGCCTTGCCGAAAGGCGAGATGACCCACCGCGGCCGGCCGGTCGATCCCGGCCGCATCAAGCGCGTCGCGCTGCTGACCATCGAGGGCGAGCACGACGATATTTCCGGCGTCGGCCAGACCGAGGCGGCGCATCGCTTGTGCCCCAATATTCCGCCGGACCGGAAAGCGCACTGGCTGCAGCCCGGCGTCGGACACTATGGCGTGTTCAACGGCTCGCGTTTCCGCTCGGAGATCGCACCGCGCATTTCCGACTTCGTGCTGTCGACGAGTCAACCGGCCGGCGCAGCGCGCGCCCGCGTGCGTGCCGGCAATGGTGCGACGCTGCATACCGCGTAACCGATCAACTCCCACAACGTAAATCTCGCCATCGGCGTCGCCGATGTGGCATTATCCTGCCCGCGATTGGATTCGGGGTGCTCGCCATGCCGTTGCATGCGCTGCTCTATCGTCGCACCAGCGAGCCGCAGACGATCGAGGTTGTTTTCGACGAAATGGTCTGTCCGGTGCGGCTGCGGCGGCACCGCCAGGCGCGCCGCTATACGCTGCGCATTCAGGCGGCGACCCGCGAAGTCATATTGACCATGCCGCCGCGCGGCACGCTGCGGGAAGCGCGCAACTTCGCACAAAAGCACGGCGCCTGGATCGCGGCGCGGCTCGGTCGGTTGCCGGAGCCGGTGCCGTTTGCGCATGACGTCGTCGTGCCGGTGCGCGGCATACCGCACCGGATCGCGCACCGTCATGGTGCGCGCGGCACGGTGTGGACAGAGATCGGCGGTAATGGCGAGCGGCTGTTATGCGTCGCCGGCCACGCCCCGCACATCGACCGCCGCATCGCCGATTTCCTGCGCCGCGAAGCCAGACGCGATCTGGAGGCCGCCAGCCTGCGCCATGCCCGCGATCTCGGTCTCGCGGTCCGGCGCGTCACGGTGCGCGACCAATCGAGCCGCTGGGGCTCCTGCTCGACGACGGGCATGCTGTCGTTTTCCTGGCGGCTTATTCTGGCGCCGAGCCACGTGCTCGAATACCTCGCCGCGCACGAGGTCGCTCACCTCATCGAAATGAACCACTCGGCAAGGTTCTGGCGCGTGGTGCAGCGGATCTGCCCGGATCATGAAAGCGCCAAGGCCTGGCTCGACGCGCACGGCGCCGACTTGCATCGTTACGGGCTACCAAACAGCCACGAGATGCGATGAAGTTCCCCGCATGCGGAAATGACTTGGCTGACCTGTTGCTTCGCATGCCATCACACTAATCCGTGATCCGCATTGCATCTCGGAATGGCGCTCATACGTTCTTGTTCATGAAGGCCGGCCGGGCGGCTCCCCATCCCCCGACACCCCCTGTCGCCCGGTCAGATAAGCCTGAGTTGAGGCAACAACTTAAGAACCCCAAGCAGCGTACCCGCTTGGGGTTCTTTTTTATGGGGATTCGGCCGGCGTGCGGTCGCGCTCAGTCTTTCACCAGATCGCCGAGAAGGCTCGCGGCGACCGAAAGCTTCGACAGCGTCAGACCGGAATTGGCGATTTCGGCAATGGCGATGCGGATGCGCTCGACTTCGTTCTTGCGCGGCGCCACCCAAGCTTCAACAGCCCCTGTGCCGGCGGCGCCATTGCCGACCATCGCAGCGGTCAGCCGGCGCTCGGCATCCCCGATCGCGTCCCGCGCGCGATCGAGCGCCAGCCGGTCGAAATAATCGGCGATGGGAATGGTGCTGGCGGCGCTGGCGATGCGGTCGAGGCGAAAAAACGTCCCGGCGGCAAAATAGGTCGCCGCAACTTCGGCGATCGGCTTGCCGGTGCGATCGGCGACCAGAACGATATCCGGCGCCGCAGTCAGCGTGCGAAGATTGGCGATGCTGCCGGCGAGCTCATCCGGCACGCCGGCTGCGCCGAGGTCGCGCCGCCGTGCCGCGCGCGCCTCGCGGAGATTCGGCGACAACGCGCCATCGAGTGCGGCACCGACCGCAGCGGTGCCGTCGCGGAAGTGCGCCACGAGATCGGCAAGCCCCTTGGAAAGGTCGACATTACGCAAGAACCAGACGATGCGGTCGAGCAGCAAATCCTCCACCGCCGCATAGAGTTCGAGCTGCAGCTTGCCGGGAATTTTGTTGTCCAGGCTGTCGATCGCGCCGTTTAAGGTGGTCATGCCATAGCTGTCGCGCACCGCGGCGAAGGCCGACGCGATCGACGCAGGCGCTGCGCCGGTCTGATTGGCGATACGCACGATCAGCGACGGGCCGCCGCGATTGATCATCGAGTTGCCGAGATGGGTGGCGATAATTTCCCGGCGCAGCCGATGATGCTCGAGCGCATCGGGAAAGCGCAGATCGATCGCCTTGGGGAAATAACGGCCCAGCTCGCGGGCGAGATAAGGATCGTCCGGTACCGCGGATTCAAGCAGGTCTTCGTAGAGGGTGAGCTTGGCATAGGCCAGCAGCACCGAGAGCTCCGGCCGCGTGAACGGCTGCGACCGGCGCCGCCGCTCGGCTAGCTGCATGTCGTCGGGCAGAAATTCCACGGCGCGGTCGAGCAAGCCGCGGCCTTCCAGGGTCTGGATGAGACGCTGCAGGAAGCCGAAATCCTCCAGGCCGCGCCGCTGGGCGAGCGAAAGCGCCAGCGTCTGCAGATAATTATTGCGCAGCACGAGCTGTGCCACCTCGTCGGTCATTTCGGCCAGGAACGCATTGCGCGCGGCCATGGTCAGGCGGCCATCGCGCAGCGGAATGCTCAGCGCGATCTTGATATTGACCTCCATGTCGGAGGTGTTCACGCCGGCGGAATTGTCGATGGCGTCGGTGTTGAGCCGCACGCCGCCAAACGCCGCCTCGATGCGGCCGCGCTGGGTCATGCCGAGATTGGCGCCCTCGCCGATCACCTTGCAGCGCAGATCGCCGCCGGCGATCCGAACCGCATCGTTGGCGCGGTCACCGGCCACCTCATCGCTTTCGTCCGAGGCGCGAACGTAAGTGCCAATACCGCCGAAGAAAATCAGGTCGACCGGGGCCTTGAGCACGGCGCGGATTAATTCCGCGGGCGTGAGGCGTTCGCCGACGCCGAACAGCTTCTGCGCCTCCGGCGCAAGCCTGATTTCCTTGGCCGCGCGCGGATAGACGCCGCCGCCCTTGGAGATCAGCGTCTTGTCGTAATCCTGCCAGCTCGAACGCGGCAGATCGAATAGGCGCCGGCGCTCGGCGAAGCTGCGTTCCGGATCGGGATCGGGATCGATGAAAATGTCGCGGTGGTCGAAGGCAGCGAGAAGCTTGGCGGTCTTCTCGCGCAACAGGCCATTGCCGAACACATCGCCCGACATATCGCCGACCCCGACGACGGAAAACGGCGTGGCCGCGATATCGACGTCCATTTCCCGAAAATGGCGTTTGACCAATTCCCAGGCGCCGCGGGCGGTGATGCCCATTTTCTTATGGTCGTAGCCGGCAGAGCCGCCCGAGGCGAAGGCGTCGCCGAGCCAGAAATCATGCGCGATCGCGATGTCATTGGCGATGTCGGAGAACGTCGCGGTGCCTTTGTCGGCGGCCACCACGAGATAGGGATCGTCGCCATCGTGGCGCACCACCTCGGATGGCGGGATCACGCCGGCGGTTCCAGTTCCGATATTGTCGGTGATGTCGAGCAGCGTCGAAATGAACATTTTGTAGGTGGCAACGCCTTCCGCCTGGATGGCTTCGCGCGAGCCGGTCGGCAAGAACTTCGGCACGAAGCCGCCTTTGGCTCCGACCGGCACGATCACCGCGTTCTTGACGTTCTGTGCCTTGACCAGGCCCAGAACCTCGGTGCGGAAATCCTGCGGCCGGTCCGACCAGCGAATGCCGCCGCGCGCCACCTTGCCGAAACGCAGATGCACCGCTTCGACCCGCGGCGAGTAAAGAAAGATTTCGTAGAGCGGCCGCGGCAGCGGCATCCCGTCGACTTTGCGGCTGGAGAATTTGATCGCAATCAGCGCCTTGGCGCGGCCATCGCCGTCGAGCTGATAAAAATTGGTGCGGATGGCGGCGGTGACCGCGTTGACGAAACGACGCAGGATGCGGTCTTCGTCGAGGCCCTCGACCGCCTGCAGCGCCGCTTCGATTTCCGCGGCGACTGCGGCCTCGCGCGCCGTCCGTTCGTGCGGCGCTACGGCCAAATGCGGATCGAAGCGCGCTTGGAACAGGCTTACGATCTGCACGGCGATGCCGGGATATTTGCGCAACGTCGCCCACATATAATCCTGCGAATAGGGCACGCGGATCTGGCGCAGGAAACGCGAGATGGTGCGGATCAAAGCGACGTCGCGCCAGCCCAAACCCGCCGCCAGCACCAGAGCGTTATAGCCGTCGCTCTCCGCCTGCTTTCCCATGACGACCAGAAAGCAGGTCTCCAGGCGTGCTTTGAGCGCGGCAAGATCGATCGGCTGAGCGGACGCGCTTTCGAGTTCCATATCGTGAAACCAGATGTCGGCGGCGCCGCCCGGCCGGATGCGGTAGGTGCGCTCGTCGAGCACGCGGAAGCCCATGTTTTCCAGCACCGGCACGCGCTCCGAGAGCGAGATCGGCCGGTTATGGCTGAAGACCTTCAGCCCTGCGCGCGACGGCGCCGCGCCGCCCTGGCGGTAAAAGTCGACGCCGAGCGGACGCGCCGGCGTGAGCGTCTCGATAACGCGAATATCGCCGACTGCGATCGGCGCCGGATAAACCTCGCGATAGTCGATCGGGAATGCGTCGCGGTAACGCGCGAACAACGTATGCCCAAGAGCCGGGGCATGACCTACGGCGAGCGCCTCACGCAATCCGTCGGTCCAGCTGCGCACGATGGCTTCGACGCCGCGATCGAGCGTGTCGCGGTCCGGCTTTGTCGTCGCGCCGGGAGGGAGCACGATAATGTAATGCACGCGCACCAGCGGCCCTTCGGGGAAAAACAGGTAGTATGTGCTGAGCTGCCCGTTGAACGCCGTAGCGAGATAATTGGCGATCGCCGCCCTGACCTGGCCGCCGTAGCGGTCGCGCGGAATATAGACCAGCACCGACACGAAGCGGTCGAACCGGTCATAACGCGGCAGCACGCGCACGCGCGGCCGCTCGTCGAGCTGCAGCACGTCGCGCGCGAACTGATAGAGCGCGCCTTCGTCGATCTGGAACAGCTCGTCGCGCGGATAGGTCTCGAGCACATTGACCAGGGCCTTGCCGGAATGACTCGACAGATCGAAGCCGGCGCGACGGATGACGCTGTCGGTCTTGCGGCGCAAATACGGAATCGTGCGCGCCGACTGCGTATAGGCGGTCGAGGTGAACAGACCGCAGAAGCGATGCTCGCCGACGAGCTTGCCGGAACTGTCGAAACGCTTGACGCCGATATAGTCGAGCGGAACGCGCCGGTGCACGGGAGAGCGCGCCGTCGATTTGGTGACAATGAGAAGTTTCGGCTGCACAAGAAACGCGCGAATTTCGGGCGTCATGGTCAGTGGTTCGTTCCAGCGCTGCAGTGCGCCTGCCTCGCGCGATCGCAACAGACCGAGACCGGTCGCGAAGTCCGGCGCGAGCACGTCACCGGTGGTCGTAAAGGCAAAATCGCGCGCGCCGAGGAACGTAAAATTATCCTCCTCCATCCACTCCAGAAACTGGATGGCATCGGCGATCTCATCGACCGGAAGCGGCGGCGGATTTTCTCTCAGTTCGGCGATAACGCCGCGAATCCGCGCCAGCATCGGGCGCCAATCCTGCACGCAGGCGCGCACGTCGGCGAGCACGCCCTTGAGCGCCCGGACGATTTCGGCGCGCTGCACCGCATCGTCGGCGCCTTCGACATGCAGCTGGATGAAACTTTCGCGCGAGCCGGCGGCGGAGCGGGTAGGTATGAATTTGGCCAGCCGGCCCGCAGAGTCACGCTCGACCGTGAACACCGGATGGACGAATAAGCGGATATCTAGGCCGCGCCGGTTGAGCTCGCCAGCCACGGAATCGACCAGAAACGGCATATCGTCGTTGACGATCTCGAGCACGGCGACGCCGGGCGGCGCCGCGACAGGCTCGAAGCGTATTTTCGGCGCGCCGCCAGCGCGTTCGGCGAAAAATGCCCACGACCGCTCGGCAATGCCGGCAAGAGCGTCGGCGCTGTAGCGTTCGAGGTCCTCCGGTACGGCTAGGCCGAACAGCTTGACGACAAAGTCGTCCGGGATGTTGGGCCGGCGCTTGGCCAGCACGCCGGCGGCCGCATCGAGCAAAGTCATGCGGGCATGGTCGGCATCGTCGCGGGGAAGCCGCTGGTCGTTCATGTTTCCCCTATCTGGTTCGAATTATTGGGATATTACCCGCTGATCGGCCGCTTCCGCTACCGCGCCGTTCGTTATTTTATGCACCTGATATAGTTACGACTGCCGCCGATGGAGCGGCGCAATGGAAATCATCCCCATGGCAAAGCGCACCACGACGACGGCGACAGGCACCAAGGCGCAACCCGGCGCAGCGGCAACCGATGACACGGTGATGACCGCGCTAAACCTTCCGCCGGCGCCGCTTTCTCCCGACATGGCGGCCTATTTCGCCAAGTGCGAGGAAAAGCTCGGCTTCGTGCCGAACGTGCTCAAGGCCTACGCCTTCGACATGGGGAAGCTCTCCGCCTTTGTCGCCATGTACAACGATCTGATGCTGGCGCCGTCGGGCTTGAGCAAGCTCGAACGCGAAATGATCGCGGTCGCGGTCTCGGCGCATAATCGCTGCTATTATTGCCTGGTCGCCCATGGCGCCGCCGTGCGCCAGCTTTCCGGCGATCCGCCGCTCGGCGAATTGATGGCGATGAATTATCACGCCGCGCGGCTGTCGAAACGGCATCGCGCCATGCTCGATTTTGCCGTCAAGCTCACCGCCGAGCCGTGGCTGGTCGAGGGGGAGGACCGCGAGCGCGTGCGCCGCGCCGGCTTTTCCGACCGCGACATCTGGGATATCGCCGCCGTCGCCGGCTTCTTCAACATGACCAACCGCGTCGCCTCCGCCACCGACATGCGGCCGAACAGTGTCTATCACAAGCAGAGCCGGTAACAGGAAACTTAGGTGTGGACTGAAAGATCTCGAATCGTCGGCCGCTCGCCCGACAGCGGATTCGCCGGGTCCCAGCCATAACGCAGCGTCTCGAAGCGCATCGAGCGGGCGTCAATCATAACGAAACGGCCGACCAGATTCTCGCCGAAGCCGACGATCTCGCGGATTACTTCGAGGGCCATCATCGAGCCGATCACGCCGGCGAGCGCGCCGAGCACGCCGGCCTCGGCGCAAGCCGGCACGGTGCCGGGCGGTGGCGGCTCGGGAAACAAACAGCGATAGGTCGGGTTTGGCTTGCCGTCGGCGCCGCGTTCATAGGCGCGGATGGTCGTAAGCGTGCCGTCGAACGTGCCGAGCGCGGCCGTGACCAGCGGCTTCTTGGCGAAATAGCAGGCGTCCGACACCAGATAGCGCGTCGTGAAGTTATCGGAGCCGTCGGCGACGATATCATAGCCCCCGATCAGATCGAATGCGTTCTTCGCGGTCAGCCGCGTATTGTACTGCTTCACCGCGACATGCGGGTTGAGGCGGTGGATCATCGCTGCGGCGCTGTCGACTTTCGGCATGCCGATGTCCGGCGTCGTGTGAATGACTTGCCGCTGCAAATTCGACAGTGCCACCACATCGTCGTCGATCACGCCGAGCGTGCCGACCCCGGCGGCGGCGAGATAAAGCAGCACCGGCGCGCCGAGCCCGCCGGCGCCGATGACCAGCACGCGGGCGCGGCCGAGCGCAGCCTGGCCGGGCCCGCCCACCTCGCGCAGCACGATGTGGCGCGCGTATCGCTCAAGCTCGTCGTCAGTCAACATTTCGGCAATATAGTAGGTCCGGAGGACGCGCGCCGCGGCTATCTGTGCTCGAATTTCGGCGGACGCTTTTCGGTGAAGGCCGCCATGCCTTCCTTCTGGTCATGCGTTGCGAACAGCGCGTGGAAGACGCGGCGTTCGAAGCGCACGCCCTCGGCGAGCGAACTCTCGAAAGCCCGGTTCACCGCCTCTTTGGCTGCCAAGACCGACGGCAACGACATCGCGGCGATCGTGTCGGCCACTTTGAGCGCTTCCTCGAGCAGGCCTTGCAGCGGCACGATGCGCGCGACCAGACCCGAACGCTCGGCCTCCTGCGCGTCCATCATGCGCCCGGTGAGGATCAGATCCATCGCCTTGGCCTTGCCGACCGCATGCGTCAGCCGCTGCGTGCCGCCGATTCCCGGAATGATGCCGAGCTTGATTTCCGGCTGTCCGAATTTGGCATTGTCGGCAGCGATGATGAGGTCGCATTGCATGGCAAGCTCGCAACCGCCGCCAAGCGCGAAGCCCGCGACCGCGGCGATTACCGGCTTGCGCACTTCGGCAACGCGGTGCCAGTTCGCCGCGAAATCACCGAGGAAGACTTCGGTGAAGGCCTTATCCGCCATTTCCTTGATATCGGCGCCGGCCGCGAACGCCTTGTCCGAACCGGTGATGACGATGCAACCGATATTGGGATCGGCATCGAAGCCGGCCACGGCGTCGGCGAGTTCGCGCATCAGCGCGGCGTTGAGCGCGTTGAGCACCTGCGGCCGATTGAGCCGGACGAGACCGACCCGGCCACGGGTCTCAACGATGATGGTGTCATAGCTCATGGACGGTGGTCTCCCCGGCTATTTCTGGCACAGCGGACAATAAAACGTCGAGCGGCCGTTCTGCACGATGCGCTTGACGGTGCCGCCGCCGCACGGCGTCGGGCACGGCTCCCCTTCACGATCGTAGACGCGGAAATTATGCTGGAACATGCCGAGATCGCCGTCGGTGCGGCGGTGGTCGCGCAGCGACGAGCCGCCACTCTTGATCGCCTCGTTGAGCACCGCCTTGATGGCTTCGACCAGCCGCTCGGCCCGCTCGTTCGGGGCGCCTTTCCTGTCGGCGATCGTCGACGCGCTTCTTTTGGGAGAAAGCCGCGCGCGATAGAGCGCTTCGCAGACATAGATGTTCCCGAGCCCGGCGACGATGCGCTGGTCCAGCAGCGCCGCTTTCAGACTCGTCTTCTTGCCGCGGCAGCCGCGCGCCAGCATCGCGGCATCGAAGGCGTTGCCGAGCGGCTCGGGACCAAGTCCTTTGAGAAGCGGCTCGGCGTCGAGCTTGGAACGCGGCACGAGCTTCATCGAGCCGAACCGGCGCGGATCGTTGAAGGTGACCGTCGCGCCCGATGACATATGGAAGACGACGTGGTCGTGCGCGGCGTGCTTCTCGCGTTGGCGATGGTAGCTGCCGAGCTGTCGATCTTTTTCCTGGAAGACATGAAACGAGCCGGACATGCCGAGATGCATCAAGAGCACGTCGCCGGACGACAAATCCGCGAGCAGATATTTGGCGCGCCGGCCGATACCGGTCACGGTCTTGCCGGTAAGCCGCTGCGCAAAATCCTTCGGCAGCGGCCAACGCAAATCGCCGCGGCGAACCTCGACCTTGGTAAAGCGCTTACCTTCCATGGCTGGCTCAAGGCCGCGGCGCACGGTTTCGACTTCGGGAAGCTCAGGCATTGCTTGGTCCGATGTTTTATTTGGCCACGATCTTCCCGAAAATCGGTACCCGCATTTCGCAGCCACATCCAATCGCGGCAACGTGGTTAATTTCAAACACATAGCGTCACTGAGCGAGCCGCGCTATGTTTATGTGCTAAAGGGTTGGTGATGACTGAGACCATTCATTTCGGCGCCCGGGAGGTGCCGCTCGAGGACAAGCAGAGCCTCGTCGACGACGTTTTTCACAGCGTCGCGCGGCGTTACGATCTGATGAACGACCTGATGTCGTTCGGCCTGCATCGGGCCTGGAAGAGTGCGCTGGTCACCGCAGTCAACCCGCCGAAGAACAGTCCCTTTGCACTCCTCGACATCGCCGGCGGCACCGGCGACGTCGCCTTTCGCGTGATCGAGCGCGGCGGGCCGCAAACGCGAGCGACGGTCTGCGACATCAACGCCGCCATGCTTGAGATCGGCCGCGAGCGCGCGGCGGCGCGCTCGCTCGGCGACACGATCACGTTCGCCGAGGCCAATGCCGAGGCGCTACCTTTCGCCGACAGAAGCTTCGACGCCGTGACCATCGCCTTCGGCATCCGCAATGTGCCGCGCATCGAGCAGGCGTTGGCCGAGGCCTATCGCGTGCTCAGGATCGGCGGAAAATTCGCCTGCCTCGAATTCTCCGCGGTCGACGTGCCGGGCCTCGACTGGCTTTACGATTTTTATTCGTTCAACGTTATTCCCGCGCTCGGCCGCGCGGTCACCGGCGATGCCGAATCCTACCGCTATCTGGTGGAATTGATCCGCCGCTTCCCGAGCCCGCAAGCCTTCGCCGCCCTGTTGCGAGCGGCCGGCTTCGGGCGCGTCGCGTTTCAATCGATGAGCGGCGGCATCGTCGCGCTGCATTCCGGTTGGCGTTTGTGATTTCCGGCTCCGCGCATCTTATTCGCCTTTGCCGCGCCGGCTTTGTTTTCGCCCGCGAGGGCGTGTTCGGCAGCGTCGATCCGGGCATGGTACCGCCATCCGGGCGTCCGTTGTTGCGGATGGCGCGACTGCTGGAACGACGCTCGACCGGACCGGCTGAGACGCGCCTGTCAACGGCGCTCAGCCGGCTCGGTCCAAGTTATGTGAAGCTCGGCCAGTTCTTGGCGACCCGGCCGGACGTGGTTGGCGCCGCGTTGGCTCGCGATCTCGAAAGCCTACAGGATCGGATGCCACCGTTTCCGCAAACCGAAGCGGAAGCGGCTATTGCCGCCTCGTTTGGCCGGCCGGTCACGGCTGTGTTCGTAAGTTTTGGACCGCCGGTCGCGGCGGCGTCGATTGCCCAAGTGCACCAAGCAACGGTGGCGACGGGCGCTGAGCCGCGCGCCGTTGCGGTCAAGCTCTTGCGGCCGGGCGTCGAGCAGCGCTTTCATGCCGATCTCAAGGCTTTCGCCTTCGCCGCCAAGCACGCCGAAAACATTTCCGCCGAAGCGCGGCGATTGCGACTCGTCGAAGTGGTCGACACTTTGCGCCGCTCCGTCATGGTCGAAATGGACTTCCGCCTGGAAGCGGCGGCGCTTTCGGAGATGGCGGAAAACACCAAGGACGATCCGGATTTTCGCGTGCCGGCGGTCGACTGGGACCGCACCACCAAGGAGGTGCTGACGCTGGAGTGGATCGATGCCACGCCGCTGTCGGACCGCGCGCGGTTGGTGGCCAAAGGCTTTGATCTGCCGCAGCTCGCCCGCGCCTTGATCCAGACCTTTCTCCGCCACGCGCTGCGCGACGGCTTCTTTCACGCCGACATGCATCCCGGCAATCTGTTCGTCGACGATGCCGGCCGGTTGATCGCCGTCGATTTCGGCATCATGGGCCGGCTCGGCGCCAAGGAGCGGCTGTTCCTCGCGGAAATCCTGCACGGCTTCATTACGCGGGATTATTACCGCACCGCCCAGGTTCACTTCGAGGCCGGCTACGTGCCGCCAAGCCATTCCATCGAAGAATTTGCCCAAGCCATTCGCGCCATCGGCGAGCCGATCCACAACCGCGCCGCCGAAGACATCTCGATGGCGAAACTGCTGACACTGCTGTTCGAGGTCACCGGACTGTTCGACATGCGCACCCGGCCGGAATTGCTGTTGCTGCAGAAAACCATGGTCGTGGTCGAGGGCGTGGCGCGCTCGATGGATCCCAAGCTCGACATGTGGAGCACCGCCGAACCGGTGGTGCGCGAATGGATGGAGCGCAATCTCGGGCCCGCCGGCAAACTCGAAGGCGCCGCCGAAGGGATCGGCGAAATCGGCCGCTTCCTGAGCAACCTACCTCAGTTGCTGACCCAGGGGGCCGGGGTCATGGAACGGTTGGACGAGATCACCCGTGAAGGCGTCCTGCTGCTGTCGCCGCAAACCGTCGCCGAGATCAAGCGGGATGAAACGCGTCTCATGCGGTGGACGGTCGGCGCGCTCTGGGTCATCGCCGCCCTCCTGCTGTGGCTTGCATTAAAGCATTGATTGCAATGATTGCATTGCAATCATATTGGCGGTAATATCCTGATCTTACGTTGAGAAACGCCAGTGGCTAGCCTCACCGTTCGTCAGCTCGACGACAAATTGAAGAAGCTCCTGCGGCTGCGCGCGGCGCGCCATGGCCGCTCGATGGAAGACGAGGTGCGCGTCATCCTCAAGGCGGCCGCCGAAGACGCCGGCCGCGATATCCTTGAGCGTTTCGAACCTCACGCGCAATCGACGGGGCCAAGGCCTGCCGCCGCGGAGGCCGGCAACCCGCACCTCTTGCTCATAATCGGCGGCGGCATTGCCGCTTACAAATCGCTCGATCTTATCCGCCGGCTGCAAGACCGCGGCGCGACCGTGCGCTGCGTCCTGACCCGCGCGGCGCAGCAATTTGTCACGCCGCTTGCCGTTGGCACGCTTGCCGGCGAGCGCGCTTATACCGATCTGTTCGATCCGCAGAGCGAGTTCGACGTCGGCCACATTCGTCTTGCCCGCAATGCCGACCTCATCGTCGTCGCGCCGGCGACCGCCGACCTGATCGCAAAATTGGCCGGCGGCCACGCCGACGATCTCGCCACCGCGGTGCTGCTGGCGACCGACAGGCCGATCCTTATCGCACCGGCGATGAACCCGCAGATGTGGGCGGCCAAGGCGACGCAGCGCAATCTGGCCGAGCTCGCCGCGGACGGCATTCACGTCGTCGGGCCGAATGCCGGCGCGATGGCCGAGCGCGGTGAGGCCGGTTTGGGCCGCATGGCCGAGCCTTTGGAAATCACCGCCGCCGTCGAAGCCCTGTTGCGCCGCGCGGGAGCACTGTCCGGCCGGCGCGTTCTGGTCACCTCCGGGCCGACCAGCGAGCCGATCGATCCGGTGCGCTTCATCGCCAATCGCTCGTCGGGCAAGCAGGGTCATGCCATCGCCGCGGCTGCGGCCGCTGCCGGCGCCGACGTGGTGCTGGTGAGTGGCCCGGTTGCCGTGCCCGATCCGGCCGGCGTTACCATCGTCAAAGTCGAAACGGCGCGGCAAATGCTGGATGCGGTCGAAAAGGCGCTGCCGGCCGACGTCGCCATATTCGCGGCCGCCGTCGCCGACTGGCGCGCGGCCGAGCCGAGCACGACCAAGATCAAGAAACAGCAAGGCCGCGGGCCAACGCTCACGCTGATCGAGAATCCCGATATCCTGTCGACGATCGCGCATCGCAAATCCGATCGGCCGCGACTTGTGATCGGCTTTGCCGCCGAAACCGATCACGTCATCGCCAATGCCAAGGCCAAACTTGCCAAGAAGGGCTGCGACTGGATTCTCGCCAATGACGTTTCGCCGGCGACCGGCATCATGGGCGGCGACAGCAATACGATTCACTTGATCACGCACGTGGCCGTGGAGCCCTGGCCGCCGCAGTCGAAAGAGGACGTTGCCCGCATGCTCATCGAGCGGATCGCGGACGTGCTTGCAGGAGACAAACGGTGAGCACGGAGCTGCGCATCATGCGCCTGCCGCACGGCGCCGGTCTGCCATTACCGGCTTATCACAGCACGCTCGCCGCCGGGCTCGATCTCATGGCCGCCGTCGCGACCGAATCGCCCGTGGCAATCAAACCCGGCGAGCGCGCGATGGTCCCGACGGGAATTGCGATTGCATTGCCACCTGGGAGTGAAGGCCAAATTCGGCCGCGGTCCGGCCTCGCCATTCACCATGGCGTCACCGTACTAAATGCTCCTGGAACCATCGACGCCGACTACCGAGGGGAATTACAAGTCATCCTTGTTAATCACGGCGCAGAAACCGTAGTAATCACGCGGGGAATGCGCATTGCACAGCTAGTCGTCGCGCCCATACAACAAGTTGTTCTTGTTGAATGCACCGAATTAACCGAGACTGAGCGTGCAGCCGGAGGATTCGGCTCTACTGGAAGCACGATTAAGCACAACTAAAACTGACGTTAAACTGGACCACACCTGAGGTGTAAGTTATTAGCGCTGACTATGAACTAATCTCCGCTCAAAGGCGTTTGTACTCCTCGATGCCTCTGCTGCCTCGCAAAGGAGTTCTCGCCGTCGCGGCAGTTATCGATGTCGCGATGCAAGAGCATGGCCAACCAATCTCCGCAAAAGCGCTAGCCGCGCGACACGGCTTGCCGTCACGACATCTCGAGCCCGTTCTGCAAGCGCTCGTGCGCTCCGGAATTTTGCGCGGCGTTCGCGGCCCGCGCGGCGGTTACGAGCTGGCCCGCGACCGCAGGCGCGTTACAGCAAATGACATACTGCGCGCCGCTCGCACCGTCGAGGATAGCGAGCTGCCTGATGCCGGGTCCGAGCTTTTGCTCAAGATCGTTCTGCCCGCCATGGCCAATGCGGAAACCGAATTCGGCGACGCGCTCTCCCGCATCAATTTGGAAGACATGGCGCGCGATGCGCAGGCGCTGAGCAAGCCGGGCCGCGGCGCCGGCCGATCCTAGGCGCAAACAGGCTCACGTTCACGATCTGGACTCTTTCGGCGCGATTCCGCTTGAGAGTAAAGTCATGCGATTCGCGGGCTCTCCCCCTCTTCTTCCTCGATCCAAGCAACGGAAAGGAGGGGGCTGGCGGTAGCGGCAGCCAGTAGAGGCGAAGGGGCATGCCGGACACAATCCGGACGAGCCGGGGCTATGCGCATCGGCGGCGCGCACCAGGGATCGGCGGATTCCTGGCGGCGGCAGGCGCCCTTGCGCCGTTTTCCGCCGCCGCGGCCGAACCGCCGCCGCTGTCGCTGCAAGAGCTCGTCTTGAGCGCACATCGCAGCATCGACCAGCATGAGATCGCGTTTTTCGCACTCGTCGTCGGCGTGATCCTATTTGCCGTCGTTACCGCGGTCATGCTGCTGCGCACGCGCGCGCGCGCGGCGCGATTGGAAGCATGGTCGCGCGACGAGTTCACACGGCTTCGCGACGAACTCGATCGTGCCAACGCGGTGATTCTTTCCGAACCGCAGGTCGTCGTGGATTGGCCGGCCGGCTCCGACGAACCCGGCATCGAGGGCGATCTGTCGGCCTTGGGCGTTTCGGCATCCCATCGGGTGCTCGCATTCGGCAACTGGCTCGATGCCGGCAAGGCCAGCGCCATGGAGCATGCGGTAGACGCCTTGCGCGCGCGCGGCGAAGCGTTTTCGATGACGCTCACGACGCTTGCCGGACATCCGATCGAGGTGCAAGGCCGCGCCATCGGCGGCCGCGCGGTACTACGCCTCAAAGACGCCAGCGGCATCAAGCGCGACCTTGTCGATCTGGTCGGCCGTTACGAACGGCAATCGATCGAACTCGCGGCGCTGCGGGCGCTCGCCGAAAAACTGCCGGCACCGGTGTGGACGCGCGACGCGGCGGGGCATCTGACCTTCGTCAACGCCGCTTACACGCGCGCCGTCGAAGCCAAAAATGCCGCCGATGCCATCGCGCGCCGCCTGGAACTTCTGGACAGCGCCGCGCGTGAAACCATCGCGCAGACCCGCGCGAGCGGCGGCTCCTTCGCCGGCCGGCTGCGTGCCGTCGCCGCCGGCTCGCGGCGTAACTTTGATGTGCTCGATTTTCGCACCGAGACGGGCAGTGCCGGCCTCGGCGTGGATGTTACCGAAGTGGAATCGCTGCACGGCGCGCTCGCGCGTCTTGCCGACGCGCATCGCCGCACGCTGGACCAGCTCTCCACCGGCGTGGCCATGTTCGGCGCCGATCACCGGCTGAGCTTTTACAACGCCGCCTATCGCGCGCTATGGGATCTCGACGCCGCCTTCCTCGATCAGGGCCCGACGGATTCGGCGGTGATCGAGGTCTTACGCGCGGCCCGCAAGCTGCCGGAGGAACAGGATTTCCGCCAATGGAAAGCCCAGTTGCACGAGGCCTATCGGGCCGTCGAAGCCAGGGACCATACCTGGCATTTGCCGGGCAGACGCACCTTGCGCGTCGTCACCACGCCCAATCCCGACGGCGGCGTTACCTATCTGTTTCACGATGTCACCGAACAACTCGACCTCGAACGCCGGTTTGAGGAATTGATCCGCGTTCAGGGCGAGACGCTCGACAATCTCGCCGAAGGCGTCGCCGTGTTCGGCAGCGACGGCCGGCTGCGGTTGCACAATGCCGCCTTCGCCGGGATGTGGCGGCTGTCGCCCGGCGACCTCGCCGGCCGGCCGCATATCGAAAAGATCACCGCGCTGTGCCGGCCGCTGCACAACGATGCGCCCGCTTGGCAAGCGTTGCGCGAGGTCATCACCGCAATCGACAGTCGCGAGGCAATACCCGGCCGTCTCGAACGCCGCGACGGCAGTGTGGTCGATTGCACCACCGTGCCGCTTCCCGACAGCGCCACACTGGTCACGTTCCACGATGTCACCGACTCGGTCAACGTCGAGCGCGCCCTGCGCGAGCGCAACGAAGCACTCGAAGACGCCGACAAGATCAAGATCGATTTCGTTCATCACGTGTCTTATGAGCTGCGCTCGCCGCTGACCAACATCATCGGTTTCGTCCACTTGCTCGACGACCCGGCGACCGGGCCGCTCGCGGAAAAGCAGCGTGAATATCTCGATTACATCACGGTGTCGACGAATACGCTGCTGGCGCTGATCAACAACATTCTCGATCTGGCGACCATCGATGCCGGGCGCATGCAGCTCAACCTCGGCCCGGTCGACATCCTCGAATCCATGGCGGCGGCCGCCGAGGGCGTCCAAGATCGGCTGGTGAACGCCGGCCTCACATTGGACATCAGCGCGCCCGGCGGTATCGGCAACTTCATCGCCGACAAGCTGCGCCTGCGGCAGATTCTCTTCAACCTCCTGGCCAATGCCGTGAGCTTTTCCCCCGGCGGCGCGACCGTGACACTGTCGGCCGCCCGCACCTCCGACGCGGTGATCTTTTCGGTCACCGATCAGGGGCCCGGCATTCCGCCGCAAGTGCTGGAAAAAGTGTTCGACTGGTTCGAGACCCACGCGCTGGGCTCGCAGCATCGCGGCCCCGGAATCGGACTGTCCCTGGTCCGCTCCTTCGTCGAGCTGCATGGCGGCACGGTGACGATCACATCGGCCGTGGGACAAGGCACCACCGTGACATGTACATTCCCCCTCATTGAAACCGCCGCGCTGACGGCCGCGGAGTAGCGATGCTTCTGACCACCCCCGGTGGCGCAAGCTTTACTGTGACGTTGGCGAACGAGGAGGCGACGCGGCGATTGGCGACCGACATCGCCGCCGCGCTCGAGCCCGGCGACCTCGTGACGCTGTCCGGAGATCTCGGCGCCGGCAAAACGACATTCGCGCGGGCGCTAATCCGCTACCTCGCCGGCGACGATGCGATCGAGGTGCCGAGCCCGACCTTCACCTTTTTGCAGACCTATGAGCTGCCGCGCTTCACCCTCGTTCACGCCGATCTCTACCGGGTGTCCGCAACGGCGGAACTGGCGGAACTCGGTTTCGACGATTTGCCCGAAAGCGCCGTCGTGCTGATGGAATGGCCCGATCGCGCCGCCGGATTTCTGCCGCCGGACCGGCTGGACATCGCGTTCACGCTCGCGCTGACAAGCGGACCCGAAATGCGCAACGTCCGCTGCGTCGGTTACGGCAGCTTCGTGCCGCGCGTCGAGCGTATCGCGCGCATCCGTGAGTTCCTCGATGAGTCCGGATACGGCGAAGCTCATCGCGTGCGGATGCAGGGCGACGCCTCGACACGCATCTTTGAGCGGCTCGCATTAAACGGCCAGAGCTTTGTCCTGATGAACGCACCGCGCCGGCCGGACGGACCGCCGGTGCGCGACGGCAAACCCTACAGCGCCATCGCGCATCTCGCCGAGGACATCGTGCCCTATATCGCGATGGCGGGCGGCTTGCGGGAGCTCGGGCTATCGGCGCCGGAAATCCTGCAGGCCGACCTCGACCATGGCCTCATCATCATGGAGGACTTCGGCAACGACCGTGTCGTTGCCGGCGATCAGCCGGTGCCGATCGAACAGCACTACGCTACTGCCATCGATCTTTTGGCCGCGCTGCACGGCCAGGAACTGCCGGACACGCTGCCGGTCACATCGGAACTCGCCTACCGGCTGCCCCCTTACGATATCGAGGCGTTTCTGATCGAGGCCGAACTACTGCTCGACTGGTATCTGGTCGGCGCCGGCGCGCCGGCTACGACTGCGGCCCGCGCCGCTTTCATCAGGCTCTGGCGGGAGACGCTGTTGCCCGCGCTCGCGGCGCCGCCAACCTGGGTGCTGCGCGATTACCATTCGCCCAACCTGCTATGGCTGGCGGAGCGTGACGACATTGCGCGGATCGGCCTCCTCGATTTTCAAGACGCGCTGATCGGGCCCCCCGCCTATGACGTCGCCTCGCTCCTGCAAGATGCGCGCGTCGACGTTCCGGAAAAGATGGAAATGGCCCTCCTCGGCCGCTATGTGCGTTCCCGCCTTGGCAATGACGGCGACTTCGACACCGCCGACTTCATGCAGGTCTATGCGACGCTGGCGGCGCAGCGGGCGACAAAAGTCCTCGGCATATTCGCACGGCTCAACCGCCGCGACGGCAAGGCGCAATATCTGCGGCATATGCCGCGGCTGTGGAACTATCTGCAGCGCTCGCTGGCGCACCCGGCCTTGGCCGCACTTAAGACCTGGTACGCCACAAATGTGCCCGCACCGGATGGGCTATGATATTGCGATTCGAGTGATCGTGATCGCTGGGCGGGCAATGCGATGATGCCGAAAAGTGCGATGGTGCTGGCTGCGGGGCTGGGCACGCGCATGCGGCCGTATAACGGCCACATCCCGAAGCCTTTGGTCGCGGTCGGCGGCAAATCTCTGATCGACTACGGACTAGACCGTCTGGCCGACGCCGGCGTGGAACGCGCAGTGGTAAACGTGCACCACCTTGCCGACGCCATCGAGAGCCATCTCGCGGGGCGTCAAACACCGCACATCGTTATTTCCGACGAGCGCGGCGAATTGCTCGGCACCGGCGGTGGCATCGCCAAAGCTCTGCCGCGACTCGGCGACGCGCCGTTCTTTCTGGTCAATTCGGATACGCTGTGGCTGGACGGCGTCAAACCCAATTTCATCCGGCTCGCCGAAAATTTTGACCCTCAGACCATGGACGCACTTTTGCTATTGGCGCCGACCACCGGAAGCCTGGGCTACGAAGGCCGCGGCGATTACGCCATGCTTTCCGACGGACGCTTGCGGCGCCGCGGCCAAGGGGAAGCGGTACCGTTCATCTATGCCGGCACGGCGATTCTCTCGCCCGCGCTGTTCGCCGCTGCACCCGCCGGCGCCTTTCCGCTGACGCTGCTGTTCGATCGCGCCGGCGAAGCGGGCCGGCTGTTCGGCTTGCGTCTCGAAGGCACCTGGATGCATGTTGGCACGCCCGAAGCCGTCGCTGCCGCGGAAGCCGCGCTCGCCGCGATGGCCTGAAATCTGATATTCGCAATGCATCGTTGTCGCCGTGACAGCGGCGAATCGATCACCGCCATGACCCCACGTGTTTTCACCATACCGGCATCGGCGCCGTTTTTGCCGACGCTGATCAAGGCGTTGAACGCCGGCAAGCTCGGCTTTGCCGTCGGCGGCGATCCGCTGGCGCTCGCTTCGGCGACGATCTACTTGCCGACCCGTCGCGCCTGCCGCCTAATGCGCGATGCTTTCCTCGACGGCCTCAAAGGCGATGCCGCCATCCTGCCGCGCGTCGTCGCGCTGGGCGATATCGACGAGGACGAGATTGCGTTCGCCGAAGCCGCGACGGGCGACATCGCCGGCGAGGCGCTCGCTCTGCCGGAAGGCCTCGGCGGCTTGGAGCGGCGGCTCCTGCTGACCCGGCTCGTCACCAAATGGGCCGCGTCGCGGGAGCTGCGCGGTGCAGGCGATACGCCATTGATCGCGCAGACGCCGACGGCGGCTTGCGCGCTTGCCGACGACCTGGCGCGCCTGATCGACGACATGACCACGCGCGGCGTGTCATGGGATCGCCTCGACGATCTGGTCCCCGAGACGTTCGACGAATACTGGCAACTTACCTTGCGTTTCCTGCAGATTGCGCGTGAGGCGTGGCCCGCTATTCTGAAAACGCAGAACCGCATCGAGCCGACGAAGCGCCGCGACAAGTTGATCAAGGCGGAAGCAGAGCGGCTCGCGCGCAAGACTGTCGCTCCGGTGATCGTCGCGGGTTCAACCGGGTCGATCCCATCCACTGCGGAGCTCATCGCCGCCATTGCGCGGTTGCCGCATGGCGCCGTGGTGTTGCCGGGGCTCGACACCGATCTCGACGAAGCATCGTGGCGGTCGATTGCCGGTGACGAGAAAAAGCGCATCGCGCCGGCGCCCGGGCATCCGCAATTTGCCATGCAGGCGCTGCTTTCGCGCATCGGCATCGGGCGCGACGCGGTCGTGTCACTAGAGCAACCAAGCGGGCGCGAGCAGTTGGTCTCGGAAGCGCTACGACCGGCCGCCACGACCGAGCTGTGGCGAGCGCGAGCCGACGATCCGGAGTTCGCGGCCCAGACCGATGCCGCGCTCGGCACGATGACAATGATCGCCGCCGCCAATCCCGAAGAAGAGGCACTCGCCATTGCTGTGACGCTGCGAGAGGCGGTTCACGACGGCAAGACCGCAGCGTTAGTCACGCCGGACCGCGCGCTCGGCCGCCGTGTGCTCGCCGCCCTTCAACGCTGGAACATCACGGCGGAGGATTCCGGCGGCGAAGCGCTGGCCGATACGCTGGCCGGCAATTTTGCCCGGCTGGCAGCCGCGGCGGCGCTCGACGGCACTCCGCCGGTGACGCTCTTGGCCTTGCTCAAGCACCCGCTGCTGCAACTCGGCGATCAAGGGGCAGTGGCTGCGCTTGAGCGCGCCATCCTGCGCGGACCGCGGCCGCGTTCGGGCACTCCCGGACTCGCTCTGGCGCTGGCAAATTTTCGCGATCAGCTCGGAAAATTCCGCCGCGGCGAGCCGGTCGATCTGCATCCTTCCGATCCGCGCATCGATCTCACCGAAAGCCAACTTGCCGATGCCGCCGACCTCGTCGCGCGGCTCGGCGGGGCGCTGGCGCCGCTCGAAAGCCTGGGAAGGAACGAATATCCCCTCAGCGAACTGGCCAAGCGCCATCGCGACGTCGTCGCTGAGCTTTCTCTACACGGCGGCGCTGCGATCGCACTCACCGGGCGCGACGGCCAAAAACTCGCTAGCGCATTCGATGAACTCGCGGCCAGCGATGCCGCCGCCGGCCTTCCCATAAAGACGGTTGACTATGTCGAATTCTTTTCGGCGGCGCTTGCCGGACAGGTCGTGCGGCGTGAGCCGCAGCCTGATTTGCGGGTGCGTATCCTCGGTCCGCTTGAGTCGCGCCTGACCGAAAGCGATCGCGTCGTCCTCGGCGGTCTCGTCGAAGGCACTTGGCCGCCGGAAAGCAACAACGACGCCTGGCTGAGCCGGCCGATGCGGCTCAAGCTCGGGCTCGATCTGCCGGAGCGCCGCATCGGGCTCTCTGCTCACGATTTCACGCAACTCCTCGGCGCGCCCGAAGTGATCCTGAGCCATTCCGCCAAGATCGCCGGCACGCCAACGGTGCCGGCGCGCTTTGTTCAGCGGCTCGCCGCCATCAGCGGAACGCATTGGCAAGACGCCGTCAAACGCGGCGAAACCTACCTCGCCTGGGCCCGCGAACTCGATCGGCCGGAACAGGTGACGCCGGCGCCGCGGCCGGCGCCGACGCCGCCGCGCGCGGCACGGCCGAAAGGCCTGTCGGTCACCGAGATCGAGGATTGGCTGCGCGATCCCTATACGATTTACGCCAAGCACGTCTTGCGGTTAAAGCCGCTCGATGCGGTCGATACCGAGCCCGGCGCCGCCGAGCGCGGCATCATTATTCACGCCGCCGTCGGCGCATTCACGCAGAAATTCGCGGCCGGCCTTCCCGCCGATCCACTGAACGAACTCATCGCGCTGGGCGAGCCGCACTTTGCCGCGCTCGAGGATTTTCCCGAGGCGCGCGCATTCTGGTGGCCGCGCTTTCTGCGCATTGCGCATTGGTTCACGCGCTGGGACGCCGCGCGGCGCGGCACCATCGTCGCGCTGACCGCCGAAATCCGGGGCGAGACCGCTATCGCGCTCGCAGACGGCACGTTCCGCCTCCGCGGCATCGCCGACCGTATCGAACGCGACGCCGGCGGCCGCTGCCGCATTCTCGATTACAAGACCGGCGCCGTACGCAGCGAGAAGCAGGTACGCACCGGACTGGCGCCGCAGCTCACGCTGGAAGCCGCGATACTGCGCCGCGGGGGTTTTGCCGGCATCCCCGCCGGGAGCTCGGTCAGCGAGATCGCCTATGTGAAGCTGCGAGGCGGCGAGCCGGCCGGCGAATACGAACCAATCGAGTTCAAGGACGGCACGCCGGACAGTCAGGCCGATCGTGCCCTGGAACGGCTCGCCCGAATTGCCCAGATATTCGATACCGACACCGAGCCCTACCGCTCGCTGGTCCATCCGATGTGGCGCACGCGTTACGGCGACTACGACCATCTTGCCCGCGTGAAGGAATGGTCGCGAAGCGGTGGCGAAATCGACGACGTTGGAGGCGGCGAATGAGGTCGCCCGACAGCATTCCCGAAGCAGTACGTCGAGCGCAGCGGGCGGCAGCCAATCCCAAAGCATCGTCGTGGCTGGCCGCCAATGCCGGCTCGGGCAAGACGCATGTGCTCGCGCAGCGCGTGATCAATCTGCTGCTTGAGGGCTTCGAACCGGAGAAGATTCTCTGCATCACCTTTACCAAGGCCGCTGCCGCCAATATGGCCAAGCGCGTCTTCGACACCCTTGCCGCATGGACGACGTATGACGACGCCAAGCTCGACAACGTGATCCATGAACAATTGGGCGAGGCGCCCGACGGGGCGCGGCGCGCCTTGGCACGGCGGTTATTCGCGCGCGCCCTCGAGACCCCGGGTGGACTGAAGGTGCAGACCGTCCACGCGTTCTGCACCCGGCTCCTCCATCAGTTTCCGTTCGAGGCCAATGTCGCCGCCCGCTTCACGGTGCTCGACGAAGCCGAGCAGACCCAGCTTCTGGAACGATTGACGCTCGGCGTGTTGCTCGACGGCGCCAAGGATGCCGATGGTCCGCTTGGCCGTGCGCTCGCGACGGCCATGACCGCGGCCGCGGACCAGACGTTTCGCGATGTGGTGCGCGACGCCATCGGGCGCCGCGACGCCATTGCACGCAGCGTCATGGACGCGGGCGGCGTCGAGGCGGCGATTGCCGTGATGGCGGGCGCGCTCGGCCTCAAGCCCGGCGAAACCCGCGACAGCATCGAGCAGGAATTCTTCACCAGTTCGGAAATCCCGCCGCAACAATGGACTGCGATCGCCGCCGCCCTGGCGCAGGGCGGCAAGAACGATGCCGAGCAGGCGCGGCGATTTGGCCTGTTGGCATCCTTGCCGCTTTCCGACCGGGTGCAGACCTACCTCGACATTTTTTGCAACACGACCGATCGCAAGCCGCGCAAAATGGTGGCGAGCAAGTCGGTGAAGGATGCCCAACTGGTAGAGCAGTTGAACGCGGAACAAGCCCGCGTCTGCATGTTGCTGGATCGCCTGCGCGCGGCAATCTGCTGCGAGCGTTCCACGGCGCTGCTCACCGTCGCCGATGCGGTGCTGCGGCGCTATCACGACGAGAAAGCGCGCCGCGGGCTGCTCGATTATGAAGATCTGATCGATAAGACGCTCGCGCTGCTCACCAGCATCGATGCCGCCTGGGTTCACTACAAGCTCGATCTCGGCATCGACCATCTCTTGATCGACGAAGCCCAGGATACCAGCAGCAAGCAATGGCAGATCGTCAGAAAACTGGTCGCCGAATTCACCGCCGGTGCCGGTGCGCGCGACGTGTTCCGGTCGATCTTTGCCGTCGGCGACGAGAAGCAATCGATCTATTCGTTTCAAAACGCCGCGCCGAAGGAATTCGCCGCGATGCGCCGCTATTTCGAACGCGCACACTCGGCGAGCGGGCTCGCCTTCCTGCCGGGCCGGCTCGAGCATTCGTTCCGTTCCGGCGTCAACATCCTCGCCGCGGTCGATCTGGTCTTTGCCAGCATCGCCGGCAGCGTCACATCGGACAGTGACGGTTTTCCACCGCACATCGCTCTGCCCGGCGCACCGCCGGGCCTGGTCGAGATCTGGGACCCGACCGAACCTGGTGAACGCCCCGAGATCGAAGGCTGGGATGCGCCGTTCGATACCGTGAGCGAGACCAGCCCGCGGGTGAAGCTGGCGCAGCGCATTGCACACACCGTGCGGCAGCTCGTCGACGTCCGCGAGCCGGTCGGTATCGACCGCCACGCCGCACGCTGCGGCGACGTTCTGATCCTCGTTCGTCAGCGCGGCGAACTGTTCGAGGCGATCATTCGCGCGCTGAAAAACGAAAAAGTGGAAGTCGCGGGCGCCGATCGGCTGGTGTTGACCGAACATATCGCGGTCATGGATCTTATCGCGCTCGCCCAGGCGCTGTTGCTGCCGGAAGACGACCTCGCACTGGCGACCGTGCTGCGTAGTCCGTTGTTCGGTTTCAGCGACGAAGACTTGTTCGCGATCGCATGGGAGCGCGGGCGGCTGTCGCTGCGCGACGCGCTTACGCGCAAGAGCGGCGCAAACCACATCTACAGAAACGCCGATGCACACCTGCACAAGCTGGCGCACGAAGCGCAGCGCAAAGCCCCGTTCGCGTTTTATGCGGGACTGCTCGACCCCGGCGGCGCGCGGCGGCGCTTTCTAGAGCGTCTCGGCCACGAGGCGAACGATGCGCTCGATGAATTCCTCAATCTCGCGCTCGACTACGAGCGCCGCGAAACCCCGTCGCTGCAGGGTTTCCTCGCTTGGCTCGGCCAGGCGCGCGCCGAGGTCAAACGCGACATGGAAATCGCCCGCGACGAGGTGCGGGTGATGACCGTGCACGGCGCCAAGGGGCTCGAAGCGCCGATCGTCATTCTCGCCGATACGATGACGCCGCCTGCTGGCCCGCGGCACCCGCGGCTCCTGACGATTGCCGGCACTGGGACGATCTGGGCGGGACGCAAGGCCGATGACGCGCCCGCGGTCGCGGCCGCGCGGCAAGACGCGCTTGCCGAGGCCGAACACGAATATCGGCGACTGCTTTATGTGGCGATGACACGCGCCGCCGACCGCCTGATCGTCTGTGGCGCGGAAGGCGAACGGAAGCGCCCGACAGGCTGCTGGTACGATCTCATTCGCGCGCCGCTCGAACCGTTCCTGGTTCGGGAGAGTTCCGGCACGGAGACAGTCTTGCGTTATCGCAAGGCCGATGTTGCGCCGGCACCAGCGGCACCTGAACCAACTCCGCAAAAATCGGAGCCGCACGACTTGCCGCCATGGCTCCGGGAAGAAGTACCGCCCGAAGCGCCGCGCGCCGTGCCCTTGTCGCCGTCGTCGGCGTTCGACGAGGAGATTGGCCGCGCCGCCGCCCCAGGCGCCACGGCGATCGACCGCCACCACGCGCTCGATCGCGGCCACATCATGCACCGGCTATTGCAGTCATTGCCGGACATTCCATCACCACGGCGCATGGATGCCGCCAAGCACTATCTTGCCGGCGCTGCCAGGGAATTCTCCGCGGCCGAGCGGGACGAAATCGTGGGACAGATAGCGGCAATTCTCGATACACCGAAGTTCGCCGAACTCTTTGCACCGGGTAGCCGCGCCGAGGTGCCGATTGTCGGACGCCTCGCGCGCATGGACGGAGCTGCGGAACGCGTCGCCGGTCAGGTGGACCGCCTGGTCGTCACCGACACCGCCGTGCTGATCGGCGACTACAAGACCGACGGTCTTGTGCCGCGCGGACTCGACGACGTGCCGTCGGCGTATGTCGCGCAACTCGCGCTCTACCGCGCGGCGCTGATGCGGCTCTATCCGGACAAAACCGTTCGGGCGGCATTGATCTTCACCACCGCACCTATGCTGATCGAGATTCCGGCCGAGATTCTGGAGGCGAAACTTCGCGAAATCCTAACGAACCGGCAGGTATCGTCACGCCGCGGTGAAGGTGCCTTGACGCCTCCATGACCCGTCCATACGTTCATCGCCCCGGGCTGCCGATTCCCGAAAAAGACGAGGTATTTCATGGTCGAGAAAACAACCGATGCGACGTTCGATACGGACGTGCTCAAGGCCAACGAGCCCGTGGTCGTCGATTTCTGGGCCGAATGGTGCGGCCCCTGCCGGATGATTGCGCCGGCGCTCGAAGAAATTTCCAATTCGCTGAACGGCAAGGTGAAGATCGTCAAGCTCAATGTCGACGAAAATCCCGGCACTGCCGCGAAGTACGGCATCATGTCGATCCCGACACTGATGCTGTTCAAGAACGGTCAGCTTGCCTCACGTCAAGTCGGCGCGCAGCCGAAACAAAAACTCGAGCAGTGGATCACTGCTTCCGTATGACCCGTGACGTCATTCCGATCCAGGAATGACGCTCGACAATGTTACAAAACGCGCGAGCTAGCTCGCGCGCCGTGCCGGCCCGCCCGCCACCCACATCTTTTCGATATTGTAGAACTCCCGCACTTCGGGACGAAAGACGTGGACGATGACGTCGCCGGCGTCGATCAGCACCCAGTCGCAGTGCGGCGCGCCTTCGACACGCGCGCGAACACCGACCTTATGCAAATCTTCGACGATCCTGTCGGCCACCGATCCGACATGGCGCTGCGACCGGCCGGAAGACACGACCATATAGTCGCCGATTGAGGATTTATCTCGAAGATCGATGGTGAGGGTGTCCTCTGCCTTCATATCGTCGAGGCGGACGAGGACCATGCGGAGGATCTCCTCGGCGTCAAGACGCATTCTGGAGACCGCTTCGGGCGCGCGACGTTCGGCCCGAGAGATTACGACTGTGGACAGGGTTGCTTATCCTTTCACTCCGAACTTGCTTGGTTGCTGATTGCCCGATCTCTCCTTGGCGGCCCCGGCCACCAAATCCGGAGCTCACGACGTTAAGATAGTCACGGCCAGTTAATAGTTTCAACTGCCTTGCCTTCAAGGAACTGTCATTTAGCGGTTTTCTTTTCCGGCTTACGCAGCTTGCGCACTGCGCGCAGCGCCGTCGAGGAGAGCGGTGATTTAAGGCCGTGCAGGTAAGTCCAGCTTGGCGGCTTTCGTTCCGGCAGCGTCTGCGCCGCCGATTTGGGGATTCGCGCCCAGCCCAGCGCCTGACTGGCGATCCCCGCCGTCGAGTAAAGGCTCGGCCCGAGCCGGTCGATCACCGCAATCGGAACCAGTGCCGCGATGTCGCGCCAGCGCTGCCAGCGATGGAAGTGGCGCAAATTATCAGCACCCATGATCCAGACGAAACGCACGCCCGGGCAGCTGCGGACGAGATAATTGATCGTTCCGTAGGTATAGTTGGTGCCGAGATCGGCTTCGAAATCGCTGACGTCGATGCGCGGATGATGGGCAAGATCACGCGCCGCGGCGACGCGCTCGGCGAGCGGCGCCAGGTCGCGAACGTCCTTGAGCGGATTGCCCGGCGTAACCAGCCACCACAGTCGATCAAGATTAAGCCGCCGCAGCGCCAACAGCGAAGCCGCACGATGCGCCGCGTGCGGCGGATCGAAGGTGCCGCCGAACAGTCCGATACGCATGCCCGGCGCATGGGGAGGCAGAACAATGCTGCCTCGGCGGCGGTCGGGCCTTGCGGCAACCTGACGCGCAGGAACGAGCTCCCAATTCATAGCTTTCAGAAAGAGCCCCCCTCCCCACGCGTCGCCCGCCGCCGCAGCCGCAACGATCGGCGGCATTGGCCGCGAATGATCATGGCCGCGTTTGCCCGGTGCCGCGTATGCGGTAATTGAAAGTCGTCAGTTGTTCGACGCCGACCGGTCCGCGCGCATGCAGCCGGCCCGTGGCGATGCCGATCTCGGCGCCAAAGCCGAACTCGCCGCCGTCGGCGAATTGCGTCGAAGCGTTGTGCAGCACGATCGCCGAATCCACTTCGCGCAAAAACTTTTCCGCCGCCTTTTTGTCCTCGGTGACGATCGCGTCGGTGTGATGCGAGCCGTAGCGCTCGATATGCGCGATCGCGGCCTCGACGCCGTCGACCACGCCGGCGGTGATGGTGGCGTCGAGATATTCGGTGCCCCAATCGGCTTTGCTGGCAGGCTTCACCCGGCCATCGACGGCCTGGACCGCGGCATCGCCGCGAATCTCGCAACCGGCGTCGAGCAGCATGGTCACCAGCGGCTTGAGCAATTTAGCGGCGCCGGCGCGATCGACCAGCAAGGTCTCCGCCGCCCCGCAGACACCGGTTCGGCGCATTTTGGCGTTGAGCACGATCGATTTGGCCATGCCGAGCTTGGCCTTACCGTCAACATAGACATGGCAGACGCCTTCGAGGTGAGCGAACACTGGCACGCGGGCCTCGGTCTGTACTCGGTCGACCAGATTTTTGCCGCCGCGCGGCACGATCACGTCGATCGAGCCGTCAAGACCGGCCAGCATCATGCCGACCGCCTCGCGATCGCGGGTTGGAATCAACGCGATGGCCGAAGCGGGTAACCCGGCCTCGACCAAACCCTCAACCAGCGCGGCATGGATCGCGCGGCAGGAGCGGAAGCTCTCGGAGCCGCCGCGCAGGATCGCGGCATTGCCGGCCTTGAGGCAGAGCGCGCCGGCATCCGCGGTGACGTTGGGGCGGCTTTCGTAGATGACGCCGACGACGCCAAGCGGCACCCGCACGCGCTCGATGCGCATGCCGTTCGGACGACGCCACGCCGCCATGAGGGTGCCGACCGGATCCTTGAGCTTGCGGATCACGTCGAGACCAGCCGCCATCGCCTTGATGCGGTCGGCATCGAGCGCAAGCCGATCGAGGAAGGCCACGGTCGCGCCGCCGGATTTCGCCTCGGCGCGATCCTCCGCATTGGCGGCGAGGATGACCTCGCGCGAGCCGCGAATGGCCTCGGCCATTGCCGCCAGCGCCTTGTTCTTTTGTGCAACGGGAGCGAGCGCCAGCGCGCGCGCGGCTTTGCGCGCTTCGCGGCCGATGTCGCGCACCGTGACCGCTAGCGCGGCTCCCGCCTTTTCGGAGCCGGCAAGCGCCTTGAGCGGGGCGTTCATGGCGCCCTCATGGCATTGATCCATCTTGCATTCGGGAACTTCCTACCATGTTCAACCCTCCCCGGCGAGGCAGCCGGTAAGGAGGACCGCCCAAGGCAGATGCCCACAGCAATCCACAGCGTTCGTAGGCCCGTCACAGAATTCGAGGAACCTGACGGAAATTGTCGGCGTTCGTATTTCAATTCTGCAAATGAGAGGGTGTCATGCATTTATCAGCTAGCCGAAAGTCAAATTCGCTGCCCAAGCGGTTCCCGGTCGGGACCACCTATGTGGTCGAGGGACGCGGCGGCGAACACGGAGATCTTCGCGTGTTTTCGCGCTATGTGGTCCTCCCAAGCGGCCAGCGCATCAATCTGACGGATGATTTCACCGGGAATTTCGCTGATTCGGCATGGTCCCGGGCACGCCGGCGCCGGACGTCGAGCCGCAATGGAACTCCAAGCAGAGTGAAAAGCGCCCCCAGCCGTGCAAAGAAAAACATGGTTCGCGCCGGAACGATTCGCCAGCGGTCCCGTTGACGGTCAGACGCCGGGCGAAGCCCCCCAGCCCCTCACCCTCAATCACCCGGCGTTGAACCCCGGCCGCTTTAGCGGTCGGGGTTCATCTTTTTCGGGGGAACCGCGCCCGCGCTTATTCCCGGCCGACGACCAGATTGTCGCGGTGGATCATCTCGGCCCGGCCCGAAAAGCCGAGGATTGCGTCGATATCGGCGGATGACCGCCCTCTGATCTTTTGCGCATCCTCAGCGTCATAGGCAGATAGGCCACGGCCGATTTCCGCACCGTCCGGTCCGCGGATGACGACCGCGTCGCCGCGCGCAAAATCGCCCTCGATTCGCGCCACCCCGACCGGCAATAGACTGTTGCCGCGGCGCAGCGCGGCGACGGCCCCGGCATCGATGAAAAGCGTACCCCTGGGCTCGAGCGTGCCACCGATCCACTTCTTGCGGGCGGTGACCGGATTTCCTGCCGCGAGAAACCAGGTGCACCGCGCGCCTTTGGCGATGGCATCCAGCGGATGCTCGATGTGGCCCGAGGCGATGACCATGTGCGTGCCGGCGGCGATGGTGATCTTGGCGGCCTCGATCTTGGTCTGCATGCCGCCGCGCGACAGACCTGATCCGGCGGCGCCCGCCATGGCTTCGATCTCCGGCGTGATGCGCTCGACCCGCGCTATATGCCGCGCCGCTGACGTCGTACCCGGCGGCGCATCGTAGAGGCCATCGACGTCGGACAGCAGGACCACCAGATCCGCACTCACCATGGTCGCCACCCGCGCAGCCAAACGGTCGTTGTCGCCGTAGCGGATCTCGCTCGTCGCGACCGTATCGTTCTCGTTGATGACCGGCACCGCGCGCCATTCCAGGAGCTTGTCGATGGTCGAGCGAGCATTGAGATAGCGCCGACGCTCCTCGGTGTCGCCCAAAGTCACCAAGACCTGACCGGCGGTCATGCCGTGGCGCGACAGCGCTTCGGTCCAGGTGCGCGCCAGCGCGATTTGCCCAACCGCCGCGGCGGCTTGGCTGTCCTCGAGCTCAAGCGACCCGGACGGCAATTTGAGGACGGTGCGCCCGAGCGCTATGGCGCCCGAAGAAACCACCAGCAGGTCGCGCTTGCCACCGTGCAGCGCCGCCAGATCGGCGGCCAGCGAGGCAAGCCATGCTTCGTTGAGCCGGCCGGCTTTGGCGTCGACCAGGAGCGACGAACCAACCTTCACGACGATGCGGCGAAAGTCGGCGAGTTGGGGCGTGTCCGGGAGGGTGTCCTTGGCCTTGGTCATGACAAGGCTTTTAGCGGGGCTTTGGCGAAGACGGTAGCTGGACCTTCCGGGCTATAATTCGGCTTCGTTCTGCAGCTGCGCCTTGTTTTCGAGGCAATAATAACCGGACAGCCGGCTGACCAATTTGCGCCGCTTCCAGTCATTGAGAATGCGGCTGACGTTCTCGCGGGCAATCCCGGCCATGGCGGCGAGGTCGCTTTGCCCGATTTTCTGCCGGATGACAATGCGGCCGGCGCCGACGTCCTGGCCGAATTCCTGCGCCAATTCGAGGAGCGTACATGCCACCCGGCCGCGCAGCGGCAAGAAGCTGCCGGCGGCGAGCGCCGCATCGGTCTCACGCAACCGGGTCGCGATCAGCGTCACCAGCGATTTGTAGACCTCGGGATGTTTCGTGGCGAAGTTCTCAAAGGCCGCCCGGCTGAGGAAGCTCAGCGCGGCGGCACGCACGGCCACCACCGAGGCTGAGCGCGGCAGTCCGTCGATGATCGAAAGCTCGCCGACGATCGCGCCCTGACCGAGGAACGCGAGAATCCGCTCGGTGCCGCCGCGCGACACCATGGTGACCTTGAGCAGTCCGTCGTCCACCCGATAACAGCCGTCGCCGGCGTCGCCGGCCAGGAACAGCACCTCGTCGGCATTGAGCTTGACCGGCGTCGCGCTGGTGAAAAGGCCTGCCGCGAGATGCTCGGGCAAATCCGTGAGCAGGCTGGAATTGGGACGAGGAGGCGGCATGGTGCCTGACGTCGCGTAATGATCGGGGTCAATTCTCGACCGGCCGCCAAACCATGGGACAAAATTGACTGTAGGAAAAGCCCGCCCGGGCTGTTCCGTCCGGGCGGGCGAGTTTGACCCGTTCCAGGGCCGTCGGGGCGTATGGGGGAGTATCACCCCTTGGACGACACCGGATCATCGGGGTGGTTGGGGACCGAGAGATGATCCGTTCCGTCCGAAGTAGGATCACTTTAGCTGCCGGCGCAGGCCGCGAAGTGACGGCCATCACATAACGGTGCATTTCCATAAGCCATTGAAATCATTCGATTTCGGCTTTGGATTTGCAGGCCAAACCGTATCGATTTTGCGGCGGGCCTTTAGGCTTTTGGCGCGCGCACTTCGACCCCGGCACGATGCTCGATCGGCTGCACGATCGTGGTGATATCCTTCTCCGGGCCGATTTCGTCGCACGTGAGCTTAAGCAGCGCGGCGACCGCCTCGCATACCTCGATCGGTACGCCGAGCGCTTTGGCTTCGGACACGAACAGGTTCACGTCCTTCATCATTAGCCCCGCCGTGAATCCCTGATTGAATTTGCGCGGAATGACGACCTCGGGAAATTTCTGCTCGGTCGCCGTGCTGCGGCCGGAGCTGGCATTGATCACGTCGACCATGGTGCGTGGGTCGAGACCGGCCTTCACCCCAACCACCATCGATTCCGACGTCGCGGCCATCGCGGCGGCCGAGAGCACGTTGTTGCAAAGCTTCATGGTCTGCCCGGCGCCGGACTGCTCGCCGATATAGAAGAACTTGCCGATCACTTTGAGCGCCGGCTCGACCGCTTCGACGTCGGCGCGCGGCCCTGAGGCCATCACTGCGACCGTGCCCTTTTCCGCGCCTTTGACCCCGCCGCTTACCGGCGCGTCGATCTGCACAATATTTTTTTCGGCGAGCAATTTGAAAATCCGCTGCGCCATCACCGAGCCGGTGGTCGAGAGATCGACGAAGCGGCGTACCCGTTTGCCTTCGATGACGCCGTCTGGGCCGGTCGCGACTTTGAGCACGATGTCGGGCGTCGGCAGGCTGACCATCACGGTCTCGACGGCGTCGGCAACCTCCTTGGGTGAGCGCGCGGCGACGCCGCCGAGCGCGGCAAGATTGCCGATCGCTTCCTGGCGGGCGTCGTAGACGATGACCTTATGGCCGGCCTCGATCAAGCGGCGCGCCATATGCGCGCCCATGTTGCCGAGACCGATGAAGCCGATGTCCATGGCCGTTCTCCCTGTCACTTTGCGTTCATTGTAACCGCGGCGAATTCCTTGCGCACCCTCTCGGTATGCTCGCCCAGCGCCGGCACCGGGCCGTAGTGGCGCCCCGCCGAACCCCGTTCGGCGGGCGCTGGATAGGACACCGGACCGCTCGGCGTGCCAACCGTGATACGGCGCAAATGCGGATGGCGGGCGAGGTCGGCCGGACCGTTGACGCGGGCGAAAGCGATATCGGCGGCGGCGAGTTTTTGCTCAAGCGCCACCGCATCGAGCACGCCGAAGGTCTTGGCGACCCTGCCATCGGTTTCGGCGCGGCGTTTGACGCGTTCGACATTGGTGGCAAAAGCCGGATCGGCCGCGAGTACGGCATCGTCCAAGACCTTCTCCGCCAAGAGTCGCCATTCGCGGTCGCTTTGGATGGAAATCAGAATGTCGACGCCATCGCGGCTCTTGAACGCGCCATAGGGCGAGATCGAAGTGTGGGCGAGACCGATGCGTTGCGGCGGCACACCGGCCTCCTGCTGCAGGAGTGGCACCGTCATCCAATCCGCCATGGCGTCGAACATCGAAATCGAAAGCTCGGCGCCCTCACCGGTTCGTTGGCGCGCGATCAGGGCGGCAAGAATCGCCTCGTAAGCATTCATGCCGGAAGCGATATCGACCACCGAAACACCGACCCGCGACGGCTCAACCGTGCCGGTGATCGAAGCAAGGCCGGATTCAGCCTGGATCAGCATGTCGTAGGCCTTGCGTTGGGCGAGCGGCCCGGTCTCGCCGAAGCCGGAAGTCGAGCAACAAATCAGCCGTGGATGCTCGCGGCGCAGCTTCTCGATTGGAAAACCGAGCTTCCCGACCGCGCCAGGCTTTAAATTCTGCACAAACACATCGGCGCGCGCGAGCATCGCGGCGAGCAGCGCTTTGTCTTCACGCCTGCCGAGATCGAGAACGATCGACTCTTTGCCACGATTGAGCCAGACGAAATAGCTGCACTCGCCGTGCACCAGATCGTCATAGCCGCGGGCGAAGTCGCCTTCCGGTCGCTCGATCTTGATGACACGCGCGCCGGCATCGGCCAGCCGGCAGGTGCACATCGGCGCGGCAACCGCCTGCTCAAGCGAGACGACAAGCAGGCTGGAGAGCGGAAGGGGCTTGCTCAATATGACCTCGGCAGTCCCAGCACGTGCTCGGCAATGTAGGACAGCACCAGGTTGGTCGAGATCGGCGCCACGGTATAGAGCCGGGTTTCGCGGAATTTGCGCTCGATATCGAATTCCTCGGCAAAACCGAAGCCGCCGTGGGTCTGCAGGCACATGTCGGCTGCGGCCCACGACGCTTCGGCGGCGAGATGCTTGGCCATGTTCGCCTCGGCGCCGCAGTCCTTGTTAGCCTCGTAGAGAGCCGCCGCTTCGTGCACCATCAGTTCGGCGGCGCGCATGTTGATGTAAGCGCGCGCGATGGGAAACTGGACGCCCTGGTTTTGGCCGATCGGGCGGCCGAACACCACGCGCTCGCCGGCGTAGCCCACGGCCTTCTGGACGAACCATTTGGCGTCGCCGATGCATTCGGCGGCGATCAAGATGCGTTCGGCATTCATGCCGGACAGGATGTAGCGGAAACCTTCGCCCTCGGCGCCGATGAGATTTTCCGCCGGCACCCGCATATTCTCGAAGAACACCTCGGTGGTGGCGTGGTTCATCATGGTGCGGATCGGACGGATGGTCAGGCCGTTGCCCGTAACCTCCCGCATATCGACCAGAAAAACCGAAAGGCCATCGGTGCGTTTCTTGGCCTGCTCCCGCGGCGTCGTGCGCGCCAGCAGCAGCATGAGATCGGAATGTTCGGCACGCGAGGTCCAGATCTTTTGGCCGTTGATGACATAGCTGTCGTTGCCGTCGCGCACGGCGGTGGTGCGCAAGCTCAGCGTGTCGGTGCCCGACGTCGGCTCGGTGACGCCGAAGGCTTGCAGCCGCAGCTCGCCGCGCGCGATACCGGGCAGATACCGCTTCTTCTGCTCGGCGCTGCCGTGCCGGAGCAGCGTGCCCATCGTGTACATCTGCGCGTGGCAGGCGGCGCCGTTGCAACCGCACGCCTGGATCTCCTCCATGATCGCGGCAGCCGCCGTCATCGTGAGCCCGCTGCCGCCGAATTCTTCTGGAATTAGCGCAGCGAGGAAGCCGGCTTTGGTCAGAGCGGCGACGAACTTCTCCGGATAGGCGCGCTCGCGATCGAGCGTGCGCCAATATTCGCCGGGAAAATCAGCGCACAGCGCGCGGACCGCTTCGCGGATCGGCGCAAGATCGGCGTTTTCCGTCACGGCCGTACCGCGGCACGGCCGTTATTGACGGCGATGACGTCGCGCTCAACCACGCGGGAACGGAAGCTCACGACGTCGCCGTCACGCCACATCTCGGTGCGCAGCGTCTCGCCAGGAAACACCGGCGCCGAAAACCGCGCGGCGAATGCCGCAAGTTTCTTCGGTTCGTAGGCGCAGAAGACCTTCAGAACCGCATGCGCAGCGGTGCCGAAGCTGCCGAGACCGTGCATGATCGGGCGCGGATAGCCGGCTTGTTTTGCCACCGCGGGTTCGGAGTGGATCGGATTGAGATCGCCGCTCAGGCGGTAGATCAGCGCCGCCTCCGGCCGCGTGGCGAGATCGCAGACCGCATCCGGCGCGCGCGGCGGCAGCTCATGCGGCACGGGCGCTTCGCGCCGCGGACCGCCGAAACCGCCGTCGCCGCGGCAAAACATCGTATGCGTGATCGTGGCGATCGGCTCGCCGCTCGCCTTGTCGGTAATCTTGCGCTCGGAAAGGACCAGTGCCCCCTTGCCGGCGCCCTTGTCGATCACCTCGATCAAGCGCTGCCGGCCGATGACAGTACCCGCTCCGCCGATCGGCCGGTGCAGCGTGATGCCCTGCTCGCCGTTGACCACCCTGACCCAGTCGATGCCGGTGTCGAGGTTGCGCGCCCAAAAGCCGGGGTGGCCGAGCACGGTGCCCATGGTCGGCAGCACTTTGAGATTTTTTTCATAGACGAACGGCAGCTCGTCCTCGTTCATCGGATCGTGGGCGAATCCGATGCCGAGCGCGTAAAGGATGCAGTCTTTTGCCTCGTAACTCTGCTCCCGCGGCGGAATGTCGAGCGCCATCAGTCTGTCGTAGATGATCGCCATCACACCGGGTCCCAGGAAAACACGTCGCTCGAACGGTCGAGCGGCGTGAACGACGCGGCAAACGCCCCTTTGAGCTGAGCATCGAGCTGTTCCGGCGTCCAGCCGTCGGAGCGATGCAGCGTGCGGATCGGACGGGTCTGATTGAAAAGATAAATCTCGTTGTTGCGCACCGAAAAAATCTGGCCGCTGATGCCGTCGGCTCGGTCGGAGCCGAGATAGACCACGAGCGGCGCGATTTTTTCCGGTGTCATCTCGCGGAACGCCGCGACACGCGCCTTTTCCGCATCGGTCTCCGCCGGGATCGAATCGATCATCCGCGTCCAGGCAAAGGGGGCGACGCAGTTCGAGCGCACATTGAAGCGCGCCATATCGAGCGCGATGCCGCGCGACAGGCCGACGATGCCCATCTTGGCCGCCATGTAATTGGCCTGACCGAAATTGCCGACCAGACCGGAGGTCGAGGTGATGTGTACGAAACTGCCGGAATTCTGCTCGCGGAAATGTGTCGCGCAGGCCCGGCTCATGGCGAAGCTGCCATGCAGATGCACGTCGATCACGTCCGACCAGTCCGACCAGCTCATGCGGTGGAAGATGCGGTCGCGCAAAATGCCCGCGTTGTTGACCAGAATGTCGACGCGGCCGAAGGCGTCGAGCGCCGCCTGCACGATCTTATCCGCGTTGCCCGGGGTACTGATCGAGGCCGTCGAAGTGATGGCCTCACCGCCCGATTTCTTGATCTCATCGACCACGCCCTGCGCCGGGCCGGCGTCACTGCCGCCGCCGTCGAGGCCGGCGCCGATATCGCAGACGACGACGCGGGCGCCTTCGGCCGCCATCAAAAGCGCGATACCGCGCCCGATGCCGCGGCCCGCCCCGGTGACGATGGCAACTTTGCCCGCGACGATAGTGGTCATGCCGCTTAAGCCCCCCACACCTCGCGGGCCACTTCGCCGATCATCTTCAGCTTCGCCCATTGGTCGTCTTCGGCAAGCGTATTGCCTTCCTCGGTCGAGGCAAAACCGCATTGCGGCGACAGGCAAAGCTGGTCGAGGCCGGTGAATTTGGCCGCTTCGTCGATGCGGCGCTTGATCGCGTCCTTGCTTTCCAGCGTGCCGGTCTTGGTGGTGACGAGACCCAGCACCGCCAGGCGGCCTTTCTGCAGCCGGCGCAGCGGTTCGAAGCCGCCAGCCCGCGCGGTGTCGTATTCCATGAAATAGCCGTGCACCTTGATGCGGTCGAACAGCACCTCCTGCATGACGTCATAGCCGCCCGTTCCCATGAACGTCGATTTGTAGTTGCCGCGGCACAGATGCATGGTCACCGTCATATCCGGCGGAATATCGGAAATCGCCATGTTGATGAGATCGCCGTAGATGGTGCCGAGAGCTTCCGGATCGTCGCCGCGATCCTTCATCTGCTGGCGATAATGCGGATCGCACAGCATCGCGATGAACACTTCGTCGAGTTGCAGATAGCGGCAGCCGGCGTCGGCGAAAGCGCGCACGGCTTTCTTGTAGGCGGCGCCGAGATCGGCAAAGAGCTTATCGAGCGTCGGATAGACCGACTTGTCGATCGGCGTCAGGCTTGGCCGGCCATAGAGCGCCGACGGCGCCGGGATGGTCATTTTCGGCGTCCGCGTCGTATGCGCTCTGAGAAACTTGAAATGCTCCAGCATCGGATGACCCGAAAAGTCGATCTTCCCGGTGACCTTGACGCCCTCGCTGCGCGTGGTGACCGCCGCGAAGGCGATGCCGGTGTCCATCAGGTGCTTCTCGACGCCGTCGAGGCCCCACAAGAAATCGAGATGCCACCAGGAGCGTCGGAATTCGCCGTCGGTGATGGATTGCAGCCCGGCCGCTTCCTGCTTCTTGATGACGTCGGCGATGGCGCGGTCCTCGATCGTTCCGAGGGCGGAGGCACCAATCTCGCCTTTGGCGAATTTTTCGCGCGCGGTTTTGAGCCCGGCCGGCCGCAACAGGCTGCCGACATGATCGGCACGGAACGGCGGCTTGGTGCGTTGGCTCATGCCTTATCCCCACACTTCGTCGGCGAGTTCGACGATCATGCGCAGTTTCGCCCATTCTTGCTCTTCGGCAAGGACATTACCCTCCTCGGTCGAAGCAAAGCCGCATTGCGGCGACAGGCACAGCTGATCGAGCGGCACGAACTTTGCCGCTTCGTCGATCCGGCGCCTGATGTCGTCCTTCTTTTCCAGCGTTCCGCTCTTGCTGGTGACGAGACCGAGCACGATCGATTTCCCCTTCGGCACGAAACGCAACGGCTCGAAGCCGCCGGCACGCGCGGTGTCGTATTCCATGAAATAGCCGTGAACATTTATCGCGTTGAATAGGACCTCGGCCACCGGCTCGTAGCCACCTGACGCCACGAAGTTCGAGCGGAAATTACCGCGGCACAGATGCATGGTTATCGTCATGTCGGGCGGAATGTCGGCAATCGCGGCGTTGATCATACGGGCGTAGGCAGCCGGCAGCGTGTCCGGATTGTCGCCGCGGTCGATGATCATTTTGCGCAACGACGGATCGCACAAATAGGTAAGATTGACCTCGTCAAGTTGCAGATATCGGCAGCCGGCATCGGCGAAGGCCCGCACGACTTTGTTATAGGTCTGCCCCAGGTCGCGATAAAAATCGTCCATGGACGGATAGATCAACTCCGGCACGGCGTCGCGGCCATAGCGGAAGTGAAGTGACGATGGCGACGGAATTGTCATTTTCGGGGTCTGCTTAGTGTGCCCCTGCAAGAACCTGAAATGCTCGATCATCGGATGGGGCTTATAGCCGCCGAGCTTGCCGGTCAGACGCAGCAGCAGCGGCCGCGGCTGCGGCCCGCTGGTTGAGAAGCTTATCTTGCGTTCGCCGACATACGATTCGACGTTATCGAGCTGTTCCAGGAAATCCGTATTCCAGGAGATGCGCCGATACTCGCCGTCGGTGATGGATTTGAGCCCGACCGCCTCTTGCTTTTTGATCACACCCTCGACTTCACGATCTTCGATCGCTTTGAAGGCCTCGATGCCGATCTCGCCGCGTGCGCGCTTTTCCCGCGCCGCCTTGAGCGGCGCCGTGCGCAACAGGCTGCCGACGTGATCGGCGCGGAATGGCGGCTTGGTTCGCTGCATTTCAACTCCACACTTCATTGGCGATTTCTACGATCATACGGAGCTTGGCCCATTGCTCTTCCTCGGACAGAACATTGCCCTCTTCGGTCGAAGCAAAGCCGCATTGCGGCGACAGGCAGAGTTGATCGAGATCGACGTATTTGGTCGCCTCGTCGATGCGGCGCTTGATGTCGTCTTTCTTCTCGAGCGCGCCGCTTTTCGAGGTGACGAGCCCGAGCACAATCTGTTTTTTGCCCTTGGGAAAGAAACGCAGCGGCTCGAAGCCACCGGCCCGCGCAGAGTCGTACTCGAGGAAATAGCCCTCGAGCCCGGTGTTGCCGAGAAGCTGCTCGGCGACAAACTCGTAGCCGCCCGAGGCGATAAAGGTCGAGCGGAAATTACCACGGCACGAATGCATGGTGATCGCCATGTCGGCGGGCTTGCCCTCGAGCGCAGCGTTGGTGAGGCGCGCATAGCGTTTCGGCAGCGCATCGGGATCGTCACCGCGCGTTTTCGACTGGGCGCGCTCGTTGGGATCGCACACCATGGCCCAGGCCGTATCGTCGAGCTGTAGATAGCGGCAGCCGGCGTCGTAAAAGGCGCGGATCGCGCCGCGATAGGCTTTGGCGAGATCGTCGAAAAACAGATCGAGCTCGGGATAGACCTCTTTGCTGATCGCGGCGCGGCCCTGCCGGAAATGAAACGTCGAGGGCGCAGGGATCGTCATCTTCGGCGTGACGCGGGTATGCCCCTTGAGGAATTTGAAGTGCTCCAGCATCGGGTGCCCGGAGAAACCAATCTTGCCGTTGATCTTGATGGCTTCGGCCTTGGTCTGCACGCCGCGGAACTGAATGCCGTGATCCGTCGTGTAAAAGGTCACCCCATCGAGACCGCGGAAAAAGTCGAAGTGCCACCACGAGCGGCGGAACTCGCCGTCAGTGGCAAGCTTCAACCCGATTTCTTCCTGCTTCTTGATCGCCTTCTCGATCTCGCGATCCTCGACCGCCCGCAGGGCGTCCGCGGAGATTTCGTTGCGGTCGCGCTTGGCGCGCGCTTCCTTCAATGCTGCGGGCCGCAACAGGCTGCCGACATGGTCGGCGCGAAACGGCGGCGTGGTTCTTTGCATCGACTTCCTCCCCGGCTTCTTTATAGCGGAAACGCTCGGTGTCGATTCCGTCTATGGCTGCCGCCCAACGCGCAATACAGTGGGCAAACGCGAGGGCGGGCAACGCCAAATCGATTTAGCAATGCCGGCGCGCGAGTGTAAATGCCGTTGCGCGCGGACCGCTCAGCGCAGACACTCGCCCGGCGCATGACGCCTTGAGGAGAACCAAAGAGATGCATCCCACGCTGCGGCTCTACGAAGACGTGCTGGCAAACGGCGCCGAGGCATCCTGGCCGGCGCTGCCGCGCATGGTTTTCGTGGTTCATGGCGGCGTCACAGTCGCGGGCCGCATGTTGCGCGACGAAGAAACGCTCGGCAGCGAAAGCGCCGTCACGCTCAAGGCCGGCAGCGGCGGAGCGACGCTGTGGCGCTGGGAGCTTGCTCCGGACGACGCTGCCCGCGCGGCTGATCAGGGAGAAGGCGTCCGCTCGCGTGAAAAGCTCGCGGCGCGACTTGAGACGGTGCCGAAGGGCGGGCTGCTTTTGCGCGGCGATGGCGTTGCATTTCCGCCGGGCGGCTGCGCCTATCTGCACCGGCACCAAGGCCCCGGCATCCGCTGCGTGATCGAAGGCGGCATCCGCATCGACACCCACGGGCGCTCGACGTCATACGGTCCGGGGGGCGCATGGTACGAAACCGGGCCGGACGGAGTGCTTGCCCAAGGTGCAGACCGGCCGACGCGGTTCATTCGCGTCATGATCCTGCCGCGGGCCTATTTGGGAAAAAGCTCGATCGAATATCTCAACGAAGCCGACAAGGCCAAACCGAAAACGCAAAGCTACAAGATCTATATCGACATGCCCCTGACTGTGGAGGCGGCGACTTGAGATCTTCGAGCCTCTGAAACACCATGCGCATCCTCGTCGCCGCCGTAGGTCGATTGAAACAGGGCTCGGAGCGAGACCTCGCCGCCGCCTATCGCAAGCGCGCCGAGGCGATCGGCCGGACCTTCGGACTCCGTGAAATCGAGATCGTCGAAATTCGCGAGAGCCGCGCCCACGACGCCGAACGGCGGCGCGTCGAGGAATCCATAGCGATCGCCAATGTCATTCCCGAACAGTCAATCCTCGTGATTCTTGACGAACGCGGCGACAATCTCGACAGCGCGGCGCTGGCGGCGAAGTTGCGCGGATGGCGCGAGGAGAACCGTGCCGCCGTCTGTTTCGTCATCGGCGGCGCCGACGGGCTCGTGCAAAACCTGCGGGACCGCGCCAAGCTGAAGTTCGCTTTCGGCGCCGCGACCTGGCCGCATCAGCTCGTGCGCATCATGTTGCTGGAACAGCTTTATCGCGCCGGCACCATCCTGGCCGGACACCCCTATCACCGGGCCTGACTGGGCCAGATAGCTGGCCACGACCCGGGGGCAATGGCCTCGGACATATCGCATCACCGAATTGTGACGGCCAAATCGTTCGATGTCTTATTCCGGTCTCACGCCGGCCCGTTTTATGCGGTTTCTCTTGCCTTTCCGAGGCCCGCGCCTACCCTTGAAACCGATGATTCTCCGACGGTCGAGCCGCACCGATCCGCGCTTTGTGCTCGGCCCGGCTTTGGCATTGGCGCTGCCGATTGGTGCGGGATTTGGTGCCTGTCTCGAAGCAAATTCCGTCGCATGGGCTCAGACGCCGGAACAACTTTCTCCCGCGGACGCCGCAGCGCAGAGCTCGACTGAGCCATCGCCGCCTTCGCCCGGGATGGCTCCACCTGCCGCGGACCAGCAGGATGCGATCAAGCAACACGACCAGGAACTCGACTCGGCTCTCGCCCGCCAGCGCGAGTCCGTGCAGAGTCAGGCCAAGCTGCGCATCGAGATCGAGGCGCTGGCTCAGGACCGCCGCAAATTTAATCAAGACCTCATCGGCACCGCCGCGCGAGTCCGCGATGTCGAGGCGAGTATCGACGCCACGCGGGCGCGTCTCGCGCCGCTCGACGAGCAGGACAAGCTGCTGCGCAAGTCGCTCAATGACCGCCGCGACGTGATCGTCGAAATTCTCGCCGCCTTGCAGCGTATCGGCCGGCAACCCCCGCCGGCGCTGATCGTGCGGCCGGAGGATGCGCTCCAGGCGGTGCGCACGGCCATCACGTTGGGTGCGGTGCTGCCGGAAATGCGCGCACAAGCCAATTTACTGGCCGGCGACCTGGCCGAACTGGTGCGCGTACGCCAACAAATCGTCAATGAAAGCGACCGCCTTTCCAGCAACCTCCATGCGCTCGGACGCGACCAGCTTCGACTGGCGCTCCTGATCGACCAACGACAGAAGAAAGAAGCGGTTGCGGAACAGGCGCTCAATGCCGAGCGCCAGCGCGCCACGGTGCTCGCGCGCCAAGTCGATTCGGTCAAAGATCTGATCGCCAAGCTCGAAGCCGGCCTCAATCCCGCCACCCGCGCCGCGCACGATGCTGCGCAGTCCATTGCCAAGGACGCGACACAGCCCCAACTCGCAGCCTTGAGCGATCCCGGGCGCCTGGCCCCGGCGGTCGCCTTTGCCGACATGCGTGGACACATGCGTTTGCCGGTCAATGGCGAAACAATCCGGGAGTTTGGGGGGGCGGATGGCGTCGGCGGGAGCCAAAAAGGCGTTTCCATCGCCGCACGGCCCGAAGCCGAGATTACCGCGCCATGCGACGGCTGGGTTGTTTACGCCGGACCGTTTCGGAGCTATGGGCAACTCTTGATCCTGAATGCCGGCGGCGGGTATCATGTTCTCCTGGCGGGCATGGATCGGATTTCCGTCGATCTCGGACAGTTCGTGTTAACCGGCGAGCCGGTAGCGATGATGGGCGACTCATCGCAAAGAGCAGCAGCCGTCACGACCGGGCCTAAGCAGCCCGTACTCTATGTGGAGTTCCGCAAGGACGGCACTCCCATTGACCCCAGCCCTTGGTGGGCGACAAACGAAGGCGAAAAGGTTCGCGGATGATGCGCAAAACTTATCTGGTTTTCCTCGGTGCAGTGGCCGGCGCCGCGGCAGCGCTGCTGGTTACTCAGCCACATGCCATGCTGCTTGGCTCGGCCGCGAGGGCCGCCGCCTCGGACACCTACCAGCAGCTCAACCTGTTCGGTGATGTCTTCGAGCGCGTCCGCGCGGATTACGTCGAGAAGCCCGACGACAAAAAACTCGTCGAGTCGGCGATCAACGGCATGCTGTCGGGGCTCGATCCGCATTCGAGCTACATGGACCCGAAGAGCTTTCGCGATATGCAGGTGCAGACCCGCGGCGAGTTCGGTGGGCTCGGCATAGAGGTCACCATGGAGGACGGCCTGGTGAAGGTGGTTGCGCCGATCGACGATACGCCGGCGGCCAAGGCCGGTGTCATGGCCAACGACATCATCACCAAGCTCGATGATGAGGCGGTGCAGGGCCTGACCCTCAATCAAGCCGTCGACAAGATGCGCGGCCCGGTGAACTCCAAGATCAAGCTCACCATCATGCGCAAAGGCGCCGACAAGCCGATCGAAGTGACGATCATGCGCGACATTATTCGCGTAAAATCGGTGCGCTCGCACGCCGAAGGCGATGACGTCGGCTATATCCGCATCACGCAGTTCAATGAGCAGACCACCGACGGCCTCAAGCAGGCGATCAATGATCTCGGCAGCCAGCTCGGCGCCGACAAGATCAAGGGCTATATCGTCGATCTGCGCAACAATCCCGGTGGCTTGCTCGATCAGGCGATCTCTGTCGCGGATACCTTCCTCGATAAAGGCGAGATCGTATCGAACTCGGGGCCGCAATCCCGAGGAGACGCAGCGCTTTAACGCGCGGCCGGGCGACATGACCAAGGGCAAGCCGGTGATCGTGCTGATCAACGGCGGTTCCGCCTCGGCATCGGAGATCGTCGCCGGCGCCCTGCAGGACCATAAACGCGCGACGCTCATTGGCACGCGCTCTTTCGGCAAGGGATCGGTGCAGACCATCATCCCGCTCGGTGCCGGCAATGGCGCGCTGCGGCTGACCACGGCGCGCTACTACACGCCGTCCGGCCGCTCGATCCAGGCGCAGGGTATCAAGCCCGATATTGAGGTGCTGCAGGACGTGCCGGCCAGCTTGAAGGGAGAGACCGATACCGAGGGCGAGGCCTCGCTGCGCGGTCACCTTGCGGCAACAGGCGCCGAGAAAACCGGCTCGCAGTCCTATGTGCCGCCGGACGAAAAGGACGACAAGGCGCTGCATATGGCGCTTGATCTACTGCGTGGAACGGCGAGCAACGTCGCCTACCCGCCGAATCCCAAGGCTCCCGTGCCGAATTAAGGGAAAGAACCTAGGCCTGAATCGAGTTCGGGGTGGCTTCGGGCCGCCCCGATTTTTTTGTCCGGCCTGGCGCGGCGCCGGCATGGCGGAATTGGCCGATTTCGGCCCCAGCCGGCGCCTTAACCGGCCGTGATAGACTTTCCGCGATGATTCGCCGGAGTACGATTCGCACAGCTATGAATCGCACCGAGATGGCTCCAGGCATGACAGCCACGCCCACCCGCCGGGCGGCATCAACGCCTGGCCCAAAAAAGGGCTCAAGGATCCACCAATGGCCGTGGATGATCTGACCGCACCGCTTGGCCGCGAACGGAAGAGGCGCCGGCCAACCTTCAAGCTTCCGGTACCTCAAATCATGGCCGGCGCGCTTGCCGCGTTCCTCGGTCTCTTCGTGCTCTGGGCGACCCTTGCGGACGATCCGTATGGCGGCGAACCGATGGCCGTCGTGTCGGCGAATCTGCGCCTGCCCGCGAAAACTTCTGATAATTCGACGCCACAGCTAGGCGTGCTTGCCGCCGCCAAAAAACCTGACGGTCAGGCCTTGGCTCCGGCGTTGCCGCCGGCAGCCGGCGCGCCTCCCAATACCACCACCGTCACGATCATCGACGGCAAAACCGGCGCCAAGCAGGAGGTCTCAGTCCCGGGACCGGTCAGCGGTCCGGCGCCGGCCAAGGCTGAGCCCGTTGACTCGAAGTTCGTGGAAATGACGACACACGGCGCCATCCCGAAAATTGCCGCCGACGGGACGCGGCCGGCGGATGCATTTGCCCGGCCGGTGCAGCCTTTGCCCGGCAAGCCGAATGCGCCGCGCATAGCCCTGATCGTCGACGGCTTGGGAATTAGCGCAAACGCGACGTCGGACGCCATTGCCAAGCTGCCCGGCGAGGTCACCCTCGGCTTTGTGCCCTATGGCGCTCAGGTTGCTTCATTGGCTGCCCAAGCGCGCGCCAGCGGACACGAGATCTTGCTGCAGGTGCCGATGGAACCGTTCGACTATCCGGATAACGATCCCGGTCCGCAGACCCTGCTCACCTCGCTGACGCCGGAGCAGAATATCGAGCGCCTGCATTGGGTGATGAGCCAGTTCCAGGGCTATGTCGGCCTCGCCAATTCGATGGGCGCGCGTTTCACCGCCTCCGAGACGAGCTTCGCGCCGATCCTGCGCGAAACCGCCAAACGCGGGCTGATCTTCGTCGATGACGGCTCGAACCCGAGGAGCGTGGCCGGGCAGATCGCGGGCGCCAACAATCTGCCGTTCGCGCGGGCCGACGTGGTCATCGACGCGGTGCCGAGTCCGGGTGAAATCGATCGCGCCCTCGGCCGCCTGGAAATGGCGGCGCGCGAGCGCAACGTCGCGGTGGGCGTGGCATCGGCGCTGCCGGTATCGATCCAGCAAATCGCCAAGTGGGCGAAATCAGCGGCGAGCCGCGGCCTCTTGTTGGTCCCGATCACCGCAGTGGCGATAAAAGGCAAGCCGTCGACGGCGAGCGAATAGCGAAGGCCCGTAATAGCGATTAGATTGAATCTGCCCGCCGCCGCTCGCTATTCACCTGTCTCCGAACAAGCTTTGCCAATGCGCTTCGAAGATCTCCCCTATCGCCCTTGTGTCGGTGTCACGCTGTTCAATCGCGAGGGCCTGGTTTTTATTGGCCGGCGCATCGAGGGACCGGAACATATCGATCTTACGCATTCCTGGCAGATGCCGCAGGGCGGTATCGATGAAGGCGAGGAGCCGTGGCCGGCGGCGGTGCGGGAATTGCGCGAAGAAACCAATGTCCGCTCGGTGGAACGCCTCGGCGAGATTTCGGACTGGCTGCAATACGACATTCCGCGGGAAATCGTAGGCCAAGCGTGGCAAGGAAAATACCGCGGCCAGACGCAAAAATGGTTCGCCATGCGTTTTACCGGCAATGAAAGCGAGATCAACGTGGAAAGTCCGGCCGGGCATGCGCAAGAATTCAACGCTTGGCGGTGGGAGCCGTTGCAAAACGTGCCGGATCTCGTGGTGCCGTTCAAGCGCGCGGTCTACGAGCGCCTGGCGCGCGAATTCCAACGATTCGCGAAGTAGTCGAACGCCTACTTGGACCGCCGCTTGGCGTTACGACGACAGGGCCGTCTGCAGCGATTTCAATTGCTCGAGATGGCGCGAGAGTTTGTCGCGCAGCGCATCGTCGTGGCTGTCGGCGACGTCTTCCTCGGCGTCTTTGATCTCTTCAGCGAGCGTCGCAACGTCGAAATCGGCGCGCGACACGGCCTTGTCCGCGAGCACGGTCAGCCCCGTCGGACTCACCTCGGCAAAGCCGCCAATGACGACAACCGGCTCGCGCTGGCCGCCGCGGAAGATGGTCACGATGCCCGGCCGCAACGTGGTCACCAGCGGCGCATGGCCGGGGAGGATGCCCATGTCGCCTTCGCTGCCGGGCAAGTCCACCTGGTCGACGTCGCCGGAGAACAGCACGCTCTCGGGAGAGACAAATTCGAAATGGAGCGCGGCCATGAAGTTACGCCTCGGCGGCGAGTTTCTTGCCCTTCTCGACCGCCTCCTCGATGGTGCCGACCATGTAGAAGGCCGCCTCGGGCAGATGGTCGTATTTGCCGTCGACCAGATCGCGGAACCCTTTGATCGTGTCCTGCAGGTCGACGAGCTTGCCCGGCGAGCCGGTAAACACCTCGGCGACGAAGAACGGCTGCGACAGGAAGCGTTCGATCTTGCGGGCGCGTGCCACCGTGAGCTTGTCCTCTTCCGACAGTTCGTCCATGCCGAGAATGGCAATGATGTCTTGGAGCGCCTTGTAGCGCTGCAAGACCTGCTGCACCCGGCGCGCAACCGCATAGTGCTCCTCGCCGACGACCAGCGGCGACAGCATGCGCGAGGTGGAATCCAGCGGATCGACCGCCGGATAGATGCCTTTGGCGGCGATGTCGCGCGACAGCACGGTGGTCGCGTCGAGATGCGCGAAGGAGGTTGCCGGCGCCGGATCGGTGAGGTCGTCTGCCGGAACGTAAATCGCCTGCACTGACGTCACAGAGCCTTTGTTGGTCGTGGTGATGCGCTCCTGCAGTGCGCCCATGTCGGTGGCCAGCGTCGGTTGATAGCCGACTGCCGAAGGAATGCGGCCGAGCAGCGCCGACACTTCCGAGCCCGCCTGGGTGAAGCGGAAGATATTGTCGACGAAGAACAGCACGTCCTGGCCCTGGTCGCGGAAATGCTCGGCAACCGTCAGCCCGGTCAGCCCGACGCGGGCGCGGGCGCCCGGCGGCTCATTCATCTGGCCGTAGACCAGCGCGCATTTGGAGCCTTCCACCGAGCCCTTGTGCGGGTCCTTGTTGACGCCGGATTCGATCATCTCGTGATAGAGGTCGTTGCCTTCGCGGGTGCGCTCGCCGACGCCGGCGAACACCGAATAGCCGCCGTGCGCCTTGGCGACGTTGTTGATCAATTCCATGATCAGCACGGTCTTGCCGACGCCGGCGCCGCCGAACAATCCGATTTTGCCGCCCTTGGCATAAGGCGCCAGCAAATCGACGACCTTGATGCCAGTAACCAGAATGGCCGCCTCGGTCGACTGATCGGTATAGGCCGGCGCCTCCTGGTGGATAGCGCGGAGCGCCTCACCCTTGACCGGACCGGCTTCGTCGACCGGATCGCCGATCACGTTGATGATGCGTCCGAGCAATCCTTGGCCGACTGGAACCGAGATCGGCGCGCCAGTGTCGGTAACTTCCTGCCCGCGCACCAGCCCTTCGCTGATATCCATGGCAACCGTGCGCACGGTATTTTCGCCAAGCTGTTGGGCGACTTCGAGGACCAGCCGGCGGCCCTGATTTTTGGTTTCCAGGGCATTGAGGATCGGCGGCAAGTTGTCGTCGAAATGCACGTCGACCACGGGGCCGATGACTTGGGTAATACGTCCGACGGATTGAGCCATGAGGTCGTCCTTACTGATGTTGCCGCGCGCCAATCGTCACAGCGCTTCGGCTCCGGAGATAATCTCGATCAGTTCCTTGGTGATCATCGACTGACGCGTGCGATTGTACTTGAGCGTTTGCCGGCGGATCATGTCGCCGGCATTGCGGGTGGCGTTGTCCATTGCCGACATTTGCGCGCCATAGAACGAGGCGGAATTTTCCAGCAAAGCGCGAAAAATCTGCACGGCGACGTTACGCGGCAGAAGCTCATGCAGGATGTCCTCGGCGTCCGGCTCGAATTCATACACGGCGCCGCCCAGCGCATCGGCCGTCTTTGCGTCGAACACCGGCGGGATGATCTGCTGCGCGGTCGGGATCTGGGCGATTACCGAACGGAAGCGCGAATAGAACAGGGTGCAGACGTCGAACTCGAATTTGTCGAACTGCGCGATGATCTTTTCCGCGATCATCTTCGCGTTTTCGAAGCGCAAAACGCGCACCGAGCGCAGATCGACCAGCTCGACGATCTGGCTGGCATAAAGCCTGCGCAATTGATCGTAGCCCTTACGGCCGACGCAGAAGAACCTGACTTCCTTGCCCTCCGCCATCAGCGCCGCCGCGCGCTCGCGCGCCAACCGCACGATCGCGGTATTGAACGGCCCACACAACCCGCGTTCGGCGGTGCACACAAGAAGAAGATGCCGCCGGTCGTCGCCGGTGCCGCGCAACAGCCGCGGCGCGTTGTCGATGCCGGCGACCGAGGCCGCAATATTGCCGAGCACGGTATCCATGCGGGTCGCATACGGACGCGCCGCTTCAGCGGCGGCTTGGGCGCGACGCAGCTTCGACGCCGCGACCATCTGCATGGCCTTGGTGATCTTCTGCGTCGCCTTGGTCGCGGCGATGCGGTTGCGCAGGTCTTTAAGCGAGGGCATCCGAAGCTCGATCTATTCCCGTGCGCTCAGGCGAACGTCTTGGCGTAATCGTTGACGACGCCCTTGAGCTTTTCCGCGGTCGCGTCGTCGAGGTCGCGCGAGTCGCGGATCGTCTTGAGGATGTCGCCATGCTTGGTGTGCAACAGGCTGAGCAGACCGTCCTCGAAGGCGCGGATGCGATCGACCGGCAGCGGATCGAGATAGCCATTGACGCCGGCATAGATGACGCAGACCTGCTCCTCCATCGAGAGCGGTGAAAATTGCGCCTGCTTGAGCAGCTCGGTCAACCGCGAGCCGCGATTGAGCAGCCGCTGCGTGGTGGCGTCGAGGTCGGAACCGAATTGCGCGAAGGCCGCCATTTCGCGGTATTGCGCCAGCTCGCCCTTGATGCGGCCGGCGACTTTTTTCATGGCCTTGGTCTGCGCCGCCGAGCCGACACGCGACACCGAAAGCCCGACGTTCACCGCCGGCCGGATGCCCTGATAGAACAAATCGGTCTCGAGGAAGATCTGGCCGTCGGTAATGGAGATGACGTTGGTCGGAATATAGGCCGACACGTCGTTGGCTTGCGTTTCGATCACCGGCAGCGCGGTGAGCGAACCGCCCTTGTTGGCGTCGTTCATCTTCGCCGCGCGCTCGAGCAAGCGCGAATGCAGATAGAACACGTCGCCCGGATAGGCCTCGCGGCCCGGCGGCCGGCGCAGCAACAATGACATCTGCCGATAGGCGACGGCCTGCTTGGACAGATCGTCATAGATGATCACGGCGTGCATGCCGTTGTCGCGGAAATATTCACCCATGGCACAACCCGCAAACGGCGCCAGAAACTGCATCGGCGCCGGATCGGACGCGGTCGCAGCGACCACGATCGTGTAATCGAGCGCGCCGTTTTCCTCCAAGACCTTGACGAATTGCGCGACGGTGGACCGCTTCTGCCCGACCGCGACATAGACGCAATAGAGCTTGATCTTCTCGTCGTTGGATTGATTGAGCGATTTCTGATTGAGGATGGTGTCGAGTGCGATCGCAGTCTTGCCGGTCTGACGATCGCCGATGATCAACTCGCGCTGGCCGCGGCCGATCGGGATCAGTGCGTCGATCGCCTTCAGTCCCGTCGCCATCGGCTCGTGCACGGATTTGCGCGGGATAATGCCCGGAGCCTTGACGTCAACGCGCGCTCTTTGGTCGGCCTTGATCGGCCCCTTGCCGTCGATCGGCTCGCCAAGCGCGTCGACGACGCGGCCGAGCAGTCCCTTGCCGATCGGCACTTCGACGATGGCGCGGGTGCGCTTGACGGTCTGGCCCTCCGCGATCTCGCGGTCGCTGCCGAAAATCACGATGCCGACATTGTCGCTTTCGAGGTTGAGCGTCATGCCTTTGACGCCGCTCTCGAATTCGACCATTTCGCCGGCCTGAACGTTGTCGAGGCCGTAGACGCGGGCGATGCCGTCGCCGACCGACAGCACCTGGCCGACTTCGGAGACTTCGGCTTCCTGGCCGAAATTCTTGATCTGCTCTTTGAGGATGGCGGAGATTTCCGCGGCGCGGATGTCCATTAGCGAGCCTCTTTCATGGCGTGCTTGATCGCATTGAGCTTGGTGCGCAGCGAGGTATCGACCATGCGGCTACCAAGCTTGACCACGAGCCCGCCGATAATGGCGGGATCGATCTTGATATCGAGGTTGACGTTCTTGCCGCTTACGGAGTTGAGCGTGGCACGCAGCGCCTCGAGATGTTCGCCCTTAAGCGGTTCGGCGACGGTCACCTCGGCGGTCGCCTCGCCGTTATGCTGGGCGACGAGGCCGCGGAAGGCGCCGATCATGCCGCGTACCGCGAACAGCCGGCGGTTCGACGTCACAAGCTTGAGGAAACGCGCTGCAAGCCCGCCGATCTCGGCGCGCTCAAGTACGGCCTCCAGCGCCTGCAATTGCTCGGTTGCGGAAAACACCGGGCTGCGGACCAGACGCAGGAGATCGGCGCTCTCGCCGACCAGCGCATCGAAACGATCGAGATCGGCTTTAACGGCGTCAATCGCGTTCGTCTCGCTCGCGAGATCGAACAAGGCTGTCGCATAGCGGCCGGCCGTGGTGGAAACGCCAACCGGCGCGGTGGCAAAATGGCCCGCCGTGACAGGGATGGTCGGTTCGTCGCTTGCCACGTGGGGTTCTCTTTGCCGCGTTCGCCTGCGCGCGCACGTCGGAGGCTTTGGAGCTTTTTCCGCAAAACTCGCACCCGGCGCGAACGGTCGGTGCAAGCCCTTCGGATTCAAGCGGGACTTGGATAACGCAGGCGCAGCGGAAAAAGCCCGCGATCCCGCGTAAATCGCGGGTTTGCTAACATAGAGCGGAATGCGGTGCAACAACGGGAAACCCCCGACCAAGGGGGCCCGCAAAAGCGGGATTAGCGCCGATTCCCGTCAGGCGGCACGCGCGGCATGACCGCGAACCACTTCGAGGAAAATGGCGCCGTATTGGCGAAGCTTGCTCTCGCCGACGCCATGCACGGCGGCCATTTCCGCCGTGGTCCTAGGCTTGCGCCGGGCCATATCGATCAGGGTCTTGTCGGCGAAAACCACGTAAGCCGCGACCCCCTGCGCTTTGGCAAGCTCGGAACGGCGTTTGCGCAGCGCCTCGAACAGCGCCGTGTCGTCAGCCCCGCCCTCAGTGAGCGCCGCGGCGTTAGCGGTCGCACGAGCCACCTTGCGGGTCGCGGGCTTGAGCGTGTCTTTGCGCAGCGTGACCTTGTCGATGCCTTTGAGAACCCGGCGGCCGGCTTCGGTTACCGACCAGGTGCCGTGACCGGCGATATCGAGCGCCACGATGCCGGCGCCGTGAAGCTGCCGGAAGATCGAGCGCCACTCCTGCTTGCCGTATTCCTTGCCGACACCAAACGTCGGCAGGCGATCGTGGCCGAATTTTTCCACCGCTTCGCTCTTTTCGCCGATCAGCACATTGGTCAGATGCTCGGTGCCGAAACGCTGGCCGGTCCGCAGAATGGCAGAGAGCGCTTTCTGCGCCGCGACGGTGCCGTCGATCACTTCGGCGCCATCGCAGCAGAAATCGCAATGGCCGCACGGCTGCGTGGTTTCGCCAAAATAGGCCAGCAGCGTTTGCCGCCGGCAGCGCGGCGACTCGCACAGCGACACCAGAGCATTTAGCCGTTGCCGGTCGACCCGCTTCTGCTCTTCGGCAGCATCGGTCTCGTCGATCTGCATGCGGCGCAAACGGATATCGCCCATGCCGTAAAGAGTGAGCGTGTCGGCAGGCAGCCCGTCGCGGCCGGCGCGGCCGATTTCCTGGTAATAGCTTTCGATATTGGCCGGCATGTCGGCGTGCAGAACGAAGCGGACATCGGGCTTGTCGATGCCCATGCCGAACGCCACGGTCGCCACCACGACGACGCCGTCCTCCTGCAGGAAAACATCCTGATGGCGTGAGCGGTCCGCCAACTCCATGCCGGCGTGATAGGCCAGCGCCTTGACGCCGCCATCGCGGAGAAATTCAGCGAGCGCTTCGGTCTTGCGCCGCGAGCTGCAATAGACGATGCCGCTTTGTCCGCGATGCGCCATGACGAAATCGGCGACTTGCTTGCGGCCCCCCGCTTTCGCCTGCATCGCCAGCCGCAAATTGGGCCGATCAAAGCCGTGCACGAATACGGCCGGCGGACGGCTGAAAAGCCGTCCCACGATATCGGTTCGGGTCGCCGCGTCGGCGGTGGCGGTGAAGGCGACCGTCTGCACACCGCCGAGCGCCGCCTGCACCGTGCCAAGCGCTGCATATTCCGGCCGAAAGTCGTGGCCCCATTGCGAGATGCAATGCGCCTCGTCGACCGCGAGCAATGTGACCTTGGCACGCTTGAGGAGTTCGAGCGTGTCGGGCCTGACCAGCCGCTCCGGCGCGACATAGACGAGCCGCATCTCGCCCCGTGCGATGCCGTCAAGGACGGCGCGGTTTTCGGTTGGATCGTTGGCGGAGTTGAGCGCTGCGGCTGCAATGCCGTAGCCGCGCAATTGCGCGACCTGATTGCGCATCAGCGCGATCAAGGGTGACACCACGACCGTCAGACTGTCGCGCAGCAGCGCCGGCAGCTGGTAGCAGAGCGACTTGCCGCTGCCGGTCGGCATCACCGCCAGCACATCGCGGCCTGCGAGGATGGCGCCGACGATTTCGGACTGCCCCGGACGAAATTCCTCGAAGCCGAAAGTGGTGCGGAGTGTGCGCTGCGCCGCGGCAAGATCGGACATGACCGGCCTCCCGATCGATGTTCTATATTTGTTCCAAGCGAGCCGCAAGCGGAGCGGACTCGCCACGGAACAGGTTTTCTTGCGCCCTGGCGGCTGCTCATGCACGGTAGTCAGATACGTCCGGGTCCTCCTTTCATGACGTCCCCCATAAGCCGGCACGGCCGCTCCACTGGCCGTCTGATCGAGCTCATGTCGCTGCTCTGGCTCGCCGGGGTCGCGATGCGCATGACGATTCTCGCCATACCGCCGGTGATCCCGCAGGTGCACAGCGAGCTTCGCATGACGGAGACGCAGGTCGGGCTCCTGATCGGATTGCCACTGGCGCTCTTTGCCGTCGCCGCCGTTCCGGGGTCGTTGCTCATCGCGCGGCTAGGCGCGCGCACCGCCGTTGTGCTGGGCATGATTATCGCGGCCGTTGCCGGCGCCTCACGCAGCGGCGCGATCGACGTGCCGACGCTTTACGCCGCCGCCATCGCGACCGGCTTCGGCGTCGCCATCATGCAGCCGGGAATGCCGACGCTGGTCGGCGAATGGCTGCCGGATCGCATTGCGCTCGGCACCATCGCCTATACCAGCGGCATGCTGACTGGCGCGCTGCTGGCAACCGGGCTGACCATTCCCTTGGTCTTGCCGCTGGTCGGCGGCTCCTGGCGGCTCGACCTCCTGGTGTGGGCGGTGCCTGCGCTCCTGATCGCGCCGGTATTTTTCATCTTCAGCCCGAAGGAACACGATCACGCAAAGATCGGCACCAGGATCGGCGCGTTGTGGTGGCCGAATTTCAAGGATCCGCTGGTCTGGCTCCTGGGCCTCACCTTCGGCAGCAACAACAGCCCGTTCTTCGGCACCAACGCATTTCTCGGCGACTACCTTGCCAGCCAGGGCAAAGCCAATCTTCTGGGTGCGGCGCTCGGCTGGCTCAACGGCGCGCAACTCGTGGCGCCAATCATTCTGCTTTTGCTGGCCAATCGTCTGCAGGGCCGCGCGTGGCCGTTTTTGCTATTCGGTCCGCTTCTCCTGGTCGCGTTCCTCGGCCTGATCTTCGGGCATTCCGCGCCGGTGATTCTTTTCTGCGCCGCATTGGTCGGCTTCACCACGGCCATTACGCTGACGGCGACGCTGGCGTTGCCGCCGCTTCTCAGTTCGCCCGCCAACCTGGCGCGTACGTCGGCCGGCATGCTAACCGTCAGCTACACGACGGCCATCATCGTCCCGACTATCAGCGGCGCGCTGTGGGATGCAACGGGCAGGCCGTGGACGGCGTTCGTCCCGCTGTGCGTCTGTGCGGTTACGCTGACAATATTTGGTACAGTGGCAACACGTTATCCGCCCGCCACCGCCGGTTGAGTGGACGGACGATCGGAGCATGCTATCGCTGCCGCGGAAAGGCATGATTCCGCAAATGACAACGCGACCAAAAAAATCTTCGCGAAAAAAGAAGGCCCCCGCAAAGCGGCCGATGTTGCCGTCAGATCGCATTCCCTACTCAGCAATCACGGAACGTGCGCCGCTTAAATTGCCCAACGGCGCGCGCATGGCGGTGTGGGCCGTCATCAATGTCGAGGATTGGGATCCGACACAATCGATGCCGCGCATGGTGCTCACGCCGCCGGCCGGAGGCTCCCCGATGCCGGACGTGCCCAATTGGGCCTGGCACGAATACGGCAACCGCGTCGGCTTTTGGCGTTTCGTCAAAGTGTTTGACGAGTTCGCCATCCCGGCGGCGATCGCCATCAACGGCTCGGCCTTGGCCGCCTATCCGGCCATCGTGCAGGCCGCGATCGAGCGCAAATGGGAATTCATCGGCCACGGCTTTACCCAGCGCAATCTGCAAAAAGTGGAAAATGAGCGCGCCGATATCCGCAAGGTGCGTGAGGCAATCGCCAAGGCCACCGGCAAACCGCCGCGCGGCTGGCTCGGCCCCGGCCTCACCGAAACCTGGCAGACGCCGGACATCCTCATCGAAGAAGGCTACGACTACGTTGCCGACTGGGTGCTCGACGATCAGCCGGTGTGGCTGAAGACCCGCACCAAGCCGATTCTCAATTTGCCCTACACGCAGGAATGCAACGACGTCGCCATGATGCTGATCCAGCATCACAAGGCTTCGGAATATTGCGACCGCGCGCTCGACCAGTTCGAGCAGATTTACGCCGACGCCGCCAACTCGGCGCGCGTCATGGCGCTGTCGGTCCACCCTTACATCATGGGCGCGCCGCATCGCGTGAAGTATCTCCGCCGCGTCTTTGAGGTCATCCGCAAGAAGCCCGACGTGCTATTCTGGACCGGCGCGCAGATCGCCGACTGGTACCTCGGCGCCGGACCGAAAGCGCCGTGACGACCTCGTCGTGAACCAGCAGTGAGAGATCCCGACTTCGCACACGATGCTTCGAGTGACGCCGATGTCGGCGCGCGGCTGATGCTCATCCTGCTGTGCGTCATCTGGGGCGCGACTTGGCCGATCATGCGCATCGCGCTCTACGAAATTCCGCCGCTGAGCATGCGAACGGTCACTGCGGCGCTCGGCTCACTGACGCTTTATCTGGCGTGCCGCATCTACGGCCGCAGCTTGCGGGTTGCGACCACCAAAGATTGGCTGCATCTCACCGTCGGCTCGTTGCTCAACATCGTCGCGTTCACCGTCTTCGGCTCCTTCGCCCAGCTCTCCGCGGCAACGTCCAGGGTGACCATCCTGGCTTACACGATGCCGATCTGGTCGGTCTTGTTTGCGTGGCTGTTGCTGCGCGAATGGCCAAATCGCTTGCAGGGGACGGCGTTGCTTCTGTGTGCGGCCGGCCTCGCCATCCTGATCTATCCGCTGGCTGAAACGACAATTCCGCCGGGAATCTGGCTGGCGCTGTTGACCGGCGTGTGCTGGGCCGCCGGCACGGTTTATCTGAAGTGGGCGCGGATCAAGGCCGATCCCATGGCCATCGCCAGTTGGCAGGTGACAATTGCATTCGTCGTCACCACGGCCTTCATGCTGATTTTCGAAGGCCGCCTGCACTTCGCCCATGCAAGTCCGGTCGCCTTGCTTTGTACGGCATCGACCGGCTTCCTCGCCAACGGCGTGGCCTACGGGCTGTGGTTCGCGATCGTGCGGCGCCTGCCGGCCATGACGGCGTCGCTCGGCGTCCTTGGCAGTCCGGCGATCGGCGTCGTTGCCTCGATCCTGCTGCTTGGCGAACGGCCCACCGCAACCGATCTGGTCGGCTTCACGCTGATCTTTGCTGCGTCCGCCTGTGTGCTGTTCGCGCGTCCGCAAGCGGAAAGAGCTAACGCTTGATTTGCTGCGCCAATGCGGCAACGCGCGCGGTCATTGCGCTCTGCGGATCGGCCAGCAATTCGATGACGGTGAAGTGGTTGGTGCCGACGATCTCCTCGTAGCGGGATTGCACGCCGGCTTGCTGCCAGGTTTGCGCGAGAAACCGGCTCTGGCGCTTGAACTCGCTCAATTCGAGCCCGCCGACAACGGCATCGAATGTCGGGCCCGATTGAACTGGCCAGAACACGGGCGAGAGCGAGCGCGCAGTGGCCTCGTCGAGCCGCAAATCCTGATTGACGCTGACGCCGACCAACGGGCCAAGATCGAAAAGGCCGGAGATTGAATAGCCGGCTGGGACGATATCCGGCGGCGCCTTGGGATAGAGCGAGGTCCAGTCGGTGGCGACCATCGCCGCGGCGAGATGGCCGCCGGCCGAATGCCCGTAGACAAGCAGGCGGCGATCGAACCGCTGCCATAAAAACGCGCAGGCGCGCCGTATCTGCTCGACGATTTCCGCAAGCGAAACATTTGGGCAAAGATCGTAGCCCACGACCGCGACGCCTACTCCCTGCGCATTCGGGCCGCGCGCGACATGGCTGAAAAACGAAGGATCGAGCGACCGCCACCAGCCGCCGTGGATGAAAATCGCCAGCGGCGCCGCCTCGCCGGCCGCCGGCAGAAACAGGTCGAAATATTGACGCGGCGTATCGCCATAGGACATGCCGAGCTCGGCGCGACCGTCTTTGAGGGCTTCCGCACGAAACAGCTCGGCATCGCGCGTCCAGCGCGCGAATATCTCCGGATGTTCCGGCACGCGGGCGCGGTTGTTGTATTCGGCTTCGTAGTCGATTGCGGCCACCGGCGTCTCCTGGCAGAGGAAAGCGAATTTGCTGCATGGCGCGCGGGCTGGCAAGTTGCCACCGCACTACGGTATCGACAGCGCGCCGAAATCTGCTAGTTGAGCCCTATGAAAGTCGGCGGCAAGACAATGCGCAGCATCTGGCTCGAGCCGGACGGCTGGTCGGTCGGCGTCATCGATCAGACGGCATTGCCGCATCGGCTAACGACCGCCCGCCTGACCACGCTCGACGAGGCGGCGCACGCCATCCGCGCCATGCTGATCCGCGGCGCGCCGCTGATTGGCGCCACCGCGGCTTTCGGGATGTGCCTGGCGTTGCGTGCCGACGCCTCCGACGAGGGGCTCGAACGCGCTTATGCGACGCTCCTCGCCACGCGGCCAACGGCAATCAATCTGCGCTGGGCGCTCGATGAGATGATGGCGACCGTGCGCAATCGTCCCCGCAGCGAGCGAGCGGCCGCGGCCTATCGCCGTGCCGGCGAGATCTGCGAGGAAGACGTCGCCATCAATACCGCAATCGGCCGCAACGGGCTGCCGCTGATCGACGCCATCGCGCAGCGCAAGAACCCGGGCGAACGGGTCAACGTGCTCACGCATTGCAATGCCGGTTGGCTGGCGGCGGTGGACGTCGGCACCGCGACGGCGCCCATCTATTTGGCGCACGATAACGGCATCGCCGTGCACGTGTTCGCCGACGAAACCCGGCCGCGCAATCAAGGCGCTTCGCTCACCGCATGGGAGCTCGGCCAGCACGGCGTCCCGCACACGGTCATTGCCGACAATACCGGCGGCCATCTAATGCAACACGGACTCGTCGACCTCGTAATTGTGGGCACCGACCGCGTCGCGGCCAATGGCGACGTCTGCAACAAGATCGGAACTTATTTGAAGGCGCTCGCCGCGCGCGACAACAATGTTCCGTTTTACGTTGCGCTGCCGTCCCCGACGATCGACTTCACCGTCGCCAATGGCGTCGCCGATATTCCCATCGAGGAACGCGGCGCCGAGGAGCTTGCGACCATGACCGGCCGCGCCGCGGATGGGCGCATCGAAACAGTGCGCGTCATTCCCGAGCATTCCCCGGTGGCGAATTACGCCTTTGACGTGACGCCGGCCCGATTGGTGACGGGGCTGATCACCGAGCGCGGGGTTATCGCGGCATCGCGCGCGGGCCTGGCAGGGGCTTTCCTAGACCGCGCTGGCGCGGCAAAATGACCCCGTTTGCCTCCCCTGATGGCTGGGGAGCGAATGACAACATGCCTCAGTCGGAGTGCGTGGCGTGCGTAAGCTTGCGTGCCGTCCACTGTCGAACCTGCCGCTGCCCGGGATTCTCGCCATGAGTTCTCGCTTCGCTCGCGTCCCCGATGCCGACCGACGGGCGGCAATCGCAGACCGCGCTGGCCATTGCCCGCGGCACGGCGCGTTATCTGCATGCGCTCGGCTATTGCGTGGTCTCGGAGTTGCCGCTGCCGTCAGGCCGCCGCGCCGATCTGGTGGCACTCGGCGGCGATGGTGAAATTATCATCGTGGAAATCAAATCCTCGGTGGCCGATTTTCGCGCCGACCAGAAATGGATGGAGTACCGGCTGCATTGCGACCGGCTGTTTTTTGCCACCATCGCGGACGTGCCGTGCGAGATTTTCCCGCCGGATGCGGGCCTGATCGTGGCGGATGCCTTCGGCGCGGCGATCCTGTGCGAGGCGCCCGAGCATCGGCTGTCAGCAGCAACCCGCAAGGCGGTGATGCTGCGCTTTGCCCACGCCGCGGCGCATCGTCTGCAAGCGCTGGTGGATCCGCAAGGTTTGTTTGCTCAAGAGATTTGAGCCCGAACGCGCTAGGCCGCGAGCCGCGTGCCTCTGAGGCGTTCCAGAAAGCCACGCAGCATCGCCAAATCGACCGGCTTTGGAATACATTCCCAAACGTTCAGCTTAAGGAGGCCAGCGACCCTCACGGCCTCTTTGCAGGTCGCGGCGTCGCACCCGCTGATGACGACAATCGGCGCCGTGCAGCCGAGACTCGACAGATGATGCAACACTTCGCTCCCGGCGCGATCGCCAAGCCCGAGATCCAACGTGATGCAATCAAAAGCGGTCTCTCGGATCATCTTTGCGGCTTCGTCGTACGTCGCCGCGCCGGCCGGGAGATAACCGGCTTTGGCCGCGGCGCGACAGATGACCATGCGATGGAGGCTGTCGTCATCAATGACCAAAAGCCGCAGCGCGGTCTTGCCGGTATCCGCGGCCGACGATCCGTCTCGGTCTAAATCGAACGGATTATTCGACTCTGCAAGCATCCAAGCACCGCGGCTCTCATGGTCAGGATACTTATGAGTGGTAGTTCGGCGGCGCAAAATTTGAGCTAATAAATTGCGTAAAATTGTCTGCGAACCGGTTGTGGCAAATAAAGCCGGGCGACGCGGTTATCCGTGGGTAAACGGAATTGAATAATCGAGAGGGTCTTTTACTTCGGGGCGCGCTTGGCCAGGATCCGCTGCAGGGTGCGGCGATGCATGTTGAGGCGGCGCGCGGTCTCCGAGACGTTACGGCCGCACAATTCGTAAATGCGCTGAATATGCTCCCAACGAACGCGATCGGCCGACATCGGATTTTCCGGCGGATCGATTTTCTTGTTGTCGAGCGCGAGCAGCGCTGCGGCGACATCATCGGCATCGACCGGCTTGGCAAGATAATCGACAGCGCCGAGCTTGACCGCATTGACCGCGGTCGCGATGTTGCCATAGCCCGTGAGAATGATGGCGCGGGCTTCGGGCCGACGTTTCTTCATCGCCGAAATGACGTCAAGCCCGTTGCCGTCGCCAAGCCGCATATCGACAACGGCGAAGGCTGGGGCCGCCTTCTCGACCTGCAACAGGCCGTCAGCGACGGATTCTGCGGTGGTCACCGCAAAGCCGCGGCCTTCCATGGCGCGAGCAAGCCGTTGCAGAAAGGATTTGTCGTCCTCGACGATCAGAAGCGTCCGCTCGGGCGGAAACGGGGCGGTGGCGGCGTTAATCATGGCAATCACTCCGTCAAAGCGAACGTATCGCGCGAGGATCAGCGCAATCTGGAGGGCCTGATCTCAAAAGTCACGCCGAATCAACATGCAGCGTCAATTAGGCCAATCCTTGTAAAGAGTTAAGAAGCCCGGGCGGCGGCCTCAAGAGGCGGCGACACCAGCGGTCGCTCGAAATCGGCACGGCTCCAGGTCACCGTCACCGTGGCGCCATGCAGCGGCGGCGCCTGGTTAATCAGCGCGAGCCTGGCGCCGGAACGCTCCAACAAGGTTTTGGCGATGAAGAAGCCCAATCCCAGGCCGAACAACGCGTCCTCGTCGCCCTCCGGGCCGCGGCCGCCGGGCCGCCGATGGGTCACATAGGGCGCACCGATACGATCGACGACCTCAGGAGCGAAGCCGGGTCCATCGTCGCTGATCGAGATGCTGACTTCGTCAGCGGTCCATTTTGCGAATATCTCAACCCGGCTGTGGGCGAAATCGACGGCGTTCTCGATCAGATTGCCGAGCCCGTAGCGGATTGCCGGATTACGCGCGCCGGCCGGCTCCGCGGCGCGATTGACGGGATAGGTGACGCCGATCGAGATGCCGAAATTGCGGTGCGGCGCCACGACCTCTTCGATAAGCGCAGACAGCGGGATGCGGTCGAAAGGCTCTCCGGTCGGGAGTTCGGTGATTTTCGCCAAGATCTCGCGGCAGCGCTGCGCCTGCTCACGCAACAGCTTCACGTCGTCGGCATAAGGAGAATTCGCTTCGAGCGCGCGCTCGATTTCGCGCACCACCACCGTGATGGTCGAGAGCGGCGTGCCAAGCTCGTGCGCGGCGGCGGCCGCCAGGCCGTCGAGCTGCGACAGATGCTGCTCGCGCGCCAGCACCAGTTCGGTGGCCGCCAGCGCATCGGACAGCTGACGCGCCTCTTCCGCGACCTGCCACGTGTAAACGCCGATATAGCCGATCGCGAGCAGGATCGAGAGCCACACGCCGACCATATAGATTTCCGGCAGCTCGAGCTGGTTCTCCGCATCCCACGGCAAATCGTAATGCAGGAAGACCAGCACGGTGGCACAGAACATGGCGAACGTGCCGATCAGCAAAGTCATGCGCGGCGGTAGCGCCGTGGCCGATATCAGCACCGGGCCGAGAAGCAGGAATGAAAACGGATTTTCGAGTCCGCCGGTGAGATAAAGCAATGCTGCGAGTTCGGCGATGTCGAAGGTCAGGAGCCAAGCGGCTCGGTCCGGCTCGAGCCACTGCGTCTGATGAAAACTGATCCGCAGCGCCACATTGAGCAAGCCCGCAAGCGCGATGACAGCAAGGCAGGGCCAGATTGGAACTTCGAATTCGAGGCCGAAATGCACGACCAGCACCGCGGCGAGCTGGCCGAAAACCGCAAGCCACCGCAGACGGATCAGGGTGTCGAGCCGCACGTTGCGCGGCCGCTCGTATGTCCGTGGCAGACCAAGCATAACGGGTAATGTAGCGGCTGGAAGAGCCATATCCAAACGCCTGCCACAAGCCTCTGGCGCCGGTCGCGCGGATAAGCGAAATTATCGGAAATCGATCCAGCCTTGGGAGTTGAAAACAATGGACTATCAACTCGATCAATTCATCTCGGATTGTCGCTCTATCCTGGCGCGCGACCCGGGACCAAACGGCCGCGAGGACGTGCGCACGCGCCTCGAGCAGCTCCTGCAAAACCCCACATTCGTCCGGGAGCATTGCGAGGAAGCGCCGCAGGGCTTGCACATGCTCTACGAGGACCCCGAGCTGGGCTTTCAGGTCCTGGCGCATATCAACGACAAAGCCCGCGTTTCGCCGCCGCACGATCACGGTCAGTCGTGGGCGATCTACGGCCAAGCAACGCATTACACCGATATGACCGAATGGGAGCGTGAAGACGATAGCGATCCGGACCACGCCAAACTCAAACCGGTGAAGAAATATCGTCTGACCCCGGGCCACGCCGGCATCTATCAAGACGGCAAAATCCATTCGATCGATTATCCGGACAACTCCCGCTTTGTCAGAGTCACCGGAACCAATCTCGATCAGATTCATCGCGTGCGCTTCGATTTGAAAACCGGCGAAGTCAAGCGCATGTCGCCGCAGCAGGCGACGTGACCGCGCGCGTCAGCTCGGCCGCTCTGCGGGGAATGCTTGGCGATGGCGGCGAACTCGCACTCGTCGACGTGCGCGAGGAGCTGATCTTTTCGCAGCGCCATCTCCTGCTGGCGCGCTCGGTGCCGCTAAGCCGGTTCGAGTTGAAGTTCGCGCAGTTGGTGCCGCGCCGCAGGACGCCCATCGTCCTGTGCGACGACGGCGACGGCCTCGCCGAGACGGCGGCGGCGATCCTGTCGGGGAACGACTATAGCGATGTGCGCATTCTCGCCGGCGGCGTTAACGCCTGGGCGGCGGCAGGTTTTGAGCTGTTCTCCGGCGTCAATGTCCCGAGCAAGGCCTTCGGCGAATATGTGGAGCACGCCAAGGCCACGCCGAGTATAGCCCCTGACGAGCTCGAGAAATTGCTGCGCGACGACGCCGATCTCGTGGTGCTCGACAGCCGACCGTTCGACGAATATGTGCGCGTCTCGATCCCGACCGCGACAAATGTGCCCGGTGCGGAGCTGGTACTGCGCGCACGCGAAATCGCGCCTTCGCCGGAAACGACGGTGGTCGTCAATTGCGCCGGCCGTACCCGCAGTATCATCGGCGCGCAGTCGCTGATCAACGCCGGACTGCCGAACAAGGTCGTGGCGCTGCGCAACGGCACGATGGGCTGGAGCCTGGCCGGCTTCACCTGCGACAGTGGCAAGGACCGGCGTGCGCCGGCGGTGTCGCCGACGACGTCGGAGTGGGCGCGCGGAGCGTCACAGCGCGTGGCGCAAAGTTGCGGCGTCAAACGCATCGATCGCAAGACGCTCGATGCATGGCGCGCCGATGCCGCACGCACGCTTTACGTCTTCGACGTGCGCGATCCAGCCGAGTACGCGGCAGGCCATTTTCCCGCCGCGATCCCGGCGCCCGGCGGTCAACTCGTCCAGGCGACCGATCAATATGTCGGCACGCTCGGCGCGCGGATCGTCCTGGTCGACGACGCCGAGGTGCGCGCCGCGATGACGGCGTCGTGGCTGCGCCAGATGGGGTGGCGCGACGTTTTCATCCTGACTGAGAAAGGGAGCGAGACCGGTTGGCCTGCCACGCCCGCGCTCGACGTCGACACGGCATCCGAGACTGCCATTGATTGTGGGGAACTCAGCGAGCTTCTGGCGCGGAACGCCGCAACAGTCGTCGACCTTTCACTGAGCCGGAATTATCTCGCGCGACACATTCCGGGCGCCTGGTTCGCCATCAGGACCCGGCTCGCCCGCGCGTTCGAGAAGATACCTTTGCATGGTACGCTGGTGCTCACGTCGGAAAATGGTGCGCTGGCCAAGCTGGCAGGTGCCGAAGCGGCGAATTCGGTGGATTGCCCTGTACGCTTCCTTGAAGGCGGCAATGCTGCCTGGCAGTCGGCCGGCAATGCGGTGTCCGCCGAATCGCAAATGGCCGACGACATTGTCGATCAATGGCGCAAGCCCTACGAACGCGGCGGCGATGCCAGAGCGGCGATGGCAGAATATCTGGCGTGGGAATCGGATTTGCTGCCGCGGATCGAACGTGACGGTTCTTTGAAGTTCTTCTGCGTCGACGCATGAGCCCAGCCCTATAAGGGTTGCCAGGCCGTATCCTGAGCGCGCGGCACGGCGGCGGCGTGACGCGCCTGGTCGATGACCTTGAGCAGCGCGCGCAAAACCTCCACTACGCCTTCGCCGCTGACCGCGGACATCACCAAGGGATTTCTTTTGATCACGCGCCGCAACGCCGTCACTTGCCGTTTGATCTCGTCGGGGCTTAGCGCATCGGCCTTGTTGAGAACGACAATCTCCGGCTTATCGGCAAGGTCGTGACCGTAAGCGGCAAGTTCCGCGCGCACCGTGTCATAGGCCAGACCGGCGTCATCGACCGTCCCGTCGACCAAGTGGAGCAACACGCGGCAGCGCTCGACGTGGCCGAGGAAACGATCGCCGAGACCCACGCCTTGGTGGGCGCCTTCGATCAGGCCGGGGATATCCGCCAGCACGAATTCGCGGCCGTCGGCATTCACTACGCCGAGCTGGGGATGCAGCGTGGTGAAGGGATAATCGGCGATTTTCGGTTTGGCGGCGCTGACCGCGGCAAGCAAAGTGGACTTGCCGGCATTCGGCAGCCCGATGATTCCAGCGTCGGCGATCAGTTTGAGCCGCAGCCGGATCGTGAGTTGGGTGCCTAACTGGCCGGGATTGGCGTGACGCGGCGCGCGATTAGTCGACGACTTGAAATGCGCATTGCCAAAGCCGCCGTTGCCGCCGCGCAGCAGCACCGTGCGCTCACCCGCCGCCGTAAGATCGGCGAGCAGCGTCTCGCCGTCCTCTTCATATATTTGCGTGCCGACAGGCACTTTGAGAACGATGTTAGGGCCGTTGGCGCCATGGCGGTCTTTGCCCATGCCGGCCCCGCCGTTCTTAGCCGTGAAATGCTGCTGATAGCGGTAGTCGATCAGCGTGTTAAGCCCTTCGACGGTTTCCGCGACAACATCGCCGCCCTTGCCGCCGTCGCCGCCATTCGGTCCGCCGAACTCGATAAACTTTTCGCGGCGGAACGACACGCAGCCGTTACCGCCATCGCCGGAGCGAATATAGACTTTGGCTTCGTCGAGAAATTTCATCAATCTACTTTTGTCACGGGCACCGGCTGGCATGCGCGGCTGCCCCGTTGGCCGCTATCGTAGACCTGATATAGGGTGAAACGGGGTGGAGCGGCACTCGAATTCGCCGCTATTTTCGGAGAGCGTTAAGCGTGTTGCGCGTTCTGAACTTTGCGGGGCGGGCGGCTCTGTGGCGGACCACGCCCGATCCGCCGCTGGTCGGGCTGCCGGTCCTCCTCGGTTTCGCGGTCGCAACGGCCGTTGTCCGGGTCGCCTTGCAACTGTTCGCGGCCCGTTCCTGGCACGCTTTCAATCCCTATGGCCTCAATGCGGTGGTCGCGTGGCTTGCACTTGAGCTTGCCGTCGCCGCGCTGTTCGTGCGCCCGGCCGGTCGCGCGACCGCGCTGTCGGCCATGTTCATTCTCTCCATGCTGGCCGAGATCGCCACGACGGGTCTTGCGTTTTCCGTGCCGCATTGGGCGCCCGCCGCCGCGCGGGACACATGGACCGGACCGGCCGCGAGTTACGCCATCTACGCCGCCGCTGTCGCTTGGTGGGTGGGCGCCATGGCGAGCGTTGTCGGCAGCCTCGAACCGCAGTCGCGATTGCGGCTGATTGGACGAGCCGCGGCCTTATGGGTGGCGCTATTCATCGCCAATGCACTGGTACCTCACGCCCCAGTATTCCTGCCGCCAGACTTCGACGCCCGCAATGCCAATTGGTGGGAATTCCTCTACGCCGTTGATCATGAGAAGCCCGGCAAGGGGCGTGCCTCGCCGGCGGAAATTGCGCGGCTCGAAAAAGCGCAGCCTGCGCTGCTTCAAGCGGAAGTCGCCCGGCTGGCACCGCCGCGGACGGGCGCTACCGACGTCTATGCGCTCGGCATTGCCGGCTGGGCCGACCAGGAGGTCTTCATCAAGGAACTCGACGGCGGTTTGCAGGCGATCGCCGGCGTGCTGCCGATCAAGGATCGCACGGTCCGCCTGATCAATCGCCGCGACACGCTCGAATCCTTCCCGCTCGCGGATTTGCAGAACTTTCAAGCCGCCGTGCACGCCATCGGCGGCGTCATGGACAAGGACAATGACATCCTCGTCCTGTTCATGACCTCGCACGGTGAAAAGACCGGCTTTGCGCTGGAACTGCCCGGCGCCGTTGCCGAGTTAACGCCGCAACAGGTCGCTGCGACGCTGGACGGCGCCGGCATCAAGAATCGGATCGTGATCGTTTCGGCCTGTTATTCGGGGATTTTCGTGCCCCTGCTCAACAACGCCAACACCATCGTGCTGACGGCTTCCGATGCGCAGAACACGTCATTCGGCTGTGCCCCCGAACGCGACTGGACTTATTTCGGCGATGCCTTCTTTCGCCAGAGCCTGCATCCCGGAACAGATTTCGAAAGCGCGTTCGATCATGCCCGCATCCTGATCCAAGGCTGGGAGCTGATGGACCATGCGACGCCGTCGAATCCCCAAGGCGCGTTCGGGCGGGCCCTGGTCGACAAGCTCGCGCCGCTTTTCGCCGCCGCTCAAAGCGCCGGGCAGTAGCTCCATTTCAATCGCATGGCGCCGATCACGCCACTTCCCGGGTCCGTCCCCAGGCCTTGAGCGACGCCCACAAGCCGCGATCGAGACGGAAGCGATCGAGCGGTGCCGACGAATTGATGGCGCGGATGCGATAGAGGCCGACGCCGGTCCACTGGAACCCGCATTTTTCCAGCACCCGCCGCGACGCCGCATTGCCGACCCGCGCGCCGGCCTGCAGCACGTCATGGCCGAGCGCCCCGAAGGTGTGATCGATGGCGGCACGAACGGCCTCGGTGGCATAACCGCGGCCCCAATAGGGCATGCCGAGCCAATAGCCGATCTCCGGCGCGTCCTCGCGCGGTTCGACACCACAGACGCCGATCAGATCGCCGCCATAGGTTATGGCGAAAGTTGCTTCGCCGTCCTGACGGTTGACCGCCCCGATAAAGCGCTCCGCGTCGTCGACACCATAAGGATGCGGAATGCGCGCGGTATTTCCCGCGACGCGGCGGTCATTGACGAGATGCACGATGGCTTTGATGTCGCCGCGCAGCGGCGCGCGCAGGACGAGCCGCTCGGTTTCGAGCGTGGGCACGCCGCGCTGCTCTGGCTGCTGCGCGAGAACTGGCTCTGCTGTCTGGTTTGCTAGAGTCATCGCTTGGGCTCCTGCAGAAAACCGAAAGGGGAGCCGGTATCCCGGTCTCCCCTTGTTCGGAGCCCATTCGGGCCCGCCGGTTCGACTGGATACCGGCGGACCTCCTATGATCCACCGTATTACTGCGCCGCTGCCTCCGACGGACGTACCGAAACGAACACGCGGCCTTTGGTTTTGGTACGGAACTCGACCTTGCCGTCGGTCAACGCAAACAGGGTATGGTCTTTGCCAATGCCGACATTGCGCCCCGCATGCCATTTGGTCCCGCGCTGACGCGCGATGATGTTGCCGGCAAGCACCTCTGCACCGCCGAAAATCTTCAGCCCCAGGCGCTGACCCGCCGAATCGCGGCCGTTGCGTGAGGATCCGCCTGCCTTCTTGTGCGCCACAATTGGTCTCCGAACCTACCAGTTAGAAACACCTATACCGGATTCGTGACAGAAGCATCACTCCCGGCATCACTTCTTTTTGCCCTTTGTTGCCGGCTTTTTTGCTCGGGCCGGCGCCTTGGCTTTCGGCTTGCTAGGTTTCTTTGCCGCAGCCTTGCCGGATTTTGCGGTCTTCTTTTCGGCCGCTTGCGGCTCGCCCTCAGAGGCCGAGCCCACAGCATCGGCATCAGCCGCCGCCGCAGGCCTCGGCGCCGATTTCTTTCTCGGCTGGACCTCTTTGCTCGGCTTCTTGCCGTCGGTCAGGATCTCGGTGATGCGAAGCAGCGTGAATTCCTGACGATGGCCGATCTTGCGCCGCGAATTCTTCCGCCGGCGCTTCTTGAATGCGATGATTTTCGCGCCGCGGCCCTGCTCGATCACTTCGGCCGCGACCATAGCGCCGGCAACCGTTGGAGCGCCCAGACTTACGCTGTCGCCGCCTACGACTAGAACCTCGCCGAACTCGACGATCTCACCCGGCTCGCCCTTGACCTTGTCGACCTTGAGCATGTCGTCCGCGGCCACCCGGTACTGCTTGCCGCCCGTTCTGAAGACCGCGAACATCTCATTTCCTCGTCATGCCGTTGCTCGGATGCACGTCCGGACCGGCTCTTTCAGTCGATTCTGCTGATGGTTAGCGGACAATGGGCTTAATGCCGCATCGGACCCGCGCCGACCGGCGTCGTTATGACGATACGATAAGTGCCTGTCAAGAAATGCAAGCACCCGGCATGAGGCGGCCCCGTTGCGGCCGGCAGTCTCAAATTGGTGACGTTTGCGGCGCCGGCGTGTTAGTGGGCGGGTTAGAACAATGGCGAAGCGGGCCCCACCCAAGCGCGCCAGGGGAGAAGACGGCCGATGACCTCAAGGACGCCGATAACGTTCTCACGCCGCGCCGTCCTGGCAGTTGCCTTTCCCGCGGTGGCGGCCACAGCCGCCCGGGCGCAAACGGGCACTCCCAGTGCGGCGGACTATCCGAACCGCCAAGTCTCGTTCATCGTCCCCTTCGCGCCGGCGGGCGGTACCGACGTGCTGGCGCGGCTTCTTGCCGAAAAGCTCCAGCAAGCGCTCGGCAAGCCGTTTGTCGTTGAAAATCGGCCAGGCGCCGGAACGGTCATTGCCACCAACTTCGTCGCCAAATCGCCGCCCGACGGTTACACGATCATGATGGACGTCTCTTCGCTGGCGATCGACGTTACGCTTTACAAGTCGCTTCCCTACGATCCGGCCGCGGACTTGGCTCTGATTGCGCTCATCGCCAGCGTGCCGTTCGTGCTGGTCGTCAGCCCGTCACTGCCGGTGGAGAGTGTCGAGGATCTCATCAAGCTCGCCAAACAACGGCCGCTCAGCTACGGCTCCGGCGGCATCGGCGCCTTTCATCATCTGGCTGCCGCGCTGTTCTGCAACATGACCGGCATCAAGATGACCCACGTGCCATACCGCGGCACTGCCCCGGCGCTCAGCGATCTGATGGGCGGCTATATTCAGCTGATGTTCAGCGATCTCGGCCCGGCGCTGCCGCTGATCAATGCGGGAAAAATACGGCCGCTGGCGGTGACGACCAAAGAGCGGTTTGCTGCCTTGCCCAACGTTCCGCCGTTGGCCGATGTCGGCGTGCCCGGCTTCGACGCCGCTGCGTGGCAGGGCGTTGTCGCACCGGCGAAAACCCCGCAACCGATCCTCGCCACGCTCAATTCAAAGCTCAATGCGATCATGGCCATGGATGACATACGCACGCGCCTGAACGATTTCGGCATGATTCCGGTCGGCACCGGTTCGCTCGACGACCTTCATCAATTTCTGCAATCCGAGATCGTGCGTTGGGCGAAAGTGGTCGAGGAAGCCGGCATCGCCCATTCCGAATGACCGACCTGCCCGCCCAAGCCACGCCGGACGATGCAGCCCGCCTTCCGGAGGGCGACGAAATCTTTCTCGATCATGTCGGTCACTTCGTGCGCGATGGCGGCGCCGCGAGCCGGGCGCTGGCGCGCTGCGGCTTCGCACCGACGCCGATTTCGATTCAAGTCAGTCCCGATGCGGCTGGCGGTGCACAGCCGACCGGAACGGGCAACGTCACGGCAATGCTGGACCGCGGCTATCTTGAAATCCTGTTCAAGACCTCGGACACCCCGCTCAGCCGCGAGCTGGAAGCGGCACTCAATCGTCACGCGGGTCTGCATCTTGCCGCTTTTGCCGTCGCCGATGCGGAGAAGGCGCAACGACGGCTGGCAGCCGACGGCTTCGCGGTTCGCGACCTGGTGCATATGCAGCGCCAGGTCGAAACCGTGTCCGGTGCGGCGACGGCGGCGTTCACCATTGCGCGCGTCGAACCGGAGGCGATGTCCGAAGGGCGGATCCAGCTATTGACGCATCACACCGAGCAGGCGGTGTGGCAGGAGCGATGGCTAAAGCATCCGAACAGCGCGATCGGGCTCATCGACGTAGTCATTGCCGTTGCCGATGTCGAAGAGGCCGCCGCCCGCTTTGTCCGCTTCACCGGCCGCAAGGCGACACGGACATCCGGCGGCGCCCTCATCCGCCTCGACCGCGGCGGCGTTTACCTCGTCACGCATGACCGCGTGACCGAGCGATTGCCGGAAGTCGCGATTACGAGCCTACCTTTCATGGCCGGCTATGCGCTCTGCGTTCAATCGCTCGACGCGGCCGAAGCCGCCGTCGATCGCGCCAATCTTGAATGGCGCGCGATCGACGACGGAATAGTCGCCGCCTTTCCGAGCGAACTCGGCGAGGGCGCGTGGTTCTTCGTCGAGCGCGTGTCCGCGCTGCCGTGGCGGAGGCGAGAAGCTATTCCGCGGAGGCGTTTTCGCGTGCGGCCGGGACCACTTCTTTGACGGCGCCGCGCCAGCCGGTATGGGTGAGATCGAATACGACACCGTCAGGGTCGTGATATTTCGCCTCGTAGAAGGACAAGGCTGACGTCGGCCGGCCGGCCAGATAGGTGCCGCCGGCTTCCTTGACCTTCTTGTCCGCCTCGTCGAGGTCGTCGACCCACATGCCGAAGTGGTAAAGCCCGGGCCTTTCGTCGCCCTCGGTTTTCAACAGCGCGACATTCATCACGCCGTCCGACATGTACACGCCGCGGCGCGCCGTGCCGGCCCGCGTCATGCCGAAGGCTCGTTCGAAAAATGTCGCGGCCTTCTCCGGATCGGGAACGATGATTGCGATGTGGCGAAGTCGGGTTGCCATCGGCCATCTCCAATCTGTTGCGGCTGGGGGATGGCGCAGCTTAGTCCGCAGTGCGATATTTGCAAACCTGATTTGGCATAACCGTCTTAGCCATACGGACTGAGAATCCTTTGCACACGCCGGCGAACATCCAAGCGTCCTGGCCTGACGCGATTTATGCGCAGTTTCGTCGCATTGGCATTCGCCAGGTCGGTTATGTGCCCGATGCCGGCCACAGCCGGCTGATTGCGCTGTGCCGCGACGATCCGAACATCACCGACGTCGTGCTGACGACCGAGGAGGAAGGGGTCGGGCTGGTCGCAGGAGCCGCGCTCGGCGGCCAGCATGCGGCGCTGCTCATGCAGTCGAGCGGCGTCGGCAATTGCGTCAACATGTTCTCTCTGTTGCGCAACTGCGGCTTTGGCTGCGTCGTCCTGGTGACCATGCGCGGCGAATTCGGCGAATTTAACCCCTGGCAAGTACCGATGGGCGCGATCACCCAGGATGTCCTGCGGCTCTGCGGCTTCCTCACCTACCGAATCGAGGACGCCGACGCCGTCGACGAAACCGTCGGCGCCGGCTGCGACATGGCATTCAACGGTAATCTTCAGGTTGCGATTCTCCTGTCGCAGCGCTTGATCGGGCCGAAAGTGTGGACGCGATGACGCAAAGGATCGCGAGATGATTGACCGGCGCGATTTCGTGCGGCAGCTCTTGATCGACCGCGGCGATCTTCTGGTCGTCCCCGGGCTCGGTTCGGCGACTTACGATGTCGCCGCAGCCGGCGATCATCCGCTCAACTTCTATCTCTGGGGCGCCATGGGCGGCACCGCCATGATCGGCCTGGGGCTCGCTTTGGCGCGGCCGGATCGGCGCGTTGCGGTGCTGACCGGCGACGGCGACATGCTCATGGGTCTCGGCAGCCTCGCCACCATCGGCGTCAAACAGCCGAACAATCTCGTCATCGTGGTGCTCGACAACGCCCATTATGGCGAAACCGGCATGCAGCCGAGCGCGACCAAGAACGGGATCGATCTTGTCGCCATGGCGCTAGCCTGCCGTTTCAAGCACGCGCGTTCGATCTCGCGGATCGAGGAAGCGCCGGATGTGCGCGCCTTGTTGCATTCCGGCGACGGTCCGACCCTGATCAGTGCGCGGATCGAGGAAGAAGACGTGCCCCGGGTGTTGCCGCTACGTGACGGCCACGCCATCAAGCAGCGGTTTATGGCGGCGCTCGATCAAGGCTAATGCCAGACACGCCGATCATCATTCGCGATCCGTCGGCAGCCGATGAGATGGCCTGGCGTGAACTGTGGTCAGGTTACAATGCGTTCTACGAAGTCAACATTCCGGAAGCCGTCACCGCGCACACTTGGCATCGCTTGCTCGATCCGGCTTCATCCATATTCGGCCGGCTGGCCATCACCGACGGAGAAGTCGCGGGCTTCAGCCTTTGCATCGTGCACGATAGTTCGTGGACGATAGGGCCGTATTGTTATCTGGAAGACTTTTTCGTTGCGCCACGCTTTCGCGGCCGCGGCTGCGGACGCTCGCTGATACGGGATCTGATGGATCGTGCAAAAGCGAGTGGCTTCGCGCGGCTCTATTGGCACACCCGTGCGAACAATCCGGCGCGGCGGCTTTATGACGAATTCGCCGCTGCCGATGATTTCGTTCGCTACAGGCTGTCGGTGGATTGAACTGATCGTCAGTTCTGGGCGCGTCGTGCGAATAGGCTCACGCTGAGGATTTATCGGACCTGATCGCTTCAACCGGCAGCGGCGCGACGCGCCGGCGGCGCCGACTACCGATCGCCCGCAGCTTGCGGATTCGCCGACCCCGCCTCGTCCGGCCCATCGAACTTGAAGAAACCGACACGCTCTTGCATCGCTCTGGCCTGCTCCTCCAGCGTTTTGGCGGTGGCGGCGTTCTCCTCGACCAGCGCGGAATTCTGTTGCGTTGCCTCGTCCATCTGGTTGATCACCTTGCCGAGATCGTTGAGCCGGCTGTTGAGATCGCTACGCACCTTTCGATTGGCGTCGTTGTCGCCGAAGAGCCGCGCCTTCGCGGTGCTTTCCTCTCGAGCGAGACGCACCAATTCGGTGCGAAACTTGACGAACTGCTCGATGCTCGCGGCCATCGTTTCCATCCGGGAACGCTCGGATTCGATGGCCACCTGTTGCCACGACTTTACGAGTTTATTGATATCGGCCAAATCCCGCATCAATCCGGCGGCAAATGGCTCCACCGTCTTCCAATCCGAAGAGATAGACGGCGCCCTTGTTTGGCGGCATCCAATTTTTGTTCGGCGGCGCTGCCGCGCATCATAGAAAAGGCGGTAATGGCGAAGCACGCGATGGGCAGAATACTGAGGATGACGATCAGGGCGAAGACCCTTTGCTTGATCGTCGCCGATCGCATAATTCGCACGTGCATCGAGTGGGACCTCTGTGGTTCCCCATCAATCACGCCTGAGCCTGAAATATTCTAAAATGCCTCAAACCAACAAATTAACCTGGGTAAATGTCCCCAGCGGGCCATAGGTAATTTCCGGTAGTGGGCGAAGCGACAGGATTGAAATAATCGCGTCAGCCTTTTGCCGCGCGTTTGACCGCCTCGATGATTTCCGGATAAGCGGCGCAGCGGCAGAGATTGCCCGAAAAATAATGGCGGATGTCATCTTCGCTTGGGTCGGCATTCTCCTTGAGCAATTGATGCGTCATCATCACAAAGCCCGGCGTGCAGAAACCACATTGGAACGCGCCGCATTCAATAAAGGATTGCTGGACCTTCGAGAGCGTGCCGTCGGCGTCGAGATGCTCGACGGTGGTGACCGATTTGCCGTCGGCCCAGACCGCGAAATAGAGGCAGCCCGACACCGCCTTGCCGTCGATCAGCACGGTGCAGCAGCCGCATAGGCCCTGGCCGCAGCTTTCGCGGGCGCCGAACAGATCGAACCGCTGCAGCAGCTCGACCAGGTTGCGGTGCGGTTCGATGGCGGTCGAAACCGCCTCGCCGTTCAGCGTGAAATTGATGGTGCGCGTGTTCATCATTCATCATCCAGCGGGCGGCCGTCCTTGACGCGCAACGCGCGCAGCACCGCCTCGGCGGTGATCGGCAATTCCGTAATGCGTACGCCGACAGCGTCATGGATCGCGTTCGCGATCGCCGGCGACACGCCAAAGGTGCCCGATTCGCCGAGCCCCTTGGCGCCGAACGGCCCGGAATGCTGCTCGGCGGCCACGAGCTCGTTTTCCATCGGCGGGATGTCGCCGATGCCCGGAATCTTGTAGTCGGCAAGCGAGGCGTTGGTGACCTGACCGCCGTCGAGGTGCATCGCCTCCGACATCGTGAAGCCGAGCTGCATGATGGCGGCGCCGGACAGCTGCGTGCGCGCAATACCAGGATTGATCGGCTTGCCGCAATCGGCGGCATTGACCAGCCGCAAAATGCGCACGTGGCCGGTCTCGGTATCCACTTCAACCTCGGCGGCGGCGCCGCCGACCATCCAGAACGGCGTGACGTTATCCGACAGCCCGGTGTGCGGATCGGGCGGCTTATAGTTCGGCACGTAACTCGCGGTGCCGATGACGTTGCCGGCCTGCATGCCGTAGCGTTTCTTGAATATCTCCGCCGGCGGATAATTGGTGCCTTCGGGCAGCCCGGCATCGGTGGCGAGTGCGCGCAATTTGGCGCGGGCGTCCTCGGCGGCGAGCCGCACCGCGTTGCCCATATGAAACAGCGAGCGCGAGCCGAGCGTGCCCATGTCGTAAGGCGTGATGTCGGTATCCGGGGCGACAACGCGCACGTCCTCGGCCTTTACGTCGAGTACTTCGCCGACGATCTGCGCAAAGGCGGTGTCAGAGCCCTGTCCCATATCGACCGTGCTCTTGTAGAGGTAAATGCTGCCGTCAGCGGACACGTTGACGATCGCGACGGACGTGGTCGGCGAAATCGACGCTTTGAAACCGATGGCGAGGCCGCGGCCGCGGCGCAGCGTGCCCGAGCCGCGATCGAACGGCTTGCTCCAGCCGATGCGGGCGGCCAGTGCGTCGAGCACTTCGCCAATGGCGGCATCCTGCAGCACGGTGCCACTCGCCTGCGGGCGGCCGTCGCGCAAAAGATTCTTGCGGCGGAACTCGAGCGGGTTGACGCCAAGCTCGCGTGCGATCAGGTCGGTGTGGCTCTCGTACGCCCAGACCAATTGCGGAACGCCGAAGCCGCGCAGAGCGCCCGCCGGCGTGCGGTTGGTATAGAGCGCATAGGAATCGATGCTGATATTGTCGATGTCGTAAGGGCCCGCGGCGGTAAAGCCTGATTTCTGCGTCACCCGCGGACCGATATCGGCATAGGCGCCGCCGTTCCAATAGACCTGACAGGATCGCGCCACCAAGCGTCCTTCTTTGTCGACGCCGCTTTTGATGTGAAATGTCGTCGGGTGCTTGGTGATCATGTAGAACTGCTCTTCCATCGTCAGCGCGATTTTGACGGGACGGCGGACAAGCATCGCCAGCGCGGAAACAAGAGCTTCAAGTTTCACGTAGACCTTGGAGCCGTAGCCGCCGCCCAGATACGGCACCTTGACGCGGACGTGGTTCTCCGGCCAACCGAACAGCCGCGCGATTTCGATGCGCACAAAAGACGGCGTTTGGTTCGAAGTATAAATCGTCAGTCGCTCGTCGCCCGGCTCGGCAATCGCGACATGCGGCTCGAACGGCAGATGCAGGCATTGCTGGGTCTTGAACGTATGCTCGATCACGCGATCGGCGGCTGCAAAAGCTTTGTCGGCGTCGCCGCGCCGCAGATGATAGTCGAGCGCCACATTGGTGCCCTTGCGGCCTTTCAAATGTTTTAGATCGGCAAAAGTGCCGGCGGGCCGCAGCACCTCGTGAACCAGAGTGTCGGGTTGCATCGCCGCGACTTCGTCATACACCGCCGGCAATTCGTCATATTCGGCGGAGATCAGCTGCACGGCCTGTTCCGCCACGTGCGGATCGCTCGCGAGCACTGCCGCGACCGGCTCGCCGACATAACGCACTTTGTCGAGTGCCAGGATCGGCTGGTCGTGAAAGGCCGGGCCGTAATAGGGCTCCGGGATCAGCTTGCGAATATCCTCGCCGGTAATGACGCGGAACACGCCGGGCAATTCCCGCGCCGCTTGTGTATCGATGCTGCGAATGCGCCCGTGCGGTACGGTGGCGCGAAACACCTTGCCGTACAGCATGCCGGGCAGCCGCAGGTTATGCGTATATTCGGCGCGGCCGGTGACCTTGGCGCGCACTTCCAGCCGCGGAATATCGCGTCCGACCTGATTCATGACTGCACCCGCTGCGCATCATCGGCCAGAGCTTGGCGCACGGCGCGGCGCACATAGACGCGCAGCAGTTCGCGCTTATATGACGCCGAGCCGTGAGCGTCGGCGAGGATCGAAGCCTCCGCGACCGCAGCATCGCCGGCGCGCGCGAGTGTCGCATCGTCCGGAACGGCGCCCTGCAGCACTTTCTCCGTATCCGTCATGCGCGTGACTTTTTCCGTCGCGGCGCTGACCACGATGACCGGATCGCGGATTGCGCCGTTTTGCAGCGCGAACGCCACCGCAACGCCGAGCGCGGGCCAGTCGTCGGCGGAACGCGATGTGACTTTCACGTAAGCGGATTTCCGTCCGTTCAAGGACGGGACCGTCACCGCGGTAATGAGCTCGTCTTTCTCCAACACCGTCTCGTAATAGCCGGAATAGAGCTGCTCAAGCGGCAACACACGCTCGCCCTTCGGACCGACGATGGTGAGACGCGCGCCGAGCATGGTGAGCACCGGCGGCAAGTCCATGTGCGGGTCGCCGTGCGCCAACGCGCCGCCGACGCGGGCGACGTTGCGCACGCGCGGATTCGACAAGCGGCGCAGGGCGCGTTTGAGCACTGGCAGCCGTGCGGCGACGATCGCGTCGTGCTCGACTTCGCTTAACGTCGCCATGGCGCCGATCTGCAAACCGCCGCTGTCGTCAAGCGCGATGCGGGAATAGCGGGGCTCGATGCGATGCAGGCAGACCAGGCGGCTTGGCAAAAACACGCCGGCCTTCATCATCAGCATCAGCGCGGTGCCGCCGGCCACGGCGCGGATCGTCGGCTCTTGCGGGTCGAGCAGGCTTACTGCTTCTTGCAGCGAGGTCGGCTCGACCATTTCGAACGGAATCACGGAACGCTACTCCCGGCGGTTTCCAGATGTTCAGGCGGCGGCGCTCAGCACGTGATCGGCGATCTGGGCGCGGGTGCCGACCCAGATGTCGGGCGACGACATCGCCTGTTCGATGATCTTCTCATAGAAGTAGGCGCCCCGATGGTGGCCGAAGATGTGGGCATGGCTGGTGATATCGATGATGCGAAGCTCGCCGGCGCCCGCGCGCGCGATCTCGATCACCTCGTTGTATGACTCGAGCATCATGCGCGGCGGATGGCCGTATTTCATCGAGGGCATGTCGTTGACATCATAGGACAGCGGAATCGCGACGATCCTTTTATTGCCCTGGCTGACCACGTAAGGCAGGTCGGCATTGAAGACATCGCCGTACCAGCGGTAGCCGGACTCGGCGAGCAGCTTGGGTGTAGAGAGCTTGGAAGTGCCGCGCGGCGACAGCCAGCCGACGATTTTCTGGCCCGAGGCCTGTTCCAGAAGCCTGGTGCAGCGCGCGATATTGGCGCGCTCCTCTTCGTCCGACAGCAGCGCCGGAATGACGTCCATGGCGTAGGAATGCGACAGCACTTCGTGGCCGTTGTCGGCAATCGCCTTGACGGCCGCCGGTGCGCGCTCGGCGATGACGGCATTGGTCATGACGCTTGCCTTGGCGCCGTGGCGCGCAAAGGCCTCCATCAGCCGATGGATGCCGACCTCGACCCCGTAGGCGGCCCAGGAAATCGCCATGGTGTCGAGCACGCCGGCGGGCAGCGGATTGCCCATCGGACTTATGCCTGGCGCCTTGCCGTCCGACCATGCTTCGAGACAGACATTGAACACGACGGCAATGCGCTTGCCGTTCGGCCACTCCCAAGTTGGCTTAGTCTTCATTCACGGCCCCGGACGCGGAACTCGGTCGGAGCCCGTTAAATCACAGGATGGTTCGCCGCGTCGAGAGCAGGGTCAGGCGCGTTGCAGTCGCGGGCTCATGAACCAGGTGCCCACAACCACCAGGAACGCCAGCAAGGCGGGCGCGACCGCGAGCGACAGACTGACGGCGGCGACCGCCGCCGTCGCGGCCCAGCCAATCGATGAAAAGGCCTCAGCAAACGTCGCCAATCGCGAAGAGACCTGACGGCGGCGAAATTGACTGCGTTTGGCTTGGCTGCGGAACCAGAGCTGGATTGAGGTCGCAGCCACGGCGGCAATAACAATGCCGGCGGTCGTGACCAGCGCGTGCCACGGCGAGGCGATGGCGAGTGCCGCGACGAGCGGAGCAAAAATCACGGCGATAATCCCGAGCACGGCCTCGACTTTGGCGCGGACGACAAATCCACCTGATATCGGCGCCGAAGCGACGAGGTCGGGCGAATCCTCGCCCGAGATCGCAAGCCAGGCGAGCCCGCCGGCGAGCTGACCGGCCGCCATGACCAGTACCGGCACCAGGAGCTGGTAAGCGCCGTTGCCGTCATCGAAGCTGCGCCACAACAGCACGGCCGGCGGAATGAGATAGAGCATCTGCATGAGCGTCTGCGACACCAGCCAAGGATCGCGTCGCAACAGCGTCCACTCCTTGGTCCGCAACGCGCGGCGCGGCGAGGACGCGTGGAATGCGGTCGTGCGCCGCACCTCGACGACCGCCGAGGCATCGACACCCGCCGCAGTGACGGCGTATTCGCCGAAGCGTGGCGCCACGATAGCAATTACGACGGCAAGCATGGCCAGGCTTATGGCGAGCACGCCAAGAAGCGCCGCGCCGTCACCCAGCGCGGCGCGCGCCGGCCACCAGATCAAGCTGTCGAGACCGGGCAAATCGGCGATCAGGCTTTGCGACTGCAAGAGCGAAACCCGCGAGATGGTGCCGTAGGACAGGATGGCTGCGATCTGCAGTCCGATGACAAAAGCGGCGCCGATCACGGCGGCGACGACCTGTGCGACGAAACGCGTGCGCCGCGCGCCGATCGTGCGAAACAGCGCGACGGAAAGACCCACCGCCAGCGCCGTCGCGGCGGCGCCCATCGCGGCGATCAGTCCGTAGGCTCCGAGCCAGCGCCAGCCGCCGCGCGCAATCAATACATCGATGAACGGCGCCGCAAGCGGCAGCGCCATCATCGCCATCGACAGCGCCACCGTGGCGATGCGCACCGCGAAGATTTTTTCCGCGGCAACCGGCGAAGCCAGAATGAGATCGAGATCGGAGCGCGCATAGAAAGCGCGTGTCGTCGATTCCATCGCCTGCGAGATCATCAACAGCCAAGACAACAATATGCTGCCGGTGATCGCGACCAAAGTCGATTTGTCAGGGACGGCATCGGCGTAGCGGCCCACCATCCAATAGGCGACGAAATGCATGAACAGAACGAAGATCGCGATGGCGATGACGGCGCGTCGCAAGCGCTTGCGCCGGCCACCGCTCATCATGGCGAGCCAATCGCGCCACGCGAGGCGCCACTCATGTTCGGCAAACCACAGCGTCGAGCCGGCTGACGCGATCATGCCGCTTCCGCCGGCTGGGCCAAGAGCGCAAGAAAAGTGTCTTCGAGGCTTGCCCGATCACCCGCACTGGCGGCGGCAACCGACGCCCCGTCCTTGCCGGCCTGGAGCCGCAATTCGTCGAGCGTGCCTTCAGCGATCAGCCGGCCATGGGCAATGACGCCGATGCGGTCGGCCATGCGCTCGGCGACTTCGAGAATGTGCGTGGTCATGATGACGGTGCCGCCGGCGCGCACCCGCTCGCGTAAGACGCTCTTGACTTGACGCGCCGACCCGGCGTCGAGCCCGGTCAGCGGTTCGTCGAGGATGATCAGCCGCGGCTCGTGAATGAGCGCGCCGGCCAGCGCAACCTTTTGCCTCATGCCTTTGGAGAAACCCTCGCAGCGCTCCTGCGCATGCGGCTCGAGTTCGAGCCAGTCCAGAAGCTCTTGTGCGCGCGGCTCCGCCAGCGGCGGCGCGAGGCCCCACAGGCCGGCGACGAATTCGAGATACTCTCGCGGCGTGAGCTTGTCGTAGATCATCGGCTCGTCGGAAATCCACGCCATCAGCCGCTTCGCCGCAATCGGATCGGCGAGCGCATCAATCCCGGCGACGCGGATGCTGCCGGCATCTGGCCGCAGCAGGCCGGCGATCATGCGCAAGGTCGTGGTCTTGCCGGCGCCGTTCGGGCCAAGCAGCGCATAAAATTCGCCGCCGCGAACAGTCAAGTCGAGCCCGTCGACCGCGGGACGGTCGAAACGCTTGACGAGGCCGTGGATTTCGAGGGCAAACGGCGGCGCGATATGCTGCATGCGGCAGCAAATTAAGCGATAGAGGTTTCGGCAGCGTGAATCCGACGCCTCGAATTTCGCAAGTCATTCAACCGGTAATGCGGTCGATCTCGGCGAGGTCCGCAGCCGATAGCAGCCAGCCGATAGCGGCGACGTTCTGCTCCACCTGTTCCGGCCTGGTGGCGCCGGCAATGATGCCGGAGACGAACGGCCGGCTGGCAAGCCAGCTCATGGCCAATTCGAGGAGCGAATGACCGCGCTGTGCGGCGAATGCGCGGAGTTTCTCCACGATGTTCCAATTGTGCGCATTGAGCAGACCGTCGGCGTGGTGTGCGCTGTAGGAGAGCCGGGAACCGGCGGGCATCGGCGCGCCGCTTTGGTATTTGCCGGTCAACAGGCCACTCGCCAACGGAAAGTAAGGCAGCAGCCCCAGGCCGTACTTGCGCACGACCGCGACGCGATCCTTTTCAATGCCGCGGTCGAGCAGATTGTATTCGTCCTGACACGTCACGAAGGCCGACAGCTTATGTTGCGCCGCAACCGCCCGGGCCTCGTCAAGCTGCGCCGCCGATAAATTGGAGCAACCGATGAAACGGATCTTCCCCGCCTTGACCAGATCGTCGAGCGCGCGCAGCGTTTCCTCGATCGGCGTTTTAGGATCGGCCCGGTGCAACTGATAGAGATCGATCCAGTCGGTCTTGAGCCGGCGCAAACTCGCTTCCACTGCTTGCAGGACGTAGCGCCGCGAGGCGCCGCCGTTTGCGCCGGCGCCCATCGGCAAGCCGAATTTTGTCGCCAGCACGACATCCTTGCGCCGCGCTCCCAACGCCTCGCCTAAAATGGTCTCCGAGCCGCCTTTGTTGCCGTAGACGTCGGCGGTGTCGATCAACGTGACGCCAAGATCGAGCGCTTTGTGCACGACCAGACGCGCGGCATCGCGGCCGCTGCGGCCGCCGAAATTATTAGTGCCGAGACCGACGAGGGATACTTCCGGTCCCGAAGTTCCGAGCCTGCGCTTTTGCATGCGTTAGATCGTGCGTCGCGCGCTCAACCGCCGACATTATAGGCGGCGATCGCCGCCATGTTGACGAGCTGGGCATCATTCGCCGACAGCGGCACGATCTGCACCGAACGATCGAGGCCGACCAACATCGGGCCGATGACATTGGCGCCGCCCAGCTCCATCAGCATCTTGGTCGAGATCGAGGCCGAATGAAACGCCGGCATGACCAGAACAGTGGCGGGGCCGGACAGCCGGCAGAACGGATAAGCTTCGCGCAACTCCATGTTCAACGCCACATCGGCTGCCATGTCGCCATCATATTCGAAATCGACATGGCGCTCGTCGAGCAGCCGCACCGCTTCCTGCACGCGCCCCGAACGCTCGCCCGGGGGATGGCCGAACGTAGAGAAAGCAAGCAGGGCGACCTTCGGATCGTAGCCAAGAGAACGGGCGACGCGCGCCGCCTCGACCGCGATCTCGGCGAGGTCGGCCGCCGTCGGCATTTCGGTCACCGCGGTATCGGCGACCAGCACGGTGCGGCCCCGTGCCAGCACCAGCGACACGCCCATGACCCGATGCCCGGGTTTTGGATCGATGCAGCGCCGCACGTCTTCCAGCGCGACGGAGAAATTACGGGTGACGCCGGTGACCATGGCGTCGGCATCGCCGAGCGCCACCATGCAGGAGGCAAAGTGGTTGCGGTCCTGGTTTACCAGGCGCTGACAGTCGCGCTGCAGGAAGCCGTGGCGCTGCAGCCGCTCGTAGAGATAGGCGGCATAAGCCGAATTGCGCGACGACATCCCGGCATTGATGATCTCGATATTGCCGCCGAGCTCGACGCCGAGCGCTTGCGCGGTTTCGCGCACCGCCCGTTCGCGGCCGACCAGAAGCGCCGAGCCCAATCCTTGGTGCACGAAGGTAGCCGCCGCGCGGATCACCTGCTCCTCTTCGCCTTCGGCGAACACCACGCGCCGCGGCCGCCGGCGCAGCCGTTCATAAACGCCGGTCAGCACGCCGGCGACAGGGTCGAGCCGGGTGCGCAATTGCTGCCGATAGGTTTCCATATTGGCGATGGGTTTGCGCGCGACGTTGGTATCCATCGCCGCTTTGGCGACGGCCGGCGGAATGTCCGAAATCAGCCGCGGATCGAACGGCACCGGAATGATGTAGTCCGGCCCATATTTCGGCCGCGCGCCATAGGCGACCGCGACCTCGTCGGGCACGTCTTCGCGCGCCAAGGCGGCAAGCGCGTGGGCTGCCGCGATCTTCATCTCCATATTGATGGCGCGGGCGCGCACGTCGAGCGCGCCGCGGAAGATGTAGGGAAAGCCGAGAACGTTGTTGATCTGGTTCGGATAGTCGGATCGGCCGGTGGCCATGATGGCGTCCGAGCGCACTGCGGCGACCTCCTCCACGGTGATTTCCGGATCGGGATTGGCCATGGCAAAGATGATCGGGCGATCCGCCATCTCTTTCACCATCGCCTGGGTCACCGCGCCCTTGACCGAAAGCCCGAAGAATACATCGGCGCCCTTGAGCGCTTCGGCGAGCGTGCGCGCCTTGGTTTTCACCGCGGAGGCCGACTTCCACTGGTTCATGCCCTCAGTGCGGCCTTCGTAGATGACGCCCTTGGTATCGCAGAGAATAAGGTTCTCCGGGCGAAAGCCGATGGCGCGCAGCAGTTCGAGGCACGCGATACCGGCGGCGCCGGCGCCGTTGCAGACAAGCTTGGTCGTTGCGATTTCGCGGCCCGTAAGTTCAATCGCGTTGAGCAGGCCCGCGGCGGCGATAATGGCCGTGCCGTGCTGGTCGTCATGGAAAACCGGAATGTCGAGCAGCTCGCGCAGCTTTTGCTCGATGATGAAGCATTCCGGCGCCTTGATATCCTCGAGATTGATGCCGCCCCACCCCTTGCCGAGGAATTTCACGCAATTGATGAATTCGTCCGGGTCTTCGGTGGACACCTCCAGATCGATGGAATCGATATCGGCGAAGCGTTTGAACAGCACCGCTTTGCCTTCCATCACCGGCTTCGCCGCCAGCGCACCGCGATTGCCAAGCCCGAGAATGGCCGTGCCGTTGGTGATAACGGCGACGAAATTGCCTTTGGTCGTGTAATCGAAGGCTTTGGTTTCGTCCTCGGCGATGGCGAGCACCGGGATGGCGACCCCGGGCGAATAAGCCAACGAGAGATCGCGCTGTGTCGCCATTGGCTTGGTGGCGACGACTTCGAGCTTCCCGGGGCGGCCCTGGCTGTGAAACAGCAGGGCTTCCTGGTCGGTAAAGGTCGGCCGGTTCGAATGGCTGCCGTTTTTGCCGCCGTTGTTCAAAGCCATTTCAAATCCCTGCTGGTGCGCCGGAGCCGGGCGGGGGATGGAACCTTAGCGAACCCGCCGGCCTGCACTCAAGGCAGGCGACCGGAAAGCCGGCCGGCCGCATTGAACAAGCCCGCCGGGAAGGGTAATGCCTGCCTCAAGAGTCCCGACCATCATCCGCCATCTCCAGCCGCAGCGCGTCAGCGTCATGATCAGATTCCTGCTTCGCTTTATCGGCCTCTGCCTGCTTGCTACCGGTTTTGTGTTCCTGGTCTATGACGGGACCAAATCCATCGCCAACCACGACCTCATCTACACCAAGGTCGTCGATGTGTGGGCCATAATCGACCAGCACAGCCTCAATGTGGTTCAAACCTGGCTGAAGCAGCGAGCGGCCTGGGCCTGGGACCCTTACTTGCAACGGATTTTCGATCTCCCAGCTTGGGTCGTCATCGGAATTGTCGCTATCATCCTGACGCTCCTCGGTCGCAAAAAGAAGCCGCTTATTGGTTACGCGCGCGACTGAAATCGACCGTGCGTGGCGGCAAGATGCGGGGGTGAAATGCCGGGCTCGAGTTATGATTACATCATCATCGGCGCCGGCTCGGCCGGCTGTGTGCTGGCCAACAGGCTGAGCGAGGATGCCGCAGCCAGCGTCCTGCTCATCGAAGCCGGCGGCCGCGACTGGCACCCCTATATTCACATCCCGCTTGGCCTCGGCCGACTGCACGACCGCCATATGTTCGACTGGGGCTACCAAACCGATCCCGAGCCGAACCTCAACAATCGGCGCATCGAGGCGATGCGCGGCAAGGTTTTGGGCGGCTCATCCTCTATCAATGTCATGGCCTATACCCGTGGCAATCCCGGCGACTACGACCGCTGGGCGCAGAAGGGCGCACGCGGCTGGTCCTATGCCGACGTGCTGCCGTATTTCCGGCGCTGCGAGACCTTCGCGCGGGGCGAAGACGCGTGGCGAGGTGGGACCGGCCCGCTCGGCACCGAATTCGCCCGAACGCAAGACCCGCTTTATGAAGCTTGGCTGGAAGCCGCCAAAAGCTGCAGCTATCCGCTGACCGCGGACTATAACGGCGAGCAGCAGGAGGGTTTCGGTCGCGGCCAATACACCATTCGCGACGGCCGCCGCTCGTCGTCCGCCAATGCGTTCCTCAAGCCGGCAAGCGGGCGAAAAAATCTCACGGTCGCAACCAACGCCCACACCACGCGCGTCGTACTCGACGGCAGCCGAGCGAGAGGTATCGAATACGTCCAGGGGGGCTCGACGCTGCGCGCAAGCGCGACGCGGGAAGTGATCCTGGCCGCAGGCACCTTCAACACGCCGCAAATCCTGATGCTCTCGGGGATCGGACCGGCGCAGCATTTGCGCGACTTCGGTATCGGCGTAGTCGCCGACCTGCCGGTCGGCAAGAACCTACAGGACCATCTCGGCGCCTACATGACTTACACCCGAAAACAGCCGGGCAGCTTTCATCGCGAAATGCGCGTCGACCGCATGGCGGCGAGCATGATCCGCGCGCATCTGTTCGGACGAGGGCCGGCAACGGTCGTGCCGGGCGGGCTGCACGCTTTCATCAAAACGCGGCCCGAACTGGCCGTTCCCGATATCGAGTTCATGTTCCGCGGCACCTCGCACGCGCCGCATCTTTGGTTTCCATTCGTCCGCCCGGCCTTCCAGGACGGCTACGGCATTCGACCGACGCTGTTGCATCCCGACAGCCGCGGCGAAGTGCTGCTCAGCACGGCCGACCCCTTGGCGCCGCCCCGTATCGTCTATCGTTTCTTCACGGCGCCAAACGATCTGCCGACGCTGCGCGAAGGGTTTAAGCGGGCGCGCGAGCTTGCCTTCGACAAAGCGCTCAATCCTTATCGCGGTGAGGAGATCGGACCTGGACTGAACGTCAAAACCGACGCCGAGATCGATGGTTGGCTGAAGAAAGTCGTCATCACGGCACACCATCCTTGCGGTACCTGCGCGATGGGCCAGGACGGCGTCCTTGATGCTGACCTGAGAGTCCACGGCATCGAGAATTTGCGCGTCTGCGACGCCTCGGCGTTGCCCGATCTCGTCTCCGCCCACATCAATGCCTGCGTGCTGATGATGGCCGAAAAGGGCGCCGACCTTATTCGTGGCCGCAAGTCCTTGTCGCAAGCGGAGGCGGCCTGACCGTCAGCCGCACAAAGAACATGTCCTTGCGACGCCTCGCGGTGATCTTGGCAATTGTCGCGGTTGTTCCAGTTCTCGTCCCCTATGCGCTCGCGCCTCTTTATCGATTCATCGATCCCGTCTCGATGCCGATGCTGTGGCGCTACGCCACCGGCGCACGCGTCGAACGGATCGATGTCCCACTCGCGCGCACATCGCCGGCGCTACGTCTCGCCGTGATTGTCGCCGAGGACGGCGGCTTTTGCCATAACCCCGGCATCGACCTCGGTGAAATCCGCGCCGCTTTGAGACAGTCCCACGATGACCTCGACGAGTCGCGAGGCGCCTCCACCATCACTCAACAAACCGCCAAGAACCTATTTCTCTGGCAGGGACGCAGTTTTATCCGCAAGGCGCTCGAGATGCCGCTTGCGGTCTGGATGACCCTGGTTTTGCCGAAGCGGCGAATATTGGAGATCTACCTCAACATCGCCGAATGGGGCCCGGACGGCATGTTCGGCGCCGAAGCCGGTGCGCGCTGGGCGTTTGGCAAATCGGCGCACGATCTAACCCCTTATGAGGCGGCGGAACTTGCTGCGATCCTGCCGAACCCGGTGCGGCGCAGCACCAAAACTCCAAGTGTCCTAGTGCGCAGGCTTGCCGGCCTCTATGAGCGCCGCGCCGCCGAATTCAGCGGGCTCGACGCTTGCGTCAGGGGTCCATAAGCTTTGCCCCTAGCCTAGCAACGATCATTCTTCTATAAGCCCGTCATTCCGAGCAAGACGAGCCAATCAGAGGAGAGCGATCCCATGGCTGTGCCGAAACGAAAAACCTCGCCGTCGAGGCGGGGTATGCGCCGGTCAGCCGATGCGCTGAAGGCGCCGACTTACGTCGAAGACAAGGATTCCGGCGAGCTACGCCGTCCGCACCACATCGATCTCAAAACCGGGATGTATCGCGGCCGGCAAATCCTCAGCAAGAAATCGGAAGCCTAACCTTCCAGCCCCGTGCACATCCCCGCGGTCTTTGGAATCGGCCCGAACGAGCGAGCTATGTGACGAAAGATTTGCGTCATGTTTGTGCTTGGCTTTCCGCTGCTGCTGGTTCCCTTCGCCATCTACAACATGATTGCGTTTCTCACCCCGGGCGTCAGCTGGACCTCGCCGGTGACGACCGTACACATGATGTCTGGGCAGGATTGGGTACTGACCTGGGAAGACATCCTGGTCGCGTCCGCGATTTTTCTGCTCTGGATCGAAATCATCAAGTCGACCCGAATTGGAACGCGCAGCGTCATGGACCATATCCTGGCGATGGCGCTGTTCATCGCCATGCTGGTCGAATTCCTGCTGGTGCCGCGAGCCGCGAGCTCGACATTTTTCTTGTTGATGGCGATTGCCCTGGTCGACGTGCTCGCGGGCTTTATCGTCGGCATGCGCAGCGCGCAGCGCCAGGTCGAAATTGGAGGTCCGGGATAAATCTGAGCTCCCGGTCCAGCTGAAGGCGCCAAGCTCCCGCTAGAACGACCTTGAGAGCCTGCCCCCCGGTGCTGTCGGCCATTGGCCGAGCGCGCGATAGGCCGCTGTCGCCGCTTCCGGCTCGGCGCGTCGGCGGGCCCGGGTTTGCGGTGCCTGCGACGTCGTGGCGATCAGATGGGCCATGAAATCGGCATTCGGCCGCTGGCCCATTCGTGACGGTCGGCTGTCCCGATCCATCGGTCCGATTGGGACGAGAGCTGTGCTCACTTGCGTCTCCTGTCCCGAAACGGGACGTTCATGGCCTTCAGCCAGGAGATCGCAAGCACCGTGCCGCGTAGAGGACGTGCAATTCTTCGGGTTTACCGAATCGTTTAAGCTCTTGCCGATATGCTGGCGGCAAACCCGGCGTCTGCTCGCGCTACCCGCGGACTGCACCCCTGCATCATGAGGCGACCGTGACCGAGAACGGTGCGCGTGATTCATTTCCTCACGGCAACGCCGTAACCACCGCCGCGCCGCGGCCCGCCGCCGCTCCCCTTGATGCTGCCGAAATCTTGGACTCGGTCGGCGAAGTCGCCTACGACTGGCGCCTCGACAGCGACGAGCTTCTCTGGAGCGGCAACGCCGGCAAAGTTCTGCTGATCCCGGATATCGCGGCGGTTTCGAGCGGCCGCGCCTATGCGCAGCTCCTCGAAGCGGAGAACGCGCAGGCCCGTTTCGACGTCGTTGCCAAATCCGACAAGCGCGACGACGGCCACGGTGTTGCTTATCAAATTCAGTACCGTATGCGCCCCGATCCCGCATCAGAGACCAAATTATGGGTTGAAGACAGCGGCCGCTGGCTTGCCGGCCCCGACGGCCGACCGGCGCGTGCGCAAGGTGTGCTGCGCGTCATCAACGAGCGCTATGAGCATGAGCGCCAGCTCACATTTCTCGCCAGCCACGACGGTCTCACCGGCGAATTGAACCGTCACCGCCTGAGCGAAGTCCTCGAAGATGCGATCGATGAAGCCTTGCGCTTCCGCTCATCCTGCGGATTCCTCTTGGTCGGCATCGACAATTTGGCACGCGTCAACGAGTCCTACGGCTTCGACATCGCCGATCAGGTGATCGCCGCCGTCGCCACGCGCCTGCACAGCCGGATGCGCGGCAAGGACACGCTCGGCCGCTTTTCCGGCAACAAATTCGGTCTCGTGCTGCGCGACTGCACCCCGGACGACATGGCGGTCGCCGCCGAGCGCATGCTTATCGCCGTTCGCGATGAGATGGTGCCAACCAGCGCCGGACCGATTGCGGTCATCGTGACCATTGGCGGCGTCACGGCGCCGCGTCACGCCCGCAGCGTCGCCGAGGTTCTTGCCCGGGCGCAGGAGAGCCTCGATACCGCCAAGGTTCGGCGCCGCGGCTCATTCCAGGCGTACCGGCCCAATGTCGAGCGCGAAGCCATGCGGCGGGACAATGTGCGCGCGACCGACGAGATCGTCGCCGCGCTCAATGAGCGGCGCATTTTTCTCGCCTATGAAACCGTGGCCGGAGCGGCCGACCGCCAGCCCGCCTTCTACGAATGCCTGATGCGGATCCGCCGCACCGACGGCAGCCTGATCGCGGCGAACGATATAGTCCCGGTCGCGGAAAGACTCGGTCTGGTGCGCTTGCTCGATTTTCGCGTTCTCGAGCTCGTCATCGATGAAATGGCGGCAGCCCCCGCGCTGCAGACAAGCTTCAATGTCTCGCCGGCCTCAACCACCGACCCTGACTGGTGGGCGGGGCTGGGTTCGCTGCTACGCCAGAATGGCGGTGTTGCAGAACGCCTTATCGTCGAGATCACGGAAAGCGCGGCGATTCTTGATGTCGACGAGACCCGCGGCTTCGTCAGCCGCGTCAAAGATCTTGGCTGCCGGATCGCGATTGACGATTTTGGCGCCGGTTACACCTCGTTCCGCAACTTGCGCAAGCTCGGCGTGGACGTGGTCAAGATCGACGGCGCCTTCGTGCAAGACATTATGCGCTCGGATGACGATCGCGCCTTCGTGCGCACGCTTATCGATCTCGCCAACCGCCTCAAACTCAAGACGGTTGCCGAATGGGTCCAGGACGAAGCCGCGGCCCAAACGCTGGCAGCGTGGGGCTGCGATTATCTGCAAGGCGCGCTTCTCGGTCTGGCCACGACCGATCGGCCCTGGCGCGCAAGCCTGGCCAAAGTCGTCTGAAGCGGTTCGAAGCGACTTATTCGCCGCCCGGCTCTTTCTCAGTCAGCCGATCGACTTTGCGTTTCATCTCGTCGAGCTGACGTTTGAGGTCGTCGATATCGCCCCCTTTCGGCGGCGATTTTTCCGGCTCCGCGGCAATGTCGCCGCCGGCCGTCTCGCGGCGCGCGAAGGGTGCGAACATGGCAAAGGCGCGCTCGAACATTTCCATGTTCCGCCGCACATGGTCTTCGAGCGAGGTGAAAGCGCCGACACCGAAAGCTTGCGCCATCTGATTGCGAAACTTTTCCTGTTCGCGGGTCAGCAATTCGATGGAGACTTCGAGGTACCGCGGCACCAGCATCTGCATGCTGTCGCCGTAAAAGCGGATCAGCTGACGCAGGAAAGCGATCGGCAACAGATTTTGGCCTTCCTTGTTTTCCTGCTCGAAAATGATCTGGGCGAGGACCGACCGAGTAATCTCCTCGCCGGTCTTGGCATCGTAAACGACAAAATCCTCACCCTTCTTGACCATGGCGGCGAGGTCTTCGAGCGTGACATAGGTGCTCGTCCCGGTGTTGTAGAGCCGCCGGTTGGCGTATTTCTTGATCGTGACCGGCTCTGCGGCCTTGGCTGTCGTTTCAGTCATGAGATGGGACCTGCAATATTGCTGTCAAAATAGGCGGTTTCGCGGACCCCGGCTACCTTTTTGTGGGGACCGGCGCGCCGACGCCAGCGGACCCACCCGGCATGCCAGCAACGCGGCCGCCATGCGCCCCTTTGCGCCTTGTCGAGGCCTTGTCGCGTCCTTATGACATAGGCCTAGGATCCGCGGCTTAGTTCCGCATCTGAAATAGCCCATCAGCCCGGAAGGAAATCCCCATGAAAGACGATGTCGTCATTGTCAGTGCGACGCGCACTCCCGTCGGCGCGTTCAACGGCGTGTTTGCGACGGTGCCCGCTCACGAGCTTGGCAGGACCGCGATCAAGGGCGCGCTCGACCGCGCGGGCGTCGAAGCGGCCCGTGTTTCGGAAGTCATCATGGGGCAAATCCTCACCGCCGGACAGGGCCAGAACCCGGCCCGCCAAGCCTCGATTGCGGCCGGCGTGCCGGTCGAGACGCCGGCCTGGGGCGTCAACCAGCTTTGCGGTTCGGGCCTGCGCGCGGTAGCGCTGGGCTATCAGGGCATCGTCAACGGCGACAGCGAGATCGTGGTCGCCGGCGGACAAGAATCGATGAGTGTCGCGCCGCACTGCGCTTACCTGCGCAGCGGCGTGAAGATGGGCAATTTCGAGATGATCGATACGATGATCAAGGACGGCCTGTGGGACGCTTTCAATGGCTATCACATGGGCAACACCGCGGAGAACGTGGCGCGGCAGTGGCAGATCACGCGTGCGCAACAGGACGAGTTCGCGGTGAAGTCCCAGAACAAGGCCGAGGCGGCGCAGAAGGCCGGCAAGTTCAAGGACGAGATCACGCCGGTGACGATCAAGAGCCGCAAGGGCGACAGTGTCGTCGATACCGACGAATATCCCAAGCACGGCACCACGCTCGACGCGATCGGCAAATTGCGGCCGGCTTTCGACAAGGAGGGCACGGTTACCGCGGGCAATGCGTCGGGCATCAACGACGGCGCGGCCGCTGTAGTTTTGATGAAAGCGAGCGAAGCGGCCAAGCTTGGCAAAGCCCCGCTCGCCCGCATTGTGTCCTGGGCGCAGGCCGGCGTCGACCCGAAGATCATGGGCACCGGCCCGATCCCGGCGTCGCGCGCCGCGCTGAAAAAAGCCGGCTGGAGCGTTGGCGATCTCGACCTGATCGAAGCCAACGAGGCGTTTGCCGCTCAGGCCTGCGCGGTGAACAAGGATCTCGGCTGGGATACCGGCAAGGTCAACGTCAATGGCGGCGCCATCGCCATCGGCCACCCGATCGGTGCGTCGGGAACCCGTGTTCTGGTGACGCTGCTTTACGAGATGCAAAAGCGCAATGCCAAGAAGGGCCTCGCCACGCTGTGCATCGGTGGCGGCATGGGCATTGCGATGTGCGTGGAACGCTAAGGCCGCTTCGGCGATTTGATTCACGTCATGGCCGGGCTTGTCCCGGCCATTTACGTCCTTAAGCTGTTGCCACAATGAACCGTGGACACCGGGCACACGGCTTGGCGGAATGACCCCGGGATAGGGAGGACATCATGCCCCGCGTTGCGTTGGTCACTGGGGGTACGCGCGGCATTGGCGCCGCCATTTGCAAAACGCTGAAGACGGCCGGTTATACGGTCGCGGCCAACTACGCCGGCAATGATGAGGCGGCGCAAAGCTTCAAAGCCGAAACCGGCATCAACGTCTACAAATGGGACGTGTCGTCGTTCGATGCCTGCGCCGCCGGCATCAAGCAAGTCGAGACCGAGCTCGGTCCGATCGACGTTCTGGTCAACAATGCCGGCATCACGCGCGACGGCCAATTGCATCGCATGAAGCCGGAGCAATGGACGGCAGTCATCAACACCAATCTCGGCTCGCTATTCAACATGTGCCGCAACGTCATCGAAGGCATGCGCGAACGAAAATTTGGCCGCATCGTCAACATCTCCTCGATCAACGGCCAGAAGGGACAATTCGGCCAGGTGAACTATTCAGCGTCCAAGGCCGGCGAGATCGGCTTCACCAAGGCGCTGGCGCAGGAGGGGGCGCGCGCCGGCATTACAGTCAACGCCATATGCCCCGGCTACATCGCGACCGACATGGTCAAGGCGATGTCGCAGGAGGTGCTGCAAAAAAGCGTCCTGCCGCAGATTCCGATCGGTCGCCTCGGCGAGCCGGAAGAAATTGCGCGCTGCGTGGTGTTCCTCGCCTCCGATGACGCGGGCTTGATCACCGGCTCGACACTGACGGCCAATGGCGGGCAATATTTCGCCTAGCCGCAATCCGCCTATATAATCCGAGGCCTTGCGAGGCTTCGGAACAGCATGGCGTTAGCACCCCAACCGACTATCGAACGCCGCCGGGAACAGATGTTCCCCGAACTCGATCCATTGGAGATCGAGCGCATGCGCCGGTTCGGCCAATGTCGCACTTTCGCACCCGGAGAGAAGCTCTTCACCGCCGGGGAAGTCGGACCCGGTCTCATCGTCATCATCGCCGGCAACGTCGACGTAAGCCAGAGCGATCAGGCCGGTCACCGCACGCTGATCGTCTCGCAAGGCCCCGGCCAATTCATGGGCGAGCTCGCCCAAATGGCCGGGCGGCCTTCCCTTGCCGACGCCACCGCGCAAGGGCAGGCGGACGCGCTGATCATTCCAGCTGACCGGCTGCGCGCGCTGCTGATCGCCGAGGCCGAACTGGGCGAACGGATCATGCGCGCGCTGATCCTTCGCCGTGTCGGCCTCTTGGAGTTTGGCAGAGGCGGGCCGGTCATCGTCGGCCGCACGGAAAACAGCGACGTGCTTCGCCTGCAAGGTTTTCTGCGGCGCAGCGCTCACCCCTTCCAATTGCTCAATCCGGAAACCGACAGCGAGGCAAAGGCGCTTGTTGAACGCTTCCATGTCGATCCCGGGCAACTCCCCATCGTGCTGTGTCCCGGCGGCCAATTGCTGCGCAACCCCGGTGAGGATGAGCTGGCGCGCTGTCTCGGGCTGGTGCGGGCAATCGATCCGGATCGTGTCTACGACGTCGCCGTGATCGGCGCCGGGCCGGCCGGGCTTGCCACCGCGGTTTATGCCGCGTCGGAGGGCCTTTCCGTCCTGGTGCTCGATTGCCGCGCTTTCGGCGGTCAAGCCGGCGCTTCGGCGCGGATTGAAAATTACCTCGGCTTTCCGACCGGAATCACCGGCATCGCCTTGATGGCGCGCGCCTACAATCAGGCGCAAAAATTCGGCGCCGAAATGGCCATTCCGGATGAAGTCAGCGCCCTGTCGCAAAACGGTACCGCGGGCGGCTTCGTTCTGCATCTGCACAATAACGAGGAGGTCAAAGCCCGCTCGGTGGTCATCGCCAGCGGCGCGCGTTATCGCCGGCTCGCGGTCGAGAACCTTCACGAATTCGAGGGATCGAGCGTGCATTACTGGGCGACCCCGCTCGAAGCAAGGCTATGCGGCAATCAGGAAGTCGCGCTGGTCGGGGCCGGCAATTCGGCAGGTCAGGCTGCGGTCTTTCTCGCCGGCCAAGGCGTTAAGGTGCGGATGCTGGTGCGCCGGTCCGATCTCTCCGAGACCATGTCGCGTTATCTCGTCGACCGTATCGAGAGCCTCGCCAATGTTCAGATCGAGGGCGGCTGCGTGGTGAGCGGGCTTGAAGGCGGTAACGGCATGCTGGAGGCGGTGCGCTGGCGCCGCGGCGCAAGCGGCGAAGAAATACGGCGGCCGATCAACCACTTATTTTTGTTCATCGGCGCCGAGCCGAATACCGGTTGGCTTGCGAGCTCGGACATCAAGCTCGACGGCAAAGGATTCGTCGTGACCGGTGAAGATGCCGGCAGCGATCGTCACGCGCTCGAGACAACCCGGCGCGGCGTGTTCGCGATCGGCGACGTGCGCGCCAAATCGATCAAGCGTGTCGCCGCCGCGGTCGGCGAAGGAGCCCAGGTCGTCGCCGCGCTGCATTCCTCCTTGGCCGCCACCGCAGGCCACATCGCTATGGCGACCATCCCGGTGGCGCCAGCTCAAAGGCCTTGAAGTCAAAGCCCGGCGCGACGGTGCAGCCGCAGAGCGTCCAGTCGCCGAGGCTTAGCGCTGCCTGCCAGGTCTGCGCTGGCACAATGGCCTGAGGCCGCTCACCCCCGTCTAGATCGGCGCCGAGCGTGACCCGCTCGATACGGCCGGGTGCTGCCGCAATCTCAAGCGCAAGCGGTGCGCCGGCGTACCAATGCCAAAGCTCCGCCGCGTCGATGCGGTGCCAATGCGAGCGTTCACCGCGGGCGAGCAGAAAATAGATCGCGGTCGATGCGGCGCGGCCGCCGATCTGTCGGGTATCGCGAAAGGTTTCGCGGAAATGTCCGCCCTCCGGATGCGGCTGCAGCGCGAGCCTGGCGATCAACTCCACGGCTGTGGGCGAGGGCATGGTCTATTATCTCGCGCAATAGCGGGGTTCGGCAATGAACCCGTGCCGCGCATTCGGGTATTCAACGAAATACTGCGTTCAACAGATCCATGAGCTCTCGCCGTGCCTGGGCGCCAATATTGACAAGGGGATGCTGAGGCGGTTGCCACTGTTCAGGCTGCAACGGACGCCAGTAGATCGACTGTTCACTTACCGCTTTCCAGAAGGCCACTCGCTCATTGCCGGTGGGGGGAAGCTTGTAGCCCAGCTTTTCAGCCAGGGCAGGCAGGGAGCAGTCGAACGCCGCTTTAACGAGATCGCCCCATGTCAGCGCCAGCTCGACAGCGAACAGGTAGGCAATGCGACTGATAACGGCAGCGGCGATCATCGAAAGAAAGGCGACAATGCTGACCCAGCCGAAGGTCGCCGCTATTCCATAAAATGAGTTCACCTCTGTCCAATAGGCGGTCCAGTGGCTAGCAAAGAGAAAACGTATGGCGGCGACGAGCGCGAAAATTCCGGCAAGCACCGCGATATTGACGGCGCAGTTCACCTGGGCGCGCGAATCCTCAAGAGCGGATTGCAGCTGTTCCGGCAGCACAGTCGCCAGATGCGGCCACAGCACTACGCTGTCGGCGCCATAGATATCGCGCGGGTAGTCTTCGAAGGCGTGCAGCGCGTTGCCGAGGCGGGTCGGCAACAACTTGTCGACCCCGCCGGGGAAGCGCCTCGTCAACTCGTAGCGGAGATCCTGCCACCGCATGCGGCTCCCGTCAGGAAAAGGTTCGCCGGCCTCGATAGCGCGCGCCCATTCGTCATCGAGCGCGGTGAACTCATCGTTGAGGGTTTCGAAACGCCGCGTCTCGCTGCGTTTCAGGAAGCCCATTGTCGATACCGGCCGCAGATAGCCTTCCAGCATCTGCAATTCGATGAGATTTATCATCATCAGCAGAACGGACAGGACCCAGACGGCGAGGACGAAGTAGGCAAGCTTGTCCCAGCCCTTTTCATCCGTGACGGCCGTGAGCACGGCTTTCGCCCAGGCGAAATCATAGAAGAGAGCGGCTAGCCCGAGAACGAACAGCAAAGTCGGCAGAAAGAAGCCGAGGATGAATGCCTTGTCCGCCAGCTTCGGGATGGTGGACAGCATGGCCTATTTGCCACCGGGCTTGGCGCGCCCTTTGCCGATTGGGCCGCTCGATGTCGTTTGAGGCCGGCCCGCGAGCGGACTGTAGGCGCTTCGCATCGGCCCGCTGGAAGGAATGCTCGGATGGCCCGGCAACGCCGTGATGAAGTGGTGGATCGACGCCCCATGATAGCGGCTCGGCAAATCCGGCGGCAGTTTCAATTCCTTGCCGGTCGATTGCTTGATCTCGGTGACGACGACCCGCGACAGCTCCGACAGCTCGGCTGGCGAAATGTTGTACTCGCTGAATTTCTTCGTGACGTCGAACTCGCCGCGATCGCCGATCTTACCGGCGTCCTTCATCCAAGTGGCGGTCGCTTCTTTGGCGACCTTCACGACCATTTCCGTGTGGTCGGTCGGTTCTTTCGATGTCTCGGGCGATAATGCGGGTTTTTTCGTCATGGCCGATCCCCTACGTTAAGCGGCAGGACCAGCATAGCGGAGGCTGCAACATACACGCAATGCGTGCGGGCGAAGGGGGCGAGTCAGAACTTGTTCTTCCGCGACCTAATCTCCGCGAATACGTCCGCCGCCGGGCTGCCGGCAAGCCCAACCGACTTTGCCACTTCCGCCGCGTCCGCGCGCAGAAACGGATTGGCCGCTTTCTCGGCGCCGATCGTTGCCGGAATGGTCGGCTCACCCGCCGCCAAAAGCCTGGTCACCTCCTCGGCGCGCGCCGCGAGCGCCCTGTTGTTCGGCTCGATGGTCTTGGCGAAACGGATATTGGCCTCGGTATATTCGTGGCCGCAATAAAACCGGGTGTCGTCGGGCAGCGCGCGTAATTTCAGGAGCGAACGCCACATCATCTCCGGATTGCCTTCGATGACGCGGCCGCAACCGATCGAAAACAGCGTGTCGCCGACAAAGGCAAGTTTGTCTACCGGAAAAAAATACGAAATGTGCCCCGAGGTGTGACCCGGCGTTTCGATGACGCGCCCTTCGAGCGCGCCGACGCGCACGGCGTCGCCCTCGCCCACGGTTTCGTCGACATCGGCAATGCGCTCCGCCTCCGCGCGCGGCGCGACCACGCGGCATTTGTGCCGTGCTTTTAGCTCGCCGATGCCGGCGGTGTGGTCGGCATGGTGATGGGTCACCAGGATATCGGACAGCCGCCAGCCGGTCTTTTTCAGCGCAGCCTCGACCGGACCGGCTTCCGGCGCGTCGATCGACGCGGTGGTTCCGCTCGCCGAGTCGTGGATCAGAACACCGAAATTGTCCGTCAGACAGGGGAACAGATAGGTTTCAATCGCCATGTGTCACCGTCAGTGGGGCGCGGGCGCTGCCGGCGAGCCCGGAAGCCATAATCGCACTACGCCAAATTAGGCACTGCGAACCATTAACCGCAAGGTCAGGGCTCAAGGATTCCGGGCTCGTGCTGTCAGCGCGCCCTGGAATGACGTGCTATTTTAGCGTCATGGATGTCGTCGACCTACGAAATTTCTATAGCCAGCAGCTGGGCATCGTGGCGCGCCGCTTCGTCAGCCGCGGCATCCGCGCGCGCTGGAGCGACACGCGGGCGTTGCGGGTCTTGGGGGTGGGCTATGCCACGCCGTATCTCGGCCTGTTCCGCGAAGAGGCCGAGCGCTGCCTGGCTTTGATGCCGGCGGCCCAGGGGGTGGTGCGCTGGCCCTCAACGCGCCCGGCATTGGCCGCGCTGGTCGAGGAAGACGAATTGCCGCTGACAGATTCCGCGGTCGATCGCGTGCTGCTGGTCCATGCCCTGGAAATGTCATCCGATCCCGCGGAATTGTTGCGCGAAGCATGGCGGGTGCTGGCGGCCGGGGGTCGGCTTCTCGCCGTGGTGCCCAATCGGCGTGGACTGTGGGCGCGCATGGATACGACGCCGTTCGGTCAAGGCCGGCCCTATTCGCGCACCCAGATCACGCAGCTTCTACGCGACACCTGGTTCACTCCGACCGGCTGGGGCGACGCGCTTTATGTGCCGCCAATCCCGCGCGGCTGGTTCTTGCGCTCCGCGGTGGCGTGGGAACGCACCGGCGCAACGCTGTCGGCGCCGTTCGCCGGCGTGCATATCGTCGAGGCGACCAAGCAGGTCTACCGCGCCATCCCGGCGCGGCGCGAAAGGCGCCGGCTCGTTCCGGCGCTGCAGCCGGTGCTGGCGCCCTCGCCCGGCGCCGCAGCCATGCGGTAATCGCCGCGCCCGGACCTATGCGGGAAACGGTCCCCATGCGCGCTGCACGGCGGGACGCGCCGCGATGGCGTCGTGCCAGCGCTGCACATGAGGATAATCCTTAAGCCCGATGTCTTTGACGCCGTGGAGATGCACGTCGGAATACATTGTCATATCGGCGATCGAATAATCCCCGCCGCAATATTCGTTCGCGGCAAGATGCCGGTCGAGGACGCCGAGCATGTCACGCAAGTTTGCCTCGTAATGCTCCTGCGCCGGCGGCGCCTTCACCGGTGAGCGTATCGTCCAATGTCCGAACTGCTGCGCCAGCGTCGTGAATGTCGCCGAACCGTAGAACAACCATTGGTCCACTTTGGCGCGGGCGACCGCGTCACTCGGATAAAATTTGCCGGATTTTTCCGCGAGATATTTGAGGATCGCGCCCAACTCGCAAAGCGTCACGCGGGCGCGGCCGGGCCCATCATCGTCGACAATGGCCGGGATCTTGTGTCCCGGGCTGAGCTTCATGAATTCCGGAGACATCTGCGCCTTCTCCCGCAGATTGACCGGAACGATGCGATGCGGAAGTCCGGTTTCCTCCAACATCACGCGCGGCTTGTAGCCGTTATCGGTCATCCACGTGTAGCAATCGATCATTCCATCCTCCTGAACGCGGCCGTTTTTTCGGCCTTAAGTGCTGTTGTACGGCGGCAGAGATGCTTTTGAGAAGCAGTCAGGAATTGCAATCGTCGCATGCGGTTGCGCCGTTCACTCCGGCCATTTTTCACCCAGGCCACGGCTCGGCAGTAACAGACGCGGCATCGGCGCCGACATAATCGAGCAGGCTTGTTTGCCGGTCGCGCTCGAGCGCGTCGAGAAGGCTGGTCTTGATCTCGGCGACAAGGCCCAGGCCGCGGAAAACCAGCCCCGAATAGACCTGAACGAGGCTGGCGCCGGCGCGGATTTTACCGAGCGCACTGGCGCCGGAATCGATGCCGCCGGCGCCCACCAGCGGGAACACGCCTTCCACTCTTACATAGGTCTCGGCCAGCATGCGGTTGGCGAGCGGCAGCAGCGGCCGGCCCGACAGGCCGCCCGCCTCTTTGGCCTTTTCCACGTCGCGCAGGCTTTTCGGCCGCGCCACGGTGGTATTACCGACGATCATGCCGTCGACGCGGCGCGAACGCGCGATGCCGACGGCGTCGTCGAGATCGGACAGCGAAAGATCGGGCGCGATTTTGAGCAGCACCGGCGTCGGTCCAGCCTTCGGTGCTACACGATCGCGGGCGTCGATCACGCGCGCCAGAAGGTCATCAAGCACGGCGGCCTGCTGCATGTTGCGCAAGTCCGGCGTATTGGGCGACGAGATATTGACCGTGACATAGCTTGCCACCGCGGCGAAGCGCTCGATCAATTGCACGTAGTCGGCAATACGGTCGGGCGTATCCTTGTTGGCGCCGACATTGATGCCGACAATGCCACCGGCTCGCGCCCGCTCTGCGAGCCGGCGCAGCACAGCGTCGGCGCCCTGCGAATTGAAGCCGAGTCGATTGATCACGCCGGCGTCGGCGTCGAGCCGAAACAAGCGCGGCCGCGGATTGCCGGCCTGCGGCTTTGGCGTGATGGTGCCGGCTTCGACGAAGCCAAACCCGACCCGCAACAACGCATCCGGCACTTGCGCGTTCTTGTCGAAACCGGCGGCGATCCCGACCGGATTAGGGAAGTTGAGCCCGAACACCCGCAGCGCGAGCCGCTTGTCGTCCGCGGCGGCTGGCGGCATCGGTGTAAATTTCAATAGCCTGATCGCCAGGCCATGCGCGTCTTCCGGGTCGAGCGCGCGCAAAAACGGCCGTGCCAGGCGGTCGAACAAGCCGATCACGGTTTCAGCTCCGGCAGCGCGCGCCATCCGTCCAGCTCATCCGGCAGCGGCTGCGCCCGAAGCACTGCGTTGACCGGGAGCACGGCATAAAGGTGGGGAAACAGATCGCCGCCGCGCGAGCGTTCCCATTTGAGCGCCGTGCCGAGCGCGTTGCCATCGATCGCAATCAGCATCAGATCCCTTTGCCCCGCGAAATGCTTTGCCGCCGTTTCGGCGAGCTGTGCGGCCGTCGAGAAGTGGATGAAGCCATCGCGCCCATCGACGTCCGAGCCGCGAAAAATCCTCGCGTCTTGCGCCTCCTGCCACGCCGTGCGCTCGCAGATTTTGTAAATGGTGGTCACGCGCAACCCGTTTGCGACCTCACTTGGCGCGGGACCCTATCGGCCCTTGAGCATTCAGGCAATAATTCCTATCATGCGGGTCCTCCGTAGAGGTTTGTATGCTCACCCACGCGCAGGTCTGGTCGGCCATCGATCGCCTCGCCGCGCGCGCCGGCCTATCGGCTTCGGGGCTCGCCCGTCGCGCCGGGCTCGATCCGACGACCTTCAACAAGTCAAAACGCGTAACGCCGCAAGGGCGCGCACGCTGGCCCTCGACCGAATCCATCGCCAAGGCGTTGGCCGCCACGAGCACCCCATTCGACACTTTCGTGACCCTGATCGAGCCCGGCCCCGCCGGCGTCGCACGGGCGGTGCCGCTGCTCGGTTTTGCCGAAGCTGGCGCCGGCGGCTATTTCGACGACGGCGGCTTTCCGGCCGGCGAAGGCTGGGACGAGATCGCCTTCCCGGCCGTCACCGACGAGCATGCTTACGCGCTCGAAGTCTCCGGCCAGTCGATGGAGCCGGCCTACCGCGATGGCGACGTCATCGTGGTGTCGCCGTCGGCGCCGATCCGCCGCGGCGATCGCGTCGTGGTGCGGACCAAAGACGGCGAAGTGCTCGCCAAGGAGCTCAAGCGGCGGACGGCCAAATCAATCGAGCTGAAATCGCTCAATACTCAGCATCCCGACCGCACGCTGGCGACGATTGACGTGCTGTGGATCGCCCGGATTTTGTGGGCAAGCCAGTGATCAGGCGGAGTGGGCCAGCGCGCCGTCGATCATGTCGACGGTGTTCTTGATGCCGTAGGCGGCAACGAACGAGCCGAAACGTGGACCGCGCTCCTGTCCGAGCAGCACCTGATAGAGCATATTGAACCAGTCGAGCGAAACGCCGGGCTTGCCGTCCTTGGCCTTTTTCTTTTGGTCGAGAAACGGCTCACGCCGGCCGACTTCATAGACCACGTCCTGGATCGTTTGCGCGTCTGTATCCGCCAGCAATTGCGACAAGGCATCGCGCAGATCGATCAGAGCGGCGCGTTCGGGGATGCTCGGCGCGCGGTACTTTTTCGCCGGCGCAACAAAATCGCGATAGTAATTTATGGCGTAGTCGACCAGCGCAGCCAGCCGCGGATGGCTTTGCCGTGTCACGCCGGGCTGGTAGCGGCCGATAAAACCCCATAGCGTGTCAGCGTTCTCGGCGTTCGACGCAGTGACCAGCGACAGCAGCATGGCGAACGGCACCGGATTGTCGGGCGGCGGCGGTGCGCCGCCATGGATATGCCAGACCGGATTGCCGAGCTGCTCCTTAATACCCTGCCGTGGATAAGCGTCGAGAAATTGCAGATAGTCGTCGACGTTGCGCGGGATGACGTCGAAATAAAGCCTCTTCGCCGCCTTCGGCTCGCGATACATGAAAAGCGACAGGCTCTCCGGGCTGGCGTAACGCAGCCATTCGTCGATGGTCAGACCGTTGCCCTTGGACTTTGAGATTTTCTGCCCATTCTCATCGAGGAACAGCTCGTAATTGAACCCTTCCGGCGGCGCACCGCCCAGCACGCGGCAGATTTCGCCGGACAACTTGACCGAGTCGATCAAATCTTTCCCGGCCATCTCGTAGTCGACGCCGAGCGCGACCCAGCGCATCGCCCAATCCGGCTTCCATTGCAGCTTGCAGCGCCCGCCGGTGACCGGCGTGGTGACGCGCTCCTTATCAATAGAATCCGGATGCTCGTAAGTGATGGTTCCTGCCTTGGCATCATGCCCGACGACCGGCACCTGCAAGACAATTCCGGTGTGCGGATCGATCGGCAGAAACGGCGAATAAGTCTGCGCGCGCTCTTCGCGCAGCGACGGCAGCATGACTTCCATGACTTGTTCGAAATGCGCCAGCATCCGCAACAGCGCGGCGTCGAACCGCCCCGACGTGTAACAGGCAGTCGACGACATGAACTCGTAGTCGAAGCCGAACTGGTCGAGAAAGGCGCGCAGCCGCGCGTTGTTGTGTGCGGCGAAACTGTCATGGGTGCCGAACGGGTCCGGCACTTGCGTGAGCGGCTTGCCGAGATGCGCCGCCACCATGTCCTTGTTCGGAACGTTGTCGGGGACTTTGCGCAACCCGTCCATATCGTCGGAGAACGCGATCAGCCGCGTCTTAATTTTGTCGTCGGTAAGGACACGAAAGGCGTGGCGCACCATCGTGGTACGCGCGACCTCGCCGAAGGTGCCGATATGCGGCAGCCCGGACGGTCCATAGCCGGTCTCGAAAATCACTTCGTCCTTCGGCTTCCTCTTCAACCGCACAACGATCTTGCGCGCCTCTTCGAATGGCCAGGCGTGCGACAGCTCGGCGACTTCGCGAAGCGAGGCGGCAGAAGGTTCTCCGGTCGTCATCAATCGTGCTTTCGTTGCGGCTCGCGTGCTATGGCGTCAAATACGGCCAATGCAAAGTCAAAACGGACTGATTGGAAAGTAGCGCAGCCACAGATCGGTATAGGTGCCCTTCTCCCATTGCCGGAACAAGGCCCAGTTCAAGGCTTGCCGCAACAGATCATTGCCGCGCTTGACGGCGATGCCGATGCCCTCACCGAAGAAGCGGCTTTCCAGATACGGCCCGCCGCGGAATGCGCAGCAGCCGGCCGAATCGGTGCCGTTGAGCCAGAGCGCCAACGAAATACCGTCGCCGAACAGGAGGTCGACGTCCTTGTTGCGCAACGCTGAGCGCGCCGCTTCGTCGTTGGCGTAAAGTTTCACCTCGGCTTCCGTGAACATTTCTTTCAAAAACGCCTCATGCGCGGTACCGGCGACCACCGCGATCGTCTTGCCCTCGACCAGCTCCGGCCGCACATCGCCGATCGGGCTGTCAACGCGGGCCACGAAACGCGCCGGCGTGCGGTAGTACGGATCGGTGAAATCGGCGCGCTGGCGCGCCTCCGCAGTCGGCGCAATCGAGGCGATCACGGCGTCGCCTTGATTGGCGTTGAGCGCATCTAGCAGCAAATCGAACCGGCGCGCCTGAATGGTGCAAGTGACCTTGATCTCGTCGCATAACAGCCGAGCCAGATCGACGTTGAAGCCGGCTGGATTGCCGTCCGTGCCGGCAAAATCGAACGGCGGATAATCGAGGTCGGTGAGGAAGCGGATCGATTGGATGCGCGACAGGTCGGGGCGCTCCGGCCGGCGGCGCGGATCCCAGAATCCGGGAACCGCCGCGCCGCGCGGCAAAACGACGCCATCCTGCCCCCAGGCCGGGTGCGCACCGGGACCGGCGGAGAACGCCGCACAAAGCGCCGCCGCGGAGGCAAGCGCCCCAATGATTCGCGCGAAACTCAGTGGTCTTGCTATTCCAGGTGGCATACGCCACCATTGCATCGGGTGCATGTCTGTTTCCGTCTCGGGCCCGCTTAGCGGGGGCTTAGGGAAAAGTCGAGGCGGACGATGCTGGGCGTTGCGGCGGGGGGGCACCGGTGGTGGTCGGTGGCATTGGAGTCGCGGGCGTTCGCCGCGCCCGAGTGAGAAATTGGCTCACCGACGTCGCGCCGACGACGATCCTGCCGCACCTCGGCCCTCGTGAGTTCGGCCGTCACGAGCCTATTGCGAGCCGACCGGGCGACTGTCTGGAACTCGACTGTATTCGTCACCTGTTGCCGAGCCGGATTCTGGCCGCCGCCGAGCAGCGCGCAAGGTCGATGGGCGTCGGCGCGGATCGCGTATTGATTTGCGCCGACGCCATTACCGAGGAGGCCTATCTTACGGCGCTCGCGCGCTCTCTCGGCACCTCCTATGAGCGGTTCGACCGAATTTCGCGGGCCGCCTGTCCACTCGATGACGATCAACTGGTGCAGGCTGCGGCGGCCGGCCTGCTGCCGCTGCGCGAAGGACGTGGATTGGTGTGGATCATCGCGCCGCCCGGCATTACCGCCCGCCGGCTTGCCGATCCTCGACGGCAACGTCCGGCGTGGCTGCAATCGTTCCGGCTGACTTCGGCGGACCGGCTCCGCCAATTCGCTCTCCAGCATAGCCAGCGCGCGCTTGGCCGGCGCGCCGCCGAGAGCCTTCGCCAGCATCGGCCGCTGTTCTCAAATGCGCCGCCGAAGGGTGGTAGGCCGGTCCTGAGGGTCATTACCCTGGCGGCACTCACGTTCCTCTTTTTCACCCTTGCGCCACTTCCCATCATCGAAGGGGTGAGCGGTTTATGTTGTGTCCTGTTTTTAGCGGCGGCGCTCCTGCGGCTGCTGAGCGCCTGCTTCGTCGCGACAGCCGCGGACACCCCTGCCGACCGCGACGACCGCGAACTGCCGATCTACACCGTCATCTGCGCGCTTTACCGGGAGGCGGCTGTCGTGAGGGACCTCGTCGGCGCCATCGACGTGAAATTCGTGATCGAGGCCGACGATCAGGAGACGCGCCGCGCCCTCCTCGGCCTCAATCTCGGACCGCCGTTCGAAACCATCGTCGCACCGCCAATCGGCCCGCGCACCAAGCCGAAGGCGCTCAACGTCGCGCTGGCCCTGGCGCGGGGCGCGTACACCGTCGTCTATGACGCAGAGGATAAGCCCGAACCCGACCAGCTTCGCCGTGCGCTCGACGCGTTTCGCGAAGGCGGCAAACGGCTCGCTTGCGTCCAGGCCAGCCTGACCATCGATAACACCGCCGATAACTGGCTCGCGGGCATGTTCACCGCCGATTACGCCGGTCAGTTCGACGTTTTTCTTCGCGGCCTCGCGGCATTGAGCCTGCCGTTTCCTCTTGGTGGCTCATCGAATCATTTTCGCACCGCTGTGTTGCGCAAGGCGGGCGGCTGGGATTCGTACAACGTCACCGAAGATGCCGACCTCGGCATCCGCCTTTACCGCCTTGGCTATCGATCGGCGGCCATCGCGTCGACAACCTATGAGGAAGCGCCGGCGCGCTTCATGCCTTGGCTCAGGCAGCGCACCCGTTGGTACAAGGGCTGGATGCAGACCTGGCTGGTGCACATGCGCCGCCCCGGCCGGCTATTCCGTGAATTGACGCCCGCCGGCGCCATCGCCTTTCAAATATTTTTTGCCGCCAACGTGCTGGCGGCTTTGATCCATCCTTTGTTCATGACCGGCCTCGGCGTCACGCTTTATGCGCTGCCGATGCCATGGGCGAACACGGTCATCGAGAATGCCGCGCCAATCTTCGTGACGAGCCTCCTCTCCGGCTACGTCTCAACGATCTTACTCGACGTGATCGGTTTGAGGCGCCGGGGACTGCTCGGCAATGCCTGGGTGCTCATTCTGACACCGCTGCATTGGCTGCTGCTGTCTGCGGCCGCATGGCGCGCGCTGTTTCAGCTGATCTACGCCCCCCAGCGCTGGGAAAAAACCGAACACGGCATGGCGAGAACGTCGCGCGTCGCCGGATCGCACCGCTTGCGGCCGCCACGCCAGCCTTTGCCCGATCAATCGCGGCAACGGCCGGTGCGAGAGCCGCGCCCAAGAATGACCGGCGGCCGAGCGCACGACGCGCACATCACCCAGATCGGCCCCGCCATGCCGATCGCACCGATGAAGATTATGGAGACGGCCCGCGGAACGCCGCTGGCGCGCTAACTTACATATAGCGCCGCAGATCGGTGGCTTCCGCGTCGGGCGTGCGGGTCATATTGAACGGCGCGACGAAACGGCCGTCTTTGTCCATCAGATAGACGATGGCGGTATGGTCCATGGTGTAGTCGCCGTTTTCGAGCGGCACTTTCTTGGCATAGACCCGGTATTCCTTGATCGCGGTATCGATCTGCGCCTGGTCGCCGGTCAGACCGCGCAGATGCGGGTCGAAGTTCGACAGATAATCCTTGAGCACTTTGGGCGTGTCCCGGTCCGGATCGACGGTGATGAACAATGCGCCGACGCGATTGGCGTCGGGGCCGAGCGCCTTCATCATCTGCGACATGTCGAACAGAGTGGTCGGGCAGATGTCCGGGCAATGGGTGAAGCCGAAAAATACCAGGAACGGGTGGCCCTTCATCTGCGCGTCGGTGAACGGCTTGCCGTTCTGGTCTTCGAGATCGAGCGGTCCGCCGATGGCGGCTACCGCCTGACCGATCGGCGAGAATGGGCGGCCGGTGACGAAAAAAATGGCGGCGAAAATCAGAAAGAGCCCGCCCAGGAACGCCGCCAGCAACAGCATCAGGCGCGAGGCTTGGGCATTCAGTTTCGCGTTCATCAATCTCGTCCGATCAGCCGAAACACGCCGAAAACCCGACGCGGATGGTCTCGAAAAAGACCGTAGTGCCGTAATGGGCCCACAGTAAGACAGTGCCGATTAGCGCGAGCGCAACGACGGCAGCAGTCGCAAGCACCGGCAAGGGCAAATGTGAGCGGGCAACGCTATCGGGCATGGCTTGAGATCCCAGCCTTAGATAGGCCGGAACCCGAGCACGGACAACGGCACCGGGAGCCGTCCCGACGCCGGCCAGCCCAGGCCCGGTTCTGACCGCCGGGCTACTGACAGGTGCGATAGAGCGCCGACAATTCCCGCCCGCGCATCGTAATAAGCCGAGGGGTCAGGCCGCCATGCCGGTTGATCCATGACCGGATTTGCTGCGGATAAAGCCCCATCACCAAGCGGCTGCCGCGGCGCGTCGGCACCAGCGATCGCGACGCGTCGTCATAGTAGGACGCCGCATGGAAGCCCAGCACGGCGCGCTGGGTGACGCAGACCCGATTTCGCGGAATAATGCCGGTCAAGAGCGTGCAGGCCGAAAGGCATGGCCCGTCGATAACCACGTGCTCGCCGGAATCGCGCATCGCATGGAACTTCTGGATATAAGAGGAAACTTCGCCGCCCGGATCGCTTACGATACGAACATCGGCTGATGCCGCAGAAGTCACCAGGGCCGACGCCAGGGCGCCGGCCAGAACCGCTTGCCATCTCATGAGTAACCCTCTCCCCGCTCAATCGTCCGTGATATCTCCCGGCATTGTGGCAAGAGTTCGGGGATTCCCCGACTTTATGCCGATAATCGATGGTCGCCGGCGGCGCATACGCGCGCAGCAAGGGATGCTATAAGAAGCCACGACACCCCGCAGGCGTGATCGATCACCCGTTCGGCAAAAAACACCGCAAAAAGAGTGCTTACACATGGAAACGTCAGTCGCGCGTAAATTGGATCAGCAATCCAATGTTCCGGATTTCGCCACGGCCTATTACCTGCTCGAAGGCCTGAACGAGATCGGCATCGATTACCTGTTTTGTAATTTTGGAACCGATCACGCTCCGATCATCGACGAGATGGCGCATCGCAAGAAACGCGGCGATGCGATGCCCGGCATCGTGCGCTGCCCGCACGAGAACACCGCCGCCCACATGGCGGCGGGTTATGCGCTGGTCACCGGACGCGGCCAGGGTGTCCTGGTCCATGTCGACGTCGGCACCGCCAATACCGCAAACGGCATGCACAACCTGTTCCGCAGCCGGCTCCCCGTTCTGTTGATGGCCGGCAAGGCGCCGTATACCGCCAATGACGAGCTTGTCGGCTCGCGCGATACCTACGTGCATTTCGTGCAGGAACCGTTCGACCAGGCGAGCCTAGTGCGGCCCTATCTGAAGTGGGAATGGACGCTGCCGTCGGGCGTCGTCGTCAAGGAGGCGCTGCGGCGGGCTTCCTCGATCATGCAAAGCGAGCCGCGCGGCCCGGTTTATCTGATGATGCAGCGCGAGACGCTGACGCAGCATTGGAAGGCCGACGAGATCCGGCGCTACACGGCCGATCAATTTGCGGCGACGTCGGGCGGGAGCGCCGACCCCAAACTTGTCACCGCACTCGCCGACAAGCTTTTGACGGCACAAAATCCGATCCTGATCACCGGCTATGCCGGTCGCCATGCGCATGGGTCACGCGCCATCGACGCGCTGGCGCAATTTGCCGGCATCGCCGTCTACGAAGCGAACATGACCAACAATATCTCGCACGACAGCCCGTGCTTCGTCGGGTTTTCGCCCGACAAGGCGATCCCGGAGGCCGATGTGGGGTTGCTGGTCGACGTCGACGTGCCGTGGTTCCCGAGCGCCGTGCATGCCGACGACAAGACGTTCTGGGCGCATATCGACATCGATATTCTCAAGCCCGGCTCGCCGATGTGGACCTTCCCCGGCAATATCCGCATGCAGGGCGACAGCGGTCACATCCTCGATCAGGTGCTGGCGGAGCTGAAAGCGAAAGCGACGCCGCAATTCAAGCAAGCGGTGGCGGCACGGATGACGCGCATCAAGGCCGCCCGCGACGAACGCATCGCGCGTGCCGCCAAGCTCGCGGCGGATAAAGGCAAGCCTGGCGCGATCAACCCGCATTATCTGATGGCGGAGCTGGGCAAGCTGCTCGACGACGAAGACATGATCTTCAACGAAGGTGTCACCAATGCCGCGGCGGTGCTGATGCAGATTCCGCGACGCGTGCCCAACACCACGGTGCGGGCCGGCGGCGGCGGGCTGGGCTGGTCCGGCGGCACGGCGCTCGGCGCCAAGCTCGCCGCGCCCAACCGCCTTGCGGTGCAGATTTGCGGCGATGGCGGCTTTTATTTCGGCAACCCGCCCTCAGTCTTCGCGGTCTCACAGCAATATAAGCTGCCGATTTTGTCCATCGTCATGGACAACACCGGCTGGAACGCGGTGAAGCAATCGACGTTGCGCGTGTATCCCGAAGGCGAAGCGAAATCCGTCAATTCCTTCGAGGCGGAGCTCGCGCCGGACGTCCACTTCGCCAAGATCGGCGAAGCCTTCGGCGCTTATGCCGAGGAAGTCAGCGATCCTGCCGATGTGGCCGCGGCGCTGGCGCGATGCGTCAACGAAGTCCGCGGCGGCCGCACCGCGCTGCTGCACGCCCGCGTGACGAAGCTCTAAGAACGCCCGATCCTTCAATAAATAATCATGCTCATCCCCGCCCGGGCGGGAATGAGCAGAGCAGATTCGTGCGACGCTCGACTTTATGGGCTGGCGTGGTTGATGAATTTTTCCGGCGGCCGTTCGCCCCATTGCGATCGCAGCGCTTCGTCGGCCGGAATGAGATGAGAGCCGTTGGCGAGGTTGAGGCGATCACTGTCGGCCCAATGCTCGTGGACGCGGCCCCAGGGATCGGCCCAGTAATCATAGACCTGGCTGCCAAGAACGTGGCGGCCGATGCCCCACATGTGCTCGTAGCTGCCAAACGATTTGAGATAGTCGTGGCCCATGCACACGTCGTCGATATCCGGCACCTCGAATGAAAGATGATTCAATCCGGTCTTCTCGTGACGAAGGCAGAAGAAGACGTGGTGGTCGACGTAGGTATCGCCGCGGTCACAACGATTGAACGATCCAATCAGATTGTCCTGGTTCTCGACATAGACGTCGTCGGAGCAGATCATGCCCAGCGTATCGCGAAACCAATCGACGGTTTCACGAAAGCGCGGGGTCATCAGCACGCCGTGGCCGACGCGTTTGACGTGCGCCGGCCCTTTGGGCAACCGCATCAATTCGCCGGCGCGCGCGGTCGGTGCCTCGCCGGTGTTGAGTTTTTGCCGCCTGACCGAAATGGCGTCGACCGGCGCAATGCCGCAAACGACCTCGATCTGATAGCCGTTCGGCTCGGTCAGCCGTACACGCTTGCCGCCGCCCGGTTCGTCGATATTTTCGACCCCGGTGGCGCCCGGCGCCTTGGCCAGCCGCTTTAAATCGTCTTCGCTGTCGACGTAATAGGCAAGACCGATGAATTTCGAGTCGTTGCCCTTTTCGGTGACATGGATGTGGTGCGTGGGGTCGGTGCCGCGCATGTACAACGCAGTGCTGGTCCGCTCGGCCCGGCGCATGCCGAACCGGGTCAGAAATTCCTCCATGACGTCAAGATCGGGGGCCCGAAGGCGCCCATAGGCGATGTCGCTCACCTTGGCCCAGGACATATCATACTCCCTCGCATGTCGTTCGACGGGCATCGATACCCGCGCGGCTATCGCAAGTGTGCCACGATCAATGCCACACCGGCAATAATCGCTCACATGCGATAATCGCTCGGCACGGTTGCGTCGACCTGCTTGCCGCCCATGGCGTTGAACAAGGGCGTCAGCACAATGGCCACGACGAGGTTGAGAATCACGGTGTAGAGCGCCGCGTAACCGGGGAAGGTGTGACCGGCTATTGCCAGCGGATAGTTTGGCGCCCAGTTTGCCGCGTTGAACATCCAAACTCCCACCGCGGTGCCCACCGCCCAGCCGACCAGCAACGCCCAAGCGTTGAACCAGCGCGTATAGACGCCGAGCATGACCGATGGCAGCGTCTGGATGATCAGAATGCCGCCAAGCAATTGCAAGTAGATTGCATATTGCGTCGGCACGGCGATGATGAAAATGAGCGCGCCCAATTTCACGATCAACGACACCCATTTCGCCATCTGCGCTTCTTGTTTATCCGTCGGGTTTTGGTTGATGAACTCGCGATGGATATTGCGGGTGTAAAGATTGGCAGCGGCAATCGACATAATCGCAGCCGGCACCAAGGCGCCGATGCCGACCGCCGCAAAGGCGATGCCGGCGAACCACGATGGGAAACTGTGCAGGATCAGCGCCGGCACGGCGAAGTTGTTGCCGAACTGCTTAAAGCCGCCGGCAAATTCCGGCATGGTGCTGACGCCGGCAGCGATGGCGAAGAAGCCGACCAGGGCCAACAAACCGAGCATGAAGGAATAGCCCGGCAGCATCGCGGCATTGCGGCGGATGGCGTGACCGCTCGAAGCCGCCAAAATGCCGGTTACGGAATGTGGGTAGAGGAACAGCGCCAGTGCCGAACCGAGCGCGAGCGTGGCATAGACGCCGTATGAGCCGGTGGTGTTGGCGCCGGGAACCGCCAGCAACAATTTCGCCGGCGGTATCGCGGCGAAAATCTTGCCAAAGCCGCCGAGCTCGATCGGCACCACGATCACGGCGGCGAAGGCCGTCACGTAGATCAGAATGTCCTTGACGATGGCGATCGACGCCGGCGCCCGCAGACCGCTGCTATAGGTGAACGCTGCCAGGATGATGAAGGCCAATATAAGCGGCAGATCGGCCGCAAACCCCGTCCCCGAGACGCCCATTGCACCGATCACCACCTGCAGGCCGACAAGCTGCAGCGCGATATAAGGCATGGTGGCGACAATGCCGGTGACCGTCACCGCCAAGGCGAGCCAGCGGTTGCCGAAGCGGCCGCGCACGAAATCGGCCGGCGTGATGTAATTGTGCTTGTGGCAGACATGCCAGAGCCGTGGAAACACCAGAAACAGGATCGGATAGATCATGATGGTGTACGGCACCGCGAAGAAGGCGATGGCGCCGGCGCCGAAGGCGAGCGCCGGAACGGCGATAAACGTGTAGGCCGTATAAAGATCGCCGCCAACCAGGAACCAGGTGATGACGGTGCCGAACCGCCGGCCGCCCAAGCCCCACTCATGGAGTTGATCGAGGTCGCCCTTGCGCCACTGCGCGGCAGCAAATCCCAGCCACGTTATAAATCCGAACAGCACTACGAAAATGATGAGAGCGGTCCAGTTGATCTCCTGCACGGCATGCCTCCCCAGGCTTGGCTTCTGTATTGCCGATTGGCTCGCACGCTCGAGTCCGCGTCGCACGCTTTTTGGGCGTCAGGCCTCGGTCACGAAGTAAACGATCGCGGTCAGAACCGCGCCGATAACGACCCAGAGCATCTGATACCAGTAGAAGAACGGTATGCCGGCCCAGGATGGCTCGACCGAGTTGTAAAACGCCGGCCACAGCACCGCGGCAAACTGCAGGACGAAGAGCAGATACCACCAGTTCCAGCCGCGCCTTTCGGTTTGTAGATCCATGGTTTTCCTCTCCCCCAAACGAGCCATTCTAAGCTCTGAGCGGGACGATAGCCGGTGCATTACGCCAATCAAGAAAAAAGTCGCCGAAAACGAGCAAACCGATCCGGCTTCTTCCCTTTGACCGCACTGCAATATCGAAGAGCTGGAGCGGGCGATGGGAATCGAACCCACGACATACAGCTTGGGAAGCTGTCGTTCTACCACTGAACTACGCCCGCAACGTGGACTAGAATAGCGAAGTCCGGCAGCGCGCGGCAAGCGTTACGCCGCTTCTAGCTGCGGAGCGCGGTCGAGTTCAGCCCGAGATCAAGAGCTACTCCCATGCCATCAGACGATAACGTCGAGGTTCTGTCGCCACCCGGCGCCATCAAGCCGACCGGCACCTGGAATGTCGGCGTGCGCGCCGGCGATTTCGTCTTCGTGGCCGGCATGCGCGGCATCGACCCGGCGACAAACCGGTTGGTCGATGGGGCCGAGGCCCGCATTCGCCGGGCGTTCGAGAACATGAAGACCATCGTCGAGGCGGCCGGCGGCACGCTGCGCAATACCGTACGACTGGTGGTCTATGTCACCGACGTGGATCGCTACCGGCCACTCGTGAACGAAATTCAAGAAGATCTTTGGGCCGGCATCCCTTATCCCCCGCGCACGATCGTCGAGGTGAGCCGTCTCAATCAGGATGACATCGTCGAGGTGGAAGGAACGTTCTTTTGTCCGGCACAATCCCGCCCCTAAGTGCTGGACGTTTAGGCCGCGCAGATCGCAGCGAGAAGCTTTTCCATCTCGATGGATAGCCGGTTGCCCTCCTGCGACAGTGACTTTGCCGAGGCGAGGATTTGCGTCGAGGCCGAGGTGATACCTCCGGCGCTGTCGTTGACCTCGGCTATATTGGCGGCGACGTTTGCTGCGCTGCCGGTCGCGGCCTGCAGGTTTGCCGCGATGTCGCGGGTGGTCGCTTCTTGCAGCTCGACCGCGTCGGTGATGACGGCTGCGATATCGGCGATACGGCCGATGGTATCGCCGATCTCCTTGATGCTAACGACGGAATCCTGTGTCGCCGCCTGCACCCCGGCGATCTGCAAGCCAATCTCACCGGTCGCCTTCGCCGTCTGCGCCGCCAGCGCCTTGACCTCTTGCGCGACGATTGCAAAGCCCTTGCCGGACTCGCCGGCGCGCGCGGCTTCGATCGTGGCGTTGAGCGCCAGCAGATTCGTCTGTTCGGCGATCGCGGTAATCAGTTTCACTACGTCGGTGATGCGCGCCGCGGCGCGCGTCAATTCGGCGATGCGGCCGTCCGTTTTCCCGGCCTGCACCACTGCGTCGCGCGCAATGCGGGTCAATTCGCGCACCTGACGGCTGATCTCGCCAACCGAAGCGATCAGTTCCTCAATGGCGCGCGACACAGTGCCGACGTTCTCGGCGGCTTCGGTCGAAGCGGCAAGCACCCTGCCGGACAAATCGCGCGTCGCGCCGGCCATCTCGCCGAGTGTCTCGGCGGAGGCCTCGAGCTCGGTGGACGACGTCGATACCGAGCGCACCACGCTTGCCACCGTCGCCTCGAACGTACTGGCGACATTATGAATGTCGGTACGGCGCTGCTCGGCCACTCGGCGCGCGGTTTCCTTTTCGGCGATTTCCAATTGCTCGATGCGGACGAGCTTTTCCTTGAATGTCTGCGCTGCTCGCGCGGTATCGCCGACCTCGTCGGCTCGACCGGTATAGGGAACCTCGACGTCCTTATTGCCGTGAGCGATTTCGAGCAGAACGTCGCCGATGCGGCGGATCGGCTTGATGATGGCAAGCGCGCCGAACAAAGCGAAACCGCCGAGGACCGCGACCACGAATAGACCGATGGCGAGATCGACGCGGCCGACGTGTTCGCGCTGGGAGCTGGCTTGCGCTTCGCGCTGTTCGGCCGCTTCAATCAGATCGCCAGTCGAGTGCTCGATCAGCGCGTTCATCGCATTGCCGATTTCGCCGGCGCGTTGGACCATGGCGACAGTGTCGCCGTAATCCTTCGCGGCCGCCGCGAGCTTGCCGCTGACACCCACATAGTCAGTGGCCAACGCGTCGAGCTTTTGCAGCTTGGTTTTGTCGGCAGGCGCGTCGCTTAAGGCAATCGCGGTTTTGATATGCCTTGACGCGGCGGCGGCATCGGCACGCAGGCGATCAAATGCGTGGTCGACCTCGCTCGGCGCGATGGCCAGACGCATCTCGCGCAATTCGAGCCGCACGTTGCCTAGGTCTTTGGCGGCGCGTAGCGCCTCGACCGCGGTGAGCTGTTTGCTGTCGGCAAGCTCGCGCAGACGCGCGGCGGAGCGGTCGCCGATTTGCTGCTCGACAAGCATTCCGGCGACCAGAACGACGCCCAGCGCCGACCAGATCGCGAGCTTCGTGCGGATGGATAGATCGAAGCGCGGCATCGTGGAGGAGCCACCTGGGTCACAATCAGCATTGAACCGACTGGTTAAAACTGGGTTAAAGGTGGGCCTAAGGGGTTGCGCGGCCTCGGGTAAAACAACTATGGGATGCACCGCTCCGATCTGCGACCAAACCGCGATGGAAGGGAATTGCGGCTACTGTCGACCGAACTGTTTGCGCAATTCGGCTTTGGCGCGCTGCAGCGCCTTGCGCCTTGCCGGCGGCAGAGTCTTGCCGGCACGATTGATGTAGAAGCTCAGCATCGAGAGTGCCGAACGATAGGGGTCGGACCTGCGGCTGCGCTCCGCCGACCGCTTTAGTGAGGCGGCGATCGCCTTTGGATCGCGTTGGCTGAATACCCCCTGTTTCAAGTCCAGGGCGTCACTTTCTCGCGTGACCCGCCCGGACCAACGATTTGAGGCGCGCCGAGCGGATTTGCGCCGGGCCGGTTTGGTCCGCGCGATCTTGCGCCGCGACGATTTTCGAGGGGAGGTTTTAGCCACGACGATTCCCTGCGCAATCACCTGCGCGTTGATAAGAACCGCGGTGCTAGGTTCTTTGTTCCCGACGGAGGCGTGCCTATTCGGCAGCGATGGCATGGACCGGGGCCGAAGCAAGATCGGCGAGACATTTGGCCAATGCTTCGCCGTCGGGATCGAGCAGTGCCGCGGTTCGCGCGCTGACGACGGCGTCGATAGCCGTACGCAAGGAAATTTCCCCCGCCAACGCGGGCGCAATGACGCGCTCCACGATCAGGCGATAATTGCCGCTGCCGCGCTTATGGGTGTCGCCATAGCCTTTGATGAGACGGGCGCATTCGGCGATCTCGATGGCAAGCTCGGGCGAATGCACCGCAGCCCGCGCGATAAGCTCAAGCCACGCCTCGATTTGTTGCTGCTCCTCCTGGAAGCGGAAGGTTTTGCGCCGGAAGCGGCGCAGCGCGGCGAGCAGCTTGAAACGCAGATAGCCGGAGACCGACGCGGTATTGACCGCCATGCCCCAATGAACGCTGCCGAATGCAGGATGACGTTTCGCCAAGTCGAGAATGGGCCGCGCCAGCCATGACGGCAGAACCGAGCAGAATTCGTCGATTCCCGGCTTGAGGAATTCCGTGACGGTGAAGGTCTGCTCCGGTTTAATGCCAAGCTCGCGCGCAATACGGTCAAGCCGCGCCGGGTCGATCTTGGCCTGCGCGACGCGGATCACGTCCTCATAGGACATCCGCACTGCGAGCTGCCGCGCCGTCGCGGCGAGAAGCCGGCCGTTGGCCGCGGACTTCACATCGGCGAGGCGGATCGGATCGAGACGATTCAGATAAAGCCGCGCATAGGCAAGATCCTGATAAGCGGCGAGGCGGCGAACACCCTCGGTCGTGAACACACGCGCCGCCTCGGGCATATCCGCGACGGCTCGTTCGAGATCGGCGAGTGAAACGGACGGCGCGCTCTGACGTTTGATCGGTTCCGGGCGCCGTTGCGATCCGGCCTGCGCCGCATCGTAGCCTGCCCGGAAGCCGCGCAGATTGGCGGCAACCGCTTTGCCATCGGCACGGATCGCCGCTTCGAATGCTTCGGCGGGAATCGGCAACGCCGCCGCACCGGCAATCGAACCGAGCATCACCGCATTGATCATGGCGCCGCTCTGCTTCGCAACTGCTTCAAGGTCGAACAGCAGGGCACTCTTCGAATTCTTCTCCACCGCGGCGATGAAGCGGTCCGGATCGTAGCGGCCGTCGCCCATCGCCAACTTCTCGACCGTCAAATAGGAGCGGCTCGTCGAGGCAATTGTCGTGGTGCGTTCGGGCGTGACAAAGCCGCTGGCGATGGCGCGACCGGCTTCCATCAATTCGCTCGCCACCACCAGGTCGACGTCGCCGACACCGGGCGCCAGTCCCAGGATCGGACGGGGATCGGGTGCGGACCTCGGCGTCGGCACCAGCTCAATATGATAAGTTGTGGCGCCCGTGCGTTGCGCGACGCCGGGAATCGACGTCGATTGCACCGGGAAGCCTTCGCTCGTCGCCGCGGCGACGATCCAATCCGTCAGCACGCCACCACCCTCGCCGCCAAGCGCGGCAATCAGAATTGTGAGCGGACGAAGCGAACTCTTCTCCTGTCCGGATCGAGACGGAGAGTAGGAAAGGCTGGTGGCGGCTGGCGCGCGCGAGACATTGCCGTCCTCGCGCCCCTTCAATCGCGGCGATGAAATCGGATTGCTGCCATCCGCTAACCATCCAACGACATGGACGCGCACGCGGCTGAGCGCGCGATCCCACCAAGTCGGATTGCTGACGACATCGGCGCGATAGAACGATGGGCAAAGCACGGCCGCATGGGCGACTTCGCCGCACAGCCCGCAGCCGACGCAGCTCTCGATCACGGTCGCCACCGGATCGGAGCGCAACGGATCGGGATTGGGCTTGACCGTCAGCGATGGGCAGCCGGACAGCCGGATGCAGGAGTGGTCGCCGGTGCAGATTTCGTCGTCGACGCCGTAGCGCGTCTTCAACACGCGCTCACCGCGGTTGAGCTTCTCGGCGTCCTCGGCGCGAACGCGGCGCTGGCGCGCCAGCATGCATTCGCCGTCGGCGATGATCACCTTGAGGCCCCGTTCGGCCGTGCGCATCGCTTCCTTCAGCGTCGTCGCCATCTTCGCCACGCTGTAGCTGCGCACCGTGCGCAGCCAAGTGACGCCGAGCGAGCGCAGCGTGTTTTCGATGGTGATGCCGGTCGGCGTGCCACTGCGGTTTGCCTTACTCGACGGCAGATATTGCTGGCCGGTGGCGGAAGCGTAGCCGTTTTGCATGACGACAAGGACGCCGTCGCCGTTGTTGAACATATTCGAGGCGGCGCCGGTGATGAGCCCGTTGTGCCAGAAACCGCCATCCCCCATGATCGAGATCGTCCGCTTCTTCATGTTCGGGCCGATCGCGGCCGCACTGGCGAGCGACATGCCGTAGCCGAGAATGGAGTTGCCGAGCGAAAACGGCGCGAAGGTCGCGAACGAATGGCAGCCGATATCGGCACTGATATGGGTCGGGCCGATCTCGCGCTGGGCAAGCTTTATCGCGGCAAACACCGGCCGCTCGGGACAGCCGGTACAAAAATTCGGCGGCCGCGGTGGAATGTTGCCGACAGCGGCGGCAATGTTCGATTTGTGCTCGACTATCGCGGTGACCTGCGCCGACACGGTGTCGGTATCGATGCCGGAGGGGCGCGTCTCCAACAGGAACGCGACGATGCCGCTTAGAAAAGCTTCCGACGTATAGTCGCCGCTGCGCGGCAGACAGCCCTTGCCGAGCACGCGGGTCTGGATATCCGCGCCGCGTAAGATGACATTGACTTGCTGCTCGACATAGTCGGGCGAGCCTTCCTCGACCACCAGCACCGCGCGCTTGCCGGCGCAGAAATTTTTCACCTCCTCCGCCACCAGCGGATAGGCGACATTGAGCACATAGATCGGCACCCGCGAGACACCGTAAAGGTCGGCGAGATCGAGACGCGCCAGCGCCCGAAGAAGCCCATTGGTCAGGCCGCCGAGAACGATGATGCCGATCTCGCCGATTTCGCCGGGAATCAGCTCATTGAGCTTTTGCTGTTGGATGAATTTTTGCGCGGCCGGCAGGCGCTGCTCGATCTTCAGCCGCTCTTGGGTGAAGATGACCGGCGGATGCGCGAGCCGGCCGTACTCGAAGCGCGGCGGGCCGTCGATGCGGTGCCGGCCGCTGTAGACGCCGCGCTTGTTATCTTGGGCGACGAATTCGCCGGTGACATGGCAGGCGCGCACCCGCAAATCGAGCATCACCGGGGCGTGGCTTGCCTCGGAAAGCTCAAATCCTTTCTCGACCATGCGCACGATGGTCGGCAGGTCTGGGCGCGGGTCGAGCAGCCAGATCGAGGATTTCAAGGCATAGGCATAGGAGCGTTCCTGGATGACGCTGGCGCCCTCGCCATAATCCTCGCCGAGCACGATCAGCGCGCCGCCGATGACGCCGGGCGATGCCAGGTTCGACAAAGCGTCGGCCGCGACATTGGTGCCGACGATGGATTTCCAGGTTACCGCGCCGCGCAGCGGATAGTTGATCGAGGCGCCAAGCATGGCGGCGGCGGCGGCTTCGTTGGTGCAGGTTTCCACATGCACGCCGAGATCGGCCAATAGATCCTCGGCATCCACCATGACATCGAGCAAATGCGAGACCGGCGCACCCTGGTAGCCGCCGACATAGCTGACGCCCGACTGCAGCAAAGCCTTGGTAACGGCGAGAATGCCCTCGCCGCGAAAAATCTCGCCGGCGCCCAGCCGCAGCGCAGCCACTTCCTTCTTGAACGAGCGTTCCATCGGTGCTTCCAGACCGTCGCGTTGAGATCACATATAGCGACTTTTGCAGGAACCTACCAAACGCGCCCTCCTGCCGCGCCATGCGGGATATGACAGCCCTTGGTGTGGCGCGCCGGCCCGGCTAGGGTGTCGACACAATCGCGCTCACGGCGCCCAGGGATGCAAAAGCGTTAATGGACGGCAAAGGCCAGATCGTCATCGAGCGGGTGAACCACACCTACCGCCCGCCGCGCGGGCGAAGCGTACTCGCGCTGTCCGACGTGTCGCTTGAAGTGCGGCCGCGCGAGTTTTTGGCGATTCTCGGCCCTTCGGGCTGCGGAAAATCGACGCTGCTTTATCTCGTGGGCGGGTTCCTGCCGACAGAGGCCGGCCGCATCGTGGTCGAGGGCAAAACGGTCACTGCGCCCGGACCGGATCGCGGCATCGTATTCCAGCATTTTGCCCTGTTTCCGTGGAAAACCGTGCGCACCAATATTCTTTACGGTCTGGAACGCCAGCGCTTGCCGCGCCCCGAGCGGGAGAGGCGAGCGCAAGCTTTCATCGATCTTGTCGGCTTAAGGGGATTCGAAGACAGCTATCCGTCGCAATTGTCCGGCGGCATGCGCCAGCGTACCGCAATTGCACGCACGCTTGCCTTCGATCCTAGCATTTTGCTGATGGACGAGCCCTTCGGTGCGCTCGACGCGCAGACACGCTCGCTGATGCAGACCGAGCTCCTCAATATCTGGAAGCGGACGCCCAAGACCGTCATCTTTGTCACCCACGACGTGCAGGAGGCGGTTTATCTCGCCGAACGCGTGGTCGTCATGTCGGCACGGCCGGGATGCATCAAGAAAATCGTCGAGACCAAATTCGCCAATCGCGATCCCAGCATCCTGCGCACCAAGGAATTCGTGGAAAAAGTCGACGAAATCTGGAATCTGGTACGCGACGAGGCGATCAAGGCGCAAGAAGTCAAAGTAAGCTGACAAAGGCGCGCTGACGAGGCCGGTTTGATGAAAGCGATCACGCAAGCCAGTTTGCGTTACCTGCCGCTACTGCTCCTGGCGATCGGCTGGGAGGTGACGGCGCGGCTTAATTTGATCGACAGCCAGGCGCTGCCGCCGCTCACCCACGTCGCGACCGCGTGGGTCGATCTCGTTCGCGATGGCGAGCTGGTCGACAACGGTGCGGCTTCGCTTTATCGCGGCGCCATGGGTCTCCTGTTGGCCATCGCTGTTGGCGGCGGCCTGGGAATTCTGATGGCGCGCTGGCGGCTGTTGGAGGTGTTCGTCAATCCGCTGGTGGAGCTGTTCTATCCGCTGCCGAAATCGGCGCTCATTCCGGTCACGGTGCTGTGGCTCGGCTTTGGCGACGGTTCAAAAATCCTGCTCATCTTTCTCGGCTGCATGATCCCGGTCACCATCGGCGCCTATAACGGGGCGCGCGGCAGCGACCAGGCGCTGATCTGGTCAGCGCGCAGCATGGGCGCCGGACGACTTCGCCTGCTGTGGGACGTCGTCGTGCCGAGCGCGCTGCCGGAATTGCTTAACGGCGTCCGCACCGCGCTCGCTTTGGCCTTCATCCTGCTGGTGAGTTCCGAATTGATCGTCTCGCAGCAGGGCTTCGGCTATCTGATCGGTTACCTCGGATCGACCGGCGCTTACGAAGGCATGTATGCGGTGGTGCTCACCGTCGCGTTCCTCGGCTTTGCCGCGGACCGGCTTTATCAACTTCTCATGCAATGGTTGCTGCAATGGCGGGAGTAGAAGACACCGCCTCGCTGGCGGCCGCGGAAGCCGACGTTACCCACGACGCGGCGCGGCGTCTTGACGTCGTGTTCCGCGGCGGAGCCGGCATCTTTTCCGTTTTGGTGGTGTTGATTGCCTGGGAGCTTTTCGCCCGCAGCGGCAGAGTGACGGCGTTCATGCTGCCGCCGTTTTCCGCCGTCGCCGAGCGTATCTACGCCGACGCCGTCAGCGGCGACCTGTGGATCAATCTCGGACTTACGATCGCTCGCGCCATGACCGGCTTCGTCATCGCCGCCGTGCTCGGTATCGCACTCGGCGCCGCGATGTCACGGAGCCGGCTCGTTCGCTGGTTCTTCGACCCGATTATTTCGGTCGGCTTTCCGATGCCGAAAATCGCGTTCCTGCCGATCATCATTTTGTGGCTCGGCGTCTACGACGTCTCGAAAATCTCGATTGTCGTGTTCGATGCGATCTTCCCGGTCGTCACCGCGACTCTGGCCGGCATCGCAGCGGTCGACAAAGAGCTGATCTGGTCGGCGCTCAATATGGGCGCGAGCGAGCGCGAGGTGATGTGGCAGATCAAGCTGCCGGCGGCATTGCCGCAAATCATGACCGGGTTGCAGGTGGCGCTGCCGATCTCGCTCATCGTCGCCATCATCGGCGAGATGGTGATGGGGGGCTACGGGCTGGGCGGCGCCATGATGAGCGCCTCGCGCTTTGCCGATTCGCGCGGCGTATTCGCCGGCATCGTCGAGATCGCGGTTGTCGGCTACGCCCTGATCAAAGCCATGGCAGTCGTGCGCCGCCGGCTCTTGGTATGGCATCAGGAGACCGCCGAGCACTCGTAATCGTTGCGGCGCCAGTGCGGCAACGGGCAGCAAGCGGAAGCCTTGCCTTGGATCGCCCTTTGCGCCCACAATCGGGCGAGCCGGCGAATCCGCCGGCAATTTGCAGACAAAACTGCAGTCCTTGGGAGATCAATGAGAATGCGTGGGAAGATTGGATTGGCGAGCATTGCGCTTTTTCTGTTGAGCGTCAGCCTGGCGCAAGCCGATCCGCTGCAAATTCGCGGCGCCTGGGTCGCGCCGGTCGCCAACTGGTTTTCGATTTGGCTGCAAAAGAAGGACCTCGCTCATCATTTCGGTCAGTCCTACACGTTCGAGGCGACGCATTACGCCGGCACGCCGCCGATGATCACCGCGATCGCCAATAACGAGCTGGAGATCGGCGATCTTGCCTATTCGACATTGCCGATCGCGATCGCGAACGCGGGCATGGACGACATCCGGGTGATCGCCGACGAATTCCAGGACGGCGTTCCCGGCAATCGCGACGACGAGTATGAGGTCCTGGCCGACGGACCGATCAAAAAAGTAGAGGACCTCAAGGGCAAGATCGTTGCAACGAATGCGATCGGCAGCGGCGTCGACGTCGCCATGCGCGCGATGCTGCGCAAGCACGGGCTCGAAGCCAACCGCGACTACACCATCGTCGAAGCGCCGTTTCCGGCGATGAAGGCGATGCTGGCGGAAAAGAAGGTCGATCTGATTCCCACCGTGCTGCCGTTTGCGCTCGATCCGGAGCTCAAGAAGATCGCGCGGCCGCTATTCACGGTCCACGATGCGATCGGCTTATCCCAGTTCATTGTCTGGACCGCGCGCAAGCCGTACATCGAGGCGCACCGTGCCGCGCTGGTCGATTTTCTCGAAGATTCAATGCGTATCGAGCGCTGGTATCTCGACCCAAAAAATCACGACACCGCGGCGCAGATCGCTTCCCAGCTCACCAAACAGCCGCCGGAGCGTTTCGGCTGGCTGTTCACCAAGACCGACTATTACCGCGATCCGAATATGATGCCGAACCTCGATGCGATGCAGAAGAACGTCGACATGACCAAGGATCTTGGCTTCGTCAAATCAAGCTTCGACGTCAAAGCGCATTCCGACCTCAGCCTGATCGAGGAGGCGGCAAAGCGCTTGCAGTAGTACTTTCGCAGAATGAGGTGCCGGCCAACGGCGCCCATATCACCTTGGGAGGGAATGATGTGCGCCACCAAACGTGCCACGATGCTTGCGTGGGCCGGGCTGTGCAGCCTGGCCCTGGTTTTGACTTGTGTCGGGTCCGCCAAATCCGACCCCATCCACATCCGCGAAGCTTGGGTTGCGCCGGGCAATTGGGCGTCGATCTGGCTGCAGAAGAAGGACCTCGCCAAGCATCTAGGTCAGTCCTACGTGATGGACCCGGTACATTTCGTCGGCACGCCGCCGATGATCACGGCGATGGCCAACAACGAGGTTGAAGTCGCCAATCTTGCCTATTCGACGCTCGGCATCGCCGTTGAGAACGCCGGCTTGGACGACATGCGCGTGATCAGCGACGAATTCCAGGACGGCGTGCCCGGTTATTATTCGCAGGAATTCATGGTGCTCAAGGACAGCCCGATTAAAAAGGTCGAGGACCTCAAGGGCAAAATCGTCGCCACTAATGCCGAAGGCAGCGCCGTCGACGTCGCGATGAAGGCCATGTTGCACAAGCACGGACTCGAGCCCAATCGCGATTACACCATCGTCGAAGCGCCGTTTCCGGCGATGAGGTCAATGCTTGCGGAGCACAAGGTCGATCTGATTCCCGCCGTGCTGCCGTTTTCGTACAATCCGGAACTGCAGAAAATCGCCCGGGATCTGTTCGTGCAGAAGGACGGCATCGGCGTCGCCGACATGGTGGTGTGGGCCGCGCGCAAGCCGTTCATCGACGCGCATCGCGCCGCGCTGGTCGATTTTCTCGAAGACACGCTGCGTATCACGCGATGGTACGAAGATCCGGCGAACCATCAGGCCGCCATGGATATCCTTGGCGCACTGGTCAAGCAACCGCCGCAGATCTTCGACTGGGCATTCACCAAGCGGGACGTCTATCACGACCCGAATTTGCTGCCGAACCTCGGCGCCCTGCAAAAGAACATCGACATGACTCACAATCTCGGCTTCATCAAATCGAGCTTCGACGTGAAGAAATATTCCGACCTCAGCATGATCGAGGAAGCGGCGAAGCGGCTGAAGTAGAATTCACGAACGTTAGGCGACGGGGCGCCCCTGCGGGGCGCCCTTTGCGTTTAGAGCACCAGCACGTTGGTGAACTGCCACGGATCGCGCTTATCAAGCGCTTCCGGGAACAGGCCGGGCCGATCGGTGATTGGAGTCCAATCGGTATAAGCGCCGATCACCGGCCCGAGATACGGCGTCTGCACTTCCAGGCAGCGGCGGAAATCCATTTCGTCGGCTTCGACGATGCCGGCCTTCGGGTTCTCAACGGCCCAGACCATGCCGGCGAGGACGGCGGAGGTCACCTGCAAGCCGGTGGCGTTCTGATAGGGCGCGATGTCGCGGGTCTCGTCGATCGAAAGCTGCGAGCCGTACCAATAGGCGTTCTTCTTGTGGCCGTAGAGCAGCACGCCGAGCTCGTCGATGCCGTCGGCAATCTCGTGCTCGTCCAAAATGTGAATGGCCGGCTGCCGTTTGCCGGCCTGACCGAACAGCTCGTGCAAGGAGAGCACCGCGTCATTGCAGGGATGATAGGCATAGTGACAGGTCGGCCGATAAACGACTTTGCGGCCGGCGCGCAGCGTGAAGTAATCCGAAATCGAGATGGATTCGTTGTGCGTGACGAGGAAGCCGTATTGCGCCTTGGCCGTCGGCGTCCATGAGCGCACCCGCGTGTTGGCGCCGGGCTGGGTCAGATAGATCGCCGCCTGGCAGCCGGTCTTATGCTTAAAGCCGTTCTTGGGCAGCTTCTTTTCATGCGTACCCCAGCCGAGCTCGGCCGGTTGCATGCCTTCCGAGAGAAAGCCCTCGACCGACCAGGTGTTGACGAAGACTTCGATCGGCTTCGGTTTGATCGCGCACTGGGTGTCGCGCTCGGCGATGTGGATGCCTTTGACGCCGGCCTTCTTGGCGAGCCTGCCCCACTCCTCGCGCGTCTTCGGCCCCTTGAACTTCAGCTTGAGGTCGCCGGCGATATTGAGCAGAGCCTGCTTGACGAACCACGACACCATCCCGGGATTGGCGCCGCAGCACGACACCGCCGTGGTGCCGCCGGGCCTCTTGCGGCGCGCCGCCAGCACGGTTTCACGCAGCGCATAGTTCGAACGCGCTTCCGGGCCGAGCTTTGAATCAAAGTAAAACCCAGGCCAGGGTTCGACCACGGTGTCGATGTAAAGGACTCCGATCTCGCGGCAGAACTCCATGATGTCGACCGACGAGGTGTCGACCGAAAGATTGACGCAAAAGCCCTGGCCGTTGCCGTCTTTGAGCAAAGGTCCGAGAAGTTTGCGGTAGTTGTCGCGCGTGACCGCCTGGTGAATGAAACGGATGCCCCGGTCGTCCAACAGCTTGCGGTCCTTGTCCTCGGGATCGATGACCACGAAACGCGATTTGTCATAATCGAAATGACGCTCGATCAAAGGCAGCGTGCCTTTGCCGATCGAGCCAAAACCGATCATGACAACGGGACCGGTGATGCGGGCGTGAACGGGCCATTCGGTCATAGTCCAAAACCTCCAACGGCAATCTTGCGGTGATATCCGTGGCAATGCGGAAACGGAAGAGATGCCCCGGATTTTTGTCCGCGGCGTCCCCGATTTTTTGATGTTTTGCGGCTAGGCCGCGCGAACGCGCCGGACGTGAGCGCTTTGGGTGCGCCGATCTTCCGCCACCAGGGTGGCGAGATCGGGTGCCGGCGCCAGCGGGCCAGCAGCGCCGATCAAACCGCGCGCACCGTCGAGAGCGCCGGGCCTGAGTTCGAGTGCGAGCAGCCGGTCGCGATCGTGACCGCCGGGCATCCATAGAGTGCCGGTCAACGCGGCGGAAAACCCGAAGCGGCCATAATATGCCGCATCGCCAATCAGAAGAATAACGCGGTGGCCGGCAACGCGCCCCCGCGCGATAGCGCGACGGATCAGCGTGGCGCCGATGCCGCGATTGCGATGGGACGGATGAACGGCCAACGGCCCGAGCAGCACGGCGGCACGCCCAGGCCCGGCGCTGACATTCCACAGCCGGACGGTACCGACGAGACGGCCGTGTTCGACCGCGACCAGCGACAAGCCGGTCGCCGGCAAACGTCCCTCGCGCAGCCGCTCGGACGCCTTGGCAAAACGCGTCGAGCCATAGGCCTCGTCCAGCAAGGCCTCGCGCGCGGCGACGTCAGCGATCTTCTCTTCCCGGATGCTCACCATGATCCGCTCCTGTTGAGGCGTTGCGCTCCGGTGCCCCCTCCCTTCCCTCCCCCGCAAGCGGGGGGTTGGGGTGGGGCGGAGCAAGAGGGGTCAGATGTGGAAGGTCTGCAGCGGCTGGAAGCCGTTGAAGGCCACCGCTGCGTAGGTCGCGGTATAGGCGCCGGTGCCTTCGATCAGCACCTTGTCGCCGATCTCGAGGCTGATCGGCAGATCGTAAGGCCGCTTCTCGTACAGCACGTCGGCACTGTCGCAGGTCGGGCCGGCGAGCACGCAAGGGCCGACCTCACCGCCGTCGTGCGGCGTCCTGATCGGGTAGCGGATCGACTCGCCCATGGTTTCGGCCAAGCCGCCGAATTTGCCGATGTCGAGATAGACCCACCGGACATGATCGTGCTCGCTCTTGTTCGAAACCAGCACGACTTCGGCCTCGATCACGCCGGCATTGCCGACCATGCCGCGGCCCGGCTCGATGATCGTCTCCGGGATGGCGTTGCCGAAATGCTTGCGCAAGGCGCGGAAGATCGAACGGCCATAAGCCTCGACCGCAGGCACGTCACGCAGGTACTTGGTCGGAAAGCCGCCGCCGAGATTGACCATCGACAGGTTGATGCCGCGGTCGGCGCAGGCGCGAAAGATCGCCGAAGCCGACTTCAAGGCTTCGTCCCATGCCGCGGTGCGGCGCTGCTGCGAGCCGACGTGAAACGACACGCCGGCCGCCTCGAGCCCGAGCTTGTGCGCATGCTCGAGCACCTCGACCGCCATCTCAGGATCGCAGCCGAACTTCCGCGACAGCGGCCATTCCGCGCCGGCGCAGCCGAACAGGAAGCGGCAGAACACCTTGGCGCCGGGTGCGGCGCGGGCGATCTTTTCCACCTCGGCCTTGCAGTCGACCGTGAACAGGCGGACGCCGAGCGCAAACGCGCGCGCGACGTCACGCTCCTTCTTGATGGTATTGCCGAAGGAGATGCGCTCGGCGGTGGCGCCGGCGGCGAGCACCATCTCGATCTCGGCGACCGAGGCGGTGTCGAAGCAGGAACCGAGCGAAACCAGAAGCGACAGCAGTTCGGGCGCCGGGTTCGCCTTGACGGCATAAAACACCCGGCTGTCCGGCAACGCCTTGGCAAAGGCGCCGTAGTTGTCGCGCACGACGTCGAGATCAACGACGAGGCAAGGACCATCGTCCAGCCCCTCGTCGCGGCGGCGACGCAGAAAGTCTTGGATGCGCTCGGTCATTGGCGCACTCCTTTCCAGCTCAAGGAGCCAAGCGGCTTTATGCCGTTGGCCCGCGTTGAAGTTCAGCCGCGCGCGCTTGCGCGCACGCGACCGGCGTCAGCGGCTGCAGCGCTATAGCGTTGGACCGTGCGTTGGGGACACGGTGCAGACGCGTGGCGCTGACGCCGAGATGCTGCCTTGGATTGGAGCGGGAGAACCCGTTCCGCACGGCCGGCAAAACAAGATGGACAAGCCTCTTCGGTGCTGACCTGTGGACGGCCAACCAAAAAAGCCCGCTCCGTCGTTGCTTTAAGCCGCGTCCCCCGTTGAGCGCGGGGTGCGCCGGTTTCGCCTCCGGCTGCCGATCACGGTGTGAGGCTCGTAAACTTTCGAACCTCAGGCGACTGTCCGGCCTCTTGTCCGGATGCCTACCGATCGACACACGGCCACAGGCACGTGCGAATTTGGGCGAGCGGCACATAAGCGTATCGCAAACGCATTGCAAGAAAATTCGTCACGCGCGGCGAATTTTTTTCGGCAGCGTCGCTCGCGCGCGAGCCGCACGCGCCGCTTTCACCCCTCGCGCGGTGTGCGATAGTGCGCGCGTCTTGTCCCCAAAACTTCATCGAGAGGTGCGCGATGCCTTCCCTACCGATCACTTTCGCCTGCGGTCTCTACGACCGCATGCTGGCGCTGCAAACCGGCGACATCAAACCTGACGGCATCGACCTCAACTTCATCGCTATCGACAATCCGCGCGAGATTTTCGACCGCATGTCGAACCGGCTGGAGTTCGACGCCTGCGAAATGTCGAGTTCGGAATTCGTCAGCCGCTACGCGGCGAAGCAGCTGCCGTTCGTGGCGCTGCCGGTGTTCGCCTCGCGCGTCTTCCGCCACGGCTTCATCGTCGTTAACCGAAAGTTCATCACGTCGGCAAAGGACCTCGCCGGCAAGCGCATCGGCGTGCCGCTCTACACCCAGACCGCAGCGATCTTCGTCCGTGGGCTGATGCAGCACGACCTCGGCATCGACCTTTCGACCATCGAGTGGGTCCAGGGCGCGGTCAACGAGCCCGGCGCTTACGGCAATCCCTCGGTGATGCCGCTTCTCAAGCCGACCAAGATCACGCCCAACCAAAGCGGCAAGTCCTTGAGCGATCTCCTCGCCGCGGGCGAAATTCACGCCATCATCGGCTCAAACCTGCCACGCGCGCTCAAGCGCCATCCCGACGTGGTGCGGCTGTTTCCGGACTATCGGGCGCGCGAGAAGGACTACTACCGCCGCACCAAGATTTTCCCGATCATGCACCTTGTCGTCATCCGCAAGGACCTTTACGAGAGCCATCCCTTCGTCGCCACCGGCCTGTACAACGCATTCGACGCCGCCAAAGACTGGGCGCGCGAGAAAATGCGCTTTGCAAGTACGCTGCGCTACATGCTGCCCTGGCTGCCCGACGACGTCGAAGAGATTGACGAGTTGTTCGGAGGCGATTGCTGGCCCTACGGCGTCGAGCCGAACCGGCCGACGCTCGAAGCCCTGGTCAGCTACATGGTCGAGCAGGGCCTGATTGCGGAGCCCATTCCGATCGACAAGCTGTTCGTGCCGACCTTTGGTTAGAGGAGAGTTCGATGAAGCGTGCGGTGACGGCAGCGATCGGTTTCTGCATCCTGGGCCATGCGTGGCCGGCTATCGCCGCCGACTACGCGCCGCTCGACTGCGCCAAGGCGAAGTCGTCGGCCGAAATCGCGATCTGCAAGACTTACGCGCTGGGTCAGGCGGAGGCGCGGATGGCAACGCTCTACAGCGTTGCGACGTCCTTGGTGGCGATGGGCCAGCGCGGCGATATCGGCGATGCGCAGGCGGAATTTCTCAAAGTCCGCAACGCCTGCGGCCGCAAAGTCGCCTGCCTGACCAAGGCCTACAGCACCCGCATCGGCCAGTTGAACAAGGTCATCGCCGCGATCGCCTCGCGCGGCCCTTACTAGCGCGCTTTTTCGACCTGCTACCGGATGTCCGCGATTTGACCGCAGGCGGCAGCCCGCCGGCCTTCTGCAGCCGCGTCGTCCAATATTCCCACGCCCGCGCCATCGGCCGCGGCTGCAGCTGCCGCGGCTCGGCGCGCTGCCGTTCGGTGGCATTCAAAGCGCCGATATTGCCGATCGCCATCGCGCGCAATTGGATCTCCGCATTGGCGTGCGAGTAGACGGTGCGGAAGACCAGCTCGCGCAATGTCCGGCCGGCAACGGTGGCGCCGTGGCGCGCCATCAGCACCATCCAATTCGGCCCGAGCGCTCGCGCCAATGAACGGCCCTCCTCCGGCTTGACCACCATGAGATCGGTGTCGCCGAACTCATCGCGGCTGTCCCACATCGGCACCACCTGGCCCATGACCGGGCCCATGTGAAACACCGGCTCGAGCGCAATGCCGGTGACGCAGAACGGCAGCACCGCATGCGAATGGTGATGGCACACGGCGTTCACGTCCGGCCGCGCCTGATAGATGCAGCCGTGGATGACCCGTTCGCCGTACATCTCGCCCTTGGGCGGCGTCACCGGTTCGGAATCAAGCGTGAATTCGAGCAGGTCCGACGGCTCGATCAGCTCGGGACTGCGTGACCGCGCCAAGAGATAACGCCTCGGATCGTCGGGATGGCGCACGCTGACGTGGCCGAAACCATCGAGCACGCCCTCATGGGCGATAATGCGATTAGCGAGTGCAAGCTCATAGCGTACGTCGTTAAGTGACATGGTCATTTACACCGCCTTGAGATGCGCATCCTTGCGCTTGAAGAGTTCGTCGTCGGCATAGCCCATAGTGTCCGGCTTGCCGCGGCCGAGCATGACCTGGAAGTAAACCGGCCCGAGCAAATCGTTCTGGTAGCCATGAATGACGCCGGCTGGGCAACAGATGCATTCCCACGGGCTGAGGCGCGTGGTCAGCCGCTTGCCGCTGTCGTCCTCGACGAAGACGTCGAGATAGCCGTCGAGCACGAAAAAGCATTCCTCGACCTCGTGGGTGTGCGCGGCGTTGCCCTGGCCGGGTTCGACATACATGATCGAGAGCGTGAAGTTGCCGGCGGGAATCACCGTCGGGTCGCCGTGCTTGCCGGAACCGCCGGCGCCGATGAAGCGGTGCTGGGCGCGCTTATAACCTTCGATCTTGGCATCTTCGAAGGCCGCCCAATCCGACTTCTTGTCTTTGAAGCGGCCTACATAGGTCCTCATGATCTCTTCGAGCGAAACGCCTTCGAGCTCCTTCGGGCGCGGATGACGAGCGACAGTCATAAATCTACTCCTGTCAAATCCCGGGATTATCGCGCCAACGCACTGCGCAACGCGCGCTCGACCATGACGCCGATCAGCGTCTTGCGATAAGCCCCGGTGGCGTGAATATCGTCGGGCGGATCGACAGCCGCCGACGCCTCGGTTTCCGCTTGCGCGATGGTCGCCTCGTCGATTGGTTTGCCGTTGAGAGCTTCTTCCACGGCACGGAGACGCACCGGCCGGTCAGAGACGCCGAGCGCACCGACATGGGCATTGGCAACTTTGCCGCCGTCCTCATCATAGAAAACAGCCGTGCCTGCCAAGGCGAAATCGCCGCGGCGGCGGGCGAATTCGCAAAAGCCAAAGCGGCGCTTCGCCGGCCACGCCGGGAGGCGAAGTTCGGTGATGATCTCGTCGGGCATCAGCGCGGTCGTCAGCGGACCGCGAAAGAAATCCTTGGCTTCGATAACGCGCTCGCCGGCTTCGCCCACGGCGGCGATCCTGGCTTCGCAGGTGACAGCGATGGCCGGCAGTTCAGCAGCCGGATCGGCGTGCGCCAGACTGCCGCCGACCGTGCCTCTATTGCGAATTTGGTAATGCCCAACATGCTCCACGGCCTGCGCCAGCAGCGGATGAGCCGCGGACAGGTGCGGATGTTCGAGAATATCGCGCCAGCGCACCATGGCGCGGAGAGTAACGGCGCCGTCCTTGATTGTGATTTGCCGCAAATCGGACAGTTTACGAAGATCGACCACGAGCGCGGGTGAAGCCACGCGGAACGCCAGCATCGGCACCAAAGACTGGCCGCCAGCCAAGAGCTTGGCTTCGCCGTTACGCGACGCGAGCAGCGCCACCGCTTCGGCAATGCTTGTCGGGCAGGCGTAGTCGAAGGACGGAAGTTTCATGGCGGGTACGCAGCGACACCAAGAAATAGACGCTGATTCAGATATTTCCTAGCATTCCCCCTCGCTGGCGAGCAACCGGCCGGATGAGATGTGCAGCGGGAAGGATTGCTGATAACCTTTCGCCAGCAGAAATGGCGCCACTGCGCCCGCTCCAAAGTGGAGGAAGCCGATGCTGACCAAGACACCGCGTCAGGGAAAAAATGGGAAAAACGGCGGCAACGGCAAAAAGAAGGCTCCGCGCGTCAGCGAACTGCCGAAAATCACCATCCAGACCGACACGCGCGAGATTCTCGCCCACGCCGCCAAGGAGGCGCGCGCCGAGGATTATTTCATTGTCGACGTCGATGCCCACGTCACCGAGACGGCGTTCTGGTCGGAGGTGGTCGACCGCATGGACAGCGACGTCTACCGGCAGATGGCGCGCGCGTTCAAGGATCGCGGCGCGGCGCCGGGCCTTCTCAATGCCACGCCGGGATTTTTGCATCAGGACGTGTTCGGCCGCATTCCGCACCAGCAGCGCCTGGCCGAAGCGGTGCCCGGCGGCCGCACCCACGCGCAAGTCACGCTGGTGCAGCGCGCCATGGATTCGCTGGGCATCGATTACATGGTGGTGTTCCCCACCCCGATGCTGGTGCTCGGCATGCATCCGCAGATCGAGATGGAGGTGGTGATCGGCAACGCCTTCAACAAATGGCTGGCGGAGGAAATTTTGCCGCAGGACCAGCGCATCAAGGCGATGCTGTACCTTCCGTTCAATCATCCCGAGGAGAGTCTCAAGGCCGTTGAGCGCTATGCCGATAATCCAAGCGTAATCGGTTTTTCGGTGACCTCAACGCGCTTTCGCGCCGTCAATTACGACAGCTACATGCCGCTTTATTCCGCCATCCAGGCGACCGGCAAGCCGCTCGCGTTCCATTCCGGCTTCCACTGGGGCGACCAGTCGATGCAGCAGTGCAATCGCTTCATCTCGATGCACTCGATCTCGTTCGTCTATTACAACATCATCCATCTGACCAATTGGATCATCAACGGCTTGCCGGAGCGTTTCCCGAAGCTGAAAGTGATGTGGATCGAGAGCGGGCTCGCCTGGGTGCCGTTCCTGATGCAACGGCTCGATTCTGAATACATGATGCGGTCATCCGAGGCGCCGCTGTTGAAGCGGCGGCCGAGCGAATACATCCAGGACATGTACTTCACCAGTCAGCCGCTCGAACGCTCGAACATGGATCTCACCGAGGCGACCTTCAAAGCCATCAAGGCCGAGACCCAATTGCTGTTTGCCTCGGACTGGCCGCATTGGGACTTCGACCTGCCGAGTTCCATCACCACGCTGCCGTTCCTTGACGAGCGCGCCAAGCGCAACATCCTGGGCTTCAACGCCGCCCGGCTGTTTAACCTCGAAGTGCCGAAGCACAAGCGATTGAAGTCCAAGGACGCCAAACCTGCCGCCAAGCCTGGCGTCAGCGTCCCAGTCACGGCTTGATCCGCAGGTGCGTAAGGTGAAAGCCGGCAAGCGCGCTGCCCCGCCCCGTCGCAAACCTACGCGGGCCTCCAAACCCGTCACGTCCGCGGATTTTTCCGTTGCCGTGCGCAATGCGCTCAAGCGCGGCGAGCCCGATTCGATTCCGGACAAGACGCTGCAACGCATGCTCGCCGCGGCGGTCAAGCTTTATGCCGCAAAGGTCGAGCGCCGCGGCCATGACGTCGCACCGTTTCCTCCAGGCACGGCGACGGCGACCGAAACCGTGGTGACGGCCTGCGCGTTGATCCGCGCCGCCGACCTCAACATGTTCGACGTGGCGGTCTGGTTTCATCGCCCACCGGGAATAGAGTGACGAAAGGGGATAGCCATGGACGAGGTCTCAGTGGGGCGGCTGACCGATATTGCCGACGGCGACTACAGGATTTTTGCCTTGGACAAGCTCGAGGTCGGCATTTTCCGCGCAGGCAGCAAAGTGCTGGCCTACGAGAATGTCTGTCCCCATGCCGGCGGCCCGGTCTGTCAGGGCAAGATTTTCCATCAAGTCGAAGAGATCATCACGCCGGACAAAAAGAGCGTCGGCCTGCGCTTCGGCAAGCAGCGCCACATCGTCTGTCCATGGCACGGCTACGAATTCGATCTGGCGACCGGCTGCCACCCCGGCGATCCCTCGGTGCGGCTGACGCCGGTGCCGGTCGCCGTTCGCGACGGCCAGATTTTCGTCAGCGTGCACGTCTGACCGCGACAGGCCGCATCACTTCCGCGCCTTGACGTGAAAAATCACCGGCATCGTAAAGCTCAGTCCGGCGCTGGCAACGAGCGGCGGCGGCGGCGGCACCGGGTCGGAACGCTGCAGCATCGACAGCGCGGCATCGTCAAAGACCGGATCGCCGGAGCTTTTGACAAGGCGTGACGAGACGATATGCCCGACATCGTTCAGCACGAAGTTGATAATGACTTCAGCCGCGCGCGCCGAGCGATCCTCGGGATAGCGCTTGAATTTATCGAAATGAGCGGCGAGTTCCTTCTGCCAGGTGACCCGTTCGCGTAGCGCGCTCTCTCCCGTGCCCGGCGACGGCGTATGTGAGACTGAAGATTCGCGCGACGTAGCGACGCTCGGAACGGCCGTCTCCTCGGCGGCAATAGACGGATTCGACGGCGCGGCTTGCACCGCCGAGATCTTCGGGTCCTGATCGACCGGCTGCTCGTCCTCGCGGGAAACGAACCGCTCCGGGTCGTCGGTATCGGTCGGGGCGTCTTTCGGCAGATCGGTCTTCTCAATGACCGTTTTCTGTTCGACGACTGCGGGGGCACGCGCGGACGCCTCGGTGTCGGGTCCCACCGGCAGATCGTTCGGAGCGCGGCGTGGCGGGGTGAGTTCGATATCGACGATGAGCCCGGGCGCGCCGAGGTCGACACCGGTGTCGCGCAGATAGCCGAAAACCACCGCGGCGCCGGCGACGTGAAGAGCGAGTGCGCCCACAGCACCGATCACCCAAGTGCGTGGCACCGGACGAAGCGGCTCGTCGAAAATCGGCGCAAATTCCGAGGACAAGAGGGACGTCATAGCTCGGCCCAATGCCGGATCATGTTGTGGTAAAGGCCGCTGAGCCTGACGATCTCGGGATCGTTGCGGTCCAAACGCCCGACGAGGCCCTGAATGGCGGTGTCGAGCTCGAAGATCATCCTGCGAGTCTCGCCGTGCCGGATCATGCTCTGCAGCCAGAAGAACGAGGCGACGCGGACGCCGCGGGTTATTGCAGTCACCGCATGGAGGCTCGTCGCCGGGTACAAAACGAGATGGCCGGCGGCCAGCTTGACCCGCTGCGCGCCGTAATGGTCCTCGACGACCAATTCGCCGCCGTCGTAATCTTCCGGCTCGGACAGGAACAAGGTCACCGACAGATCGGTGCGTATGCGCAAGCCGGTCAGCTTATCGCCGCGCACCGAATTGTCGACGTGCAGCCCGAAATTCTGCCCGACGCCGTAGCGATTGAAGAGCGGCGGAAAGATGCGCAGCGGAATCGCCGCGGAGATGAACAGCGGATTGGCGGTGATCGCCTTGATCACCTGCTCGCCGAGCGCGCGCGCCAGTGAGCCATCGGGCGGAAGCTGTTCGTTTTTTTTGACCATCGCCGATTGCGCGCCGGCGGTCGAGCGGCCGTCTTCCCACGACGCCGAATCCATCGCGGCTCGAAATCGGGCCACCTCCGCTTTGCTCAACACGTCGGGTATACAGACAAGCATTCGCCGGGGCTTTCGCGCTGACGCGTGTTCAGTACTTCGCTGAAAGCTCCATGCCGAGCACGCGGCCGGGCGCGACCAGAACGAACGGCGCGCCGCTTTGGTACATCGCGTCATAATAGAGCTTGTTGAAGATGTTGTTGGCGAACAGCTTCCATTTCAGATTCGCCGTGACCTTGCCTTCGAGAAAACCGTCGAACCGCCAATAGCTCGGTAGCTCGGTGCCTTGATTGGCTGCGAGCAAAGTGCCGCCATAGATTTTGGAGCGGTAGGTCGCCTGGCCGCCGACCTCGACGTCGTAAGGCAGAAACGACGTCGGCAGCTTGTACTTGCTCAGCACGTTGAAGGATTGATCGGCGACGAAGGCGAGCGGCAGGCCGATGTTCGACGGTACCGCCGAATGATCGACGCGGGTCTTCATCAGTACGAGGCCGCTGTAGACGCTCCAGCGATCGGTGATGTTGCCTTGGGCGCCGAGGTCGAGGCCCTGAACGTGATAGGCCGCGCCCGCCGTGATGGTCCCGGTCGTCGATGAGCCGACGAGTTCCCGGGCGTTGCTGACGTCGGTGCGAAACAGCGCTGCGGTGGCCAGCAAGTGGCCGCCGAACAGTTCCCACTTGTTGCCGACTTCCTGGGCCCGGCTTTCGATCGGACCGAAAATCTGCGTGAGCGGAGACGTCGGATTGAGGCCGCCATAATTGGTCGAAGTGCCGTCGAGCTCCGAGCCGACCGGGTCGGAGCCGGTACCATAGGCCCAATACAGGCTGGTGATGGGAATGGGCTTGTAGACGGCGCCGAGATTGTAATTCCACAGGCCCGAGGCGGCGGAAATCTCGGCGCCGCTCTTTTTGGCTGCGACGTTGTATTGATCGAAACGCACCCCGCCGTTCAAAATGATGAAGTCGCGGTAGTTGGCTGTTTCCAGCACATAGCCGCTCTTGGTCGCGACCGGAATGACCGTTGGATTGCCGGTGAGCGTCGGCGACGTGCCGAAGTAGAGATTGTTCGGCGGATTAAGCACCGAGACCGGGCCGTAGCTGCCGGTGCCGTTGAAGGCGCCGGGACCAACCGCCTCAGATGCGAGCCCATTATAGCTATCGATAGAGACCTTCTCATAGTCGATCTCTGCGCCGGTTACGACCGTGTTTTTGACCGGGCCGGTGGCAAACTTGATCGTAGCCGAACTTTGGTCCGCCTGGACGGTCGTCACCTGATAGCGGCTAACCGGATTGAGGCAGACCGTCCAATTGGCCGGGTTCGATCCGGCAAGCGTCGTCGCGGTGCCGTTACACGAGGTGCTTTGCTCCGGGATCGTCCCGACATAGTTCAAGATCGATTGTTCATCCCTGATCTTGTTATTGAGCGTGATAAAGTCGTTGACGATGTATTCGCTGTCGACCGTGCCGAAATCTTGCTGCACCTTCTGGAAATCGCGATTGTCGAAGCCATAATAGGTATCGCGTGGAACGCCCAGAGACGTGACCGGCGCGCCTTCGATATTGTTGTATGGCACGCCGAAATCCGGCAGCGACCAGAGATTGGTGTGAACGTAATTTGCCGTGACCTTGAAGGAATCGTTCGGCGTCCATTTGATCGCCGCCAGCGCGCCGCCGCGGTCGTCATAAGTATCGTAGCGCTCCGCGACATTGGCATTCTGCCACATGCCGTCGAGACGGATGGCAAGCGTCGGATTGATCACCTGGTTGACGTCGAAGGTCACCCGCCGTGTGCCGTCGCCGGCGAGCGTCGTCTCCGCGTTGTAGAAGTTCTTGTCAGCTGCCTGCTTGGTGACGATGTTCAGCGCGCCGCCGGTGGTGCCGCGACCGTCGATGGTCGCGGATGGGCCCTTGAGAATCTCGATCTGCTCGGTGAAGAAATTTTCGCGCACGCTGACGGCGGGATCGCGGATGCCATCGAGAAACACATCGTTACGCGCATCGAAGCCGCGAATGAAGAAGCGATCGCCGAAGGCATTGCCGCCCTCGCCGGTGCCGAGCGTTACGCCGGCCGTCGTGCGCGCGACCTCCTTGAGGCTGGTGGCATCTTTGTCGTCGAGCAGTTCCTTGGTCAGGACCGTGATGCTCTTCGGCGTATTGACGATCGGCTCGCTGAATTTGGGGGACGCCAGCCGGTCTGCCTTGTAGGGCGCGGCCGGATCGGCATAGGGATCGCGGTCGGGCGAAACGGCGGCGGCGGCGGATGCCGCGGCCTGTTGCGTTTCGGCATTCTGCTTGGCTCGCGCCGCGCGACGCAACGCCGCGCGCACGCGCAACTGCTCGGCATTGGGCTTGGCCACCGCCGGCTTCTTGCGGGCGACCGGAGCGTCGACGGTGACCGGCGGCAGCAGCGAGTCCTGCGCCTTCGCCGCCGAAATCGATGCGACGGCGATCAAACATCCGACGGTGACTTTCTTGGAGGATGCTCCGTCGCGCGGGCCGGGACAGAAAATGTCCGTCGCCAGGGAGCGACCAAAAGATCGACCCACGAATGGGCCCGACACCCCACTGGCTTCAGTCATGACGCCCCCGCTTTCACGCACCCGGCTTTGCTGCCGGACGATCATTGCGGGTTGTTTTAGGGTGCGAATTGGGATGGGGTCAATAAAATATAATAAAATCAATAACTTAAACTAGAATAATTCGAAACTGAGCTGACGCAACACGGCGAGCACCAATCCAACATGCGGTTGAACGCGCAGATCGCAATCGTTCCAACGTCTAGCGGAAGCGTTTGACGCGACGGCCGGTTTCGGTTCACGTCAAGCTGGCAACGTATGCGCGTTCTGCTCGCATCCATCGGAAAGCGACCATCGCGCGCTGCTTTGCGGAATGGCCGCATAGCTGTCTCTCTCAGAAAGCATGGCGCGGTCGCAATAGAGCCGCGGCTGCAGCGCTCTGAAGCCGCCGCCTGTTTATCCTAGGTCATCATCCGTCAGTTCGCTCGGCGGTTTCATCAGCGAGAATAATTCGTCGACGGTGCGCGAGGCGATCGCGCGCACGCGCTCGTTATCGAGCGAGCCGGCGATCCTGATTCGTTTCACAACCGCATGGATTTCATCCCGAAACTCCGAGAGAAACCGCAGCGGATCTTTGGAGTCGTTTGCCACGCGCGCGATCAGCCCCGTGACCAGGATCTGACAGGCGATCATCCGTCCATTCAACTCTTCCATGGCTAACTTCTTCTGCTCGCAGGGTCACGCGCATTGCAGTCGCCGCGCACTTGCGTGCTAACAAAAAGACGGCCGAAAGTCTCGTCCGATATGACGCGGACCGCTCGAATTTAATTGTTCTAATGCAAAAGACGCTCATGCGCCGTCGCGCAGCATTTGATCGGCGATCTTTTCCGCCACCATGATGGTCGGAATGTTGGTGTTGCCGCGCGGAATGGTCGGCATGATGGAGGCGTCGACAACCCGCAAGGCGGCAATGTCGTGCACGCGGCCCGCCGGGTCGGTCACCGCGTTGCGATCTTCCGCCGCACCCATGCGGCAGGTGCCGACGGGATGGAAGGTGCCGGCGACATTGTCGCGGATATGATCGGCCAGCGCGTCGTCATCCTCCACCAATTTGGCGAGATCGACCCGGCGGTCGGCGAGCGTCGCGAAAATCGGCTTGGCCAGCGGCGGTACCGCGTCGATCAGCGCGGCGACCAACGCGCTCTTGATCTGATTGCCGGGCGCAATCCGATTGAGCCGCCGCAGGCGGTCGTTGAATTTCACCGGGAACGTCAGCCGCGTCATCGCCCGCACGGCGTCATGCGCCAGAATATCGACGCAGCGGCGGAAGCCATGCATGAAGCGCTTTAAGTCGAGGTCGTGGCCGGCAAAATTGAACTCGACCAGCGGATAAGTCGCCGGATCGGCGGCGGTCAGCGTCACGCGGCCGCGCGCCATCGGCTTGAGCAGCGATGGCGCCAGGTTGGCGACTCGGTGCCCGAGCGGGCTCCATGACGTCTTGCACTGGACATTGAGATACATGTCGAGCGGCGGCGCGCCGGGCAGGTTGGAGGAGTAACGGAAACACGTCATCGGATGCGGCCGGATTTTCGCCGCTTGCCGCATGCCGCGTTTTTGCAACAGCCCGATGAACAGGATGGCGTGGTTGGACAGATTTTCGCCGACGCCGGGCTTGTCCGCCCGCACCGCGATGCCGTGGGCCTGCAACGCTGCCGCCGGCCCGATGCCCGCCCGCATCAGAAACGCCGGCGAATGAATGCCGCCGAGTGAAATGACGATCTGGCGGCCGAGAAACTCCTGTCGTTCGCCATTGATCGTTGCGCTCACGCCTGCCGCCCGGGCGCCGTCGAACAACGGCCCGGTGACCATCGCGCGCGTTATGATTTTGAGATTTGGCCGGCGGCGGACATCCGAGGTGAGATAACAGATCGGGGCGGATCGACGCTCCGTCCAGGTATTGCTCATCGGCACCGAACCATAGCCGTCGCGGAAATCCGCGTTCATATCGGCGATGAAGGGAATCTGGCGTTCTTCGGCGTAGGCATGGACCGCCTTGGCCAGCGGCGCCCAATCCGCCGCCTTGGTCCGGCGGATCGGCACCGGGCCGTCTTTGCCGTGCAGCGCGCCGTCAAAATCCTGATCGCTTTCGAGCTTGCGGTAATAGGGCAGCACGTCTTCCCAGCCCCATCCCACGGCGCCGGCGCTCTCCCATTCGGCGTAGTCGTCGGGCGTGCCGCGATAGGCGACCATGCCCATCACCGAGGAGCCACCGCCCATGACGCGGCCCTGCGAATAGCCGGTCAGCGGCGAATTGTCTTGGCGCCGCCAATGAACCTTCAGCGCCGGCCAGAAATAGGCATCGTTGTAATAAGAGCGCGGATAGGAATCGAGAACATCTGTAGGCTCCGCTCCCGGCACCGTGTCCGCACCCGCCTCGAGCAGGAGCACGCGATTGGCGGAGCGCGCCGACAGCCGGTTTGCCAGCACGCAACCTGCGGCACCGGCGCCGACGATGATAACGTCGAAAATTTCCGTCATTTCAATTTCCGCAAGGTCGTGGGGTCGGCGTCCCGCAGAACTGCCCGTGCAGGGGCGAGCGCCTTCGATTGAACATTGCCGCGGCATGCTTTACTGGATCGACAGCCGGCGCAAGACGCACCGGTGGTAGTCCCGAAGTCGGGTTCCGGCCATGTCCAACACAGCATCCAACACAGCGGCATCGAAGACACTTCACGGCGTCATTGCCGCCATCGCAACCGCGGTCGGCAAAGACGGCGAGCCGGACTCCGGGCGTTGCATCGCACTGGCGCGCTTTCTGCTTGAGACCGGCTGCGATGGGCTCAACGTGCTCGGCACCACCGGAGAAGCGACCTCGTTTTCGCTGGATCAGCGCCGGCGGGTGATGACCGATTATGCCGAGGCCGCCCTGCCACTCGACCGCATGATGGTCGGGACCGGAGCCGCCGCTGTCGCGGACGCGATAGCGTTGACGAAGCATGCCGCCGAACTGGGCTTCGCCGGTGCCCTGGTGCTGCCGCCGTTCTATTACAAAGGCGTCCACGACGACGGCCTCGTCGCCTATATCGATGCAATTGTGACGGCGACCGCGGCGCGGCCGATCCCGCTCTATCTCTATCATTTCCCGGCGCAGTCGGGCCTGCACTGGCACGTCGGGTTGATCCACCGCCTGCTTGATACGTTCGGCGAGCGGATCGTCGGCCTTAAAGATTCCTCCGGCGACATGGCTTACGCTCGCGAAGCCGCAAGCATCCTGCCGCGATTCAAGGTTTTTCCGTCGACCGAAGCGGCCTTGCCGGAAGCGCGATCCGGCCCCTTCGCCGGCTGCATCTCGGCGACCGCCAATCTCAATGCCGACCTTTGCGCCCGGGCCTATCGCTCGGGCGACGCCGCGGCCCTTGGCGAGGCGGTCGCCATCCGCAGACTATTCGACGGCAAGCCACTGGTTCCCGGCGTCAAGGCGCTGCTCGCCCACATCCACGGCGACGGCCACTGGGCGCGCGTCGAACCGCCGCTTTCGGTGTTTCCGGCGACCGACCGCGCCGCCGTGATCGCCGGCTATGATGCGGTGCGGGCCAAACGCGTTGCCTTGGCGGGAACGCCTTGATTCCACCGCGACGTTCGATTGCGTCATAGATTCCGCCGATAATGCCCTGCGGCGTTGACGCTGCGGCCGGGTGCCCCTATAAGCCCCGATCTCACTCACAAAAGTGTATAGACGACCGTCCATGGCCAACACCAAGTCCGCCAAAAAGGCTGCCCGTCAGATCGCGCGCCGCACCGTCATCAATAAATCGCGGCGTTCGCACGTCCGTTCGGCCGTGCGCAAGATCGAAGAGGCACTTACGGCCGGCGACCGTTCCGGCGCGCTCGCCGCCATGGTAGAGGCCGAGCCGGCGCTGATCCGCGCCGCGCAGAAGGGCATAGTGCACCGCAATGCGGCGCGCCGCAAAGTCTCGCGCCTTGCCCAACGCATTGCCAAGCTCGAGAAAAAATAATCCTCCGCGGCGTTGCTGCCGAAGTTTTCGATTTCGCGTGGAATCCATCTGTGGATTGCCATGCCGCTGTTGCATTATTGTCACGTCAGACCACAAAGATCGCTGCTAAGGTATTCTTGGTCGTTCGCCGCACTGCGAACTGCCCATTTTTTATTTGTTCAAGTCACGTCGAGCGGCGGCTACCCCAAAAAACTGTCCAGAAGAATTGATGGCCTATGAAAGACTTATTCGACACACGGGCAATGGGACTTGGAGTCGGCGCGATTCCGACCATGCCCGATATTATTTGCTCGCGACACCAGTCGGAAACATGACAGACCGGCTAGTGCGAGCAGCCGAGGCTAAATCATCCCATTGAGTCAATGATTTGTCGGCGCCGCCGCGGCAAAAGCGATGCGCCGTCCTGCCCGCGATGGCAGAAGTCCAATATTCACGCGCTTGTTTTGGTATTGCGGGCCGCCAATCGCGTGCTACCCTTTAATTCCCTTCGGTTTCCGAAGGTCTTCAACAAGTCGGTCTAAGCGATAACTCATCAAGGATGGGTGCGGATGAGCTGTGTCCAGTCGCGTGCATTCCAACCTTATCGTGGCGTCAGTAGCGTGGCGAGCGTAGCGTTAGTAATCGCCGATCCAACGGTAATACGCAGATAGAAGTCTCGCAGCTGCGCTGCACAAAGAGCCAGTTATAACCATCCAGTCTGGGAGCGATGGAGGTGGGGTGGGGCGCCATGATGATGACAATCCGCAATCAGCGTGTCGCTGCGACCGTCAGTTGGTATTGGCCCAGAGCCGCGTCCGGCAGCTGACCGTAACTCCTCATTACCCAGGCTGCGGCGCTCTACGAGCCGCTTGCCTCAGTTCAGTGAGTTGCGTTTCCGGCAATGTCGGGCTCCGCGGGGTCGTCTGACCAGCGTGTCCGGTAAATCCATCTCCGAAAAAAAGCGGATCGATATGACGAGCACGGATCAGGATCGCTGGCGTCGAGTCAAAGAACGGTTGCGCTCCGAACTCGGCGACGACGTCTTCACCAGTTGGTTCGGGCGCATGGAGCTCGAGACGGCTGCCGATGGCGTATTGCGCCTATCGGTGCCGACGCGTTTTTTGCGCAACTGGATCCAATCGCACTATAGCGAGCGGGTGCTGGTCAGATGGCAGGAGGAAGAGCCTGCCGTCACGCGCCTGGAATTGAGCGTTCGCTCCGCCACCATCAAGCTTCCCGCAGCCAAGCCCAAGGCGCCCGAGTCGCTGGCGCCCGCCCGCGAAACGCGGGATGGCGTAGCAACCAACGGCAACGACCGCGCCGGCGTGCCTTTCCTGACCGTGCACGAGGCGCTCGGCGGCTCGCCGCTCGACCCGCGTCTGACTTTCGAATCTTTCATCGTCGGCCGCTCCAACACGCTGGCGCATGCCGCGGCAAAACAGGTCGCCACCAGCCGGCGCGGCGAACCGCTGATGTTCAATCCGCTATACACCCATGCCGCCGTCGGTCTCGGCAAAACCCATTTGCTGCAGGCAATCACCTGGGCCGGCAACAATGGCGGCGACCGCAAGATGCTCTATCTGACGGCCGAGCGCTTCATGTACGGTTTCGTCTCCGCACTGCGCACCCAGACCACATTGGCGTTCAAGGAAGTCGTGCGCGCCATCGACGTGCTGGTGATTGACGATTTGCAGTTTCTGCAGGGCCGCTCGACGCAAGCCGAGTTCTGCCACACGCTCAACACTCTCATTGATGCCGGCCGCCAGGTGATCATCGCCAGCGATCGTCCGCCGGCCGATCTCGAAAGCCTGGACGATCGGGTGCGGTCGCGGCTCGCCGGCGGGCTGGTGGTGGAGATCGGCTCGCTCGGCGAGGAGTTGCGGTTCGAAATCCTCAAGAGCCGGATCGCCGCTGCCCGCAGCCATCATCCTGGCTTCGAAGTGCCGGCGCCGGTGCTCGCCTTCATCGCCAAATCGGTCACCCATAACGGCCGCGACCTCGAAGGCGCCGTCAACAAGCTATTGGCCCACAGCAAGCTCACCGGGCAGCCGGTGACGCTGGAAATGGCCGAGCACGAAATGCGCGATTTGATCCGCCCGGCCGAGCCGAAACGGGTGCGGATCGAGGATATCCAGCGCATCGTGGCCCGCCAGTACAATGTCAGCCGCGCCGATCTGTTGTCGTCGCGGCGCACCGCCAATGTGGTGCGGCCGCGGCAGGTGGCGATGTACCTGGCGAAGGTTTTAACGCTGCGCTCGCTGCCGGAAATCGGCCGCCGCTTCGGCGGCCGCGACCACACCACGGTCCTGCACGCAGTGCGCAAAATCGAGAATCTCGCCGGCAACGACAGCGCCTTCGCGGAGGAGATCGAGGGCCTCAAACGCCAGCTTCAGGATTGATGCCGCCGCCACGGCGGTTCCCGAAAGCTGTGAAAAGACCAGGGAAAAGACCGGGCCGACCGCGGCTCGGCCTTGCCGAAACCGTCCTACCACGCCACTTTTGGTATCCACCGGGATTGGCCCGCTTCTGCCACGGATTTCGCGATGAAGGTCACGGTCGAGCGCTCCGAGTTGCTGAAGTCGTTGGGCCACGTGCACCGCGTGGTTGAGCGCCGCAACACCATTCCGATCCTCGCCAATGTGCTGTTGCACGCCGACCGTGCCAAGCTCGCGTTAAAGGCCACCGACCTCGACGTCGAGGTCACCGACGCGATCGCGGCCGAAGTCGGCCCCGGCGGCTCGACGACGGTGCCGGCCCACATGTTCTTCGACATCGTGCGCAAGCTGCCGGAAGGGGCGCAAATCGTTCTGGAGTCCTCCGGCGACCGCGCGGCGCTGTCGATCCGCGCCGGCCGTTCGCGCTTCACCCTGCAGACGCTGCCGGAGAGCGACTTCCCCGATCTCGCGCCGGGCGAAATGACGCACAAATTCACGCTGAAGGCGGTCGATCTCAAGCGCTTGATCGACAAGACCCAGTTTGCAATCTCGACCGAAGAGACGCGCTATTATCTCAACGGCATCTACCTGCACGCCGCCGGCTCGGCCAAGGCGCCGACGTTGCGCGCGGTGGCGACCGACGGCCACCGCCTGGCGCAGATGGAACTGGAACTGCCGGCAGGGGCTGCCGGCATGCCGGGCATCATCGTGCCGCGCAAGACGGTCGGCGAAGTGCAGCGGCTGATGGAAGACGGCGAGACCGAAGTGGCGATCGAACTGTCGGCGGGGAAAATCCGTTTCACCATCGGTCAGACCATCCTGACCTCGAAATTGATCGACGGCACGTTCCCCGATTACGGTCGCGTCATCCCGGTCGCCAACGACAAGGAGCTTGTCGTCGACAAGAAGGAATTCGAGGCGGCCGTCGATCGTGTCTCGACGGTGTCGAGTGAGCGCGGCCGCGCCGTCAAACTATCGATCACGGCGGGAAAATTGCTGCTCTCGGTGACCAATCCCAATTCCGGCAGCGCCAACGAGGAACTCGAGGTCGAATACGAGGCCGATCCCATCGATATCGGCTTTAATTCGCGCTACCTTCTCGACATAGCCGCTCAGATCGAGAGCGAAGCTGCCGTGCTCAAGCTTGCCGATCCCGGCTCGCCAACCCTGATCCAGGACAAAGACCCGCACGGCGCGCTCTATGTGCTGATGCCGATGCGGGTATAGGCCCTTGTCATGCTCCGCCAACGGGTCCGGCCCGAAGTGGCCGGCCCGATGACAAGCTCCGGCGGGGCACCCAGTGTACTCTGGCATCCAGAGTTATCGTGAACGCAATCGATTACTGGATCATCCGCCTTCGCGGACGATGACAGGTAATGACAGTCCGTCGAACTCACGCTGACCAATTTTCGCAATTACCATGCGGCCGCGCTTGAAACCGGGGCCAAGACAATCGCCCTGGTCGGGCCCAACGGCGCCGGTAAAACCAATCTGATCGAAGCGATTTCGTTCTTCACGCCGGGCCGCGGTCTCCGCCGCGCGGTGCTCGACGAGGTAGCGTTCAGCGAAGGCGACGGCTCATGGGCCGTCGCCGCCGAAATTGAGGGCGCGATCGGTCTTGCCACGCTTGGCACCGGCATCGAGCGTCCCGTTGAGGACGGTGCAACAACGCTGCGCAAATACCGGATCGACCGCGAGCCGGTAACCTCCGCCGCGGCCTTTGCGGACCACCTGCGCGTGGTCTGGCTCATCCCGGCCATGGACGCGCTATTTAGCGGCGCGCCGTCGGAGCGGCGGCGCTTTCTGGATCGGCTGGTGCTGGCCGTCGATGCGGAGCATGGCAGCCGCGTCAATGCGCTGGAACGTTCGCTGCGTTCGCGCAACAGGCTCTTGGAGGACCCACGGCCCGATCCGCATTGGCTCGATGCGGTCGAGCACGAGACCGCGGAACTCGCTGTCGCAGTTGCGGGATTGCGGGTGGAAACCATGCAGCGCCTCGCGGCAGGTCTGGCGAACCGCAAAGGCTCGGCCTTTCCGGCCGCCGAGATCGCGCTCGATGGTTGGATGGAGCAGCTCATTGCCGACCACCCCGCGGCCGCAATCGAGGAGCGCTACCGTGTGGTGCTGCGCGACAATCGCGCCCAGGATGCGGCCGCAGGCCGCACGCTGGACGGCCCGCATTTGACCGATCTCAGGGTCGTCTATGCGGATAAAGGCATCGCAGCCGCCGACGCTTCGACCGGCGAGCAAAAGGCGCTCCTGATCGGGCTCGTGCTGGCTCATGCCCGTTTGATTGCTGATATGACGGGTTTCTCGCCGATTTTATTGCTCGACGAAGTCGTCGCCCATCTCGATCCGGCGCGACGCGACGCGCTGCATGCGGAACTCGCACAACTTGGTAGCCAGGTGTGGATGACCGGCGCCGATCCGGCCTTGTTTGTCGAAATCGGCGACGATGCTGAAATGGTTGAAGTGAGTTCCGGCCAACTCCGGTCCGGATCGAAGCGCCCGTAAAGATCTTCGGCGCGAACGGTTCCAATCATCGCCAAGATTTGGTTTCACCGCCGGCCTCGCGGCCGCGGAACAACAGCCCGAGAAGCCTCTTAACCTGCAGGAGCAGGAAATGTCCGATAAGTGACAGAGGCGAACAACAATGCCGGAACCGGCAGAAGATTTGATTGTGCGGAACCTGATCGAGTCCCTCGAGCGGCTGCGCGAGGATTTGGATCGCATGGAACTTTGGGCCGCCGCCCTTGGCTCGTTCCAGCACCCGATTCCCGACTACCGGCCTGGCGACCAGCACCTCCTCGAGCCGCGAGCACGGCGCGCCGAATTCTGACCGCCCCACTCTGCGGGCTCGCAGCTAACGGTGTCATGAATTGTTCACCGCTGCGGCCGTTCGAGGGCCCAATCGCGGCTCGATTCGGCGCCCGCCAAACCCTTGAAAAATTACGATCTGACAATATCTTAGCGGCGCCCCTTTTGCCGTGTACGCAATGCCGTTTTCGTGTACAAGAATCATCGATTCACCCGTGTATTTTTACCGCCGATTCGAGAGCGCCCCGCATGGCCGAACCCGTCCGCAAACCGCCCCCCGCACCTTCCGATTACGACGCGGAATCGATCAAGGTGCTCAAGGGGCTCGATGCCGTGCGCAAGCGGCCGGGCATGTATATCGGCGACACCGATGACGGTTCGGGCCTGCATCACATGGTCTACGAGGTCGTCGACAACGCCATCGACGAGGCGCTCGCCGGCTACGCCAAGGAAGTGCTCGTGCGGCTCAATCCCGACGGTTCCTGCACCGTCCGCGACGACGGCCGCGGCATTCCGACCGATATCCATAAGGGCGAAGGCGTGTCCGCCGCCGAGGTCATCATGACCCAACTCCACGCCGGCGGGAAATTCGACCAGAACTCCTACAAGGTCTCGGGCGGCCTGCACGGCGTCGGCGTCTCGGTGGTCAATGCACTGTCGAGCTGGCTCAAGCTGACCATCTGGCGCGACGGTCAGGAGCATGCCATGGAATTTCGCGACGGCGACGCGGTTGCCCCGCTCGCCGTGGTCGGCGCCGCCCGCGATAAGCGCGGCACCGAAGTGACGTTCCTGCCGTCAACGAAGACCTTCACCATGACGGAGTTCGATTTCGCCACGCTGGAGCACCGGCTGCGCGAGCTCGCCTTCCTCAATTCGGGCGTCACCATCGTGCTCTCCGACATGCGACACGCCGTCGAGAAGCGCGAGGTGCTGCGCTACGAGGGCGGCGTCGAGGAGTTCGTCAAATATCTCGACCGCAACAAGACGGCGCTGATACCACAGCCGATCATCATCAAGGCCGAGCGCGACAATATGGTGGTCGAATGCGCGCTGTGGTGGAACGACGGCTATCACGAGACCGTGCTCTGCTTCACCAACAACATTCCGCAACGCGACGGCGGCACGCACCTCGCCGGCTTCCGCGGTGCGCTGACGCGTCAAATCACCGGCTATGCCGAATCAAGTGGCGTGGCGCGCAAGGAGAAGGTCGCGCTCACCGGCGACGACTGCCGCGAGGGCCTCACGGCGGTGCTCTCGGTCAAAGTGCCCGATCCGAAATTTTCGTCGCAGACCAAGGACAAACTGGTGTCGTCCGAGGTCCGTCCGGTGGTCGAGGGCGTCATTAATGACATGCTCAAGTCCTGGCTCGAGGAGCATCCGTCCGAGGCCAAGATCGTCGTCGGCAAGGTAATCCAGGCGGCGGCGGCCCGCGAGGCGGCGCGCAAGGCGCGCGAAATGACGCGCAAAAGCGCGTTCGGCATCACCTCGCTGCCCGGCAAACTCGCCGATTGCCAGGAAAAGGACCCAGCCAAGTCCGAACTGTTCATCGTCGAGGGCGACAGTGCCGGCGGCTCCGCCAAGCAGGGCCGCAACCGCGAATTCCAGGCCGTCTTGCCGCTCCGTGGCAAGATCCTCAACGTCGAACGCGCGCGCATGGACAAGATGCTGTCCTCCGAGCAGATCGGCACCTTAATTACCGCGCTCGGCACCGGCATCGGCACCGACGAATTCACCATCGACAAGCTGCGCTATCACAAGATCATCATCATGACCGACGCCGACGTCGACGGCGCTCATATCCGCACGCTGCTGTTGACCTTCTTCTACCGGCAGATGCGCGAGCTCATCGACCGCGGCTATCTCTATATCGCCCAGCCGCCGCTCTATAAGATCGCCCGCGGCAAATCCGAGCAGTACCTCAAGGATGAGCGCGCGCTCGAGGATTATCTGATCGATACCGGACTAGAAGAGACCACGTTGCGGCTGTCCTCCGGCGAGGTGCTGGCCGGCAACGATTTGCGCAAGCTGGTCGAGGATTCCCGCCAGATCCGCAATCTGCTGCGCGGCTTGCACAGCCGCTACAATCGCCAGGTCGTCGAGCAGGCCGCGATCATGAGCGTGCTCAACCGCGAGATATTCGGCGATCCGCAAAAAGCGGTTGCCGCGGTGCCTTACATCGCCAAGCGGCTCGATGCACTGTCGGAGGAGACCGAGCGCGGCTGGCAAGGCCGTTTCGCCGAAGGCGAGGGCTTTCTGTTCGAGCGCATGGTGCGCGGCGTCAAGGAAGTGGCGGCTCTCGACCAGGCGCTGCTCGGCTCGGCAGATGCGCGCAGGCTCGACGAGTTTGCACCCGAGTTGCAGAAAGTATTCCCGCGGCCGACGCCGCCGGCGATGCTCAAACGCAAGGACGAGGAAATCTCCATCCACGGCCCGGTCAGCCTGTTCGAGGCGGTGACCGCCGCCGGACGAAAGGGCGTGGCGCTACAGCGCTACAAAGGCTTAGGCGAGATGAACCCCAGCCAGCTCTGGGAAACCACGCTCGACACCAATGCCCGCACCATGCTGCAAGTCAGCGTCAAGGAGATCGACGAGGCCAATACGATCTTCGACGAGCTGATGGGCGACAAAGTCGAGCCACGCCGCCTCTTCATCGAGGAACATGCGCTCGCGGCGAGCGTGGACGTGTAGGCAGCAGTTCCGTCGACTTCAGCGCCCCGACGTGATCGTGCCGCGCTCGGTCAGCACGATCCACTGCCCGTCCTGGCGCTTGATCGAGTCGATGCGGCCTACGCCGGGCAAGTTGCTACCCTCACCGACATCGAACATGCTGCCGTAGCGGTTCTGTAACAGCGCACGGCCGCGTTGCACGTCCTGCACGACCCAATCCTGCAACACGCGGTCGGCGATTTTCGGGACTGCGGGTGGCGCGGCCGGGGCCGCCGACGCGGTCGCGATCGAACCGGTGGTCTCGGCCGCGGCGGAGCGCTGATCGAGCTTGTCGAGCCGGTCCGAGAGCTTCACCAATTGCGCCGACGTGCTGCGGCTGGTGGTGTCGAGGTTGGTCTTGATGGCGGTCAGTTCAGCAAGCTCGAGCTTGGTCTGCCGCGCGGCCTCGGTCGTGGTCGTTTGCACGCTCGGCCCCGGCGCACCCGGGTCCAAAAATCGCACCAGGCCCGATCCCGACACCGATCCGATGAACGATCCGAACGCGGCGGCGAAAGCGACCGCGCCCGCCAGCATCAGGAACCGTGAGGAATGCGCGCGCGAAGCGTGCGGCGCGGCTGTTGCTCCGGCCTCGCCAGCCTCTTCCTCGATCGGCTCGTCTTCTCCGGCGCCGAGCTTCGGCGCCAGCACCATCGGCAAATTGCTCACGGTTTTGTCCCCGTTCCCATTGGCAGCGCTCACCTGCGCCTTCTCGTTGTCGGCGGCGCCGTCCTCGGGGTTCGTGGCCATGGTCGCATCTCCGGAATTACGGTTGACCAGTCGTTAACCTGGGTTTGGTTAGCAATCGGTTACCGTAACAGCCGCCGGCTTCGCTGCCGGCGGATGGCAAGGCGCAAGAGCGCGAATGCGCTAATCCAGCAAGCCGTTTTCGCGCGCCAGATCCCTCAGCGACGCTTCCGGGCGCGCGCCGATATGCTGGATCACTTCGGCGGCGGCGAGCGCGCCGAGGCGGCCGCAGGTACGGTCATCGGCGCCGCGCGCCAGACCCGACAGAAATCCGGCGGCGAACAGGTCCCCTGCCCCGGTGGTGTCGACGACGCGGTCGACTGGAAACGCCGGCACGGCTTCGACGCCGTCGGGGCCGACCACGAGGCAGCCCTTCTCGCTGCGCGTCACCACCGCGACGTCGATATCGGCGCGCAGCGCCGCGATCGCGACGTCGAAATCCGCGCTTTGATAGAGGCTGTGCAGCTCGGCCTCGTTGGCGAAAATCAGATCGACGGTGTGCGAGCGCATCAACCCCAGAAACTCGTCGCGCCAGCGGTCGACGCAAAAGGCGTCCGACAAGGTCAGCGCCACCTTGCGGCCGGCCTCGTGCGCGATCTTGGCCGCCTTGAGAAACGCCTCTTTGGCATTCTGCGGATCCCACAGATAGCCTTCGAGATAGACGATGGCGCTTGCGGCAATCGCATCGGCATCGATATCGGCAGGGTGCAGGTCCTGGGCCGCGCCGAGAAAAGTGTTCATGGTGCGCTCGCCGTCGGGCGTCACCAGCACGTAGCAGCGCCCGGTCGACGGACCGTCGGCCGCAGGCCTAGTGGTGAAACTCACGCCGGCGGCGCGGATATCGTGGCTATAGGCGCGGCCGAGCTGATCATCCTTGGTCTTGCCGATGAAGGCTGCGCGCGCGCCGAGCGACGCAAGGCCGACAATCGTGTTCGCCGCCGAGCCGCCGGAGATTTCCATCGCCGGACCCATGGCGTCGTAGATCGCGTGCGCGCGGGCCTCGTCGATCAGCATCATGCCGCCCTTGCGCATGCCTTGGGCGAGCAAAAAAACCTCCTTGGCGCGGGCGATCACGTCGACAATGGCATTGCCGATGCCGAGAACGTCGTAGCGGGTTGCGGTCATGGGTCGATGGTGGGTCCAGCGGTGCGGCCGATGCGGTGGGTCGCGCACTATAGCTGCCGCCCCTTGCACGGCAAGCCGACGCCATGGCAGACGACATGGCATGGGGTCGGTAGTGTTATGGAGACCGAGCATGGCGTTCAAGGAACTGGTGTTTTCAGGCGTCCAGCCGACCGGCAATCTGCATCTCGGCAACTATCTCGGCGCCATCAAGCGCTTTGTCGAATTGCAGGACCGCTACGACTGCATTTATTGCGTCGTCGATTTGCACGCCATCACGACCTGGCAGGAGCCGACCGAACTGCCGGGCGCCATTCGTGAGGTCGCCGCGGCGTTCATCGCCAGCGGCATCGATCCGAAGCAACACATCGTGTTCAACCAAAGCCAGGTTGCCGAGCATGCCGAACTGGCCTGGGTGTTCAATTGCGTGGCTCGGCTGGGCTGGCTCAACCGCATGACGCAGTTCAAGGAGAAGGCCGGCAAGGATCGCGAGAACGCGTCGGTCGGGCTCTATGCTTATCCGACGCTGATGGCGGCCGATATTCTGGTCTACCGCGCCACCCATGTGCCGGTCGGCGAGGATCAGAAACAGCATCTCGAACTGTCGCGCGACATCGCGCAGAAATTCAACAACGATTTCGCGCAGTCGATCCAGCAAAAAGGCTACGGCGAGGCATTCTTCCCGCTACCCGAGCCTGTGATCACCGGCGAGGCGACCCGCGTCATGTCGCTACGCGACGGCACCAAGAAAATGTCGAAATCCGATCCGTCGGACCAGTCGCGCATCAATCTCACGGATGACGCCGACGCCATCGCGCTAAAGGTCCGGAGGGCCAAGACCGACCCGGAGCCGTTGCCCAGCGATGAAAAGGGCCTCGCGGCGCGTCCCGAAGCCGACAATCTGGTCGGTATCTACGCCGCGCTGGCTGATGCCACCCGTGCCGGCGTATTGGCGCAATTCGGCAATGCGCAATTCTCGACGTTCAAAACAGCGTTGACCGATCTCGCCGTCGCCAAGCTCGGCCCGATCGGCGCTGAGATGAAGCGCCTCCTCAATGACCCGGTCACCATCGACGCCATTCTGGCGGACGGCGCGGCGCGGGCACAGCAGATCGCCCGCCAGACCATGAATGCCGTTAAGGACATCGTTGGCTTCGTGCGGTCCTGAGCCGTGAGAGGTCCCTTGAACTTCCAAGGGAATTCGCCACGTATTACGCTAGATAGATGAGTCACGGCGCCACCGATCTGGTAGGCTGCAGGTGACGGAGGACGCGACATGTTCATCCAGACCGAAGCCACGCCGAACCCCGCAACCCTGAAATTCCTGCCCGGCCAGCCGGTGCTGGAAAACGGCACGCTCGATCTACGCGATGCCGAACAAGCGGCCCAGTCGCCGCTCGCCGAGCGGCTGTTCGGCGTGCCCGGCGTCAGCGGCGTGTTCTTCGGCTCCGATTTCATCACCGTGACCAAGAGCACCGGCGAATGGCAGCAGCTCAAGCCGATGATCCTCGGCGCCATCATGGAACATTACATGTCCGGCGCACCGCTCGTGAACGCCGGTAGCGCCGAGACAAGCGACGGCGACGAGTTCTTCGACGCCGCCGACGCCGAGACCGTGGCCACGATCAAGGAGCTGATCGAGACGCGGGTGCGGCCGGCGGTCGCCAATGACGGCGGCGACATTACCTTTCGCGGCTTCAAGGACGGCGTCGTCTTTCTCAACATGAAGGGCGCCTGCTCGGGTTGCCCGTCATCGACGGCCACCCTGCGCCACGGCATCCAGAATTTGTTGCGTCATTTCATCCCCGACGTCACCGAAGTCCGTCCCATGTAATCGACCGGTCCCGGCGCCTCGCGCCGGCAGCGGCATGATGTGACTTTCCATGCGCTTGCTCGCCATTGATACGGCGCTGGCGGCCTGCTCTGCCGCCGTGCTCGACACGGCTCACAGCACGACGAACGGCGGCATCATTGCGGGCGAAAGCCTGCCGATGATCCGCGGCCACGCCGAGGCGCTGATGCCGCTGGTCGCCCGGGTGATGACAACGTCCGGTCTGGCGTTTGCCGAGCTTGACCGCATCGTGGTCACTACCGGGCCGGGCAGCTTCACCGGCTTGCGCGTGGGCATTGCCGCGGCGCGCGGCTTTGGGCTCGCGACCCAGATTCCGGTCGTCGGCGTCTCAACGCTGTCGGCTTATGCGGCGCCCTATCTCGGCGTCGACAATAAATATCCCGTGGTCGCCGCCATCGACGCGCGGCATGCCCATGTTTACCTCGAAGTCTTTGCTCCGAGCGGACGGACATTGATCGCGCCACGATTGGCGGCGCTCGGCGAAGCGGTGGGCGCGGCATCCGACATCCCCGTCCGCATCGTCGGCTCGGCCGCCCAGGCGGTCGCCGACGGACTGGCGGATAAAGGCCCCGCCCCTGTCAGCATCGACAGTCGCGACGCCCCCGATATCGGCTGGGTCGCGCAGATCGGTGCCGTCATGCCGGAGCCAAGCGCGCCGCCGAAACCCCAATATCTGCGCGCCCCAGACGCGCAGCCGCAAAACGCCGCCTCGTTGCCGCGACGATGATGAACTTCGTTGCGCGCCTGCTCGCCCGCGGCAAGCCCGCCTTCTCCGAGGCAAGACCCGCCGATGCGGCTGCCATTGCCGCCGTGCACGGCGTGTCGTTCCAGCGCGGCTGGGGCGAGGACGAAATCTATCGGCTCCTGGTCGAACGCAACGTCGTCGGTCATCGCGCGACAAATGGCGGCAAGCTGATCGGCTTCATTTTGTCGCGCTTGGCCGCGGGCGAAGCCGAAATCCTTTCGGTCGCCGTTGCGCCGGCATGGCGCGGGCGAGGTTTGGCACGGCCGTTGCTCGATTTGCATCTGCGGCGGCTGGCCGGAATCGGCGTGCGTTCGGTGTTTCTCGAAGTCGGCGAACAAAATGCGCCAGCCGGCAGGCTTTATCGGCGCGCCGGTTTCCGCGAGGTTGGGCGGCGCCAAGGCTATTATGAAGGCGGCGCTACGGCTTTGGTGTTGCGCCGCGACCTCGGCTGACGCGTCTTTGCAATATCGCTACAATCAACGACGGACCCGAAAAATCGGACCGCACGGGAGGAGACCATCATGACGGCCACGCGATATTGGCGCGGCATGCCGATGCGCGCACTGACGATCGTGCTGACGCTCGGCTTTGTCGTCGGCACAGCACGCGCGCAAACTGCCGGCTTTCCCGACCGCCCGATCAAAATGATCGTCGGATTCGCCGCCGGCGGCAGCACCGACGTTGCCGCGAGAATCGTGGCGCAGAAAATGTCGGAAATTCTCGGCCAGTCGGTCCTGGTTGAGAACCGCCCTGGCGCCAGCGGGCTCCTTGCCGCCGAGGACGTCGTGAAATCGCCGGCCGACGGCTACACGCTGATGATGGCGAGCCAGACTGTGCTCGCGGTTGCGCCGCGGCTTTATCGCAAGGCGACGATCGATCCGGTCAAAGATTTTGCGCCCGTGGTCTATTGCGGAGCCTCCCCGCTGGTGCTGGTCGTCAACCCGTCATTCCCGGCGCACACCACGTCCGAAGTGATCGCCATGGCCAAGGCGCAACCGGGCAAGATCATTTTCGGCACCGGCGGCGTCGGCACGACGCCGCATATCGCGTCGGAGATGTTCCAATACGCGGCCGGCATCAAGATGACTCATGTGCCTTATCGCGGCGAAGCCGGCGCGATCAACGATCTCGTCGCTGGGCAAATCCCGGCGATGTTCGCCAACCTTTCCGCGATCATGGGCCAGCTCAAGGCTGGCACGGTGCGCGCGATCGCGGTCACGAGCCCCGAACGCTCGCCGCTGGCGCCGGACGTCCCCACCGTCGCTGAAACGCTGCCGGGATATGCCGCCGAGACCTGGTTCGGCCTCATTGCACCGGCCGGAACGCCGCACGACGTGATCGCCAAGCTCAACAGTGCGGCGCTGCAAGCTCTGGCCAGCCCGGACACCAAAAAGCGCTATGCGGATCTCGGCATGACCAACAGCGGCGCCGGCGGCACTACGCCGGGAGAGCTCGATGCCTATATGAAGTCCGAAGTCGCCAAATGGGCGAAGGTGATCAAGGACGCCAATATCCAGCCGATGGACTGAGCATTTCCCTTTTACCTGGAATCCCGGTAAGACATCGGCGTTATGCGGCAGCCTCGCCTCGCGCGAATGAAGCGGAGTTTACGAGCTAATACAAGGACTTAAGGCTCGACTGCACCCGGCATGAACGGACCCCGCAAGCTCTACGTCAAATCGTTCGGCTGCCAGATGAACGTCTACGATTCGCGTCGTATGGCGGACACTTTGGCGCCTCAGGGCTACGTCGAGACCGCCTCCGCCGCCGACGCCGATCTCGTCATCCTCAATACCTGCCACATCCGCGAGAAGGCCGCCGAGAAGGTCTATTCGGAGCTCGGCCGCGTCCGCCGCATCAAGGAGGCCGCGGCAGCCGAAGGCCGCGATCTCGTCATTGCCGTCGCCGGCTGCGTGGCGCAAGCCGAGGGCAAAGAGATCATCCGCCGCCAGCCGGCCGTCGATCTGGTGTTCGGCCCGCAGAGTTATCATCGCTTGCCGCAACTGCTGGCGCGCGCCGCGCGCGAGGGAAAGGCTGTCGACACGGAATTTCCCGTCGACGACAAATTCGGGCATCTCGCCGCGCCGAGCCCGGCGGCAACGCGAGCGCGCGGCGTAAGTACCTTTGTCACGGTGCAGGAGGGCTGCGACAAGTTCTGCACCTTCTGCGTCGTGCCGTACACGCGCGGCGCTGAAATCTCGCGCCCGGTGCAAAAAATCGTCGCCGAGATCGAGCAACTGGCGGCGGCCGGCGTGCGCGAGATCACGCTGATCGGCCAGAACGTCAATGCCTATCACGGCGATGGGCCGGACGGTCGGCCTTGGCCGCTGGCGCGGCTGCTCCGCCGGGCGGCGCAGGTCGAAGGCATCGACCGACTGCGCTACACCACGAGTCATCCGCGTGACATGGGTGATGATCTAATAGCGGCGCATCGCGATTTGCATGAGCTCATGCCGCAGCTGCATCTGCCGGTTCAGTCGGGGTCCGACCGCATGTTAGCGGCGATGAACCGCTGTCACAGCCGCGCGGACTATCTCGATATCGTCAAGCGCCTGCGCGATGCGCGGCCCGATCTCGCGCTGACCTCCGATTTCATCGTCGGCTTTCCTGACGAAAGCGAAAGCGATTTCGCCGCCACGCTCGATCTCATCAACGATGTCGGTTGCTCCGGCGCGTTCTCATTCAAATATTCGCCGCGGCCGGGAACCCCGGGCGCCGACATGGACAACCAGATCGACGAAGAGACCAAGTCGGAGCGCCTGCAACGCCTGCAACAGGCGGTCGACCGCAACCAAGCGGCATTCAATCGCGGCTGCCTCGGCAAGAGCTTCGACGTCCTGTTCGAACGGCCCGGCCGTTACCCCGGCCAACTGGTGGGGCGCTCGCCCTATCTCCAGCCCGTGCAGGTCACGGCGCCCGCCACATTGATCGGCGAAATTGCCACGGTGACGATCACCGAAATCGCCACCAATAGTCTGTTCGGGGCGCTTGCGCCGGATCTGGCGGCGCACGCGCCGATGCCCGCTTTGCTTCCCGCAGGAGCCTGACTTGGCCCCACACGAAACGGACCAATCGGTTTTGGTCGCGCCGGACAACGCGACCCAAATCTCTCTCAGCTTCGACGACAATCACCTCGCCTCGGCCCTGTTCGGCCAATACGGCCAAAATCTCGCATTGATCGAGCGCCGACTTGGCGTCGTCGCCAATTCGCGGGGCAACACCATCACCATAGAGGGCAGCCGCGATGCCTGCGATCAGGCGCGCCGCGTGCTGGAGGGCCTTTACGACAGGCTCAAGCGGGGCGACGAGCTCGTGCAAGGCGACGTCGACGGCGCGATCCGGCTCGTCTTATCGCAAGGCTCGCTGTTCGATTTCGATCCCGCCGCCGCGCGGGAGAATTTCGAAGAGATAAACCTGCGCAAGCGCCGGGTGCGCGCCCGCACCGCGGCGCAGGACGCCTATATTCGCGCGCTCAAGCGCCACGCTCTGGTGTTTTCCACCGGCCCCGCCGGGACCGGCAAGACCTGGCTTGCGGTGGCGCATGCCGTGCAACTGTTCGAACGCAAGGAAGTCGACCGCATCGTGCTGTCGCGGCCAGCCGTGGAGGCCGGCGAGCGGCTCGGCTTTCTGCCCGGGGACATGCGCGAAAAGGTCGATCCCTATCTGCGGCCGATCTACGACGCGCTGTACGACCTCATGGACGCGCGCGTCGTCGAGCGTGCCTTGCAAACCGCCGAAATCGAAATTGCGCCGCTCGCCTTCATGCGCGGCCGCACGCTGTCGAATGCCGCCGTCATTCTTGACGAGGCGCAGAACACCACCGCGATGCAGATGAAAATGCTGCTGACCCGGCTCGGCGAAAACAGTCGGATGATCGTGACGGGCGATCCGAGCCAGGTCGATTTGCCGTCCGGCCAGACCTCAGGCCTTGCCGACGCAGTGCGGCTCCTTCATGGCGTCGAGGGCATCGGCCATGTCAGCTTTTCCGCCGCCGACGTCATCCGCCACGAACTCGTTGCGCGTATCGTTGAAGCTTACGACCGGGAATCGGCGAAGAAGCGCGAGCGCCGCGAATGAGGCGCGCGGTGCGCCCCGCGCTGACCGTCGACGTGATGGTCGGCAGCGAGCTGTGGAAAGGTGCCGGAAAATTGCAAGCCGCGGTGCGGCGCGCCGTCACGCGAGCGGCCGCCATCCTGTCAACACGAGACGCCGAGCTTGCTATCGTTCTGACCGATGATTCGACAATTCGCGCCCTCAACCGGGATTGGCGGGGCGTCGATAAGGCCACGAATGTACTGGCATTTCCGACGAAGAATGCTGCGGCAGGACATCTCGGCGACATCGTGCTTGCCTTTGAGACCATTGCGCGCGAAGCCGGTTCCGAACGAAAGCCGCTCGCCCATCATCTCGCCCACCTTGCAGTGCATGGTTTCCTGCACCTGGTCGGCTACGATCACGAACGGCCCAAGGAGGCGCTTGCGATGGAACGTGCCGAGCGCAAGATTCTCTGCCAATTGGCGATCCCGGATCCCTATCGGCCGGTTCGCGCGCCGCGTCGGACCGGGGTTAAGCGGGCCAACAAGCCCACCGCAAAACGTCCGCAAAAATCCGCATAGCCGGCATTACCTCTTCCAGCATCGGCGCTGACGCCGAAACCCGCCAAAATCCACAATGGCTCAATCCTCTCAACCCAGCGAACCGGCCGAAAACGAACGCCGCGGCCTGCCGATGGTGATGTCGGAACCGAGCGAACAGCCGGAAGGCTGGCTGACGCGCGTCATGCGTATCCTGTTCGGCTGGAAAGCGGCGTCGACACGCGCCGATCTGGAGCTTGTGCTGACCGCGGAACAGCAGCCGCAATCGGGCTTTTCGCCCGAAGAGGCGGCGATGCTGAAAAACATTCTCGGTCTGCGCGAGACCCGGATCGAGCGCATCATGGTGCCGCGCGCCGATATTGTCGCCGTGCAGCAGGACATCGCGCTCGGCGATCTGGTCAAGGTTTTCGAGGTGGCCAGCCATTCGCGGCTCGTGGTCTATAACGACACGCTCGACGATCCGACCGGCATGGTTCATATCCGCGATCTGATCGCGTTCATGGCGTCCCGCGCGGCGCAGCAGCTTGGCCAAACCGGGCAACCCGCGGAATCTGGCCAGCAAAACGCCGGCGACCTTAATTTTGGAAATATCGATCTTTCGCTGCCGTTGTCGTCGGTGAAGATTGTCCGCGAAATCCTGTACGCGCCGCCGTCAATGCCGGCGCTCGATCTGTTGGCGAAGATGCAGGCAACCCGCATTCATCTCGCGCTGGTGATCGACGAGTACGGCGGCAGCGACGGACTGGTCTCGATGGAAGATTTGGTCGAGCTCATTGTCGGCGATATCGCCGACGAGCACGACGAACAAGAGGGTCCCGCGGTGACCCGCCAGAGCGACGGCTCGTTCCTGGCCGCGGGTCGCGCCAGCCTCGACGACGTCCGCGCCGTGGTCGGCGATGAGTTCGATGTCGGCGAGGTGGCGCGAGAGGTCGACACGCTCGGCGGTTATTTGGTCACCAAGGCCGGCCACGTGCCGGTGCGGGGCGAACTCGTGCCGGGACCGGAGCCGTTCGAAGCCGAAGTGCTCGACGCCGATCCACGCCGGGTCAAGCGCGTGCGGATTTACCTGCGCAAGGATCGGCGCCCCGCTCCGGCGCGCGAATTAGCCCCACCGGCGAAAACGCCGCCAATGCGGGTGGTTGCACTGCGCGAGGAGACAAGCCGACCGAATCCGAACACGCCACGGGCATCGTGACGCGGCTGATCCACGCCATCGTGTTGTCCTGGGGCTGGCGGCGCCGATTCATCGCGTTTGCAGCCGGCGCGCTTTCGGTGCTGGCAATGGCCCCATTCAACGCGTGGCCGGTCCTGTTTCTGACATTCCCGGCGCTGGTTTGGCTGATCGACGGCGCCGGGGTGGGTCGTTGGGGAGGCGTGGCCGCCGCTGCCGCGATCGGCTGGTGGTTCGGCTTCGGCTATTTTCTCGCCGGCCTTTATTGGATCGGCTACGCCTTTCTGGTCGATGCGCCGGACTTCGGCTGGCTATTGCCGATCGCAGTCATCGGCCTGCCGGCGGTGCTCGCCGTTTACACCGCGCTCGGCGTCGCGCTGGCGCGCCTGTTATGGACCAAGGGCGCGCTGCGCATCGTGGCGCTGGCCGCAGCACTCACCGCTTCGGAATGGCTGCGCGGCCACCTGCTGACGGGATTCCCCTGGAACGCGTTCGGCTATGCCTTGACCGCTCCGCTGGCTTTGGCCCAAGCCGCTTCGGTGTTCGGCATTTGGGGTTTGACGTTCATCGCCATTGTCGTTTGCGCCAGCCCGGCAACCCTCGGCGACGACCCTGCCGAAACACCGCAGCCATGGCTACCGCTCGCGCTTGGCATTGCCGTCCTCGCCGCGCTTGGCGGCTTCGGCGTCTGGCGGCTCGACCGCACGCCGACCCGGCTGGTCGACGGCGTGCACCTGCGCATCATGCAGCCGAACTTGCAGCAGGACGTGCGCTTCAACTATGCGGCCAAGCAAGAGGTGATGAATCGCTACGTCGCTCTCTCCAGCCGCGCGTCGAGCGCGCCAGCGACAGACGACACGACACAACTGATCTGGCCGGAATCGCCGTTTCCGTTCTTTCTAACCCGCGAAGCCGATGCGCTGGCGCAGATCAATAATTTGCTGCGACCCAATTCGGTGCTGATCACCGGCGCCATGCGGCTTGCCGATCCTGATAACCCGGCGCAATCCGGAGTTTACAATTCGATCTACGTTATCGATCACACCGGTTCGATCGCCGCCGTCTACGATAAAGTGCATCTCGTCCCGTTCGGCGAATATTTGCCGCTCGAGCACATTCTCGAGCGACTTGGCCTCGAGGAGCTGACACGGCAGCGCGGCGGATTCCTCGCCGGCGATCGCCACCGGGTCCTCGCCGTCCCAGGCGCTCCGATCGCATTGCCGCTCATCTGTTACGAGGTGATTTTTCCCGACCAAGTCATGCCGACCGGGCAACGGCCGGGCTGGATCGTTAACGTAACCAACGATGGCTGGTTCGGTATTTCCACCGGCCCGTATCAGCATTTCCAGCAGGCGCGCGTGAGCGCGATCGAACTCGGCCTGCCCTTGGCGCGCGCGGCCAATACCGGCATATCCGCAGTCGTCGATCCGCTCGGCCGGATCGTCAGCGCATTGCCGCTGGGAGTGGAAGGCGTGCTTGATGCACCGTTGCCGCGCGCCATCGGTGCGCCCATTTACGCCCGCATCGGTGACGGCCCCGCGTCCGTTATCGTCCTCATCGCGTTCATCGCCGTCGCGCGCCGGCGTCTGCAAAATAAGCCAAAGCTGTGATCGGCGGCCGCCGCGACCGTATAAGACCTAACAAAGATCGTTAACAGGTTGTAGAATTCGCGCGGAAATGGTGGCGCCAACGACCTTAGGATGTTTATTTTCGCGTTCGCTCAACTGAAGCGCGTACTCCCCCTGTAGAGCTATGCGTTGGATCACCCCGCCGAATGAGAATGCGGTATAGCCAAGAAAATTCGTACGTGACCATACTTGCGAAAAGTGGTTTCAAGTGGGACAGATTATCCACCAACAGCCACAATGGATCATGGGGCACAGGAGTTGAGATGGCTATGTCAGCTAAGAAGGCGCCGAACCCGACCGACAAGCATGTCGGCAGCCGCGTACGCATGCGCCGAATGATGCTTGGCATGAGCCAGGAGAAACTCGGCGATGCACTGGGGCTCACTTTTCAACAAGTACAAAAATACGAGAAGGGCACCAATCGGATCGGGGCCAGCCGACTGCAACAGATCTCCCAAATCCTTCAGGTCCCCGTGTCGTTCTTTTTTGAAGGCGCCCCGATGGCCCACACGATTGGGCGTCACGAGGGAATGGGTGAGGCGCCGTCGCCGGCCTATGTGTCCGATTTTCTTGCCACCTCGGACGGTCTGGCGCTGACGAAAGCCTTTATGCGTATCGACAATTCGAAGCTGCGGCGGCGCATTGTCGATCTCGTCGAGCAAATTGCCGGCCGCGACAAGCGCTGAACAAGTCCTCGATCTTGCCGGCGGCGGCTTAGGTAGTTTCCTCCGTGACGCAGGCGGCCGCCCACCTTTGGCCCACATCTTGACCGCGCAGGGTTACGCTGCAACAACCACGTGCTTTCGCGCGGATTGGCCGCGCGCGGCTGGACCGGACCCTGATCCGATTCAATCGAATCGGATCGCGGTCTAGATTGTTAATTCGAGCGCGATCTTATCCCAAAACGGGTTACCACTTTTTTGGGATCATGCTCTAAGGCCTGTAACTTCAAGGCCGGTTATGAGGGGAGTGTTTCGCCGTGCCACGCGCCAACTACCTGTTCACCAGCAAGTCAGTGTCGGAAGGGCATCCCGACAAAGTCTGCGACCAAATTTCCGACGCCGTGCTCGATGCCTTCATCGAGAACGACATTAAGCTCGGCATCGCCGACGACAGCGCCGTCAATACGCGGCTTGGCTGCGAGACGCTGTGCACCACCAACAAGATCATCGTCGCCGGCGAGGGTCGCGGTCAGGCGCCGCTGTTCCACAAGCACGGCGAGAAAGCGGTGGTCAATCGCGAGATGATCACCGAGATTGCGCGCGGCGTGGTCAAAGACATCGGGTACGACCAGGACGGCTTCTCGTATTACGGCGCCGATGTCGAAGTGCTGCTGCACGGCCAATCCCCCGACATTGCCATGGGCGTCGACGCCAAGAAGAAAAAGAGCGGTGAACAGGAAGGCGCCGGCGACCAGGGCATGATGTTTGGCTTCGCCTGCACCGAGAGCGAGGTCTACGAAAAGAACTCGTTCATGCCGGCGCCGATCTATTTCGCCCACAAGATTCTCAAAGTGCTGTCGGAGAAGCGCCGCTCGGGCGCTCTATTCGATTTGCAGCCTGACGCCAAAAGTCAGGTCACCGTGAAATACGTCGAGGGCGAACCGGTCGGCTGCACCAAAGTGGTGGTCTCGACCCAGCACAACGCACAGACCCGCAACGGCAAGAAATATTCTCCGAGCATGGTGCGGGACATGATCGGGGATACTGTCGCTTCGGCGCTGCCAAAAGGCTGGATGCCGAAGAAGCCAAGCGATTTCCTGGTCAATCCCACGGGTAATTTCGTCGTCGGCGGGCCCGACGGCGATTGCGGCCTGACGGGGCGGAAAATCATCGTCGACACTTATGGCGGTTATGCGCCGCATGGCGGCGGTGCGTTCTCCGGCAAAGACCCGACCAAGGTCGATCGTTCGGCCGCCTATGCGGCGCGCTATCTGGCTAAAAATGTCGTCGCCGCCGGCCTCGCCGAGCGCTGCACCATTCAGATCGCCTATGCGATCGGCGTTGCCGATCCGATGTCGCTTCTGGTCGACACCCACGGCACCGGCAAAGTCGACGAAGCAAAGCTGCAGAAACTCCTGTCCGAATTGTTTCCGCTGCGCCCGACCAATATCCGCCGCGCGCTCAAGCTCAGCCGGCCGATTTATCGGCGGACCGCGGCTTACGGCCATTTCGGCCGCGCTCCGGAAAAGGACGGCGGTTTTTCCTGGGAGCGGACCGATCTCGCGGATGCACTCAAGCGGGCGCTGCGCTGAACTTTGCCATCCGCGATCCAGCTTCCGCTGGATCGGCCAAGCGGCGTGAGTGCAATTTCGGCTCGACCGGTATTTACTGGATGCTTCGCTTGCGCGGAGCATGGCAGTGATGGACGGCAGCGAAAGACACCCGCGCGCGTTTTTTGGTCGGCGCAAAGGGCACCGGCTGCGCCCGAATCGCGAGCGACTGTTTGCGACGCTGCTGCCGCGGCTGGCGCTCGATCTTTCGCATCCGGCTCCCGTTAAGCTGAAGGAGCTGTTTGCGGTCCCGATCAAGACGGTTGATCTGGAAATCGGCTTTGGCGGCGGCGAATCCATGATCGCGCGAGCCGAAGAGCGGCCGGACACCGGATTTATCGGCGTGGAGCCGTTCGTCAACGGCATGGCCAAGGCGCTCGCCGCTATCGAAAGCAAGGGGCTGCGCAATATACGTCTGCATTTCGATGACGCCGCCGGCCTGATCGCTTGGCTGCCCGAAGGGTCATTGGCGCGGATCGATCTAATTCATCCCGATCCATGGCCGAAACGGCGGCATTGGAAGCGTCGCTTCGTGCAAGATGCGATGGTGGCGCGGCTCGGGCGCATCCTTCGGCAAGGCGGCGAATTCCGCTTTGTCACCGACATTGCCGATTATGCCGCCTGGACGCTGCAGCAATTCCTGCGGTCGCCGGATTTCGAGTGGACCGCCGAATCCGCCGACGACTGGCGCAAGCCTTGGCCGGGCTTTACCGCAACGCGCTATCACGCCAAGGCGGCGCGCGAGGACCGGATGTCGTGCTTTCTGATGTTCCGACGAATTTGAAGATCGGGCGGAACGCTGGCGAAATGCCGAAGCATCTCATTTTCGCAAAATCGGGACACTTTAATCTTTCTGGTTTTGCCGCACCTGCCAGAATCGCACGACGCGTCGCGCGGTCGAGGCGGACAGCCGCTCATAATTGGCAAAGGCAGTGTCGATGCCGAAGCTCGACGGCGGGCGGCCGTCGGGACAAAGTGTGATGATGGAGCGCACCGTCGACCAGTTCAGGCCGGCGGCCTTGCAGAGAATCAGCACCGGATCGGGCCGTTCGCCGGCCATCAGCCGGTCGGCGACGCCGATCGGCACCTTCGAGAGCGCCGCCAGCGCCACGACCGTCTCTTCATATTTGCCGTCGCCGGCGAATGCCGCCAATGCCGCCTCGTGCATGTCGCCCGCTCGGTGCAGCCTGAGCACCAGGCGCTGCGCGGCTCGATAGTCGCGCGGACCGACGCGCGCGCCGACTTCATCGGAGACTTTTTCCAGGACGCGGCGAATTTCAGCCCGCAATTCGGGAGTTGCCGAAGCGAGCAACCGTTCATGCACGACCGCGGTGGCTCGGAGCAGCAATTCGCGAAATAGCTTTGACGGAATATCGGGCCGCTGCCCGACCCTCTCGGCAAGGATGCCGTCATTTTCGGCGCGCTCGACGAGTCGACAGAAGCCGGTTTCGGAAATACGCGCGCCGCGATTGCCGGCGACGCTGCGCACGACCTCGCGATCGCCACGCCGCACCAGAATGTCGGTGATCGCCTCGCCAAGCACCTTTCGCGTGGAAATCGCCTGCAGATGGCCCTGACTCTTGGTTTGAGCGAGATCGACGAGATCGGCCTCGGCCAGGCGCGGCGCCAGCTTGAGCACCGGCCCGGCGACCGCAATGTCGTCGTCACCGGCCAACATGCGCAACACCTTGATCGGGGCATTGCTGACCGGAGCCAGGCAAAAGGAAAGCTCCGCACGCGCCTTGTTTTCGATTTCCGCAATGAGCAGCGCGAAGACGTCGTCGAACAGATCGACATGGGCATCGCTGTAGCGGCCGGCGCCGTCGAGAAACAGCGCGGTCACGCGCCGCAAGGCCTCGGCACGCTTATGCCGCGAGCCACGCTGCAGGACGTCTTCAAGCTCTGGAATAAGCGAGATGGCGGCACCCATTCTCGATCCACCACTCTGCGGCAATTATGCGGTGCCCTTGCAGCAGAGTAATTCAGCAATCCTGAATGAAATCTTGCGCTCAGGACCGAGGTGTCGGCACTGCGCCTTCAGGATGTGGAAACTGGCTTCCAAAACGCCGTCTTGCGATAGCCAGATGCGGCGCCCCGTAGCCCTTGCAAGTGCACGATAAACCGCTATATTTGCGCTATCCGTCATGGATACCTCATAACGGTCGGATGATCCGAACGGTTTTGAGAGTGGGTTCCCCCGGGGGGCCCGCTCTTTTTTATTACCTGAGGCCAGGCGGCGTTTTGCAGTCCACTTTTGCAGGATCGATAGCCGAGTAGCATGGACGACAGGCCGACGAACGTTGCGCTGACGAGTTTTGCCGACGAGCCGCGGCTCATCACCGAGCCGGGGCGGGCGGCGCGCGTCGCCGCATTGGCCGAGCCGGTGCTCGCGGCGCTCGGCTATCGGCTCGTTCGGGTCCGCATTTCGGCATTCGCCGGCTGCACCGTTCAGATCATGGCCGAACGTCCGGACGGTACCATGGCGGTTGAGGACTGCGAAACCGCATCGCGGGCACTGTCGCCGGTGCTCGACGCTGCCGATCCGATCGAAGGCGCTTATCGGCTGGAGATTTCGTCGCCCGGCATCGACCGGCCGCTGGTGCGGCGCTCGGACTTCGACCGTTATGCCGGCCACGTGGCGCATGTGGAAATGCAGGCGCCGGTCGACGGCCGGCGCCGGTTCCGCGGCGAATTAACAGGCACCGATGGCGGCTGTGCGCGCATCCGCCGCACTGACGCGGCGGCCGACGCAAGTTCTGAAATCTTGCTGCCAATCGACGACATGACGGAAGCTAAGCTTGTTCTGACCGACGCGCTCATTTCCGAATCGCTGCGCAAGAGCAAGCACAACCAACGCAAGGGAGACTGACAGATGGCGACCGTAAGCGCCAACAAGCTCGAACTGCTACAGATCGCCGACGCGGTCGCCCGCGAAAAGGGGATCGATCGGCGCATCGTGCTCGGCGCCATGGAAGATGCCATCGCCAAGGCCGCGCGCTCCCGCTACGGCAGCGAGACCGAGGTGCGCGCCGAGATCGATCCAAAAAGCGGCGAGCTGCATCTGTCGCGGCACATGCTGGTGATCGATACGGTGGAAAATTCGGCGACGCAGATCAGCCTCGACGATGCCCGCCGCCGCCACCCCGCCGCGCAGATCGGCGACACCATCGCCGACCCGCTGCCGCCGCTTGAATATGGCCGGATCGCCGCGCAATCGGCAAAGCAAGTCATCGTGCAAAAGGTGCGTGAGGCTGAGCGCGACCGGCAATACGACGAATACAAGGATCGCATCGGCGACATCGTCAACGGCATCGTCAAGCGCGTCGAATACGGCAACGTGGTGGTCGACCTCGGCCGCGGCGAAGCGATCGTGCGGCGCGACGAAATGCTGCCGCGCGAGGTGTTCCGCAACGGCGACCGCATCCGCGCCTATATCTATGACGTGCGGCGCGAGCAGCGCGGTCCGCAGATTTTCCTGTCCCGCACGCATCCGCAATTCATGGCGAAACTGTTCGCGCAGGAAGTGCCGGAGATTTATGACGGCATCGTCGAGGTCAAGGCGGTGGCCCGCGACCCGGGCTCGCGCGCTAAGATCGCGGTCGTGTCGCGCGATTCCTCGGTCGATCCGGTCGGTGCCTGCGTCGGCATGCGCGGCTCCCGCGTCCAGGCGGTGGTCAACGAGCTGCAGGGCGAGAAGATCGACATTATCCCGTGGTCGCAGGATATCGCCACGTTCGTGGTCAATGCGCTGGCGCCCGCCGAGGTCGCCAAGGTGGTGCTCGACGAAGAGCGCGAGCGTATCGAAGTCGTCGTTCCCGACCAGCAGCTGTCGCTTGCCATCGGCCGGCGCGGCCAGAATGTGCGGCTGGCCTCGCAGCTCACCGGCTGGGACATCGACATCTTGACCGAACAGGAAGAATCCGAGCGACGCCAAGCCGAATTCGAGAACCGCACGCGCATGTTCATCGACACGCTCAATGTCGACGAGGTGATCGGACAACTCTTGGCTTCGGAAGGCTTTAACTCGGTCGAGGAACTGGCGATGGTCGATACCAAAGAGATCGCCGGCATTGAAGGATTCGACGACGACACCGCCGCCGAATTGCAGACCCGCGCCCGCGAATACCTCGACAAGATCGAAGCCGAGATGGATGCCAAGCGCACAGAGCTCGGCGTCGAAGACGCGCTCAGAGAGGTCGAGGGCGTCACCACGGCGATGCTGGTGCGCTTCGGCGAAAACGGCGTCAAGACGGTCGAGGACCTTGCCGGTTGCGCGACCGACGACCTCGCCGGCTGGACCGAACGCAAGGACGGCGAAGCCGTTCGGCAGGCCGGCATTCTCGATGGCTTCGAATTATCGCGCGAGGAATCCGAGGCTCTCATCATGCAAGCGCGGCTTAAGGCCGGTTGGGTGACTGAAGCCGATCTCGCCCCGGCGCCCGTGCCCGAAGAGGCGCCGGTCGCCGAAGTGCAACCCTAAATCGGAGCCGGATTGCAGGCATGACCGCTCTGTCAACCGAGACCGAACTGGACCGCGGACCACGCGACCGTGGCGTCGAGCGCATGTGCGTTGCGACGCGCACGGTGCGACCGGTCGCGGATTTGATCCGGTTCGTCATCGGACCGGATGGCGCGGCGGTCCCTGATCTCAAGCACAAGCTGCCCGGGCGCGGCGTCTGGGTCACGGCGACGCAGAGCGCCCTTGAAGACGCCATCAAGCGCAAAGCTTTCGGGCGCGGCTTTAAGCAGGACGTTCGGCTGCCCGCTGATTTGGTAGCCCGTACCGAGCAGCTCCTCGTGCGATCGGCCCTCGAGGCCCTGGCGATTGCCGGCAAAGCCTCCCTGGTCGTTGCCGGTTTTGCCAAAGTCGAGGCGGCCTTGGAGCATAAAGACGTGACGGCGCTCCTGCATGCCGCTGAAGCCGCGGCTGATGGGGTCAGGAAGCTCGATTCGGCCCTGCGCCGAGCCCCCCGGGTGGAATCGATCCCGGTGATTCAAATCCTGACCTCCCAGCAATTGGATTTGGCACTGGGCCGCCCAAATGTGGTACATGCAGCCCTGCTTGCCGGGCCTTCGAGTGACACGGTTTTGGCGCGGTTGCGGCGCCTGGAACGGTTTCGAACCGGTGATTTTGGCCAAAAAGGGCGGCGGCGCGGTGCCGAATTAAGCTGACCGAGGCCGTCGGTGTGTATGGAATTGGATGCGAATGACTGAGACGACCAAAAATAGCGGCGAGAAGCTGAGCGTGACCCCAGCCAAGACGCTGACGCTCAAACGCGGCGGCGTCGAGCAAGGCGTGGTGCGCCAGAGCTTCAGCCATGGCCGGAGCAAGGCCGTCGTCGTCGAGAAGGTCAAACGCCGAGTCGCCGGTCCGGGCGAGTTCAAGGCCGAACCTGCGGCAGCGCCCGACCGCAGCGCCGCCCCGAAACGCGCCGCTACGCCGGCCAAGGCGGCAGCCGCGGCGGCTCCCGCCACCGCCGCCCCTGCGATTGCCCCAAAAGCCTCCGGCGTCGTGCTGCGCACGCTCACCGATGACGAGCGTAACGCACGCGCGCATGCGCTCGCCGATGCCCGAGTTCGCGAAACCGAGGAGCGCGAACGCGCCGAGGAAGAGGCCCGCGTCCGCCGGACGCGCGAGGAATCCGAACGCGCCGACCGTGCGGCAGCCGAAGCCCGCAAGCTCAATGAGGAAGTGCGTCGCAAGCACGACGAGGAAACCAAACGCAAGGCTGACGAAGTCGCCAAAAAGCGCTTTGGCGCCGATGTGACAACCGCGGCAAAGCCAGGCGCGCGCCCCGCGCTTGAGGCCGACGAGGACGAAGCTCCACGCACCCCCCGCCGCGGCGGAGCCGCCGCGCCGCGGCCGGCGCCGGCGCCAAAACCGACGCGCAACGTCGGCGAAAAGCGTCGTGGACGTCTCACTGTCGTGACCGCGCTGTCCGCCGACGAGGTGCGTGAGCGCTCGGTCGCCTCATTTCGCCGCCGCGTGCAGCGCATGACCGGCCATCGCGACGAGCCGAAGGAAAAAATCGCCCGCGAAGTGACGATTCCCGAGACCATCACGATCCAGGAATTGGCCAACCGCATGGCCGAACGCGCCGTCGATGTGATCCGCATCCTGATGCAGCAAGGTCACATGGCGAAGATCACCGATACGATCGACGCCGATACCGCGCAGTTGATCGCGGAAGAGCTTGGCCACACCGTGCGGCGCGTCGCCGAGTCGGACGTCGAAGAAGGCATGTTCGACGCCACGGACAGTCCGGAGAGCCTGCAACCGCGCGCGCCCGTCGTCACCATCATGGGTCATGTCGACCACGGCAAGACCTCGCTCCTTGACGCCATTCGCTCGACCGAAGTCGCGGCCGGCGAGGCCGGCGGCATCACCCAGCATATCGGCGCCTATCAGGTGACCTCGCCGTCAGGCGGCCGCGTCACCTTCATCGACACGCCGGGCCACGCCGCATTTACCGCGATGCGCGCCCGCGGCGCCCGGGTCACGGATATCGTCGTGCTGGTGGTCGCCGCCGACGACGGCGTCATGCCGCAGACGGTCGAGGCGATTCAGCATGCCAAGGCGGCGAAGGTGCCGATCATCGTCGCCATCAACAAAATCGACAAAGCCGATGCCAAGCCGGAGCGCGTGCGCACCGAACTGCTGCAGCACGAAATTCAGGTTGAGTCGCTCGGCGGCGACGTGCTGGAGCTCGAAGTCTCGGCGAAGGAAAAAATCAATCTCGACAGACTGCTCGATATCATCGCGCTGCAGTCGGAAGTGCTCGAACTCAAGGCCAATCCGAGCCGCCCAGCGGAAGGCACCGTCATCGAGGCGCGGCTCGACCGCGGCCGCGGCCCGGTTGCCACCGTGCTGGTGCAGCGCGGTACGCTCAAGCCCGGCGACATCGTCGTTGCAGGTTCGGAATGGGGCCGCGTGCGCGCGCTGATGTCGGACACCGGTCATTCGGTTGTCGCGGCCGGACCTTCGATGCCGGTCGAAGTCCTGGGCTTCAACGGCACGCCGGAAGCCGGCGACCGGCTCGCCGTCGTCGATACCGAGGCGCGCGCCCGTGAGATCGCCGATTACCGCGACCGCCAGAAGCGCGAAAAAATGGCGGCGCGCCAGACCGGTATGCGCGGTTCGCTCGAACAGATGATGAGCCAGCTCAAGACGTCCGGCCTCAAAGAGTTCCCGCTGATCATCAAGGGCGACGTGCAAGGCTCGATCGAAGCGATCGTCGGCGCGCTGGAAAAACTTTCCACGGAGGAGGTGGCTGCACGCATCATCTTTGCCGGCGCAGGCGGCATTACCGAATCCGACGTGACGTTGGCCGAAGCCTCGGGCGCTGCCCTCATCGGCTTCAACGTCCGCGCTCACAAAGAGGCGCGCGTGGCCGCCGAGCAGGCTGGCGTCGAAATCCGCTACTACGACATTATCTACAATCTCGTCGACGACGTGAAAAAGGCAATGTCGGGTCTGCTTGCGCCGACGTTGCGCGAAACCATGCTCGGCAATGCCGTCGTTGTCGAAGTCTTCAAGGTGTCGAAAGTCGGCAATATCGCCGGCTGCCGGGTCACCGACGGCACCGTCGAGCGCGGCGCCAATGTGCGGCTCATTCGCGACAACGTGGTCGTTCATCAGGGCAAGCTGTCGCAGCTCAAGCGCTTCAAGGACGACGCGCGCGAAGTCGTCGCCGGCCAGGAATGCGGCATGGCATTCGAGAATTATCAGGATATGAAGGCCGGCGACGTGATCGAATGCTACCGGGTGGAGAGCGTGCAGCGGACGTTGTGAGTTCGATACTCACCGGGTGCGGCTCTCCGGTTTTCGTCATACCCCGCCACCGCGGGGCATCCAGTAATCACCGCGCGATTGGAATTGCTGGATCGTCCGCCTTCGCGGATACCGACAGTATGGAAAATGTACGAGTGCGAAATGGCACGTCATCACCAGCATCGCGATCAATCCACCGGCGGCTCGCAACGCCAGCTTCGCGTCGGCGAGTTGATCCGACATGAGATAGCCGACATGCTCACGCGCGGCGAAGTGCACGACCCGGTCATCGAAACGCACATGATTACCGTTCCGGAAGTGCGCATGACCCCTGATCTGCGATTGGCGACGATCTATGTCATGCCGCTCGGCGGCCGCGGCCAAAAGGAGGTGCTCGATGCGCTCGATCGCAACAAGCGCTACGTGCGCGGCGAAATCGCCCGGCGCGTGAACTTGAAGTTTGCGCCCGAGATACGGTTCCACATCGACGAGCGGTTCGATGAAGCGGAGCGAATCGAGAAGTTGTTGCGCACGCCTGTCGTCCAGCGCGACTTGAGCGACAAAGACCAGAACGGCGGGAAAAACGAATAATGAGCGCGCCGGAAGCCGCCCGCCGCGAGCCAAGTGAACAAGAGGTAAAGCCGAAGAAGCGGCCGAAGCGCGACGTCCATGGTTGGGTCGTGCTCGACAAGCCGGTCGGCATGACGTCGACGCATGCGGTTTCGGTCATCAAGCATCTCTACGCGGCGAAGCGGGCCGGACACGCCGGCACGCTCGATCCCCTGGCATCGGGATGTCTGCCGATCGCGCTTGGGGAAGCGACCAAAACGGTGCCCTTCGTCGTCGATAGCCGCAAGACCTACCTGTTTACCATCCGCTGGGGCGAGGAGCGTGACACCGACGATGCCGAGGGGCGCGTCGTGGCGACGAGCGAAATCCGTCCGGATGCGGCGGCTATCTCCGCCCTGTTGCCGCGCTTTATCGGCACCATCGAACAGGTGCCGCCGCGCTTTTCCGCGGTGAAAATCGGCGGCGAACGGGCCTACGACCTGGCCCGCGACGGCGAGACGGTTGAGCTCGCTCCCCGCGCCGTCACCATCTACCGGCTCGAATTGCTCGAAATGCCTGATCCCGACCATGCCGTGCTGACCGCCGAATGCGGAAAAGGCACCTATGTGCGCTCATTGGCGCGAGATTTCGGCCGGGCGCTGGGCGCCCTCGGGCATGTCTCGGCGCTACGGCGAAGCCGGGTAGGCCCTTTTGACGAGGGCGATATGATCCCCCTGGAACAGGTCGAGGCTTTGTGCCATAGAGCGGCCGCCGGCGAGGGTCACCTCGCCGATACGCTTCTGCCGATCGAGACCGCGCTGGACGACATCCCGGCGCTGGCCGTGAGCCCGGCAGACGCGGCGAGGCTCGCCAGGGGCCAAGCCGTATTGTTGCGCGGACGGGACGCCTCCATCTTCCGCGGCATGGTCCAGGTCGCTTCCGGCGGCCAGCTTTTGGCCATTGCCGAGGTCGAGCGCGGCGAGATTGTTCCCCGCCGCGTGTTTAATTTAACCGGCATCGCTGGTCGTGCCGCAAGACAAAGAGGTTGATGACGATGTCGATAACGACCGCGCGTAAAGCGGAAGTGATCAAGACTTACGCCGCCAAATCCGGTGACACAGGTTCGCCTGAAGTCCAGGTCGCGCTCCTGTCGGAGCGGATCAACAATTTGACGGAACACTTCAAAACTCATGTGAAGGACAACCATTCGCGGCGCGGCTTGCTCAAGCTGGTGTCACAGCGGCGCCAGATTCTCGATTATCTGCGGCGCACGAATGATGGTCGTTACAAGGAGCTGATCGAGCGGCTGGGTATTCGCCGCTAAAAGGTTTGCGCGCGGGAAGTTCCGCGCGTTTTTAGGTGGCGCGCAAGATGCACGCCGCTATTGCCCGGCAGCTTGAGCTGCCATCTGGAAATGGCAGCGCAGCTGCCGTCTGAACCGGCAGCAGAGCTGCCGACCCGTAGAATGGGCCGTTGCCTGTTCATATCTGAGGAAGGTCCGAAGGCCATGGCAGGATCGCCAGACGCTGATGCGGCATTGCAGCCTTGCTGCGCCGACAGCGTCTCGCCGTCTTGCTTATGGCTTTCGCGCTTTGCCGAAAACCATGAGAGACAATCGCAATGTTTAATATTCACAAGGTGCAACTTGACTGGGGTGGCCGTAACCTAACGCTGGAAACCGGCAGAATAGCGCGTCAAGCCGACGGAGCCGTGCTCGCCACGTATGGCGAGACCAGTGTGCTTGCCGCGGTCGTCGCCGCCAAGGAGCCGAAGGAAGGCATCGATTTCCTTCCGCTCACCGTCAACTACACCGAGAAATACTACGCGGCCGGCCGGATACCCGGCGGCTACTTCAAACGCGAGCGCGGTCCGACTGAAAAGGACACGCTGACGTCGCGTCTGATCGACCGCCCAATTCGACCACTGTTTGCCGAAGGCTGGCGATGCGACACCCAGGTGACAGTGACGGTGCTGTCGCACGATCAGGAGAACGATCCCGATATCGTCGCCATGGTCGCCGCCTCGGCCGCTCTCACGCTTTCGGGTGCGCCGTTCATGGGCCCGATCGGCGGCGCCCGCGTCGCCTTCATCAACAATGAATACGTGCTCAATCCGACCCTCGATGAGATGCCGCAAAGTCAGCTCGACCTCGTCGTCGCCGGCACCCAAGACGCCGTCATGATGGTGGAATCGGAAGCCAAAGAGCTGTCCGAAGACATCATGCTCGGCGCGGTGATGTTCGGGCACCGTCATTTCCAGCCGGTGATCGAGGCCATCATCAAGCTTGCGGAAAAGGCCGCCAAGGAACCGCGCGACGTGCCTGCCAGCGAAAATAAAACGCTGGAGAAGGAAATTCTGGGTCTGGCCGAGAAGGATTTGCGCTCAGCCTATTCGATCGTGAAGAAGCAGGACCGCCAGGACGCCGTCGCCGCGGTAAAGCAAAAGGTGATGGCGCACTTCTTCCCCGAAGGCGTCGAATCGACCTATGCCAAGGCCGCGATCGCCGGCGTGTTCAAGGAGCTCGAAGCCAAGATCGTGCGCTGGAACATTCTCGACACCGGCAAGCGCATCGACGGCCGCGACGTGAAAACCGTGCGGCAGATCGTGGCGGAAGTCGGCGTGCTGCCGCGCACCCACGGTTCGGCGCTGTTCACCCGCGGTGAGACGCAGGCTTTGGTGGTCGCCACGCTTGGCACCTCCGAAGACGAGCAGTTCATCGACGCGCTGCAAGGGACCTACAAGGAGACGTTTCTGCTACACTACAACTTCCCGCCCTACTCGGTGGGCGAGACCGGCCGCATGGGAGCGCCGGGCCGACGCGAAATCGGCCACGGCAAGCTCGCTTGGCGGGCGATCCATCCGATGCTGCCGTCGAAAGAAGAGTTTCCCTACACCATCCGCGTCGTCTCGGAGATCACCGAATCGAACGGCTCGTCATCGATGGCGACGGTGTGCGGCTCCTCGCTCGCGCTGATGGATGCCGGCGTGCCGCTCAAGCGACCCACCGCCGGCATCGCCATGGGCCTTATTCTCGAAGACAAACGCTATGCCGTGCTCTCCGACATCCTCGGCGACGAAGACCATCTCGGCGACATGGATTTCAAGGTCGCCGGCACCGAAGGCGGCGTGACCTCGCTGCAAATGGACATCAAGATCGCCGGGATAACCGAGGAGATCATGAAAGTCGCTTTGGCCCAAGCCAAAGACGGCCGCTTGCATATCCTTGGCGAAATGTCCAAAGCCTTGACCGCCGCGCGCGCCGAGCTCGGCGAATACGCCCCGCGCATCGAGTCGTTCAAGATCCCCGTCGACAAGATCCGCGAAGTGATCGGCGCCGGCGGCAAGGTGATCCGCGAGATCGTCGAGAAAACCGGCGCCAAGATCAACGTCGAGGACGACGGTACGGTGAAAGTCGCGTCCGCTGACGGCGAGTCGATCAAGGCGGCGATCAATTGGATCAAGTCCATCGCCTCGGAGCCGGAACTCGGCCACATCTACGAAGGGACAGTGGTCAAGGTCATGGACTTCGGCGCCTTCGTGAACTTCTTCGGCGCCAAGGACGGCCTCGTCCATATCAGCCAGCTGGCGCCGCGGCGGGTGCAGAAGACGAGCGACGTCGTCAAGGAAGGCGACAAGGTCAAGGTGAAGCTCCTCGGCTTCGACGAGCGCGGCAAGGTGCGGCTGTCGATGAAAGTGGTCGATCAAGACACCGGCGAGGACCTCGAGGCCAAGCAAAAGGCCGAAGGCGGCGAGCCGCCGCGGGACGCAGCCGCCGGCGAGTAGGCGCGATAGCCCTGGGCGGCGAAAAGGCGGCCTGTTGGCCGCCTTTTTTGTTGACGCCAAAGCGTTTGCCGAGCGGTGGTACCGTCCGGTGACGCTCCGCGCTCACTCCATGGCCGGCATGTGCGCCGGTTGCGGGCGCGATGAGCTGCGGAACACCATGAGCAGCGGAAACACCACCAGCGTCGCGATCATCAGGAACTTGTAATCGTCGATGTAGGCGATGATTTGGGCCTGGCTGGTGATCACGGCATCGAGCGCGGTGCGGCCGGCGGCCGTCATGGGATCCCAGAAATGCGCCACGGCCGGATTATTAAAGCCGGGGTTCACCGCCGTCACATTCGCGGCAATATCAGCATGGTTGATTTGGGTATTGCGCGTCAGCAGTGCGTTCACCACCGATATGCCGACGCTCGAGCCGACATTGCGGAACAAGCTATAGAGGCCGGCGCCTTCGGTCCGCAAATGCGCCGGCAGCGTCGACAGCGTCGCCGCGCTCAGCGGCACGAACAGAAAGCCGAGGCCGAAACCCTGCACCATCGTGACCGCGATAATCCTCTCCTGCGAAATAGCCGGCGTCCAGCCGGTCATTTGGTAGAACGACCACGCCGTCAGCCCCAGCCCAAATGCGAGCAGAGTGCGGGTGTCGATACGGCCGACCAAGCGGCCGACAATCAGCATGGACGCCATCGTCCCCACGCCGCGCGGCCCCATGATAAGGCCCGAGGTGACGACGGGATAATTCATCAACTCCTGCAGATAAGGCGGCTGCAGCGCCATCGAGGCGTAATAGGTCAGGCCGATGACGACGACGAACAGCATGCCGGCGCTGAAATTGCGGTCGCGAAACATCGACGGTTTGACGAACGGGTTTTGCGACGTGAAGATGTGCGTAAAAAACAGATAAAATGCCGAGGCCGCGACGACCGCCTCGATGATGATTTCGCCGGATGAGAACCAATCCTTGATCTCGCCCCGGTCGAGCATGATCTGCAGTGCACCGAGCGCCACGCTCAGGGTGCCGAAGCCGAACCAGTCGAGCTTTTCGGCCGTCCGTGGCGGCGAATGCGGCAGGAACGCGCTCATGCCGATCAAGCCGACAATGCCGATCGGCAAGTTGATGTAGAACACATACCGCCAGCTGTAATTTTCGGTCAGCCAGCCGCCGAGCACCGGGCCCAGTACCGGTCCGATCATGACGCCGATACCGAACAGCGCCATGGCGAAGCCCTGGCGTTCTTTCGGATAGATGGTGAAAAGCACCGATTGCGACAGCGGCACCAAAGCCGCGCCGAACGCGCCCTGCAACACGCGGAACAGCACGATCTGAGTCAGCGTCTGCGCCATGCCGCACAGCATCGACGCCAGCGTGAAGCCGGTTACCGAGACCAGAAACAAGCGCTTGAGCCCGAAGCGGCTCGCCAGAAACCCGGTCGGCGGGGTCATGATGGCAGCGGCGACGATGTAGGAGGTCAGCACCCAATCGATCTGGTCCTGGCTCGCCGAAACGCTGCCCTGCATATAAGGCAGCGCGACATTGGCAATCGTGGTGTCGAGCGCCTGCATCAGGGTGGCAAGGATCACGCAAAGCGTGATCATGCCGCGATTGGGGACATCGGTTGTCCGGTCGGCCACGGCAGTCACCAGAAGTGCGAGAAGCCGCGCGCGTGACCGGTGTCGACATTGACGATGGCGCTCATGCCGGCGCGCAACGGCGGCTTGTTCGCTTCGGTGGCATCGACGCGCACCCGCATCGGCACGCGCTGGACGACCTTGACCCAGTTGCCGCTGGTGTTTTGCGCCGGCAAGAGGGAAAATTCCTGCGCCGCGGCCGGACTGATGCTTTCAACCGTGCCGTGCCAGGTAACATCGGGATAGGTATCGACCGTCACGGTCACAGGCTGGCCGGGCCGCACAAAAGTGAGCTCGGTCTCTTTCGGATTGGCTTCTATCCAGGCGTGGTCGGTATCGACGAGATAAAAAGCCGTCGTCGAGGCAGCGAGATATTTCCCGGGAGCGATTGCTGAAACATCGGCGACCCGGCCGGCAAAAGGCGCGGCGATGACGGTGTGGTCGAACTGGCGTTGTGCCTCGTCGACCTGGGCTTGGGCCTGCAGATACTGCGGGTGCTGAGCAACGGGGATTTCGGCATTGCCGTCGAGCCGCGCCAATTGCACTTGCGTCTGCTGACGCAAAGATTCGAGCTTGCTCTTGTCGGTGTCGAGGCTCGATTGCGCCTGGTCGTAGATGGCTTGCGATACGGTGCCGCTGTGCAGCAACGTCGCGTCGCGCGTGTAATTCGTTTGGTCCAGCACGACTTGCGCCTGCTCCGCGGCAACGTCGCTCAGCATGCGCTTGTAATCCTGCTTCATCGCGTCGATGTTCAACGCGGTTTGCGCGAGGTTGGCTTTGGCGTTGTCGAGCGCAATCTGGTACTGCCGGGGATCGAGCCGGTAGAGCACTTGGCCGGCATTAACACGCTCATTGTCGGCGACGTTGACAGCCTGGACGATGCCAGGGACGTCGGTCGAGATGCCGACTTTTTGCGTGTCCACATAGGCGTCATCCGTCGACATCACCTTGCCGCCGGTGGCGTACCAATAGGCGCCCACGATCAGGACAAGCGGGAGAACGGCAAAAAGCCCCCAGCGAACGCCGCCGCGCCGGTCGAGTTTGCGCAGTTTCTTTCTGGACGGGACCGGCCCCACATCGGATGGGCGAGACGCCGGCACGGCCCCCGGAAGTTCACGGACCTCCGGCGCTTCGTCGCGTTCCGAGGGGATGGATTTGAGCGCGCGCTCAGCCATAGCGCTGCTCTCCCGCCGCGCTAGGAGCGGTCTTGTTCTGGATGGCGTGGCGGATGTTTTCTTTGACGATAGCGAGCTGAGCGACCATCCGCTCGACGGCCTCGCGATCGACGCCGGCAAGCGCGGTATTCATCAATTCCTCGCCGAGGTCGCCGAGGCGCTCCAGCAGGGGCCGGGCCTGTGCTGTCAGATAAAGCCGCTTGGCGCGGCGGTCATTCGGATCCGCGCGGCGCTCGATCAGGCCGTTTTCGCAAAGCCGGTCGAGAAGGCGGGTCAGCGTGATCGGCTGGAGGTCGAGCATTTCCGCGAGTTCGGACTGCTTGAGCCCCTCGAACCGGTCGAGGCGAACCAGGACAACCCATTGGGCCCGGGTGATGCCGAATTGGCTCGCTTTGTGATCCGCATAGGTGCGGAGCATGCGTGCTACGTCATTGAGAGTAAAAGCAAATTCTCTATTAAGCGAGCGCGGAAGCATGGTGGACCTGCCTGAATCGATGGAGACATAATATAAGGGCCCTTACTAAAATACAGCATCGAAAGTCTGCAGAGCAGCCTTGCGGCTTCGGCATTCCGGGGTGAGGTGATCGCAGAGCGTTAGCTGACCGCGGCAGGTGGGGTCATGCTTCGCTTGGCTCATCCCGCCCATTCGGCCTCGGCCTCGGCCCGAAGGTCGACGGTAGATTTCACGCCGATATCGTCGAAATGCTCGTCGAGAAACCGCCGTGCCGCGCGCTTGCCGGTGACATGCAGCATGTTGAAGAAATCGAAGTCGGTCGAAAGCTTGCTGAAGGCATCGAAATGGGTGCCGAACCGATCGAGCACGATGCGATGGACGTTGATGCGCCGATACTGCCCGGGCCCGATGCCGCGCGGCAGCTTGCCCTGATCGATCAGCCTGGCAACGAAGTCGATCGCGCGATATTCGTCGATCAGTGAAGAATTGAAGGTGATTTCATTGATGCGATTCATGATCTCGCTGGCCGACATCGGCGTCTCCCGCCGTACCAGCGGATTGATCTGCACCACCAGCACATCCTCAGTGGTCGTAGTGCGGAAAAACGGAAAGATCACCGGATTGCCGAGATAGCCGCCGTCCCAGTAAGGCACGTCATCGATTTCGACGGCGCGGAAAATGGTCGGCAGACACGCCGACGCCATGACGGCTTCGGCCGTAATTTTTTCGCGCGGGAACACACGCACGCGGCCAGTCTGCACATTGGTCGCTGAAATAAACAACTTCAAACCGTCGCTCGTGCGCAACTTTTCGAAGTCGACGAAGCGCTCGATCAGATCCTTGAGCGGATTGAGGTTCAGCGGGTTGGCATCATAGGGCGAAAAATACCGCGACAAGATGTTGAACCAGGCTTGTACCGGGGTGCCTTCAAGCGGCGTAAACGACAATAGCCGCTCCATCACCGCCCGCTGCAGCGCCGGCAGATTGCCGGTGCTCGATGCCGAACGCCAGAAATCCGCCAGCCGCTTTTGCGCCTCCTCGCGGCCGCCGCGCAGCAGCCCGTCCGCCAGCATCACCGCATTGATCGCGCCGGCGGAGGCCCCGGAAATACCCTCAATCGATAGCCGTTCGTCGCTCAAAAGCTGTTCCAGGACGCCCCACGTGAAGGCCCCGTGCGCGCCGCCGCCTTGCAGCGCAAGATTGATGCCTTTGGCTTTTGGCGCGGCGGCTTTGGCCGCCGTTCGTCCCGGCAGCAGCGCGTTGAGGATATTGCTCATGCCTTGATTATTCGGCCGTCCAGCCGCCGTCGATCGAAAGGTTGGCGCCGGTAATGGCCTTGGCCGCATCCGAGCAGAGATAGACGGCAAGGCTCGCCACTTCGTCGACGGTGACGAATTCCTTGGTCGGCTGCGCCGCCAGGATCACGTCACGTTTGACTTGCTCCTCGGTCATGCCGCGCGCCTTGGCGGTGTCGGGAATTTGCTTCTCGACCAGCGGTGTCCACACATAGCCCGGGCTGATGCAGTTGCAGGTGACGCCGAAGGTCGCAGTTTCGAGCGCGACGGTTTTCGACAAGCCGGCAAGCCCGTGCTTGGCGGACACGTACGCGCACTTGAACGGCGACGCGACGAGCGAATGCGCCGAGGCAGTATTGATGATGCGGCCCCATTTGCGCGATTTCATACCCGGCACTGCGGCACGAATAGCGAGGAACGCCGCCGACAGATTGATCGCGATGATCTGGTCCCACTTCTCGATCGGAAAATCCTCGATCGGAGCGACGTATTGAATGCCGGCATTGTTGACCAGCACGTCGAGCGAGCCGAAGGTTTTTTCGCTTAAGTGCACCATGTCGGCGATCTCCGCCGGCTTCGTCATGTCGGCGCCTGAATAGATCGCCTTGACCTTGAAGTCTTTCTCGATGCCGGCGCGCTCCTTTTCGATCGCGGCCTTGTCGCCGAAGCCGTTGATGGTGATATTGGCGCCCTGAGCCGCCATCGCTCGGGCGATGGCCAGACCGATGCCCGAGGTCGAACCGGTCACCAGCGCGGACTTTCCTTTCAGCATGACAACCCCCAATTCAGGAGGGCGCCCGGCAATAGGGGCGCCCGAACGAGTGTCAAATGGTTGCAAGACGGGCGGAATGTGCGGCGCTTCTTGCTGCAGCGCAATATAAAAAGCGGCCGGTGCGTCACGTTTTCGCGATCCCGCGCGATCCGGTACAGTTCCGAGTGTCGGCAAGCCGCGAGTATGACTGAACCATGGCTAATCCATCGCGGGCGATCTTTCCGTCGCCGAATCATGACCATGAGCGCTGCGCCAGTACGGCGATTTCCCATGCCGAGGCGCAATGTGCGGCGCGGGCGCAGCGACTGACGCCGATGCGCCGGCAAGTTCTGCAAACCCTTCTGGCGAGCCATAAACCGCTCGGCGCCTATGAGATCATCGAGCATTGGGCCCAGAAGAGGCATCCGGCGCCGATCACCATCTATCGCGCGCTCGACTTCCTCTGCGAGAACGGGCTCGTCCACCGTATCGAAAGCCGCAACGCTTACGTCGCTTGCGTGCATAATCACGGCGGCGGCGATCTCGTCGTCTTTCTGATCTGCGAGAGCTGTGGCGCGGTGGGCGAGGCGCCCGGCGGTGGCGCCGCCGCGGCGCTCAATGCCTCCTCCCGCGCTGCGGGATTTTTGCCGAAAAGTCCCTTGATCGAAATTGCCGGCGTTTGCTCGCATTGCCGCAAACGATAATTTCCGCAGTATCAAAGCGCGTGACCGTGCCAGCTTCTCCATCGTCCCGTCCGCTCGATGCATTCGCCATCGCGGTGACGATCGGACTGTGCGTGAGCTGGGGCTTTAACAACGTCGCGATCAAGCTTGCGATCCACGACATTCCGCCACTGATCCAGTCGGCCGCGCGCTCGGCGATCGCGGCCATGCTGGTCGGGCTGTGGACGCAGGCGCGCGGCATCCCGCTGTTTCGGCGCGACGGGACGCTGCACGCCGGTATTTTCGCGGGCGTACTCTTTGCACTGGAATTTCTGCTGATTTATCGCGGCCTGGTTTGGACGACGGTAACGCGCGGCACGCTGTTTCTCTATCTGGCACCGTTCTTTGTGGTGATCGGATCGCGCTGGCTGGTGCCCGGCGACTATTTCCGGCTGTCGCAATGGCTCGGTTTGCTGTTGTCCTTTATCGGCATCGCCATTGCCTTTGGCTTGCCGGCGCCCGCGGTCAGTTCCCACCAGGCGCTCGGCGACCTGATGCTGATTGGGGCCGCCGCGGCGTGGGCGGGAAGCACGCTGGTCATCAAGGTCACGCCGCTCAACCGGATCAGTGCCGAGAAAACCCTGCTCTACCAGCTTGTGGTTTCGGCGCCGCTCCTTGCCGCCGGCGCGCTGGTGTTTGGCGAGCACATCGACGCCGTACCCTCACCGCTGGCGCTCGGCGCCTTCGCCTACCAGACCGTCTGGGTCGTGAGCGTGACATTTGCGGTCTGGTTCGCGCTGGTGGTGCGGTATTCAGCCGCCCGGCTGTCGGTCTTCACCTTCCTGGCGCCGTTGTTCGGTGTGGCGGCCGCGCACATTGTGCTGAACGAGCCCCTGACGCCGGCATTTACCATGGCGGTTGCGCTGGTGGCTGCGGGCCTCCTCCTCGTCAACCGGCCCCGGTGACGCTATATGAGCGGTATCAGCCCTCCCGCTCCGCAAGGATACCGAGGGTCATTGAACTGAAGCATTGTCGCTGTAAGGACTTGGCTATGATGGAGTTTTCCGGCCCGGCCGAAAGGCATCAGACGATTGCCGTGAAGGTCGGCAAGGTAACCGTCGGTGGTGGCGCACCCGTTGTGGTGCAGTCGATGACCAATACCGATACCGCCGATGTCATGGGGACCGCGAAGCAAGTCGCGGCGCTGGCGCGCGCCGGCTCGGAGATCGTGCGCATCACCGTCGACCGCGACGAGGCCGCCGCCGCCGTTCCGCACATCAAAGAGCAACTCCTCAAGATGAATGTCGACGTGCCGATCGTCGGCGACTTTCACTATATCGGCCATAAGCTCCTGGCCGATCACCCGGCCTGCGCCGAGGCGCTCGACAAATATCGCATCAATCCCGGCAATGTGGGTTTCAAGGAAAAGAAGGACCGGCAATTCGGCGCGATCGTCGAAACCGCGATCCGCCACGACAAGCCGGTGCGCATCGGCGCCAATTGGGGCTCGCTCGATCAGGAGCTTCTCACCCACCTGATGGATGAGAACTCGCGCTCAAATCACCCGGTGGGGGCCCGTGACGTGACGCGCGAGGCCATGCTCCAATCCGCATTGCTCTCGGCGGAGCGCGCGGAAGAGATCGGCCTGCCGCGTTCCAAGATCATCCTCTCGGCCAAAGTATCGGCGGTGCAGGATTTGATCGGCGTTTATGCCGAGCTGGCCCGGCGCTCCAACTACGCGCTGCATCTCGGCCTGACCGAGGCCGGCATGGGCTCGAAAGGCATCGTCGCCTCGTCGGCCGCGATGGGCGTCTTGCTGCAGCAGGGCATCGGCGACACCATCCGCATTTCGCTCACGCCCGAGCCGAATGGCGACCGCACGTTGGAAGTCAAAGTCGCGCAGGAATTATTGCAGACCGTCGGTCTGCGCACCTTCGTGCCGCTGGTCGCCGCCTGTCCGGGCTGCGGACGGACCACCTCGACCACCTTTCAGGAACTCGCCGCCAGCATCCAGGGCTTCATCCGCGACTCGATGCCGGAATGGAAAACGCGCTACCCGGGCGTCGAGGGTCTCAACGTTGCGGTCATGGGCTGCATCGTCAACGGACCGGGCGAGTCCAAGCACGCCGATATCGGTATTTCGCTACCGGGCACCGGCGAGCAACCAACCGCCCCCGTCTTTATCGACGGCAAAAAGGCTATGACGTTACGTGGCCCAACCGTTTCCGCCGACTTCCAGAAAATCGTGATCGATTACATCGAACAGCGTTTTGGATCAGGGAGCGCCGGACGGACGGCAGCGGAGTAGACAACGTCTTCCCCCGCGGCCTGGGGATAATTCGTTGCCAAATTGGCACAGCCATCCGGAATTCGAGCCTGTGAGGCGATACTCTCTCGACAGCCGTCGCCGACGCATTCACGATGGCATTAACCATACTGCGCTATTTTGGAGCGCCGGTAATGGAGGGGGAGTCACCATAATGAAGCGGTTCATTTTCGCTGCGCTGGCCCTGGTTTTGGCGATCGGGCTTCAGTCGCACTCGGCTCGTGCAGAAAACAGCACCAGTACAAACCCTTTCTGGACCTCAATTTTCGGCTCACCCAGTCCAGCCCTGGCAACGCCGGGCGTCGGGCTCGGCATCGCCGCTGGTGTAACGTCCTATTTGATGACGGAAAAGCACGGGGGCGTGCGCCATGTATCCTACGGCACCGCTTATGGAGTGACCACATTTGGCTGCATGGTCCTCTATCCCATCATCGGAACGATTTGGCTCAATCGTCCGCTCACACCCCGCGAGGCCTATGTTGGAATGGCAAATTGCGCGGTGCCGATCCTCGGCGGCTGGGTCGTTGACAGAATCCTGCCCCACGATGCCTGGACCGACGGCACGCCACCCAAGCCGATGCGGCATCACAAATAATCCGCTTCAAATCTGAACTAGGAAAAGCCGGCCTCTTGAGCCGGCTTTTTGCTGGGCTCATTCCAGTCTACGCTTGCCGCAAGTTTTCGGAGCCGAGCATGGCAGCGCCCCTGTCGAATAATACGGCCGCGTCAAGGCTAAGAGGCGATCGCATCATCGCCGCCATAAAAGCGAGCGCGATCGAATACATCCTGTCGGTGCCGGACATCACCACCAGCTCAGGATTGCTGGCGCCGATTGCGCAAGACAAGGACTTGCGGCTCATCCGTGTCTGCAAGGAGGACGAATGCATCGGCATCGCCTCCGGCTTGTCCTATTGCGACAAGCGGGCGCTCATCCTGATCCAGCACACCGGATTTTTGGATTCGATCAACGCTATCCGGGGCATCGCTGTCGAATACAAACAACCGATCTGCATGATGGTGGGACTGTTGCAGCATGAGCCGGAGCGGGAGCCGCGAACCTCGTCTCGTTACGGTGTGCGCATCATGGAGCCGATTCTCGACGACATGGGCATCGCGCATCATCTTCTCAGCGTCGACGCTGACGTGGCGAAAATCCAGCCGGCGATCGAAAACGCTTATGCCGGCTCGGAGCCGGTTGCATTCCTGATCGGACGGAGCCCGGCATGATGAAGCGCGATGAATGTTTCCGGGTGCTGGCGCGGCACATCAAAGACGAGGCCGTCGTTGCCACCTATAGCTCGGCGGTGGATTGGGTCGGAGTCGCGCCGCGCGTGCTCAACTATACGTCGATCGGCGCCATGGGTCTCGACTCGTCGCATGGGCTTGGCCTCGCGCTCGGGCGGCCGGACCGGCGCGTCGTCGTTCTGCAAGGTGACGGCTCGCTCCTGATGAATCTCGGCAGCCTGGTCACCATCGCCGCGGTCGCGCCGAAGAACCTCGTCCATCTGGTCGCGCACAACGAGACCTACGAAGCTAATGGCAGCCATCCGATTCCGGCGCCGAAAGTGGATTTTGCCGGGCTGGCGCGATCGGCAGGCTATGCCGCGGTTTACGATTTCGCCGATCTCGACGTCTTCACGCAGCAAGTGGCTCACGTGCTCGAACAGGACGGGCCGGTCTTCGCCACGTTGCATATCGAGCCTACAAAGCCGCTGACCTATGATTATCCAAGCCTCTATGACCCCGCCAAACGCAAGGCTTTCAAGGCGGCGTGGCAGGCATAGGGCTAACCAAGCGCTAGGGTAGTGTTCAGCGCTTTTTTTCCAGCCGGCGCAGCACATCATCGAGCTGATCGAGATTGCGATAGCGGATATTGAGCACGCCGCCGCGACCCCGGTCATTGATGCTGACCGCCAAGCCGAGCGCATCGGAGATGCGTTTTTCCAGCGTAATCAGATTGGCGTTCTTCTCTTTGCGCGCGAGCGACTTGCGGCCGTTGACCTTCGCGCCCTTGCCGCCGACTTCGCGCGCCATCGCTTCGACCTGGCGCACATTGAGGCCGCGGGAAACGATTTCATCCGCCAGCCGCGCCGCGTCCTGGTGACCGACCAAAGCGCGGGCGTGGCCGGCGTCAAGACGCCCGGCGTGGATATGCTCCTTGACCGGATCGGGGAGCGTCTGCAGCCGGAGCGTATTGGCAACGTAGCTGCGGCTTTTGCCGACCAGCCGGGCGACATCATCCTGGCTGTGACTGAAATCCCGGATAAGCGCGCGATAACCTTCCGCTTCTTCGAGCGGATTGAGATCGGCGCGCTGGACGTTCTCGATGATGGCAAGCTGCAGCGCTTCGTCATCGGTCGCGTCGATGATGACGACCGGCACTTCATGCAGGCCGGCGCGCTGCGCCGCGCGCCAGCGACGCTCGCCGGCGATGATCTCATAAGCGTCGTGCGCGCCGCGGACCGGGCGCGCGACGATCGGCTGGATGATGCCGCGCTCGCGCAGCGAAGCGACCAGTTCGTCAAGCTCGGTGTTGGAGAAGACCCGCCGCGGATTGCGAGCGTTTGGCCGCAACGCCTCCGTGGGCACGCGGCGCTGACCGCGTGGCCGTTCGACGGAGGCGCTTTCACCAGCGACTTCGCCGATCAACGAGGCGAGCCCCCGCCCCAGCCGCGATCGCGTCGCCTCGTCCGCCATCGCCATCTTCCCCGGATCTTCACTCACAGACCGGCCTCACCCAGCGCATAATTTCTTTTCTCGTTGGATGATTTCGGTCGCGAGCCGCAAATAGGCTTCGCTGCCGCTGCATTTGAGATCGTAGACCAGAACGGGCTTGCCGTAGGACGGCGCTTCCGAAACGCGGACGTTGCGCGGGATGACGGTGTCATAAACTTTCGCGCCCATGAATTCGCGTACGTCGGCGACGACCTGGCCGGAGAGATTGTTGCGCGCATCGAACATCGTCAGCACGATGCCGTGGATGGTGAGATCCGGGTTGAGCTGTTCGCGCACCGACTCCACAGTCTTGAGCAGTTGCGACAAGCCCTCGAGCGCAAAGAACTCGCACTGCAGCGGTACCAGAATGGCGTTTGCCGCGGCCATCGCGTTTACGGTCAACAGATTGAGCGAGGGCGGGCAGTCCACCAGCACGTAAGTGAACTTGGTGGCACCCATCGTGTTGAGAGGATTGAGCGCGCTGCGCAGCCGGAACGCGCGGTCGCGCGCCTGCCCGATTTCGAGCTCAAGTCCGGAAAGATCGAGCGTCGAGGGCGCGAGGTGAAGACGCGGCACCGCGGTCGCGACGATGGCGTCGCGCAAAGCCGCTTCACCGGTCAGCACGTCGTAGGTCGAGTACCGCCGATTGCGGCGGTCGATGCCGAGCCCAGTCGACGCGTTGCCCTGCGGATCGAGATCGACAATCAGGACGTCTTCGCCGATCGCCGCGAGTGCCGTGCCAAGATTGATCGCGGTCGTGGTCTTGCCGACGCCGCCCTTCTGGTTGGCGACAGCGAGAACGCGAGGCGGCCTTGCCGTGCCGCGCTCGGGCACAGTGAACGAGATGACACGGGATTGCTCGGGAGCGTCAGTCATCGCTGCACATCCAAATCTTGTGGCAACTATAAGTTGTAATATTGCAATCTGAAGCTGTACGTCAGGAATTCCGAGCGACCACGATTTTGGCCTTGGGATCAGTTCGACTCGGCACCAAACTCATTTGAATCTTCCAACATTTAGCGGCTTCGGTCAATTCAGAGGCAACATCTTGTCCCTTGGGAAACAGGCCTGTGGTGCCTTTTTTCAACAGCGGCGACGCCTCGCCCAGCAATTTATTGAGAGGCGCCAGGGCGCGCGCGGTCACCACATCGATGTGCGGCGGGGCGTGTTTGACGAAATCCGCAATGCGCTCGGCGTGAACAATGGCGGGCGCGCCGCAAGCCCGCGCAGCCTCACGCAGGAAGGTCGCTTTCTTGCCGGTAGTTTCGACCAAGTGGACGCGAACCCCTGGCGTGTCAGCCAGAGCGCAGGCGATAACCAAGCCGGGGAATCCGGCGCCAGAGCCGAGATCGACCCAGATTTTTGCGCCGGGCGCCAAATCCAAAAGCTGCAGTGAATCGGCGATGTGCCGCGTCCAAATTGTCGGTTCGGTCGAGGCCGCGATTAAATTCGTGTGCTGCTGCCATTGCTGCAGGAGCGCAACAAAGCGGTCGAGGCGGGTTTCTGTTTCACGTGAAACAGGCGTCAGCGCGAGACCGCGCGCGCGGTCCGCCGCGAACTCAGACGGCGCCACTGGAAGACTGGCCGGCGCCCTTGCTGCCGGGCCTGCGTTGCTGCCGGCGCACATGGGCGGCGAGGAGGGTCATGGCCGCGGGGGTTACGCCGTCGATCCGCCCGGCATGGCCGATTGTGCGTGGCCGCTGCGCGTCCAGCTTGATGCGAACCTCGTTCGACAGCCCTGGCAGAGTCGCATAATCGATATCGTCGGCCAGGACGATGCTTTCGTCCCGCCGATAAGACTCCACGTCCGCGGCCTGGCGGCTGAGATAGACGTCGTATTTGGCGTCGATCTCAAGCTGCGCGGCGGTCTTGGCATCGAGCTCCGCAAAGCTTGGCCAAATCCGCGCCAGATCGGTGATCCCGATGTCGGGATACGACAGCAGCTCGAAGGCGGATCGCCGCTGGCCATCCTTGCGCAGTGAAAGGCCATGCCGGGCGGCCTCGCTCGGCGTTACGTTCGCCGCGCGCGCTATCGTGCGCGCCGCCTCGAGCGCAGCCATCTTCGCGCGGTGATGCCGGGCCCGCCCTGGACTCACGCAGCCAAGCGCGATCCCCCTGCCCGTCAGCCGTTGATCGGCATTGTCCGCGCGCAGCGTCAGCCGATATTCGGCGCGCGAGGTGAACATCCGATACGGCTCGCTCACGCCGCGCGTGACCAGATCGTCGATCATCACGCCCACATACCCTTCGGCACGATCGAAGATGATCGGCGCCGCGCCACCTGCCCGGGCTGCGGCATTGAGACCGGCAACCAAGCCCTGCGCCGCAGCCTCCTCATAACCGGTGGTGCCGTTGATCTGGCCCGCCAAAAACAGCCCCGGCAGGCGTCTGGTCTCAAGCGCCGGCGTCAGCTCGCGGGGGTCGACATGGTCGTATTCGATGGCGTAGCCGGGCCGAACGATGCGGGCGCGCTCCAGCCCGGGAATGGTCGCGACCAGTGCCTCCTGGACTTCCTCCGGCAAGGAAGTCGAAATGCCGTTCGGATAGACCGTCGTGTCGTCGAGCCCTTCCGGCTCAAGAAAGATCTGGTGCCCATCGCGCTCGCCGAAGCGCACGATCTTATCCTCGATCGACGGGCAGTAGCGCGGACCGCGGCTTGTGATCTGTCCGGAGTACATCGGCGACCGATGCACGTTGGCGCGAACGACCTCATGGGTCGCCGATGTCGTGCGGGTAATGCCGCACTGAATCTGCCGATTGGCGATGCTCTCGGTGAGGACCGAAAAAGGCTCAGGCGGATCGTCCCCCGGCTGCATTTCCAGGGACGCCCAGTCGATGGTAGCGCCGTCAAGCCGAGGCGGCGTGCCGGTCTTGAGCCGCCCGAGCCCAAAGCCCGCCCGTTCGAGTGTGCGCGACAGACCGGCGGACGGCGCCTCCCCGGTCCGCCCTGCAGCAATTTGCCGGCTACCGATATGAATCAGCCCTCGCAAAAACGTCCCGGTCGTCAGAACGACCGCGCAGGCCGTAAATTCGCGGCCATCCGCCAGGCGCACGCCATCGATGCGGTCCTCGCCCAAGAGATCGTCGACCTCGCCGTCGATAACCGTCAGATTCATCGTGTGCCGGATCGCCTGCTGCATCGCTGCCGCATAAAGCTTCCGGTCGGCTTGCGCCCGCGGACCGCGCACGGCGGGTCCTTTGCGGCGGTTGAGAACGCGGAATTGAATGCCGGCCGCATCCGCGACACGTCCCATCAACCCATCAAGCGCGTCGACTTCACGGACGAGATGGCCCTTCCCCAGTCCCCCAATCGACGGATTGCATGACATCGCGCCAACGGTCGCGAACCGTTGCGTGATCAAAGCGGTTTGCGCGCCCATGCGCGCGGCCGCGGCAGCCGCCTCACAGCCGGCATGACCGCCGCCCACAACAATCACATCGAAGCGGCCGTCCATCGCAATCTCCGAAACCGCGGGTCCTTTTAACGAAGGCCGAATCGCCGGTCAAAATGCCGACGTTTCACGTGAAACAAATGGCATCTGGGCGTTAACGACTCATTTACCAATACAGAAATCGCGGAAGATCACGTCGAGAATATCTTCCACGTCGACGCGTCCGGTCAGCCGGCCGAGCGCCGTCGCAGCCGTACGCAGTTCTTCCGCAACCAGCTCTTCGCGTTCGCCCGGCTTTGCCGCCTCGGTCAGCGCGCGGTCGATGGCTCCGATTGTCTGCTCGAGCGCTTGTCGATGGCGCGCCCGCGTAACCACGGCCGACTCTGTCGAAGCGAAATAATCGGCGGCGAAGCGGCTAAGTGCCGCCAGCAAGGCATCGGCGCTCTCGCCGGTCTTTGCCGAAATTGAGAGAGTGAATTTGTATTCACTTTTACTGGCGCGGCTCAATTCGTCGATTGTCTCAGTTCCCAAATCGATTTTATTCCGAATTTGCCAGATCTCGGGACTGGTCGGCCGGTTGGCAAGGTCACTGGCCGATCCGCCACCGGCAGATACGTCAGTGACCCATAGCACCAGGTCCGCCGCCGCAGCGCGGTCACGCGCGCGGCGCACGCCTTCCTGCTCCACGGGCTCGGCGCTGTCGCGGATGCCCGCGGTGTCGAGCAACGTCACCGGATAGCCGTCGAGATTGAGATGCACTTCAATGACGTCGCGCGTCGTGCCGGCATAAGGCGAAACAATCGCGACCTCGCGCCGCGCCAGTCTGTTCAACAATGTGGACTTGCCCGCATTCGGCGGGCCGGCAATCGCGACGACCAGCCCGTCGCGCAAGCGTTCCCCGCGGCGCCCGTCGCCCAGCGCCGCCGCGATCTCGTCGCGCAATTGCTGCGCAGCATGAACCGCCGGAGCGATTAAATCCTCCGGCACATCGGCTTCGTCGGAGAAGTCGATGCGCGCCTCGACCAGCGCCAGCGCCCCGATCAACCGGTGCCGCCACGCTTCGGCCCGGTCGCCGATCAAGCCCTTGAGCTGACGAAATGCCTGTTTGCGCTGTGCCGGCGTTTCCGCCGCGATTAGATCGGCGAGACCCTCTACCGCGGTGAGATCAAGCTGGCCATTCTCAAACGCCCGCCGGGTAAATTCCCCCGGCTCGGCCATCCGGCACCCTCCGATCCGGCCCAGCGCGTCAAGCACCCCGGCGATGACCGCATGCCCGCCGTGAAGCTGCAGTTCCGCAACATCCTCGGCGGTCTCGCTCCGCGGCGCCGGAAACCACAGCGCGAGCGCCTCGTCGATCGTCTCGCCATTTCCCGGATCGCGCACCCGCACCAGCGCCGCCTTACGCGGGTCGGGAACGCGCCCAATCAATTTTTCTAAGGCTGGCCCCGCTTGCGGCCCTGATATGCGCACCACCGCAATCGCCGCCGGCGGCCGCCCGGAGGAAAGTGCGAAGATAGTGGAACGAACATCAAGCATGGCTGAAGTGGAGGGTAGTTGCAGACTTGCCGCCGATTGAATAGGTTACATGTAACCGTATGGTGCGATCATGTCACGTGACGTTTCACGGAGGAAGACCCGAGGACGCAAGGCTCCGCGCAACAAGGCGGCTCCGGTCAAGTCATCGCGCGAGAAGGTCCAAGCCTTTCGCGACCGGATGCGCGCGAAGGGTCTACGCCCCGTCCAGATGTGGGTGCCAGATACGCGCAATGCCAAGTTTGCAGCTGAAGCCCGGCGTCAATCCCTGCTCGCCAATAAGACCAATTTCGCAGCCGAGGACCAAGCCTGGGCCGATTCCCTGTCGGAATGGAACGGCAGGTGAAGCGCGGGGAGATTTGGACCGCAGCCGGGGGCGGCGACTATGCCGCAAAGCCGCGTCCTGCGGTGATCATCCAGCACGACCTCTTCGACGCCCTCGATTCCATAACGATTTGCGGGTTTACGCGCGATCCAATTGATCTGCCGCTTTTTCGTATTCTCGTCGAGCCTTCGCCGGTAAACGGATTGGAGTTCCCGTCGCGCATCATGATCGATAAAATCCTCACCGTCCGCAAAGCCAAGCTCGGCTTTCGGATCGGTCGTCTAGACCATCGCGACGCTGCACGGCTCGATCGCGCCATCGCAACCTTCCTCGGCCTGACGGATTGAGCTTCATGTCGATTTCGCCGCCAGAGATTATTCAGCACCGGAATCGCCTCGCGGCCGAAACGAGCCCTTATCTTCTTCAACACCAGACCAACCCCGTCGATTGGTGGGCCTGGGGGCCTGAAGCGCTTGCGCAGGCCAAGCGCACCGACAAGCCGATCCTGCTTTCCGTCGGCTACGCCGCGTGCCACTGGTGCCACGTCATGGCGCACGAGAGCTTCGAGGACGCTGCCACTGCGCAGGTGATGAACGAGCTGTTCGTCAACATCAAAGTCGATCGCGAGGAGCGGCCCGATATCGACCAGATTTACATGGCCGCGCTGCATCATCTTGGCGAACACGGTGGCTGGCCGCTGACCATGTTTCTCACCCCCGCCGGCGAGCCGATCTGGGGCGGCACGTATTTTCCCAACATTTCGCGCTACGGCAAACCGGCCTTTGTCGACGTGCTGCGCGAAATCGCCCGCCTGTTCCGCGACGAGCCGGGCAAGATCGAACAGAATCGCTCCGCCTTGATGGAACGGCTGACGGCCGCCGTGCACCCCGCCGGCGTCGCCACGTTCGGCCGCGCCGAACTCGATAATGCCGCACACCAACTCGGCGGCATAATCGATCCGGTCAACGGTGGCACCCGCGGCGCGCCGAAATTCCCGCAGGCTGTGCTGTTCGAGTTGCTCTGGCGCGCAGGGCTGCGCACCGGCGAGGCGCGTTATTTCGCCGCCGTCGACATTTCGCTGCACCACATCTGCGAGGGCGGCATTTACGATCATCTCGGCGGCGGTTTTTCCCGCTATTCGGTCGACGAGCGCTGGCTAGTGCCGCATTTCGAAAAAATGCTCTACGACAATGCGCAGCTCCTCGAACTGTTGGCGATCGCGTTTCGGCGCAGCGGCAACGCGCTTTATCGCCGGCGGGCCGAAGAAACCGTCGCCTGGCTGCAGCGCGAAATGACGACGGGCGAGGGCGCATTCTCGGCCTCGCTCGACGCCGACTCCGAAGGCGAGGAGGGCAAGTTCTATGTCTGGTCCTATGATGACGTGCTCCGCCAGCTCGGCATCGAGGACGGCGAATTCTTTGCTCAGCATTATGACGTCACGCCGGCCGGCAATTTCGAAGGCCACAACATCCTCAATCGCCTGAAGCCGCAGCCGCGCAGCGAGGCCGACGAAGCGCGACTTGCCGCTTTGCGCCAAAAACTCCTGACCGCGCGGGCAGAGCGCGTGCGTCCCGGCCTCGACGACAAGGTACTCGCCGACTGGAACGGGCTGATGATCGCCGCGCTGATCAACGCGAGTCTCCTCCTTGAACAACCGCCCTGGATCGCCTTGGCCCAGCGCGCATTCGATTTTATCGCTCAGGCGATGACCCGCGGCGACCGGCTTGGCCACTCCTGGCGCGAGGGCAAGCTCAAATTTCCCGGCCTCGCCTCCGACTTCGCCGCCATGATCCGAGCCGCGCTGGCGCTCTATGAGGCAACCGGACAACGGGCCTATCTCGATCGGGCGCTTGAGTGGCAACGCGCTCTTGATCGCGACTACGCCGATGGTGCGACCGGCACCTACTATCTCACCGCAGCCGACGCCGAGGGACTCGTGATCCGGCCAGCCGCCACGACCGACGAAGCGACGCCCAATCACAATGCGGTCGCCGCGCAAAATCTGATTCGGCTCGCCGATCTCGACGGCGACGATGCCTGGCGCGACAACGCCGACCGTTTGATCGCCGCCGTCGTGCCGCAGGCCACGGAAAACCTTTACATGCACATGGCGCTTGTTAACGCCATCGATCTGCGGCTGCGCGCCGCGCAGATCGTGGTGACCGGGGAGGGATCAGGTGCAGAGGCTTTACTCGCCGCTGCCCGCCGGCTTCCGCCGCTCGACCGCATCGTGCTGCATGCCACGGCCAAGACGCTTCCGCCGTCTCATCCCGCCCGCAACAAGATCGCTGCTGCGTCAGAGCCGCAGGCTTTCGTCTGCATCGGTGAAACCTGTTCGCTACCGGTGACAGATCCGGCCGGCCTTCTCGGCGTTCTTGATGCAGCGCGGCAGGGATCATCGTAGCCGCGATATGCGCGCGGCTGCTCACGCTCAGATTGCGATTCCGCCGGCCTCAATGCCGCCATCGATGCGGTGCGACATTGTTGACGCTGCCCTCCATTCGTGGATGTTTTGTGCTGGAGTAGCTGCCGGGGCGCAGCAAGGGAGGCCCATTCATGCGAAACGGGATCATCTTGGCGGTTGCCCTGACCGCGCTGTCCGCCAGCGGCGCACAGGCTGAGCAATGGTGCGGCTATGCCGGCCACAAAGACGCTGTCGTCGAGTGCGGCTATATGACCGCGGCCGACTGCGCGGACGCAGTCGGCAAGGGCGGCATGTGCTTTATCGACCCGGATCTTGCGCTCGATACGAAGCGCATCGCACCCATGACCACCGCAAAATCTTCCGCCAAGCGAAGCTGAGCCGATTATCGAACCAATGCTGGACCATTGATGACCACTGCGTCCCGCCGAATTGATCGGGTCTTGAATGCCTGATCTGTCTCAGTGGCTCGAGCAATTTGGCCTGGAGGCATTGGCCGCAGTGTTGGCCGACAACGATGTCGATCTCGATATCCTTCCCGATCTGACTGAGCAGGATTTTGAGAAGCTCGGAATTTCGCTCGGTCACCGGCGGAAGCTTCTCAAGGCAATCGCCACGCTGCGCGACGACTCTGGGACGGCGCCTGGGAAGCTGGAGCAGGAACCGACGAAACCCGCTCCGCCCGCACCGGCGCCCGAAGCTGAGCGTCGACAGGTCACCGTGCTGTTCAGCGACCTCGTCGGCTCAACGGCGCTCGCCACCGCGCTTGATCCCGAGGACTTGAGCCGCCTGATCAAGCGGTACCAGGACGCCTGTGCTGGCGCTGTTGCGCGCTTCGACGGTTATATCGCCAAATTCATGGGCGACGGCGTCCTTGCCTATTTCGGTTTTCCGCAAGCGCATGAAGACGCGGCCGAACGCTCGGTGCGCGCCGCGTTGGCGATCGTTGACACGGTGCGGCAGATCGAGCGGTCGGATGGCGTCCCGTTGCAAACCCGCGTCGGGATCGCAACCGGCATCGTCGTGGTCGGCGATATTGTCGGTAGCGGCGCCGCCCGCGAAGAATCGATCGTCGGAGAAACGCCGAACCTCGCCGCCCGTCTGCAAACCTTGGCTGAACCCAATGCCGTATTGATCAGCGAGGCCACCTGCCGCTTGCTCGGCGGCAGCTTCGATTACCAAAATCTTGGCGAACATGAGCTGAAGGGATTTGCCAAGCCGATACCGGTCTGGCGCGTCTTAAAGGAAGCACCGGTCGCCAGCCGATTTGCGGCAGCGCGTGCCGCAGGTCTGAGCCCCTTCGTCGGCCGCACCCAGGAAATGGGGCTGCTGGTCGACCGCTGGCATCTGGCGCAGCAGGGCGAAGGACAAGCGATCGTGCTCACGGCCGAAGCCGGCATGGGCAAGTCGCGGCTGGTCGAGGCGCTGTTCGAGCGCCTTGGCGCCGAGCCGCATCGGCGCGTTGTGCTGCAGTGCTCGCCGTACCACAGCAATACGGCATTCTATCCGGCGATGCGCCAGATCGAGCATGCCGCCGGTTTTACACTTGACGATTCAGTCGCGCAAAAACTCGACAAGCTGGATGCCTTTTTGGCTAAAACCGGAGGCGCGGCGATTTCGACCGCTCCTTTGCTCGCCGATTTGCTCTCCTTGCCGTCGGACGGTCGCTATGCCGCAGTCGACCTCATGCCAGCACAACGCAAGAGCGCGACGATTTCAGCGTTGGTCGATCACCTTATTGGACTTTCCGCGGGTGAACCTGTGCTTATCGTCCTGGAGGACGCCCATTGGATCGATCCGACGACGCAGGAATTACTGACCCGCCTCATCGATTCGATTGAATCGGCGCGTGTCCTCGCCATCGTCACCGCACGGCCGGAATTTGCATCGCCGTGGGCAGGACGTGATCATGTTGCCTCCCTCGCGCTAAGCCGGCTCGGCAGGACACAATGTGCGGAGATCGTTGCCGGTCTTGCCGCCGCGCAATCAGTCACCGCCGATTTGCTGGAAGAGATCCTGGCCAAGACCGACGGCGTGCCGTTGTTCGTGGAGGAACTGACTCGAACCATCACAGAAACACAAACCCCGAACCGGCTTACTGTACCGGCCACCCTGCAAGATTCGCTGATGGCGCGGCTTGACCGGCTCGGCCCGGCCAAGGAGGTCGCACAAATCGCCGCCACCATCGGTCGACAATTTGCCCACGCGCTTTTGGCGGCTGTCGCCCCAGCCGGCCCTGGCGAACTCGATTTAGCGCTGGCCCGTTTGACAGAGGCAAGCCTCGTCTTTCCGCAAAGCCGCGCGATCGAGCCGACCTACAGCTTCAAGCACGCGCTCACCTGCGATGTCGCTTACGACAGTCTGCTGCGCGCGCGCCGCCGCGAACTGCACGAGCGGATCGCGCGCATCCTCGAAGAACGCTTTCCCGCTCTGGCAGCCGCGGAGCCGGAAATTTTGGCGCACCATTTCAGCCGCGCCGACCTGCCGGGGCCCGCTTGCCTCTATTCCGAGCACGCCGGCGACCGCGCCGTTGCCCGTTCGGCCTATGCCGAAGCAGTCGCCCATTTCAATGCCGCGCTTGGCGAAGTCGCGCGCATCCCGCCGGGGCCGGATCGCGATCAACGCGAACTCGCTCTTCTGCTCAAGCGAGGCCCGGCGGTGTTTGTCTATAAAGGCATGCAAAACCCCGAAGCGGAGCAGAATTATCAGCGCGCCTACGAGGTCGCGGCGAAGCTGGATGACGATCACACGTTGTTCAAAGCGCTATGGGGAATGTGGCTTTGCGCCAATCTGCAGCGCCGAACGTCTGTTGCGCGCGATCGGGCCGAAGAACTGGTCGCGCTCGCGCAGCGATCAAGAAGCGATGAATTAATCCTTGAAGCGATCCATTGCCGCTGGTCGACCTCATTCTTCCGCGGCGACGTTTTGAACGCCCTGGCTGACGGTCTTGAGGGGATCAAGCACTACGATCCCGCTCAGCATAATCGGCTCGGCGCCGAATTCGGCGGCCACGATCCCGGAGTTTGTGCCAACACCAATGTCGGCTTGTCACTTGCGCAGCTCGGTCGCAGCAAAGAAGCAGCCAAACGCGTGGAGCGCGGACTTGCGCTCGCGCGGCAGCTCAACCAGCCAACCAGCGTGGCCTTTGCGCTGACCGCCGCCATTCAGATCCACGTCATTATGGATGATCTCGCCGCAGTCCGGCATTTGGCCGTGCAGCTCTTTGAGGTCGGAGAAAAGTTCGACCTGCCGCCACAGCGCGCGGTCAGCGCCTTCATGTCCGGTTGGGCGAAGTTACGCGAAGGCGAATCGGGAGCAGGGCTCCAAGCCATGGAATTGGAATTTGCGCGCGTTATGAGGATGGGCTCGATACCCCAACTCTATGCCGGCCTGCTGGCCACCGCCCGGCTTTTGACCGGAGAGCCAGCGCACGCGCTCGAGCCGATTGACGCTATTCTACCGACATTCACCGAGCCCGGCGTCGGCGTTTATCTACCTGAGTTGCATCGCCTGCGCGGCGAATGTCTGCTTCGTCTCGATCCGTCGCGGATCGACGAAGCCGTCCGGGAATTTCAATCGGCCATCGCCTTCGCCAAGAAACAAAACGCGCTGCTGTTTCGGTTGCGCGCGGCCATCAGCCTGGTGCGCGCCGGTAACCGAGCCGGCATTTCTGCGGAACGCTCGCCGTTCCTCAAGGAAGCGGTCGGCGCATTTACGGCCGAAGCCGATAGCCCTGAGCTGATCGCCGCGCGCCAAATGCTGTCCCGACAGTCGGGCTGAAATGAACTACCGACACGCTTTTCATGCAGGCAATCACACCGAGGTCTTCAAGCATACAGCCCTCTGCCTGCTACTCCTGGAGCTCCGGAAAAAGACCACACCCTTCACGGTACTCGACACTCATGCGGAAGCGGGGATGTATGACCTCCACTCTCCGGAGGTGTCTTCGAACGAGAGTTACGCGACCGCTGGCTGGCCAGAGCTATAAGCGAGGCTTCCCGAGTGTCCAAGTAGATACCGAGGGCCCACAGACGGGACGGAATGCCATTTACGTGTTCATCGAGTCGAAGAACTCGGAATTGTTCTTGGTGTTGCGCAGCTTATCGAGCAGAAAGTCGATGGCGTCCATGGTGCCCATCGGATTGAGGATGCGGCGCAGCACGTACATCTTCTTGAGCTGATCGGGCGGCACCAGGAGCTCTTCCTTGCGGGTGCCGGAGCGGGTGATGTCCATGGCCGGGAAGGTGCGCTTGTCGGCCACCTTGCGGTCGAGGATCAGCTCCGAATTGCCGGTGCCCTTGAACTCTTCGAAAATCACTTCGTCCATGCGGCTACCGGTGTCGATCAGCGCGGTGGCGATGATAGTCAGCGAGCCGCCTTCCTCGATATTGCGCGCGGCGCCGAAAAAACGTTTCGGCCGCTGCAACGCGTTGGCGTCGACACCGCCGGTGAGCACTTTGCCGGATGACGGCACCACGGTGTTGTAAGCGCGGCCGAGCCGCGTGATCGAGTCGAGCAAGATCACCACGTCGCGGCCGTGCTCCACCAAACGCTTGGCCTTCTCGATCACCATCTCGGCGACCTGAACGTGGCGCACCGCCGGCTCGTCGAAGGTCGATGATACGACCTCGCCCTTCACCGAACGCTGCATGTCGGTGACTTCTTCGGGCCGCTCGTCGATCAGGAGCACGATCAAATAACATTCCGGGTGATTGTGCGTGATGGAGTGCGCGATGTTCTGCAGCAGCACGGTCTTGCCGGTGCGCGGCGGCGACACGATCAGCGCGCGCTGGCCTTTGCCGACCGGAGCGACGATGTCGATGACGCGCGCCGAAAGATCCTTCTTGGTCGGATCCTCGTATTCCATCTTCAGCCACTCGTCCGGATAGAGCGGTGTCAGGTTGTCGAAATTGACCTTGTGGCGGGCCTTTTCGGGGTCCTCGAAATTGAGTGAGTTGACCTTGAGCAGCGCGAAGTAGCGCTCGCCCTCCTTGGGGCTGCGGATATGTCCGTCAATGGTGTCGCCGGTACGCAAGCCGAAGCGGCGTATCTGCGAGGGTGAGACGTAGATGTCGTCGGGGCCGGGCAGATAATTCGCCTCCGGCGAGCGTAGAAAGCCGAAGCCGTCCGGCAGCACCTCGACGACGCCTTCACCGACGATGTCGGTCTCGCGGGCCGAGAGCTGCTTGAGGATGCCGAACATCAGCTCCTGCTTGCGCATGGTCGAGGCGTTCTCGACCTCGAGCTCTTCGGCAAAGGAGACGAGCTCCGCCGGAGTCTTGGTCTTGAGTTCTTGGAGTTTCATTTCCCGCATATGCAGAATGTCCTATTGGAAATCGGGCCTGCGACGGAATTGGGATTGCGGCGTCGCGGGCAAAAGGAAGATCGCAGGTCTTTGGGTTGGAAGGGGCTTGGGACCCCGGACCCTGATGCACCCGGCGGCTCCAGTTCGCTGGAGCCAAAACACAACTGCATCCGCCTACGTTGGGTGGGATGGCCCGAAGATAAGAAAAGACCGCACTCCAGGCAAGGGCTGAACTGAACTTTGCGCTAGCAACGTGTAAAGATCAGAACGGTTTCACCACCGCCAGAATGACAATGATGATCAACAGCACCGTCGGTACCTCGTTGATTATCCTGTAGAATCTCTGGGAATGCCGGTTGTTGTCGGCACCAAAATCCTTCACCCAGCGGGCGAAGAATCCATGCAGTGCAGAAAGGGCAAGAACGAGCACAAGTTTGGCGCCAAGCCAGCCCGATGCGAACCAGCCGTAGCGAGAATCAGGTCCATGCCAGGCGAGCCACAGGCCCAAAAGCCACGTTGCGACCATCGCCGGATTGATGATGGCGCGTAACAGCCGACGCTCCATGACCTTGAAGGTCTCCGACTGGACCGAGCCCTTTTCCGCCGCGCAATGATAGACGAACAGCCGTGGCAAATAGAGCATGCCCGCCATCCAGGCGATCACCGCGATGATGTGGAAAGCCTTGATCCACAGATAGATCATTGCCTTCGTTTCCTCTCGTTCGCCGTGGATCAGTTCGCCATGCCGCGCACGCGTGCGATCATCCGCTCGACATGAGCAACCGGCGTGTCCGGCAACACGCCATGACCAAGATTGAAGATAAAGCGTCCGCTCGCGAAAGCTTCCAAAATCGCGTCGATCGACCGATCGAGCACCGCACCACCAACGAGGAGAGCGAGCGGATCGAGATTGCCTTGAACCGGCCGTATGCTCTGCACCTGCTCACGCGCGAAGCCAAAGTCGATCATCCAATCGAGCCCGATAGCGTCGACAGCAACTCCCGCAACATATTGCAGAAGTTTTGTTCCGGCGGCGCGCGGAAAACCGATGAACTTCGCCTCAGGCACGCTCTTGCAAACCGCACCAACGATGCGGGAACAAGGCTCGATACACCATTTACGAAATTCTTCCGGCGGCAGCACGCCCGCCCAGGTGTCGAAAATCTGCACGGCGTCAACTCCAGCCTCGAACTGCCGAGCCAAATAGTTCGCCGAAGCCGCGACCAGAATATCGAGCAGCTCCGCGAACGCATCGGGGTGCCGATAAGCAAACAGCCTCGCCGGCAGCTGATCGACACAGCCGCCGCCGGCGATCATGTAGGTTGCAACGGTCCATGGCGCGCCGCAAAAGCCGAGCAACGCCACGCTTGGCGGCAATTCCTGCTTGACCCGCCCGATCGCCTCATAGACCGGCGTCAGCTTTGCCTGATCGAGCTCACGTCGTAACCGGCCTAATGCTGACGGATCATCGATCGCCTCGAGCCGAGGTCCATTGCCTTCCTCAAAGCTTACGCGTTGGCCCAGCGCATGCGGCACCACCAAAATATCTGAAAATAAAATCGCCGCATCGAAGCCGAAACGCCGGATCGGCTGCAACGTCACTTCCGCCGCCAGTTGCGGATCAAAGCATAGGTCGAGGAAAGTCTTCCTTTTTTCGCGAATAGCCCGATATTCCGGAAGATAGCGTCCCGCCTGACGCATGAGCCAGATCGGCGGAACGAGACTTCGTTCGCCTGATAGAACCTGGAGAAGCGGTTTGATCACAGGCGTATCTGGCACATTCCCTTCCCCACTCAAATAGATTCTTAGATTCTGTTGTAGTGCTTGGACGGTTGATTGGACTCATACATTTGATTTGCGGGTGCCGTCCCCGACTTACCCACATGTCCCCGATATCATGCGTCAGTTCGGGTGTGGCGACTCTGAGGCATTTTGGGGCGAAATAGCGTCAACCTAGCAGCAACCGTCCACATTTCACCACTGCCCTACGCGGTCATGAATATTCATACCGGCGCGGCAGGGGTGTGGACGGTTGAAGGACTTATCCGCCCATAGTGCTTGCACCCCACGGCGAGCCATGGCCTTCTCCACAGTCGTCGACAGGTTGTCCCTTCTAGCCCCAACGATTCCATGGCGCAGGCGGCAGGCTATTTTCACCTTCATATGATCTCCGATGCGACCGGTGAAACGCTGATCACGGTCGCGCGGGCGGCGGCCGCGCAATATACGAAGGTCATGCCGGTCGAGCACGTGCATCCGCTGGTTCGCACCCAAAAGCAGCTGGACCGGGTCTTGGCGGATATTGAGGAATCGCCCGGCATCGTTCTTTACACGCTGCTCGAGGAAAACCTGGTCGAGCGGCTGGAAGCAAAATGCCGTGAGCTTGGTCTGCCGTATCTGTCGATCCTCGGTCCGGTCCTGCACCTGTTCCAGGCCTATCTCGGCGCCGAATCGACTCACAAAGTCGGCGCGCAGCACACGCTCAATGCCGAATATTTCCGCCGCATCGACGCGCTCAACTACACGATGATGCATGACGACGGCCAGCAGACCGACGATCTCGAAGAGGCCGATGTCGTGCTGGTCGGCGTTTCGCGCACGTCGAAGACGCCGACCTCAATCTATCTCGCCAATCGTGGGGTGAAGACCGCGAATGTGCCCCTGGTGCCGGGCGTGCCGTTGCCGCCGCAGGTCGAGCGGCTCAGCCATCCGCTGATCGTCGGTCTTTTTGCCACCCCGGAACGGATTGTTCAGATCCGGCAAAATCGGCTGCTCGGACTCAAGGTCCATCGCGACGATGATCGGTATATCGACCGGCAGGCGGTGGCGGAGGAGATCGCCACCTCGCGCCGGCTTTGCGCCAAGCACAATTGGCCCCTGATCGACGTGACCCGGCGCTCGATCGAGGAAACCGCCGCCGCGGTGCTCGCGCATCTGGTCGAGCGTCGCCGGCAGCGCGCCTCGTAGGCTTCGCCAATGCCGCTATGGCTTGACGGGGAACCGCTCGTGCTGGCCTCACGCAGCAAGGCCCGCCAGAGCTTGCTCGCGAATGCGGGCATTCCGATCGAGGTCGTTCCGGCCGATCTCGATGAGCGCGGTTTGGAGGCCGGGATAAATTCAACCGCGCCGGGAGCGATTGCCGCGCATTTGGCGCGGGCCAAAGCCTCCGCCATCGCTGAGGCATTACCCGGCCGTTTGACGCTCGGCGCCGATCAGGTGCTCGCGCTCGGTGTCGAATGCTTTGCCAAGCCGGCGGATCGCGCGGCGGCGCGCGCGCAATTGCGCGCGCTCTGCGGCCGCACGCACGAGCTGCACTGCGCGATTGCATTCGTGAGGGATGCCAGGGTGCTGTTCGAATATGTCGGCGTTGCGCGGCTCGCCATGCGTTCGTTCTCGGAGCGGTTCCTCGATCTTTATCTCGATGCGGTCGGGGAGGCGGCGACGGCGAGCGTCGGCGGCTATCAATTGGAGGGCCTCGGGGTTCAATTGTTCGAACGCGTCGACGGCGACTATTTTACCGTGCTGGGATTGCCGCTGCTGCAGGCATTGGATTTTCTGCGCCGGGAAGGGTGTCTCGCGCGATGAGCGGCGATGGGCCATTCGTTCTTTGCCTGACCGGCTCCCTCGGCATGGGCAAATCGACCGCCGCCAAATTCTTCGCCGAAGCGGGCGTGCCGGTCCACGATTCGGACGCGGTCGTGCACGCGCTTTATGAGGGCGACGCGGTGCCGCTGATCGAGGCGGCGTTTCCCGGCTCGACCAATAACGGCAAGGTCGACCGCACCCGGCTCGCGGCGATCGTTCTCAATAACAGCACGGCGCTCGCTCGGCTCGAGGCCATCGTCCATCCGCTGGTCTTTGCGTCGCGGGAAAAATTCCTCGCCGAAGCCCGCACCCGCGGTATTCCGGTCGTCGTGCTCGACGTGCCGCTGTTGTTCGAAACCGGCGCCGATTCCCGCTGCGATGCCGTGGTGGTGGTCTCGGCGCCGGCCGAGGTCCAGCGGCGGCGCGCGTTCGAGCGGCCGGGCATGACCGAGGATAAATTCGCCGCCATCCTGCGGCAGCAGATGCCCGACGCGGAAAAGCGCCGGCGCGCCGATTTCATCCTCGATAGTTCACAGGACTTTGAGCACACCCGAACGCAGATTGCAGACATTTTGCGCCGCGTCGCTAAAATGCCGCGACGTCGCCGCTGATTCGCATTCGGTCGGAACACGATGCGCGAGATCATATTCGACACCGAGACTACCGGGCTTGATCCCCTGACGGGGGATCGCCTGGTCGAAATCGGCTGCATCGAGCTCATCAATCGTTTCCCGACCGGCAAGACCTTTCACAGTTACTTCAATCCCGAACGCGACATGCCGGAACAGGCCTTCAAGATTCATGGCCTGAGCCGCCAGTTCCTCAACGACAAGCCGCTGTTCGTCCACAAAATCGAGGAACTGATCGTTTTCTTAGGCGACGCCCAACTTGTCGCCCACAATGCCATGTTCGATCTCGGTTTCCTCAACGCCGAATTGGAACGCGCCGGCCGCGCCGCGGTGAACCGCGAGCGCATCGTCGACACGCTTCTGATCGCGCGCCGTAAGCATCCCGGCGGCGCCAACCGGCTCGACGATCTCTGCACGCGTTATTCAATCGACAACTCACGGCGCACCAAGCACGGCGCGCTGCTCGATGCCGAGCTTTTGGCCGAGGTTTATATCGAGCTGATCGGAGCGCGTCAGGCGCAGCTCATTCTTTCGCAAGCCGCGACGCCCGTGTCCACTTACGGTGAGGCCATCGTGCTGCGCGAACGCCCGATACCGCTCGACGAACGGCTGACGAACGACGAACGCCTGGCGCACCTAAGGTTCATCGCCAGTCTCGGCGACCACGCGATCTGGCGCGATTACGTCAGCTTGGATTGAGCGGCGGCGACGACGGCTGCGTTGCCGCCAGGCGCTGTCGGTAGAGGCCGGCAAAATCGATCGGTTCCAAAAGTAACGGCGGAAATCCGCCATTGCGCGTTGCCGTGGCGATGATTTCGCGCGCGAACGGAAACAAAAGGCGCGGACATTCGATCATGATCATCGGCTGCACGCTTTCGGGCGGTATGTTGACGATGCGGAACACACCGCAATACAAGAGTTCAAAGCCGAAGATCAGCATGCCCTGAGATTCGGCCTTGCCGTCCAGGCGCAACGTTACTTCGACATCGGTGTCGGTCAGGGGGGCGGCATCGACCCCGACGTTGACGCTGATGGCCGGCTGCTGCGTGCTCGGTGCCATCGAGCGCGGCGCATTCGGATTTTCAAATGAAAAATCCTTGACGTATTGCGTCAGAACGCCGATCTGCGGCGCCGGCACTTGCGCCATTCCGGTCTGCGGCGCGGGGCCGCCGTTGGTCGCTGACATCCTTGTCTCCGGCCTCTGTGGGTCGCGGCTTGGCTAACATAGGGGGAGGGGGCTAACAATGCCGGCGGTATTGCCGGGGCGCGGTATTATGCGGCTTGCCGGCGCCGAATCCGACGGATTTGCCTAAAAGCGTGCACCCCAGCCTGCTTCCATTGTTGGCGCGGCACACGCTATCGTCTAATCTCGCCGGCGAGCACGCTTTGGTCACGATCGCGGCCACTGGATGGCTTCCGTTGCGTGCTTACATAGTGCCGGGAGACGGGCCTGCTCTCGTGCCGGCCGGTTCGAGCCGTCATTGATCCGCGACGAGCGCCGCTGAAAGAAATGCCCGACGTGTTCGACATATACACCATCATTTTCCTGGCGCTGGCGGTCTTCATATTCCTGCGCCTGCGCAGCGTATTGGGCCAGCGCACCGGCCGCGAGCGGCCGCCCTACGATCCGTATTCGGCGCGCGATGCCGTCCGCAGCCCGGCGGCCGACAAAGTGGTGACGCTGCCGCCGCGGCCCGCTGAAGCCTCGCCGCGGCCGGTTGAAGTCGCGCCGGCTCCCGCCGCCGAGCGCTGGAAGGACATTGCCGAGAGCGGATCGGCCATCGCGGCCGGTCTCGATGCGATCGTCGGGGCCGACCCGAGTTTCGATGCCAAGCATTTTATCACCGGCGCGCGGACCGCTTACGAGATGATCGTGACTGCCTTTGCCGGAGGGGACCGCAAGCAATTGCGCAACCTGTTGTCGCGCGAGGTATTCGACGGCTTCGACGCCGCGATCACGGAGCGTGAACGCCGCAGCGAGACCGTCGAAACGCGCTTTGTTTCGATCGACGCTTCGACCATTACAGCGGCCGAACTGCGCAACCGCTCGACGGCGCAGATCACGGTCCGTTTCGTGTCGAAACTGATTTCGGCCACGCGCGACCGCGCCGGCACCGTGATCGACGGCAGCGCCGAGAAGGTCACCGACGTCACCGACGTATGGACCTTCGCGCGCGACATCGCCTCGCGCGATCCCAACTGGAAAGTGATCGCGACCGAAGCCGGGCAGTGAGGCCGGCGATGTGGCCGCGGTCGGCATCGTGCCCGGGACTGCGCCTCATTGTTTTACTGATCGGTATTTTCGGCACACCGTTGACGGCCCATGCGCAGGATCGCGCGCCGATCGAGTTTCCCAATACGCAATATGAACCCGTCGACTGGTCGGATCTCGAGGGCTGGACCTCTGACGATCATGCCGCGGCATTTGCCGCTTTTTTGACAAGCTGCCGCACGCTTGGCGCCAAGCATCGTCACGAGCGCGATCTGACGGCAATTCCTTCGGCGTTGCGTGACATTTGCGAGCTGGCGCGGCAGGCCGTTCCGCTCGACGAGGATGGCGCGCAAAAATTCTTCGAGGAGAATTTCCGGCCCATCCGGATCAACAAGCTCGGCGACAGCGACGGGTTTCTCACCGGCTATTACGAGCCGATTATTCGCGGCTCACGCGTTCCGACCGGCGAATTCACGGCGCCGCTCTATCGGCGGCCGCCCAATCTTGTCGTCTCCGGCTGGCGCCGGCTTGGCAAAGACGCGTTTCCGAGCAAGGGCGTTCGCGTCGGCCGCCGCCTCGGCCGCCGCAAGATCGTGCCGTATTACAGCCGCGCCGAGATCGAGGACGGCGCACTCGACGGCTGGCATCTCGAAATCTGCTATTTGCACGATCAGGTCGATGTTCTGTTCGCGCAGATCCAGGGTTCGGCGCGCATCAGGCTGGAAGACGGCACCATCCTTCGCGTCAACTACAACTCCCACAATGGCTGGCCCTATACGCCGGTCGGTCGCGTCCTGATCGACGACAAGATCATGACCAAGGATCAGGTATCGATGCAAAGCATCCGTACCTGGATGGAGGCCAATCCGGACCCGGCCAAAGACGTGCGCCGGGAAAATAAGTCCTACGTGTTCTTCCGCATTACCGGTCTTGCCACCGAGGAAGAAGCCGTCGGCGGCGAGGGCGTTGAGCTGATGCCCGGCCGATCCATCGCCGTCGATCGTTCGCTGCACGCCTACGGTACGCCGTTCTTCATCCAGGCCGACTTGCCGATCGCCAACCAGAAGGCGGATACGAAATTCGACCGCCTTGTCATCGCGCAAGACACGGGCTCTGCCATCGTCGGACCGGCGCGCGCCGACATCTATTTCGGCGCCGGCGACGAAGCCGCGCGCATCGCCGGCCGCATCAAACATGCCGGTTCCTTCATCATGCTGATTCCCCGCGCGCTTGATCCGGTCGCGGCGGGGCGCGACACGCCCCTGCCGCCGGAGCGCCCGAGCGGGTTCGGTGTGAGTCTCACCACCATGGTCGATCCCACGGCGGTTGATCCCCCCGCGGACACGGCATCCCCGGCAAAGCCCGCGGCCGGGATCGCTCCGGCTCCCGCGCCTCGCGTGAATAGCCAAGCACGGCGCAGGAAATGAGCCGCCGCCGTAATTTGAGCGATGAGGAGCACGCGCTTTGGGCGGGCGTTGCGCGCTCGATCAAGCCGCTCCGAGCGGCAAAAGCCCCGACAAAGCCGGTCGGCAGTACCAAAGCAAACCGTCAAGACGCGATTCAGCAAGTGGCGCCGGCCGCGCGCGCCGCGCCACCGTCATCCAAGCGGCGAGAGGCGCCGCCCGCCGTCAAATCGCCTCCGCTCGTGCCACTCGATCGCCGCGCCAAGCAGCGCGTTGCGCGCGGCCGCGACGCCATTGACGCCCGCTTCGATCTGCACGGCATGACGCAGCGGCAAGCGCATGCTGCGCTGCTCGGGTTCCTGCGCCAGGCCCAGGCCGAGGGCGCAAAAATGGTCTTGGTGGTGACCGGCAAAGGCGGCGGGACCGCCGCACCCGATCGCGCCGAGCGCGGCGTGCTGCGGCGGCAAGTGCCACTATGGCTGGAGCTGCCGGAATTCCGCCACTTCGTTGTCGGCTTCAGCGGCGCGCATGTGAGCCACGGCGGACAGGGCGCGCTTTATCTGCGCTTGCGGCGCGCGCGCTAGGCATAGGGGCATTAACCTTAACGCTTAGAAAGCCACACGCGCTGCAAGAATTGGTCAAGTTCGTCTGCAACAACGGCTCAACCAACGTGCCGTTGTTCGCAGGAGTATTCATGTCCGACAATCTGGCCGTGCCGATGAAATCCGCTGCGCCGCGCAGCCTCGCCGCCGATACGCGCATCCTTGCCCAGGTCGAGAAGTGGATGGCGCTGATCCGCGAGATCAAGCAAGAGCGCGTCAAGAACTAGAACATGATCCCGAAAAGTGGACACCGGTTTTCGGAAAAGATCATGCTCCATCAAAAAGCTGGAGCCCGGTTTTGATTCCATCAAAACCGATTAGGCTCTAGTCGATTTTGATTCCGGCCGTCTTGATCACCGCGCTCCACTTCGCGGCGTCCGCTTCCATCCATTGGCGAAGCGCTTCCGGACTCGAGCCCTGCGCCGCATAGGCGGTCTGCGCCAGCTTGTCCCTGATCGCCGGCACAGCAAGCGCCGCGGTGATGTCCGCGCTCATTTTGCCGATGATGTCCGCAGGCGTCTTGGCCGGCAAGAAAACACCTTGCCAGGAATCAACCGCATAGCCTGGCACGCCGGCGTCGGCCATGGTCGGCAATTCCGGCTCGGCCGTGGATCGCTGCGCGTCCGTCGTCGCCAGCGCGCGTACCTGACCCGACCGCGAATAAGTCAGCATTCGCCGCTGCCGAAATAGCAGTCGATGCGGCCGGGGATCAGGTCGATGAAGGCCGGCGCCGCGCCGTGATACGGCACATGCGTCATCGTGATGCCGGCCATCTGCAGGAACAGTTCCGCGGTGAGGTGCGGCGCGCTGCCGGTGCCGGGATTGCCCATGATGCGCTTGCCGGGATGCGCTTTGGCATCGGCGATAAATTCCACAACCGATTTCGCCGGCGACGAATTCGGCACGAACATGAAGAATGGAAATTTGGCGACCAGCGATACCAGCGCGAGGTCCACGGTCGGGTCGTAATTGAGCGAATGGTAGAGACTGACGACGGTCGCCAGCGATGAGGTGGCGAACAGCGCCGTATAGCCGTCGGGCTCGGAACGGGCGACGAATTCATTGGCCGCATTGGTGCCGCCGCCCGGCTTGTTCTCGATGATGACCTGCTGGCCCCAGAGATTGGACAGTTGACTGGCAAGCACGCGTGCCAGCGTGTCGGTGGGTCCTCCCGCCGCGAGCGGCACGATCAAACGAACGGATCGGCTGGGCCATGCACTCGACTGGGCGCGTGCGAAACAATTCGGCGCAAGCGTCGACGCGGCAGACAATGCAATCAAGCAGCGACGCGTTAACATGGCCACTCCCCGGCTGAAACGGCAAGATTAGTCCCTAATGGCAGGCCCCGCCATGCGCGGGGCCTGCGTCACGCTGACCGGCATTGACCGCACATTACGTTGTAACTATGTTATAACAGGTCACAAGGACTCAGTCATGAAAAGTGCCATTCGCCGAATGGGAAATTCGCAGGGCGTCATCATTCCGAAGCCGCTGCTCGCTGAAATCGGCGCGAAAGCCGGAGATACGGTCGACATGAAGATCGAGCGCGGCAAAATCGTCATGACGCGCGCCAAGCGTAAGCCGCGCGAAGGATGGGCGGACGCCAGCAAAGCGCTGGCGGCTGCGGGTGAGGGCGAGCTGGTTTGGCCGGAATTCAGCAACGAAGGCGATAAGGACTGGACGTGGTAGCGCGCGGCGAAGTGTGGCTGGTGCGGCTGGATCCGACAGAAAGGCGTGAAATACGCAAGACGCGGCCGTGCCTGGTTATTTCTCCGCCTGAACTTCACGATTTTCTTGACGTCGTTATTACCGCTCCGATGACAACCGGGAGCCGACCGGCTCCGTTTCGGTGTTCAATAGATTTCTCCGGCAAGAAGGGCTTTATCCTGCTCGATCAAATCAGGACGATCGACAAGCGCCGACTAACGAGAAAAATTGGCGCCGTTAGCCACCGCGATCTGTCGGCGACATTAACAATCTTGCAAAAGCTTTTCAGCGAATAGACGTTGGCGGTTACAAAATGAACCGGCTCAAATCCGCATTTTTGGCGAGATCGCCGACATATTTGTGCACATAGGCGGCGTCGATCTTTACCGTCTCGCCGGCGCGGTCCGGCGCGCCGAACGACACGTCGTCAAGCACGCGCTCCATGACGGTCTGCAGCCGCCGCGCTCCGATATTTTCCACGCTCGCGTTCACCGCCACGGCTATATCGGCCACCGCATCGATGGCGTCTTCGGCGAATTCCAGCGTCACGCCTTCGGTCGCCATCAGCGCGATATACTGCTTGATCAGCGAGGCTTCGGGCTCGGTGAGGATGCGCCGCATATCGTCGCGGGTGAGCGGCTTGAGTTCGACGCGGATCGGCAGCCGCCCCTGCAGTTCGGGCAACAGATCGGACGGTTTCGAAATGTGGAAAGCGCCCGAGGCGATGAACAGGATATGGTCGGTCTTCACCGCGCCGTGCTTGGTGGCCACAGTGGTGCCTTCGATCAGCGGCAAGAGATCGCGCTGCACGCCTTCGCGCGACACGTCGGCGCCTACACGGCCCTCACGGACGCAGATCTTGTCGATCTCGTCGAGAAACACGATGCCGTTGTTCTCGACCGCTTTGATTGCTTCCTGCGTCAGCTGATCGGTGTCGAGCAGCTTGTCGGATTCCTCGTTGATCAGGATGTCGTGGGAATCCTGCACCGTGACGCGCCGTGTCTTGGTGCGGCCGCTGCCGAGCTTGCCGAAGATGTCGCCGATCGAGATCGCGCCCATTTGCGCACCCGGCATGCCGGGAATATCGAACAGCGGCATTCCGCCGCCGGCGGCCTGCACCTCGATCTCGATTTCCTTGTCGTTGAGCTCGCCAGCGCGCAGCTTCTTGCGAAACGCTTCCTTGGTCGAAGCGCTGGCGCCGGCGCCGACCAGCGCATCGAGCACGCGGTCCTCCGCCGCCTGCTGCGCGCGGGCCTGCACATCCTTGCGCTTTTTATCTCGCGTCAAGCCAATGGCGACCTCGACCAGATCGCGCACGATCTGCTCGACGTCGCGGCCGACATAGCCGACCTCGGTGAATTTCGTCGCTTCGATTTTGAGAAACGGCGCGCCCGCAAGCTTGGCGAGGCGCCGGGAAATTTCGGTCTTGCCGACGCCGGTCGGCCCGATCATCAGAATATTTTTCGGCAGCACTTCTTCGCGCAGCCGGTCGTCGAGCTGCAGCCGCCGCCAGCGATTGCGCAAGGCGATCGCAACGGCGCGCTTGGCGTCGCCTTGGCCGACGATGAAGCGGTCGAGCTCGGAAACGATTTCGCGGGGGGAAAAGTCGGTCACGCTTTTAACGTCTCAACGGTGACATTGCGGTTGGTATAGACACAGATATCGGCGGCGATATCGAGCGAGCGGCGAACGATCGCTTCGGCATCGAGCGGCCCGTCGGCCAGCGCCCGGGCGGCGGCGAGCGCGTAATTGCCGCCGGAGCCGATGCCGACAATGCCGGCTTCGGGCTCCAAGACGTCGCCGGTGCCGGTGAGCACCAGCGATACGTCCTTGTCGGCGACGATCATCATGGCTTCGAGCCGCCGCAGAAAGCGGTCGGTGCGCCAGTCCTTGGCAAGCTCGACGGCGGCGCGCGTGAGCTGGCCGGGATATTGCTCGAGCTTGGATTCCAGCCGCTCGAACAAGGTGAAAGCGTCGGCGGTGGCGCCGGCAAAGCCGCCGATGACGTCGCCTTTGCCGAGCCGGCGCACCTTCTTGGCATTGGCCTTGACGATGGTCTGGCCGATCGAGACCTGGCCGTCGCCGCCGACCGCGACCAGGCCGCCCTTGCGGACGGTCAGGATGGTGGTGCCGTGCCAGTGGCCGGCTTGGCCGGATTCAGGTGATGACATGGGACGAAAAACCCTTTGGTCAGGAGAGATTTAGGAGTTGGCCGCCGCCAATGCAAATCCGGCGGCGGCGGGTGGCGGCTTGGGCCAAGCCCTGATAAAACGCCCGCGATCAAGGTGCGGAGAGCGCAATGCGCAAGGGCGCGGTGAAGCGCAAGACCGAGGAAACCAACGTCGAGGTCGCGATCGATCTCGACGGTACCGGCGCGTCGTCGATCGCGACCGGGATCGGCTTTCTCGATCACATGCTCGACCTTTTGGCGCGGCACTCGCGCATCGATATCAGCGTCAAGGCCAAAGGCGATCTGCATATCGATCACCACCACACCACCGAGGATGTCGGCATCGCACTCGGTCAGGCGCTCAAACAGGCGCTCGGCGACATGAAGGGCATCACCCGCTACGCCGACGTGCATCTGCCGATGGACGAGGCGCTCACGCGCGTGGCGATCGATATCTCCGGGCGACCCTTCCTGGTATTCAAGGTCGAGTTCGGACGCGCCAAGATCGGGCCGTTCGATACCGAGCTTATCGCGGAATGGTTTCAGGCCTTTGCGGTGAATGCCGCGGTGACGCTGCACGTCACGACGCTCTATGGCAACAACGACCATCACATCGCCGAATCCTGCTTCAAGGGTCTGGCGCGGGTGTTGCGCGCAGCCGTTGCCATCGATCCGCGAGCCGCCAACGAGGTGCCGTCGACTAAAGGCACGCTCGGCGGCTAGAACATGTTCCGCAAAAGTGGAATCCGGTTTTGCGAAAAGGACATGCTCAAATAAGGACAAAGCCTCTGAAAGACGAAGTCGATGTCCGTTTATACCGTCCATGAACCGCCGCAGCGGAGCGCCGACGCATTGGTCTATGCCGAGCGCTTTGCCTTTGTGCGCGACGGATTTTACTGGTGGGCGTTCCTGCTCACGCCGCTCTGGATGCTGCGTTACCGGCTCTGGCTGGTGCTGGTGATCTACCTTGTCGTTGTCGCAGGGCTCGATACCGTCTTGCATGGCGTCGGCGCGTCGGCCTTCGTCGTCACCGTGGTCGGTTTTCTGATCTCGCTGCTGATCGGGTTCGAGGCCGGCACGCTACGGCGCTTCACACTGCGGTGCCGAGGCTGGAGAAATCTCGGGATCGTCAGCGGCGACGACCTCGAAGACGCCGAGCGGCGGTTTTTCGATGGCTGGGTCCGCAACACAAACGCTCGGCGTGCCGCGCCGTCGAACCCATCCGCCCCGGCGTCGCCCGGTCCGGGCAGGCCCGAGGCAACAGGCGTCGTCGGTCTTTTTCCGGAGCCGGGAGCGCAGCGGTGAGCGTCGCCATCGTCGATTACGGTTCCGGCAATTTGCACTCGGCCGCCAAAGCGTTCGAGCGCGCGGCGCATGAAGCCGGCCTGGATCAGCCGATCGTGGTGACCGACGATCCAGCCGCGGTGGCGCGCGCCGATCGCGTAGTGCTGCCGGGCGTCGGCGCCTTTGCCGATTGCCGGCGCGGGCTCGATGCGGTCCCCGGCATGGTCGAGGCGCTCGACGATGCAGTTCGCCGCAGAGGCCGGCCGTTCTTCGGCATTTGCGTCGGCATGCAGCTCCTCGCCGAGCGCGGCCGCGAATACGAGGTGACCGAGGGTCTCGGCTGGATTGCCGGCGAGGTCGATCGGATTGCGCCGGGCGATCCGAGCCTGAAAATCCCGCACATGGGATGGAACACGCTCAATGTCGCGCGGCCGCATAAATTGATCGACGGGCTCTCGCTCGGAGCGGCCGGCCGGCACGCCTATTTCGTGCATTCGTATCAGCTCAATCCGGCGCAACCGGCCGATCTCATAGCGACCGCCGACTACGGCGGCGCCGTGACTGCGATCGTCGGACGCGACAATGTGGTCGGTACGCAATTTCATCCGGAGAAGAGCCAAAAGCTCGGGCTCGCTTTGATCGCGAATTTCTTGAAGTGGAAGCCGTGATTCTTTTTCCCGCCATCGACCTGAAAAACGGGCAAGCCGTGCGGCTGCAGCAGGGCGACATGGCGCGGGCGACCGTGTTCAATCACGATCCGGCGGCGCAGGCCTTGACCTTCGCGCGGCAGGGTTTCGAGTATCTGCACATCGTCGATCTCGATGGCGCTTTTGCCGGCAAGCCGATGAATGCGCAGGCCGTCGAGCGCATCCTCGGCGCGGTGAAAGTTCCGGCTCAGCTCGGCGGCGGCATCCGCGACCGCGCCACGATCGAAGGATGGCTTGGCAAAGGTGTCGCGCGCGTCATCATCGGCACCGCGGCGGTGCGCGATCCGGCGCTGGTCAAGGATGCGGCGCGCGCCTTCCCCGGCCGCGTCGCCGTCGGACTCGACGCCCGCGATGGCAAAGTGGCGGTGGAAGGCTGGGCGGCGACGTCGGAGCTCTCCACGCTCGATCTCGCGCGGCGCTTCGAAGACGCCGGCGTCGCCGCCATCGTCTATACCGATGTGGCGCGCGACGGCATGCTCGAGGGGCTCAATCTCGCCGCGACGATCGCGCTTGCCGAACAGATTTCAATTCCGGTGATCGCCTCGGGCGGCTTCGCTTCGCTCGACGACGTGCGTGCCTTGCTGGAGCCCCGCGCGCAAAAACTGCAGGGCGCCATCGTCGGCCGCGCACTCTATGACGGGCGCCTCGATGCCGCGGCGGCGCTGACTCTGCTGCGCGGCGCGCGGGCGACGGCCTGACATGTTCAAGGTCCGCGTCATTCCCTGCCTCGACGTCAAGGACGGCCGAGTCGTCAAGGGCGTCAATTTCGTCAATCTGCGCGATGCCGGCGATCCGGTTGCCGCCGCTATCGCCTACGACGAGGCGGGTGCCGACGAGCTCACCTTCCTCGACATCACCGCAAGCCACGAGAACCGCGGCATCATGCTTGACGTGGTGCGGCGTACCGCGGAAGCCTGCTTCATGCCGCTCACCGTCGGCGGCGGCGTGCGCAGCATCGAGGATATCCGCGCGCTCCTGGCGTCCGGCGCCGACAAGGTCTCAATCAACACCGCGGCGGTGGCCCGCCGCGACTTCGTGAAAGAAGCTGCGGAGAAGTTTGGCGATCAATGCATCGTGGTCGCGATCGACGCCAAAAAGGTGTCGGGGCCGGCCGAACCGGGGCGCTGGGATATCTTCACCCACGGCGGCCGCCACCCCACCGGCATCGATGCCGTCGGCTATGCGCGCGAAGTAACCGCGCTCGGCGCCGGCGAAATCCTGCTCACCTCGATGGATCGCGACGGCACTCGGCAGGGTTTCGATATCGCGCTCACCCGCGCGGTCGCCGACGCGGTGTCGGTGCCGGTCATTGCCTCGGGCGGCGTCGGCACTCTCGATCACCTCGTCGCCGGCATCCGCGAGGGCCGAGCCACCGCCGTGCTGGCCGCCTCGATCTTTCACTTTGGCGAATATTCCGTGCGCCAGGCCAAGGAATATATGGCCCGCGCCGGGCTGCCGATGCGGCTTGATCCCTAACCAGGTTGTTAGAATGCCTAGAGAATATTTGCGGCAGAGGTGATAAGGAACGACCCATGCCGACGTTCACGCTTCATGACCTGGAAAGACGCCTTAGTGACCGCGCCCAAGAAAGCGCGGAGGTCTCCTATACCCGCAAGTTGCTGGACCGCGGCGTAACCCACTGTGCCAAGAAATTGGGCGAGGAAGCCGTCGAGGCGGCCATCGCGGCGGTCAGTGAAGATAAGGACCGCATGATCGGGGAGGCGGCCGACGTGCTCTATCACCTGTTGGTCGTGCTCCATGCCCGGGGTATTACGCTTGACGAAGTCGAGGCCGAGCTCGGCGCGCGTACGCGCCAATCGGGCCTCGACGAGAAGGCTTCGCGCAAGAGCGGCTAAGGTCCGACCGGATGGAGCAACGCACCGAAGCCGACGTCTCGCCCTATCGCGTGTTCTCACGCCGCGATTGGGCAAGGCTCCGCGAAGATACGCCGATGACCTTGGAGCCGGCCGAAGTCACCCGGCTGCGCTCGGTGCACGACCGGCTCGATATGTCGGAGGTCGAGGACATCTACCTGCCGCTGTCGCGGCTGCTCTCGCTCTACGTGGCGGGCACGCAAAATCTGTTTCGCGCCCAGCAGGGCTTTCTCGGCACTGAAGACGCCAAGGTCCCCTACATTATCGGCGTCGGCGGTTCGGTCGCGGTCGGCAAATCGACCACTGCGCGCGTGCTGCAGGCGCTGTTGGCGCGGTGGCCGAATGTGCCCAAGGTCGATCTGATCACGACCGATGGCTTTCTCTATCCCAACGCTATTCTCGACCGCGAAGGCTTGATGGAGAAGAAGGGCTTTCCGGAAAGCTACGACCTGCCGGCCCTGCTGCGCTTTCTCTCCGACATCAAGGCCGGCCAGCACCCGGTGCGCGCGCCGGTCTATTCGCATCTGATCTACGACGTCATTCCCAATCAATGGATCGAGATTGAACGGCCGGAGATTCTGATCGTCGAAGGACTCAATGTGCTGCAGGCCGGGCGCCTGCCGAAGGACGGCAAGGCGATCCCCTTTGTCTCGGACTTTTTCGATTTCTCGATCTATCTCGACGCCGAGGAGGACGTGCTATTGTCCTGGTATGTCAGCCGTTTCCTGACGCTGCGCGGCACCGCTTTCGCCGATCCGAAATCCTACTTCCACCGCTATGCGCAGCTCTCCGACGACGATGCGATCGCCACCGCGACCTCGATCTGGGAGCGCATCAATCTCGTCAATCTGCGCGAGAATATTCTGCCGACGCGGCCACGCGCCGATCTGATCCTGAAAAAGAGCGAAAGCCATCGGGTCGAAGGGGTGGCATTGCGGCGGCTGTAGAGCATGATTCGGAAAGGTGGAAACCGGCTTTCCGAAAAGATCATGCTCCCCTAAAATGCTACGCCGCGGCCGCGGCGGCTCTCGGCGCGGTAAGCACGGCAGCCAATCGCTCGCGGTCGAGCGGCTTGACCAAAAAGCTGTCCATGCCGGCGGCGATGCTGTCGTCGCGGTCTTCGGCGGATGCGCTTGCGGTCAGCGCTACGATGCGCGTGCGCGGGCTCTCGCCCTCGGCTTCCAGCACGCGGATGCGGCGCGTGGCGTCCAGACCATCCATGCCCGGCATGTGCAAATCCATCAGCACGCAGTCGAACGGCGCGCCGGCATCGCGCGCGGCCTGCCAGCATTCGATGGCGGCGCCGCCACTGCCCGCCATGGTCGGGCGGTGTCCAAGCTTCGCGAGAAGCGTGCGGACGAGAAGCGCGTTGATCTCATTGTCCTCGGCGACCAGGACGGAGAGGCTGCCCGCGGCCGGCGCGACGCTCGGCGTTCCGGGGGGCTCGGCGGCGGAACCTTGGTCGAAGGCATCATCGGCAGCAAAGCGTGCGGCCAACGACATGGCACGCACCGGCTTGATCAGATAGCCGGTAAAGCCCGCCTCCTTAAGCGCAGCGAGCTCGTTGCGCATGGCCGGCGTGACCAGCACGATGCGGCGCGGAATTTTTGCGGCGATGCGCGCCAGTGCCGCGCTCGCGTCGCTGCCGAGTGCATGATCGACCAGCACGGCGCTCCAGGGCTGCTCCGGCAAAAGCGCCGCGGCGACCGCTTCGTCGGGCACGATCGTGGTGTGCGCGCCCCAGCGCTGCAGGCGGCGCGCCAGCAGCGAGGCTTCGACCACGGCCGGTGCGACGATGAGAATGTCGTCGCCGGTAAGATCGGGGACCGAGATCGGCGGCTCGTCGGCGTCGCCCACGCGCGGCAGCGGCATCGTAACGCGAAACGTCGAGCCTTGGCCCGGAGCGCTGTCGATGGCGATGGAGCCGCCCATGCGCTCGACAATACGCTTGGAAATGGTGAGACCGACGCCGATGCCGTCGAATTTGCGCGCCGGTCCGCTATCGGCCTGCTCGAATTCGAGGAAGACGCGGGTCTGGTCCGCGGGCACGATGCCGATGCCGGTGTCGCGCACGGCGATGACGATGTCGTCCGGCTGCGTGCCCGGCTCGGCGATGATGGAGACGCCGCCGCGTTCGGTGAATTTGATCGCATTGCCGACCAGGTTGAAAATCACCTGGCGCAGCCGCGCCGCATCGCCGACCACGCGCGACGGCAGGCGCTCGTCGACATAGCTGCAGATTTCGAGACCCTTGGCCTGGGCGCGGGGCCCCAGAAGTTCGACCGCCTCCTCGACGAAACCTGAAAGCGCGAAGGGCCGCGGCGCGAGATCGAGCCGGCCGGATTCGATCTTCGCCAGATCGAGCAGTTCCTCGATGAACGACACCAAGGTGCCGCCGGAGGTTTTCATGGCTTTGAGATAAGTCGCCTGCTCGGGCGCCAGCGGGGTGTCGCCCAACAGGTCGGCCATGCCGAGGATGCCGTTGAGCGGCGTGCGAATCTCATGCGACACCATGGCCAGGAAGCGCGACTTGGCGCGGTTGGCGGCTTCGGCTTGGTCGCGGGCATCGGCGAGCGCGCGTTCGGCATTGGCGCGGTCGGTGACGTCGCGGCCGACGCTTTGCATCTCGCTTGCGGAATCGGAACGCACGGTAACTTCCCGCCAGGCGATCCAGCGCGCGCCATCGGCCGCGGCGATCTTCTGGTCGTGGATGCGGGTGCCGTCGGCGAGCAGCGTGGTGTCGCCTTGCGCCTCCACGGCAAGCAGGAAATCGCTGCCGATGAGCGCCTCGCGCGGGCGCCCGGCCAGCGCGCAGAACGCGTCGTTGGCGTAAGTGATCGCGCCTTTGCCGTCGCGGCGAACGATGACATCGCCCTGCGCCTCGAAAAAGCTCTTGGCGCGCTCCTGCGCTTCCTTGAATTCCCAGTGACGGTCTTCCGCTTCGTCAAGGCGCGCCTCAAGCCGGCGCAGTTCGCCTTTCATCTGACGGATGCGCGACAGCAAGATGCCCATGCCGCCGCATGCGGCGCCGAACAATGCGGCGACCCCGATGGCGAACGAATTCGGATCGTAATGGGCCCCGGGGGACGTCGCGCCCGACAAAAAGCCGAACGCCACCGCAAACGACATCGAGGTGATGGCGAGCGCACGGACGACGAGCGAGAAGAGCCGGCGGCTGAGAATCGCGGGCTTTCCGAAATTGGCGCGATCCCGCATGGTCTTTATCCCCGCTCGGCCCCGACGGCTGGGTCGGCGGCAAGCCGCGTTCAGCCCCGGTTTATCGATGTGGCGAGGGCGATTTTGGCCGCGGAACCTTGCGTATTGCTTGCGCCGACAGCGGCGGCGCGCAGGCATTGCGAGACGATTGGAGGAAAGGTTTATGCTTTGTTAACATGGCGGGCCCCAAGCCGTTTGGGGCTGCTGATTGTCGGGCACTGCGATCGCAAGCGCCGGCCGGAGAGAGCGGATGGATAAGGCTGTAAGTTCTAAGCGCTCGCGCGCGAAAACCGGCGGATCGAGCGGGTTGCAGCGTCCGTCACGCGCCGATGCCGAGGCCGCGGTGCGCACGCTGATCCAATGGGCCGGCGACGATCCCGATCGCGAAGGATTGAAATCAACGCCCGCCCGGGTGGTGCGGGCCTACGAGGAATGGTTCGCCGGCTATGGCGACGATCCGCGCGAATATCTCAAACGCACGTTCGAGGAGACCGGCGGTTACGACGAGGTCGTCGTGCTGCGCGACATCCGCTTCGAATCGCATTGCGAGCACCATCTCGCGCCGATCATCGGCCGGGTGCATATCGGCTATCTGCCGCGCAACCGCGTGGTCGGCATTTCCAAGTTGGCGCGGCTCGTCGAGGTCTTTGCGCGGCGGCTGCAGATCCAGGAAAAGATGACGGCTGAGATCGCCTCCTGCCTCGATGCCGTGCTCAAGCCGCATGGCGTCGCGGTGGTGACCGAAGCGACGCATCAATGCATGACGACGCGCGGCGTGCACAAGCCCGGCGTCACCATGGTGACGAGCCGCATGCTCGGCGTATTTCGCGACCACGCCGAGACCCGGCAGGAATTCCTGGCCGCCATCGGCATGCGCGGCGTGGCTCACGGCAACGGGGCGGGCTGAGGCTTGGGAGCCGCCGGTTCGATCTTGATGTTTGCCAGGCAGCGGTCGTCTTTGTGAATGGCGATGTAATTCATCCCGCTGGGAATGACCGTATAACCCAGCTTTTCCAGCCAAGCGCGCAGCGCCTCGGCATCTATTTTCAAGACCTCAACGAGCAGAATGGGACGATTGGCGCCGATGGATTT
>CAWGJP010000003.1:0-325605 GCA_963822935.1 uncultured Alphaproteobacteria bacterium
TGATCCTGTTCGCGATCTTCTTCCTCATTCCGCCCTATTACATGGTGGTCACCGCGCTCAAGAGCGACGCCGAGGTGGCGCGAATGGTGACCAATCCATGGATCATCGCCGACGGCGTAACGCTCGATCAATTTCGTATCCTGCTGACGCAGACGGATTTTCTGATTTTTTTCAGGAATACAATCATCGTGACGGTTTGCACAGTCGCGATCACCATGGTGGTCAGCGTGTTTGCCGCCTTCTCCCTCGGCCGGATGAAATTCTGGGGCTCGAGCATCCTGGCGACTGGAAATTCCTCACTTATCTCGTGCCCGATACGCTGCTGTTCATCCCGCTATTCCAGATCGTGAAAGCGATCGGATTGCTCAATTCCTACTGGGGCATGGTGCTGGTTTATCCGACGCTGACCGTGCCGTTCTGCACCTGGATCATGATCGGCTATTTCCAGTCGATCCCCAAGGAACTCGACGAGGCGGCGCTGATCGACGGCGCCGGCCATCTGCAGATGCTGACCAAGATTTTCATTCCGGTGGCGCTACCCGGCATCATCGCGGCGATGATATTCGCCTTCACGGTATCGTGGGCGGCTTTCGTCTATCCGATGACCTTCCTCTACTCGGCCGATCAGCAGGTGCTGACCGTCGGCACGGTGACGAGCCTCATTCGCGGCGACGTTTACAAATGGGGCATGCTGATGGCCGGCGCTCTTCTCGCTGCGGCTCCTCCGCTCGTGATCTACGCCTTCCTGATGGACTATTACATCGCCGGCTTGACCGCAGGCGCCACCAAGGGCTGACAAAAGGTCTCGCGAAATGGCCGAAGTATCGTTGCGTAATGTCGTCAAGCGTTTCGACAATGTCGAAGTGGTCCGCAACATCAGCCTCGACATTCCCGACAACGAATTCGTGGTGCTGGTCGGCCCCTCGGGCTGCGGCAAATCGACGACGCTGCGCATGATCGCCGGGCTCGAAGAGATCAGCGCGGGCGACATCTATATCGGCGGCGAGGTCGTCAACGATTTGCCGCCCAAGGACCGGGACATCGCCATGGTGTTCCAGAATTACGCGCTCTATCCGCACATGTCGGTGTTCGAGAACATGTCGTTCGGGCTCAAGCTGCGTAAATTCCCCAAGGACGAGATAAAAAAACGCGTCGACCATGCCGCGCGCATTCTCGACATCACCGAGCTGCTCGACCGTAAGCCGAAAGCGCTATCGGGCGGGCAGCGCCAGCGCGTCGCGATGGGCCGCGCCATCGTGCGCAACCCGAAGGTGTTCCTGTTCGACGAGCCGCTGTCAAACCTCGACGCCAAGCTCCGGGTGCAGATGCGCACCGAGATCAAGCGCGTGCATCAGATGGTAAAGACCACCACGGTTTACGTCACCCATGACCAGGTCGAAGCGATGACGCTGGCCGACCGCGTGGTGGTCATGAACGGCGGCGTCATCGAGCAGATCGCCACGCCGCAGGATCTCTACCACCATCCGAAGACGCGGTTTGTCGCCGGTTTCATTGGCTCGCCGGCGATGAACTTCATGCGCTGCCGGCTGGAGCAGAATGGCGTGGGATTGCGCGCGCGCCTATCCGACGCTGTCAGCCTGCCGGTGCCCGCGGCCCAATCCGCCCGCTTGCAGCCGCTGACCGGCAAGGAACTGATCTTTGGGTTACGCCCCGAACACATCACCGAGCCGCGTCGCAACGACCGCGATTCGAGCTGCGAATTCAGCGCCACGCTCGACGTCGTCGAGCCGATGGGCATGGAGACGATGGTCTATTTCACCGTCGACGGCCAGGAAATCTGCGGTCGCGTCGATCCCGGCAGCGCCGCCGGCCCGGGCGAATCCATGCGGCTTTATGCCGACATGGATCGCATGCATCTGATCGATCCGCAAACCGGCTTGGTGCTGTAGCGCTTCATCGCGCTCCACAAATGAAAATCGCCGGGACGTTGCCATCCCGGCGATCATTGCTTGCTGCGAACAGAGCGCGGCTATACGGCAACCGTCGGGGCGTCGTACTCGGCCGATATGTCCTTGCCGGTGTAGTCCGGCATGAGCGCCGTCGCTATCAGAGTAATGATGGCACAGGCGGCGATATAGGCCGCGATCGCATAGCCTGAGTGATACGCGGCAAACAGTGCCGTGGCGATGATCGGCGACGGTCCGCCGGCAATCAGCGAGGCGAGCTGATAGCCAAGTGACGCACCGCTGTAGCGCAGCCGCGGCGTGAACGATTCGGCAATCAGTGCCGATTGCGGCCCGTATTGCATATCGTGCGGGATGAGCGACAGCACGATGGCGATGAAGACCAGCACCGGTACCGCGGTGTCCACCATCGCGAAGTAAATGAACCCGAAGATGCCCATCGTCACAGCGCCGATCATATACATGTTCTTACGGCCGATTTTATCGGAGATATGGCCGGAGATCGGAATGGTGAAGAACGACACAAGGGCCGCCACGATGACAGCGGAGAGAATGAAGCCGCGCTCCATTTTCAGCGTGCCGACGGCATATGAGAAGACAAACGCCGTGAAGATGTAGAACGGCGCCTGCTCTGACATGCGCAGGAATGCCGACAGGATGATTTCTTTCGGCTGTTTCTTGATGACTTCGATGATCGGAGCACTTTCGATCTTTTGTTCGTCCAGAAGCTTCTGGAACACCGGCGTCTCGAGGATGCCGAGCCGGATCCACAGGCCGACGCCGACCAGGACGATCGACAACGCAAATGGAATGCGCCAGCCCCAAACCGCGAATTGATCGCCGGTCCACGCGCTGAAAAGCGCGACTAAACCGGTCGATAAAAGCAAGCCGCAGGGCACGCCGAATTGCGGCCACGACGCCACAAGCCCGCGCTGGCCATGCGTGCGCGACCATTCCATCGACATGAGTACCGAACCGCCCCACTCGCCACCAACGCCGATGCCTTGCAGCGCCCGCAGGATGGTCAGGATGACGGCGCCCCAGATGCCGATCGAGTCGTAAGTCGGCACAAAGGCGATAAAGAACGTCGCCAGCCCCATGCACATCAGCGTGGCGATCAGCGTCGCCTTGCGGCCGATGCGGTCGCCGTAATGGCCAAAGATCGCCGCGCCGATCGGGCGGCCGACGAAGCCGATGAAGTAGGTTCCGAAGGCCAGCAAGGTCCCCGTGAGCGCATCGTGATTGGGGAAAAAGGCCTTGCCGAAAATCAGTCCGGCCGCGGTGCCATAGAGGAAAAAGTCGTACCACTCGATTGCCGTGCCGACCGTCGACGCGATCACTGCCTTGCGCAGTTGCGCGCTATGTTCAGCGTCGGGCAATGCCCCCACTGTCGTTGCCATAGCCATGGCGCACCTCCCCCAGTTTCCTCGTTTTGTGGAGCAGGCTCGATGGCCCGCCTCCTGGCGCAAGGATACACGCAGAGGTCGGGGCGTGGCTACAGGGCAAAAGGTTACACACAACCCGCCCGACGATTTGACGCAGTGCAGCGCAGTTTCGGGATTGCCGGAACGTCCCTTTGCGGCGGCGCGGTGCGCCTACTGGGTCGGCTTGTTCGACGCCAGCACGGTGACCGGGGTGTCCCGATAGTAATCCGGGAACATGCGCTTGAGGTTTTCCACCTTCGGCAGATCGTTGAAGACGATGTAGGGATAGTTGGGATGGGTGACGGCAAAGTCCTGATGATAGTCCTCGGCCGGATAGAAGCCCTTTAGTGCTTCGAGTTTGGTCACGATCGGCGCATCGAACGCATGCGCCTTGCCAAGCTGCGCGATGTAGGCGTCGGCAATCCGCTTCTGTTCGTCATTGGCATAGAAGATGGCGGAACGATAAGACGACCCGCTGTCGGGTCCCTGGTAGTCGAGCTCGGTTGGATTGTGCGCGACGGAGAAATAGATTTGCAGGATTTTGCCGAGCGATATCTGCCGCGGATCGTAAGTGACGGAAACGGATTCGGCGTGTCCGGTGCGTTCCGTTCCCACCATTTCGTAATGGGCGGTGTCCTTGCTGCCGCCGGAATATCCCGAGACTGCCTGCGTGACGCCTTTGGTATGCTCATAGACCGCCTGCATGCCCCAGAAGCAGCCGCCGGCCAGGACTACGGTCTGCAAGCCGCCATCGGCCGGCGCGGTGGCGTCCAGCGTGGGCGGCGGAATGGCAACGGCCGGTTCCGCAGCCTGGGCCAGCCGGCCGACCAGCGCGAACGCAGGCACACACAGTAGCGCGCCCACGATGAGTGCTTTCGTCATCTTCATGCGTGCCATCCGATTCCTCCGACGACGCCCGGCGCGGGCGGCAACAGCCTTGACACTCAAATATGGGATCGATTGAACACGCGCCAATCACAACTGTGGCCACGCCGCCGCTCCACTGGCTCACGACCCCGTGTTCGCGCGAATTCGGACGCAAAATCCCTATTCGATAGTTTGATAACCACGAATAACCGCTTCCGAGCCAAAACCCCAATAATTGCGCAGCGTCCCCTCCGGCCACACTTTCGGCCGTTGCGGCCGGTCCTGGTGCCATGGCCGCGGATCGAAATAGCCGAGTGTTTCGTCCTTCATCTGATCCATCTCGCAGAAAAACTCGACGCGCACCTTGTCGGCATTGCGGTGATAGATCGCGACGTTGTGGCCGATGATGTGGCGACCCGGCCCCCAGACAAGACGAATGTCGTGGCGCGCCAAGATCTCGGCAGCGCGTTAAATCTCCGCCCAATCCTTCACTTCGAAGGCGATGTGGTGAAGCTGCGGCTGCGCGTCATAGACGAAGTTCACCGTGTGATGATCGGTATTGCAGCGCAGGAAGGCGAAGTGGTCGGCGTGCCAGTCAGAGACGCGAAAGCCGAGCACATCGCAATAGAATTTCACGGTCTTGTGCACATCATCGACGCGATAGGCGACATGGCCGAGCTTGAGCGGCATGACTCCGGCCTGCCGTCCGTCGTCTTTGGCGAAAGCATAGTCGGCAAAGAGCTCGACCATGGTGCCTTTGGGATCGCGAAAGACGATCGCCTCGGCAATGCCGGGCGAAATTCCGCTGGCCCGCTCGCTCTTCACGCCGTGTCCGGCAAGCCCCTGCACGACCGCGGCCAGATCGCTGCCCGGAGCAATTTGCAACGACAATCGCGACAGCGCGTTCGCCGGACCGGGCTCGAGCGCGATTGCTTCAAGACCGAGTTTGCAGGCGAGAAAAGCGCGATCTTTGGTGCGCTCCACGAGGGTGAGGCCGATCACTTCGGTAAAGTATGCAATCTGGCGCTCAATATCGGGCGTGGTCAGCGTGGCGTGCCCAAGGCGTCTGACCTGAATCATATCGACTGTCTCCCGCCGCCGGTCTGCGCACTCGCACAAGATGCGGCTCTCTTTAATCTATCCCATTTGGACGGCCACAGCGCACAAGCGACGAGGCTGACAATGAGGTTGTGATAGTCATCATGGCCCACCCTCGCTCTTCGAAGCGGCATTGGATTTTACAGATAAGCGCCGCATGTTTCTGACTGCAATTTCTTGTGCGCCGCAGCACCGCCGAAACCGCAGGTTAATGATTTGCATCAATGATGCGCCGTCTCGTTACGGACGTCTCACCTCGTCACGGCCGCCTTCCACCGACCAAGGGCATGAGCGCAACACCGGAAAAGGCCCCATCCACGGCACCCACCGCGCCGGGCGAGCCTGATCGGGCGGGCGCGCCGTTGTGTTTTGTCATCGACGGCGACGCCAGCATCCGGCATTTTCTGTCGCTCATTTTGCACGGCGCCGGCATTGCCACCGAGGAGTTCGCCGACGGTCAGGGATTGCGCCGGGCACTGTCGCGCCGCGCGCCCGACGTGATCTTCCTCGATATTCCGCTCGAATCGGCGGAAGCGATCGCCTGCGTTGCCGCGCTCGGCAACGGCAATTACCGCGGTCGCATCCAGCTCGTATCGAGCCGCGGCCCGGCCGTGCTCGCCCATGTCAAAAGCATCGGCGAACAACAACGGCTGCAGATGCTGCCGGTGTTGCGCAAGCCATTCGACACCGCCGCGATCATCAAGTTGCTGCAGGACCTCAAGCTGGGGCATCCGGCGGCCGTCGCCGGCCGCATCGATCTGACCGACGCCTTGACGAACGAATGGATCGAATTCTGGTACCAGCCGAAAATCGATCTGCGCAGAAAGCAACTGGTGGGAGCCGAAGCGTTCGCCCGCGCCCGCCACCCGTCTCACGGCATTCTGCTGCCGAGCGCGTTCATGCCCGCGGCCACCGAGACGGCGCTGATCGCCCTGTCGGAGCTCGCTCTGTCCAAGGCGCTGACCGCTGCCGCCAAATTCGCCCAGTTCGGCGTCAATCTGCGCATGGCAGTCAACATCCCCGTCAACGCCCTGATGAAGCTCGACGTCGCCACTATCGTGCAGATCTATCGTCCGCAATTCGAGAAATGGCCCGGCCTGATCATCGATGTGTCGGAGGAGCAGATCGTATCCGATCTGGCGTTCGCCAACGACATCACCAAGCGGTTGCGGCACCTCAACGTCCAGCTCGCAATCGACGATTTTGGCCGCGGCCATTCCTCGCTGGTGCGGCTTAAGGAATTGCCGTTCGCCGAACTCAAGCTCGACCGCGCCTTCGTGACCGATTGCGGCACCGACAAGGTCAATGCCCCCTTGTGCAAGACGGTCATCGATCTGGCGCATAATTTCGGCAGCGTTGCGGTGGCGATCGGCATCGAGAAAGCAGCCGACGCCATGGCGCTGGTCAGCATGGGCTGCGACTACGGCCAGGGCTTCTTGCTCGGCCAACCGATGCCGGAAGAGCGCTTCGTGTCGCTGTTGCGGCAGCGCGCCGGCTCGCAAGCCCGCGCCGCCGCGGCGGCTCCGCGCGCAGTGGAAAGACAGCCGGCTTAAGGACTGTGTTCCGCTCAGTGCGTCCAGGCGCCGCGCCGGGTCGCTGCGAAGTTGTCGGAATAGGAAATGCGCTGCCGCTTGGGCGGCGTGCTCTCGAACACTTCGTAGGCGATGCCGTTGCGCTCGCAATAGGCGACGGCCTCGTCCTTGGTGTCGAAGTAAAGCCGCAACTGCTGTTTCATGTCGCCCGAAGAGGTCCAACCCATCAGCGGCTCGACGGCGCGCGGTTGTTCCGGCTCGTAATCCAAGACCCATTCCTTGGTCTTGGCGGCACCGGACTGCATCGCGGTGCGGGCTGGTTTGTAGATTCGAGCGGTCATCGGCCTGCCATCGGTAGGAAATGGTCGGGGCAGCAGGATTTGAACCTGCGACCTGGAGTACCCAAAACTCCCGCGCTACCAGGCTGCGCTATACCCCGCCGGTCGCGGCACTGGATAGCTGTTTCCCGCACGCCCAGCAAGCCGAGCACCCGGCCCCCGGCTCAGTGGTTGCCGAAAAACGAGCCGGTGACGCGGTCGCCCGGCGCGATATGAAGCTTGCGCGCGGTTCCGGCGATCACTTCGAGCACGCCGCGCACCGGACCCGCGGATGGAATGAGGGTGTCCGACTGCGGCGTTGCGTTTTGCGCGATGTTGAGAACGCGCCCGTCGCCCCGGATAAAGATCATGTCGAGCGAGACGTAGGTGTTGCGCATCCAGAACTGCACCTGCTGGTCGGTTTGAAAATCGAACAGCATGCCGTGACCTTCCGGCAGCGATTTGCGGTACATCAGCCCCCGGGCGCGGTCAGCCTCCGTGGTCGCAAGCTCGACGGAGAAGGCGTGCACGCCGGAACTGGTGACGATTTCGATGGTATCTTGTGCGGCAGCGCTCGCCGGGGTTTGCGCGGCCGGCAACGCGCAGCCGGCGACGAACACCATCGCAACCAGCCCGGCGGCCCGGACCAGACGCGTCGAGCGAAACAGGGCGTGCAGCGCTAGTGTGAGGACGGACCCTGCGGTCCGCTCTCGGGGCGGACTTCGGCGGCCATCATCCCTTTCGGTCCCGGTCCGAAGCGGACCAGGACGAACTGGCCGGGCCGCAATTCGGTCAAGCCGAAGCGGCGCAGGGTTTCCATATGGACAAATATGTCCGGTGTCCCCTCCCCCCGCGTCAGGAAGCCGAACCCGCGCAATCGATTGAACCATTTGACCTGTGCCCGTTCGAGACCGCTAGTGGGCGCCACAGTAACATGGGTTCGCGGCGGCGGCATCTGCGCCGGATGGATGGCCGTCAATTCGTCCATGGACAGAACCCGGAAGGCTTGCAGGCCCTTAGGACCGTTCAAAACCTCGCAGGCAACCCGGGATCCCTCATATGCCGTCTGAAAACCGTCACGACGCAGGCAAGTGACGTGCAGCAGCACATCGGCCATGCCGTTATCCGGGACGATGAAGCCATAACCCTTGGCCACATCGAACCACTTGATGACGCCGGTGACCTCGACGACGTGCGCGGCTTCGTCAGGAAGCCCGACGTCGGGTCCGAGACCCGGCTTGGTGGATTTTGTTTCGATCCCGTCCGACGCCATGACGCCGTGGCCGCCGCTGTTGTGCTGACGCCCTGCGGGCGCATCGCGAATCTCGTAAATCGAAGATAACACCGACAATCCGACGCGAAAGGGCAAAAATGCAACACTGGCGTAAAAGCGTCACCGCCTGTGCACAAAGTGGAATTTATTCATTGGAGAATGAGGGGTTCTAACGCGGTCCCAATGTCGGCGCGCACGACAAGGTCGGCAATCTCGTCGAACTCGGTTGGTTCGCGATTGACGATGACGAGACGCGCACCGTTCCTTTTCGCCATTAATGGAATGCCGGCGGCCGGCCAGACCACCAGCGAGGAGCCGATGGCCAGAAGCAGATCGCAGTCTTCGGCAAGTTCCTGGGCGCGCCGCATCGCAGCATCGGGCATCGCCTGACCGAACGAGACCGTGGCGGTCTTGATGAAGCCGCCGCAGGCCGGACAATCCGGGGGGCAGCCGTTTCCGGCATCCATCCGCTGGCGTACCCAGGATAGTTCGAAACGCTCACTGCAATCGAGACATAAGGCGTAAGTCGTGTTGCCATGCAGTTCGATGATGTGTTCGGGCGCAATTCCTGAGGCTTGATGAAGATTATCGATGTTTTGCGTGATGACGGCCGGCGCCTTGCCGGACCGGTATAGACTGGCGATGGCGCGATGGCCGCGGCTGGGCTTGGCTCCGCCGAACTGCTCCTCCATGGCAAAGCGCCGCCGCCAGGATTCGTTGCGCGCCTCCTGGCTGCCCAGAAACTCGTCGAAGGGAATCGGACGGTACCGGGTCCACAGCCCGCCCGGCGAGCGAAAGTCCGGAATGCCGGATTCGGTCGATAGGCCCGCTCCGGTGAACGGTACGATAATGCGGGCTTCGAAGACCATTTCCGCAAGCCGCGCGATGTCACCCTCGCCAAGGGACGAAATCATTCTTGGCCGCCGCGCTTCATCCCCGCCAGACGCCGTCATACATTACCCATCAGCTCATATCGGCTCTTGCCGGCCCAAGGACGATTGACGGACTATTGACCGACCAGCGGAGGTTTTCACCATGCGGTATCTGCACACAATGCTGCGCGTTCGCAATCTCGACAACGCGCTCGATTTCTATTGCAACAAGCTCGGGCTGAAGGAAGTCCGCCGGCGGGTCGACGACAAGGCCAAGTACACGCTCGTTTTCCTGGAGGCGCCGGCCGATGACGATCTGGTTGCCCAGGGCCCGTCGGGCCGGCAGGCGCCGCTGGTCGAACTCACCTACAACTGGGACAGCGCCGAGGACTATGGCGAGGCGCGCTACTTCGGTCACCTCGCTTACGAGGTCGATGACATCTATGCGCTCTGCGAGCGGCTGATGAAGGCCGGCGTCACCATCAACCGGCCGCCGCGGGACGGCAACATGGCCTTCGTGCGCTCGCCCGATATGCATTCGATCGAATTATTGCAGAAGGGCAAGCCGCTGCCACCCAAGGAACCCTGGACGTCCATGCCGAACGTCGGCAAGTGGTGAGCCAAGCGGTAGTGACGCATTTTGAAATTTAGCCCCACTTGCACATGACACGCCAAGCACCATACTGCGACTATGGCCCGCCGTCGTCCCCAACGCCCGCGCGACCCCTCCCAGCTCGGCAAGCTGATCGTAGACTTGTCGGTCGGGGAGGCATCGGAGGAAGCGCCGTCGCCCGATACGCCCGCCAGCGAGTTCGCCCGGAAGGGCGGATTGAAGGGCGGGAAGGCCCGAGCCAACGCATTGACCCCTGCTAGGCGCCGTGCGATAGCTCGCGAAGCGGCCAAGAGGCGCTGGGGCTCAAAGCCTTAATGGCGAACAAACCACGTATCGTTGTTGAAGGCGACGGCGGCGAAGCGGACCCCCCTCCCAACGAGGCGGACGTAGCTGCGCCAGCGGTCAAACCCGCAACCAGAAAATTTCGGGCCACCATCTTTCCGACATGTGTGGACGGCTCCGAGTTGGCAAGGACTTTCTTCACGTTGCAGGCTTGGTCGGTGCAGCCATGTGTTCGGCCTTTGAATGCGGTTCACACGACCGCTGGCCATAATGCCCTCCGCGGATCAGGTCCCGAACAACTCCGCGCATTCGACAATGCGTGAGGGAAAGTGGGTTGTCCTGATCGCCGGATCGACCGGTTCTGCATTACGTGCTGTTCGTCCTCCCAACCTTCACATCACGCCAGATGTCCCCAGCGCGATCTCGTTTACGCCGCAAGCGCGACGGGTTCCTTGTAGCGTTCGCCCTTGGCCATGATCGCCCAGGCCATCCTTGCGATCTTATTGGCTAGCGCAATGGCGGCGACCTTCGTCGGTCGCCGCGCCAGTAATGCTGTGAGCCAGGGCCGATGCTTGGTGCCATGGATTTTGGCGTAGCGGATGACGGCGAGCGCACCGGCGACGAACAGGCCGCGCAGATAGCGATCACCTCGTTTGCTGATACTGCCGAGCCGGTCCTTGCCGCCGCTCGAGTGCTGCCTCGGCACGATGCCGATCCAGGCCGAGAAATTACGTCCTGATCGGAAGGCTCTCGGGTCGGCAACAGTAGCGACTAGAGCGGTGGCCAGTGCGGGACCGACGCCCGGTATATCGTCGAGCCGCCGGCTGGCCTCGCTGGATCGGTGCCAAGCCATGATCATGCGATCAAACTCCAGGATCTGCGCCTTCAGCATCTTCAATTGCGCGCTGAGAGCGGCGACACATGCACGGGCAACGTCGGGCAGCCGTTTGTCTCTTGCATTGGCGACGACATTAAGCAACTCCTCGACACCGTTGCGCCCGACCGGCGCGACGATCCCGAACTCGGCCATGTGAGCACGGATCGCATTGATCACCGAGGTCTGCTGGCGGATGAAGAGATGGCGCGTACGATGGAGCACTAGGCCGCTCTGTTGCTCGGGAGACTTGGTCGCAACGAACCGCATGTTCGGTCTGGTAACCGCCTCGCAGATCGCCTCAGCGTCAATTGCATCGTTCTTATGCCGCTTCACATAGGGCTTCACATAAGCCGGCGGCATCAGGCGCGCAGTGTGGCCGAGCCCCTGGAGCTCGCGCGACCAATGGTGTGACGAGGCGCAGGCTTCGATACCAATCAAGCACGGCGGTAGCTTTTGGAAGAAGGCCAACACGTAGCGTCGCTTGAGCTGCCGGCGGATGACAACATTGCCCTCCGCATCGACGCCATGAACCTGGAAAACCGACTTAGCAATGTCGAGACCAATTGTCGTAATCGCTTGCATGGGTAGCTCCTCCGAATCGTGGGAGCCTTAACAGCGCCCACATTCATGGCACTCACGTGCCGGGTGGAGGAGCCGTCCACAGCATCAACTCCGGATGTGGACCCGGACTTCGCCGCCTTGGTTGCGGAATTGGAGAACGCCCTAGGCTACAAGCTTTGGCTGTTGGTACACGGGCGGGCCGACGACGATTGGAACGCCGTAGACCGAAAGGTATGCGCGGCCTTCCGCGCACATAAAGCTGAGATCGTCCCAAACGAGAAGGTCGGGCTGCTAATTGACTCGCCGGGGGGCCACGCTCAGGCCGCATACGAAATCGTGCGGCTGTTCCAGCGCCGAACGGCCCATTTCAATACGATTGTCCCCCTGTATGCCAAGAGCGCGGCAACACTGATAACGATTGGCGGGCACGAAATTCTCATGGGCACCGAGGCCGAACTTGGTCCTCTTGATGTCCAAATATACGACCCCGACCGGGAGGAATGGGACTCTGCGCTGAACGCGGTGCAGTCGTTTGAGCGTCTAAACGCTTACGCTCTCATGGCGTACGATCAGGCAATGATTCTATTCGCCTCGCGAATGGGCAAAAAGCCTCAATTCCTCATGCCGTACGCGCTCCAATACGCGACTAGCATCGTTGGCCCGATGGCCGAGAAGATTGATACGGCGGAGGTCACGGCAAAATCCCGCGAACTGAAGGTAGCGGAGGACTATGCTATCCGGATCATGCGGCCTAATTATCCGCTGAACGTTGCCGAGCGCATCGCTCGCAATCTGGTCCAGCAGTATTCAACGCACAGTTTCGTCATCGACCGTACAGAAGCCGGAACCCCCTCGGCCGGCCGCGGTTCTGCCTTCAATCTGGGCCTAAATATCACGGAAATATCGCAGGAAATTGAGGCCCTCTTTACAAAAATGGCCCCATATCTAGAAGAAGATCAGCCTGTATTGGGAAGAATAGTGGAGGTGGCATCATGAAGAAGAAAGCCGTTACCGTCAGCGACAGGGTGGGGTCGCGTGAAGCGGTGGAGCGTGCCATCGAAAAGTCCAAGGACGGCGCCAGTTCCAGGTGGGAGAAACAGTCCCATCTCCCCCGGTGGGGACATGATAAGCGCGAGGAAGAGCGCCCGGCGTCGGCCGCCATGGACAGGCGTAATTAATTGAACTTTGTGCTTGACAGCCAAGCATAAGGTTCATTATATTAGGGGGGCATGAACAAGCTCCCGGCTGAGAAGCGCGTCCAAATCCTGACCCTGCTAGTCGAGGGCATGAGCCTTCGGGCAGCCGCTCGCGCCACTGATACCGCCTTCAATACGGTCGCTAAGTTCTTTGTCTCCGCTGGGAAGGCATGTGCGGCCTATCAGGATGAACACTTACGGAAGTTGCAATGTAAGCGATTGCAACTCGACGAAATTTGGTCGTTCATTTACGCAAAACAAAAGAACGTGCCGCGCGCCAAGAGCGCGCCGCCAGATGCCGGCGACGTTTGGACATGGGTAGCAATCGACGCAGACACAAAGCTGGTCCCGTCATGGCGCGTTGGCGACCGCAGCTCCGAAACCGCAATCGCCTTTACGGACGATCTTGCCTCTCGCCTAGCGAACCGCGTGCAAATCACCACAGACGGCCACAGGGCTTATCTGGAGGCGATTGAGGGGTCATTCGGTGCCGATGTTGATTACGCGATGCTGGTCAAAATCTACGGCACGCCGATTGAGGGCGAGAAGAGATATAGCCCGGCAGAATGCATCGGTGCTGTCAAACATCGAGTTGAAGGCAACCCCGATCCTAAGCACGTCTCGACTAGCTTTGCGGAACGGCAAAATCTTACGCTGCGAATGCAGTCCCGGCGCTTTACTCGGCTAACCAATGCGTTCAGCAAGAAGCTTGAAAATCACGCTCTGTCCGTTGCTCTGCATTACATGCATTACAACTTTTGCCGCATCCATAAGACACTACGGATTACCCCGGCAATGGCCGCTGGCGTGACCGATCATGTGTGGAGCGTGGCCGATATTGTCTCTATGATCGAGGCCACGGAGCCTGCGCCAGCTAAACGCGGGCCATATAAAAAGCGGGCCGCATGAGTTTTCGAGTAGCCATTTTGATTTCGAATGTGTTCAAAGCCGTAGGCTGGCTTGCAATAATCATTATTGCTCTCGGACTGGCCGTTCTACTTGCCGTCAAAATCAAGACCGAAGTGTTCAATTACATGGCGAATCAATGCGAATCACAGTGGCAGCGGTCAGGTCTTGAGGCCAAATGGGAATTTGGCAGCGGATGCCTCGTAAATATAGATGGGAGATGGGTGCCTGAGGCGCACGTCCAATTTCAGCCAAAAAATTCAAATTGAGGCACTACCAGCCAAGCCGCTTGCTTGCCGATGCCGGCAAAGCTCTCTATATGTCGCGCGCTTTTAAGGCTCCGAGCGCCATTGCGCTTGATCCGCGCCCTTCGTCTAGCGGTCCAGGACATCGCCCTTTCACGGCGGTAACACGGGTTCGAGTCCCGTAGGGCGCGCCACACAAATTCATCCGATACATTTGGCCATGTCCAACGCACTCGAACTTCTCACCACCCGGCGCTCCTTCAAGGCTGGCGAACTCGCCGGCCCCGCCCCATCCGCTGCGGAGGTCGAACAGCTTCTGACCGTTGCGTCGCGCGTGCCGGATCACGGCAAGCTTACGCCGTGGCGCTTCATCGTGTTTGAGGGCGATGCGCGCCAAGCTGCGGGCGAAATCATCGCCAATGCCTTTCGCGCCAAATATCCGGACGCAAAACCTGAGCATGTGGAAGCTGAGCGCAAGCGCCTGACGCGCGCACCGCTGGTGATCGCGGTGGTCAGCCGCGCCGCGCCACATGTGAAGATTCCGGAATGGGAGCAGGTATTATCCGCCGGCGCCGCCGCCATAAATCTCGTGCTCGCGGCGCATGCGCTGGGTTACGGCGCCAATTGGGTCACCGAGTGGTACGCCTACGATCGAACCGTGCTCGATGCGCTTGGGCTTGCACCACACGAGCGCATCGCCGCTTTCGTTCACATCGGACGGCCGCCGGGTGTCCCGGAAGACCGGCCGCGGCCGCCGTTGAGCGAAATCGCCACGCGCTTCCCGGCATAGCTCGGCACATCGCCGAAAACAGAAGAGGGCGCCGACTTTAAGCCGGCGCCCTCCCCTCACGCCTACGCACACGACTTACATTCCATTGTTGGTCATATACTGCTGCGTTGCGGCGTTCGCCGCATCGTCTTGCGCTTCGGTGTTGATCACGCTCTCATCCATCTGAAAAGTGTCTTGGTCCAGCTGCTGCATAGCTTGGTCCGACACGTCGATCGCCGCCTGTGACTGACTGTTATCGACCTCGACCGTCGCCGGACTTTGATCGTAGACCTGCCAATTGTCGTCACTGGACGCAGCCGAGGCACGTGTGCCGGCGGTCCGCGACGCGTGGGTCGCGAGCGGCACCGCAAACCCGCCGAACGCGGCCGTAATGAAAGCCGGAAGATCGAATTGCCGTTGCGTGAACTGAGGGTATTTGGCCGCCGCGACGTGGTGAACGACGTGATGCGCGGTATGCGAAGTCTTTGCAGCGACGTGGCCGGCGTTGGCCGCGAACGCATTACCGGCCAGCGCCAGCGAAACAACGATGATCGTGGTACGGACAGGAGATTTGGTGACAAGTGATTTGTTGGAGAGCGACTTCATGGCAACCTCCTTCAATGTCGGCTTCCGCCGTAGCAAGTCCCCTAAACACTCTGTCGCAAAGGCTAGGCGCGCGGACGTGGAGGGCCGATGTCCGGCAAATTAATTGCCGTCCACGTTTTGTAACGAGATACCTTTTTTGTAACGCGACACCGTCCGGCTAACGGTTTGGCGATTCGTCTGCGGACGTCACCCAGCCCATGTCCGGTAACGACGCCACCGCAAATGGCCGCAATCGGTTGGGATCTGACGTCCAAGGGAGATACGCTGGCGGCGACCGCGAGGCTCTCGTTCAATCGAAAGCGGCCAGGCTCAGCAGGTTCCCGGGTTGGCGACGAACTACGGTCCTGGCGGGGCGCCTGGCGTTGTCGGTGAGGCCGGACCTTCCGGCTGCTGCGGAATGGTCAGCGGAGTCGATGGATTTTGCGCATGCGCCATTGCCGCATAGGCGGCCATGAAAAACATGACGCATGCGGCGACCAAGAATGTCGTCAATGCAGCTCGCTCGACCCGCCTTACCCGCATGGCTATCCCCGTTTGATCGCCTAATCGCCGCCGATCACAGCCGTTCCCTGTCTTCGAGACGACGTATGCTTCAAACGTTCATCAAATGCTTGGGTTCCATTCGGTGCAGCGCACAATTCACCGAATTGTTGCCCGGCGACCGAAATTTCTCCCTGCAACGTCCACCGCGAAGACCAACATCCGTCACGGCGACGCCACAGACCGCCTCTAGCGTCGCCGTGAAGGTTGGGCTTGGTTCAGGGAGGAAGAATCATGACTCTACACGCCGATACGACGGCACGGACGCGCTTGGCCACTTACAGCAAGAACGATTGTCCGCAATGCAGCGAGTCGCTGCTTGCCCCCGACTGGTCCGAATATCTCAATGACCGCTGCGTGCGCCACACTTGGTCGTGCGAGGCTTGCGGCTACCAGTTCGAAACCGCGGTATTTTTTGCCGAAGCGGCGTAATCACGCGGGGAGCTGCGGCGGCGGATAGGCATGGCGGCGGCCGCAGAAATCCTCGACCGTCGAGCAGTCCGCACTCCAATAATTGGGCCCGATCGGCGATTTGCCGAAGCCGCCCGGGATGTCGAGCACATAGGCCGGCTGGCACAGGCCGGAATAGCGGCCGTGCAGCGCACGGACTAAATTCTGGCCTTGCGCTATCGTGGTGCGAAAATGCGCCGTGCCGGGGGCGAGATCGGCGTGGTGCAGGTAGTACGGCTTGACCCGGCATTCGACGAGTGCCCGCATCAGCGCGCCCAGCGTCTCGACGTCGTCGTTGACGCCGCGCAGCAGCACCGATTGGCTCAAAACCGGAATTCCCGCATCGACGAAACGCGCTATTGCCGCGCGCGCGCGCTCAGACAGCTCGCGCGGATGATTGACATGGAGAACCACGAAAGTCGCTTTGCCGCCGCGTAACGCGCGCACCAAGGCTGGCGAGACCCGCTGCGGCGCCGCAACGGGTATTCGCGTGTGGATACGGATCACCTTGACGTGGCCGATCGCCGTAAGCTTGTCCGTCACGTCTTTTAGACGCCGCGGCGACAGCAGCAGCGGATCGCCGCCGGTGAGGATCACCTCCCAGATTTGCGGTGTGGCGCGAATGTAATCGAGCGCCGCCGCGAGAGCGGTCCGAGACAACCCTCCCCGTCCTGGCCCGACCATCTCGCGCCGGAAACAGAAGCGGCAGTAAACCGCGCAGGCGTTGACCAGCTTGAGCAACACGCGGTCGGGATAGCGATGCACGATGCCTTCAACCGGGCTGTGCGCTTGGTCGCCGATCGGATCGCCGCTTTCTTCCGGCTCGGAGTCCAGTTCGCGCAGGTCGGGCACATATTGCCGCGCGATCGGATCGTGAGGGTCGGACGCGTCAATCAATTCGGCGATCGCCGGCGTGATCGCGACGGCATAACGGGCGGCGACCATTTCCAGCGCCATGAGTTGATCTTGGGGCGACAATCGCGCATCGATGAGTTCGGCGGGCGTCCGCAACGGACGTGCTGTCATAACGGCTGCTCCTGAATTGGCGTCCATAACACCTGATCGATGCGCGAGGCACCGGTGGCCAGCATGACCAGGCGGTCGAGACCGAGTGCGATGCCGCTTGCCTGCGGCATCTGCGCCAGAGCGGCGAGAAAATCCTCGTCGATCGGATAGCGCTCGCCGTAGATGCGTTGCTTTTCCGCCATGTCGCGTTCGAGGCGGCGGCGCTGCTCGGCCGCGTCGTTGAGCTCGCCAAAGCCATTGGCGAGCTCAACCCCGCAAACGTAGAACTCGAAGCGTTCGGCGACGCGCGGCAGATCCGTCGAATCCTGCGCTGGCCGCGCCAGCGCCGACATCACCGCCGGGTATCGGTCAAGAATAGTGGCGCGGCCGATACCGAGATTGCCTTCGATCCGCTCCACCAGAACGCGGCTGAAAATATCGCCCCAGGTGTCGTCGGCAGCAATGCGAATGCCCGCCGCTTGCGCGGCGACGGCGAAACGCTCGCGATCGGGGATGCCATTTGGCAGCATCGCGATCAGATCGATCCCGGCAAAGCGGGTGAAGGATTCGGCAACGGAAAGCCGTTCGGGCTCGGCGAAGGCATCGGCGGAGCGGCCGCGAAAATTCAGCTGCCGCGTCCCCGCCGCCCGCGCCGCGGCACGCAGAATTGCAACGCAATCCCCCATGAGGGTCTCATAAGGTTCGCCGGCGCGATACCATTCGACGAGGGTGAATTCGGGGTGATGGAGCGCGCCGCGCTCGCGATTGCGGAATACCTTGGCAAACTCGACGATGCGGCGCTCGCCGGCGGCCAGGAGCTTCTTGCAGGCAAATTCCGGCGAGGTGCGCAAATAGCGCGGTGATGGGGTCCCGTCGGGCGCCGTCTGCGTGGTGGCAAAGCCGTGCAGATGAATCTCGTTGCCGGGGGAGACCTGAAGCGCCGCGGTGTCGACCTCGACAAAATCCTGGCCGGCAAACCAGGCCCGCAAGGCGGCCACGATGCGGCCCCGCGCCAACAGGATCGGCCGGCGGTCGGCGTGAACGTGGGGGGCCCAAAAGGGCGAGGAACGGGGCGGATCGGCCGGCATATCCCTGCCTAAACATGTCCTTGTCTAAACGATATTGACGAAATAACTAGCGGTGACGCCCAGGATCGCTATGGTGCGCGCCGAATCCCGGCCATCACTATTGAGGAACCCGTGAGAGTCATCGCCAGCTCATTGCGAAAAGGCAATATCGTCGAAGTCGACGGCAAACTCGGGGTCATCATGGCCGTCGAGAACATCCACCCCGGCAAGGGCACTCCGGTCACCCAGATGGATGTCCGCCGCATCGCCGACGGGGTGAAGGTTTCGCTGCGCTATAAGACTACCGACCAGGTCGAGCGTGCCTTCGTCGAAGACCGCAAGCACCAATATATGTACCAGGATAGCGACGGCTTCCATTTCATGAACATGGAAACCTACGACCAGGTGGCCTTGCCGGCCGATATCATCGGCGATCAGACAGCCTATCTGGAGCCCGAGATGGAAGTCACGATCAGCATGCACGATGCCGTCCCGGTCGCCATCGAGCTGCCGCCGAAAGCCACGCTCGAGGTGGTCGAGACCGAACCAACCATAAAGAGCCAGACTGCAGCCTCGTCGTACAAGCCTGCCAAATTGTCGAACGGTGTGCGCACCATGGTGCCGTCGTTCGTGACCGCCGGCACCAAGATCGTGGTGATGACCGCCGACGGCAGCTACGTCGAGCGCGCGAAGGACTAGCCGCTGGTCGTGGTTTTTACGCGTTCGTTTCCTGAATATTTGTTCATTGTCGGCGCGAGCGGCTCGTCCACGCCGCACGGTACCGCTTGGCAGCGCGCACGTTGCTGGCGATAGTAGAGAATCTCAAATGCGGGATTTGACGCGTGCGCGCTGCTGTACCGTTTCATCACAGCCTGCTGACGACAGGACTTGCCTCCGCGATGCTGCTCGGCGCGGTGCAAGCCGGCTTGAGCAACGAATGCAGGCCGAGCCACTTCCGGGCGCCGTATTTCATCAAGAGCATGGGCGCTTGCGCATTCGATCCCGAAACGCTGAGCTATGCGGGCACGCCGGTCGAGCAGGCGATGTGTCTGATGCGCGGCATGGACGCGTCCAGGAATCTCGGTCCGCCGCTGCAGTCCTTGCCGCCGGGTCTTTCCAGCCGTATCGGTCAGACGACTGGCCTGCCGACGCGCGAAGCTTTGTCCGGCTATCTCTCCAGCCAAAATCTCGAAACCGATTTTGCCGGTTATCTGTGGCAGCCGGTATCGCGCGGGCACGACAACGATCCTGACTCACCCACCGCGCGATATTTTGTGATTCACGATACCAGCGGACCAGCGTTCGGCCGTCACGGCTTTCCCGACAATATCAATGACGAGAGCGCGTCGTTCAACAATCTGAAAAACTTCGCCTGCTCCGACGGCTGGGGCAAGGCACATGTCGTCGTCAATCGGATCGGCGATATGATCGTCGACCACGATTTCGCAATTCCATGGCGCGCCACCAAATTCGAGCAAGCCGCGGAATTCGGCGGCGCCTTGCAAGGCCTGTTCCTCCATATCGAACTCATTCAGCCCCGCCGGCGCGGCCGCGGCGGTGATGGACATTCCCCCGACCCTGCGTTCACTCCAGCGCAATATGACCGGCTGGCGCTGCTCTACACCATCGCCAGCGTGCGCAAAGGCAAGTGGCTCGTTCCCGCGTTCCATGCCGCCATCGACGCCGAAATTCCCAACGGCCATGACGATCCGCTCAATTTCGACGTCGACAGCTTTGGCAATAGCCTCGATCGCCTCGCCGAAACACTGGGACAGCCGGTCGTGATCCAGGCCGAGCATCAGTGACGGTCGCTACGGCCACGCGATGCCGGCATCGAACGGCGGACAGCCATGCCGGCGTGGGAGTCCTCGCCCGGTTGCGCAAAGGCTCATGATCCGGTTGGATGCGGCCCGACGCGCCCCTTCAAGCCTAATCATGAGGAAACGCCCGCAATGACGCCGTCCCAATCCGCGACCGCTCGCGCCACCAATGCCGATCCCGCCGTTGCTGCGGTCGAACGCCCGACGCCGGCCGGCGCCAATGCGCCCGGTTTCGGCTCTGACGTCATCGCCGAGGCGCTGCGCTCGCTCGATATTCCCTATATCGCGCTGACGCCGGGCGCGAGCTATCGCGGGCTGCACGACTCGATCGTCAACTATCTTGGCAATACCAAGCCGCAAATGCTGCTCTGCCTGCACGAGGAAGCTGCCGTCGCCATCGCGCACGGCTATGCCAAGGTCACCGGCAAGGCCATGGTCACGGCCGTGCACTCCAATGTCGGGCTGATGCACGCGTCGATGGCGATGTTCAACGCCTGGTGCGACCGCATGCCGGTCGTGGTGCTCGGCGCCACCGGCCCGGTCGACGCCGTCAAGCGCCGGCCGTGGATCGATTGGATCCATACCGCGCGCGACCAGGGCGCACTCATTCGCGAATATACCAAGTGGGACGACCAGCCGGCGTCGCCCGGCGCGGCGCGCGAAGCCATCCTGCGCGGCACCTGGATCGCCAATACCGTGCCGCACGGCCCGGTCTACATCAATTTCGACGCCGAGCTGCAGGAAATGAAGATTTCTGAGCAGCTGCCGGCGATCGAAGTAGCCCGCTACATGCCGACGGTTTCGACCGCGGCGCCGGCCGAGGTCGTGCGCGAGGCCGCGGCCATGCTCAAAGGCGCCAGACAGGTGTTGATCCTAGCCGGCCGCGCGTCGCGTAATCTCGACGCCTGGAACGCCCGCGTCGCGCTCGCCGAGGCGCTCAATGCGCGCGTCGTCACCGATCTGAAAATCGGCGCCACGTTTCCGACCGACCATCCGCTTTATCTCGGCTCGCCGCGCGCCATCAATCCCGAGAGTGTCGAAGGCTTGAAGAACGTCGATGTCGTTCTCAGCCTCGACTGGGTCGATCTCGCCGGGGCGCTGCGCTATTTCGGCCCGACGCCTTCGGTCAAAGTGATCCAGGTTTCGCTCGACCATCGTATCCATAATGGCTGGAGCATGGATCATCAGGCTCTGCCGCCGGTCGATCTCCTGCTCTCTGCCGATCCAGATCTCGTAGTGCCGGAACTGGTCAAGGAAGTCGGCAAAAGCGCCAAGCCGCACGCGATGCCAACCCCACGCAGAACGTCGGACAAGGAGCCGTCGGGCTTCACCAACGAAAACATCGCACGCAGTTTGCGCAAAGTATTAGGCGACCGGGCGGTGACCTACACCCATCTCCCGCTGTCGTGGGACGACAGCTGGGTCAAGTTCCGCCATCCGCTCGACTATATCGGCTCAGACGGCGGCGGCGGCGTTGGCGGCGGCCCGGGCATTTCGGTAGGCGCCGCGCTGGCGCTCAAGGGCACCGGACGGCTGCCGATCGCGATTTGCGGCGACGGCGATTTCCTCATGGGCGTGACCGCGGTGTGGACCGCAGTGCATTATAAGATTCCGCTGTTGTTCGTGCTCGCCAATAACCGCTCGTTCTATAATGACGAACTGCACCAGGAGCGCATGGCGCGCGCGCGCAACCGGCCGGTCGAGAACAAATGGATCGGCCAGCGCATGTCCGATCCGGAAGTCGATCTTGCCGCCATGGGCCGCGCCCAGGGCGCTGTCGGCTTCGGCCCGGTCACCAAGCCTGGCGACCTCCCCGGCGTTCTCGAAAAGGCCATCGCCGCGGTCGATGCCGGCCAGGTCGCCGTCGTCGATGTGCGCGTCGAGCCCGGCTACACGGCGGTGATGACGGCGGCGATGACGCGCGCGGGCAATTAACGACTGCATACCGGGAGGCCATCATGAACGAAGCGGTTCCGCCGAAAAGCTTGAAAACGCAGACGCTCAATCTGCCGCAGCATCGCGACGCCTTCTATGGCGGCAAATGGCATAAGGCGAAGTCCGGCCGCGCCGCGGACGCCATCAATCCGGGCACCGGCGAGTCGCTCGGGCCGGTGGCCGATTGCGGCGCGGCGGATATCGATGCCGCCGTGCAAGCAGCCAAGGCGGCATTTCCGGCTTGGCGCGACACGCCGCCGCTCGAACGCGCGCGCATGCTAAAACGCATTGCCAATGTGTTGCGCGAGCACGCCGAAGAACTGGCGCTGATCGACGCTGCCGATTGCGGCAATCCCTTTGCCGAGATGGTCAAGGACGCAACCATCGCCGCAGCGCAGATCGAGTTCTACGCGGGTCTCGTCACCGAGATGAAAGGCGCGTCGGTGCCGATGGGACCCGGCGTGGTGAATTTTTCGGTGCGCGAGCCGCGCGGCGTCGTCGGCCGCATCATTCCGTTCAACCACCCCTTCATGTTCTGCGCCGGCAAGGCCGGCGCACCGCTCGCCGCGGGCAATACGGTGGTGATGAAGCCGCCGGAACAGGCGCCGCTGTCGTCGCTGCGGCTCGCCGAACTGATCGGCGATATTTTGCCGCCCGGCGTGTTCAATCTCGTGCCGGGGGGCCGCGAAGCCGGCTCGACGCTCGCGTCGCATCCCGACGTCGCCATGATCGCGCTCATTGGCTCGGTGCCGACCGGCCGCGCCGTGATGAAAGCGGCGTCCGAGACGCTCAAGGCCGTCATGCTTGAGCTGGGCGGCAAGAATGCCTTGATCGCCTATCCCGACTCCGATCCGGACGAGGTCGCCGACGGTGTGATCGGCGGCATGAATTTCACCTGGTGCGGGCAATCCTGCGGTTCGACCAGCCGCGCCTTCATTCACGAGAAGATCTACGACGCCGTGCTGGCCAAGGTGAAGGCCAAGATCGCGCACTACAAGCCGGGCGTTGCCACCGATCCGGCAACGACCATGGGCTCGATCATTTCCAAGACCCAGTACGAGCGCGTTCTCGGCTTCATCGACAGCGCCAAAGCCGAGGGCGCGCGGCTTCTCACCGGCGGCGGCCGGCCGTCCGATCCGGCGCTTGCCAAAGGCTTCTTCATCGAGCCGACGGTGTTCGCCGACGTGCAGCCGACCATGCGCATCGCGCGCGAGGAGATTTTCGGCCCCGTGCTCGCGGTGCTCAAATGGAGCGACGAGAAGACGATGCTCGAAGAGGTCAACGCCGTGGAATACGGGCTGACCGCCTCGATCTGGACCAACGACATTTCCACCGCGCATCGCACCGCAGCCGCGGTGCAAGCCGGCTTCGTCTGGATCAACGAAGTATCCAAGCATTTCCTCGGCGCGCCGTTCGGCGGCTACAAGCAGTCCGGCATCGGCCGCGAGGAATGTTTCGAGGAGATGGTGGCCTATACGCAGGAGAAGAACATTCACGTGCGGCTCAAGCCGGCGAAGGGCTGACGGCTCCAAAATCCCGGCTTTTTTTGTCGCGCACGAGGAGTGTGCTGCGTCGCAGACTTGGCTTGGTGGATGTGCAAAACTCGTCGACGCGTCCCCAGGGGCCGCTGTAAAAATTGCATCGGGGGACATTGGTGCAACGGCGCAAATTCATCACGCTTCTGGGCGGCGCAGCCATGGCGTCCCCCTTTTCCGCGCAGGCGCAACAGCAAACCGTCCCGCTCGTCGGGTTTCTTAGCGGCAGGTCGCTCGCCACCGATTCCAATTTGGTTGCGGCGTTCCGTCGGGGCCTCGCAGATACGGGTTATGTCGACGGGCGGGACGTGACGATCGTATTCCGCTGGGCCGATGGCCAATTCGATCGCCTGCCAGCGCTGGCTGCCGATCTGGTGAAGCGTCAGGCAGCCGTCATTTTCGGGGGCGGCTTGGACGTAAGGATACGAGCCGTCAAGGACGCGATCTCGACTATCCCGGTTGTCTTCGCCACCGGCGGCGATCCGGTCAAGCTAGGTGTTGTTGCCAGCATGAACCGGCCCGGTGGCAACGCCACCGCTGTGACCGTGCTGACCGCTCAGCTTTGGTCGAAACAACTCGAACTGCTGCGCAACCTGCTGCCGTCGGTATCACAAGTTGCGCTGTTGCTCGATCCAAACAATCCTACAGCCGACACCATTAGGGAGGACGTACGGACCGCAGCTCAAGTGTTGGGGGTACGGGTCTATGTTGCAAACTCACGCAACGACCAGGAGCTCGAAGAAGCTTTCGCAGCTTTGACACGAGAACGCGCAAGTGCCCTCCTGGTTACGGCCGATCCGCTTTTCATTGGTAGGCGGCAACAAGTCATTGGCCTCGCCGATCGCTACCGCATTCCCGCGATTTATGATCGGCGCGATTTTGCGGTTGACGGTGGTCTGCTGAGTTACGGCGCCAGTATCATCGACCAATACCTGCAGTCCGGCCGATATGTTGGTCACATACTCAAAGGCGCGCAGCCGGGCGATTTGCCGGTCATGCAACCGACGAAATTCGAGTTTGTCATCAATCTCAAGACCGCCAAGGCGCTCGGGCTGACCATCCCCCCGAGCATCCTCGCGCTCGCCGACGAGGTGATCGAATGAGGCGGCGGGATTTGATCGCGCTGCTCGGCGGCGTGGCTGCGACATGGCCGCTCGCCGCGCGTGCACAACAGCCGGCGATGCCGGTGGTCGGATTTTTGCGCAGTGCCACGCTCACCGACGCGGCAGCCTTCGTCGCCGCCTTTCGCCAAGGCTTGAAAGAAGAGGGCTATGTCGAAGGCCACAACGTCGCAATCGAATTCCGTGCAGCCGATAATCATCTCGATCGCCTGCCCGCACTGCTCGCCGAGTTGATTCGCATCCCGGTAGCCGCAATTGCCGCCAACAGCGTGGCGGCGATTGCGGCGAAGGCTGCGACCACGACGATCCCGATCGTCTTTGCCAGCGGCGACGATCCGGTCAAGGACGGTCTCGTCGCCAGCTTCAGCCGGCCCGGCGGCAATGCCACCGGCGTCAGCTTTATTTCGGGAGCGCTTGGAGCGAAGCGCCTGGAGTTGCTGGGCCAGATCGTGCCTAAGGGATCCAAGATTGCAGCGCTGGTGAACCCCGCCACTCTTGAAACCAAGGCGGACCAGGAGGATGTGGAGGCGGCCGCGCAAAAATCCGGGCAACCCATTATCGTCCTGGATGTCGCCAACAGCTCGGATATTGAAACAGCCTTCAATACAATCGTGCAGCGCGGCGCCGGCGCGGTCCTCGTCGGGCCGGGCGCGTTCCTGACATCGAAGCGGCAACTGCTGATCGATCTCGCGGCACGTTACCGCTTGCCGGCGCTCTATCCGCTCCGCGACAGTGCTGTGGCCGGAGGTCTGATAAGCTATGGCGCCGATCTCGTCGATGCCTATCGCCAAGTCGGCAATTACGTGGGGCGCATTCTCAAGGGCGCGAAGCCTGCTGACCTTCCGGTCCAGCAGCCGACGAAATTCAACTTGGTCATCAACTTGAAGACGGCGAAGGCGCTGGGTCTGGATATCCCGCCGACCCTGCTCGCGCTCGCCGACGAGGTGATCGAATGAGGCGGCGGGAATTTATTGCGCTCATGGGCGGCACGATGACCGCTTGGCCATTTGCCGTAGCGACGACGAGGTTTATGCGCTCTGCGCCTATCTGTTCGCAGCCAACAATCTCATCCCGCAGGATGAGGTGATGAACGCGCAGACACTGCCCAAGGTGAGAATGCCGAACCACGACAACTTCATCATCAAGTTTCCAGACCGGGTTTGAAGTCCCACGTCGAGGGCAAAATCGCTACCCGGTCGGCCCGCGTGGGCAAGGCGCGCGGGCTATGTTGCCCACGCCGATACGCCGCGCGACGCGCCATGCCCACCTTACGCTTTTTACAACTTGAACGTCTCGTAGGTCGCCGGATGAAACAATTCGTCGACCGACACCCGGCGTGGCGACAAGCCTTCGGCGTGGTGTTGTTCCAGAAAATAATCGAGCACTTTGCGGTTCGGCCCGATGCCGTAGGACCAGAAATCGTGGCCCATCAGGTCGCGCGCCTCCTTCAGCCGCTCCTCGACGAACGGCAGCGTGACCTTGGTCGCGGAGGTGTCGGAAAGTTTCCTTAAGCCCGCTTCCTTAGCTTGCTCGAACGCCTTGAGCACCGCACCCGGCAACCACGGATGCTTTTCGGCTAGTTCGCGGCGAATGCCGACCACATGCATGATCGGGAAGAGTCCGGTGCGCTTGAAGTAATCCTTAGCCACGGCGACTGGATCGGGGAACAGCCAGCCGATATTGGAGTGGCCTTTTTCGACGAGCGTCGGCGGCCGCGGGGCGATGAAGCCGTCAATGTCGCCGGCTTCGAGCAGGGCTGAAATGGTCTTACCCTCGGGCGCATTGTCGAGCCGCACCCCCGGCGGCAGCTTTACGGTGATCTTCTCCGGCCGGCCCGCTTCTTCGATGCCGCCGCGGATCCAGTGGATGTCCGAACGTTTGACGCCGTAATCGTCTTCGAGGAACGCGCGCGCCCAGACATTGGCGGTGAGCTGATATTCCGGCACCCCGACCTTGCGGCCTTTGAGGTCCTGCGGCTTCTTGATGCGGTCGGTGCGCACGTAAACCGCGGTGTGGCGGAAGGCGCGCGACACGAAAGCCGGTACCGCGATATAGGGACAATCTTTCAGCGCGGTCTTGACCGTATAGCTCGACAGCGACAATTCGCAGATGTCGAATTCCGCCGCGCGAAAAGCGCGGAAAAAGATTTCTTCCGGCACGAGCGTCATATAGACCGGATCGACACCGTCGATTTGCACGCTGCCGTCGATCAAGGCGCGGGTGCGGTCGTAATCGCCGACCGCGACGGAGAGATTGAGCTTGGCCATTTCGCTTCCCTTAATGCATTCCCAGTGGCTTGGTCGCGACAGATAGCCGCCTCCGGCGGCCCGTGCCAAGATGCTATCGGAGGATTCGCCTCCTATCCAAGGCCTTGCCGGGATTTCTGATGAAATGGCACCGCTTCTTCTTGACGGTTGCGGCGTTGTTGCTGCCATGCCTGCAACCGGGCGTGGTTCGGGCGGAGGGCACAGCGCCGCGCGTCTACAGCGACGCCGGCAATATTTATATCGACCGCGCTGGCGCCAAGACCAAGCTGACGTCGTCGGAGATGGACGTCGATCCGGTGCTCGCCCCGAACGGCGGCTACATCGTCTATACGCGGCAGGGCCGCGGCCGCACCGTCCATGGCTACGATGCCAGCCAGGTCTGCAGCACCGAGCCGCGGCCCGACGAGTTGCGCCAGATCAACGCCGACGGCAGCGGCGACAAGGTTTTGCTCAAAGGCCGCAAGGGCAGCCCCGACCATCAACTCTGCGATTTTCGTAACAAGCAATTCAACTCGGACGGCCGGCGGCTTTATTTTCTGACCCCGGGCTGGGTCACCTCGGGGGCGCTGCACGTCATCGATATGCGCAGTGGCGAGGATCGTTTCGTCACGCCGGCCAACGACGATTTGGTGCTGAGCTTCTGTTCGAACAAATACAAGGACGATCTCGTCGTCCTGGCGCACCGCTATTTTCTCCTCGGCGGCAGTTACGATTGGTATTGGCTCTACGATGCGGCGGGCAAGAAGGAGCTCGGCCCGCTCGGCGAGTTCGACACTCCCAACGATATGATGCGACAGGCCCACGGGGTGTGGTGCGCGAGCAAGCCCTGACGTTTTATGAACGCCCCGCAAATGGCTCGGCCGCCGCGATATCGGTGAGTTTGAATTGCACGCGTTCCTCGCCCTGCCAGCGATCCAGCGCGAAGGTGCCGGCGGCATGCACGCGTTGGCCGCGGCTGTTACGCAGCGCCACGCCAAGCTTCTGGCCCGCGGCGCGGAACCCAATCGCATTGAGCCCGGAGCCGTCGGCGGATTTCAGCCGTACCCGCACATGCGCCTGGCCGACCTCCTCGGCGTAGGTCACCGTATGTGCCGGGAGCGCAATCACCGGCTCGGGATTGCCCGAGCCAAACGGTCCGGCGCGCTCGATCATGGCGACGAGCTCGGCGTTCGCCGCAGCAGCAGTGACGGCGCCGTCGATCATCAGTTCGTTGGCGCGGCGCGCGATCTCGACATCGGCGCCAAGCGTGGCCTCAAGAAATCCGCGCAGTTCGGCGAGCGCGCCTTTGCGCAAAGTGATGCCGGCCGCCATGGCGTGGCCGCCGCCCTTGAGCAGAAGTCCCTCGGTGACGGCGCGGCGCACCGCGCGGCCAATATCGACGCCGGCGATGGAGCGTCCCGATCCGGTGCCGATGCCGCCGGGCTCGAGCGCGATGGCGAAAGCTGGACGGCCGAATTTCTCCTTCAGCCGCCCCGCAACGATGCCGACGACGCCGGGATGCCAGCCTTCGGCGGCGGTCACGACGACGGCGCCCTTTTCCTCTAAGCCAAGCGCCGCACTGGCCTCGGCTTCGGCCTGCGCCAGCGTCCCCTGTTCGATCGCTTGACGCTCCTGATTGAGCCGATCGAGCTCGCCAGCGATCTTGGCGGCTTCGATCGGATCGTCTTCGAGCAGAAGCTTTACGCCGAGATCGGCGCGGCCGATGCGGCCGCCGGCGTTGATGCGCGGCCCGAGCAAAAACCCGAGATGCCAGGCTTTCGGCGGCCCGGACAGCCGCGCCACGTCCATCAGGCTGACATGACCGACGCGCTCGCGCCGCCGCAGCGCGATCAGGCCCTTGGCGACAAAGGCGCGATTAAGCCCGATGAGCGGCACGACGTCGGCCACGGTGCCGAGCGCGACGTCGTCAAGAAACGACAAGAGATCGGGCTCGGGACGCCCGACATGCCAAAAGCCACGGCCGCGCAACACGCGATTGAGCGCAACGACCGTCATGAAAGTCAGACCTACCGCGGCGAGATGGCCGAGCCCCGAAAGATCGTCGCGTCGGTTGGGGTTGACGATTGCGACCGCGGGCGGCAGCGCTTCGTCAGCCTGATGGTGATCGATGACGACAGTATCGAAGCCGAGCGTTTTCGCCTCTTGGAGCGGCGCGATGCTCGTTGTGCCGCAGTCGACGCAGACGAGGAGCGTGGCGCCGCGCTCGGCCAGCGCCCGCACCGCTTCGACATTCGGGCCGTAGCCTTCGAACAGGCGATCGGGAATGTGAATGATGGGCGCGAGGCCGCATTGGCGCAGGTAGCGCGCCAACAGCGCCGCCGAGGTGGCGCCGTCGACGTCGTAGTCGCCGAATATGGCAACGCTTTCGCCGCGCGTCACCGCGTCGGCGATACGCTCCGCCGCCTCTTTCATCGCGGTCAGCACATGCGGATCGGGCATCGCGTGCTTGATGGTCGGGTCGAGAAAGGCCGTGACCGCGTCGGCTTCGACATTGCGCCCGGCCAGGATCCGCGCCAACAGCTCGGGCAATTCGTGGCGCTGGGCGATCGCGAGCGCGCGCACGGCGCCGCGCGCGTCGAGGCGGTCGCGCCAAGCGCGCCCGGTCGCCGAGTTTTCGACGCCAAGGAATAAGCGACTCTCAGTCATCAGACCGATTGTAGAATGCATTTCGCGGCAAAACTGGAGATAAAACCCCCCGTCGGCCGCCCGCAGATAAGAGCTTAGGAAAACTTATCAAGCTTGCGATGCTCGGCCCTGATCCAGCGGACGGTGCCGCTCGCCGAGCGCATCACCACCGTTTCGGTCTCGATCATGTCCTTGCCGAACAGAACCCCGCGCAACATCCGACCGTCGGTAACGCCGGTCGCGGCAAACAGGCAATCGCCCCGCACCATGTCCTCGATTTCGTATTTTCGGCGGGGATCCTTGATGCCCATTTTGGCGACGCGCTCGCGCTTTTCGTCGGTATCGACGATCAGCCGGGTCTGCATTTGGCCGCCGATGCATTTGAGCGCCGCCGCCGCCAGAACGCCCTCCGGCGCGCCGCCGATGCCGAGATAGATGTCGATGCCGGTCTTGTCGGGGTCGGCGGTGTGAATGACGCCGGCGACATCGCCATCGCTGATCAGGCTCACCGCAGCGCCGGCCTTGCGCACCGCGGCGATCAAGTCGGCGTGCCGCGGACGATCGAGGATCATGGCGGTGATCGCGTCCGGCTTGACGCCCTTGGCCTTGGCGAGCTTGCGAATATTGTCGTCGGCCGGCGCGTCGAGATCGACCACGCCTTTGGGATAACCGGGGCCGACCGCGATCTTGTCCATATAAATATCGGGCGCGTGCAGCAGCGCGCCGTCCTCGGCAATTGCCAGCGTCGCGATGGCGCCGGGCATGTTCTTGGCGCACAGCGTGGTGCCTTCCAGCGGATCGACGGCAATATCGACTTTCGGCCCGCGCTTGGTGCCGACCTTCTCGCCGATGAACAGCATCGGCGCCTCATCCATCTCGCCTTCGCCGATGACAACCGTGCCGTCGATCGCAAGCCCCGCGAGCTCACGCCGCATGGCATCCACCGCGACTTGGTCGGATTCCTTGACCGCGCCGCGCCCGCGCAAGCGCGCCGCGGCGACGGCAGCGCGTTCGGTGACCCGGGCAATTTCGAGCGACAGCGCGCGTTCAAGGTCCTGTTGCGTGTGGCCGGGTTTCGATGACATGCAGCGTATCTCCAATCAGGCTCGTTCGAGGCGGATGACCTGCGGCCGTCCGGATATGACCCGGTCGTGGCGCACCGCCGCCAACGCCTTGCGAACGGCATCCTCGCTGGTCGCATAGGTGATCATAATCACCGGCACAGATTCGCCGGAGCGGCCCGGCCGCGCCGCCCCGCGCGAGCCGGCGGGATGTCGCTGCACGATCAACTCCAGCGAGATCTTTTGCTGCGCGAGACGCCGCGCGATGGTCGCCGCCGTGCCCGGCCGGTCGCGCGCCAAAAGGCGAATATAGTAGCCGCCCTCGTGGTGCTGCATCGGCGCCTTGCGGATCGCGGTCATGCGCGCGGTCGGACGACCGAATGGCGGCGTCACAACGCCACGCGCGATGTCGGCGAGATCGGCGACGATGGCCGAGGCCGTCGCCGCCCCGCCGGCGCCGGGGCCGACCAGCGTGATCGGCGAAAGCCCTTCGGCGTCCACCGTGACGGCGTTGGTGACACCCATAACTTGGGCAATGGCGGAGTCCTTCGGCACCATGGTGGGGTGGACGCGCTGCTCGATGCCGGCCTCGGTCTTCACCGCAACGCCCAGCAGCTTGACGCGGTAGCCGAGTTCGGCCGCGGCATCGAGATCGGCGGGCGAAATCGACGAAATGCCTTCGACATAAACCGCGCCGGGATCGACCTTGGTGCCGAAGGCGAGGCTCGCCAGGATCGCGAGCTTTTGCGCGGTGTCATGGCCCTCCACGTCGAAGGTCGGATCGGCCTCCGCGTAACCAAGCCGCTGCGCCTCCTTAAGACAGTCGTCGAAAGTGAGCCGGTCCTGTTCCATACGGGTGAGGATGTAATTGCAGGTGCCGTTGAGGATACCGTAGATGCGCGTGAACGAGGCGCCGTTAAGGCCTTCGCGCAGCGTCTTGACGATCGGAATGCCGCCAGCGACCGCCGCCTCGAAATTAAGCGCGACGCCGTGGCGTTCCGCGAGCGTCGCAAGCTTTTGGCCGTGACGCGCCAGCAAGGCCTTGTTGGCAGTGACCACGGGCTTGCCGGCATTGAGCGCAGTCTCGACCGCGCGCTTGGCGGGATCGCCCTCCCCGCCGATGACCTCGACCAAGACGTCGATCGTCGGATCGCGCGCCAGCGCCACCGGATCGTCGAACCAACAAAATTTTTTAACGTCGAAATCGCGCTTTTTGCCGCGCGAACGTGCCGTGAGCGCTACGACCTCGATGGGACGGCCACAGCGCGCGACAAGCTTGTCGCGTCCCTCATCCAGGAGACGGATCACGGCACTGCCGACAGTTCCCAGTCCGGCAAGACCGACTTTCAGCGGCTCAGCCATAAAACGTCGCCAACCCGAAGGGAGTGAGGCGACGCTCGACTAACGCCGCGTCGCCATGGGAACGACGTTGTGCAGCATTTCCGGGACCGTTTCAAGAAAGCGCCGGATATTGCGGGCGGCCTGGCGGATGCGCTGCTCGTTCTCGACCAGCGCGATGCGCACATGGCCTTCGCCGTGCTCGCCAAAGCCGGCGCCGGGCGATACCGCCACGCCGGCCTTCTCGACCAGAAGGGTGGAGAATTCGACGCTGCCGAGCGGCTGGAACGGCTCGGGGATCGGCGCCCAGGCGAACATCGAAGCCGCCGGCGGCGGCACGGTCCAGCCGGCCCGGCCGAACGAATCGACGAGCGCGTCGCGGCGGCGCCGATAGGTGGCGCGCATCTCATGGATGCAATCGTCAGGCCCGTTGAGCGCCGCTGTCGCCGCCACCTGGATCGGCGTGAACGCACCGTAATCGAGATAGGATTTCACCCGGCCGAGCGCCGCGATGATGCGCTCGTTGCCAACCGCAAAGCCGATGCGCCAGCCCGGCATCGAATAGGTCTTGGACATGGAAGTAAATTCCACCGCGACGTCCATCGCGCCGGGAACCTGCAACAGCGACGGCGGCGGATTGTCGTCGAGATAGACCTCGGCATACGCGAGATCCGACAGCACCAGCAGCGAGTGCTTCTTCGCAAAGGCGATGAGCTCGCGATAGAAATCGAGGCTGGCGGTGCAGGCCGTCGGATTCGACGGATAGCAGACCACCACGGCGATCGGCTTCGGGATCGAAAACAGTACCGCGCGCTCGAGTGCGCCGAAGAATTTGTCGTCGGTTTCGACCGGCACGGAGCGGATGGCGCCGCCGGCCATCAGGAAGCCGAACACGTGGATCGGATAGGTCGGATTGGGAACGATGATAATGTCGCCGGGCGCGGTGATCGCCTGCGCGACATTGGCGAAGCCTTCCTTGGAGCCGAGCGTGGTGACGACTTGCGTCTCGGGATCAAGCTTCACGCCGAAGCGGCGCGCATAATAGGCCGCTTGGGCGCGGCGCAGCCCCGGTATGCCCTTGGAGGCCGAATAACGATCGGTGCGCGGCCTGCCGACGGTTTCCTTCAATTTCTCGACGACATGCGCAGGCGTGGGCAAATCGGGATTGCCCATGCCGAGGTCGATGATGTCGGCGCCGCCGTTGCGGGCCACCGCCTTGGCGCGATTGACGGTCTCGAACACGTAAGGTGGCAGGCGGCGAATGCGATAAAATTCTTCCATAGGAACCCCGGCGAAGCGGCTTGGCAAAATATACTATACCAGGAGCGGACCTTTATCACTTGCTTTCGGTGCCAGCGGTCTGCGTGTTATTCCCGCCAGCGGCCTGCGTGCCCAAACCATCGGCAGGTGGTTTTTTGGTCGCGGCGACCGGGCCCGCGGCCGACTGAGCAGATCCCTGCGCCTCGGCACTTAAGCGATTGCGGTCGGTAATCAGGTCTTCAGTGGCCTGCTGAACCTGATTGGCATCCATCGGCGTATCGGTGCGCGGCGGCGGCATGTCGTGCACGGCCGGGAAAAGCGACGGATAATCGGCGACGGGCGAGCAGCCGGATAGCGCCACAGCCGCCGGAACAATAACTGCCACGACGGCACATAGGCGCGTCGCCACCCTTAACCGGCGCTGCACAACTCGTCTCCGATTGCCTGGCAAAGCGCCCCGTTTCGTCCCCGCAAGGGTCCGAAAATCCGCCTCACCCGCCCCTACAAATCACAAAAATTCCCAAGACTGCAATAATTTAAGTTGATGAACTCAGAGATCACACAAGCCGTTACGGTATCGTGCTAATATGTCGAAACAAGGACATCGCCTGTTTCCGCATCGGCGCGGACAGTCAGCCTATCCCGGAAAAAAGCGCCGCACGGCATGCCTTGTGCAGAGGAGCCCGGCAGTCCATTTCTGGCGAAAGGCTGGCTCCATTCGGACATTGAGGAACGCTCGTGCGGGCTCCATCGCAAGAGCCGGTGAAACATCCGGCGCAGCCATCCCCGATGAAGATCGGGGCCGTCGACGTCGAGGAGTTCTCACGCAATCTGGCGCGGCTCGTCGAGGAAGGCGGACGCGCGCTTGCGGCCTATCTCAAGCCCCGCGAAGAAGGTCGCGACGACAGCGAATTCGCCGATGAAGTGACCGAAGTGGTCAAGACGCTCGGCCAAGTCGCGGAATATTGGCTGGCCGACCCGCAGCGCACCGTCGAGCTGCAGAACCGGCTGGGCAAGGCCTATCTCGAGCTTTGGGCGTCCGCGGTGAAACGGCTTGTCGGCGAGGAAGCCCCTCCGGTGGTGCGCCCGGCGCCGACCGACAAGCGCTTCACCGATCCGGAATGGACGCAAAATCAGTTCTTCGATTTTCTCAAGCAGGCCTATCTGCTCACGGCAGGCTGGGCCGACACCTTGGTGCGCGATGCCGCGAAGCTCAATCCGCACACCAAGCAGAAGGCCGAGTTCTATATGCGGCAGATTACCAATGCGCTGTCGCCGACGAACTTCGTCCTGACCAACCCCGAGCTGCTGCGCGAGACGCTGACCTCGAACGCCGACAATCTGGTTCGCGGCATGCACATGCTCGCCGAAGACATCCGGGCCGGCGGCGGCAACTTGAAGATCCGGCAATCGGATTCCTCGATGTTCGAGGTCGGACGCAACCTCGCGGTCACGCCCGGCAAGGTCATCTTCCAGAACGAGCTGATGCAGCTCATTCAATACGCACCGTCGACCGAAACCGTACTCAAGCGCCCGCTGCTGATCGTGCCGCCCTGGATCAACAAGTACTACGTGCTCGACCTCACCCCGGAAAAATCCTTCATCAAATGGTGCGTCGACCAGGGCCTGACCGTGTTTTGCGTCTCCTGGGTCAATCCCGATGCCCATCTCGCGCAAAAAAGCTTCGACGACTACATGGAGCACGGCCCGCTGGCGGCGCTCGACGCCATTAAGCTCGCGACCGGCGAGGACAAGGTGCATGCCATCGGCTATTGCGTCGGCGGCACCCTGCTCGCGGTCACGCTTGCCGCCATGGCCGCGCGACATGACGAGCGCATCGCGTCGGCGACGCTGTTCGCCTCGCAGGTCGACTTTACCTTTGCCGGCGATCTCAAAGTGTTCGTCGATGAGGAACAGGTTGAGGCCATCGAGAAGCGGATGGCCGAACGCGGTTATCTCGAGAGCAAGTCGATGGCGACCGTGTTCAATCTGTTGCGGTCAAACGACCTCTTATGGCCTTACGTCATCAATAATTACCTCAAGGGCAAGGCGCCCTTCCCCTTCGATCTGCTGTACTGGAATTCCGACGCCACCCGCATGCCCGCGGCCAACCACTCGTTCTACCTGCGCAATTGCTATCTCGAAAACAAGCTGGCCAAGGGCAAAATGGTGCTCGGCAACACCGCGATCGATCTCAAGGCGGTGAAGGTGCCGATCTATAATCTGGCGACGCGCGAGGACCATATCGCGCCGGCCAAGTCGGTGATGGTCGGCTCAAAGCTGTTCGGCGGCGACGTCAAATTCGTGGTCTCCGGCTCCGGCCATATCGCCGGCGTGGTCAATCCGCCGGCCAAGCAAAAATATCAGTACTGGACCGGTCCCAAGCCGCGCAACACCGACATCGATGGCTGGCTCACCAAGGCCAAGGAGCATCCCGGCTCGTGGTGGCCGGATTGGCTCATCTGGCTCACCCGGCAAAGCCCGACCGAGGTTGCCGCACGGATTCCAGGCGACGGCGCGCTCAAGGCCATCGAGGACGCGCCGGGGAGTTACGTTAAGGTCCGGGACTAAGTTTTTGCCGAAATTTTAGTTTCGCCGGCGGTCAGAACCGCGAAGGCGGATACGCCGACAAAAGCAAGAGGTCCCTGCGCAGGGAGGACTAGCTTGCTTGGCTTCGCCCGTATTCTTTTCGTTGTCGGCGGCCTTTTCGCCCCAGCGGCAGCAGTGGCGGCAAGTCCGGACGAAGACGCTTGCGCTTCGACGCCGGCCAGCACAGAGGTCGTCGCCGCTTGCTCCCAGCTCATCGAGGGCACGACCAAACCAGCCGCTCGAGCTTTCGCCTTTACGTTGCGCGCCCGGGCCAAAAGCGATCTAGGGGATTTGGCCGACGCGGTCGCCGATTACAGCGCGGCGCTGACTCTATTTCCGAAATACGATGCCGCGCTCAACGGCCGCGCCAGCGCCTACAGCAGACTAAAGAATTATGACCGGGCGCTGCGCGACAGCACGCAGGCAATCGGTCTGAAGCCCGACAACGCCGAGTATTACAACACGCGCGGCCTGACCTATCGCGGGATGGGCGACCCGACCAAGGCGCTCGCGGATTTCGATCAGGCGATAAAGCTGATGCCCAATTACGCCATCGCTTTCAACAACCGCGGCACGGCCCACAACGATCTGAGGCAGCCGGATCGCGCCATCGAAGATTTCAAGCAGGCCATCAAGCTGTCGCCCAATTACGCACTCGCTTATTACAATCTCGGCGAAACAGAGAACGACACTGAAGGCGGCGACCTTGACCAAGCGATTGCCGATTTAAGCACGGCATTGAATCTCAATCCGGCGCTGGCGCCGGCGTGGCTCAACCGCGGCATCGCCTACGCTCGGAAGAAGAACACCGCGGCGGCCCTGGCGGATTTCAATAAGGTCATCGCCATGCAGCCGCACTTGGCGGAGGTCTACCGCGACCGCGGCTCGCTTTATCTCACGATCAGCGACAATGCCCGCGCGCTTGCCGATTTCGACAAGGCCGTCAGCCTTGACCCGCAGGACGCGGCGGCGCGATACGAACGTGGCGTCGCCAGGATAAGAACCGGCGACAGCGGCGGCGGCAACGCAGAAATCGCGGCCGCCAAAGCGCTCGATCCAAAGCTCACGCGCACGATGGCGAAACTGCTCGGCCAGAAATGACCGCCGGCCGGAATGTCCTGCCGCTTACGGAAACAACGCCACCTGCTCGAGCCCCATCGTCTCCGGGAAGCGGAGCATGAGATTCATGTTCTGCACCGCTTGGCCGGATGCGCCCTTGGTCAAATTGTCGAGCGCGGCGCCAATAATGGCGCGGCCGGCGATGCGGTCGGTCACGACGCCGATGAAGGTCATGTTGGAGCCGCGCACGTGGCGGGTCTGCGGCATGCTGCCGAACGGCAGCACGTGGACGAACGGCTCTTTCGCGTAAGACTTTAAAAGCAGCGCGTGAAGATCTTGCGGCGAGGCCTTGAGGCCACGGACATAGATCGTGGACAGAATGCCCCGGTTCATCGGCACCAGATGCGGCGTGAAGGTCGCGATCACGTCGCCGCCCGCAGCCAAGGAGAATTCCTGGTCGAGCTCAGCCATGTGGCGGTGATGGCCGACGCCATAGGCATGGATGCCCTCGGAGACTTCGGAGAACAGCATTTCCTCTCTGGCAGCCCTGCCCGCCCCAGTCATGCCCGATTTGGCATCGATGACGATCTCGTCGGGGTCGATGGCCCGGGCTTTGAGCAGCGGGATTAGCGCCAGTTCGGCGCAGCTCGTATAGCAGCCGGGATTGGCTACGAGCCGCGCCGGCTTGATCTTGTCGCGATAAATTTCCGTCAGCCCGTAGACGGCCTCCTTCTGCAATTCGGGCGCAAAATGCTCGTGGCCGTACCAGCGCGCGTAAGCGGCGGGATCGGCCAGGCGGAAATCGGCCGACAGGTCGACAACCTTCGTCGCCGGCGCCCGCGCCATCACATCCTTGACGACCTTTTGCGTCGCACCATGCGGCAGCGCGCAGAAGGCAAGATCGAGCCCGAGCGCCGGCCAATCGGCGTCCTCGACCGAGGTCAGTGTCGGCAGCGCATAGGGGGCGAATTGCGGAAACACATCGGCCATGGTTTTGCCGGCACGGCGATCGGCCGTCAGCAAGACGATCTCAGCGCGCGGATGGCGAATGAGCAGCCGTACCAATTCCGCGCCGGTGTAGCCGGAAGCGCCGAGCACGCCGATTTTTGCTTTCTCAGAGATTTTTGCTTTCTCAGAGATTTTTGCTTTCTCAGACATGGGTAGACCCGTGATTGAACCATTGGCTTGAGGAAAACTCAGGCCGATTTCGCGGGCAGACTATCAGGATGAGAGTGCCGCGGAACCGGCGGCACGAATGAATTTACGCGCGAGCGCGCACCCGTGCCGTGGCGGTGCGGCGGCGGCGATCGGCAAGCGCGACAGTCGATAACGACCTCTTCATGGGCGGCGATATAAGGCCCGTGCAGCAGCCCGTCAATGTGATGATCGATTTGCCGCCTAAATGGCATAGTCGGGCGCATAGTGGGACTTGATTCGCCGGTCTCCGTTGCACGGAAAAACGTAACACTCCACATGGGTAAGGCCTTGGGTAAAACTGCCAAATCCTCGAAATCCTCCAAAACGCCGGACCTGTTTGCCGAGGCGGGCGAGAGCCGCCGTGGCACCGCGCGCCGCGCCACCGGCGCGTCGCCCCGCACCAGCGGTGAAGCCGGCTATACCGCCAAGCATATCGAGGTTTTGGAAGGGCTCGAGCCCGTGCGCCGGCGCCCCGGCATGTATATCGGCGGCACCGACGAGAAGGCGCTGCATCACCTGTTCGCCGAGGTGATCGACAACGCCATGGATGAGGCGCTGGCGGGACACGCTGACTGGATCGACGTCGAGATGGAAGCCGACGGCTTTGTCGCCGTCACCGACAATGGCCGCGGCATTCCCGTCGATCCGCATCCGAAATTCAAGAACAAGTCGGCGCTGGAAGTGATCATGTGCACACTGCACGCCGGCGGCAAATTCAACTCCGAGGTCTACGAGACCTCGGGCGGCCTGCACGGCGTCGGCGTCTCGGTGGCAAACGCGCTGTCCGAGCGCATGGAGGTCGAGGTCGCGCGCGGCCAAAAGCTCTACAAGATGGCGTTCGAGCGCGGCAAGCCGAAGACAAAATTGCTGGATGGCGGCAAGGCGCCGAACCGCCGCGGCACCAAAGTGCGGTTCCGGCCGGACCCGCAAATTTTTGGCGCCAAGGCGCAATTCAAGCCCGAGCGCGTCTTCAAGATGACGCGCTCGAAGGCCTATCTGTTTGGCGGCGTCGAAATCCGCTGGTCCTGCGCCAAGGAGCTGCTTCGCGGCGTCGACGACGTGCCGGAAAAAGCGACTTTCCATTTCGCCGAAGGCTTGAAGGATTATTTGTCGGAGGCTCTGGCAAGCGCGACGCTGGTGCATCCGGACATTTTCACGGGCAGCGCCGGGAAGACGGGCGCACACGGCGCCGTGCAATGGGCCGTGGCTTGGACCGCCGATGCCGACGGCTTTCTCAATTCCTATTGCAACACCATCCCGACACCGGACGGCGGCACCCACGAATCCGGCCTGCGCACAGCGCTCACGCGCGGCTTGAAAGACCATGCCGAACGCGTGGGCCAGGGCAAGCGTGCCGCCGCCATCACCTCCGACGACGTCATGGTCGGCGCCGGCGCCATGCTTTCGGTGTTCATCCGCGAGCCTGAATTCCAGGGCCAGACCAAAGACCGGCTCGCCACCGCCGAAGCGCAACGCATCGTCGAGCAGGCGATCAAGGACCCGTTCGACCATTGGCTCGCCGGCAATCCGCTCGCCGCCAACAAGCTGCTCGATTTCGTCACCGAACGCGCCGAAGAGCGCATTCGCCGCCGCCAGGAAAAAGACATTGCGCGCAAAAGCGCGGTGCGCAAGCTGCGGCTCCCCGGCAAGCTTGCCGATTGCACCAGCGGCGCCGCGGACGGTTCGGAGATTTTCGTCGTCGAAGGCGACTCGGCCGGCGGTTCGGCAAAGCAGGCGCGTGACCGCGCCACCCAGGCAATCCTGCCGCTGCGCGGCAAAATCCTCAATGTGGCGTCGGCCGGCAAGGACAAGCTGGCGCAAAACCAGCAGCTCGCCGACCTCGTGCAGGCGCTCGGTTGCGGCACCGGCGTGCATTATCGCGACGAGGATTTGCGCTACAGCCGCGTCATCGTCATGACCGACGCCGACGTCGACGGCGCCCATATTGCTTCGCTCCTCATCACCTTCTTCTATCGGCAGATGCCGCAGCTCATCGATCACGGCCATCTTTATCTCGCGGTACCGCCGCTCTATCGCCTCGCCCACGGCGGCAAGATTTTCTATGCCCGCGACGACAAGCACAAAGCTGAAATTCTCAAGAAGGAATTCAACGCCAACGCCAAGGTCGAAGTCAGCCGCTTCAAGGGCCTCGGCGAGATGATGGCGCCGCAGCTCAAAGAGACGACGATGGATCCGAGAAAGCGGACGCTGCTACGCGTCATGCTGGCCGCCGACGACCGCAAGGACACCGAAAAATCGGTTGAGCGGCTGATGGGCACTAAAGCCGAAGCGCGCTTTGACTTCATCCAGGAGCGCGCCGAGTTCGCCGACGAGGCAGCGCTGGATGTTTGAGCGACTTCTGCTCCGCTGCCCAGCAAACCGGACATAAAAGACCCTCGGCGCCCGATTCCTACCGGCTCGCTAAATTTCCGCTTCACTTCGAAAGCAACTGAATGACTGCGCGCCACGTAACGACGCGATGGGCCAACAACGGCCTCCCGCCGTGCACACAAAACAGAGAATGGCTTCGCCATCGACCGGCCGTCAAATACCCTCGCAGACCTCCAATTTGCGGTGTGATACCCTTCCCCACGTTGCGGCGAGCGCGGGGGGCGTCAATTGTCCATCAACATCGGTAGGCGGAAGTTTATTTCTGTGCTCGGCGGCGCCACCGTTGCGTGGCCGTTCGCGGCGCACGCGCAGCAACCCGAGCAGACGCGCCGCGTCGGCATGCTTTTTGGCATTGCAGACGATTCGACTGCACAGGCAGAATACGCGGCATTCCTGCAAGGGCTGCAGCAGTTGGGCTGGATTGAGGGTCGCAACGTGCACATCGATCCCCGTTGGGCCGGAGGCAATGCCGCCGCCCTGCGCAAATACGCGGCTGAGTTAGTCGCACTTGCGCCTGACGTCATCCTGTCTGTTGGCTCCGCAAGTATGGGGCCATTGCTCGAGGCAACCCGTACCGTGCCGATTGTATTTGTCATCACCCCTGATCCGGTCGGCGCCGGCTATGTGGATAGTCTGTCGCGGCCGGGTGGCAATGCTACCGGCTTTATGATGTTCGAATACAGCTTGTGCGGGAAATGGCCAGAACTGCTCAAGGAGATCGCGCCGGGAGTGACGCGAGCGGCTGTCCTTCGGGATCCCGCCATAACCGCCGGGACCGGCCAGTTTGCCGTCATCGAGTCGGTGGCGCCGGCGCTCGGCGTGGAGGTGAACCCTGTCGGTACGCGCGATGCGACCGAGATCGAGCGCGCCTTCACGGCCTTCGCGCAGTCCGCCAATGGCGGTCTGATCGTGACGGCAAGCGCGTGGGCTGCGGCTCATCGCGAACTGATCGGTGCGCTTGCCGCCCGGTACAAGCTGCCGGCGGTGTACTACGAACGCGAATATGTCGATGCTGGCGGATTGATCTCGTATGGGTCGAATTTCCTCGACCAGTGTCGCCGCGCGGCCAGCTACGTCGATCGCATCCTCAAGGGCGAGAAGCCGGCCGACTTGCCGGTGCAGGCGCCGACCAAATACGAGCTTGTGATCAATCTCAAAGCTGCCAAGGCGCTTGGGCTTAAGTTTCCGCAGTCGATCCTTGCCCGCGCCGACGATGTGATCGAATGAACTCTTCGCAACTCCTCAATTGACGGTCGCGAATGTGCGATGTGGGTCATTAGGGACTGGCATGAACCGGTGGCGGGTTCGGCAATGTCTGTTCTGCTCCCGAAAGCGATAGGGCAGTATGATTTATTCTCGCGATGCGCCTTCGCATCCGAATTTTGCCAAAGCCACTGCACGTAAGCCCTCCCCGAAGGGAGGCGGAGCGCCGAAAAGCGCAGACTGCACGGGCCGCACCAGCGGGTGCGGCGCGCGCCACGCAAAGCGAATGTTGCCACTCGCTCGCGCTTCGGGCGCGCGCGCCTTCCGGCGCTCCACCGCGGACTCGCTTCGGCGAATTAACGCCTCCGCTCAGCTCCAGCCGCGCTTCCTGGGTAACTTCTCCTAAAGAGAAGACTTGGCGTCATCGGGTGTCACCCGCATCTTCCCCTGTCCCAGTCCAGCGAGCTCCTCGCAGGCCAGTCGTTATTACCGGCCGGGCGGTGTCCGGAGCCGCCCGGGAGCGGGGTTACGAGCCCCGTCCGCGGGCACCGCACTCGCTTCCGTCATTCGGCCGTCACCGGTGACGCCCTTCGAAGAAGCGAACTTGCCGCGAGGTAACTATACCAGGGACGGATGTCAAGAGTTCGTCTCAAATAAAGTGACGAACGCCAACAACCGGAAACGCCGCTAATCTTCGAACTTCAGGTTCGCGGCCTTCACCACGTCGCGGTATTTGGCGATGTCGCTGTCGATGATGTGACGGAACTGCTCGGGCGTGGCGCCGCCCGGATTGACCGCCAGCGCCTTGAGCTTGTCCGAGACGCCGGGATCGGCGATCGCCTGCGCGAAGGCCTTTTGCAGCTTATCGACGACCGGCGCCGGGGTTGCCGCCGGGGCGAACAGGCCGCTCCAGAGCCGAATATTGACGCTCGGATAGCCGGCTTCCGCCATGGTCGGCGCATCCGGCAATTCGGGAATACGTTCGCTGCCGGTGACGGCCAGCGCCCGCTCCTTGCCACCCTTGACTTGCGGCACCGTCGGCGGACCGTCGGCGATGGTCATCGCCGTTTGACCCTGGATGACGCTTAAGTTCATCTCGTTGCTGCTTTTGTACGGGATCATCGTGCCCGGCATGCCCGTCTTCAACTTCAATAGCTCGGTCGCGATGGTGAAAGCCGGCGAGGAACTGGCGTAATTCGCCTTGTCGGGATGCGCTTTCATCCAGGCGATAAATTCCTTGAGATTTTTCGACGGGTTGTCGGCATTGATCACCAGGATCAGCGGGAAGTTTGCGATCATGCCGATCGGAGTGAATGTCTTGTTGGTGTCGTATTTCAGGTCGGCATAGATCGCCGGCCCGATCGACATCGCGCCGCTGGCGCCGACGAGAAGCGAATAGCCGTCGGCCGCCTGGTTCGCCACGTACTCCGCCGACAGCCGCCCGGCCGCGCCGGGCTTGTTCTCGACGACGATCGTTTGCCCGAGGAGTTCGCCCATCTTGGCGCCAACGAGGCGTGCGAAAATATCGTTGCCGCCGCCGGCGGCAAAGCCGACCACCATGTGGATCGACCGGGTTGGGAAATTGCCTTGCGCGCGCGCTGGCGCGATTGCCGCAGGCGCTGCCGCCAGCATGGCCGCGGCGGATAAGATCGAACGGCGTGTGAAGCGGCCGGCGCTCATGGGGATTCCTCCAACGTTTTTGCCGCTCGCGCGGACAGTCTGTATTCAAATGCCGCCGCATCGTTAGCACGATGCGGCGCGCTACGCCCTGCCCTTAGGGTCGCTTCTTATGGCCGCAGCCATTCGACCAGCGCCTTGGTCACCGCCGCCGGCTGTTCGAGCGTCGACAAATGGCCGCTGTCGGGGATCATGACCAAGCGCGAACCGGGAATGCCGGCGGCGATCTCGCGGGCGAGCTCGGGCGGGGTAGCCTCGTCGCCTTCGCCGACCAGAACCAGCGTCGGGCAGGCGATCGCGGCGAGGTCCGGGCGCGAATCCGGCCGGCTGAGGATGGCCTGCTGCTGGCGCAGATAAGCCTCAAGGCCGGTGTCTTCGGCCATGCCGCGCACGATGCGCTTGAGCGCTTCATCGCCGAGCCGGCTGCGATCCACATAGAGCGGAAAAGCGAGTTCCGGGATTTCGGAATAGCGGCCGTCTTTGGCCATCGCCATCAGGACGCGCCGCCGGTCGGTCTGTTCCGCCGTGTCCGCCCGCGGCCCGGTATCGAGCAGCGCCAATTTGGCGACGCGCCCCGGCGCCTGGCGCATGATCTCGAACGCGATGTAACCGCCCATCGACAGGCCAGCGAGTGCGAAGCGTGGCGGCACCGCGGCCAAAATCCGCCGCGCGATGGCTGTCATGCTGTCGTCACGTCTGTGATCGGCAACCGTGACCGGCCCGAACTGCCACAGCGCCGGGATCTGTTCGGTATAAAGCCGCGCGGTGCAGGTAAGACCGGGAATGAGCACGACTGGCAATGGTTCGGGAGCGGGTTCAGCCATGACGCTTGAGCATCCTGGGTTGCTTTGAGCTGGTGTCGAGATTAACGGCTGTCGAGAAAAAGTGAAGGAATCCGTTTAACTTAGTACGCTCCGGCAGACCCACTGCGGTTGACTTTCGGCCAATCGCCCTTATGTTTCGCGCAACGTTATTAGGCAGATTCGACCGCGCTTGCGCGTGTTTGCCGCTTTCCTCCGAAACGGTTCTGCCGGCGGCGCCTCATTGCGGGGCCGTCTCAGATAGAGGGTCTATGTCGTTTTCTCATCTCGGCTTGTCCGATAAAGTTCTCGCCGCCGTCGCGGCGACCGGTTACAAAACTCCCACTCCCATTCAAGAACAGGCGATCCCCCACGTGCTCGCGCGGCGCGACGTGCTCGGCATCGCGCAGACCGGCACCGGCAAAACGGCGGCCTTCGTGCTGCCGATGCTGACCATGCTGGAAAAGGGCCGCGCCCGCGCCCGCATGCCGCGCACGCTCATCCTCGAACCGACCCGCGAGCTTGCGGCGCAGGTCGAAGAGAGCTTCATCAGATACGGCGTCAATCACAAGCTCAACGTCGCACTGATCATCGGCGGCGTTTCGTTCGACAATCAGGATATCAAGCTCACCCGCGGCGTCGACGTGCTGATCGCCACCCCCGGCCGGCTCCTTGACCATAACGAGCGCGGCAGGCTTTTGCTGACCGGCGTCGAGCTTCTGGTCATCGACGAAGCCGACCGCATGCTCGACATGGGCTTCATTCCCGACATCGAGCGCATCTGCAAGCTGGTGCCCTTCACCCGTCAGACGCTGTTTTTTACCGCCACCATGCCGCCGGAAATCCAGCGCATCACCGAACAGTTCCTGCACAATCCGGTTCGCGTCGAAGTCTCCCGTCCGGCCTCTACAGTTGCCGCCACCGCCCAGTTCCTGGCGAGGTCCGGGCGCGAGCCGCACGACAAGCGCGACACGCTGCGCCGCCTGATCCGTTCCGCCGAAGGCTTGAAGAACGCCATCGTCTTCTGCAACCGCAAGCGCGACGTCGCCACGCTGCACCGCTCGCTGCTGCGGCACGGCTTTTCGGTGCAGGCGCTGCACGGCGACATGGATCAGTCCGCACGCACGGCCGCGCTCGAGCAATTCCGCAAGGGCGACGTAACGCTCTTGGTCGCTTCCGATGTCGCCGCGCGCGGCCTCGATATCCCCGACGTCAGCCACGTCTACAACTTTGACGTGCCGATCCATGCCGACGATTATGTGCACCGCATCGGCCGCACCGGCCGCGCCGGGCGAACCGGCGTGGCGATCAGCATCGTGGCCGGCTCGAACGACGCCAAGGCGGTCGCGGCGATCGAAAAGCTGATCGGCCAGTCGATTCCGTTCATGGACAAACAGCCCGAGCCGGCCGTCGCGCCGCAGCCCGCGCCCACCGAGCGCCAACATCGCGAACCGCGCAATCATCGGCACCAGTCGCATCGCCCGGCCGCCGCCGTCGCACGCATCGACGAAGCCAGATCGCGCCGCACGCAGCCGCCGGCGCGCCCGCGCCAGGACGATGGAGACGACTCGCATCTGCCCGCTTTTCTGCTGCGGCCCGTGACGGTGAAGGCTTAAGTTACCGACAACAAGCAAGCCTTCGATCGGCGTGTCAGGATTTGCCTTACAGGCGATTTCAAGCAATCTTATTTACCGGTCCTTCACCGCTTTCTCCTACTTATACGTGTGATTGCAGATGCGCGCTGTGCCGCTCGGCGCAGGTTTGACATTTTCCAGGGCGATTGGAGACGATGGCCGTGCCCCAAGAAGAGCACGAAAGGACGCTTGCATTTGCCGAGGTCGCGCTCGGACAAATCCGCGCCTTGGGGCAAACGGCCTCGCCGCGAAATTTTGAAATTTGGTACAATTATGCAACCGGTTATAACCAACCGCTGAACCAGTCCATTAACGAGGCGCTGAGCAAAAAGGGCACGCTCAGCGAAGCCGATCTCGAGGACATTTACGACACCTATATCGCCATGAGCCGGCTGGGCGACCGGATGGATTCGGTCAATACCCGGGTGCTCGACGAGATCAAGCAGGTCATCAGCACCATCGACGCGGCGGCGGGTTCGGCGACGAGCTATTCAAAGCGATTGAGCCTTGCCACCGAAAAGCTCGCCCAAGCCAAGGACGGCGAGGCGCTGCGCGCGGTGATCGAGCACCTGGTGCAGGGTGCCAAGGAGATGGAGCAGAACAACAAGACACTCGAGACGAGCCTGGCGTCATCGCGACAGGAGATCGAGCAGCTTCAGCAAAATCTCGAAACCGTGCGTCTGGAAAGCGTGACCGATCCGCTCACCACGCTGTCCAACCGCAAATACTTCGATGCCGCGCTCGCCAAAGGCATCGCCGAAGCGACGGAAAATAACGAGCCGCTGTCGCTCCTGATGGCCGATATCGATCACTTCAAGGGCTTCAACGACCAATACGGCCATCTCACCGGCGATCAGGTGCTACGCCTGGTGGCGCTTGCGGTGAAGCAGAACGTCAAGGGCCGCGACGTGGCGGCGCGCTATGGCGGCGAGGAGTTCATCATTTCGTTGCCGAATACGACGCTGCAATCGGCGATCACGGTGGCCGATCACGTCCGGCGCGCCGTCATGACCAAGGAGCTGATGCGGCGGTCGAACGGCGAACGGCTCGGCCGGGTGACGATTTCGATCGGCGCGGCGGTGCTGCATCCGGGTGATACCGCACAGCTTTTGATCGAGCGCGCCGACAAATGCCTCTACGCCGCCAAGCGCAATGGCCGCAACCGCGTCATCTGCGAGGCCGATCCCGAGGCCGCCGCGGCAGGCGCGCCGCCGGCCCGGGTGGCTTGAAGTCATTCCGCGGCGCGCCAGAGGCCCCAGCCCGGAATGACAAGCTAGGGCGCGTACTCATAAATCCGGTTCGATAACCGCGGCTCGCTGAATGTCCGCTTCGTTCCTAAAGCGACCTAATTGCTGCGTCGCCGCGATTGGTCGCGAAGGGCCATGTATGGACGGCGCCCGCACAGGAAAGAAATACCGCGCCTTTTCGCCGATCCCATCCCTCGGACCAGCGTCAAGTCGGTCAAGGAGTTCGGCAATAACCCACGTTCTGTGGAACTCACGTGCCGGTGGAGGAACCGTCCATAGCATCAAAATACAAAGAGACCGCTAAATGAAGCGGCCTCTTTTATTTTAGCTACTACCCAACAAAGAGCACCGGTCGAACCCGGGGCTTCTCTACTTCGGAAATTGTGAGTGAACTAAAACTTGTAGCTCACACGACCAGTAACCGTTTGTACATTGGCGCTGATGTGACCTGCCACTGAACTTTCATCCAGCGGCGATTAGAGCCTCGGCTGTTGATACGCCCTTTGGCGCAGTGTGAGCAACCGGACAGCGCGCGGAGCCATCAGGTAGCGCAGCGCGATGGCTGGTTGCGGTGAGATGATCGGCATAGGCTGCCGGCGTCCTGTAATCGAGCGAGGAGTGCGGCCTGGCGGTGTTGTAGTCGGCGATCCAGGCGGCGACGATTTGCCGAGCCTGATCGAGATCGAGAAACAGGCTCTCGTTGAGAAGCTCGTCACGCATGCGACCGTTGAAGGATTCGATGTAACCGTTCTGCATCGGCTTGCCGGGTGCGATGTAGTGCCATTCTATCTGATGCTCTTTGCTCCAGCGCAAGATCGCATTCGAGGTGAACTCGGTGCCGTTGTCCGACACGATCATCCACGGCTTGCCGCGCCACGCAATGATGGTCGTAAGCTCGCGGGTAACCCGCTTGCCGGAGATCGACGTGTCGGGAATCGCCGCCAGGCACTCCCGCGTCACGTCGTCGACGATGTTGAGAATGCGGAAGCGGCGGCCACAGGCGAGCTGGTCGTGGACAAAGTCGAGTGACCAGCGAGCATTGGGCTTGGCCTCGACCAGGATGGGCGCACGTGTTCCCACAGCCTTGCGGCGACTTCTGCGTTTGCGCACGGCCAGTCCCTCTTCGCGATAGAGCCGGTAGATGCGGTTGACACCGGATGACTCGCCTTGGTCCCGCAACAGGATGAAGAGCCGCCGATAGCCAAAGCGGCGCCGCTGGTTGGCGAGATCACGCAGACGGGCGCGCAGCTCGGTATCAGGCGGACGGCATGAGCGATAGCGGATCATCTTGCGATCGGCGGCAACGATGCTGCAGGCCCGTCGCTCGCTCATCTCCAGCACGCCACGCAGATGAGCCACAGCCTCGCGCTTGGCGACGGGCCCTACCATTTTTTTGACAACAGCTCCTTCAAGGCGGCGTTGTCGAGCATCAATTCCGCCAACAGCTTCTTCAGCTTGCGGTTCTCGTCCTCCAGTGTCCTCAGCCGCTTGGCCTCCGACACATCCAGGCCACCGTACTTGGCCTTCCAGTTGTACAGGGTCGCTTCCGAGACGCCATGCTTGCGCGCAAGGTCGGCTGTTTTTGCCCCAGCCTCCTGCTCCCGCAGCACCGCAATAATCTGCTCCTCAGTGAACCTGACACGCTTCATCGTCCGTCCCTCCTGTCGGGCCGGACTCTAACTCCGCGTGGAGGAAAAACTCAGTGGCAGGTCAGATGGACCGAAAGTTTTGCAAACCAGCAATTGGTGTATTGACGGCTAATTGATCTGAATTACGGAAGCCATAGTAATCGTATTCGACCCCAACTATCCAGTTCTGCGTTAGGCCGTATTCGATTCCCGCGCCAGCAACAAAGCCGCTAACAGAATTACTGCTGGCAGCCTCCGTTCCGGGGCCAGCCGCCGGCGTGTTTACGCTGAGATCTAGACGTGTTCCAGCATATCCACCCTTGCCATAGAACAACCAGTTATTGTTTGCGTATCCAAAACGGCCGGCAACGTCCCAAATTGTTTTGACGGATGATACTTGGTTTCGGGTAATGCCGAACGAGTCTACCACGACTGCAGTCTGATCAAACTTGCCGCCGTTCACGGTGGCTTCGACGCCGACCACCCAATTAGGATTAAATTGCCAATTGTAGCCAATCTGGCCGCCGCCTACAAAAGTGTCGTTACGAGCGGTACCGCTAAAAGTAAGAAGGCCGGGAGCTTCATCGGTAAAAGTTGTGCTGCTCCGGCCAAAGCCGACGTTGCCGCCAATGTAGAAGCCAGTCCAGCTAAATGCCGGTGCCGCCATCGGAGCCGCCTTGACCGCCATATCGGCCGCGAAGGCCGGTCCGCCGAGCAGTGTCGCCGTTGCGGTGGCCGCCAGAAGAACCTTCTTCATCGTAGCCTCTTATTCCATTCAGACGCAGGTTCGCGCCGGTTCATTCGTACTTATCAATACACCTAGGCCGCTCGCCCACCTATGACGCTAAAGACACAGTGCGCGAAAATGGCTTGTCTTAAAGTGAAATGGCTTCTCCTAAAGTGAAATGTTGAGGGTCCGGCGCTTGGCCGTTCGATCAGCGGTATCGCTTCGACTGACGCACGAATGCATTTCCCTGCCTCCGCCTAAGGAATCGGAGGAAGCTTTTGTGACGTTCGCTTCGGGTCAATCGCGTCACTTGGCGACGTCTACTACTGCCCAGGCGGCAAGATGCTGACCACGACCGGCTCACTTATCAATGATGGAGCGACAATACGTTACCGCGCGAGCAAATATGACTGCGAAGCCTGTCACCTGAAGCGTCGATGCTGTCCCAAGGAACCGGCGCGGTATGTGCCGCGATCGATCTACGAAGGCGCCCGCGACATGGCGCGCCAAATCGCAAGATCGTCGGAGGGACGCATCGCACGACGGCTGCGGAAGAAGGTCGAGATGCTATTCGCGCACCTCAAACGCATTCTCAAGCTCGATCGGCTCCGACTACGAGGACCGAATGGTGCATACGACGAGTTCCTCCTCGCAGCAACCGCCCAGAACCTCCGAAAAATGGCGAAGCTGATACCGGCACAAAAGCTCAAACCAGCATAAAAGCAGGACCGCTCCGCCGATTGACCGCACCCCTCAGCGCGTCAATTGGGATCTACTCAAATTATCGTCCGACTTCTTCAACAGAATCGGCCAATAAGCGACATTTCTGGAGCACGCAGTATGGCTGACGCCCGAGACAGAATGATCCTGATTTCGGTAAACTCGCCTGGTTGCCCTGCCACGGGAACAGAACCATGCCTCAAAATCCGCTCACTGATACGATCAATGCGCTTACGGATACTGGCTTTCCGAAACCTGCTTTTTGGTTTCTGCTGCTTGGCTGCGCCGTCGCGGCTACACTTGTCTGGCGCAGCGAACCGTCGCAACGCTCGATCCACGATGCCGGCCGCTGCCTGCTCCGTGCCATCGTGGGCACGATGTGGTGGCAGCAGTCGCTGTGGAAGGTTCCCCCGCACTACGACTGGGGGCTGATTCATTGGATGCAGGAAATGGTCGAACACGGTTCAATCCAGTTGCAGAGCGACCTTGTCCGCGACATCGTGTTACCCAACATCGCGATATTCGGGCCGCTGGTCTACGCGATCGAGGTCGCGATCGCCGTTTCGCTGATCCTGGGATTGCTCACGCGTGTGGGTGCGTTACTCGGCGCCCTAATGGCGATCAACTTATGGCTTGGGCTTTACAATGCGCCAGGTGAGTGGCCATGGACCTATATGTTCCTGGTCGTCATCCAGCTCATTTACCTGATCGATCCTCCCGGCAGGAGCCTCGGGTTTGATGCAATTCTCTGGCGGCGCGGAGGTATCCATTCGGGAGCATCAACTCCACTCACCCTTGTCGCCTGAATAGCGGGCACCGTTATCAAAGATTACGGATGATCGCTTCCAGCACGCGTAATGCCTCATCAGCTCCCTGCGCTTCGCCCTTCTCGAAATCCTGACCGGAAAGTCCCATGGTGTTGGTTACCTGGGCAAGGCAGAGCACTTTGCGACCCCGTTGGCGGGCAAACGTATAGAGCGCGGCAGCTTCCATTTCGACAGCGAGAATACCCTTGGCACGCGCCGCCGTGATTGCCTCGGCGGTTTCGCGGAACGGCGCGTCGGTCGTCCAGCTCGGACCGACATGTGCGGACACACCGGCCTCATGCAAAGCCCGCTTCGCCGCGTCTATCAGGTCGGGATTGGCCTCGGCGAAAACCTCAGGGGCGGCATAATGATAACTTGTCCCCTCGTCGCGCAGCGCCCGATCGATAATCACGAAATAGGGCGGCGCCCCCGCGGAAACTATCTGACCAGCTGAGGTCACGCTAATCAGCAACCGGCATCCGCAAGCAAAAAGCTCCTCCGCGACTAACACTGCAAAAGGCGCCCCGACGGCGCAGGCGACAATTCCGACACCTCGACCGGCCAGGGCGAAGTTGTAAAGAACGGTATGATAGCAGGGCCATGTCTCCACTGGCAGTGCCGCGCCGCAGCCCTTGAGGTAGCGCACAATGTCTCCGTCGGGATCGAGCACGCAGACGGGCGGTACATCGGTGGCGGGCAGCCCTTTTTGCCGCCGCGCTTCGCGTAGGAGCGCAGCCGGCTCGAACACCGAAGGCGCGCCCGGGTCCTTATTGTCGAGAATCGGGGCGGATGACATTATACGCTCCTGACGGTGGTGGGAGCTCAATATGACTGCGATCGAAAGACAAACCCACTGGCAGAACGTTTATCAGACCAAGGGCGAGTGCGACGTCAGTTGGTTCGAGGAAATGCCGACGATTTCGCTCGATCTAATTCGAGCGACCGGAGTGGGTCCTGACGCGTCCATTATTGATATTGGGGGCGGTGCGTCTCGCCTTGTCGATGCCTTGATCGCCGAGGGCTTTCACTCGCTTAGTGTGCTTGATGTCTCGGAAAAGGCGTTGGCGACGTCGCGGGAAAGGCTTGGTCCGGAAGCCGCGAACATCACCTGGATTGTTGCGGACGTAACCGGATGGCAGCCCGATAAACGCTACGATCTTTGGCATGACCGGGCGGCATTCCATTTCCTGACTGCGTCGGCTGACCGCGCAGCCTACGCCGCATGTGTCCGAACTGCGGTGTGTCCCGGCGGGCACGTTATCGTCGGCACATTTGCGCCGGATGGGCCGGAGCGATGCAGCGGCCTACCGGTCATCCGCCATGATGCAGGTTCAATCGCGGAGGTGCTTGGTCCATCGTTCAAGCTTATTGAAAGCCGACGGCATGATCATCTGACACCCGGCGGCACTGTACAGCGGTTCCAGTTCAGCCGATTTCAAAGACAAGTGGGAAGAAACGCGGCTGATGTCTGCTAAGGGCCATTCAGCATAGGATTTCGTCATGCCGTATTACACTGCGATCGTGACATTGTTCGCCGTAGCGTTCTATTTTTTCCTTGCGACGCGCGTTGCGGTGGCGCGGGGAAAATTTAATGTGAAGCTTCCAGAAACGACGGGCAATTCCGATTTCGAACGCATCTTTCGTGTGCACATGAATACGCTTGAATGGATGCCAACTTTCTTAGTGCCGTTGTGGCTTTGCGCATTTTACCTCAACGACACCGCCGCTGCAGTGCTCGGACTTATATGGATATGCGGGCGCGTCTTGTATTTTGTAGGCTACAAAAGAGCTGTAGAGAAGCGCTTACCAGGCTTCTTCATTCAATCGACTGCATGCCTCATGCTGTTCCTCGGCGCAATTGTGGGCATTGTCATGCACCGGTGGGGCGGCTGAACTTCTTGCACGTGCCAAATCGCGGTGGTGAATGACCGCTTCGGGTCAACCCGCGTCGTTTCGGCGATGTCCGCAGGATGTCGGCTTGTCCCTCAGCTTCAGACGTATTGCTGTCCCCGGCGCAAACGACGTTCAGGGCCATCAGGACCGGACTCGTGCAGTGCAACAATTTTCGAGACACTCAGAAATATTGGCATGGCGAAGATTGACATGCCGGAAGCAATCCACAATTCGTCGCACGTTCCCGTTGGAACCAGCACATATCCCCGTAGGTTTAAGGTAAAACCGCGGATTAAATTCCGGGAATCCGCGTGTGATATGAAGAAATGTCATGGTTGAATGGTCCAATGCGAAACTTTGCGACGTGGCAAACCTGATCCTCGGTATAATTATGTTCTTCTCACCGTGGTTCTTTCACTTTGCTACGGGAACAGAAACCACAAATTCCGTGATTCTTGGCATCATCATTGTGGTGCTGTCGATTGCGGCGCTCGCCGCGTTCGCGGTCTGGGAGGAGTGGCTCAACCTCATCGCCGGCCTCTGGCTCATCGTCTCGCCGTGGGCCTTAAAATTCTCGGGCGGCACGGCGATGAAGGTCGATGTCGTGATCGGCATCGTCGTTGCCGTGTTGGCGGCAATTGAGCTTTTCCTAATGCACCAGATTCCGCCAAGGATCACCGCGAATCGCTGACCTGTCTCAAGGCGCGAGGTTAGATAGAAGTTAGAGTGCTTCGCTACGATCGTAAGGCGGATTCGCGACCCGACGGCACCGCAGCAAACAGCATCTACTCGAGCTGTTAGCGGATGTTCTCAGGATGTGAAATCAAAGGCAGCGATTTGGGGCGCGCGTGCGAATATCCAACGCTGGGGATTTCGGCAAGTCGATCCAATGCAGACACTTGTAGTCGAAACCCAATTCGATCGTTGGTTTGACGACTGCAAAATAGGGCGAAAGGTCGAAATCCCGCGGCATATAAAGCGTCGACTGGCGGATTGCCAAAATTTCGCGCCGGGCAGCTTTGCTTCCCAGTTCCGTTGTTTTGGGCAGAATTGGATACCGCACTGCTTGAAATGCGCTTGCGATCAATGCAGAACAAATGAACTTGGTGGGGCCGCCGGAACCGAGCGCCACCATTCGTCGCCGCCAACGCTGCGGCACCGGCAACGGTATCAGGTACCGGCCGAGATCGAGAATGTTCCTAAGGTCGTAGGTCAGCCCAATGCGGTCGGTAGCGTAAGTACAGACGTTCACCAAGTCCTCCGGACTGAGACCGATGGGGTGACATATGCGCGTGTGGTATTGCGAGTATCGTGACAGGCAAGCCGAAACAACGCCTTCCCCGATGTTTGACTCTACCAGCACGTGAGGCTCACCGTTCGCAGCCGTCTTACCTTTAATCGGGCCGACATACAGTGCGGCATGGGACCAGGTTGAATGGGTCAGATATTTGATAACCCCAGCCAAGTGGCTGTTTCCTTCAATCAATAGAACATCGCCAGGCCGCAGCAGGCGTCGCACAGCATCCATATTGCTCGGAAAGAACGGTTCATAGCCTCTCGCCGGCTTTTCAAGGTACCGGACGATGACGCGGCCAAGGACGTGTAATCCCAAACTCATGAAACTAGCCGTCGAAGGCTTAAACGGTCCAAATATGCCACCGCGGATAAGGCCGTCAGTGAGTCAAGGGCGGTGTTATCAAAACCCTTAAATGGCGAGCAAACGCAGCGGCTATCGCAGACTGGAAACTGGTGCGGGGATGGTGTCACTCGCCGCCATGTGAATCGTGTCGTCGGCGGTGCGGTAGATGATGATGCCGGCGGCCAGCACGGTGAGCAAGGCCGCCGCCGCGAACCACATTCCGATCGCATCAAACTCGGGCTTTGTCTGCGGCTCAGGCTTGTCGCTTTGTTTGCTCTTGTTGTTGTTCATTGTGCCCTCCATTTCAAGAAGGCACGCTCTACATATGTATTGAAACGGCCTGAGGCAATCCGTCGTGGTGCATCGTAGCAAGTTTGATTATTCCACTTCCGCAACGGGTCATTCACATCATTGCCATCGCAGGATTTTAATCCGCGATGTCCGCTGTTGCTCCGATAGCGGCAGTGAAGTCAGGCTATTGGCATCTGCCTCGATGGGCCTTTGCGGGTTGATGGTTCCTCCCGGCGCGTGATTCAAGCTCCCAAACCGGAGCCTTGAATCATGCGCTACGAACTCACCGACTATGAATGGGCTGCCATCAAGCCGTTCCTGCCGAACAAGCCGCAGGGCGTGCCGCGTGTAATTGACCGCCGCGTGCTCAACGGCATCCTTTGGGTCCTGCGCTCGGGTGCGCCGTGGCGCGATCTGCCGGACAACTTTGGCCCGTACACCACCTGCTACAATCGTTTCGTTCGCTGGCGCAGGGCTGGCGTGTGGGACCAGCTCATGAATGCGTTGGCCGCAGGCCACGATGCAACCGTGCAGATGATCGACACATCCATCGTCCGAGTGCACCAGCATGGAGCCTGCATCGCTGGCAACAGCGAACAACTGATGGGCCGGTCGCGTGGCGAGCTGACGACCAAGATTCACGCAGTCGTCGATACCAGCGGGTTGCCTGTCCGTCTTGCGCTGACCACGGGCGAAGCGCACGACAACCGTCTTGTTCTCACCCTGCTGTCTGCGTTGAAATCGGGAGCAATGCTGCTCGCTGATCGCGGGTTCGACGCCGATTGGATCAGGACATTTGTGAGTGAGCACGGCGCATGGGCAAACATTCCACCGAGACCGAACCGGACCGAGCCGATATACTTCAGCCGTCACCTCTATCGTGCGCGCAATTTGGTCGAGCGGTTCTTTAACAAGATCAAGCAGTGTCGGCGGGTCGCAACGCGCTACGACAAGCTCGCAGCGAACGACCTCGCCTTCATCCAGCTCGCGTCAATCAGGCTATGGCTGCGCGTTAATGAGTCCACGCCCTAGCACTACTTTGGCAGATTTACTCACGCTGCTTTTTTACGTCGATCCACATTCGGCAGTTCGGACATTGTAGCGGGTTTGTTCGAATGATGAGGCTGACGATGGCGTGGCGGACGGCTGGCAACGTTGGTTGAGGTGGCGGCCCGTTGATTCTTTTTTTTCCGTCTCACTTTTGTGAGGCGACGATGCTGGAGGAAGGCGTAAGCGATCATGGTCATAAGCGCATGACGATGAAGGCCATGCCAGGACCTTCCCTCGAAGTGGTCGAGGCCAAGCTCCTCCTTCAGTTGTTGATGGGCCTGTTCGCAGACCCATCGCGCCTTAATCGTGGCAGCCAGGCTGCGCAGGTCCGTCCGGGCCGGCAGGTTGGCAAGATAGTATTTCTTCTCCCCCGATACTCGGTGCTCGCCGATGAGCCACGCCTCGTCCCCTGGAAGATGCTGCTGACCCTTATCCCATATCCGCTGCGGAGCTCCGTCGGCGATGCGCACACGGACAGCCGCAAATCGGGCTTTCAGCCGGCCTTTCGTCCCGCTGCGCCAACTCACAGTTCTCCACTTGGCTGCGGCCAGCATGTCTTCGGCCGCTATCGATAGAACATCGGGAACGTGCCGCTTACGGGGCCGACCCCGAACTTTTGTATCGGGCCAAATGAGCCGCACCCCAACCGGGTACACCTTAAGGTGACGGGGGATGCCAACCGCCCAGGCAAGCTTACGAGCCGTAAGCCCTTGACGGAACGGCGCACTGAGCCCGTAACCGGCATCCGCTAGAACACAGCCGAAGCGCACGCCGGCCGACATCACGCGATCGATCTCCGCCAATGCGATCTCGGGCTTGCTGCGAGCCGTTCGATAGGCGGCCGGAACGCCGGCTCGCTCCAACCGCCGCCGATCGCTGATCCAACCGTCCGGAAGGAAAAGCCGCAACGCCACCATGACCGGCACTTCGCCCCGGGCGAGCGTCAGTGACACCAGTGTCTGGCAGTTCGCCGTCTTGCCCAGCGCTGAAGCATATTGCGCCGCGACCCCGACCGAGTGCGTGCCCTTCTTCGGCACCGCGGTATCGTCGATCACCAACACCGCTTCGCTGCCACCAACGAGCCGGTCCGCTTGGGCGAGAAGCTCGGTCTCCAATGGTGCCGCGTCCCAGACACCAGCCGCAATAAAATGATGCAACTGATCATAATTACCCGGCGCAAGCCGCTCCGCCATTGGCTGAACGCTCTTGCGATCGCCGGGCCCGATCAGCCCCGCCACGTAAAGCGGACACATTCGCCGCCGCGCCTTGTGGCCCAGGCGATTCAAGAATGGTTTGAGCCAGCCGCTGAGATCGTCTTCCCAATTCGATGTCGCGTTTGCCATGGTCGGTCCTCCAAGAACCGACCACCTATGAGTCACAGAAAATCTGATTTGGGAATCCCATCCATCCTATCACGCCGTAATCTGCCAAAGTAGTGCTAGCGAGCCTCGGCGCTTGACTCATCGCGGGCCGGCTCGATCTGCACCGATTCGCCGCAGCCGCAGGCCGCGGTCTGGTTCGGATTATTGAACACGAATTGCGCGGCGAGCTTGTCGATCTTGTAGTCCATCTCGGTGCCGAGCAGAAACAGCACCGCCTTGGGATCGACGAGAATGCGCACGCCCCTGTCCTCGATCACCTCATCGAGCGGGTTGACCGTTTCGGCATACTCCATGAAATAGCTCATGCCGGCGCAGCCGCCGTTCTTGACGCCGACGCGAATCGCAGCGATCGGATGATCGGCCTTCGCCATCACCGCCTTGATGCGGTCGGCGGCGGCTTCGGTGAGCCGCATCACTTGAGGTCTCGGTCGGGCCGTTGCCATCGTCATTTCCTTATCTGCGCATGTAATGCGGGCATGCACCGCGCGCAACTTACGCCAAGATACCCAGCAAGATACCTACCAAGCTTCTCACCACATATTGAGCACGGCGCGCGCCTCGTCCGACATCCGGCTCGGATCCCACGGCGGATCCCAGACGATGTTCACTTTGGCCTCGCGCACGCCGGGCACGCCAGCGACCGCATTCTCCACTTGCGCCGGCAATTCCGCCGCCGAGGGGCAATTCGGCGTGGTCAGCGTCATGTCGATATTGACCATGCGATCATCATCGACGTCGACCTTGTAGATCAGGCCGAGTTCGTAGATGTCGGCGGGAATTTCGGGATCGAACACGGTTTTCAGCGCGGTGACGATCTCGTCGCCGAGCCGCGCCATCTCATCGGCCGGAATCGCCGAGGGCTTCTGGTCGGCCGGAATGGCCGAGGGTTTCTCGGTGGAAGCAGCAGCGTCCACGGCTGTATCGGTTTTCACGTCATCGCTCATGATCATTCATCCGAGCATGCTCTGCGCCTTCAACAGCGCTTGCGCCAGGCAATCGACTTCGTCGCGGGTGTTGTACATGGCAAAGGACGCGCGGCAGGTCGCGGTGAGGCCGAAGCGGGAGAGGAGCGGCATCACGCAATGCGTGCCGGCGCGCACCGCGACGCCGGAACGGTCGATGATGGTCGCCACGTCGTGTGGATGCGCGCCTTTCATTTCGAACGAGACAATCGGCCCCTTGTCCTTGGTGGTGCCGAGGATGCGGAGCGAATTGATCTCGCGCAACCGGTCGTGGGCGTAGCTCATAAGCCCGGCCTCGTGGCCGCGGATGCGGGACTTGCCGACGGCGGCCACGTAATCGATCGCGGCGCCGAGCCCGATCGCCTGCACGATTGACGGCGTGCCGGCTTCGAATTTGTGCGGCGGGTCGCCGTAAGTAACGTGATCCTCGAACACTTCACGGATCATCTCGCCGCCGCCGTTGAACGGCGGCATCGCCGCCAAGTGCCGGTATTTGCCGTACAGCGCGCCAATGCCGGTCGGGCCGTAGAGCTTGTGCCCGGTGAAGGCATAGAAGTCGCAATCGATATCGCGCACGTCGACGTCGCAATGCACGGCCGCCTGCGCGCCGTCGACGAGCACCGGAATGCCATGGGCATGCGCGATCCGTGTCACCTCTTTCACCGGTACCAAGGTGCCGAGCATGTTCGACATGTGGGTGATCGCCACCATCTTGGTGCGCGGCGTCAAAAGCTTTTCGAATTCGTCGATGAGAAAACGGCCCTCGTCGTCGACCGGCGCCCATTTGATGACGGCGCCTTGGCGTTCGCGCAAAAAATGCCAGGGCACGATGTTGGAATGGTGCTCCATGATCGAGAGCACGATCTCGTCGCCGGGTTTTATGCGCTCGCGGCCGAATGTGTAGGCGACGAGATTGATCGCCTCGGTCGCATTGCGGGTGAAGATGATCTCTTCCTTGCGCCCGGCATTGAGGAAAGCGGCGACCTTCTCGCGCGCGCCCTCATAGGCCTCGGTCGCCTCATTGGCGAGATAATGCAGGCCGCGGTGCACATTGGCGTATTGCGTGGTGTAAGCCTGCTCGATGCGGTCGAGCACGGCGCGTGGCTTCTGCGCCGAGGCCGCATTGTCGAGATAGACGAGCGGCTTGCCGTAGACCGCCATCGCCAGGATCGGAAAATCCGCCCGGATGCGGTTGACGTCATAAGTGCCGTTGGTCATTACGTCATTCATGTTGCTTGCGCGCCTTGAGCCAGTCCGCGACCGCTTCCAGCAAAGCCTCGCGCAGCCCGGCGTGTTCGATACCCTCGATGGCCTCGCCAAGGAACGCCTGGATCAATAACGCGTCGGCCTCCGCCGCCGGAATGCCGCGCGCCAACAGATAGAATTTCAGCTCCTCGTCGATCGCGCCGGCGGTGGCGCCGTGGCCGCATTGCACATCGTCGGCAAAGATTTCAAGCTCCGGCTTGTTGTCGGCCTCGGCACGCTCCGACAACAGCAGCGCCCGCGTCATCATCTTGGCGTCGGTCCGCTGCGCATGCCGCTGCACGATGATGCGGCCCTGGAATACGCCGTGCGCCTCGCCGTCGAGCACGGTCTTGAAGACTTCGCGGCTCTGACAATCGGCGGCGACGTGATTGGCGACCAGCGTCGTGTCGGCGTGCTGGCGATCCTTGAGCAGTGAGGCGCCACGGATGCCGGCGACAATGCCCTCGCCGTCGAATTTGAGGAACAGTTGATTGCGCACCACGGCGCCGCCGACCGTGAAGGAGAACGCGTTGAAGCGCGCATGCGCGCCGATCGCGGCGGCGAGCGTCGAGACATGGAGCGCGTCGGCACCCTCGGCGATGATCTTCACATGATCGACATGGGCCGCGTCGCCGACGAACAGTTCCAGCGCCGCATTGACCTGATAATCGCTGCCGGTCGGGCCCTCGTGACTCTCGATCACCATGGCGCGCGCGCCGCGCTCGACGACGACGAGTGAGCGCACGAAGCTTGCCGCCGGTTTTCCCGACGCCACCAACAACAAATGCAGCGGCCGTTCGATGGTCGCTCCGGCGGCGATGCGGATCACCGCGCCGTCGCCCATCAGCGCGGTATTGAGCGCAACCGCGACGTCGCCGGCCGGCGCAAGCTTGCCAAGGTGCTGCGTGAGTACGGGGTCGTTATCGGACAACGCGTCCGCCAGCGAGCCGACGGTGAGGCCTTTTTCCAAGCTTGCCAGATCCGACAATTCAGGGACGAAGGCGCCGTCGACAAAAACGAGGCGGCGCGTCTCGACGTCGCCGAGGATCGCGCCGGCGTTCTTGGCGCGCGCCTTGGCGGCCGCATCCGGCGGAGGAGCAAGTGGCTTTGCCTCGCGCATCAGCCCACGCAGGTCGGTATATTTCCAGTCCTCGACGCGGCGATGCGGCAGGCCTTCCTTGGCGAACAGGCCGAACGCAACCTCGCGCCGGGCGGCGACGGCGTCATCGCCGGGCAGCGAATCCCGCGCACGCGCGAAAACCTGCGCCAGTTCGGTCTCGGCCGCGGTCTTGATCGTGGTGACTCCTGCGTTCACGCCACCGCTTCCTCTTGATACTCGGCATAGCCGCGCGCTTCGAGTTCGAGCGCGAGCTCCTTGCCGCCGGTCTTGACGATGCGGCCGCCGGAGAGAACGTGTACGATGTCCGGCACGATGTAAGACAACAGCCGCTGATAATGGGTGATGACGACGAACGAGCGTTGCGGCGAGCGCAGCCGGTTGACGCCGTCGGCGACGACTTTCAGCGCGTCGATGTCGAGGCCGGAATCGGTCTCGTCGAGCACGGCAAGCCGCGGCTCAAGGAGCGCCATCTGCAAAATCTCGTTGCGCTTCTTCTCGCCGCCGGAAAAGCCGACATTGACGGCGCGGCGCAGCATGTCCTGGTCGATGTTGAGCTTGCCAGCCGTCTCGCGCACCTTTTTGATGAATTCCGGTGTGGACAGCTCCGGATCGCCGCGCTTCTTGCGCTGCGCGTTGAGCGCGGTGCGCAGGAACGTCATGGTGGCGACACCGGGAATTTCCAGCGGATACTGGAAGGCGAGAAAGAGCCCCGCCGCGGCGCGCTCGTCCGGCGTCATATCGAAGAGATTCTTGCTGTTGAACAGTACCTCGCCGGACGTCGGCTCGTAGCCGGCCTTGCCGGCGAGCACATAAGCGAGCGTCGACTTGCCCGAGCCGTTCGGGCCCATGATGGCATGCACCTCGCCCGCATTCACGGCGAGGTCGAGGCCTTTTAAAATTTCCTTGCCGTCGATTGCGACGTGCAGATTCTTTATTTCCAGAAGCGCCATTCCAAAAAGCTCCAATCCTTCGATCGCTCGGCTAGCGGTTGCCCCAACGCCAGCGCCAGTCGCCGTCGGTCTTGCGGCGGACGATGACGAAGAGCGCGAATAAGGCCGCCGCGTCGAACGCAAACATGACCGCTAAGGCCCAATAATGCCGCTCGGTCAGCCGCAGATAAAGTGAAACCGCCACCATCGCGGCCACGGTGCCGAGCGTCAGGGCCCACCCCTGCCAGGTGACGGGCGTGGCGCCGTAACCATATCGCTTGGGCTTGAACCAATATGCGGTCATGACACGCACCCGCCTTAGCCGACGCTGCCTTCAAGCGAGACCGAGATCAGCTTCTGCGCCTCGACGGCGAATTCCATCGGCAGTTGCTGCAGCACATCCTTGACGAAGCCGTTGACGACAAGCGCGGTCGCCTCCTCGGCGGAGAGCCCGCGCTGGCGGCAATAGAACAGCATCTCCTCGGAAATCTTCGACGTCGTCGCTTCGTGCTCGAACACGGTCGAGGAATTTTTGGTCTCGATATAGGGCACGGTATGGGCGCCGCATTGGTCGCCGATCAGAAGCGAATCGCAATTGGTGAAATTGCGCGCACCGGCGGCGCGGCGGTGCGAGGTCACGAGCCCCCGATAGGTATTGTTGGAATGCCCGGCGGCGATGCCCTTACTGATGATGCGGCTCGTCGTGTTCTTGCCGAGATGCAGCATTTTGGTGCCGGAATCGACCTGCTGGTAGCCGTTGGAAATCGCGATCGAGTAGAACTCGCCGCGCGAGTTATCGCCGCGCAGGATGCAGCTCGGATATTTCCAGGTGATGGCCGAGCCGGTTTCCACCTGGGTCCAGGAGATCTTGGCGTTCTTGCCGCGGCAATCGCCACGCTTGGTGACAAAATTGTAGATACCGCCCTTGCCATTGGCGTCGCCCGGATACCAGTTCTGGATGGTGGAATATTTGATCTCGGCGTCGTCGAGCGCCACCAGCTCGACCACCGCGGCGTGAAGCTGGTTCTCGTCGCGCATCGGCGCGGTGCAGCCTTCGAGATAGCTCACATAGGAGCCCTTGTCGGCGATGATCAGCGTGCGCTCGAACTGACCGGTATTCTTTTCATTGATGCGGAAATAGGTCGAAAGCTCCATCGGGCAGCGCACGCCCGGCGGCACGTAAACAAACGAACCGTCGGAGAACACCGCTGAATTGAGGGTGGCAAAAAAATTGTCGCTGATCGGCACCACCGTACCCAAATACTTCTTCACCAGTTCGGGATGCTCGTGGACGGCTTCCGAGATTGGCATGAACAGCACGCCGGCCTTGGCGAGCTCCGCCTTGAAGGTGGTGGCGACCGAAACGGAATCAAACACCGCGTCGACGGCGATACGGCTGGAGCCGTTACTGCGCTCGCCGTCCGCGCCGGCATCCGCGTCGCTTTTCTGAATGCCCAGCAGCGCCTCGCGCTCACGCAATGGAATGCCGAGCTTTTCATAGGTGCGCAGGATTTCCGGGTCGATGTCGTCGAGCGACTTCGGACCATCCTTTTTCTTCGGCGCCGAATAGTAATAGAGGTCTTGATAGTCGATCGGGCCGTAATCGACCTTGGCCCATTTCGGCTCGCGCATGGTCAGCCAGCGCTTATAGGCGTCGAGCCGCCACGCCAGCATCCAACCCGGCTCGTTCTTCTTGGCCGAGATGAAACGCACCGTATCCTCGGACAGGCCCTTGGGGGCCTTGTCCGATTCGATCAGCGTTTCGAACCCATACTTGTATTGATCGACGTCGATGCGCCGGACCTGATCGACGGTCTCTCGTACGGCCGGCATTCGTCCCTCCGCTCACGGATTCAAGGTCCGCGGGTTGGATTTAGTCGGTTATGGCAATGTCCCAATGTCGGATCGTGCTTACCTCGGGTCACCCCAGTTCGGTTAAATCGCTCAGTTTTGCAGCCATTTAGGCGGCAACGCTGGGCTGTCCCTTAGATAGTGCAGTCGCGAGCTTTCTCCAAGCATTTAGAAAGCTTTCAATATCGGCAGCGGTGGTGCTCCAGCCGAGGCTCGCACGCATCGCGCCGCGTGTGAGCGGCGGCAAAACCCCCATTGCCGCAAGGACATGCGAGGGTTGGACCTTCCCCGACGAGCAGGCTGCACCCGACGACACCGCCACGCCTTCGAGGTCGAAAGCGATGACAGCGGTTTCCGCCTTCATGCCCGGCACGGTAAACAGCGTCGTATTCGGCAGCCGCTCGGCTTTGGCGCCGAAAATCACCATTTCGGGTGCGATGGCGCGGAGCCCGGCTTCAAGCCTCTCACGCAACGCCAGCATGTGCGCAGCCTCGGCTGCGCGCTGCCGGCGCGCCACGGCCGCGGCGGCCCCGAAACCGGCGATGCCTGCGACATTCTCCGTACCGGCGCGGAGCCCCCGCTCCTGCCCGCCGCCGCGGATCAGCGGATCGGGGAGATGAATGTCGTCGCTGCGGCGAACAAGCGCGCCGACGCCTTTCGGACCGCCGATTTTGTGGGCCGACAGCGTCATGAGGTCGGCGCCGAGCACAGCGATATCGCAATCGATGCGGCCGGCGGCCTGCACCGCATCGACGTGGAGAAGGCCGCCGGCCGCATGCACGATCGCCGCGGCTTCCGCGACCGGCTGAATGATGCCGGTTTCGTTATTGGCGAGCATCAGCGAAACCAGCGCCCGCGCCGTTTTGGCAACCGCATCGGCCAACGCGAGGAGATCGAACCGACCCTGGGCATCGACCGGCACATCCTCGATCGCCTCGCGGGCAAAGCGGCCGCCTGCGCGCACCGAGACATGCTCGACGGTCGACAGCAAAAGCTTCGAGCGAGGCCGCTTGTCGCCGGCGACCTCGACCGCCGGCGACAGCGCCAGCATGTTGGCTTCAGTGCCGCTCGAGGTAAAAAATACGTCGCCGGGGCGCGCCCCGGCCAGCGCCGCGACCTCTTCGCGCGCGCGCTCGATCAGGCGGCGCGCGGCGCGGCCTTCGGCGTGCACCGAGGACGGATTTCCGGGAACCGCTAGCGCCGCCGCGACGGCCGCCCCAGCCTCTTCCCGCAGTGGCGCGGTCGCGTTCCAATCGAAATAGCTGCGCTCGGCCATGCTGGTTATGCTTGCTTTTTGGCCCCCGGCCTGTGCTAGAAATCGCGACCCAATGCTTTCGCCGGTTCAAGCACGTCGCCGGTTGCGAAAAAATGAAGTGGTTATAGATAGTTACGTGCATAGACCGACAGCGTCAAGCGTATCGCCCGCAGTTCATTCTCGCCGGCCTGCGGAGCAGGATTAAGCGGCCGTTGAGCGGTCACCCGCACTCACCGAGGTTCTAGACCATGCCCGAAGTTATTTTTACGGGGCCCGCCGGCCGCATCGAAGGCCGTTACCATCCGGCACGGCAGAAGAATGCGCCGATAGGGATCGTGCTGCACCCGCATCCGCAATTCGGCGGCACGATGAACCATCAGATCGTCTATCAGATCTATTACTCCTTCGTGCACCGTGGTTTCTCCGCGCTGCGCTTTAATTTTCGCGGCGTCGGCCGCAGCCAGGGTGGTTTCGATCACGGCATCGGCGAATTGTCGGACGCGGCCTCCGCGCTCGATTGGGCGCAAACGGTCAATCCCGAGGCGCGCGCCTGCTGGATCGCCGGCTTCTCGTTCGGCGCCTGGATCGGCATGCAGCTCCTCATGCGGCGGCCGGAGATCGAGGGTTTCATCTCCATCGCACCGCCGGCGAACCTCTACGATTTTTCCTTTCTGGCGCCATGCCCGTCGTCCGGCCTGATCATCCATGGCGACAAGGACGCCGTGGTGCCGCATCGCGACGTGACGAATCTGGTCGAGAAGCTGAAGACGCAAAAAGGCATCATCATCGAGCAGAAAGTTGTTCCCGGCGCCAACCATTTCTTTGACGGCAAGGTCGAGCCGCTGATGCAATCGATCAGCGGTTACCTCGACAAGCGGCTCGGCAAGACCGGGCGGGCCAACAGCGCGGCGTAAGATCACATGCGCCCAATACCGGCATAGCACCGGTTGCAATCGGCGCGCCCCGGTCGTTCAATGGCGCCAATCAGAAGCCCAAAAAGGCAGATCGGGGGAGCAACATGTTTCACAGGCATCTTATTGCCGGCGGTTTCGCCATCGCGGCGGCCGGTCTCGTCGGCGGCTTGAGCAGCGCCGCCGCGCAAAGTCCTGCACAAGACAACACCGTCAAGGTCGGCCTGATCATGCCGATGACCGGAGCGGTCGCTGCTGCCGGCCGCGAAGCGGTCGACGGCGCCAAGCTCTACATCGCCCAGCACGGCGACACCGTGGCCGGCAAAAAGATCGAGCTCATCGTGCGCGATGACGCGAGCGTCCCGGACAACGCCAAACGGCTGGCCCAGGAGCTGATCGTCAACGACAAGGTCAATTTCTTCGGCGCCGGCTTTACGCCGAGCGCCATGTCGATGGCGCCGCTGGTCACGCAAGCCAAGGTGCCATCCGTCATTATGATTTCGGGCACCTCGGTGGTGACCGACCGCACGCCCTATTACGTGCGCGCCAGTTTCACGCTCGGCCAGCAATCCGGCATCATGGCCGACTACGCGATCCAGAACGGCGGCAAGAAAGCCGTCATGATCCTGTCCGATTGGGCGCCGGGCGCCGAAGCCGGCAAGGTCTTTGAGCAGAATTTCATCAAGGGTGGCGGCCAAGTCCTCGACACGCTGAAAGTGCCGCTCGCCAATCCGGACTTCTCGCCGTTCCTGCAAAAGGCGCATGACCTGGCGCCCGACACGCTGTTCGTGTTCGTTCCTGCCGGGCAAGCGGGCACCTTCGCCAAGCAGTTCGCCGAACGCGGCATGGACAAATCGGGCATCAAGCTGGTCGGCCCGGGCGACATCGTCGACGATGACGACCTGCCGAATTCCGGCACCACGCTCAACGGCGTACTCACCGCGGGCTTCTATTCGGCGGCGCATCCGTCCGCGCTCAATAAGCAATATGTCGCCGCCTATCAGAAGGCGACCGGCCATCGTGCCAATTTCATTTCGGTCGGCGGCTATGACGGCATGCACCTGATCTACGCGGCGCTGCAAAAGACCAACGGCAAGAGCGATGCCGATGCCGTGGTCAATGCCATGAAGGGGATGAAATGGGAAAGTCCGCGAGGCCCCGTTTCAATCGATCCGGACACGCGCGAAATCGTGCAAAACGTCTATATCCGCAAAGTCGAAATGGTCAACGGCGAGCCTTGGGCCATCGAGTTCAAAACCTTCCCGGCGGTCAAGGACCCGCTAAAAGCGGTCGCGGCGAAATAGGTCGCGGTCGGCCATGCGCGGCGTGACATTCCGCGGCGCGCGCGAGCTTGCGCTCGCCGACTTCCCCGATCCGACGCCGGGACCCCACGACGTCGTCATCGCTGTGAAGGCTTCCGGCATGTGCGGCAGCGATCTGCACCCCTACCGCGCGACCGATAGTTCGCCGTCGCACGGCCTCGGCAAAGCGTCCGGTCCGGTCATTGCCGGGCACGAGCCATGCGGCGTGGTCGCCGCCGCCGGCAGCGCTGTTGACGAGCGCATCGTCCGCGTCGGTGCGCGCGTCATGGTGCATCACTATGGCGGTTGCGGTACCTGCCGCCACTGCCGGACCGGCTGGACGCAGATGTGCGACGCCGGCAGCATCGTCTACGGCAGGACCGGACACGGCGCCCACGCGCCCTACATGAAGGTGCCGTCCTATACACTGGTGCCGCTGCCGGACGAATTGTCGTTTGCCACCGGCGCCGCGATCTCCTGCGGCACCGGCACCGCCTACCAGGCGCTACGGCGGATCAATCTCGCCGGTGGCGACACCATCGCGATCATCGGCCAGGGCCCGGTGGGCCTTTCGGCGACGCAGTTCGCCGCGGCCATGGGTGCGCGCGTCATTGCACTCGACATCAGCGCGGAGCGGCTTGCGCGCGCCAAGGAATTCGGCGCCGACGCCCTGATCGATCCGGGCAGCAATGACGCTCCGGCCGCGATCAGAGACCTGACGCATGGACTGGGCGCCGATTTTACGCTCGACACATCGGGCACCGCCGGCGGGCGCATCGTCGCGGTGCGCGGTGCGCGCAAATGGGGCACCGCGTGCTTCGTCGGTGAAGGCGGCGACGTCACGATCGACGTCAGCCCCGACATGTTGCGCAAGCAGCTCACCATCGTCGCATCGTGGACTTTTTCCGCGACCATCCAGGCCGATTGCGCACGCTTTGTCGCCGACCGCAAGATCGGCGTCGATCACCTGTTCACGCATCGCTGGCACCTCGACCAGGCCGACGAGGCTTACCGGCTGTTCGACCGGCAGACCGGCGGCAAGGGCGTGTTTTTGATGCAGTGAATCAAGGCTGCGCCAGCACGCCGCCGGTCAGCGGGCGCGGCGCGCCGGTGGTGGCGGGAAACGTGATCGGCAGACCGCGCAGGCTGCGCACGGCGAGATAGGCGAAGGCCTGCGCCTCTAGGGAATCGATCGACCAGCCAACCTCGTGGGCGGTTTCGATGCGGGCCGGCTTGAGCCGCTCGGCGAGCATGCGCATCAGGGTGGGATTGCGCGCGCCACCGCCGGCGACGATCCAGATTGCCGGCACGCGCGGCAGATGCGGCACGATCTGCGCCACCGCCGCGGCGGTGAGGGCACTCAGAGTAGCCGCGCCGTCCTCGACGCCGATGCCGTCGAGCGTGTCGCCGACAAAGCCGCGGAAGTCGTTGCGGTCGAGGGATTTCGGCGGCGGCAGTGCGAAGAACGGATGCGCCAATAGTCGTTCGATCGTGGCGGCATCGACCGCTCCGGCCGCAGCGGCGCGGCCATCGGTGTCGAGCGGATGCCCGGTGCGCAGGCGGATAAAATCATCGAGCAGGGCGTTGCCGGGCCCAGTATCGCAGGCGATCAAGTCATCGCCGTCGATATAGGTCACGTTGGCGACGCCGCCGATATTGAGCACCGCAACCGGCGACGCCAATTCCAGGCGCCGCACCAGGGCGCGATGATAGATCGGCGCCAGCGGCGCCCCCTGCCCTCCGGCGGCGACGTCGGCGGCGCGGAAATCGTAAACCACCGGGATGCCGAGCCGCCTCGCCAGAGCCGCGCCGTCGCCGATTTGGAGCGTCAGCCCGCGCTCCGGCCGGTGCAACAGCGTTTGGCCGTGAAAACCGATGGCGGCCACGCTGCCGGCCGGCAGATCGTTAGCGCCGAGGAATGTTTCCACCGCTTCGGCGTGCGCATCGTTCACCAACTGCTCGGCCTCGGCGACGATGGCCGGCCGCGCGGTGCGCTCGGTCAGGTTCGCCGCGGCGGCGGTGGCGCGGCGTAACAGCGTGCGCTCGGCCTTGCCGTAGGGCCGGCAGGCGGTGGCGCCGAATTGCGCGATCCGCTCGCCGTCGGTGTCGATCAACGCGACGTCGACGCCGTCCTGCGAGGTCCCACTCATCAGCCCAATCGACAGCACCGACCTGTCGGGCGGGACCGCCGGCGGCAGATCGAGAGACATTTGCTCGGACATCGAAACGCCTTCTCGTCGCGTTCTTTGAATCGCCGTTCAGACCTGTTACACCAGCCCCGCCGCCGCGGCGAGCCGCCGCGCGCAAGGGCCGTTCCACCAGTTTAACCGGACATCGATGAGCACATACAAGTCGGATTTTCTCAAAGTTCTTGCCGAGCGGGGTTTTATCCATCAGGTCTCCGAGCCCGATGCATTGGATGCTCTCGCACGGTCATCAACGATTGCCGCCTATATTGGTTTCGACTGCACCGCGCCGTCGCTCCATGTCGGCTCGCTGTTGCCGATCATGCTTCTGTACTGGCTGCAGCAGACCGGCCACCGGCCGATCGCGCTGATGGGCGGCGGCACCACCCGGGTCGGCGACCCGTCGGGCAAGGACGAAAGCCGGCGGCTTCTGAACGACGAGGCCATCAACAGCAACCTCAAAGGTATTCGTGCGGTCTTCACCAAATTCTTGAAATTCGAGGACGCCGGCGGCAACGCGATCATGGCCAACAACGCCGACTGGCTCAACGCGCTCAATTACATTGACTTCCTGCGCGACGTCGGTCGGCACTTCTCGATCAACCGGATGCTCGCCTTCGATTCAGTCAAGCTGCGGCTCGACCGCCAGCAGGAACTGTCGTTTCTCGAATTCAACTACATGATCCTGCAGGCTTACGATTTCGTCGAGCTGTATCGCCGTCACGGCTGCGTGCTGCAGATGGGCGGCTCCGATCAATGGGGCAACATCGTCAACGGCATCGACCTCGGCCGCCGCCTGCACAACGCGCAGCTTTTCGCGCTCACCTCACCGCTGATCACGACGTCGTCGGGCGCCAAGATGGGCAAGACCGCGGCGGGCGCGGTGTGGCTCAACGCCGATCAAGTCAGTCCCTACGAATACTGGCAGTATTGGCGCAACACCGAAGACGCCGACGTCGGCCGTTTCCTCAAATTGTTCACGATCCTGCCGCTTGGCGAGATCGAGCGCCTCGCCGCGCTCAAAGACGCCGAGATCAACGAGGCGAAAAAGATTCTCGCCACCGAGGCGACTGCGCTCGTGCATGGCCGCCCGGCCGCCGACGACGCCGCCGCCACCGCGCGCACCACCTTCGAGGAAGGCGGACACGGCGCCAGCCTGCCGACGGTCGAGGTCGCGCGATCCGAGTTGCGGGCCGGGATCGGCGTACGCGCCGCGTTCATCAAGGCGGGCCTGGCCGCCTCGAACGGCGAAGTACGGCGCGCCATCGCCAACAACGCCGTCATGGTCAACGATGCGCGAGTGACCGATGAGATGGCTCACCTCACCGAACGGGACGTCACGGCGGACGGAGCGATCAAACTTTCACTCGGCCGCAAGCGTCACGTGCTGCTCAAGCCGGTCTAGCGGTCGAATTAGGGCGCGTACTCATAAATCCGGCGTAGTCAGCGCGGCTCGCTGAATGTCCGCTTCTCCCCGTTTGCGACCGAAATTGTGCGGCGATGCAACACGACGCGACGGGCCATGTGTGGACGGCTCCGAGTTGGCAAGGACTTTCTTCACGAGTGCAGCATTGGTCGGTGCAGCCATGTGTTCGGCCTTTGAGTGCGGTTCACATGACCGCTGGCCATAATGCCTTCCGCGGATCAGGTCCCGGTCAATAAGACGCATTCGACGATGCTTTGGCCCTGGTGGGTTGTCCTGATCGCCGGATCGACCGGCTCTGCATTACGTGCTGTTTGCCCTCCCAACCATCACATCACATCGGATGTCCGATGTGATCTCGTTCAAGCCGCGAGCGCGGCCGGTTCCTTGTAGCGTTCACCCTTGGCCAGGATTGCCCATGCCATCCGTGCAATCTTGTTGGCGAGCGCGATGGTTGCGACCATTGTCGGCCGCCGCGCCAACAACGCGGTGAGCCAAGGCCGATGTTTGGTGCCATGGATTTTGGCATAGCGGATCACGGCCAGCGCCCCGGTCGTGAACAGGCTACGCAGATAGCGATCGCCTCGTTTGCTGATACTGCCAAGCCTGTCCTTGCCACCGCTCGAGTTCTGCTTTGGAACGAGCCCGATCCAGGCCGAGAAGTCCCTTCCGGATCGGAAGAGCTTCGGATCAGCGACGCTGGCGACCAGGGCGGTGGCGAGCGCCGGACCGACGCCGGGTATATCGTCGAGCCGCCGGCTGGCTTCGCTGGATCGGTGCCAGGCCATGATCCGACGATCGAACTCTAGGATCTGCGTCTTTAGCATCCGCAGTTGAACGCCGAGCGCGGTGACACAGGTGCGGGCAACCTCGGGTAATCTCTTGTCATTGGAATCGGCAGCGACGCCGAGCAGCTGCTCGACGCCATGGCGCCCGACCGGCGCGACGATCCCGAACTCGGCAAGATGCGCGCGAATGGCATTGATTACCGAGGTCTGCTGCCGGATGAACAGGTGGCGGATGCGATGTAACGTCAGACAGCTCTGTTGCTCTGGTGTCTTGGTCGCCACGAACCGCATGTTCGGCCTGGTGACCGCTTCGCAGATCGCCTCGGCGTCGGTGGCATCGTTCTTGTGCCGCTTCACATAGGGCTTCACGTAGGCTGGCGGCATCAGGCGAACGGTATGGCCAAGCGCCTGAAGTTCGCGCGACCAGTGGTGCGAGGAGGCGCAGGCTTCGATGCCGACCAGGCACGGCGGCAGCTTCTGGAAGAAGGCCAGGACGTAGCGACGCTTCAACTGGCGACGGAGGATGACATTGCCCTCCGCATCCACGCAGTGCACCTGAAAGACCGACTTCGCAATATCCAGACCGATTGTCGTAATCGTTTGCATGACTTAGCTCCTCCGAATCATGGGAGCCTCAGCAGCACCCACATTCATGGCACTCACGTGCCGGTGGAGGAGCCGTCCACAGCATCAATAGGCGACATTGCACCGGCGGCTTCATATTAGAGAGGCCGCGAACTGGGGCGGCCTAGGGCTTGCCACCTGTCCGGGCTGCCGCGCGCTCAGCAAGCAGGTTCATAGTCGCCTGCCAGACGGAGCATGATTGCCCTGGTTTCCTCATCCTTCATTTGTTGAGCGAGCGCGCGCATTTGTTTGCCACGAAAATGCCAATGAGCGGCGTCGTCCACCAAGGACCGAGGCATAGGATTCGGCGGCTTGTGCGGCATGGCCCATTTTAGTCCGTTTTCAAAAGGGCCATCGTCCAAAATTCAAAAATACCGACCAGGTTGGCGGCTGTACGGTTTCGTACTTAGCGTATAAGCTTCAACAATCGCCGAACGAACTGTGGCCAGTACCGGCGACGGAGAGCTTACTGCTCCCGCCTCTATGGAGCATCCCAAAATTGGTCAGCGCAAAAGAACTGCGGCTCGATACTGAGAACGCAAACCTGCGGCAGCTATTGGCGCAAGCCGGGATCGACGCTGCTGAGCAAAGGGTGATCGAGGGCTTGCAGCGCCTCTTGTTGGAAGAATTACATCATCGAATAAAGAACGTGCTTGCGACCGTTATGGCTATCGCGTCTCAGAGCTTAAGGCATGCAGACAGCGTTGAGCAGGGGCGTGAAGCAATCGAGCATCGCTTGTTCGCATTGGGCCGAGTGCACGACTTGTTATTGAAGACTAATTGGACAAGTGCGCCGCTGGAGTCGATTGTTGGTACCGCAATTAATCCATTCGATAAGGGCGCGCGTTTCTCCATTGAAATTCCAGATATTGACGTTAGCCCTTCGGCCGTTCTTCCGCTCGCAATGATCCTCAATGAGCTGTGCACTAACGCCGTTAAGTACGGCGCATTGTCAAATGCCAACGGCCGTGTGGCGATATCAGCGGCTGTTAATGCCTCGAATGAGCGGTTTGGTTTCTCCTGGGTGGAGACGGGCGGCCCGTCCGTTCAGACACCGACACACCAGAGCTTTGGGACGCGATTGATTGAACAAGGCTTTGTTGGCGAACTAAGGGGCAAAGCCCATCTTTCCTTCGAACCCTCCGGCGTCGTTTGCCATCTTGATATCCCCTTGGCATCGCTTTTGCCCGCCGTTAGCAACCAGGAAGCTTTTATCCTTTGACCAAATAGTCACAACGTCCGTTCCGGGTCTTCGACCGATTGACGATGTCTGCTTCACGTCGGCTCGTCCCCCAATTTCAGACGTGTTGCTGTCTCGCAGCAAACGACGTTCAGGGCCACAAAGAAACTCATGCAGTGCAACAAACTCGATCATTCGATCACTACGTCGGCGCGGGCAAGAAAGTCTTCTGGGATTGCCAGGTTTAGCGCCTTGGCAGTCGTGAGATTGACGACGAGGTCGAATTTGGTTGGCTGCTCAACGGGAATATCGCTGGGCCTCGCGCCCCGGAGAATCTTGTCAACAAGCTCGGCGGTACGCCGGAACAAAGCCGGGAAGTTTGGTCCATAGGAGATCAGTCCCCCCGCTTGCACATAATCGCGGCTATTGAACATAGTCGGTAGCCGCTTGCCGATAGCAAGCGTGATAATGCGCGTGCGGTTGGCTGCGACGAGTGCATCCTGCACAAGGTAAAGAGCCTCCGCCTGTTTAAGCGCGTCCAAGGCAGGACCAATATCTTCGCCACGTCGAATTTCGAGTGGCACGATCTCGAGCCCGAGCACAGCTGCCCTTGCTTGTAGTTCGCGCATTGCCAGAAGCGCATCGGGATAACCAACATTCGCCATGACCGCCACCTGACGGAGATGCGGCACAACCTCGTGCAAGAGTTGCAGCCGCTTGCCGGCCAGATCAGTGTCTTGAACCGACAATCCAGTGACGTTGCCACCGGGTCGCGCCAGACTTACGACCAGGCCGTCGGCGACTGGATCGTCCGATATCGCGAAAACAATCGGGATGTCCGATGTCACCCGCTTTACCATGATGGCCTCGCCACCAGCCGTGACAATGGCATCGACCTTGAGTCGGACAAACTCGGTCGCGAATTCGGTAATGCGCTCAGGTCGTCCCTCATTCCAGCGATATTCAAATGCCACAGTGCGACCTTCCATCCAACCGAGTTGACGCAGTCGTTCCGTAAAAGCGGCGATCCATGGGCCCCAGACCGAAGCATCCGCACCGATAACTCCAACAATCGGTAGCTTCGCTGGCTGCTGGGCATGCGCCACAAGCGGCCACGCGGCTGTGCCGCTGAGCAGTGCGATGAACTCGCGTCGCCTCATACGGGCTCCTACGCTCAGGATACAGGATGGTACTCGCTAAAAAAGATACCTTGTAGGCGCTAAAAACCAATTGCCGCAGTGCACAGCCAATGACGTAGATGGGTCATTGGACTAAACCGCTCGCGCGGTAGGGAGCGAGGGCAAGCGGCGAGTGATGAGCGCTGACGCCGGGGGCGTCCTGTCTGAAGATGAGGGGTTTGCCAACCTCACATCAGATAGGAGCATCCCCATGACCGACGAGGCAATGAGCCCGTTGCGCCGGCGCATGATCGAAGACATGACGATCCGCAAGTTAGCGCCGAAGACCCAGCAAGGCTACGTCCGCATCATCAGGAACTTTGCCGCGTTTCTCGGCCGCCCGCCGAATACCGCGAGCTTCGAGGATGTCCGGCGCTTTCAACTGCATCTAGTCAACAACGGCGCGCAGATCCCTATTCTCAATCACAGCATATCGGCGTTGCGGTTCTTTTTCCGGGTTACGCTCAAGCGGCACGCCATCGTCGAGCACACGCATTTTGTCGATCAGCCGCGCAAGCTGCCAGTGGTGCTGAGCGCGGAAGAGGTGGCGCGACTGCTCGATGCGGCGCCGGGGCTCAAGTACAAGGCCGCGCTGAGCGTGGCCTACGGCGCCGGCCTGCGCGCTGGTGAAGTCGTCGCGCTGAGAATCTCCGACATCGATAGCGAACGTATGCTGATCCGCGTCGAGCAGGGCAAAGGCCGCAAGGACCGCAACGTCATGCTGTCGCCGCATCTACTCGATCTTTTGCGCAGGTGGTGGAAGGCGGCGCGCCCGCAGGGCTGGCTGTTTCCAGGCCGCGATCCGGTGCAGCCGATGACCACGCGCCAACTCAATCGCGCCTGCCATGCCGCGGCGCAATTGGCCGATATCGACAAGCGCGTGTCGCTGCACACATTGCGGCACAGCTTCGCCACCCATCTTTTGGAACAGAACACCGACATTCGGGTGATCCAGGTCCTACTCGGTCACGCCAAGCTGGAGAACACGGCGCTCTATACGCGCGTTGCCACCAAGACGATCCAGCAGGTCATGAGCCCGCTGGAGCACATCGCGGCAAAACTCAAGGAGGTTCGGCCGCCGACTTAAAGCGCGACGCGCGTGTCGCGTCCGGCCTTGGAGGTCGCGGATATCTTCCGCGGCCATGGACTGGCGTGGCGTCAAGCCCACGCCGGCCACGTCAGCATCGACCAGTTGAAGGTGATGTCGGCCATCGAGCGCTGCCGCACCGCGGCGCTCGGCGGCCATGTCGCGCGCTGCGAGGACTGCGCGCACACAACCATCGCCTACAATTCCTGCCGCAACCGGCATTGCCCAAAGTGCCAGGGTGCGGCGGCAAAAGAGTGGCTCGCCAAGCGCGCCGCTGATCTGCTGCCGGTGCCGTATTATCACGTCGTATTCACCCTGCCGGGAGCCATCGCCGACATCGCCTACCAGAACAAGACCGTGATCTACGATCTCTTGTTCAAGTCCGCGGCCGAGACGCTGACCATCATCGCGGCCGATCCCAAGCATCTCGGCGCCCGCATCGGCATCACTGCCGTGCTGCATACCTGGGGCTCGACGCTAACCCATCATCCGCACATCCACATCATCGTGCCGGGCGGCGGCATCGCGCTCGATGGCTCGCGCTGGGTATCGTGCCGGCCCGGCTTCTTTCTTCCGGTGCGCGTGCTCTCGCGTCTATTCCGCCGCCTCTTCTTGACCAGGCTCGCGGCCGTCTACGCTGCCGGCCGTCTCAACTTTTTCGGCGAGTTCGCCCGTCTCGGCAACGCCAAGGCCTTTGCCGCCTCTCTGACGCCCCTGCGCAGGGCCGAGTGGGTCGTCTATGCCAAGCGCCCGTTCGGCGGACCCGAAGCGGTGCTCGCCTATCTGTCCCGCTACACCCATCGCGTCGCCATCGCCAACAGCCGCTTGCTCGCGCTCGATGACAAAGGCATCTCCTTCAAGTGGAAGGACTACAGGATCGAGGGACCCGGTCGATACAAGACCATGACGCTCGCCACCAACGAGTTCATCCGCCGATTCCTCATCCATGTGCTGCCGCGAGGCTTTCACCGCATTCGCCACTACGGCTTGTTCGCCAAAACCGCCGCCGACAACCTCACCCGCGCCCGCCAATTGCTCGGCGCGCAAAAGCCGCAAGTCGAGCCCGCCGATGCCGATCACCCTGCTGGCACCGACCCGCCAGCCTCCGCGCAGGCCTGTCCCCGCTGTGGCGGACGCATGTTCATCATCGAGACGTTCAAACGCGGTGCGGCGTCACGCTATCGACCTGCAGAGCCAATCATCACCATTAGATTCGACACGTCATGAGCAAGCACAAGCCGCACGCCAACACATCCGCTCGCTCGCTTCCCCGGTCGTCGGCCGGAACCGGCAGAATCTGCTCAAACACCCAACCAACCGCCCAAGACCAACAACAACTCACAGCATTCGTCCTAAAAACTCCGAATGTCGTGAGCCCAAGCAACGGATTTCGCTCTCTTCGCGCCGCACACCTGCACTACCCCGCATCAACCGCGGCACTCAAATCCCCATAGCGCAACCGCATCGCTTCCGTCCTCCCACCGCGGTTTCCTCCCTTGGAGGTTTTCGGACGCCGGCCGCCGCCGCATCCGCAACACCTGTGCGCGGCCGACATCCGAAAACCTTCACAATCTCTACCAAAATTCGATGTGCGAGTTAGGTCCGCTTTCCCCCGGATCACGACCGAATCCCAGGCATGGCGGCACCTCGTAGCCGACTGCATGCCGGCTATGCGACGCTTGCTGAGCCCACATAGTCCTTAACGGAGGAGATCGCTCCGCCGCGGTGGATATTTAGTGTTGACGCTGACATCCTGCGCCGCCCGCCTGACATTTTATCGGTTTGCCTGCGCTGCTGGGTCCCGATGGTGGCGTGCTGCTTTTCGTCCCTGGGCCGCCGGGATGACCGCCGGCACCTCCCGGGTGACCGCTGCCGGCCGCGGCGGGAGTGGAAATCGCAATCGTAACGATCACAACGGCAAACAATTTGGACACAGCTATCTCCCAAGCTAGCCAGCCTCCATTTTGCGAGCACCAGCCTATATTGTCTCCCCTTTTGAAAAAACCATTATTTTGTCCGTATACGTGGGGCTTTGCATTTGCATCGTCGCTGGGAAAGCGTGAAAGACCTACGAGCCGCACGCGACCCCCCCAAAAAAAACAAGACAGTCTACCCTACTGGCAAAAAAGCGCGACGTCTCAACAAATTCAAGGTCTTTGAATGTTTCGTCATGCATTCTCTTTCTGTTACATATTGTTTGTAGATTTGTATTCCACGATGCTTCAAAATGGCGTGTTACGCCATGCTGCGGTTGGCCAATCGTAGTAAAATCCAGAATTCAGTTAGGGAGGCTAAGAATGTCGAAATTTTTAGTCACACTTGGAGTACTCGCCATGTTCGCATTCTCGACTGGCGCGGCTGTGAGTAAACCTGTCTCGTCAGGCACCGTCGCATCGGTATGTGCAGACAATCCAACAAAAGCATCTGGCGGTGGACATATGGGGTGTACGGCCTGTTCGCATTATGGCTGCACCGACTACGACTGCGATTTGAAGACCGGTAAGTGCAAGAGTGAAAACCTTCAGGCAAAAGTAAAGCACGGAGGCGCCAAGCCAACCGGTAGTACGGTTCCCATCAACGGCATCAACAAACAACAAACAATGAAAGGTCCAAGCGGCAGTAATTCGGGCACTGCACCAGGCGGCAGCGACCAACAACACGTTGGTAGCGGGGGGCATAAGTAGTTGATCTTTTGCTTTGCAATAGGCCTGGTAACTGCGTCACTGCGGTGACCTTCTCAGTTTACGCGCCTGGGAAGTCGCACCATGTGGCCCAAATATCTTGTGCTGGTGTTGGGCCGTGCTGCGCGCGGCCAGCGGCCATGTCGAATAAGAGGCAATTCCTGCAATGAAATCGCGTCGTCGCATTGCCTTCCCCAAAGCTTAGGACCACGTCAATTTGCGTTCTTCCTAAAGCAGGGATTTGTGGCGGGCGTAACGGGCTTCGGAGGGCAAGTTTACGCAACGGCAATTTCGGGGGCCGATGTCGCAGTTGGGTCAACAGCGCCGCATTGCCCATGTCCAAGTCATGTCCGCTTCGCCCCAGATACCGGTCGAATTGATGACAGTCGGCGACGGCAAGCTGGCTTTTCGACGACTCACCGGAATCAAAAGCCCCACCGTCGATGCAGTCGGCGGTGGGGCCTAACCGCGGCAAGGCCAACGTGCAACCGAAAGCCATGATCTATTAGAACAGCGCGGTGTGGCTCACTTTGGCATTGCTTTCGCAAGGCCCTTCCGTAGATCGTCTCCGGTCATGACGGGGATGAGTTCGACCGCTGCATCGAATGCGAGAAAGAACGGTTCGACAATTTCGACGACCTGTGACGCTTCGGTCATGTCAAAGAATATCATTCCACCGCGCAGACCATCGGACACTCCAAAGTAAGCGGCCTCCGGTTTGAGCTGACCCATGATCGATTCCATCGCTTTTCCGAGGGACCCGTCTTTAAGCGCTGCGTTGCCCTTCTCGACCGGGACTGTAAATCTCAACATCATTCGCATTGTCGCCTCCAGGTTGTGAAAATCGAAATTCTGTCCAACCAATCTATTGTCGTGGCCGCTCCGACCCGGTTGACGCGCGAAACCGACGGTGACCCGCGTCAGATGTCGGATCCGGTTGGCGGCCGATCCGCACCAGCGTTGTCTATGAAGGGAATGTCAGCTTCGGCTGATGACGGCCTTACACGACGCTCGGACGAAGAGAGTCAGCGTCCGTGAATAACTTTAGGCATAAGCCGCCTACAGCGACAAGCTCCGCACTGCGGCAATTTACGATGGCGAAGTGACGTTGTGGGTCAATTTCGACCAATTCAGCCGACTTTGTCAGCCGGTTGATGTCCGGTTTGCCCCAAAAGCGACGCCTGTGGACGTAAACGGCGACGGATTGAAGGTCCGTTGAGAGCAGCCCTCGGATTGTGATTCAAGCCTCCAAACCGAGGGCTCCAATCATGCGCTACGAACTCACCGACCACGAATGGACAGCCATCAAAGCCGATGCTGCCGAACAAGCCGCGCGGCGTGCCACGGGTCAACGACCGGCGCGTCCTCAACGGCATCTTCTGGGTCTTACGATCTGGAGCACCATGGCGCGATGTGCCCGATGACTTCGCTCCCTACACCACCTGCTACAACCGCTTCGTTCGTTGGCGGCGGGCAGGTGTCTGGGCCAGGATCATGAACGCTCTGGCTGCTGCCCATGATGCGTCGGTGCAGATGATCGACACTTCGATTGTCCGGGTGCATCAGCACGGGGCCTGCATCATCCGGAACCGAAAGCAGTCCATGGGACGGTCACGCGGTGGACTGACCAGCAAGATAGGATCAATGCTGCTGGCCGACCGTGGTTATGACGCCGACTGGATTAGAGCCTTGCCGCGAGGAAGGGCGCGCTGGCCAATATTCCGCCGAGATGCAATCGCAGCGAGCCGATTTGCTTTAGCCCGTATCTCTATCGAGCCCGCAATTTGGTCGAACGGTTCTTCAATAAGATCAAGCACGGTCGGCGGGTTGCAACGCGTTACGACAAGCTCGCGGCCAACGACCTCGCCTTTATCCAGCTTGCATCAATACGGCTTTGGCTGCGCGTTAATGGGTCCGCGTCCTAGTGATTGGTGCCGATAGTGCCATTGACCGCGCCGGTGGCGTCGGCGGCATTCGGCACGATCGCCGGACTGGTTGCCGGACCGGTTGCCGGGAATTCGAACACCTTGCGCAACAGACCCGGCGCCAGCGCCGAGAGCGGATTGACGTGGAGCACCGGATTGCCCGGCTTCCCCACGACTTCATAGGTGACGCCGACCAAGCCTTCTTTTTCGCCGCCGAGGAAGAGCCCCACGACCGGAAGCTGGCCGAGCAGATTGTTGGCGCCGTAGAGCGGGATCAGCGTACCGCGCAGGTGCACCTCGTCATTGGCATAGTCGAGGAAGCCGTCAATGGTGCCGCCGAGCACCGGCCCGCGCACGACGCCGTCGTGCAGCGCGACCCGGCCCGCCGAGCGGGTAAAATCAACCTTCAATCCCGAGAAGAACATGTTGTTGCGCGGCAGCGGGCTGCCGTTGGATACCGCCTGCTCGAGCTGGGACTCGTCGTGAACGGTGAAGTTGCGGACACTCAATCTGCCGAGTTGAGCCGAATTGTTCGCCGACGGCGGGTCCATTACCGTCGACATTTGGCCGCCATCCATCCGGGAATAGACGTCGGTGAAACGCAGTAGCGCGCCGGCGTCGGTAGACTCGATGTCGATCATTCGCCGTCCGGCCGCCGGACCGCGCAGATCGGCGCTGAGCGAACCATCCTGACCGATCTTGGCGGACAGCCCGAGACTGCGCACCTCGCCGCCTCGTCGCGATAATTTCAGATCGACGCCGCGCACCGCCTCACCATTGAAGCCGAGCACGGCGCCGAGCTTCATGTCCAGATCGATATCCGGCGACTTATGGCTTTCCGGCTGCGCTGCGGTTGGGCCGCCCGACATCGCTTTGATGAATCCGCGGCCGTCGTAACTATCGCCGCGCATCACGGCGTGCAGCACGCCGTCCGGCCCTCGCGTCACTTTGAGACTGGCGTGATCGCCGTCGGAAAAGCCGTATGAGGGAAAATCCGCCGATTGCAGCGCGCCCGAGCCGTCGAGCTCGACGGTGCCCTTGACGCCGCCGCCGGCGCCTTCGATCAACAGATCGCCGATGCGCACCGATTGCGGGGTGCTGGCCACGGTGAAGGTGGCGCGCGCCGGCTTGCCGGATTGCTTGACCCACCCGGGCAGAAAGCCGTCGATCTGGGCCGACGTGAGATCGGCTGCGACCGCGAAGCGGCCGTCGTGCTCGGAGGTCGTGGCAACCTTCCCGGTGATGTCGATAGGAATGGCGCCGCTGATGGCGTTCAGCGGATCGAGGCCCAAATTATTGCGCATCGCCTCGTCGAGCATGCCCTGTATATGGACGTCGGCTTCGCTCTCGCCGCGCAGCTGCCGGTATTCCAGATTGGCTGGCGAGCCGCCGATCTTGACGTCGCCTTTGAGCGCGAAACCCTGGTTATTGGCGCTGACTTTTAGATCGGGGGCCTCGACCTTCTGCCCGAGGATCATGTGTTCGGCGGAAAAGTTCGTGGCGTCGACGGTGATGGCGTAATTGGTCGATCCCGGCGGCAGGTCGGGCTTGAGCGGCATCGCCAGAGCGACCAGCGCGCTCATATTGCCGTGGGTCGTCGCCGGATCGAACGGCACCTGCGCGGAATCGCGCAGGCGGTCCAAGCCTAAAAGCTCGACGGCGGCCGGAACCGGGCCGTCGAGCTTGAAGTGCACGGTCGCGGGCGGCGCATGCGGCGCGGTATCGGGCACTTCGAACAGGCCGGACGAGAGATAAAGCTTGCGGCCCGACGGCAGATCGGCCGCCGCTTTACTCACCGCGATCTGCGCGTCGCGGCCGACGATGTGCACGGTGATGTCGGCGTCATGCAGCGCCGGCAGGCCGGCCACCGGCCGGATCACGCAATTGGTCGCCACCGCATCGAGCGTCAAGCCATCGTCAGGCACGGGCGGCCCGCTCGCTTTGAGGTTTTCGAGCGGCGAGTTCACGCCGATGATCACCCGCGCGACGTCGCCGCTGACCAGATGCTCCTCGAACCAGTCGCGAACCTTCGGAACGATGAAGATCGGCCACAGCCGCTTCAACGCATCGCCTGACATGCGCGTCGCGGCAAGACCGGCAGCCAGGTGAAGATCGCCGCCGGAATAGTCGGCGTTGCCGGATAGCGCCACGCCAACATCGCCGTTGCCGATTTCGCCGTGCTCAACCGCAAAGCGCTTCTTCACCGGATCGAAGCGGCCGCTTATCGCAATATTGTTAAGGACGAGCGGATCGCCCTGTTCGGCGGACGAATTGAGCACGATGGAGCCGCCGCCGATGCGGAACTGCCACGGCCCTGGCGACTGTACCGGCGCTTCGACCTGGCCAAGCAAAGTGACGCGATTGCCGCCGGAAAGGATTTGGAACGGCACCGTGAGCACGCGGCTGCCGGCGTCCCAGTTGATCTTGAACTCGGCATGGTCGAGGTCGACACGACCATCGGCGCTGTTGCCGTCGTTGAAATAACCGGAATCCGCGACGATCCGGCCGGTGAGCGATTGCGGCACCCCGTTCGGGCCGATCACGCCGCGCAAGCTCGCCGATAGCGGCATGTTGAACTGCAAAGTTCCATCGCCGAGCCGCGACGCCAGCAATAGGTCGTCGGCGGACACTTGCCGGGCTTCCAGCGCAATGCTGCGGTAGCCACCGTCCATCGGCTTGATCGATGCGGTGAGCCCCCATGGACGTTCCTGATTTGCCGAGCCGACTGTGACAACGATGCCGCCGCTGCGCGGACGCTGGATGCTCAGGCTGATATCGTCAAAGGTCCAGCGCTTGCCGGTGCGTTCGTCGTCCACGGTCAGCGTGCCGTCCTTCAATCCAAGCTCGCGCAGATCGTGGCCATCGAGCCCGGATTGGCCGATGCCGTCGAGCCACGACAACAGCGCGGCAATGCTATCGGTCGGCGGCCGCGGCAAGCCGGCGTGCCCCGCCGGCGCGGCGATAAGTGGCGTCCGCGCCATCGGAGCGGCGGGCGCAACTGCATTACCTTCGATCTTGTCCTGCTTGACGGCCGGGCGCGTGGCGAAGCCGGCGGCGGCCGGCACATTAGCGGTCGCGATCGGATGTTTGTCGGCCTCGGAGGCGAAGACGGTAACGCTGCCGTTCGGCTCGATGCGCACGGCCATGGTCGCGCCGACCAGATTGAGGCTTTCGGCGCGCATGTGACCGCTCAATAGACTCAAACCGGAGACGTGGATCTCCGCCTTCGGCGCGCTCGCCACCACGGTGCCGTCGGGATCGCGGACCACGATATCGCGCACCCGCACCGCGGCGCCGTGCTGTGTTTGCTCGATCTGGGTGCCGCCGACTTCGACGCGTTCGTGACTGCCGAAATTCTCTTCGATGGCCGACACCAGCCATGGTGTGAAGACGTCAAGCTGGATCGGGCCGCTGGAAAGCCGCCACCACAGCCCGCCGACAACGAGCACGAAAAGCCCGGCCACCACCGCCGAGCCGATAGCGACTCGCCTGATCAGGCGCTGATGGCGTGCGAGCAGCCGCCGATAAGCGGCCAGATAGCGGCCGTCGCCCCAGCGTTCACCGCGGCGAGCTGCCGCGAGATTGCCCCGGCGTCGCGGGTGAACACCGCGTTCCCATCGCGGGGGCGTCGCACTTTGACTGTCTTGATTCGCCATCCCCGGTCGGGCGTCCCCTCGTCCCCGTCACAACGATATTGCGACCGACAGAATAGCGCCCCGAGAGCGATCGACACCCCTGCCGGCGAGCGTATTGTCGCGCTAGAGAAGGCCCTGGGAAAGCGTCGAAAGGAAGGCACATGGCGCAAAAGTCAGCGCGCAAAGCGGTATCGAAGACCGCCCGAAACAAGCCTCGCGGAAAGGGCTTAGCGCGCAGCAAGGACGCAAAATCGGCAGCCACGGCGGCCCCTGCGGCAGGGGCCAAAGCGCCGAGTTTCAATTTGCCCTGCTCCGGGGGCGGCAACGTCTCCCTTGCCGACTTCGCCGGCCGCACGCTCGTCCTTTATTTCTATCCGCGGGCCGACACCTCCGGCTGCACCAAGGAAGCGATCGATTTCTCGCGGCTCAAGGGCGAATTCGGCCGCACCAGCGCCGATATCCTTGGCGTCTCCGCCGATCCGGTCAAAGCGCTCGATGCTTTCAAATCAAAGCACAAACTCACCGTCGCGCTGGCCTCCGACGAGACCCACAAGATGCTCGATGCCTATGGGGCGTGGCAGGAAAAGTCGATGTATGGCCGGAAATTCCTCGGCGTCGTGCGCAGCACGTTTCTGATCGGCCCCGATGGCCGCATTGCCCAGGTCTGGCCGAGAGTCTCGGTCGACGGTCACGCCGCGGCGGTCTTGGCGGCGGCAAAGGCGCTGTAACCCGGCCTCACCGTTGTTGCCGAAACGTTTACCGCGGTTAGCAAAATGGCTCTCAATCGAGCCCCGCGATTTGCTGAATATTAACCATAAACCCCTCAAATCCGCTCCCGGCTTGGGTGGGAGCGGCAATGTCGCAGTGGACAACGTCTCGGTCGTCGCAGGCCGCAAGGGCGAAACATTCAGCAAAACATTTCGCGCCGCACCCGGCCCACCATCCGGCGCCCCAGCCTACGCAACAATCCGGCCGGGCGCCGCGCGAGGCCGGTTGTCATCCTGAGCCGCACGCGCGCAACGCACCTGAGCCGGCGGCAAGCGCCTACACCATCGCCCATGCCGGGCGCCAAATCAGATTCGGGCCGGTTGCCTTCTGGATCGCGGTCGGCACCGTCGTCATCATGGCCGGCTGGTCGATCACGGCGGCGACCTATCTCGCCTTTCGCGACGACGTGCTGCGCACGCTGATCGCGCGCCAAGCGCAGCAGCAGTTCGGCTACGAGGACCGCATCGCCGAATTGCGCGCCCAGATCGACCGCACCACCAGCCGTCAATTGCTCGATCAGGAGCAATTCGAGCAGAAGCTTGATGAGCTGACGCACCGCCAGGCGGCGTTGGAATCCCGTGCGACAGCCTTGGGTAGTCTTGGCGATCCGACGACGACGGGCTCTATCGGAGGAGCAGCCCTAAGAGGAGGCCGAGATCCAGCCGCCGCGCCGCTGCGCGGCGATCGCGGCCGGCAATCCGGCATCGGTGCAACGCTCGACCGCATGGAGGCTTCGCTCGATCGCGTGGATCGCCGGCAAGCGTTGGCGCTCGGTGCGCTGGACGACCGCTACGAAACCGCGGCCCATCGCATCCGTGGCGTCCTTGGCCAGCTCGGGCTGAAGGCTGACGCGGCGGCGAATACCGGCGGTCCCTTCGTTCCCGTCAAGCTGCCGCCGGCCTCCGACGGATTTGCCCGTGCGCTGTTTCGCGTCAATTTGGCGCGCTCCGAGCTCGCCCAGCTCAACGATACGCTGCGCGGCGTGCCGCTGCGCCAGCCGGTCAGCGGCGAGATCGACGAGACCTCGCCGTTCGGCGTCCGCGTCGATCCGTTCCTGCACGAGGCGGCCATGCATACCGGCATGGACATCCGCGGCGAGCCCGGCGAAGCGGTCCATGCCACGGCCGCCGGACGCGTGAGCATCGCCGGCTGGGACGGCGGCTACGGCAATCTGGTGGAGATCGACCACGGCAACGGATTGGCGACCCGCTACGGCCACTTGTCGCAGATCGACGTGCATGTCGGCGAGGAAATCCGCACCGGCCAGACCATCGGGCTGATCGGCTCGACCGGACGCTCGACCGGCCCGCATTTGCACTACGAGACGCGCGTCGACGGCGAAGCGGTCAATCCGCAAAAATTTCTCGAGGCCGGGGCCAAACTGTTCGGCAACAATTATGTCGTCGCTGCGAGCCCGAAGCGAAGCGGCGCGCGACCCGCGTCAGGCAACAAAGAAAGCTTGGACTGATCAGCTCACGCGCCCGTCGCGACGCCGCTCGTCAGGGAACGAATACGCCGCCGAACTTGTAGTTCAGGCCGACGCGAAAGACATTGTCCTGTTCGCGGAACGCGTAGGTCATATACTGGCCCGGCCGCGTCGGATCCAATATCTGCACGTTGGTCTTGCCGAGATCGACGAAGAGATATTCGAACTTCATCGACCAATTGGCGGCAAGCGCATATTCCGCGCCGGCGCCCGCGGTCCAACCAACCCTGGTCTCGCTGTTCGCGCCCGCATAGTTACCGTCGGCCGGCGCGCTGAAAACAAGCGTCGCGCTGTCCTTGACGCCGCCGTAAGCGAGGCCCGCGGTCCCATAGAGTAAGAGGTTTTCAGATGGCGTGAAGCCAATGCGTCCGCGCACCGTGCCGAACCAATCGAGACGTTGCTGCGCCGTGCCCGTTGTCGAGTCGGCGCCACCGCCCGGCACCGTGGTTACGGTGCTGCTGCCGCGCAGGCCGCCGCCCTGGAGATCGGCTTCCATGCCGTAGACGAAGGTGCCGTTCTGATAATTGCAGCCGATCTGGCCGCCGCCGATGGCGCCGTGATCGGCGACCCCGTAGGACGTCGGGATACCAATCCCCGCCATGACAGTCGGATTGAAAACATTGATGATGGCACGGTCGCCGGTCTGCAGACCTAATCCGCCGCCGCCATTGCCGCCGACATAACAGCCTGCCCAGGTCTGCTCCGGAGCCGGCGACGGACTGTCGTGCTTGCGCGCTTTATGCGATCGCTCCGACGCGAACGCCGCATTTGCCATTACCGCCGCTAGAACCGCGGCCAAAACCAAGCTCTTCTTCATGGCGGCACCCGTTGCGCGGCGGCAAAATCACCAATGCGATTATCGCCGGCAACGGACTTTAGCAGGAATGAGTCTGGCGTGGTGTAACCGCCGCGCCACAGTGGATGACAACCTGCGCTATCTCGGCGAGCTTTGATTGGCCGTACCGCGCCGCAGCGATTAGGGCACTACCAGCTGTAGCGTAGCGTGCCGGTGCCGGCATAAGTCTGCGAACCGGCGTGCCGGTCGGGGGTCTTCGCGTTGCCTGGGGCGAGCATGCCGCCGGACATGATCGTGGTCGTTGCCACGGAATCCACAATGCCGGTGCCGGATAGCGTGCCGCTGGAGTTCACCGTCACGCCGCTCGAATCGGCGATCGCGCCGTCCACCTCCAGCGTGCCGCCGTTGATCGTCGTCGCATGTGGAAATGCACACCGTATGCTGGTAGCGCTGTCGCGCAAATATCGCGAAAGTGCGTAGCGACAGGCCTGCGGGCTCGCAGCACCTTCCGCTCAGCTCGGACCCATTTGGCGCTATTCCACGTCCTCGACGTGCGCCGGCGCGGTGCCGAAGGCCTTTTGCGCGAGCGCCGCTTCGGTGAATTGATCGATGTCGCCATCGAGCACCGCGCCGGTGTTTGATGTCGAAACGCCGGTGCGCAAATCCTTCACCATTTGATAGGGCTGCAGCACGTAAGAGCGGATCTGGTGGCCCCAGCCGATATCGGTCTTGGCGGCCTGATCGGCGGCGGCCTTCTCCTCGCGCTTTTTCAGTTCGGCCTCGTAGAGCTTGGCGCGCAGCATCTGCCAGGCCTGCGCGCGATTGCGATGCTGCGAGCGGTCGTTCTGGCAAAACGCCACGATGTTGGTCGGGATGTGGGTGAGCCGCACCGCGGATTCGGTCTTGTTGACGTGCTGGCCGCCGGCGCCGCCGGAGCGCAGCGTGTCGACGCGGACGTCGGCTTCATTGATGTCGATCTTGATGCGGTCGTCGATCACCGGATAGACGTTGACGCTGGCGAACGAGGTATGGCGGCGCGCATTGGAATCGAACGGCGAAATGCGCACCAGGCGATGCACGCCGTTTTCGGTCTTGAGCCAGCCATAGGCGTTGCGGCCCTTGAACTCGACGGTGGCCGACTTGATGCCGGCCTCCTCACCCTGGGTCTCCTCGATGTAGTCGACCTTAAAACCGTGCTGCTCGGCCCAACGCGTGTACATGCGCAACAGCATCGAGGCCCAGTCCTGGCTCTCGGTGCCGCCGGCGCCGGCATGGACTTCGAGATAGCAATCGTTGTTATCGGCCTCGCCCGACAGCAAAGCTTCGAGCTGGCGGTGCGCAACTTCGGCCTGGAGCTTGCGCAACGCAGCTTCCGCTTCGGCAACGACCGTCTGATCCTTCTCGGCCTCGCCGAGCTCGATCATGGTGATCTGATCGTCGCGCTCCTGCTCGATGCGTGACAACGCGGTGAGATTGTCGTCGAGCGCGGTACGCTCCTGCATCACCCGGCTGGCGCGCTGCGGGTCGTCCCACAGATTCGGGTCTTCGGCTAAGGCGTCCAGCTCGGCAAGTCGCGCGCGCGCTTTGTCGACGTCAAAGATGCCTCCTCAGCAGCGACAGCGACTGCTTGATCTCGTCGACGATGGCGGTGATTTCGGCGCGCATGAACGATGACTTAATTGTTCGCGGCACCAAATGCAATGCGAGCGTCGTTGAGAGGAGCGGGGTAACGAGGCGACCCAGTTGCGAAATGCCCTGGATTGCTCCGCTTTGCTCGCAATGACGCTGTCAGTAAAGACCGCCGGTCCCGGTGCGCACGACATTGCCGGCGTCGGGCGAAACCTGCTGCGTGTTGGAAACGCCGTTGGTGGTGTCAGCACCCATCACGGTCTCGCTGTCCGGCGGTGTGGTGCCGGGCTTGAACGCTTCGAGAATGACGCGGGGGTCGCCCGGGCCGGCGCGCATTCCGGTCTTGGCATCGACGCGAACGAGCTTGATGCCCGGCGGCACCGAAAACGGGATCGGCGGCTTGTCGGCGAGCGCAACCTTCAAAAAGTCGCGCACCACCGGCGCGGCGAGGCCGCCGCCGGTGGCGCGATTGGCGATGTGGCGCGGCTTGTCGAAGCCCAGATAAACGCCGCAGACGATGTCAGGCGAAAAGCCGATGAACCACACGTCTTTCTCGTCGTTGGTGGTGCCGGTCTTGCCGGCAATCGGCTTGCCGAGCGCGCGCAGCGCCGCGCCGGTGCCGCGCTGCACGACGCCTTCCATGAGCGAGGTGATCTGGTAGGCGGTCATCGGATCGATCACCTGCTCGCGCTTGTCGACCAGCGTCGGCTCCGGCTGATCGCTCCAATCCTTGGCGTTGCAGCCGACGCATTGGCGCTGATCGTGCTTGTAGATGGTGTGGCCGTAGCGGTCCTGGATGCGGTCGATCAAGGTCGGGATGACGCGGCGGCCGCCATTGTCGAACATAGAATAAGCGGTGACCATGCGCATCACCGTGGTTTCGCCGGCGCCGAGCGCATAGGACAGATACGGCGGCAATTCGTCATAGACGCCGAAGCGCTTGGCGTATTCGGAGATCAGCGGCATGCCGATGTCTTGAGCAAGCCGCACCGTCATGACGTTGCGCGATTCTTCGAGGCCGAAGCGCAGCGTCGAGGGACCGAAGAATTTGCCGCCGTAATTCTCCGGTTTCCAGATGCCGCCGCCCGCGCCCATGTCGATCTCGATCGGCGCATCCATGATGATGGTCGAGGGCGTGTAGCCGTTGTCAAGCGCCGCGGCATAGACGATGGGCTTGAACGAGGAGCCCGGCTGGCGCAACGCCTGGGTGGCGCGGTTGAACTGGCTCTGATCGAACGAGAAGCCGCCGACCATGGCGAGGACGCGGCCGGTGTGCGGATCCATCACAACCATGGCGCCGGAGATTTCCGGAATCTGGCGCAGCCGATATTGGCCTTGCTGCTCCATCGGGTCGACGTAAATCACGTCGCCGACGGAAAGCACCTGGTCGACATGCTGGATCGGCTTCGTCGGCCCGCTGGCGGCCTTCGCCCATTTGACGCCGTCGAGCGGCACGATGCCGACCTCGCGGTCCTTGAGCACGGCGCCGGACGGATCGCGCCCCGGCTGCAGCCCGACGCGCGCCGATTGATCGTCGACTTGCAGCACCACGGCCATGCGCCAGGGGTCGATGTCGTCCAGCGATTTGACGTCGGCGAGCTTGATGCCCCAGTCGCCGCTCACGTCGATTTTCGTAACCGCGCCGCGATAGCCCTGCTTCTCGTCGAAATTGACGAGGCCGTCGACCATGGTGTTGCGCGCCAGCATCTGCAGTTTCGGATCGAGCGTGGTGCGCACCGACAAGCCGCCCTCGTAGAGCTTCTTCTCACCGTAATTGTCATAGAGGTAGCGGCGCACTTCCTCGGTAAAATATTCGGCGGCAAAGACGTGCGGGCTCGCCGTGCGCACGGTCACGTTAAGCGGCTCCTTTTCCGCCTTGGCGCCGTCGGCCGCCGAGATGAAACCGTCTTCGACCATGCGGTCGATCACGTAATTGCGCCGCGCGATCGCCTCGTCCTTGCGGCGGAACGGATTGTAATTGTTCGGACCTTTCGGCAGGCCGGCGAGATAGGCCGCCTGCGCGATGCTCAGCTCGTGCACCGATTTGTCGAAGTACAAAAGCGAGGCCGCGGCTATGCCGTAGGCGCCGAAGCCGAGATAGATTTCGTTGAGATAGAGCTCGAGGATTTTCTGTTTCGAATACGTGCGCTCGATGCGCAGCGCCAGGAGCGCTTCCTTGATCTTGCGATCGAACGACACCTGATTATTCAACAGGAAGTTCTTGGCGACCTGCTGGGTGATGGTCGAGGCGCCCTGCGGCCGCCGCCCGCTGCCGTAGTTCTCGACATAGAGAATGCCGGCGCGGATGATGCCGTAAACGTCGACGCCCGGATGGTGATAGAAATTCTTGTCCTCCGCCGCCACGAAAGCGTTGGTGACGAGCTTCGGAATCGCCTGGATCGGCAAATAGAGCCGGCGCTCCTTGGCATATTCGGCAAGTAGCGAGCCGTCGGCGGCATGCACCCGCGTCATCACCGGCGGCTCATAGTCCTGAAGCTGGGTGTAGTCCGGCAGATCCTTGGAGTAATGCCACAACAGCGCCGCGGTCGCCGCGATCCCGGCGATGAACAGGATCGTGCCCGCCGCGAACAGGAAGCCCAAAAAGCGCAGGAGCAATTTCACCGCGACACCGATTTCATTGAGGTTGCCCCGCCCCGCCTCGGCCTAAAGCATTGACACGACGCCGAGCAACCGACCGGCCCCGCCGGTGCGGCGGTACCGGCCCATATACCGACTGACGCCCACCATACATTACCCTCTTCATCGCGTCTCGTCGCTCCGGTTTTTGTTCAAACTGAGGCCGGTTCGGCACCACCTTCCGGATTGCGAACTTAATTGGCGTGGACCCCGGCGAGGTGGGTGGCGAAATAATCGCCCACCGCAGCGGCGATGGAGTCCGCGGTCCGGTCGCGCCAACTGTCCGAGTTCAATGACCGCAGATCCTGCTTGTTCGACACATAACCAAGCTCGATCAGCACCGATGGCACGTCGGGCGCGCGCAAGACGCGAAACCCGGCCGACCGCACCGGATCTTTGTTCAGGTGCGTAACCGTCTTGAGGTCGGCGATGACTTTATGGGCGAATTGCACCGAGAAGGTCTTGGTTTCGCGCTGAGCGAGGTCGAGCAGGATGCCGGCGACGTCGTCCGGTTCGTCCTTCAGATTAACGCCGGCAATGACGTCGGCATGGTTTTCCTCTGCGGCCACGCGGGCGGCTTGCGGATCCGACGGCGTATCCGACAGGGTGTAGACGGTCGCGCCCTCGGCATCACCTTCCTTGCGCGGCAGGAAATCGGCGTGAATCGAGATGAACAGCGCCGCGCCGGCCTGGCGCGCAATCTGCACGCGGTCGGGAAGCGCAACGAATGTGTCGTCAGCGCGCGTCATCAGCACGCGATATTTGCCTGACTTTTCCAAGATATCTCGCAAGCGCTCGGCGAAGCCGAGCACGATATCTTTCTCGCATTCCCCGTCCGGCGCCCGCGTTCCGGTGTCGATGCCGCCGTGGCCCGGATCGAGCACGACGAGCGGACGCGGGTCGCTCGATGCCGGAGGCGGCGCGAGCGGCGGCGTCTCTTTGCGAGCGTATTTTTCCTCGAGCGTCATATTGCGCAGGAAGCTCTCGCGATCGCTGGCGACGAGGTCGAGGACGAGCCGCGCCGGGACTCCGGGGGCTGCCGCCATGACGAAAGCCTTGTCGACACGGGCCGGCTTGGCCAGGTCAAACACCATCCGGGAGCCGCCGGGCATCACCAGGCCGAAACGAAACGCCTTGATCAGCCCCCGCCCGCTTTCGCCGGTATGCGGCGGCAGCTGGAAAGTGACCTGGGGGATATCGACGACGAGCCGATAGGGGTCGGCGAGAGTAAAGACATGCAGGTCGATCGTGCGATCGAGATCCATGACGAATCGGGTTTGCATGGCGTCGCCGCCAAGCCGGGCATCAGTTGCTGCCGGATATGAGTCGGGCACTGAAATCGTGGCCGGCGCCGCGGCGGCCACTGCCGTACCGGCGAAGAGCGCACCGAGGAAAGCCCAGCGCACGGCTTGGACAGGCATCGGCTTCCACCCCATCGAGCCCCTCTTACTCCATTAGGGACGCATGGTTAACCGAAACTTAAGCCTTCGCAGCATCGTCCACCGGACGCCGTAAAAGCCGCCCTCTGCCGCCAAAACCCACAGGCGGCTTGCCAATTCGGTGCCGGGGGCCTTATGAAGAGAGTGCTGACGGTGAAAGGTTCCGGTTGTGTCGCGTTAGGGCATCCGGTGACGTTCGCAAGCGTTTGGCTCCCCGAAAAAGGTGACGGGAGCGAGGCGGACGCCGCTTTCGAACCGCTTCGGCGCCGAATGTTCGTTCTGGGCCATGATTTCACTCATGGCCTTCGCGAACCGGCCGCCGACGACGGCACAAAGCAAAACCGACGCCCTCGAAGATGAGGACAGGCGGAACCTCGCGCCCGACCCGTGTGCCAGAGCCTGCTGGTACAGTGTCGCGTCATGCCGTCAGCAAACGAAAGAAATTGCGGCCGCGCCTGGCGCTGCCGCCCCATCGCGGTTTGGAGTTCATGGTCGAGGCGCAAGTCTTCGTTCAACACGGCCAGGGTCGCTTTACCAAATACGGCAGCGTTCATGCGTCGCTCGCCGGACTGCGCGACCTATCCGCTTGCCGCTCTCGCGATTTCCAATCCGTTCCGTTCACCGAAAATCAGGCCCATGCCCACCGCCCCCGCCGATGCGGCGCTGCGCGAGCGGGCGTGCCGGCCTCCAAGAGATTTGCAAATGGCCAACAAAATGCTTATCGACGCGACCCATCCCGAGGAGACCCGGGTGGTCGTTTTGCGCGGCAATCGCGTCGAAGAATTCGACTTTGAGTCCGCGCACCGCAAGCAATTAAGAGGCAATATCTATCTGGCCAAGGTGACGCGCGTCGAGCCGTCACTGCAGGCCGCCTTTGTCGATTACGGCGGCAATCGTCACGGATTCCTGGCGTTCAGCGAAATCCATCCCGATTATTACCAGATTCCGGTTGCCGACCGGCAGGCCCTGATCGATGAGGAAGAGCGCGCCCAGCGCGCCGCCGATGACGAAGTCGACCGCCGTTCGCGGCGACATCGCCGCCACGGCAGCCATGCCGCCGCGCGCCGCGACACGGTGCGGCGCGGCGAGCCAGCTGATTCATCGGTCAGCGATTCGCCTGCGCCCGACCAGGACGCGTCACCGCCGGTCGAGCACGACGAGACCGGCGAGCATTCCGAAATGGGCTCGCACGCCGCGCCCGACGCCACGGAAGCGGCGCCCGCTGCAAGCGAAACCTCGGAATCCGCGACGGACGTCGTGGAGATGCCGGGTGACGCCGCGCTGGGCAGCGACGCCGAACCGGACGATACCGAGTCTGAAGAAGTCCATACCGAATCCGGCGAGGCGTCGGCGCCTGCCGCGTTTGCCGGCCAGCACGATGACGCCGAGCACCACGAACACAGCGAGACGGAACAGACGCCGCAGGACCACCCGGACGAAAACGGCGAGGCCCCCTCTGCCGTCGAAGCCAGCAAGCACGACGACAGCGGTGAGGACGAAGAAGAGATCGTCGAATCGGTCGGCGGCGCCGACGCGATGGAGGAAGTTCCCGATCGCGCGCCGCGTTACCGCCGCCAATACAAGATCCAAGAAGTGATCAAGCGCCGCCAAGTCATGCTGGTGCAGGTGGTCAAGGAGGAACGCGGCACCAAGGGCGCGGCGCTGACGACCTATCTGTCGCTCGCCGGGCGCTTTTCGGTGCTGATGCCGAACACGGCGCGCGGCGGCGGCATTAGCCGCAAGATCACCAGTGCCGAAGACCGTGCGCGGCTCAAAGAGGCCGCCGCCGAACTCGAAGTGCCGGAGGGCATGGGCGTCATCCTGCGCACAGCCGGCGCCAACCGCACCAAGATCGAGATCAAGCGCGACTTCGAATATCTGTTGCGCATGTGGGAGACGGTCCGCGATCTGACGCTAAAGTCCACGGCGCCGAAGCTCGTTTACGAGGAAGGTTCGCTGGTCAAGCGATCGATCCGCGACCTCTATACCAAAGACATCGACGAGGTGACCGTCGCCGGACCCGAGGCCTATCGTGAGGCCAAGGATTTCATGCGCATGCTCATGCCGAGCCATGCCAAGAACGTTCACCTCTATAACGAAACGCAACCGCTGTTGTCGCGCTACGGCGTGGAAAATCAGCTCGACGCCATGTTCTCGCCAGTCGTGCAATTGCGCTCGGGCGGCTACATCGTGCTCAACCAAGCCGAGGCTTTGGTCGCCATCGACGTGAACTCCGGCCGCGCCACGCGCGAGCATCATATCGAGGACACCGCGCTCAAGACCAATCTGGAAGCGTCCGACGAGATCGCCCGGCAGCTCCGGCTGCGCGACCTTGCCGGGCTGATCGTCATCGATTACATCGACATGGACGAGAAGCGCAATAACCGCTCCGTCGAACGCCGGCTGAAGGAGAGCCTCAAGCACGACCGGGCGCGCATTCAGGTCGGCCGCATCTCGCATTTCGGGCTGCTCGAAATGTCGCGCCAGCGCATCCGCTCGAGCGTGCTGGAAAGCTCGACGGAGAAGTGCCCGTATTGCGGCGGCAGCGGCCACGTCCGTTCGGTGTCCTCGCTCGCCTTGCAGGTGCTCCGCGCACTCGAGGAGCAACTCATCAAAGGCGCCACGCATAATCTCATCGTGCGCACACGGCCCGACGTGGCGCTCTACGTGCTCAACCAGAAGCGCGCGCATTTGCGCAGCCTGGAAGAGCGCTTCGTCATCACCATCACGATCTCCGCGGATGAATCGGTGCGGGCGCCGCAGGCCTTCATCATCGACCGCGGCGAGCAGGTGCATACCGCCGAGGCGGCCAAAGCGATCGCCGAGCGCCCGCAGGCGCTGCCGGCGCCGCTCGAAGAAGAGGACGACCTCGAAGACTTCAGCGCCACGGAAGGCGAGGACGAAGTCGAGGCGGCGGAAGCGAATGCCGACACCGAAGCTGAGGCGGCGCCGGCAGTGGCGCCCGAGCAAGGCGAAGGCGGTCCGCGCCGTAAGCGGCGGCGGCGGCGACGCGGCGGGCGCAATGGCGAAGGCGCTCACGGGGAGCCGCGCGAGGCGCAGGACGAGCAGCCGCATGAGCACGATCGACACGCGATCGGCGAAGCCGGATATGAATCACCGGCGGCAGCGGGTCACGAGACGGTGGCGGAGGACGAACTCGCCGAGCCGGGAGAATTTGCGACGCAAGAGCGGACCGGCGAACCGCAGCGCGATGGCGAACGCCGGCGACGCCGCGGCCGCCGCGGCGGCCGGCGCAATCGCCACCGTAACGGCGAGCCGATGCACGGCGGCAACGGTGACACGGCGCACGGCGGCGCCGAGCATGAGCCCCATGTATCACGTCAGGAGTTCGCGCCGGCTGAGGGATTAATCGAGCCGGCGCCGACCGAACCCGACCTCAAGGAGGCCGTCGCTGATCTCGACACCGCGCCACGCGCGGCCGCGCCGATCGTTGCCGAGACGCCGCAGGCCGCGCCTCCGGAAGAGCCGGTGCGCCGGCGCTCCACGGTGCGCGAGCGTGCACCGGTCGGCGCCCCCGACGAGACGCCGGCGCCGCCGCAAACACAGCAGCCGGTGTCGCCAACGCCTGAGCCGGTGATCACCGAGATCGGTGAGGCCGGCGAAACCGACCGGCCGCGCCGCACCGGATGGTGGTCGCGCCGTTTTGCCGGCGGCTGAACGGCGGATCGCACACCGTGAAAAGCGGCTGGGCCGATCGCGATGCCGAAAGCTTTGTCGCTGACGGCGCGGCGTCGGGCATCAGCCGCGATCTGGCGTCGCGCATCTACACCACGCGCCTGCTCGGCCGCGATCCAAAACTTGTCCTGCATGGCGGCGGCAACACCTCGCTGAAAGCGCGCATGCGCGATCGCCTCGGTGAAGAAGCTGAGGTGCTTTGGATCAAATCGTCCGGCTCCGATATGGCCGAAATCGAAGCGAACGGCTTTGTCGCCGTGCGGCTTGAACCGATGCGCAAACTGCGCACGCTCGAATCCATCGGCGACGAAGACCTCGTCGCCATCGAGCGCGCCAACCTGACCGACCCGAAGGCGGCCAATCCGTCGGTCGAGATGATGCTGCACGCCTTTCTGCCGCACACATTCATCGACCACACCCACGCCACCGCGGTGCTCAGCCTGATCGATCAGCCCGACAGCGAGAAAAAGTGCGAAGAGGTTTTCGACCGGCGGCTCGGCTTCGTGCCGTATGTCTTGCCCGGCTTTGGGCTTGCCAAGAAAGCCATCGAGGTTTTTGAGCGCGGCAAGCCGAGCGACGGGCTGATCCTGAGCAAGCACGGCATCGTCACCTTCGGCGACACTGCGCGCGAGGCTTACGAGCGCATGATCGCGATGGTGACGCTCGCCGAGGAGTTTATCGCGCGGCATCGCAAGACTGTGGCGGTGGCCGCCCTGCCGCACACCATCGCCGGCGAAGCCCTTGTCGCGCCGATCGTGCGCGGCGCGTGCGGCGAGAAAGACGCGACGGTCGAGGGCGCGTGGCACCGGCTCGTGCTTGAATTCCGCGGCGGCGAGACGGTGCGCAATTTCGTCAATGCTAAGGAATTGGCCAAAGATTTGCCGCGCGTCTCCCAATTGGGCGTCATTACGCCCGATCACACCATCCGCACCAAAAACTGGCCGCTGGTTGTGCCAGCGCCGGAGCGCGGCAAGCTAACCGACTTCGCGCGTGCGACACGTGAGCGGGCCGGCCAATTCGCCACGCGCTACCGCGACTATTTTGCGCGCCACAACAAGCGCACCGGCGGCATCAAGCATGAGCTCGATCCCCTGCCCCGCGTCGTGCTGGTGCCCGGTCTCGGCCTGTTCGGCCTCGGCCGCTCCAAACATGACGCGGTCATCGCCGCCGATATCGCCGAAGCCTGGGTGGAAGGCGTGAGCGACGCCGAGGCCATCGGCCGTTTCGAGTCGATCTCCGAAGCCGACATGTTCGATTGCGAATATTGGCCGCTTGAACAAGCCAAGCTCGGCCGGCGCAAGGCGTTGCCGCTCGCCGGACAAGTTGCCGCGGTGACCGGCGCCGGCGGCGCCATCGGCGCGGCAGTCGCACGAACATTTGCCGCCGCCGGTGCGGAGGTCGCCCTGCTCGACGTCAATTCGCCCGCGGCGAGAGAACAGGCCGCCGCCATCGGCGCGACGGCGCTGCCGGTCGAATGCGACGTAACCGACGCAGGCTCGGTGATCACGGCATTCGACAAAATCGCCGCTGCGTTCGGCGGCGTCGATATCGTCGTTTCGAACGCCGGCGCAGCCTGGCAAGGCCGTATCGGTGAGCTCGATGAAGACATCTTGCACCAAAGCTTTGAGCTGAATTTCTACGGTCATCAGCGCGTGGCGCAGGCCGCGGTGAAAATCATGCTGGCGCAAGGCACCGGCGGTTGTTTGTTGTTTAATGTGTCGAAGCAGGCGGTGAATCCTGGGCCGAATTTCGGCCCTTACGGCATCCCCAAAGCGGCGGCGCTCGCGCTGATGCGCCAATATGCGCTCGATTACGGCGCCGACGGCATCCGCGCCAACGCGGTAAACGCCGACCGCATCCGCTCCGGCTTGCTCACGCCCGACATGATCGCCTCGCGCTCAAAGGCGCGCGGCCTTTCCGAGAAGGACTACATGGGAGGCAATCTGCTCGGCCGCGAAGTCACCGCCGAAGACGTGGCGCAAGCCTTTCTGCACCAGGCGCTGGAGCTGAAAACCACCGCCAGCGTCACCACCGTCGACGGCGGCAACATCGCCGCGGCCATGCGCTAACCCTCACGATTTCACTGCCTCGCGCAGTCCAATCGCCAGAGTTCGGATTGCGCGAGCTCGGCTCTGAGCGAGTTTGCGCACAAGGCGTTCGTCGGCGGTGACGAAGCGGCATTGGCTTTCGGCAGCCAAGGCAAGATACACGCAGTCGTAGGCCGGATGATCGATCTCGATCGACATTCGTGTGGCCGCCTCAAACAGCGATCGCATCGGCAGCAATTCAAGGTCAGCGGCCTGAAGCAGGCGCGCCGCAAGCAGGGCTTCATCCTTTGCCAACTCGTCGCGCTGTACTTTCTTCCTGAGTATATTGGCGCATTCTCCAACCAGCAGTTCGGGTGCGATGAGCTTGGCTTGCCGTCGCAACTCCAGCGCCTCCGGCGTGCCGTCCTCCTCGACCACCCATTTGATGGCAATGCTGGCGTCGACGACGAATGTGTTCACCGCTCTTCGCGGCCTTCGCGAAGGAGCAGCTCTGACGGGGTCTGTTTTCGCTTTACGGTCAGCCTACGTAAGTCAGCCGCCAATCGGTCGAACGAAGGCTCAACCTCGGTCTCGAGCGCTTGGCGCAGGATTTCCCGATGCTCGGCCTCCGTCGAGCGTCCGTGCCGCGCGGCACGTCTCTTTAAGCGAGCGATCAGGTCATCATCCAGCTTGCGCACATGCAGATTGCCGGCCATGGTGTGCTCTCTGAGATCAATGATCTCAATGAGAGCACACGCCTGCATCTGCGTCAAGGTGCCGACATGAAACGCGTAGCCTGCCTGCTCAATCGCTCGACAAAATCACGGCTTCGAGATCGAGCTGGCGCTCACGCCTTCTCCACCGCACCGCCGCTCTTCGCCCAGTCCTTGAAGCCGCCGAGGTTGAAGACCTTCTCGTAACCAAGATCTTTCAGCATTTTGCCGGCCAGCCCCGCGCGCCCGCCGGAGGCGCAATACAGAATGACCGCCTTGTCCTTGGCGAAATTCTTGTCGTGCGACGGCAATTCCGGATCGGCGCGGAATTCCAGCATGCCGCGCGAGACGTGAACGGCGCCGGCGACTTTGCCGCTCGCGGCGACCTCGGGCGCGTCGCGCACGTCGACGACGAGCGTATTGCCGTTGGCGATCATGCCCTTGGCTTGCGCCGGCGTAATCTTCGGCACCGCGGCGTTGGCGGCTTCCAGCATCTGTTTGACGGTCGTGGCCATATATTTCCTGCCCCTTTTTCGGGGTGCAAGATACTCCGTCCTACGGCGCATTGCGAGACAGGGCGCAAGCGCAACGGATGATAAGCTACGCGGAGAACGTAGCTAAATCGGTCAATTTTGTGCTATGTTTGCCGCATGAATGCTCAGGACGCGATTGCAACCCTTCGCCGTTACGAGACCGCTTTGCGCAAGCGTGGCGTGGTGCACGCCGCGGTGTTCGGCTCCGTCGCCCGCGGCGTCTGGCCGAGACGTTTAGGCTGGGCCGGAACTTCGAGAGCCTGCGCGACGACTTGATGCCGTATTGCCGGCGCGCGTGTGGAAAACTTTGCAGGAAGATATACCGCCGCCACGCAAGGTCATCGAGACAGAACTCGCCGGAGGCGACACAGGCGGGGGTTCACGTTGATGAGTGCAGCGACAACGCCTAATCGCTCGACAAAATCACGTTCTTCAAGATCGGATAAATCTGCTTTTCCCAGCGCGTGCCGGAGAACACGCCGTAATGGCCGACGCCGGCCTGCATGTGGTGGCGCTTGAGATAGGGACGCAGTTTGTTGCACAGGTCGTGCGCGGCCACCGTCTGGCCGACGGCGCAGATGTCGTCGCGCTCGCCTTCGACCGTGAGCAGCATGGTCTTGCGGATAGCGCTCGGATCGACGCGCTGGCCGTGCCATTCGAGCTTGCCGAGCGGCAGCGCATGGTCCTGGAAAATGAGCTGCACGGTTTCCAGATAAAATTCCGCGGTGAGATCGAGCACCGCGAAATATTCGTCGTAAAAAGCCTTGGTCACCGCCGCCTTTTCCAGTTCGCCGGCGGCGAGATTGTCGTAAAGCTCCTTATGCGCCTTGATGTGGCGCTCGACATTCATGCTCATAAAGGCGATGAGCTGGACGAAGCCCGGATAGACGCGGCGGAACGCGCCGGGATAGCGCAGCGGCACGGACGCCGTGAGCGTGCGCTCGAACCATTCGACGGACTTCTTTTTGGCGAGCTCGTTGACCTTGGTCGGGTTGATGCGGGTGTCGATCGGCCCGGCCATCAGCGTCATCGAGCGCGGCTGCGCCGGATTGCCGGCCTGCGCCATCACCGCTGCGGCGGCAAGGACCGCGACGCAAGGCTGACACACCGCCAAGATATGCGACCCCGGCCCCATGGTCTCGAGAAACTTGATCAGATGGTCGGTGTATTCGTCCATGCCGAAGCGGCCGGCCGTCAGCGGCACGTCGCGGGCGTTGTGCCAGTCGGTGATGTAGACGTCGTGGTCGGGCAGCATGGTGCGCACGGTGGCGCGCAGCAGCGTCGAGAAATGCCCGGATAGCGGCGCCACCAAGAGAACGCGCGGCTGCGCAGTGGCGATGTCCTTCTTGAAATGCAACAGCGTGCCGAATGGCGTCGTCGCCGCGGCCTCCTCGCGCACCTCGACCTCGCGGTTGCCGACGGTGACCTTGTCGATGCCGAACGGCGGCCGCGTATGAGTAAGGCCGGCGCGAGCGATCAATTCATAGACCGCTGTGAGATTGCGCATTGCCGGATGGTCGGACAATAGCGATGCGCCGCCGGAAACTGCCATGCCGGCCCAAGCGCGGACCGGTGTCATGATGTCGGATTGCAGCTGATAAGCGAGATACAGCATCCCGAGGTACGGTTTGGAGCCACGGGTGCCGTGGTCGCCTCACGGCGAACGCACACTTCCACCCCCCAAGCGAGGAAGGCTAGTGCATTTTTTGTTGCACTGCGACAAGAATATGAACATCCTGCACATCTGGGGACGGCGCGTGGCCGAGGTTGCGCAAGGAATGATCGGCGCATCGCCGCAAGCCGGTGTTTCGGTCGCTAACTGATTGAGTCAGAACGCAATTTCAAAAGCGAGCAATGGGATGTCCAAGGCCACTCTGACGCTTGCCAGCAAGAATTACGGCTCGTGGTCGCTGCGCGGCTGGTTGCTATGCAAAATGGCGAAGCTGGATTTTGACGAGCAGCATGTCTCGACCGACGATCCGTCGACTCGCGCCGAATTGCTGCTGCTCTCGCCGTCCTTCCTGGTGCCCTGCCTGACCCATGATGGGCTGAAAGTATGGGACACGCTGGCCATCGCCGAGTATTTGCAAGAGGTCAGTCCGCAGGCCGGGCTGTTGCCCTCCGATCAGGCCCAACGCGCGCAGTGCCGCGCGATCTGCGGCGAAATGCATTCCGGCTTTTCCAATCTGCGCGCCGCGCTGCCGATGAACATCAAGGCGCATTTTCCGGGCTTCAAATCCTGGGCCGGCGCCCGCGGCGACATCGAGCGCATCACCACGATCTGGCGGGAGTGTTTGGGCCAGTACGGCGGGCCCTATCTATTCGGCAAAGCGCCTTGCGCGGCGGACGCCATGTATGCCCCGGTGTGCTCGCGCTTTACCACTTACGACGTGCAGCTCGACGCGGCGTCGCGGGATTATTGCCGCGCCATCATGGCGATGCCGTTGATGCAGGAATGGATCGATGGCGCCAAAGCCGAGCCGGACGAGCTCGAAGAGCTCGACGTCGAGTTCTGACGCAAGACGACGAGCAGCGCCCTGCCCGGCTTCCCGTGCCGTCATGAATATGATGAACTGCCGTCCATAAACTGGAGGGACGCACGATGCCGGTCAGCAAGATCAATGGCGTGAACATCAATTGGCGGGTCGTCGGCGACTGCGGCAAGGACAATCACCCCTGGGTGGTGATGACCACCGGCGGCCGGCGCGGCCATGACGAATTCATTCCGCTGGCCGAAAAGATCTCAGCTTACGGCTACCGCGTCATGCTGCACGACCGCCGCAACACCGGCGCCTCCGACATCCTGATCGCCGGCGACGAGGGCGAAGAGGTGATCTGGACGCGCGACATGCACGCGCTGCTGACCGAGCAAAATGCGCTGCCCGCTTTCTTCAGCGGTTCCTCGGCCGGCGCGCGCACCTCGATCCTGTTCTATCTGAACTATCCGCAGGCCGTGCGCGGCCTCCTCCTCCTTCGCGTCACCGGCGGCCCGTTCGCCGCCGGCCGCCTGCCGGAAAACTACTACGGCCAGTTCATCCGCGCCGCCAAAGACGGCGGCATGGCCGCGGTCTGCGCCATGGACGCCTGGAAGGAGCGCATCGCCGCCAATCCGCGCAATGGCGAATACCTGGCAAAACTCCCGGCGCAGCAATTCATCGGCGTCTTGACGCGCTGGAACGAGATTTTTGTCGCCGGCGGGCATTATCCGGTGATGGGCGTGAGCCCGGAGCAACTGAACAAGGTCAAAACGCCGACCATCGTCATTCCCGGCAACGACAAGACGCACGCAAGCACCAGCGGCCTTGCCGCGCACCGGCTGATCGCCGGCAGCGAACTGCATCAGTTGCCGATCGAGGACCAAGACGTGCCGCTCATTCCGTTCCCGGACTGGGGCGCCTATGAGCCGGAAATCGCCCGTGTCTTCGCCGACTTCATGACGCGCACCGCTGCGGCGGAGAGAAAAGCGGCGTGAGTGGCCCGATTGCGGCAAGCTATGTCGACCGTATCCTAAAGGGCGAGAAGCCAGGCGACCTCCCGGTGCAGGCTCCGACGAAATACGCTCTGGGAATCAACGTAAAGACCGCCAGGGCGATTGGGCTGACAATTCCACCATCGCTGCTTGCGACCGCCGATGAGGTTGTCGAGTGAGGCGTTGTTTGCTGCATCCGCTTTGTCGCCTAACGGCCCATCGCGTCATTTCGCGGTGGCGCGGCAATTCAGCCGCTTCCCGAGCGAAGTGGACATTCGGCGAGCCGTGCTGACGGACCTTGTTTAATAGGTACGCGCCCCAATCCCACTCAGTCCCACTTGGCACTGCCGGAATAGGACCAATCGACGAGGCGGCCGTCGGGGTTTGCCAACGCGGCGATCTCGGCCATCTCCTCGTCGCTCAGCGTAAAGTCGAACAGCGCCGCGTTCTCGGTCAAGCGTTCGAGCTTGCTGGTGCGCGGAATGACGACGATGGTCTGCTGCACCAGATAGCGCAGGCTGATTTGGGCCGCGGTCTTTTCATGCGCGGCGCCGATGCGCGCCAGCACCGCATCGTTCTTGGCGTTACCGCGGGCGATCGGGCTATAGGCCACCAGCGCCATGCCGTGGTTGCGGCAGGCGGCGAGCACCTTGGACTGATCGAGGTAGGGATGGCACTCGACCTGATCGCAGACCAAGGGCTCGGTCGCGATCGCCGCCGCCTCTTCCAGCAGCGCTACGGTGAAGTTGGAAACGCCGATGTGGCGCGCCACCCCATCGGTTTTCATTTTGCACAACGCCGGGATCGTTTCCGAGAGTGGAATCTGCAGATTGGGCCAGTGCAGCAGCAGGAGATCGACTTCGCTCAGGCGCAACCGCGCCAAGCAGTCGTGCGTCGCACGCTCCAGCGCCCGCGGTGCGAAATGCGACGGCCAGATCTTGGTGGTCACGAACAATTCGTTGCGCTTGACGCCGGAAGCGCGGATGCCGTCGCCGACGTCGCGCTCATTGTCGTACATTTCCGCGGTGTCGACGTGGCGGTAGCCAAGCCGCAAGGCCTGCTCCACGACGCGGGCGCAAGTGCGCCCGCGCAGTTCCCAGGTGCCGAGCCCGACCAGCGGGATTTTGGCGCCGTTCGCCTCGATGCTTGGGATTGGTTCGATCGTTGCCATGCTTCAATTGTAGCCGGGATTGCGATCGCAATCCGGGAGATAACCTGCGGCGAGGGAAACCCCGGATTGCGCGTGGCGCAATCCGGGCTACGACTTACCGCGCTTTGCCGAGCACGGCGAAGGCGGCCTCGGGCGCTTCTTCGATGACCCTCAAAAGCGCGCGCGCCGGCCCCCGCGGCGAGCGTTTGCCCTGCTCCCAATTGCGCAGGGTTTCCACCGGCACCCCGATCCGCGCCGCAAAGGCGGCCTGGGTGAGGCCGGTGCGGGTCCGGATGTTGCGAGCATATGTGGCGTCATTGAAACGATCCGCGGCGCGCGCCGCATTATGGGCCGCCGTGGCGATCGCCTTCGGGTCCGTCGCGATGGCACGCTCGCTGCCGTCGGGCAGCACCTCGACCAAACGTCCGTCCGCTTTTAATCGCACGCGCAGCATGCGCAGGCCCCCGCGCTTGCCCCGGCATTGGGCTCTCGCCGCATCATAGCTGATTCGTCATAGATTCAATGAGTTAGTACGCCGGAAGCCTTGCCGGCCTAGACCAGCGGCCTATTCGGCCAAAGGCAGATAGGCCATTGGCGGATAAACCCGGCCGCTACAGCCGGCTGAAGAAAGCGAGCAGCATGGCGCGCCGCGCCGTCTCGCGGGTCGTGCAAGCGGCAATCATCATCTGCGCCATCGAGCCCTGAATCTTGTCGTAATAGAACTGGCAGGTGGTGTCGCGATAGGCGATCCAGGCGCGCTGCATGGCCTTGGCTTTTGCCGTCTGATCGGCGTCAAGTTCGCCAAGCAGCGTCTTGTAATTAGCGTTGAGCAGATCGTCCCAGACGGCTCCCTCGATCTCGTAGCAGTCCGCCATCTGCCCGTCGCTCTTCGAACCGGGATCGCCCATGCAGGGATCGGCGACGAGCTTGAACAGGCAGGCCTGCTCTCCGGCGTCGAGATCGTCCTGGTTTTTGGTCGCGCAGCCACGGATCGCCGCCACATCCTGCGCGATCGGCTGGCGCGATTGAGCGTGAGCGTTGCCGCCCATCATGAGAGAGCACAGGGCGAGCAAGCTTACCGCAAACAGCCATCTGCCCATCGCCGACCTCGCCTGCCCCATTCCGAACTGTCGCAGCCGCGCCGCGCTTGGTTCAAGTGCAAAATCAGGGGATGATCCCCTTGATCGTCATGGCCGGACATAGCCGTCCAAAGGACGGCGTCGCTTCGCTCGCCTATGTTCCGGCCATCCACGTCTTTCTACCCGCGCGGAGCCCTCACCTTGCAAAACCTCCAAATCGACGCCCGGCGCCTGTGGGACTCGCTCATGGAGACCGCGCAGATCGGCGCGACGCCGAAAGGCGGCCTCTGTCGCCTGACCTTGACCGATCTCGACCAAAAGGTGCGCGACTGGTTCAAGGCGCAGTGCGAGGCACTCGGCTGCGCCGTCAGCGTCGACGACATGGGCAACATGTTCGCGCGCCGTCCGGGCAAGAACCCGGCGCTGCCGCCGATCGCCATGGGCTCGCATCTCGACACCCAGCCGACTGGCGGCAAATTCGACGGCGTACTTGGCGTGCTATCCGCGCTCGAAGCGCTGCGCACGCTGCATGAGACCGGCTACGAGACCAATGCGCCGATCGAGATCGTCAACTGGACCAACGAGGAAGGCGCGCGCTTTGCGCCGGCGATGCTGGCGTCCGGCGTCTTCGCCGGCGTGTTCTCGCACGATTACGCTTACGCGCGGACCGACCGCAACGGCAAAACCTTCGGCGAGGAATTGGCGCGCATCGGTTACCGCGGCGCGGAAAAGGCCGGCGCACGCAGATTCGCCGCCATGTTCGAGCTGCACATCGAGCAAGGCCCGATCCTCGAAGACGAAGCCCGCATGATCGGCATCGTCCAAGGCGTCCAGGGCATGCGCTGGTATGAGGTCACGGTGACCGGCCAAGAGGCGCATACTGGCGCAACGCCGATGAGTTTGCGCAAGAATGCGCTCCTCGGCGCCGCGCGCCTGATCGAGCGGATCGACACCATCGCGCGCGAGCACGCGCCATACGCCGTCGGCACCGTCGGCCTGATCGAGAACCGGCCGAACAGCCGCAACGTCATCCCCGGCGAAGTGTTCTTCACCGTCGATTTCCGCCATCCCGACGACACAGTACTCGACGCCATGGAGGCGAAGCTGTGCGCTGCGCTCGCCGACATCTTGCCGCCGATGGGACTGACCTACAGCGAGGCGCGTATCTGGAAGTGCCCGCCGGTCCAATTCGCCGCCGCGCTGATCGAATGCGTGCGGGCCGGCGCGGACAAGGCCGGCTTCACATCACGCGACATGATCTCCGGCGCCGGCCACGACGCCTGCTACGTCGCCCGCGTCGCGCCCACCACCATGATCTTCGTCCCCTGCCGCGGCGGCATTTCGCACAATGAAGCGGAATCGACGAGCTTCGATGAATGCGCCGCGGGAGCGCAGGTGCTGCTCAATGCAGTGCTGGAGTTTGATCGAAGGTTGGGGTGAGCGATACGGCGAGCGCGCAACGAGTTAGCGAAACAGGCGAATCTCAATACCCGAAACTGCGCCGACCCAATTGCGATCACCAGTCAATGCCGGTACGCCTTCTCGTTCTGCAAGAGCCAGACAGGCCCGATCGCCGAGCGAAAGTCCACGCTTTTCTGTTTCGGCTCGCAGCGCGCCCGTTCGCTGCGCCAAGAGAATGTCGAAATTGCTCGTCGTTAGGGCAATCGATCGCAGCACGGATTGGGCCTGTGCGGAAGTGCCGCCACGCTCCACAAGTTTTGCAACGACCTCCGCATAATTCACGGTTGAGACGAGTGCGTCGTCTAGCATTTCCTCGACAGCATCCGCACCGGGCTCGTTGTTAAGAATGGCGAGGATCGCCGACGAATCCAGAACAGCGCTAGCCATTCTGTTGCTCGCGTTCAACTTCGCGGCGCCGATCCTCGATTAGTTCATCGACCAGGCTTACGCCTTCCGGTACGAATTGGCGCACAATCGCTTGCGCTCTACGTATCGCGGCCTGACGTGTCAAAAGATTAAGCTCGCCATCGTCGATGGACGCGATGAGAGTGTCGCCGTCGGAAAGACCTAACGCCTCCCGAAATGCCGCTGGAATGAGTACGCGGCCATCAGGACCAAGCCGCAATTTAGTGGGAGCTAATTGAGTGCCGCCGGACATGGCGGCCGCCTTCTTGGCCTCGCGAGCCTCGTCCTGCACCAACACGTTGCGGACAAATTGATAACGAGTGCCGAGGAAATTGGCGATCGCACCTCGTTTATAGCCGGCCTTTGCCAGAGCCCGCATCTTCTCGGATTTCGTAGCCAATCCTTCCGTTATCTTGCGCATCCGCGTTTGATCGAGCTGCATTCAGGCTCCTTATATTATAGTATAACAATATCCGACATATAATATAATACTTATCAACATGATTGACTACCGCGTCTTTTCAAAAATTTCCCGGCCGATCAGCATGCGGCGGATTTCGCTGGTCCCGGCGCCGATCTCGTAGAGCTTGGCGTCGCGCAGCAATCGCCCGGCCGGATAGTCGTTGATGTAGCCGTTGCCGCCCAGACATTGGATGGCTTCAAGCGCCATCCAGGTGGCGCGTTCCGCGGCGTAGAGAATGGCGCCGGCGGCGTCTTCACGCGTGGTCTCGCCGCGATCGCAGGCGCGCGCCACCGCAAAGACATAGGCTTTGGCGGCGTTGAGCGTCACATACATGTCGGCGAGCTTGGCCTGCATCAGCTGAAAACGTCCGATCGGCTGGCCGAATTGCGTGCGCTGATGCACATAGGGAACGACGAGGTCGAGGCAGGCCTGCATCACCCCGATCGGTCCCGCCGCCAGCACCGCGCGCTCGTAGTCGAGACCGGACATCAAAACGTTGACGCCGTTGCCGACGACGCCGAGCACGTTGTCGCGCGGCACCTCGCAGTCCTCGAACACGATCTCGCTGGTGTCGGAGCCGCGCATGCCGAGCTTGTCGAGCTTCTTGCCGGTAGAAAATCCCTTGAACGTTTTTTCGACGATGAAGGCGGTGATGCCGCGCGCGCCGGCGGTGCGGTCGGTCTTGGCATAAACCACGAGCGTGTCGGCCACCGGCCCGTTGGTGATCCACATTTTCGAGCCGTTGAGGATGTAACGATCGCCCTTGCGGTCGGCGCGCGTCTTCATCGACACCACGTCCGAGCCGGCGCCGGGCTCCGACATCGCCAGCGCGCCGACATGCTCGCCGGACACGAGCTTCCCCAGATAGCGTTTCTTCTGCTCGTCGCTGCCGTTGCGGCGGAGCTGATTGACGCACAGGTTCGAATGCGCGCCGTAGGACAGGCCGACCGCGGCGGAGCCGCGCGAAATTTCCTCCATCGCCACGCAATGGGCGAGGTAGCCGAGCCCCGATCCGCCCCACTCCTCTTCGACGGTGATGCCGAGCAGGCCGAGCGCCCCGAGCTGCGGCCACAATTCGCGCGGAAAGCTGTTGGAACGGTCGATCTCGTCAGCGCGCGGCGCGATTTTGTCTTGCGTGAACGCCCGCACCGTGTCGCGCAGCATCTCAAGGTCGCTGCCCAGACCGAGATCGAGGCCGGGCAGACTGTTGGTCAACATGGTGTGTCCTTCAGCGGCCGAGCGAAAACAGACCGTATCGTTCGCCTTATAGATAGCGGCTCGGCCGTCCCCTGTCAGGATGCTGCCTTGCCGCCGCGCTGCATGGCGCGCGCCGCCTGTGCCTTCGCCACAATGTTGTCGATCGCCGCGGCAGGAAGCGCTTTGGCGAACAGAAAGCCCTGCATCTCGTCGCAGCCGGCGAGCCGCAACAGCACCCGCTGCTCGTCGGTTTCGACGCCTTCGGCCAACACCTTCATACCGAGCGCATGACCGAGGGTGACGATCGATTGGATGATGGCGCCGGTATTGGCTGTAGTGCCGAGCGAAGCGACGAAGGTGCGGTCGATCTTGACCCGGTCGAAGTGGAATTTCTGCAGATAGCTCAAGCTCGAATAGCCGGTGCCGAAATCGTCCAGCGCGATCGACGCGCCAAGCGCTCGCAGCGCGTCGAGCTTGTGCTGGGTATCTTCCGGGTCGTCGATGAGAATACCCTCGGTGAGCTCGAGCACCAGCCGCGACGCCGGCATGCCGGTGTCCGCGAGCACCGCAGCGACATCGTCGGCCAGTCCGCGGCTCCTGATCTGCACCGGCGAGAGGTTGACGGACACGAACAGGCTCGGCCAGCGCGCGCCATCGGCGAGCGCCCGGCGCGTCACGAGTTCGCCGAGCCTGATCATCAGGCCACTCTCCTCGGCGAGCGGAATGAACAGCGACGGCGCAATCGCGCCGCGCGTCGGATGATTCCAGCGCAAAAGAGCTTCGACGCCGACCATGCCGCCGCCTTCGGCGGCGATGATCGGCTGGTAGTGCACGTCGAGCGTATTTTGCGCAATCGCGGTTTCCAGCTCGCGCAGGAAAAACCGCCGCTCGGCGTGCTCGGCATGAATTTCCGGCACGAAATGGCGGACCGATCCGCGGCCGCCGCGGCCGGCGGTGCGCAGCGCCAGACTGGCATGCCGCTGCAATTCGTCGCCGGTCGTGCCGTCCTGCGGCGCCTTGGCGATGCCGATGCGAGCGCTGATCTGCCACGTCTGATCCATATAGAACGGCGCGGCAAGCGCCGCCCCCAGCTGGTCGCCCAGCTTGTCCGCCAGTTGCGCATCGTCGCCCATGACGACAGCCGCAAAGGCGTCATCCTCGAAACGGCCGAAAATGGCGCCCGGCGGCAGCGCCGCTTTGAGCCGTTCGGCGATGCCGCACAGCATGGCGTCGCCGCCGGCGCGGCCGAGCGTATCGTTGACGTCGTGGAAGCTGTCGATATCGATCAGCGCGAGGACGACCAAGCGCGGACCGCGCGTCGCGATCGCTTCGTCGAGACAATCGAGCATCACCCGCCGGTTCGGCAACCCGGTCAGCAAATCTTCCGTGGTGAGTTTGCGGATCGTTGCCAGGCTGCGCGCGAAGGAAGCGGCGAGCCGCCGCGCCGCGCGCACCGACATATAAGCCGCCGCGGCCAGCGCGATCCCGATCAGGCCAAGAAGCCCCCACAGCCACGCCATGGCGCCGATAAAGCCGCGATCGAGCGTCCAGCTAAACCAGCCGACGATGCGGCCTTGCCCATCGTGCAACGATTGCACTTCGCGCCCACGGTCGGCGGTCAACTCGGCATCGAAGCGCAGATCGCGGAGGCCGGCGCGTTCGGCAATGCGGCTGAGCGCGTCGGCATCGAAGTGCCGGTGTTCCGCGGTTCCGCCGTTGAGCTCGCCAAGCGCCGCCTGCAAAGCCGCATGCTGTTCGGCGGCGAGGCTGCTGCTGCCGTGCTGCGCTTCGGTAAAGCCAATTGCGGCGCAAGCGAGCACCGCGAGCGCCAAGAGCAACGACGCGACTGCGCTAATGCGCGCAAGCTTGCCGCCGGGCATGCGCAGGCGCCCGCCGGATCGCCGCCGCGCCCATGCCGTTCGGGCCCCCCCAGCGGCCTTCATTCCTACGCCCCTTACGCAACGCCAAAGCGGAAAGGTAAGCGAGCGTGATTAACGGCAAGGAAAAGCGCTGGTGCCGCCGGCGCGACCAATTGTAACGGCGGTTATCAACAATGCAGGCCGGCGAATTGTAATGTTAACATGACATTAACCAGCAAAACTTTTAGTCCTCTGTCAGGGTGGACGGCGGTTTTTCGCAATTGGGCATTGGCAGGCGGAGGCCTGCCTTTCGAGAGCTGGGGATGGCGAGTTTGAGAGCGGGTTTGGTGGCCGCGGCTGTGGCCAGCGTGGTGGCGCTTTTACTCGCCCCTGTCTGTGCGCGCGCCCAGAGCGCCGCGCCGGATCACGTCGACCAAGCCAAGGATCAAACCAAGGACCAAAGCCAGTCCGCCGATCAAGATAAAGCGCAGACTGCCGCCGGTGGTCAGAACCAGGCGCAAACCGCCAGTCAGAGCTGTCCTGGCAATCCGGACGCCCTGGGCACCAGCCGGGTGCTTCCGATCGATTTTGGCGCCTACCAGCAGCTCGGCCGCATGCAATATCCGGACTCGCTGCCGCTCAACGACAAGGAAGTCGTCATTACGTTCGACGACGGCCCGCTGCCGCCTTCTACCGATCAGGTCCTCGACGTTCTCGCCGCGCAATGCGTCAAGGCGACCTTCTTCATGGTCGGCGAGATGGCGCATTCGTTTCCGGCGACGGTGCGACGCGTCTATGAAGAAGGTCACACCATCGGCACCCACAGCGATCATCATCCGATCGGCTTCGGCAAATTGCCGCTTGAGCGCATGCAACGCGAAATCGACGGCGGGATCGCCGATGTCAGTGCGGCGTTCGGCGGCGACCCCAGATATCTGGCGCCGTTCTTCCGCATTCCCGGACTGGAGCGCTCCGACCTCCTTGAAAGGGAGCTTGCAGAGCGCGGGCTGATCACCTTCTCCTCCGACGTGGTGGCCGACGACTGGCACCGCGATATCACGCCGGCAAAGATCATTGCGCTCGCCATGAGCCGCCTGGAAAAGCGCGGCAAAGGCATTTTGCTCTTGCACGATATTCATCCGAAAACGGCGGCAGCGCTGCCGGGCCTCCTCCAACAACTCAAAGAGCAGGGTTTCCACGTCGTGCAAGTGGTGCCGTCGGCGGCCTACGAGATGGCGATGACGCGCAGACCGGCCGCAAGAATGCTCGCTTCGGCGAATCCGGCCGAGCTTCTGGTCGACCACAGCGAAGCTGCGGCGCCGGTTTGGCCGCACGCCGCCGATGACCTGACCCCCGATGCGGCGGTACTGCCGGTGCCCGATGCAGAAGCGTTCGAGCCGGATGCCGGTCTAGCCGATGCGAGTGGCGAGGTGCACTGGCCCGACGTGCCCCCGCCTACGCTCGCTGCGGAAGCCCCTGCTCCGAAGAGCAGGCATCGGAAAATGGCGGACCGGTCCGAGCGACGAAAACCCCACGGCATGCACGCGATCGACCATGCGCAGGTGGAAAGACCGCGGCGATCGGAGCACTCGCGCGCTCGCGCCCATGCCGCTACCGACGGCAAGCATGCCGACTTCATGACCCGGATTCGGGCGGTCGCCGCGCTGTTTTCGCCGGCGCAGGCGACGCGCTGAACCGCGGCCTGTCTCCGGCTTCGAGCTCCGCCGTTCGGCCTTGTCCCGCAATGGCCTAGCTGTTACATCGGCGCCGTCATGCGCCGCCCTGGCGCATGGCCAAGCCCACATGCGGCCGTGGCGGAATTGGTAGACGCACTAGCTTGAGGTGCTAGCGGGGCAACCCGTGGAGGTTCGAGTCCTCTCGGCCGCACCAACTAATCGTGGATGGGTTGAACGCTGCGAAACCCGTGACCATTGGCAATAGCGGCGATGGGTTTAACTTCGTTCAACCCATCGTGCGCGGGTGATGCGTAACGCACCGAGGCCTTTCCGGAGAGAAACCGACTGGCAATTCTCTATGATGAAAATTCGGCCGACCAGTTTGCCGCAGCGGAGCACCAGGCGCGTGCGCTGCACTTGGAGGTAAGATCGCTGAAATTGGAAAACCTGCCTTACGATTTTGATGCGGCGTTCCAGAGCTTGGTCGAAGGCTCGCCGCAAATGCTTCTCGTGCTTTCCAGCCAATTCTTCTCATTGCAACGCGAGCATATCGCCAAGCTTGCGATCCAGCAGCGCTTGCCCTCGATGTTCATTTTCAAAGGCTACGTCCAAGCCGGCGGCCTGATTTCATACGGCGTCGACCCCAAAAAGCCATGTTTCGTGAGCTGGGATTTTATGTGGCCAAAATACTCAATGGAGCGAAACCTGCCGAACTCCCGGTCGAACAGGCTTCAAAATTTGAATTGGTCGTTAATCTAAAAACCGCCAAGGCGATCGGCATCGAACCGTCAACCGCGATTCAGCTCCGTGCCGACGAGATGATCGAATAGAGCGCCGCTGCATCCTCACGACGGCACCCTTCGCTGCAGGCGAAGGTTCAGGCCCCCGCCGGCGTCCGAGGCAGAAGCTGCTTGACCTCGACGGCGATCTTGTTGCCGCTGACGATGACGGTGCCCTTGGCCACAAGCAGGTTGTTGGCGAGGATGCTGACCTCGTCTTCCTCGGAGGCGTCGAGCTCGATGATGGCGCCGCGGCCGAGACGCAACACCTGGTGGATCGGCATGGCCGTCGTGCCCAACACGACCGCAATATCGATCGAGACGTTCTCGAGTGTCGGCACGGAGACCCCGTTTCGGTTTCGGCGTTAGCGGTTCATAGTGGTGGACCCGCCATGGTTACGAGGTGGTTAACACGCGCGGCGACCTGACAATCGGGCTTATGCCTTCTCCCGGCGCGCCACCGGTCGAATGGCTGGTGAGCGATTCGCCGGTGGCCTATGACACCGCGCTTGCCGCCATGACGGCGCGTGCCGAGGCGATCGCGCGCGGCGAGGCGCCGGAGCTGGTCTGGCTCCTCGAGCACCCTGCCCTCTACACCGCCGGCACCTCGGCGCGGCCGGCCGAATTGATCGAGGCGCGATTTCCCGTGCATGTGACCGGACGCGGCGGCCAATTCACCTATCACGGGCCCGGCCAGCGGATCGGTTACGTCATGCTCGACCTCAGGCGCCGCGCCCCCGACGTGCGCCGCTTCGTCGCCACCGTCGAGCAATGGATTATCGACGCGCTCGCCGCCTTCAATGTCCTCGGCGAACGGCGCGACGATCGCGTCGGCGTCTGGGTGCGGCGGCCGGACAAAGGTGAGGGTTTCGAGGACAAGATCGCCGCCATCGGCGTGCGCGTGCAGCGCTGGGTGACGCTGCACGGCTTTGCCCTCAATGTAGAGCCGGACTTGTCGCATTTTTCCGGCATCGTGCCATGCGGCGTCAGCGATCCCCGCTACGGCGTGACCTCGCTCGCCGATCTCGGCTTGACCGTTTCGATGCCGGACGTCGACGTGGCGCTGCGCGCGGCGTACGCACCGCTATTCGGCGCGACCGCAAACGTTCACACGGTGCCAAGCACCGAAAATAATTCGTCGCGCCGGCGCAGCGCCACTTCGTCCGGTCCCGCCTCGCGGTGATCGATGAAATCGACTCGCGCGCCCGGCGGGCCGGAACGGCAGTCGTCGATCATCGCCAGCACATCGATGTCCAGCCCGATGAGCAAGGCTTCGACCGCACCGTCGCGGCGGTTGCGCACCCAGCCCTGCAGGCGGCGTTCCAGTGCCGTCACTTCGGTCCAGGCGCGAAAGCCGACGCCCTGAACCCGGCCGCGGATCAGGACATAGCGGTGCACGGTCAAGCAAGTTCTCCAAGCTTGCGGTAGCCCGATCCTAGCGGGCGCACCGGCTGCCATTCTTTCAGGGAAGCGATATAGCCTTCCGGCAGTTCCAATGCGTGTGCGGCGTCGACGACGATCTCCATGTAACCAGCCTTCGGCCGCCCGAGCGGCCGCCGCCGCGCCACGTACACCAGCGCCGGACGACGCCGGCCATCCTGCAGCACCGGCAGGTTTTCGGCACGATATTGCCCGGCCGCGATGTTCTCCCAAAGGTCGAGCGTGACGCGGTCGCGCGGCGTGAGCCGCCAGAGCATGCCGTACACACACCGCCGGCGCGCCGGCGCAACCGAGGCGTAGCCGTCCGAAGTAATGACAAAACGATAATCGGCAAGCCGCGCCATGCCGAGCGCCATGGCGGTCGGCGCGTGTTTGCGCATGACCCCGCAGTGCATGTTCGAGCCGTAGGCGAAATGAAGCATCACGTCTCGCCGGCAAGACTCGGCCGCCGCGCCGCCCATATGGAAAATATGACGGCGACGACGATGGGTGCGAAGCCGATCAGCATTAGAGCTACGACCATGAGCCAGGCCACATCGTAATGCGGCGAACCGATCAGCGTGATTATGACGTAAAGCAAGAGAATGAGTTCGAGTGCGCCGGTCGCGGCAGCGTTGTCCGTCAGATCGCCCGACGTATTGAAGAAGCTATCGGCTACGACCATCAACAGGACAAGGGAGAGTACGTACAGCAAAGCGACCGCGGCGGCCAAGCCGCTGCTGCGGCCGGCATCGTGCAGCCGCTTGGCGTGCAGCACGAACCAGATCCAGAGCAGCAGAATCTGGGCGGCAACGAACGGCCACAGTCCGCCGTGCCGGATCACACCCGGCGTGGTCAGCAGATGCGAAGCGGCGCCGAACAGATAAATGCCGACCGCGCCATAGACGAAGGGCTGCGGCTTAAGGCGCCCGTTCGGAGAGAGAAGAACGTGTGATGCGCGCATCGCGGTTAGACCCCGGAATCCATAATCACAGTATTACAGAATTTGTGCTCAAGTGCCGCACCGGCACGATGGAGGCTATGGAGTCAACGGCTGCCAATAACGCGAAGGGAGTTGAAACCGGCGCCACGCGCCGCGGCGCGCGAGAATTACCTTTCCTGTGCGTCGTCGCCATCGTAGCACAAACCGGAGAATCCGGCTTTTCACGACAAATCCTTCCTCCTTTTCTGAGCCGCTGCTGCGGGTGCAAATGCCGCACTGTTTGGCCGCGGCCATTGGCTGAACGCGATCATCGGTTGCGGCAACGATCGCTAAGGGTGATTTTTCGACCGATCCAGCCGGTTTTGCCTGCCGGTCGATGTCTGTTTCGCCTCAAAAGCGGCCTCGCGGCGGCCGTGCAGATGATCGACACCTCCATCCTCCGCGTGCATCAGCACGGTGCCTGCATTACTTGGAACCGACCACAGTCGATGGACCGGTCAGGAGGCGGGTTGACCAGCGAAATTTATGCGGTCGTCGATAGGACTGGGCTTCCGGTGCGGCTCGCGCTGACAGCCGGTGCAGGCAGACTTCTATCTCGCCTGGAGTTTGGAACAATACTGCTCGCCGACCGTGGCTATGATGCCGATTGGATTAGAGCACTCGCTTCCGAAAGGGGCGCTTGGGCCAACATTCCACCGCGATGCAATCGCAACGAACCCATCTGCTTCGGCCCACACCTCTACCGTGCGCGCAACTTGGTCGAACGGTTCGTCAATAGGATCACCGTGTCGGCTGATCGCGACGCGAACTCGCGGCAAACTATCTCGCCTTCATACAATTGGCATTCCTCAGGCTGTGGTTTCGCCCTAATGGGTCCACGCCCTAGGCAAACTCCATAATCACGGCGTCGACGGAGACGCTGTCGCCGGGTTTGACGCAGATGCGCTTGATGGTGCCGTCGCGTTCGGCGCGCAAGATGTTTTCCATCTTCATGGCCTCGATCACGGCCAGCGTCTCGCCGGTCTTGACCTCCTGGCCTTCGCCCACCCCGAGCGAAACGACCAGGCCAGGCATCGGGCAGCGCACCGCCTTCTCGCTGTCGGACAGCCTTTTCACCGGCATCAGACGCGCATAGCGCGCCTCGCGTTCGGTATAGACGAACGCTTTGATCTCAAAGCCGTGATAGGCGAGCTCGAAGCCGTTCGGAACCGCGCGCACATGCATGGCGACGGGCGCGCCGTCGATGGTGCCGGCCCACACCGGCATGCCGGGAATCCAGTCCGACGACAGAACGTGCCGCGCGCCGTCTTCGAAGGTCACCGCGATGGTTTTGCCATCATGCTCGACGGCGGCCTGATATTCGTCGGGCCCAAGCCAGATGGCGCGCCGCCGCTCGCGCGTGAGCGTCGTATTCAATTGCCCGGAGATTTTGCGCTTGCGCTCGCCAAGCAGATGATCGATTGCGGCGGCGACACAGGCGATGGCCCCGGCGGTTTTGCCCGCCGGCGCGCTACGCTCAAAGCCGCCGCGGAATTCCTCGGCGATGAAAGCGGTGGAGAGCTTGCCGGCGCGCCAGCGCGGACGCTGCATGATCGCTGCAAGGAATGGAATGTTGTGGCGGATGCCTTCGATGGTGAAGGCATCGAGCGCCTCGGTCTGCGCCTCGATCGCATCGAGCCGCGTCTTGGCGTGGGTGACAAGCTTGGCGATCATCGGATCGTAGTAGACCGAGATCTCGCCGCCTTCGGCGACACCGGTGTCGTTGCGCACGGTAATGCCGTCGTGGACGCCTTCGGCCGGCGGCCGATAACGAACCAATCGTCCGATCGATGGCGTGAAATTGCGGTACGGGTCTTCGGCATAGATGCGGCTCTCCACCGCCCAGCCGGAAAGTTTTATGTCGCTTTGCGTCAGTTTGAGCGGCTCGCCGGCGGCGACGCGGATCATCTGCTCCACCAGATCGATGCCGGTGACGAGCTCGGTCACCGGATGCTCGACCTGCAGGCGCGTATTCATCTCCAGGAAGTAGAAGCTCTTATCCTGGGCGGCGACGAATTCGACCGTGCCGGCGCTGTCGTAACCGACGGCTTTCGCGAGCGCGACGGCCTGCTCACCCATCCGCTGGCGCGTCTTCGCGTCGAGCAGCGGGCTCGGCGCTTCCTCTATGACCTTTTGATTGCGGCGCTGGATCGAGCATTCGCGCTCGCCCAGATAGATGACGTGGTCGTGCTTGTCGCCCAGCACCTGGATTTCGATATGGCGCGGGTCGGTGATGAATTTCTCGATGAAAACGCGATCGTCGCCGAAACTCGATTTCGCCTCGGAGCGGGCGCGGGCGACGTTTTCCGCCACCTCCGATTTGGAAAAGGCGATGCGCATACCCTTGCCGCCGCCGCCGGCGGAGGCCTTGATCATCACCGGGTAGCCGATCTCTTCGGCGATGGCGATTGCCTGCTTGTCGTCGTCGATGACGCCGAGATGGCCGGGCACGGTCGAAACGTTGGCGCGGGCGGCGGCCTTCTTCGACTCGATCTTATCGCCCATGGCGGCGATGGCTTTGGCATTGGGGCCGATAAAGACGATGCCGGCCTCGGCGAGTGCCCCGGCAAACGCCGCGCGCTCCGACAAAAAGCCGTAGCCCGGGTGCACCGCCTCGGCGCCGCTCGACGTGCAGGCGGCAACGATCTTATCGATCACCAGATAGCTTTGCGCCGCCGGCGGCGGGCCGATGGCGACGGCGTCATCGGCCATCTCGACATGGAGCGCATCGCGGTCGGCTTCGGAATAGACCGCGACGGTTTCAATTCCCATCCGGCGCGCGGTCTTGATGATCCGGCAGGCAATCTCGCCGCGATTGGCAATCAGGATGCGCTTGAACATCTAAGCTTACGATCCCGCGAACCGGTCTGTTCGCTTTGCGGCGGCGGCAGGCAAATGTCAATCACTGCACCCATCCGCGATCAGTGCCGCAACAAGAGCGAGGCAAGGAGAGCGAGTCCGAGAAGCGCGGCCATGCCCTGCCAGAATTGCACCGGATAGCGCTGATAGAGCGTCCGCGTGCCGGCCGTGCCATGCTGGGCACGCGCCGGCCCTTCCTCCATCTCGACGGCGAATTCCATCATATCGCGATACCGGTTGATCGGATCGGCCGCGACCGCGCGCGCCAGCACGGTCTGCAGCCACGCCGGAAGATCAGGGCGTAGCTCGCCCAACGGCTTCGGCCGGTCACGGCGTGGCTTGCTGGTAGCGTCGAGGTTGCCGTAGGGATACTCGCCGGTAAAAGCGCGGAACATGGTGACGCCGAGCGCATAAATGTCGGTCGCCTCATTGCCGGGGTCGCCGCCGAACATTTCGGGCGCCATGTAGGCGGGCGTTCCCGGAATGTCGTCGGCCGGAAAATCCTCGAGCCCGGGCACACGCACCACGCCGAGATCGATCAGCTTGAGCGAGCCTTCGCGCTCCAGGATGATATTGTCCGGCTTGATGTCGCGATGGATGATGCCGGCACGATGCAGGGCCGCCGCGCCGCGCGCCAATTTGATCGCGATATTGCGGCCTTCCTCAAGACCGATCCCCGGCCGTCGTGCCAGCCGCGTTTCCAGAAGCTCGCCCTGATAGAGCGGCATCACCGTGTAGAGACAGGTCTGCCGTCCCGGCGGCAGCACGATGGTGCGGCCGACATAGGGACTGTGCACGCGTGCGCCGACCCAGGATTCGCGCGCGAAGGCCGCGCGGTAGGTCGCGTCGGCCGCGACCTGGGGCTTGGGAAATTTCAACGCCACCTCGCCGCTCTCGACCTCATCGATCGCGCCGAACAAGCGGGTATAGCGGCCGTCCGACATCAGCACCTTGAGCACGAAGCCGTCGACCGTCTCGCCGTCGATCGGCACCGGGATCAGCGGCAATTCCATGATCTCGGCGCCGATATCGGCCGACCCCGCTGTCGGCAGATCGACGACGTCGAGCACCAAGGCCGTGCAATTATCGGTGCTGCCGGCGTCGAGCGCGGCCTTCACCAGCGCGCGGGCGGATTCTTCCGAGCCGGAGCGCTCGCGCAAAATGTCGGCGATTGCTTCAGGTGTCAGGGAGCCGTGCACACCGTCGCTGCATAAGAGATAACGGTCATGCAGTGCCACCGGATGCGCGGCGTAATCGAGCCGCACTTCAGTCTCGACGCCGAGCGCGCGCGTGAGGATATTCGAGCGGCCGGCGCCGTGCTCCTCGCGCACGTGATCGGTCGTCAGGCACGCCAAGCGCTCGCCGCGCAGCCGATAAGCGCGCGTATCGCCGACATGTACCAGATGAGCGATGCGCCCGCGCAACACCACTGCGGTAAAGGTGCATCCCATGCCGGCGGACTCGGCGTTGCGATGCCCCTCCGAATAGATCCAACGATTAAGCGAGTTGAGCACGCGCGCCGAGGCGCGGCGTACCTCCATGGACTCCGGTAGGTCGCAGAATCCATCAAGGAAGCCGCGCACCGCTGTTTCGGCGGCGATACGGCCGCCTTTGGCGCCGCCGATGCCATCGGCGATCGCGGCGACGACGTCGCGGCGCGGCTGCGGCAGTTCGGAGCCGAACACCACGCCGCCAAAATCTTCGTTGCGTTCGCGCGGCCCAGTTTCAGATGCAAAGCCCGCACTGGCTTTAACACCGGATACACGCTCGGCCATCAGCGCGGACACTGACACCGCCGCCGGCGGGGCGGCGCTTGCGGCATCAATTATCGAGTTTGCAGGTGTCATGGAGGAAGTAGCCGCCGGTGCTTGAGGCGACGACCACCGTAAGATTTCCTGACTTCCGATCAAGCTTGTAGTTTTCGCCGCCGGCGCTGTGCCAGGAAATTTGCCCGTCACTGATCGCGGCCGGGAGCGAGTCGACCGTTTTGCGGTCGTAGTCGACCTTAATCTGCCAATTCGCCCCGCTCGTCGGATTTGTGCATGTGATCGTTTTTTCGCCGGTGGGCGCGGCAGCCGCGGTCGGGGAAAAGGCAATTGCCAATCCCGGGAGGGCCAGCGCCCCAACTCGCGCAGCCAATGACCTAGCCAAAACTAATCCCCGCATATGCACCTGCCTAGTTTCTGTTCAAGATGCAGTATTTTTAGCCACCACTTTCGAAACCCCGTTAAATCCTCCACGGAAATCGTATCCAGTCAACGCCCTAATGACTGGCATAAATTTTGCCACCTCGTTCCCGGCTCGCCTAGTCATCATTGGTGCTTAGGGCGGCAGATACTGGGGGAAAGGACAGGACATGGCACTCGTTCCATCACCGGCTTGGCTCAATGAAGGCGATAATGCGTGGCAGATGGCTGCCGCGACTTTCGTCGGCCTGCAAAGCATTCCAGGGCTGACGGTTCTCTACGGCGGCATCGTCAAGAAGAAGTGGGCGATCAATTCCGCTTTCATGTCGATGTACGCCTTTGCGTCGGTTCTCGTCGTCTGGGTTCTCTTCGATTACAACATGGCCTTCGGGCCACAATGGCTATCGATTGCCGGCAACGGCTTTCTAGGGACGCCAAGTCTGGCGACATCGGCGGCGTTCACATTAGGTCAGGCCACGGTTCCCGCCGCAGCTGCGGGCATGCCGCCACTCGCCTTTCCGATGGGCACGCTGATGTACTTCCAATTCGTGTTCGCGGCGATCACGGTCATCATCTTGGCCGGATCGGTCTTGGGCCGCATGAACTTCACGGCTTGGATGATCTTCTGCCCGGTGTGGATGACGCTGGTCTACACCGTGGGCGCGTTCAGCCTCTGGGGTGGCGGCTGGCTCGCGGGCTTCGGCGTGGCGGACTTCTCGGGCGGCTACGTGATCCATCTCGCCGCCGGCACGTCAGGCTTTATCGCCGCTTGGGTTATCGGCCCGCGTATCCAGGCTGACCGCGACCATTTCCCACCAAACAGCTTGCTGGTCACCTTGGTTGGCGCCGGCATCCTGTGGATTGGTTGGAACGGTTTCAACGGCGGCGATCCGTACTTCGCCAACGCCGACGCCGGCGCTGCCGTCATGAACACCAACACCGCCACCGCGGTGGGCCTCCTGGTTTGGACGCTGATGGACAAGATGGCCTACGGCAAGCCGTCAGTGCTCGGCGCCGTCAACGGCATGATCGCCGGCCTCGTCGGCATCACTCCCGCCGCCGGCTACGTCGACGGCTGGGGCGCAATCGCCATCGGCGTCTGCGCCGGCATCATCCCCTGGTTCAGCATGAACAAGTTCCAGAAGCTTCCCTTCATGCAAAAGGTCGACGATACGCTTGGCGTGTTCTCGACCCACGGCGTGGCGGGATTGATGGGCGGTCTGCTGACGGGCATCCTGGCGAACCCGGCGATGCTCCAGTACATCGGTACCGACAAAGAGGCGCCCGGCGTGAACGTGACCGGCCTGCTCTATGGTGACGGCGGCCACCAGCTTCTGATGCAAGCGCTCGGGGCGTTGTTCATCATCGTGTACAATGCGATCGCGACTTTCATCATCCTCAAGGTGATCTCGATCTTCGTCAGCCTGCGTATGGACGAAGCCACCTTGAAGGTGGGCGACGACGCGGTGCACGGCGAAACCGCTTACGCGATTGGCGCAGAGGGCGAATAACCCCCTGGGCCACTTCCCTTGCGAGCATGATGGCCGCTCGCAAGTCTGGGTCCGCGCCTCTTCTCCAGTTGCGCGGACCCGTGGCGGCCCCAAAAGGGCCGCCCTTTTTTATGGACTATGGCGGTCCCAAAAGGGTCGCCCTTTTTTATGGACTATGGCGGCCCCAAAAAGGGCCACCCTGTTTTTGAAGGCGCCAGATTTTTGGCTCATAACCCCGCGCCACCCCCCGCCAACGCACAGCGTTGTCACGTGCAGGTCATATAACGCGGACTAGCTTCCCTCTCGAACGCCAGCACATTTGAGGGAAACTTATGACCAGCAAGCTCTTGTCCAGTGTCGCCGTTTGCGCGTTAGCGGCGCTAGGTTCGGCTTTTATGCCACTGAACATCGCCAGCGGCGCGGAATCGGCCGCGCCGGAGAGCGCGTCGGCTCCCGGCCCGCAAGACGCCGCGCCGACGTCAACGCCGATCAAGCATCTTGTGATCATCTTCAACGAGAACGTCTCGTTCGACCATTATTTCGCAACCTATCCCAAGGCGGCCAATCCGCCGGGCGAGCCGGCATTCACCGCGGAACCCGGCACGCCCAAGGTCAACAACCTCGCCAATGCGCATCTGCTGACCAACAATCCGAACTTCACCAACAAAGACAACGGCAGCGACGCCACCGAGCCGTTCCGGCTCGACCGCAGCCAGGCATTCACGGCCGATCAAAATCACGCTTACACCGCCGAACAGCAGGCCTATGACGGCGGCAAGGCCGACTTGTTTGCAAAATTCACCGGCAAGGGGACGAGCGGCGGCGCCGGCGCCTTCGGCACCAAGGGCCAAGTCATGGGCTATTACGACGGCAACACGGTTGCCGCGATGTGGAACTATGCCCAAGCCTTCGCCATGAGCGACAACGCCTTCGGCGACACCTACGGCCCGTCGACGCCGGGAATGCTCAACATCTCGTCCGGTCAAACCAACGGCATGACCATCGTCGCCACCACCAAGCAGCCGTCAACCGTCGCCGCCGTTTCCTACTACATCAATGACGGCCAGGGCGGCCTGACCATGATCAACGACGTCGATCCCGGCTACGATGTCTGCTCGAATCCGAAAGATCAGGCGATGATGTCCGGCAAGACCATCGGCGATCTGCTCGACGGCGCCGGCGTCACCTGGGGCTCGTTCATGGGCGGCTTCCGCCTCGACACGACCAATGCCAACGGCACGACCGGCTGCAAGCGCTCGACCCATTCGACCGTCGTCGGTGCCGACCAGGCTGACTACATCCCGCATCACGCCTGGTTTCAATATTATGCCTCGACCGCCAATCCGAAGCACGAGCGGCCGAGTTCGCTCGCTGCGATCGGCTATAGCCTCGAACACGACGGCACGACGCGCGATCCGGCCAATCACAACTACGACCTGACCGATTTCTACGAGGCGGTGAAGGCTGGAAATTTTCCGGCGGTGTCGTACATCAAGATGCCGGCCTATCAAGACGGCCATGCGGCCTATTCCGATCCGCTCGACGAGCAAGACGGTACCGTGACGCTGATTAATTTTCTCGAACGGCAGCCGGATTGGAAAAACACCGCCGTCGTCATGACCTGGGACGATTCCGACGGCTGGTACGATCACGTCTTCACCAAAGTGACGAGCCCCTCGTTCGATGCGCAGGCGGATCAGCTCGACGCGCCTGGCAAATGCGGCACCGGCACGGCGCTGCCCGGCCAGAGCGGCAAACCGGTCAACGGCCGCTGCGGTCCCGGCACGCGGATTCCATTTTTTGTGATCTCACCCTGGGCGAAGCCAAACTATGTCGGTCACGGGCAAATTTCGTTCGCCTCCGTGGTTCGCTTCATCGAGGACAATTGGCTGCACGGGCAACGGCTCGGCAGCGGTGCATTCGACGCCGCCGCAGGATCGATCGACGGCCTGTTCGATTTCGCGGGGTCCAGGAGAGCCGCGGCGCTTTATCTCGACCCGGCGAGTGGCACGCTGCCCGCAGCGCCACCGCCCTCGGGAGGCACGCACTGAGGCCGGAAGCGCAATTGTCCGGGCTTGTTGCAAGCCTCCTCTTGGCCGCGGGGTTGGCAACCGCAGCGGCCCAATTTGCTCCGCCGGCCACCGGTGAGAATTCGCAACCGATTACGCTCCAACGCCCGCCCCGCGGCCTGCTATCGGGCATGGCCGAGCTCGGCCGGTCGATTTTCTTCGACACGAGCCTGTCATCGTCGGGCAAGCTCGCGTGCGCCTCCTGTCACAGTCCGCAGCACGCTTACGGCCCGCCAGGCGATCTGCCGGTGATGCTCGGCGGACCTGACCTGTCGCGCCCGGGCACACGCGCGGTGCCGTCATTGATGTATCTCGAGCGTCAGCCGAGCTTCGCCATCGGCCCCGACAACGAGGAAAATGAAAATGCCAGCATCGCGCAACTCGTCGCGCTCAGCCGCGGCGCCGAGCGCGTGCAGAAAACCGCACCGCAGGAAAGCCGCTCGGCGAGCAATATGGTGCCGCAAGGCGGCTTGTTCTGGGATGGCCGCTCCGACACGCTGCAAGACCAAGCGCGCTCGCCTTTGCTCGATCCGCGCGAAATGGACGGCGGCTCGATCGACGTGGTCGCCGGCAAATTGCAGCGCTCGGCTTATGCCGAACGTCTTACGCAACTGTTCGGTAGCGCCATATGGTCCGATCCGCGCCTTATCGTCAGCGAAGCGCTGTTCGCCGTGGCGCGTTATCAGATCGAGGACGCAAGCTTCCACCCCTATACCAGCAAGTTCGATTTCTGGCTTGAGGGCAAAGCGCGCTTTACCGAAAGCGAAGCGCGCGGCTATGCGCTGTTCAACGATCCGGCCAAGGCCAATTGCGCCGGCTGTCACGCCGACCAGCCGACGCGCGATGGCTTGCCGCCGTTATTCACCGATCATCAGTTCGAGGCCTTGGGCGCGCCGCGCAATGGTGCGCTTGCCGTCAGCGCCGATCCTGGCTTTTTCGATCTCGGCATTTGCGGACCCTATCGCCACGACCTGGCGACCGATACCCAATATTGCGGACTGTTCACGACGCCGAGTTTGCGCAACGCCGTGACGCGGCACGTCTTCTTTCACAATGCCGTATTCACAACTCTCAAGCAGGTTTTGGATTTTTACGACTTTCGCGACACCGCCCCGCAACGGATCTATCCAAGGCGCGCTGACGGCACGGTCGAGAAATTCAACGACCTGCCGTCGGACTATCGCGCCAATGTCGACGTCACCGATCCGCCTTTCGACCGCAAGGCAGGCGACCCGCCGGCAATGACGGAGGCGGACGAAGACGACATCATCGCCTTCCTCAACACATTGGTCGACGGCTATCGAGTGAAATAGCTCGGATCTTTCAGCGCAGCGGCCGGCTACATCCGGACTAGGCCGCGCCCCGCGCGGCGGCCCTCGGCGGCAATCCAGTCGAGAATCGCGACGTCGACGCTATCGAATCCGGCGGGAAGCCACCGTGACGACGTTCGGTCGGCGACGACGATTTGCGAGCGCGCAATGACGGCGGCGAGCGTCTCAAGATCGGTAAATTGCATTTTCGGAACTGCCACTGCCGCCTCCGGCTGCCTGGAATGCAAACTCGCGCGTCCGGCGCTTGTTCCCATGCGTCGCGCGCGTCGCGACGCCGGTTCAAATTTCAATGCCAGGGTGGCCCGCCAAGGGCGGTACTGCGGCGATCTCGCGGCGGTCCTGCGCAATGTTTTGGCACCTGGCCGAAAGCGACATCTTCACGCGTCTGCGGCGAGGTGCCGCAACGATCGAGAATGGCCACTGAAATGAACTTGCCGGATTGGCCGGCCGCCCAGATGAACTTTTATCTTTTCACGGCGAGCCCGAGCAGATAATACTTTCGATTCAATGGAATATTACCCGCTGCAAGGCTGGCAATTTCACTACCCGGGCCGTACATACTACGCACACGGCTAAACTACCTACACGGCCAAACATTTCTGAACTTCGGATCATCCCACATAACAATCGACCTACGCGACGGAGGATTTTCATGGCACTTGCGATTGGCGACATCGCCCCGGATTTCGAAGCCGAAACTACGGAAGGCAAAATCCGCTTCCACGATTGGATCGGCAACAACTGGGTGGTGCTGTTCTCCCACCCCAAGGATTTTACGCCGGTCTGCACCACCGAGCTCGGCACCATGGCCCGTCTGAAGCCTGAATTCGACAAGCGCGGCGTCAAGATCATCGGCCTTTCGGTCGATCCGGTAGACAATCATAAAAAGTGGTCCGGCGACATCAAGGACGTGACCGGCTTCGCACCGAACTACCCGATGATCGGAGACACCGATCTTAACGTCTCGAAGCTTTACGGCATGCTGCCGGCGGCGACGGGCGGGACCTCGGAAGGCCGCACGCCGAACGACAATCAAACCGTACGCAACGTCTTTGTCATCGGACCGGACAAGAAAATCAAACTGATCCTGGTTTATCCGATGAGCACCGGCCGCAACTTCGATGAAGTGCTCCGCGTGGTCGATTCGCTGCAACTCACCGCCAAACACCGCGTATCGACGCCGGCCAATTGGAAGCAGGGCGAAGACGTCATTCTCGGCGGCGCCATCACCGATGACGAGGCGAAAAAGCTCTATCCGGGCGGCTGGAAAACGCCGAAGCCCTATATCAGGGTCGTGCCGCAACCGCGGTAGTAACGCGCTGTGGTCTCTGCTTCGATTGTCAGGGCGCGGCCACGTCGGCCGCGCCCTTTGCTCATGGTATGAGAAGCACCTTGCCGATGTTGCGCCGATCCTGGATGAAGTGATGCGCAAGCGCCGCTTCGCCAAACTGGAACGTCTTCGCGATCTTCGGTTTGACCGCACCCTCTTTCCACAAGTCGAATAACAGTCGGCCCACTCTCGGATGCGCTTGAGAACCTCCGGCGGCCCGGTGCGTGTGATCCATATCTGCCGCAGGGCTGTGATCTCCGTCCCGGTTTGCGAGCGACGCGGTAATATCGTGGGGTCCACTACCAGCTATCGCGCGCAAGTATTTTGTGAAACTTATCCTGCTCCCGGATTTCAGGTCGCTCAATCCGGGTTACATGGAGTGGTCATGAATCCCGACGCCGAGTTGCAGCCGCCGTTCGCCGACTTCATGGGCATGAAAATCATCCACCTTTCCAAGGACAAGGTTGTAGCCGAAATGGCCGTGCGCGAAGAGCTCAATAATCGCTTTGGCGCGCTGCACGGCGGTGCGTTGATGGCGCTCGCCGACAATCTCGGCGGCACCGCAACCATGGCCAACCTGCCGCCGGGGGGCCGCACCGCAACGATCGAAAGCAAGACCAATTTCTTTGCCGGCGTTCCGGTCGGCGATACGGCCTATGCCGAATGCACGCCGCTGCACCGCGGCCGCACGACTATGGTGTGGCAGACACGGATTTCGCGCAATGACGGACGGCTCTGTGCACTGGTGATCCAGACGCAGATCGTCATGCTGCCGGACAAGAGCTGATTGGCGCGAGGAACTCCTACGCCACTCTGTAAAAGCTCAATTTCACAGTGGCCGGCTCGCGTTCCCCGCTGCACACGACGATGTGTTTTGCCAGCCAGGCGTAGGGCTCTGCGCTGGTCTCGAAGAACGTCGCACCACGGAAGTAATAGGCGACCGGATCGACCGCACGGCCTGCCGCCAGCGCCTCCATCACCTCGGCCGGACCGTGGCGCAGCGCGTGATTGTGGACAAAGATCGATGCGCCGTCGTCGGTGCGCAGCGTGTAGCGCGCGTCGAGTTCGGCAACGCCGTCGCTTCGAATAAGCTGCCAATCGGCGCCCGGCAGCACCACGCCGCGCAAAGCGGGTCCGGAAAACTCACCGCCGGTGATCGGCACCACGCGGCGGCGGCCCTTGTTGAAGACGCCGAGGTCCTGCGGCGGACCGACTGTCACTTGCGCGCCGAAGATAAATTCGAGCGGCGGCGCGGCCGCCTGCGGGTTTGCCATTTCAAACTCCCGGTGTCATCGTCGGTCAGACGATCCAACATTTACGGATATTTGCAATGCCCTTGGACGTACGCGCCGCTGTGGCCTTTGCGCCCGGCAAGCCGCTGGAAGTGACGACGGTCAAGCTCGACGGCCCGCGCGCCGGCGAAGTTCTGGTCGAGATCAAGGCCACCGGCATTTGCCACACCGATGAGTTCACGCTCTCGGGCGCCGACCCGGAGGGCCTGTTTCCGGCGATTCTCGGCCACGAGGGCGCCGGCATCGTCGTCGATATCGGTCCGGGCGTCACCTCGGTGAAAAAGGGCGACCACGTCATTCCGCTCTACACACCCGAATGCCGGAACTGCCCCTCGTGCCTGTCGCGCAAAACCAATCTATGCACCGCCATTCGCGCTACTCAGGGTCAAGGCGTGATGCCGGACGGCACTTCGCGCTTCTCGATCGAAGGCAAGCCGATCCATCACTACATGGGCTGCTCGACCTTCGCCAATTTCACCGTGCTGCCCGAAATTGCGGTGGCGAAAATTCGCGACGACGCGCCGTTCGACAAGGTTTGCTATATCGGCTGCGGCGTCACCACCGGCATCGGCGCGGTGATCAATACCGCGAAAGTCGAGCCGGGCGCCAAATGCATCGTGTTCGGGCTTGGCGGCATCGGTCTCAATGTCATTCAGGGCCTGCGCCTCGCCGGTGCCGACATGATTATCGGCGTCGATGTCAACCCCGAGAAAAAAGCCTGGGGCGAACGCTTCGGCATGACGCATTTCGTCAACCCGAAGGAAATCGGCGGCGATCTTGTTGCCCATCTCGTCGCGATGACCAAGAGCGGCGCCGACCAGATCGGCGGCGCCGATTACACATTCGAATGCGTCGGCCATGTCGGCCTGATGCGGGTGGCGCTTGAGAGCTGCCATCGCGGCTGGGGCCAAAGTATCATCATCGGGGTGGCCGGCTCTGGCCAGGAGATCGCGACGCGGCCGTTTCAACTCGTCACCGGCCGGGTGTGGCGCGGCAGCGCCTTCGGCGGCGCCCGCGGCCGCACCGACGTGCCGAAAATCGTCGACTGGTACATGGAGCGCAAGATCGAGATTGACCCGATGATCACCCACACCATGCCGCTTTCCGACATAAACAAAGCCTTTGCGCTGATGCGCGACGGCAAAAGCATCCGCAGCGTCGTGCTCTTTTAGGAGCTCCAAACGTTAGAAGCACAGGGGCGTTCTGATCAAGGGTGCATAGGATGACGATGGACCGCCGCGCATTGCTCAAATATGCAGCAACTTTCCCCGGTCTCGGCGCGGCGCCGCGCCTCGCGCAAGCGCAAATGCAGCCGCAACCGGAAAACGAACAGCCCGCCGAAACGACCGATTACACGCTGCGGATTGCGAATGGGCTGGTCGAGCTTGCGCCCGATCACATTGCTTCCACCACACTCTATAACGGGCAGTTTCCCGGCCCGCTCATTCGCCTGACTGAGGGCAAACGCGTCATCGTTGACGTGCACAACGACACCGAGACGCCGGAATTGGTGCATTGGCACGGCCAGATGATTCCGAGCGATGTCGACGGCGCCGCTGAGGAAGGCACCCCCTACATTCCGCCGCATGGCATGCGCCGCATCAGTTTTGTGCCGAAGCCGTCGGGCTTTCGCTTCTATCACACCCATGTTGTGGCCGGCGGCGATCTCAATCGCGGCACCTACACCGGACAAGCCGGTCCCGTTTACATCGAGCCTGTCAGCAATCCGGGCGCCTACGACCGCGAAATATTTTTGGTGCTCAAGGAGTTCCTGCCGTCGTTCAGCCAGGGCGGCGATATGGACATGGACTTTCTCATCGGCGAGCCGACCAAACGGCTGCAAGACATCGGCAAGCAAGCCGACGATCAGTTCAAGGGACCGAAGGGGTACGAGGTCGGCTACGACCTGTTCGGCATCAACGGCAAAATGCTCGGGCACGGCGAGCCGATCCGCGTCAAGCCAGGCGATCGCGTGCTGTTCCATGTGCTCAATGCCAGCGCCGGCGAAATTCGCAGCCTCGCTCTGCCCGGTCACGTCTTCAAGATTGTCGCGCTTGACGGCAATCCAGTACCGACCCACGCCGAGGTGCCGGTGCTGTGGCTCGGCACCGCGGAGCGCATCTCCGCCATCGTCGAGATGAAGCATCCCGGCGTGTGGGTGATGGGCGATCTCGACGACGATGACCGCAACCACGGCATGGGCATTGTCGTCGAATACGCCGGCTCAACCGGCAAGCCGCAATGGAGCAAGCCGAAGCCGTTCAAATGGGATTACACGGTGTTCGGCAAACCCGGCGCTGCGCCGGCTTCACCAGACGAGACATTTGACGTTACCGTCGTCAAGCACAATGGCGCGCTTAACGGCTTCAATCAGTGGCTGCTCAACGGCGTTGCTTTCTCGATGGAGATCATGAAACCGGGCTACACGGTGCATGAAGGCCGCCGTTATCGGTTCAAATTCCATAACGCCAGCGACGATATTCACCCGCTCCATCTGCATCGCCACAGTTTCGAACTGGTGCGCGTCGGTGGCAAGCCGACGGCCGGCGTGATCAAGGACGTGGTCATGCTGGGCGGCTTTCAGGACGTGGAATTCGACTTCATTGCCGACAACCCGGGGCCGACGCTGTTCCATTGCCATCAGCAATTGCATATGGATTTCGGCTTCATGGCGATGCTCAACTACGCGTGACGGCGCCGACGAAGTCGCGCAATGCCGTTCCAACGCGGGCAATCACATCCTCCCAGGTCCGTGTATCGCCCTGCCGGAACAGGCGGGCGGTCGGATACCACGGACTATCGTCGCGATCGAACAACCAGCGCCAGTCGGGAATGTAAGGCAGCAATATCCATACCGGCTTTCCCAGCGCGCCGGCCACGTGAGCGACGCTGGTATCGACGGCGACAACCAGATCGAGATTCGATATCAGCGCCGCCGTGTCGGAGAAATCCTTCAGCTCCGCACCGAAATGCAAAACATCATCGCGCGCTTGCAGCACGGCCGTGTCGGCGGCGCGAACCTCCCGCTGCAGGCTGACAAACGTCGCATCGATGCCGGTCAGGAACCGCAGGAAAGCGTCGAGCCGAATTGACCGGTTGCGATCGTTGCTGTGCGTCGGATCGCCGGACCAGGCCAGCCCGATGCGCGGGCGATGTCGCGGACCGAGTCGCGCATTCCAATTGCTGCCCCGCGACGGCGGCACGAATAAATAAGGCGTCGTGGAGGGTATCGTCGCAAGCTCAGTCCCGAAGGCCCGCGGCAGGCTCAGCAGCGAGCACTCCAAATCGAAATCGGGCAGCGTGTCGCCCTTTGCGAAAACATGCGCGCTTCCGGCGAGACTGCCCATGAGTTCGTGCAGCGAGCTTTGCACCTCCAAAACTACGCGCGCGCCGCGTGACGCGACGATCGGCGTGTAGCGGCACAAATGGATGGTGTCGCCAAAACCGTCGGCGGCATGAAGCAAAATCGTTCTGCCCGCGATCTCTTCCGCGCCGGTCCATTGCGGCTGCGAGAACTCCCGCTTGTGGCTAGCGAAGAATTCGATTTGCCATCGCCATTCGAATTTTTCAAAGCCGCGACGGAGATCGCCGATCAACAACCGAGAATGCGCCTCGTTGTAATGCGCGTCGACAAACTCCGGACGCACGGCAAGGGCCCGGGCATAACTTGCCAGCGCCTCCTCGAACCGCCCCAGCTCATAAAGGGTGACGCCGCGGTTGCAGAGCGCATCGGGATAGTCGGGGTCGACGGCAAACGCGCGATCATAGTCGGCCAACGCCTCGTCGAAGCGCTGCAGCTCATGCAGGACGATGGCGCGATTGCCATAGGCCGCGGCCCGGTCCGTCCAGCGCTCGACCGTGCGCTCGCAGCTCGCCAGCGCCTCCTCGAAGCGCTTGAGCATCCGTAGCGCATTGCCGCGATGGATTTCCGCCTCGACGAAATCCGGCCGCAGCGCGAGGGCGCGGTCATAGCTCGCCAGCGCCTCCTCCGGCGCCTTCAACTCATAGAGGACCATGCCGCGGTTGCAGAGCGCCTCGGCATAATCCGGCCGCAACGCGAGCGCTGCGTTGTAGCTCGCCAGCGCCTCCGCGAACCGCTTCCGCTCGTGGAGGACGACGCCGCGGTTGTAGAACGCCTCCGTCTAGGTCGGCCGCGTCGCAATGGCGCGATCGTAGCTCGCCAGTGCTTCGTCGGGACGCTTTAATTGCGACAACACGACACCGCGATGGCAGAGCGCATCGGCATAGTCGCCCCTGACCTCGAGCGCGCGATTGAAGCTCGCCAACGCTTCGTCGAGCCGCTTCAGCTCCGCCAGCACATCGCCCCGGTTCAAAAGCGCTTCGGCATAGTCCGACTGGACGGCAAGCGCTCGGTCGTAACTTGCCAACGCCTCGTCGAACCGTTGCAACGCCGTAAGGGCCAAACCGCGATGATTTAAAGCAAGACAGTTGTTGGGATCTTTTGCGAGAATAAGATCTATTTGATCAAGCGCCCGCGCAAATTCGCCGCGCTCATAAGCAATGACGCCGAGCAGATGCCGGCTGTCGGCATGATCGGGCTGCACCGCGAGAATTTTCCGATAGAGCCTTTCAGCCTCGGCCCATTGACCGGCCTGATGCGCCGCGAATGCCTCGATCAACCAGGTCGTTATGCCGATCGCCGACGGCGGCAAAGGCATCGGTCCTGCTGGCACATCCTTCTCCACGATGCCTTCCCGCTGACGCGCACCTAAACTGCACCGGGGCTGCGAGGGCACCTGCGGAACCCGGGTTCACGCCCGGCAGTTACGCTGATGGCGGCGCCCTCGGCCGGCCACGGTGCTTGTCATTCGATGATCGTGCACTCTCCTCCCCGCAAACGCAGGCATTTGCGCCGCGTTGCCGCACGCTATCGCCACGCTCGGAAAACATTGCATACGCCGGCCTCGTGGCAAAGCCGCTATGGCCTCGACTGGATGAATTTTTTCCTCGCCGACGTGCAGACCGGCTTTGGCACTTTCGTCGCGTTTTATCTCGCCCATCTCGGCTGGTCGGAGCGGTGGGTCGGCTTCGCGCTGACGCTGGGCGGCTTGGCGGGCGTGGCCAGTCAAATACCCGGCGGCGCGCTGGCCGATGCCGTGCCGTGGAAGCGTTCCCTGATCGCCGCCGGCATTGTGATGATCGGCACGGCCGCGCTGATCCTGGCGCTCGCGCCGACCTACGCCATGGTTCTGTTCGCGTCGCTGTTACAGGGTGTGACAGGCGGCATCGTCACGCCGGCGATCGGCGCCATCAGCCTCGGTCTCGTCGGGCGGCGCGGCATCTCGCTGCGCACCGGGCGAAATTATCGCTACGCCGCCGGCGGCCACGCCGCGACCGCGGCATTGATGGGACTCGTCGGCGCTTATTTTGCCATGGGCACGATTTTCATCGCCGCCGCGGCGCTTTGCATTCCCGCCTTGATCGCGCTTTCGCTCATCCGCCCCGACGAAATCGATTATGCCCGTGCCCGCAACGCGGCGACGGGCGCCAAGGCGCACGAGGTCGGACGCATTGCCGACCTCCTGAAGAACCATAGGCTTATTTTGTTTACGGCGGCGCTGGTCTTGTTTCAGCTTGCCGATGCCTCAATGCTGCCGCTGATCGGCGAGAACCTTGCGACAACCATACCGACGGAGTTGTCGCTGTGGATGTCGGGCCTGATCATCGTGCCACAGATCGTGGTCGCAATCTTCGCGCCGTGGGTCGGCTATCATTCCGAGAAGCGCGGCCGCAAACCGCTGTTGCTGCTCGGCTTTGCCGCCGAGCCGATTCGCGCCGCACTCTTGGCATTCACCAGCGGTTATGCGTTCCTCGTCGTCGCGCAATTGCTGTCCGGCATTACCGGCGCGATCATCGGCGTGCTGACGGTGATCGTTGTCGCCGATCTGACCGCCGGCACTGGCCGTTTCAATCTGGCGCAGGGCGCGGTCGGCGCGGCCATCGGCATTGCCGCATCGCTGAGCACGCTGGTCACCGGCTTTCTGTTCCAGGGCATCGGCACGACCGGCGGCTTTATCGCCATTGCGGCCGTAGCCGGCGCGGCGACCGCGTTGATCTGGATGTTCGTTGCGGAGACCAAGCCGGCCGATTACGGAGGCTGAACGACTTGCGCCGCCGGCCGCCTCATTGCTGCTTGATGCCGGCCTCCTTCATGATCGGCCACCATTTGTCGGCCTCCGCCTTTTGAAACGCGGCAAATGCCGCGGGCGACTGCAGCTCCGGCGAGGAAATCTGCTGGCCGAGCGCATTGAGCTTATCTTTGACGCTGTCATTCTTCAGCGCGACGACGGTGGCGGCGTGGATCTTGTCGAGGACGTCCTGCGGCGTGCCCTTCGGCGCCCACATACCGAACCAGATCGAGGCGTAAAAGCCCGGCAGGCCGGCTTCGTCGGTGGTCGGCACCTCGGGCAAGCTCGTCATACGCGTCTTGGACGGCACCGCGATGGCCCGGATGGTGCCGGCCTTGACCTGCGCGGTGAAATTGGACGACGGCTCGATCATCATGTCGATCTGCCCGGCCATCATGTCCTGCACCGCCGGATTGTCGCCGCGATAGGGCACGAACTGGAACGTGGTGCCGGTTGCTTTCTGGAAAGCGATGCCGGCGAGATTTCCGGTCGAGCCGGCGCCCGGAATCCCGACGCTGGCCTTGCCCGGATTGGCCTTGAGCCAGGCGATCAGCTCCTTGAGGTTATGCACCGGCAGACTGTTCTTGACGCAAATCAACAGCGGCTCGTAAGCAAGCTCGGCGATCGGCGTCAGATCGCTGAGCAGGTCGAAATCCAGCTTGTAGAGGCCGCCGATCAGAACATTCGTGGTGAGCGTTCCAACGCAGAGCGTGTAGCCGTCGGGAGACGCGTGCGCCACCTTGGTGACGCCGATGGAGCCGGCCGCGCCGGTGAGGTCTTCGACAACGACAGTTTGCCCGAGCGCCTTGCCCATCGGATCGGCGATCATGCGCCCCAGTATGTCGGTGGCGCCGCCGGCGGCGAACGGCACGATGATCGTGACCGGCCGGGTCGGATAATCAGCGGCGAAGGCGAAGCGCGGATAAGCGCCGGCGGCGCCGACCCCAGTGGCGAGATGAAGAAGTTTTCGGCGTGACAGCAACATAGCTCCTCCCCAGTGTTATCCGGCGACTATCGATTTGAGTTTATTCCGGCTTGAGGTGGGCGAATTGCACCACCTTGCGCCACTTGTCGGTATCGGCCGCGATGAACTTGGCGAACTCCGCCGGCGTATTCGGCTCCATCTCGATGCCGCCGAGATCAATCAGCCGGGCCTTTACGTTTGCGTCGGCGAGCGCCGCATTGAACGCCTTGTTGAGCGTGGCGACGATCCCGGCCGGCGTGCCCTTCGGTGCACCGAAGCCGATCCAGCCGAAGGCCTCGTAGCCGGGCAGATACTCGGACATCGGCGGCACGTCGGGCAGCACATCGAGCCGCTTCTGCGTCGTCACGGCAAGCGGCACCAGCTTGCCCGCTTTGATATGCGGCAGCGACGACGGGGTGACGTCGAACATCACCTGCACCTGTCCCGCCATCAGATCGACCAGCGCCGGCGTCGAGCCGTGATACGGCACGTGCACCAGATCGACGCCGGCCATGTATTTGAACAATTCGCCGGCGACATGCTGCGGTCCGCCGACGCCCGCCGACGCCATGTTGATCTTGCCCGGATGCGCCTTGGCGTAAGCGATGAATTCCGGAACGGTCTTTGCCGGAAAGGACGGGTTGACCTCCATCACCAAAGGCACGCGGTCGACGCCGACGATGGGCTCGATATCGCGAACGAAATCGAACGGCAGATTGGGTATCAGCGCCTGGTTGATGGTGTTCTGTGAATTCACCAGAAGCAGCGTGTAGCCGTCCGGCGCCGCATGCACGACCGCCTCGGTCGCGATGTTGCCGGTCGCCCCCGGCCGCACTTCGACGATGAACTGTTGCTTGAGCTGCTGCGAAGCCGGCTGCGTCAACAGCCGCGCGGTAATATCCGACGAGCTGCCGGCGGCCTGGCCGACGATCACCTGCACCGGCCGCGTCGGATAATCGGCGGCGAAGCCGCGGCGAGCGACCCACGGCAGCGCGGCGGCGCCCGCTCCCAGCTTGAGAAAAGTCCGACGTTTCACGTGACCTCCCCGATCTTTCCGTTGCCTTGTGCCGGCAATTGCGCGGACGCTGAAACTGCGATGGCGCTTTCGCACGGCCCGGCACTATAGCGGTATTCCGCCCGCTGTCAGCAGATGCCGAACCGTCGCAGGCAGCGGGCCGCGCTTAAGCCAGCCGCCGTTGCAAACGCGCCTCGCGCAGAAACAGGAACAGCCCGGTCGCCACCACGATCGTAGAGCCGACCAGGAGGCCAATGGTAGGCACGTCCCCCCACACCACAAAGCCGATCACCAGCGCCCACACCAGCATCAGATAGTAGAACGGCGTCACCGCCGCCGCCGGCGCCAGATGCAGCGCCTTGGTCCAGAACCATTGTCCGAGCGCATTAATAAAGCCGGTGCCGAACAGCATCGCGGCGTCGAGCGCCGACGGCCATCGCCAGCCGAACACCAGAAGGAAACTGTGAAAGAACGCCAGCACCGCCAATTGCCAGATCACCAGCGTATTGGCGGATTCGGTTCGAGTCATGCCGCGCACGGCGACCGTGACGATGCCGTACATGACGGCATTGGTCAGCGCGAACAGCGCTCCCAGCGTCAGCGAATTGGCGCCGGGATTAGTGACGATCAACACGCCCAGAAAGCCGACGATGAGCGCGATGCCACGGACGTAACCGGCTCGCTCCTTAAGCCAGACGATCGAAACCAAGGCGGCAAAGAGCGGCGAAGAGAAATTGATGGCCACCGCACCGGCGAGCGGCATCAGGCTGAAGGCGAGCAGGAGCGCCGCCTGCGAGATCGATTGCGAAAGGCCGCGCAAAAGGTGATCGCGCGGCCGGTGTGTGGCAAACACCGATAAGCCGGTGACCGGCAGCAGCACGATGGCGCAAGCCATAAACGACGACAGCGAGCGCAGGAACAGCACCTCGCCGACCGGATAAATCGCGACCAGCCATTTGCTGCCCGCCGAGGCGCTGGCGAACAGCACCGTGGCGATGATCATGAGCACGATGCCGCGTGGCACGTCCTCGGCACGGCCGCCCGTCTTTGCGACAGGCACGCCACCGGCAACCGATACGCTGGAAACAGTTGCCGGCTGTTTGCCGGTGAGTTCGTCCATCGCCCCAACCGCGCCATTGATGTCGCGGCGCCCATCGCCCGATCAAGCGGTCTATGCCGCCGCCGGTGGTTTTGCAATCAAGCAATGGAGAATAGGCCGACACAGCGCCCATGGCTGGCCACCGCAAGCTGCGGCGCTGAACATGCTCAGTATCGCCGCCGGTACTGGACTTCCCGCTGCACCCTGTGAACCTCGCTATCGAGGCGCTTCACCTCGCGGGTCAGTTCGTCGAGAGCTTGGATGAGATTTTGAATGATATCGTAATGCGAGCTTTGCTGCTTCGCCTTGCGAAGAAAAACGTCCGCTCGTGAGGATGCTTGCCACATGGGAACCCCAAGGGCTGAGCCTAGGCGGCATTCGTGAAACTTCATCCAATACATGCCGTAAAATTTTAGCGATCGGGGGCCTTTCTTGGCAAACCAGAGCAACTGGGCCGTCACAATTGCGAGCAAGCCCGGTAAACGCCAGGAACATTTAACCAACGGCGGGGGATTGCACGGAAAGAAGAGCCGCTCGGCGGGCTCCGAAAAGAGGCAGCCCCGGCGAAATGCGCGACTCCAGCCTTCACCTCATGGCGTCGCGACCGGCTCAAATTCTTTTACGGCCTGAAGGGACTTCCGGAAAGCTCTGCTCCGGTACTATGGTTGGAGGATCGATTGTACCAATCGTTTAGTAAGACTTTTACATCCAACGACTTCGCCGATCGAGGCGTGGATGAGACGACTCGTCCTGAAAATCATTTTGCGCCTTTGGTCGCTACGCCGTTCTTCCGGTCGTGGCGTTAGCCTGCGTGGTGTTCATCGTCTGGCTGATGGCCCTCGATCGCCATACGATTTTAGCGGTAACGACGGCATCCATTGTACTCTCTGTGACGCCATTCGCGGTAGCGCTTGCGCTTGGAATTGTGCTGTTGCTGTCGCGAAGGAATCGGAATCCGGAGGTGGACGAGGTAACCGCCTCGGGTTTGTGGGCAATTTAGAAGCGCTCAAATCGAAACGTCCGCCATCGGCCAGGTTCTGTCCTTGGACGCCAGGAAGAGCTTACCCGCACGTTTCGACGACGAATGGCGAAAGAGAGTGGACCGGTTCGTCAGCGTTGGGAGATGACGGTCATCGAAGCTGGCGCGCGATTTGCGGCATGCGGAGCAATCGCAAAAATTGGGTTGGCGCGCCGGTCAGAATAAAACTGCGAACACGTATGTCATTGAGATCACAATCTGATCTAAAGAGCGGTGTTTGGCTCGCAGCGCAACGTCCACTCAATGCCCAAGCTGATACTATATTCCGATCCGGACACGTCATCCGGAGCCTTGAGGCTGCCGCTGCTGCGCGCGCCTTTTACGGGCGCTGGCTAATGTTGTCCGTTTAGGTTTAGGCTTGGACTTGCTCCGCACCGCGCGAGACGAGTTGCTTTTCTTTGCCGCCATGGCCGTTTTCACGGCAAGCCTTCCGTTTCGTCTCAACATCTCGGAACGTGGTTGCCGCTTTGGGGCGACAGCGGTTGAAGTCTCGGAATTCGCGGATTCGGCTATTTCCAGCCCAAACAAGGCTGCAACATTGCTGTTTTCGAGCACTTTCGCTCCGCTGGGCGGCGTTCTTTTCAGCGGCAGATCCTGTCGAGCCCAGGCAAGCAAGTCTTTTTCGTCGACGCCGCGCAGCACGAACAGCAATTGAGGTTTTTCATCGATTCTTGCGCCAACGCCGTAGAGCGCTGCCGCGACGTGCTTGCACATATCGGCCCAGTCAGGGCAGCTACAGGACAGCTTGATTTCGTTTGGCGCCGGAAACAAACCGTCGCCTTCTCGGCAGACCCTATCCATGACACCTTTGGCCAAGCGACCCTGCAACAGTTCCACCAATGAATCGATCGTGCCCGCACAATCGCGACAGATCGCTCGCCAGCGCTTTCCCGCAACCGGTGAAATGGTGATCCTGATCTGGTAAAGTTCGGAACCACTGACCATCGCCGCCACCTCGCCCTTGGTAATCTGCAAGTCGACGACCGAGCCGTTGCGGACATAGGATCGGCCACGCGGCAGGCGGCTCTCGAAGTCGCTGTATCGTTCGAGGTTGCTGCACCACGACTGGCCCCAGAAGCTCCTGGCGATAGTGCGTCCCTTGATCTCCAGGGGCGCAATGGGGCGTCCTTGCTTCTTGAGTTCGGCGACCTTTATTTCGGCCCGCCGACGTTTTTCGACGGCCGACACGTAATCTCGCCATCCGATCCCGAAATAGCTCATCGGTCAGCCTTCCTTCATTGCCGCCGCCAAATCGAGGGTTACAAGCTTCAGCAGTTCGTCATCCTTCATCTCGGTCAGGACAACGTCCGCGCCGCTGCCGAGAAAATCCCCCGCGAGTTGCTGTTTTGCCTCGATCATGCGGTCGATCTTGTCCTCGACGGTGCCGCGGCAAACGAATTTGTGCACCAGCACATTCTTGGTCTGTCCGATGCGAAATGCACGGTCCGTAGCCTGGTTTTCAACAGCCGGATTCCACCATCGGTCGAAATGGATGACATGCGAGGCGGCCGTCAAATTGAGCCCGGCGCCGCCAGCTTTCACCGACAGCACGAAAAACGGAACGCTTTCATCCTCCTGGAACCGGCGCACCAGATCCTTGCGCGCCCTGACTTCGGTCTCGCCATGCAGAACCAGACCCGGCCGACCGAACACGGCGCCCAGGAATGCTGCCAGCGGCGCCGTTGTCTCCTTGAACTGGGTGAAGATCAGCGCCTTCTCCTGCCGCGCCGCAATTTCTTCCGCGATATCTCGCAGCCGCGCGAACTTACCGCTGTCCTCCTCGCCCCATGCATTGTCGCCCAGCCATTGCGAGGGATGATTGCAAATCTGCTTTAGCCGCATCAGAAGCGCGAGAACGATGCCGCGGCGTTGCATGCCGTCCGCATTTTCGAGTCGATCGGCAAGATCGTCGACTGCCTGCTGGTAGAGCGCAGCCTGCTTTCGGCTCAACAGGCAGAACGCCTTCACTTCGGTCTTGTCGGGCAGGTCGGCGATGATGCTCTTGTCGGTCTTCATGCGGCGAAGGATATAGGGACGCACAAGCTCGCGAAGCGGTGCGTAGGGATTGTGCGGCCGGTCGGCGAGCTGCTTGACGAAGGCGGAAAATTGCTTGGACGATCCTAACAGCCCGGGATTGATGAAATCGAAGATCGACCAGAGATCGCCGAGCCGGTTTTCGATCGGCGTGCCGGTCAGGGCAATGCGAGCGTTGGCCTTTAGCTGTTTGACCCTTTTGGTCTGTTTGGCGACTGGATTCTTGATGGCTTGTGCCTCGTCGATCACGACCAGGTTCCACGCTATCTCTCCGAGCCACACGGCGCGGGCCAGAAAGCCGTAGCTCGTGATAACGAGATCCACCGCCGTGAGGTCGGCAGCGCCGGCGGCTCCCGATTGTTCGGCCGGCATTGCCGAAGGATGGATTACTGCCGCCCTTAGGCTCGGCGCGAACCGTGAAATTTCCGCTGCCCAATTGGCGAGCAGCGAGGCCGGCGCCACCAGAAGCGACGGCTTGCGTTTGCCGGCCTCATCGCCTTTCAGCACCAGCAGCAGTGACAAGACCTGGATGGTTTTGCCGAGGCCCATGTCGTCGGCAAGACACGCGCCAAGGCCGAGCCGGGCCAGCAGATGAAGCCATTGCACGCCCGCGTGCTGATAGGCCCGCAAAGTTCCGTGGAGCGATCGGCCGGGATCGACGCGCAAGAGACCGTCCGGCTGGCGCAACTCGGCCAGCGTCTGTGCGAGCCATGGCCCTGCGACGGTCTGGCTCCAGTCGAGGTCGTCTTGGACGGCGCTCGCATCCTCGGAAATTCCGGCTCCAGCGAGCAGGCGCATGGCTTCGCCGAACGCCAATCCGTCGGCAGCGGCCCGACGCTCAATCGCCTCGAATTGCTCAAGCGTCCGCCTCAAACGCTCATGGTCGATTTCGACCCACTTGCCGCGAATGAGGGCGAGACCGTCCGATTGCGCGAGCAAGCGTTTGATCTCAGTCCGCGTCAGCGTCTCGCCGTCGAGCGTCACCTCCATGCGGAAGTCGAGCAGCGCGTCCAACCCGAGCTGTGCGGGCGCATTGCCGCCGACGATTGCCTTCACCTGCGGGCGCGCAGGCCGGTTCATGCGCCAGTTCGCCGGCATTCGCACAATTACACCGGCGGCTTCCAATGCCGAAGCGTCTTTCAAGAATTGAAACGCCTGTTGCGGGCTCCAGCGGAGCGGGTGAAATATCTCGCCCGAATCGACCATCGTCTTGAGCCAGCCGCATTGCTCGGTGGCGCGCTGAACCGGCATCAGCAGCGACAGCAGGCGCTTGCGGTTTTTCGCACCGACATATTCCTGCAACGCCTTGCCGAGCGGCAGATGCTGCGCCTTGGCCTGTACCGACAGCCGTGTCGTGTAGGTCGCCAGGAAGGCGAACGGGGCCTCCTCGTCCTTTCTGTTCTCGGCAAGATTGAAATGCACGCGCCCAACCAGGTTCCAGGCTGGATGCCGGCGCTTGAGGAATTCCTGCACCGAGAGCTTGGCATCGGCCAATTCGGCATCGAAGGCTGCATCCATGCCTCGCCAAAGATCGGCCAGGACGCCCACTGTCAGGTATTCCGCGCCAGTCATGGGCGGAACCGCCGCGGCCAGTTTGTCCAACTCGCCGTCTGTGGCGATGGGCACAGGCGGCTTGGCCTCGCCCTCGCCGATACCGGGAAGGGCGCATAGCGCGGTCACGTAGCGGGCCCCGAATTCTCGCCAATATGACAGCCCGGACGGCAGAGCTGTCCCGACTTCGTCGACGCCTAGGCACAACAGTCCATGTCCGGTCCCCCGTACGAACGCATTTTCCAACCGAGAACCCCGCGCGGACTCCAACGCCGGCGCGTCCGCCGTGCGCCTGAGGATCAGCAACCCATGCGGAGTGAGAACAGGTGCCAGCATCATGATTGATGCGCTCTTACGATCTCAGGGGATTGCGATGGAGATTCGCTGGATCAGGATAGCGGTTCGACATTCCGCTTGCATCGGCTATTTGAGATCATTGCGGCTGGTAAGATTGCAATGGCACTCGCCAATCTGCATGGCCCCGGCAGGGACCCGATGTTCGCGGTTTTGTTCCGAATGGCGAAATATTGGCGCGCTCGGAGAGATTCGAACTCCCGACCCTCAGATTCGAAGTCTGATGCTCTATCCAGCTGAGCTACGAGCGCGGCGGCGGGCACAATAGTCGGTCCGCCGCAAAAGTCACTGCGGACCAATTTAGGCCGGGCCCGGCATGCGTCGCGGCGCAATATCGACTGTATGAGACGGAACCTTACGCAAGTTCCGCACGCATAGCTGGCACGCCAAGGCCGAATTTCGCCTTGGCGGCGGGAACGCCCCCGCGGGGGCCTTTGTTATGGCTCAGACGCAACGATGGAGGGAGACCCATCATGTCTGACTACCGCAATTACGATTACGGGAACCCGAACGACCCGCTGCGGGGCGATCCTCAGTTCGACTCGAACGCCCGGCCGCCAAGCGCGGCTTGGGGCTGGATTGCCGCCGCGATATTCCTGGTGGTGGTATTGGCAGTGGCATTTGGTTACGGCCATAAGCCGGGGCAGCTCGGCACCAATACCGCGTCGAACGATGTAGCGCCACCCGCGGTAACCCATATGGCTCCGCCGGCAACAGTTCCGCCGCCTGGCGCCGGCTTGGCGCCGAGCACCCCGGCGCGCCGCCGGTGACCGCGCGCCGGCCAATCCGGCACCGGCCCAGCCGAACACCGCCCATTAGTCCAGCGTCTTGGCCTTAGAACGCTGAGCCCGTAAAAAAACGGCCCCGGTTTCTTGCCGGGGCCGTTGGGCGTCGCTCAGAACAGCACTAACCGCGCCCGCCAAAACCGGGTCAGCGGACGAGACTGACAAATCGCGCGCCGATTTCGTGACCGAGCCGCCACACAACTTGGTAATTGCACTCCTTGGCCAACTCGTCGCCGCATAACAGCAGAACGAACTCGTCGGGAACCTCATAACCCTCGACATGAAGCCGGACGCCACCGGTGGAAATATCGGCAATGAGGCAGTCGCGCGGCAGCGCGCCATTACCGAGCTGGATCTTCGCCGTGCGATTGATCAGGCGCCGCGGCGCATGGCGCCGATCGGCGGGATTTGCTGAACGCATTAAACTACGGACCATATCGCCGGTGGCCGCGCTCGCCGCGGCTCGCACAATTGCAGGGTAAGGTCATAGCAAACTCCTGTTGTGGAGCGACTAAAGCGGCTCGTCGTCTTTTCTTTGCATTTGACTGAAACTTGTCCGCCGGCGTCAACCATGGGCGCTCGCGCGGAACTCGGTCCTCGGGGTCGCAGTTGTCGAAGGGAGCGCGAGGAGCCGGACACGGAGCGCGACATGAAGCCCGATATGACCGACCACACCGCAGACGCTGTCGATCACGACGCGGCGCTGCGCGCCACACTGCCGACCCCTGTCAAAGAGCAGCCCGATCCTTTCCTGCAAATGTCGACCGGCAAGTCCGGCGTCGGCGGGATCGTGCTCTTTGCGGTAGCCGCCGTGATCATCCTCTGCGTGGTGTTATACGGCCTCAACGCGCCCGTTGACGTCGCCGCAACCTCCCCGCCGCCGAACGCCGCTGCGCAATCAAGCGCGCCCGCCGCCGGCGGCCATGGCGGGCCGGCAGCGCCGACTGCACCGCAGACTACGAACAACGCCAAAGGCTGACTTTAATTGTGTTTATCGAAGGCCGCTCTTGAGGATGGGGCAAGAGAGCGCCGGCCACTTTTCACAGCCACACACTAACCCCTATTCGAACGCCGCGTCGATCGGCACACGATAGCCGTTGGCGAGACGGTTGGTTTCGTTGGCCATGCCGACGACCGCCATCAGCTCGCCGAACATGGCTTCACTCATGCCCGCCTTGCGCGCCGCCGCCCCGTGGCTGGCGATGCAATAACCGCAGCCGTTAGTTACGCTGACCGCCACATAGATCATCTCCTTGGTGAGCGCATCGAGCACGCCGGGAGCCATGATTTCCTTGACGCTGGTCCAGGTGCGTTCCAGCGTCGCCGGATCGCGCGCCAGGTATTTCCAAAAATTATTGACGTCCGCGACCTGCCGCGTGCGCTTGATGTCGTCGAATACGGCGCGGACTCGTGGCGAGGCGTCGCGGTATTCGATCGGCGGGCGTGGCGGCATGGCGGCGTCTCCGAGCTTGAGCGGCCGCCGGAGGATTACGGCGTCCGCCCCCGACGCAGCCTGCCTGGATTTTACGCCGCGGCCAAGCCCGCGCGGCGCGACGTCGCGGCATCGCCATCGACCCGGAAGAACGATATGCGCTCCCTCATGTCGCTCGACTGTTGTTCGAGCGTCTTGGCGGTTGCGGCATTCTCTTCGACCAGCGCGGAGTTGCGCTGCGTCGCCTCGTCGATATCAGACAGTGCCTTGTTGATCTGATCGAGACCGCTCCGCCTGCTCGGCGCTGGCGTTGCCGATATCGGCGACGATCTCGGCCACCTGCTTGATCGAACCGACGATCTCGCTCAGCGCCGTGCCGGCGCGGTTGACCAGGCTGACGCCCTCTTGCACGCGGCCCGAACTCTTGGCGATCAAGTCTTTGATGTTCTTGGCGGCCTCCGAGGATCGTTGCGCCAAGCTGCGCACTTCCGAGGCCACCATGAAAGGCAGCGAAACGAGCTTCGACGTGGCGATCGAAGGCTCGACCATCCGTTTGGCGCACAAATCGAGCGGTCACATTTTCGAATATTTGTGGTGCGAGCGGCCGCCCTACCTGCGCAACGCCATAGTTCGCCCGGCACCGGCGTGCCAGGTAGCGCCGACCCACGTCGCGCCGGACGCAGCCAAGACGGCAATGCTGCAACTGCGCTCGGCGCGGCTCGTGGCCGCGTAAGGGGCAGCGCCCATTCGCCGGGCGGCACGATAAGCCTGCTCTCTTCTCCGCGAATTACCCCGGTGGCGATACCACGACCCTGTCACACAACCGGCGCGGCAACGATTGTCGTAACTGCGGTGAGCAGGCACACTATACAGCATAAAAACGGGGAGGCGCGCCATGCCGAAGACACCGGATTATTTCGCCGGAAAGACGGTCGTCATCACTGGCGCCGCAAGCGGCATCGGCCGCGCCACGGCGCTGATCTTTGCGCGCGAAGGCGCCAACGTGGTCTGCGCCGACGTCAACGAACAGGGCGCGCGCGACACGGCCGCTGCCGTCAATAGCAAAGGCAGCCAGGCTTTGGCGCTCAAAGTCGACGTCACCTCGCGCGCCCAAGTCGGCGATATGGTGGAGCGCGCGCTGGCCGCCTTCGGCAGCGTCCAATTCTTGTTCAACTCGGCCGGCGCTGCTTTCCGCCGCGCCAAATTTCTCGATATCGACGACGCGCTGATGGAGAAGACCTTTGCGCTCAACGTCAACGGCACGCTCCACGCCATGCAAGCGGTACTGCCGCATATGCTCAAAGCCAAATTCGGCGTCATCGTCAATGTCGCCAGCATGGCGCATCGGCGCGGCGGTCCGGGCTCCTCGGTCCATTACGCCGCGGCCAAAGGCGCGGTGGTGTCGATGACCATGGGCGTGGCCCGCGAATTTGCCACTCAGGGCATCCGCGCGCTGTCGATTTCGCCCGGACCGATCAAGACGCCATTCCAGGACGCGGCAGGCTCGTCGCCGGAACTGGTGCAGCGCTTCCTCGAGGACGTGCCGATGAAACGCTTCGGCGAACCGGAGGAAATCGGCGAGCTCGTCTTGTTCATGTGCTCGGACGCCTGCCCGTTCATGACCGCCGATACCGTCTATGTGAACGGCGGCGGCGGCTGGCGCTAAAATCATGCCGTGGCGCCACGCGGCCGCCAATTCACCAGAAATACGCCCGCGACGCAGACCGCCATGCCGAGGAGCGACAGCGGCGCCAGCTTTTCGTCGAACAGCGTCCACGCCATCAAGGCAGTCACCGGCGGGGTGAGATAGAACAGGCTCACCACGCGCGTCGCCGCAGCGCGGCGGATGAGGAAATAAAGCAGCCAAACCGCGCCGAGCGACAGTACGAGAACGAGCCAGCCAAGCGCGAACAGAAACTGCGGCGTAAAATGCACGACGCGGGTTTCGAACAAACCCGCGCCGAACGAAAACAAAATTCCCGCCGCGGCATATTGGATGCACAGCGCCGGCCGCCAATCGATGCCGCCGCCGAAGCGCTTTTGATGAAGCGTGCCGACGGTGATGCCGCCAAGCGCCACGATCGCCGCGATCCAGGCGAGCGGCGTCGCCTCGCCGGTTGCGATCTTGGCCTCTAAGACCAGATAGACGCCGGCGAGCCCGAGCGCCAAACCGCACCACTGCCGCGCCACCACGCGCTCGCCGAGCCAGCGATTGGCGACGGTCGAGGTCAGGACTGGCTGCAGGCTGACGATCAGTGCGACAAGGCCCGCCGACAAGCCGTTCTCGATGGCCACGAACACGCCACCGAGATAGAGCCCGTGCACCATCAGTCCGGTCGCGGCGCTGTGCATCACGCCATGGGCATGCGGCCATTTCGGCCGCGTCACCGCGATGACGATGGCGAGCAGCGCGACCACTGTGATCATGCGCAGCGCCAGGAACGTCAGCGGCTCGGCGTAGCCGAGGCCCAGTTTCGCGCCGATGAAACCCGAGGCCCACAGCAGCACGAATACGGCCGGCGCCGAGAATATGGCAAAGTCTTCCAAAGTGCGCGGCATGCTATGCGATCCGGCCGGTGGAAGAGCGAGAACTACCCTGCCCCAGCCCAGCCGCCAAAGAGCCTTGAGGTACATGGCGCATCTGTACTACCTTAGCGTGTCTCGCGCCCTGGGTGTGCGCGTCGAAATTGGGGTTCGTCATGCGCCGATCGATCATCGCCTTTGTTACTCTTGTCGCAACAACTGTCGCTGCATTCGCGCAAGGCCTGCCGTCGTGGTCGGTCTGGCAAAACCAGCGCACTTCGATCATGAAAGTGTTCGCCGTCGACCAGCAAGGCAACTTCACCGGCGTCTATATCAACAACGCGCAGGGTTTTGCCTGCCAGGGACTGCCCGGATTTCCGCTGACCGGACACACCAGCGGCGTCAAAGTCACCTTTACGGTGGTGTGGAACAACGGCATCCAGAACTGCAATTCCAAGACCGTCTGGTCTGGCGTCGTGCAAGGCAACGCCATGCCGACGCAATGGATCCTCACCGGCTCCGGCGGCACGCAGCGCGGCAGCGATCTGTTCCCGCGCCTGCCCTGACGCCACGGCCTTCGGCGCGGAGCGTGTCATCCCGCGCGCCGCTCCTCGACCATATTCAAGATATCGCGCGTGCGCGTGGCGCCATTCGGCCAGGTTTTGTCGAAGTCGGCGATCAGCGGCTTGAGCGATTGCGGATTTGTGCCCGCTTCGAGCTTGCCCATATCGGCGAATTGATAGACGGCGTAATGCACGCCCGCATCGGCCGTGCTCCAGAACCGCCACGCCTTCTCCGCCTTGAACGCGGCCATAGCGCTCGGCAGGTGGTCGGTCGCGTACCAATGATCGAATTTTTCCCGCAAGCGGTCTTCGACCACGGCGCGGACGACGAAAAAAGCCTTGGGCATGTGTTTCCCCATTTTTGGGCGGACAGCGGATTTCGATATCGTGTATTCTGGCAAAGCGTCATTTCAGGGAGAGGATTGCCTCATGGTTCGCGCCATCGCCGCTTCATTGCTGCTCGTCACAACAGCCGTCGGCGCATCGGCGCAGACTTTGCCTTTGCCGTCGCGCTGGACCAGTCAGAATTATTCCTATCTGGAATTCGATCAGATGGCGGACCGCGCCGAATTCACCGGCATCTATGTCGACCACGAGCCGAACTTTGCCTGCTCCAACGTTCTGACGAAACTGACCGGTACCGTCCGTGGCGCCAAAGTGACCTTCACCGTGCAATGGTGGCTCAACGGCCCCGCGCAATGCGGCGAAACCACCTGGACCGGCAAAATTTCCGGCGCCACCCTCATCGCCCATTGGGTGCACACCGCCAAAGGATCCCCGCCCGTCTCCGGCACCGACACATTTACCCGCAAGCCGTAACGGCGATCGTCACTCGCCCCTGATCCCCGCCGCCTTGATGATCGGCCACCATTTTTTGATCTCGGCCTCGTGAAACGCGGCAAGGCCTTGCGGCGTCTGCTGCTCGCGCGAGGCGACATCGAGCCCGAAATTGGCGAACTTGGCGCGCAGCGCCGGATCGGAGAGCGCCGTCACCATCGCGCCGTTGAGCTTGGCGATCGCCTCGGGCGGCGTTCCCTTGGGGGCAAAGAAGCCGAACCAGCCCTGCATGTAAAAGCCGCGCACGCCGGCTTCGTCGGCGCTCGGAATATCCGGCATCGAAGGCGAGCGCTGTGGCGCCAGATTGACCAGCGCTTTAATGGTTCCGGCGCGCACCTGCGGCAGCGCGACGGCGCCCTGCACCAACAAGAGATCGACCTGCCCGCCGATCAGGTCCGTCATCGCCGGCCCGGCGCCGCGATAGGGAATGAACAGCATTTTCGTGTCGGTGAGCTTTTGCAGCAGCAGTCCGCCGACCTGGGCGGTGGCGTTCTGATTGACGAATTTCGCATCGCCCGGATGCGCCTTCATCCACGCCACCAGCGTTTTCATGTCGTTTGCCGGAAATGCTTGCGGCGCCAGCAGCAGCTGCGGATTGATCGAGATCAGCCCGATCGGCGCGAAATCGGTTTGCAAATCGTAATTGATCTTGTAGATGATGCTGCCGACGTGGGTGTCCCACTGCCCGATGTCGATGGTGTAGCCGTCGGGCGTGACGCGCGCCAGCCGGCCGACCGCGATCGAGCCGCCGGCGCCGCCCATGTTTTCGACGATGACCGGCTGGCCCAGCGCCGCGCCCATCTTGTCGGCCATCAATCGCGCGGCGAGGTCCGTCGATCCGCCCGGCGGAAACGGCACGATCAGCGTGATCGGGCGCGACGGGAACGTGTCGGCGTAAGCCGGGGCGAGAAACGAAAGAAACGCAAGCGCGATAGCAGCGATGAGATTTCCCATATTTTCGCCCCTCCAGATACTTGTTCGATTGCGAGGGATGGTAGTCGAAGCCGTCATGGCCGGTAAGAGGGCAGCGAACATCCTGCCCCGCAAAAGTGGGGCGGGGTGCAGGCGGCCCCGTTCACGCGGCGCGATGGCACGCGAGTAATGTCAAACAGCGATGACTTCTTTTCCGTCATCCTGAGGCGCGAGCGGAGCGAGCCTCGAAGGAGACGGCCCCGGCGCCTCGGCCGCACCCTTCGAGGGTCGCTTCGCGGCCACCTCAGGGTGACGGATCGGGCTCCGTGGAACCTCCGGAAATTTTTTTGTTTCACGCGGACAATATAAAGATAAGGAAGCGGAACGCCGGCAGACGTGGTAGTCCACGGCCTGTACGCAAGCGGCGCACAGGGCGCGCCACGGAAAGGCGGCTTGCGCCGCCCTTCCGCTCTCGGGCGCGCTCGCCTGCCGGCAGGTCTCCGTGAATAGGACAAAATCCTGCACCGCCGATCCGGGACCTTCGCGCACTCGCTTCTGGTGCTGCACCGCATCCGGGAAACACCTAAAATGATATCGATGGCCGGGACATAGGCGAGCGAAGCGACGCCGTTCTTCGAACGGCTATGCGTGGCCACGACGGTGGATAGGGGCCTACGCTTTGCTCTCAAGGAGGACGATTTGGATCTCGGGCTGAAAGACAGGGTTGCGATTATTACCGGCGGCAGCCGCGGCATCGGCAAGGCGTGCGCCAAAGAGCTGCTGGCCGAAGGCGCTTGCGTCGTCCTCGTCAGCAAGGATCCCGCCGCCAACGCCGCCGCGGCCGAGGAGCTCGGCAAGCTTTATCCCAACCGTGTTCTCGGCGTTCCCACCGAGCTCACCGATGATGGAGCGATCGCGGCGATGACCGCGCAGGCGGTGGAAGAATTCGGCCGCATCGACATTCTGGTGAATGCGGCGGCGACCGTCATCCCGCAGGATTTTTTCAAGATAAGCGACGGCGAGCTGACCGCGCTCCTCGAACAGAAATTCAATGCCGCCGCGCGCACCATCCGCCACGCCGTGCCGCACATGCGCAAGCGCAAATGGGGCCGCATCATCAATATCTCCGGGCTTGCCGGGCGGCAGCCGCATTATCCCGTGGTGCCGGCGGCGCTGAACAATTCCGCCATGCTCAATTTGACCAAGGCGCTCGCCGCCGAGCTCGCCAAGGACAATATTTTGGTCAATGCCGTGGTGCCCTACATCATCGACACCGAGCGCCAGGACGACACCATGCGCGAATGGGCGAAAACGACCGGCCAGACCGAGGCGGAGGTGCGCGAGGCGCGCGTCTCGAAACTTCCGATTGGCCGCATGGGCCGTGCGGAGGAAGTCTCCGCGGTGGTCGCCTTCATGGCCTCGGAGCGCGCAAGCTACGTCGTCGGCACCGCCTGGTATGTCGACGGCGGCGGTTCGATGACGCTTTGAGCATGGCCCAGTCGATTTCACACGTCATTGCGAGCGCAGCGAAGCAATCCAGTACGGCGGCGCCGCTCTGGATTGCTTCGGCGTTCGCTCCTCGCAATGACGGCGTCCCCGACACAGCTCCGCTACACACCATCTCGAAAACACGTTAGCGTCCGCCAACAACAACCAATTGGAAACGCCATGAATCTCCCTCGCCGCCGCTTTCTCCATCTCGCCGCCGGCGCAGCCGCACTTCCCGCGGTGGCGCGCATCGCCCGCGCCGGCACGTATCCGGCGCGGCCGGTGCATCTCATCGTCGGCTTTGGCGCGGGCTCGGCATCCGATATCGATGCGCGGCTCGTCGGCGCGTGGCTGTCGCAGCGGTTGGGTGCGCAATTCGTCATCGAGAACCGCGCCGGCGCCGGCGGCAATATCGCCTCGGATTACGTCATTCACGCAGCTCCTGACGGCTACACGCTGCTCTACGCCTCGACCGCGGTCGCCATCAACGCGACGCTCGACGCCGGCAAGGTCGATTACGATTTCCAGCGCGACACCGTGCCCGTCGCCGGCATCGTGCGCACGCCGTTCGTGATGGAGGTCAACAACGACCTGCCGGTCAAAACGGTCCCCGATTTCATCGCGTATGCCAAGGCCGATCCCGGCACGATCAACTTCGCGACGGTGGGGCCCGGCAGCGCCCAGCATCTTTACGGCGAATATTTCAAGATGCTGACCGGGATCGCCATGGTGCCGGTGCATTACCACGGCGCGGCGCCGGCGCTCACCGATCTGATCGCCGGCCGGGTCCAGGTGATGTTCGACGTCGTGGTGTCGTCCTTATCCTACATCAAATCCGGCCAGGTCCGCGCGCTCGCGGTGACCACGGCGGCCCCGGTGGACGTGCTGCCGGGCGTGCCGACGGTCGGCCAATTCGTGCCGGGTTATGAAGCCAGCGGCTGGCAAGGCGTCTGCGCGCCCAAGGGCATGCCGCCCGACATCGTCGACAAGCTCAATCGCGAGATCAATGCCGGGCTTGCCGACGCCGATTTCAAAGCCAAGCTCGCCAAGCTCGGCGGCACGCCCTTCCCCGGCACGCCGGCCGATTGGGGCAAGTTCATTGCCTCGGAGACCGACAAATGGGGCAAGGTGGTGCGCGAGGCGGGTGTGAAGGCGGAGTGAGGGCCCGGGGGCGACAGGCTGCTGCGCTTGCTTGTCATCGTCCGCGCAGGCGGACGATCCAGTATTCGCCATCGCCGCGGTGAATACTGGATGCTCCGCCGGAGCTTGTCATCGGGCCGGCCATTCGGCCGGACCCGTTGGCGGAGCATGACAGGCATAGAAGCCTCGTCATGCCCGCACTTGTTGCGGGCATCCACGTCTTTCTTGCTACGAACGCTGCAAAGACGTGGATGGCCGGGACAAGCCCGGCCATGACGGTGTCGGTTGAACACAGCGATATGCGCGGGAATACCCCTCCCGGATGTCGCTTCGCTCATCCGGGCTACGGTGGCGTTTGTCCACCCTGCGCTTGCTATTTGAAAGCGATCATGTCGGTACGGCTTAACGTCGAGGCTCCAGCCTTCAGAGGTTCGTTTGCGGCATTTGAACTGTGCTGATGCAGGATTTGATACTGCCCTATGGCAATTTCGTAATCCGTCTGGTCCAAACTCGCATCGACGGGCACAACGACCGTGTAACCCCGCAGCGTTGCTCCGACCGACGTATAGGTTACCGAGCCGCTGACCTTCCAGCCGGCGAGAATAAGCGTCGCAATTCCTTTGGCTTTCAGTGCATCGTCGAGATCGGTTTTGTAGAACCGGTCTTGGGCTTGACTTTCAATCTTGATGTCACCGGGCGCGGGAAGAACTTCCGGCAGCCACTTCGACATGGTTGGCGCTCGAGTCCCATACGCAACGGTAACACCGGCCTTCCTCGCCCGCGCCAGCAGTGAAGCGATGGCCGGCACCATTTTCCCCGTGCAGTTCGGCTGACGCGCGCAAATCGGATCGACGATGTCGAGGATAAGCAATGCAGTGGTCGTAGGGTCGATCGCCACCGCAACCGGCTCCGGTAATGGCGGCATTTGCAGCGTCAACGCAGAATTGCTCATGTTGGACTTCCCCGTTGCGACAGAGCCGACCGGCTGCGCTTAGCGGCCGGCACAAGGCTGCCTGCCATAGCTCACTTCTCGATCTTGATATTTCCCGCTTTGGCGACGGCGCGCCATTTATCGAGGTCCTTGGCGATGAAGTCGCGATAGTCGTCGCCGATCAACGGCCGCACTTCGAAGCCCAGGGAATAGAGGCGGTCGGTGAATGCCTGATCGCTCATCATGTCGCTCAGCGTCTGTCTCAAGCGGGCGACGACCTGCGGACTGGTCTTGGCCGGCGCCAAGAGGCCGTAGCAGATAACCGCCGTTCCGTTGACGCCGACCTCGCGCAGCGTCGGCACGTCGGGCAGCACGCGCGAGCGCTTCTCGCCGGTGGTCGCGAGCGCGCGGATGCTGCCGGCGGCGATGAGCTGTTTGGCCTGAACCGGAATGACCAGGCCGACGTCGACCGTGCCTGCCACCAGCGCGTTGGTGGAGGGGGCCAATCCTGCAAAGGGCACGTGGACCATCGCGATGCCGGCTTCGGCGGCGATCATCGCGATGGTCAAATGCGGCGCGCTGCCGGGCCCGGCGCTGCCATAGTTCAAGCCGTCCGGATGGCTCTTGGCGTAGGCGACGAGCTCGGCAAACGTCTTGAAGTCGCGCTTGGTGGAAACCGCGAGTGTATAAGGCTGCTGCGCGATGCTGCCGATGAAGGCAAAGTCGTCCGGCACCTTGTACGGCAGCGATTTGACCGCGGGCAGAACCGACAGGCCGTCCGACACCGTCCATAACAGCGTGTAGCCGTCCGGCTCCGCCTTGGCGACGAAATCAGTGCCGAGCTGCGCCGCCGCGCCCGGCTTGTTTTCGACGACGAACTGCTGATGCAGACGCCTGCCGAGCTCATCGGCAACGAGCCGGCCGGTCAGATCGGTGCCGGCGCCGGCCGGGAACGGAATGATCATTTTCACCGGACGGGTCGGATAGTCTTCCGCCGCGGCGGCGTGCGCCCACAGACCCATGAGAACGGATAACCAGATGACGAAAACGCGCATTCATCCCTCCGAATTGGAGTCAACTCTCACAATCGGTTCGCTAAATTCGTCATTGCGAGCGTAGCGAAGCAATCCAGTTTTAAGCCGCCGCACTGGATTGCTTCGTCGCTTCGCTCGTCGTAATGACGATTGCGAATTTTGCCCCCGGTAACACACGTGCTGCTCGATTTGGACTTACCGCCAATGTGCGAAACAGAGGCCGACGCCGGTCAGCGCCTGAGATCTGTAACCCGGAACATACGCGATCCAATCGAGGTTCAGGTGCTGCACGGCGCCTGCCGTCGCAATCCAGTTTCTGATCTCGGACGAACCGCTGACAAGCTTGTTGAGCGGAAGTGCTTTCAGCGCCGGGTAGTCCTTCTTCTCCAACGCGCTGACGACCTCGCGGTCAAGCGCCTCGTTGACGAGGAAGTGGCTGAGCCCGCCGGATGCGAGAATGCCGACCCGGATGGTCTCAGGATAGGCTTCGATCAGCTCCCGGATGGCAACGCCAAGGTCGAGACATCGCCGCGGGCTCGGCTGATTGGGCGGATAATAGGTGTTCAGGATCACGGGGACGATCGGTATCGGCCCCTTGGGCATGTAGCGGCGATGGATAAACGAATAGGCGTGCCCTTCGAACTGGTCGCCGGTGAGCGCCTGCATGGCCGTGATATCGAAGTCGCGTTCCACCAGGCCTTTGATGAGTGCGGTCGCCAGCGGTGGATGACAGGGATAGTGCCGATCCTTCCCCTCCTCCATCCGCTTGCGCTGGTCTTGCAGATACCAGTCCGCGGCCGGCTCCGAGGGCGCGGCGGCATTGCGAATGGTATCGCCGTAATAAATGGCGATCGCCGGGCGAAATGAGTCCTTGAATATTTCGCGCTGATCGTCGCCGATGATCACCAACACGTCGATGCCGGATGCGGCGATATCGCGTTCGAGCCGGTCCATGGCGGCCATGGTCGCGCGGTGCCGTTCGGCCATCGCATCCTTGGCGATCTTTGCCGCAGCGTCCGGCGGCAGCGTGTTGAGCAATTCGTCGAACGTGCGCGGCGCGCCGTCGAAATCGTTGATGGGCGCCCGGCGATCGACCCGATCGAACATCTCCTGCCAATGCTCGACCGAAGACACCAGCATCGTCGAATGCGACGAGCCGAACGCCGCCACCACCTGCGCCATTGGTCGTTTCCTTCCCAATTTTCGGTGATGGTATGGGGCCGGCGCGGACAGCGTCAACGGCCGTGCGGTTGGTGGTGACGCAACCTGCAATCCGTCACGCCCGCACTTGTTGCGGGCATGCACGTCTTGCTGCTTGCGATGCTGCAAAGACGTGGATGGCCGGGACAAGCCCGGCCATGACGATTTGTAGAGTGGGCTGAGCGCAAGCGAAGCCCACGCGGTTTACGATCAGTGTATGTGTCGAGTTCGACAGCGTGGGCACGGCGCTTCGCGCCACAGTTCGGATAGTAAGTTTTCAAGATTGACTTGTCCACGAAGCGCTTCCCGCTTCGGCCAAGACCCCAGTGAAGAAAGGCGTCAATTCCAATTATCGCGGGCACTTCAGCGCCAGACGTACTACGAAACCAGTCCGTCGCGCTGGACACCGACGCGACCTCTTAAGTTTCTATTACAAGGCCATCTGCATCGTACCGCAGAAGCCCAACGCCGCTGGTTCCGCCCGGATCAAAGCCCAGAATTATCATGGTACGTTTTCACACCGGCAAATTATCGTGCTTCCTTGGCGGCAGCTCCACGGTCTTGCCGCGCAGCATCGCCAGCGCGCGGGCGATGCGCGAGCGGGTGGCGCTCGGCATGATGACGTCATCGATATAGCCGCGCTCGGCGGCGATGAAGGGGGACAGGAAGCGCTCCTCGTATTCTTTGGTGCGCTTGGCGATCTTGCCGGCGTCGCCGCCATCGGCCCGGAAGATGATCTCGACGGCGCCCTTGGCGCCCATCACCGCGATCTGCGCCGTCGGCCAGGCATAATTGACGTCGCCGCCGATGTGCTTTGACGCCATCACGTCATAGGCGCCGCCGAAGGCCTTGCGGGTGATCACGGTGACGAGCGGCACCGTGGCCTGCGAGTAGGCGAACAGAAGTTTGGCGCCGTGCTTGATCAGGCCGCCATATTCCTGCGCGGTGCCGGGCAGAAACCCCGGCACGTCGACGAAGGTGACGATCGGAATGTTGAAGGCGTCGCAGAAGCGCACGAAGCGCGCCGCCTTGCGGCTGGCGTCAGAGTCGAGCACGCCGGCCAAGACCATCGGCTGATTGGCGACGAAGCCCACGGTGCGGCCGCCGATCCGCCCGAAGCCGATGACGATGTTGCGGGCGAACGCTTCGGACAATTCGAAAAAGTCGCCCTCGTCGACGGTTTTGAGGATCAGCTCCTTGATGTCGTAAGGCTTGTTCGGGTTATCGGGGACAAGCGAATCGAGCGACGGCTCGATGCGTTCGACGTCGTCGAACGACGGCCATTCCGGCACACCCGAAGCGCAGCTCGCCGGCAAAAAATCGATCAGCCGGCGCATCTGCAACAGCGTCTCGACGTCGTTGTCGTAGGCGCCGTCGGCGATCGACGACTTGGTGGCGTGCACCGAAGCACCGCCGAGCTCTTCGGCGGTGACGATCTCGTTGGTCACGGTCTTGACCACGTCGGGTCCGGTGACGAACATGTAGCTCGTGTCGCGCACCATGAAGATGAAATCGGTCATCGCCGGCGAATAGACGTCGCCGCCGGCGCAGGGGCCCATGATCACCGAAATCTGCGGGATGACGCCCGAGGACAGCACGTTCCGCTTGAACACCTCGCCGTAGCCGCCGAGCGCGGCGACACCTTCCTGGATGCGGGCGCCGCCGGCGTCGAATAGCCCCACGATCGGGGCGCGGGCGCGCATCGCCATGTCCTGGATTTTTATGATTTTCTGCGCATGCGTCTCCGACAGCGAGCCGCCGAACACGGTAAAATCCTTGGCGAAGGCGAACACGGTGCGGCCGTTGACGGTGCCGAAGCCGGTGACCACGCCGTCGCCGGCGATGTGGCTCTTCTCCATGCCGAAATCGGTGGACCGGTGCTCGACGAACATATCGAGCTCCTCGAACGAGCCGCGGTCCATGAGGAGCTCGATGCGCTCGCGCGCGGTGAGCTTGCCCCGCTTGTGCTGCGCCTCGATGCGGGCTGCCCCGCCGCCGGCGCGCGCATTGGCGCGGCGCTCCTCCAGCCTGTCGAGAATGTCTTTCATGGGTCGCTCCGCGAGCCCCGGCGGGCCGGAATTTGGCTTAAAGATTTCATAGCAAGCGCCGGGCCAACCGTCACGTTTCGCCTCCTGTCCCGCGGCCCGCCTTCGCTCGCTGGGCGAGCTACGGCGGGTTTTGAGTCCGCCGAAGCGCGAAGGCGGATAGCGGGCACGGATGATTTCAGACTCCTGGACAGGGCTGGCGCGACCTGCTGGATAGCGGCCTTGCTTGTCCATTTGCGGAGCCTTCCCTATGACGATCATCGATTCCCAGGTCCACGCCTATGAGGCCAATACGCCGAAGCGGCCCTGGCATAACGTGCCGAACTGGCCGCCTCACGCCACCGGCGACGAGATGGTGGCGGCGATGGACAAGGTCGGCGTCGACGGCGCCATTTTCATCTCCGCCTTTGGCTTGTACCGCTACGACGGCAGTTATGCGGTGGAGGTGCAGCGCGCCCACCCCAACCGCTTCGCCATCGTCAAACCGGTCGATCCCGATGATCCTGCCGTGGATGAGGTCATCGCCGAATGGAAAAAGACACCGGGCACGGTCGGCATCCGCATCATGCTGACCAAGGAGCCCGGACGCGACCGCGATCCGACTGACCCCGGCCTCACCCGCATCGCCCGCTCGGCCGTCAAGCACGACTTTCCGCTTAACATCCTGTGCTGGGGCAATCTCGATGCCGGCACGGCGCTGATCGACCGCCATCCCGATACGCGCTTCATCGTCGATCATCTGGGGATTATGCAGCCGCGTATATCGCCGGCGCCGCCGCAGCCCTGGGCCGATCTGCCAAAGGTGCTGGAGCTTGCCAAGCGCAAGAATGCAGTGATCAAAGTGAGCGGCGCCTGCACGCTGTCGCAAAAACCCTTTCCGTTCCCGGACATCTGGGACCCGCTTGCCCGGGTATTCGATGCCTGGGGTTTGGACCGCTGCCTGTGGGGCACGGACTGGACGCGCGCCTATGCCGTCGTCAATTACGAGCAGGCCGTCGAGCCGTTTCTGAAGACGGACCGTTTAAGTGACAGCGACCGCGCGATGCTGATGAGCGGCGCTTGCGCCAAAGCCTACCGCTGGTCGCCGAAGAAAGGTTAGGTCACTTTCACGAGGTCGTTTGGCAAAGCGATCATCTCTCGCCCTTCGCCACCTGCTCCACCGCCTTCACGATGCCGGCATAACCGGTGCAGCGGCAAAGGTGGCCGGACAGCACCTCGCGGATTTGCGCCGAGGTCGGATGCGGATTGCGGGCGAGATAGTCGGTGAACGACATCAGAATGCCCGGCGTGCAGAAGCCGCATTGCAGTGCGTGGTTGGCGCGGAACGCCGTTTGCAGCGGGTTGAGCGTGCCGTCGGGCCCGGCGAGCGATTCCACGGTTTTGACCTCGCGGCCTTCGGCCTGCACCGCGAGCGTGAGGCAGGAGCGCGTGGCGACGCCGTCGATCAGCACGGTGCAGGCGCCGCAGATGCCGTGCTCGCAGCCGACATGGGTGCCGGTGGCACCGAGACTTTGGCGGAGGAAGTCGGACAGGAGCGTGCGCGACTCGGTTTCCGCCGCGAGCTTGCGGCCGTTGAGCGTGATGCTGATCCGTACGCGCTCGTTTTTGTTCACGCGGCGCATCGGATTGCCTCCGCCACCACGCGCGGCCCGAGATTGCGCAACAGGTCGCGCCGCAGCGCCGCGCTGGCGTGCAAATCCTCGAAGCCACCGAGCTCATCCGCCCAGGCGGAGATGGCCCTGGCCACGTCACCGTCAATCGAGCGAACCATCGGCCGGCCGGCCATGCCACCCACGCCGAGCGTCACCGCGCCGCGTTCGTCGGCGATGGCCGCGAGCGCGACGATGGCAAAATCGCCGTGACGGCGCGCCACTTCATCGAAGGCTGCGCCCTTGCCTTCGATGACCGGAAAACGCACCGCCGCGATCAGCTCGTCGCGCGCCCGTGCGGTGGTGAGCATGTCCTGCTGAAAGGCCTCAGCCGCGAGCACACGCTCGCCGCTTTTGTTTCGCAGCACCACCGCGCCGCCGGTGACCGCGAGCGCCAGCGGAATTTCCGAGCTGGGATCGGCATGCGCGATCGAGCCGCACACGGTGCCTTTGTTGCGGGTCTGGAAATGACCGACGAAGGGCAGCGCCGCGGCGAGAAGCGGCAGCTTTTGCGCGAGATCCGGCCACGCCATCAGCGTGTTCTGCGTCACCGCGGCGCCAATCTCGATAAAGTCGCCGCAGTCGCGGATAGCATCGAGCCCGGCGATGCGCGAAATATCAATCAGCACCTGCGGATCGATCAGCCGCAGATTGAGCATCGGCACCAGCGACTGCCCGCCGGCGAGAATGCGCGCCTCGTCGCCGTATTCGGCGAGCAGCGCCAAAACCTCCTCGACCGTATCCGGCCGCGCGTAATCGAAGAGCCGCGGTTTCATTGATACGCTCTCGCCATCCCGTCATTGCGAGCGTAGCGAAGCAATCCAGCGCTCAATGCAAGCCGCCCCTGGATTGCTTCGTCGCTCCGCTCCCCGCAATGACGATAAAGGTTCATTTTCGCACGCCTTGCATCAGCGCGTGGATACGGCGCGGCGTTGCCGGCAAAATCATTTCGGGCACGCCGAGCGCGTCGGCGATGGCATTGGCGATGCAGGCGGGCGTACTCATGCAATTGCCCTCGGCCAGGCCTTTGGCGCCGAGCGGTGTGAACGGCGACGGCAATTCCATGTGCAAAATCTCGACGTCGGGGATTTCGCTCACCGTCGGCACCAGATAATCGGCGAAGGTGCCACTGAGGAACGCGCCTTCCTCGTTATAGGTGAACTCCTCATAAAGCGCCGTGGCGATGCCTTGCGCGAAGGCGCCGCGGATCTGGCCTTCGGCGATGGTCGGATTCATGATGCGCCCGGCATCGTGCATCGACACATAGCGGTCGACGCGGACCGTATAAGTGACCGGGTCGATCTCGATGCCGCACATATCGAAGATGAAGCCGTAAGTGAGGGAGGTGTTGATGCGGTCGTCGCGCGACGGCGCCTCCAATTCCTGCGGCGACCACACGCCGGTCTCGCTCAAGGCCGGCACCATGCTATCGGGCAAGAGCAGCGGCGACCAATGGGAGGTGCCGGCGACGCGGCCAAAGGGAAGCGCGTTATCGGGATTGGAGCGGCTCCTGATCTTGCCGCCGGAAAGCTCGACGTCGTCAGGCAGCACGTTGAGCTGCTTGGCCGCAATGTCTTTGAGCTTGTCGCGCATCTGCACCGCCGCCATATGCGCGGCGACCGCGGTGCCAGAGGCGAAGCGGCTGGAATAGGTGCCGGCGGCGATCGACCATTGGTCCTTCGCGGTGTCCATTTCCAGCACGACCTCGATATCGTCGGCCTTCAGTCCGAGCTGCTCGGAGACGATCTGCGCCAGCACCGTCTCGTGGCTCTGGCCCTGCACTGTGACGTCGGCGGTGACGGTGACGGCGCCGAGCGGGTCGATATTCACCGTCGCCATCGACACCGCGCCGCTTTTGGGTCCAGATTTTTCGCGCGCCGCCGCCGTCATCAGCGTTGAGAGATACCCCATATTCGACATTGCCGGCTCGACCACCGCGGCAAAGCCAATGCCGTAGATGCGGCCGGCCTGGCGCGCTTCATCGCGGCGGCGCTTAAGCTCGGTGAGCCGGCCCTGCCCCGTCGTCATCTCGACAGCGCGCAAATAATCGCCGGAGTCGTAGAGCGCGCCGGCGGCGGCGTGGTAGGGAAATTTCTGCACCGGAACCAGATTGCGGCGGATGACGTCGAGCGGATCGAGCTTCAGCTCCACCGCAATGCGCTGCATCAGCCGCTCTAAGGCGAGATAAAGCTGCGGCCCGCCAAAACCGCGAATGAGACTCGCCGGCATTTTGTTGGTGAGCACGACCCGGTTTCTGACCGCGACATGCTCGATATCGTAAGCGCCGGTCACCGCACCGTGCATGCGGTAGAGCGGGCCGGGCATCGGCGCGCGCAAGAACGCGCCGTAATCCTCAAGCTGATCGAGCTTGAGCGCGAGAACGCGGCCGTCGTTGTTGACCGCAGCTTCGATCTGCGTGACCCGGTTCGGGCCGGAACTGGCGGCGAGCAGATGCTCGACGCGGTCCTCGACCCATTTCACCGGCCGCCCGGTGATTTTCGCCGCCAGCGCCATCAGCACCACAAAGGGAAACACCGAAAGTTTTATGCCAAAACTGCCGCCGGAGTCGGGCGGGATGCGCAGGCGTAATTTCGGCCCCGGCACGCGCAGCGCGCGCGCCATCACCGGATGCATCGAAAACGGCCCCTGGAAATTCGCCAATACGTCGTAGCTGCTTTCCGCCGCATTGTGCGCAGCGACCACGACGTAGCACTCGATCGGCGTGAACGAGAGCCGGTGAAACGGCACCGTCATGGCGATACGGCGGTCGGCGCGGGCGAAGGCGCCTTGCGGATCGCCGTAAGTGAAATCGCGCATCGAGACTTCGTTGGTCCCGGCTTCGGGATGCAGGATCGGCGCATCGTTTTGGCAGGCGGCGACCGGATCGATCACCGCCGGAAGCGGCTCGTAATCGATCTCCACCAGCTCGGCTGCATCCTCGGCGATATAGCGGCTCTCGGCGACGACCAGCGCCACCGGCTCGCCGACATAGCGCACGCGCTCCACCGCCAGTGCCCATTGCCGCACCGGCGTCTTGACCGGTGCGAGGAACGGATCGGATAGTTTGCGCACCTCTTCGCCGGTCAGCACGGCCCAGACACCATCGTGCGCCAGCGCGCGCGTAGCGTCGATGCGGACGATGTGGGCGTGGGCATGCGGCGAGCGGATGACATGGGCAGAGAGCGTGCCGACCGCAACCGGAAGGTCGTCGGCATAGCGGCCGCGGCCCGACAGCAGGCTTGCATCTTCCTTGCGCAGCATCGGCTTGCCGAGTTGCTCGGACATGGTCCTGGGTCTCTCCCTGGCCTCTGTCTACATCTGCATCCACGCCTTGTCAGTACTCCGAGAAGCGAGGCCCGCTGGCGCGTCCCGCCGCACTGAATTAACATCCGCGTCATTCCGGATCGCCACACAGTGGCGAGTCCGGAATCCATAACCCCGGCGCCGGGATTATGGATTCCGGGCTCCTCGCTTCGCTCGGACCCGGAAGGACGGTGAAGGAAAGCGATGGATCAACCTGCCAACGGTTCCGGCATCGGCCAACCGGTACGCCGGCGCGAGGACTTACGGCTGGTGCGCGGCGGCGGCCGCTATACGGCGGACGAAAATCTGCCGGGCCAGGTCTATGCCTTCATGCTGCGCTCACCGCACGCCCATGCCCGCATCCGCGCGATCGACACAACCGCGGCCAAGGCTATTCCAGGCGTGCTCGCGGTGCTTACCGGCGCCGATGTTCTCGCCGACGGTCTGAAACCAATTCCGCACAAGCCGTGGTCGCCGCATCCGGCGGAAGCCACGTTGCGCAACAAAAGCGGCGAGCCGCCGTTCGAGCCGCCGCATTATCCGCTGCCCGCCGACAAAGCGCGCTTCGTCGGCGAAGCGGTGGCGATGGTCGTCGCCGAGACCGTCTATGCGGCGAAAAACGGCGCCGAGGCTGTCGCAATCGATTACGACGTGCTGCCCGCTGTAGTCGAGACCGCCGCCGCGGCGCGGCAGGATGCGCCCATCGTCCATGACGGCATCCGCTCCAATGTCTGCTTCGATTCCGAGCTTGGCGACGCCGCCGCAACCGAGGCCGCCTTCGCCCGCGCCGCGCATGTCACGCGCTTCGAGACCTGGGTGCAGCGCGTCACCGGCGTGCCGATGGAGCCGCGCGGCGCGCTCGCCGACTACGACGCCGCGACCGGACGCTTCACCGTCTATGCCGGCAACGGCGGTGCGGTGCGGCTCAAGCACGATCTCGCCACCATACTTTGTGTGCCGCCGGAGCAGGTCCGCGTCTTGATGCAGGACGTCGGCGGCAATTTCGGCACCCGCGGCATGATCTATCCTGAATTCGCGCTGGTCGCCTGGGCAGCGAAAAAACTCGGCCGTCCGGTGAAATGGATCATCGAGCGCAGCGAATCCTTCCTGAGCGACTATCAGGCGCGCGATCTTGTCGTCGAAGCGGAGCTTGCGCTCGACGACAAAGGTAAATTCCTCGCCATGCGCGGCTCGAACCTCGGCAATCTCGGCGCCCACACCACCAATTTCGCCATGGTGCAAAAGGGCGTGCAAATGATGTCGAGCATCTACCGGGTGCCGGCGGCACATTTTCGCGCCCGCGCCACGCTGTCCAATACCTCGCCGACGCGGCCCTACCGCTCGGCCGGCCGGCCGGAAGTGATTTTCGTCATGGAGCGGCTGATCGATCTCGCCGCGCGCGAGTGCGGTTACGATCGCGTCGCCCTGCGCCGCAAGAACCTGGTGACCGAAAAAGAGCTGCCCTACAAAAATCCGTTCGGCGTCGTCTACGACAACGGCGATTATATCGGCGGCATGGATTGGGCGCTGAGACTTGCAGACTGGGCCGGTTTTCCAAAGCGCCGCAAGGAAGCGCGCAAGCGCGGCAAATATCGCGGCATCGGCGTCGGCACTTACGTCGACATATCCACCGGCGTGCCGCGCGAGAAGGCCGAGATCACAGTGTCGCCCGACGGTTTTGTCGAGCTCGTCATCGGCATCGTCTCGCAGGGCCAGGGCCACGAGACGAGTTTTGCGCAGCTCGTCACCGAATGGCTCGGCGTGCCGATCGAGTGCGTGCGCTTTGTCGCCGGCGACACCGATCGCGTCACGGTCGGCGGCGGCGCGCATTCCGGCCGCGGCATGCGCCTCGGCTCCATCGTCATTAAAAAATCGTCCGACGGCATTATCGAGAAGGGCATGCGAATCGCCGAGCATCTTCTGGAAACCGCGGCGGCCGATATCGAATTCAACAACGGCCGCTTCGCGGTGAAGGGCACCAACCACGCGGTCGGTCTATTCGAAGTGGCGCGCGCCGCCGTCGAGCGCAAGGATTTGCCAGCGGACTTGCAAGGTCCGCTTTATGCCGCCTGCGACGAGACCGTGCTCGACGCAAGCTATCCTTACGGCGCCCATGTCTGCGAGGTCGAGGTCGATCCGGGCACCGGCAAAGTCGCGCTGATCAACTACGTCGCGGTCGACGATGTCGGCCGCGCGGTCAACCCGATGATCATTCACGGCCAGGTCCATGGCGGCATCGCGCAGGGCGTCGGCCAGGCGCTTTTGGAGCACGCCTATTACGATCCCGAGAATGGGCAGATGCTGGCCGGCTCCTTTATGGACTACGCCATGCCGCGCGCCTCGGATCTGGTGAGCTACATCACCGAGATCAGCGAAGTCCCCTCCTCCACCCATCCGCTCGGCATCCGCCCCGCCGGCGAAGGCGGCACGGTGCCGGCGCTCGCCGTCACCGTCAACGCCATCGTCGATGCGCTCTCCGAGTTTGGCGTTCGCCACGTCGAAATGCCGGCGACGCCGGAGCGGGTATGGCGGGCAATCGAGGACGCGCATAACGCCAATAATACCGCTCGCGGCTAATCCCTGCTGTTCTTCCCACTCGTAAACCTGCAATAAAACGAACTGGCCGTAAAACGGCGGCGCAAACGTCGCACCATCGGAGGATGCACAATGAAGTTGGCCCGCAGGGAGTTTTTACATCTGGGAACGAGCGCTGCCGCGCTGCTGTCCTTAGGCGGCACGACGATGGCGGAGGACGTCTATCCGTCGCATCCGATTCGCCTCGTCGTCGGCTTCACACCCGGGGCGGCTTCCGACATCACGGCGCGTCTGTTCGCCAAGGGAGCGGAAGGCATTCTTGGCCAACCCGTCATCGTTGAAAACAAGCCTGGCGCGGCCGGCAGCATTGCCGGTCAATATGTCGCCCACGCCAAGAACGATGGCTACACGCTCTTTTTGTTTGCACTATCGACTTTGACGAACGAGATCATCAATCCCACGCCGTCGTTCGATGCGATGAAGGATCTGGCGCCTATCGGACTTCTGGCGACCGGCACAATTGTGCTGGCTGTAAATCCGGCGACCGATGTTCATAGCGTCGACCAATTGATCGCTCTCGCCAAATCGAAGCCCGGGGAGGTGCTCTATGGTTCGACCGGGGTCGGCAGCATTCCTCAGCTTGCCGGAGCGCTATTTGCGCAGCGGGCGGGCATCAAGCTGACCCATGTGCCGTATCCGGGAAGCCCGCAGATCACCGGCGATTTGATGGCCGGCCATATAACGATGTCCTTCAATATGGCCTCCGCGATGATTGGACAGATCGAGGCTGGCCAACTGACCGCGCTCGCGACGGCGGCGAATAAGCGCGCGAGCGCGTTGCCGAATGTACCAACCATGGCCGAGGCTGGGATTCCCAACTTCGACACCAGCCTGTGGCTCGGCCTGGCGGCGCCGGCGGCGACGCCGCGTCCCATAATCGAAAAGCTCGCCAAGGCCGCGCGACAAGCCATGCATGACCCGGACGCCATGGAAACACTGCGTAAGCAGGGCTATGAACCGAACGATGCGGATCCCGACAAGTTCGCAGCGTTCATCCACAGCGAATTCGATCGTTGGTCGAGCGTGACCCGCGCTGCCGGGCTGAAAGGCTAGAGCACGCGACCGTTGCAGGATTGGGTCGCCACGGCGGCCACCGCTTAATTTCAATCTCGCATCAAGCAGCAAAATCGTCCGGCCGATTGCGCCATGCGCGCTCGATCTCCGCCTGGCGCAGACTAAGGCTCGACGACCTCGAAAACGCTCGCAGCGATCCTGTCTTGCAAATCGAAAGGGTTGTCGACGCTGCCATCGAACTTATCCGCCCAAAGATGGGCGCCGCTCTCGGCATCAATGAGCTGCGCGGTGACACGAAAACGGCGCCCCTCTCGCCTATGAGCTTAAAAATTCGGCCTGAATGAGCGGCTATCGTCGGATCGATTGGATCACGCCGCAATGCTTGCAGTCGCGCCAGCACGCCGGCTTCGTCGATGCCCATCAGGCGCGAGTAGCGACGACATCGGCTGCCAGGATTGCCGCGAGCCGCCTTTGTAGACGAGTTCCGGGCGTACAGACTGTCCCCTTGTGGAAATTCCGTCGCGAATGGCATCTTCGTGTTCGGCACTTAAATCCACAGCTGGGCCTTATCCGGAGAGAACGTCCCGGATCCGCTCGCGCACCGCTTGCCGCTCGGCTTCGCTCATATCGGCGCGCAGCATCGTCTCGTAGGCGATGCGCGCCGGGCGCTCGAACACCATCAGCCGCGCTCCGAGCCACAGCGCCTCCTCGATCGAATGAGTGATGAAAATCGCGGTGGCGCCGGTCTGTTGCAATAGTTCGCGAAACTCCTGGCGCAGCGCGTTACCGGTGTGCTCGTCGAGCGCGGAAAACGGCTCGTCGCATAACAAGATGTCAGGCTTGCCGGCAAAGGCGCGGGCGATCGAGACGCGCTGGCGCATGCCGCCGGACAGCGCATGCGGATAATCCTCGGCGTGGCCGCCAAGTCCCAGCCGCGCCAGCCAAGACGCGGCGACATCGAGACGCTCCTTCTGCGGCATCTTGTTGAGCTCAAGCCCGAGCGCGACGTTCTCAATCGCGCTGCGCCACGGCATCAGTCGGTCATTCTGAAACACGATGCCGATTTTGCCGCGGAACCAGGCGAAATCGGCATAGGGATCGTGGCCCTGCACCGCGACACGGCCGCGCGATGGCGCGATGAGGCCCGAGATCAGATTAAATGTCGTCGACTTGCCGCATCCGGTCTTGCCGAGGATCGCCACCAGCTCGCCGCGGCCGATCGTAAAGCTTAAGTCGCGGACCGCCTCGAAGGCCGGCCCGCCGTCGGCGCGCCCGAACGACTTGCTCACCGCTTCGAACAAAATTTCCGGCGGCGCGCTCACAAGGCGTGCTCGGCGAAGGCGCGGTAGCGCAGCGCCCGCGTCTCGATCAAGGTAATGATGCCCTGCACGACGAGCACGAAGATCACCAGCACCAGCGTCCAGGCAATGGCGCCGGCCATGTCGAAAACCTGCTGCTGCTGCAGAAGCTCGTAGCCGACGCCACCGGTGGCGCCGACAAGCTCGGCAACCACGACCACGCGCGACGCGTTGCCGAGATTGACCTTCCACGCGGTCAGGATGCCCGGGAGCACCGTCGGCCAGATCAGCGTGCGCAAAAGATCGAAACGCGTCGGCCGGAACGCCAGCGTCATTTCGAAAAGGTCTTTCGACATGGCGCGGTAGGCGTCGAGCACCTGGAAGGTGAAGGCCGGCAGCGTCGTCATCACCATGATGAAGAAAATGCGGAACTCGATGCCGCGGAACCAGATGATGGCGATCACGACCCAGGACAGTGCCGGAATGCCCTGATTGAAATTAAGCAGCGGGTAGACGTAGCGCGCGAAAGAGGGCGAACGCGCCATCGGCATGGCAAGGAGCGTGCCGAACACGAAAGCGCCGGCCAAGCCGGCCAGAATGCGGGCACTGGTCGCCAGCATGTCGAAGAGCGAATTCCAGGACGTGAAGATCTCGACGAGCCGCGTAGCGATCTCCGGCACCGACGGAAACAGGAAATGCGGCACGAACAGCGACGCGATCTGCCAGACGACGGCGAGTCCGGCGAGCGCGACAACGCTCTCGTAGCGAAAGCGGGTGAAGGCAAAAAATCTGCCGGCGGGCGGCAGCGCATCCTCGCCGTCCGCAAGCGCCATCACTCCATCTCGCCGGTGTAAATCGAGGACGAGGGCGGCATCTCCTTGAACAGGCCGACGTCGACACCAGCCCGGTAAGTCGCCTCGATCTGCTTTTCGATCTTGCCGGCCGGCTTGATATCCAGCGCCAACCGGGAATTGTCACGCATAAGGGCGGCGATCGCCTGCCGCTGGGCGTCGTCCTTGAGCGTGGCGACCAACGGCGCCGCCGCCGCCGGATTAGCCGCCACCCAGTCGGCCGCCTGCTTATAGGTGCGATAGAGGCCGGGAATAAGATCGCGATGGGCGTCGATCCATTCCTGATGCGCCGCGACGCCGAGATAGGGGATCTCGCCCCCGCCGGCGAAGGCATGCCAGACCTTAGCGATATTGAGGTCGATGGTATGGATCTGCGGCATGACGGCCTTCACCAGCGTATAGGCCGGCTCCCACAACTGCACGGCGTCGGCACGCTCGGCGACCGCATAGCCGACCAAGCCCGGCGGCGCCGTGTTGACGACCTGGAACGTATTGGGGTCGACGCCCTGCTGCTTCGCCAGCCACGCGAACATGGTGTAATTCGTGGTGCCCTTGGCGGCAGCCAACTGCTTGCCCGCGAGATCGGCCAGCGTCTTGATATCAGGCCGGCTCGTCACCACCGTGCCCCAATAATCGAACAGATTGAAGAGGTAGCTCGTCTTGATGCCGCGCGTGGCGCCCAGCCCGAGGATCATCACCGAGGCGCTGCCGCCGACCGGGAAATCGCCGGCATTGAACTCCGTGGCATAGGCGTCGGGCGGCCGTTCGACGAAAGTGATGTCAACGCCATTGGCGGTATCGAATTTCTGCTGCTTGATGACCGCGGGGAAGATGGCGCCGAGCGACGGCGGCGTAAAGACCACAATGGTGACCGGCGCGGGAGGGGCCGCGCGCGCCGGCGCGGAACCGGCGCAAGCGGCAAGCAAAGCCGTCAGCACGGCGATTACCGTGAATTTCGTCATGGTCCCCTCCCCAACTCGCGGCGGAAACCGCATCGCGACGGCATTTGCTTACAATTGGTTTGGCATGGTGCTAGATAATCTCAAGTCATTCAAGACGCGTGCGTAGGCCGTGGCGAATCGTTTCGTCCGACAGGAAGCAACCGTGCCAGCCGACGACCTCCGCAGCCGCGATTTTCAAAATATCCTGCTGATCAAACTGTCGGCGCTGGGCGACGTGGTGCATACGTTTCCGTTGCTCAACAAATTACGCCGACGCTATCCAAAGGCGCGGGTCGATTGGCTGGTGGCGTCCGATCTCGCCGAACTGGTGCGAGACAATCCCGCGATCGCCGATGTCATCGAATTTCCGCGTGAGGAATGGTCGACGCCCTGGCGATGGGCGCCATATGTGAGCGCAGCACGGCTGATCGCCCGGCTGCGCGCGGCGCAATACGACCTGGTGCTCGATCTGCAGGGCCAGTTGCGCAGCGCCATATTTACTTTCGCCTCGGGCGCGCCGGTGCGGATCGGCTTCGACAAGCCGCGCAAGGACGTCTGGAAAACGCTGGCGCGAGAAATTCCGGAGGAAGCCAAGAAGCATGCCTGGCGGGGTGCGCGCGAGGGAAGCTGGCTCGCATACACGCATCACATTGCGCTGCCGACGCTCGATGTGCATCCGGTGGAGCGCTATCTCGGCGTGACACCGCTCATTGGCCTCGACGACGCCGCGCCGGACTTTTCCTTTCCGATCCCCCCTGAGGCGACCACGCGGATCGACGCGCTGCTGGACTATTATGACATCGGCAAAACCAAGCCGCTTGTCGTGATGGCGCCCGGCAGCAATTGGGACACCAAACAATGGCGGCGTGACGGCTTTGCCGAGGTGGCGCGGCATTTTCTGAAAAAGACCTTTGCCGTCGTTTTGATCGGCTCGGACGCCGAGCGCGCGCTGTGCGAGGAGGTCGCCAAGCTTGCGCCCGGCGCCATCGACCTCGCCGGCGAAACGACGCTCGCCGAGCTCGCCGCGCTCATCCGTCGCTCGACGATCGCCGTCACCAACGATTCCGGCCCGATGCATCTCGGGGTCGCGCTCGACCGGCCGGTGGTGTGCATTTTCGGCCCGACCGATCCGGTTTGGGCTGGACCCTACCGCCGCGACGCCGCGGTGCTGCGCACCGAACTGCCGTGCTCGCCGTGTTATTTGCGCGAGCTGAGCCGCTGCATGCACGGCCATGCCTGCATGGCCAACGTCGGCGCCGCTGCGGTCATCGATCGCGTCGAGGGCATCGTCGCCAAGCTGCCGGGCCGCGCTAAAATTCCTGCTGCCCAGCCGCGGCAGCGCTAGTCTAGCGGACCCAGCCTTCACGGCGCGCGCTTCGCGCCGCACAATCACAAGTTTAGAAGTGCTTAACCACCTGCCCCTTCAAAGTCATAAGAGTAACCACTTGCGAAAGGCCCTCGCGATAGGCTGCGGTCGCGAAAGGGCTAACAATGATCAAGGGCGGTCTCACACTCGCTCCCGGTCGCCGCGGTCGGTTGCAGGCAGCGTTACAGCCGGCGGTTCTGCTTTACGTTCTTATGATCGCCGCCCTTTGGCTCGCGCTCATTGCGATCGTCGACCTCGCTGCGCGCGATATTTTTGCGCCTGACAGCCGGCTCCGCATCGTATTTTTTGCCACCGCCTGCACGCTCACCGCGCTGCTTCTCATCGGATTTTTTGTCAGCATTCGCCACCGCATTCGCCTTGCCGAACGCGAAACCCTCATAGCACGGCAAAAAATGCATCTCGATTCCGCACTCTCGAACATGCCTGAAGGTCTATGCATGTTTGACAGCGATCAACGCCTCATCGTCTGTAACCAACAATATGCCGACCTATACGGCTTAACAAAAGAATTATCACAACGCGGAACTCACCTGAGATCGATTCTCGAACATCACAACACCGCCTGCAACGTGGCGGAAGATCGCGACAAGTTCATCGCGCGGCGATTGAGTGCGGTTTCCGCCGGAAAAGCATACCAGCACATCAATAAATTGCGCGATGGCCGTCTGGTTCTGGTCACACATCGGCCGATGGACGACGGCGGATGGGTGGCAACCCATAACGACGTCAGCGAGCAGGTCAACCGGGAAGAGTCGTTCCGGCTGCTCTTCGAAGGCAGCCCCGCGCCAATGTGGGTGAGCGATCGCGAAAGTCTGCGTTTTTTGGCGGTTAATGACGCCGCGGTGGCACGCTACGGTTACAACCGCGAGCAATTCCTGTCGATGACCGTGCCTGAGCTGCGGCCACAGGCCGATCGGGAGCGATTTGGAAATTTTCTGCGGTCCTTGGAGTTGAGCCAGTTTGCCGAAAATATCGGGCAACATATAACGTCCGATGGCACGAAAATCGACGTTTCGGTGGCATCGCGCGCGCTCATCTATGCGGGTCGCGAAGCGCGCTTGACCGTGGTTCATGACGTCAGCAAATCGAAACAAGTGGAGAGAGAGCTACGCCGCACGCAAAAATTCCTGGACGCCATTATTGAGCACGTTCCGGCGCCAATTCTGGTCAAAGAGGTGACGAGCGCAGATGGCGACGTGGCCCAGTGCCGCTACAGCCTGGTCAATCGTTCATTCGAGGAATTATTCGGCGTTTCGCGTGCGGAAATTGTCGGCAAGACCGTTACCGAACTCTATCCGAAGGACCGCGCCGATTTCATCATCGCGGAAAACAATGAGGCCTTGCGCTCGCCGAAATCGATCACGGTATCCGATCACGAAGTTCACACCGCCGCCAATGGAGTGAGGATCTGCACGGCAACCACTGTTGCCGTGCGAGACGACGCCCAGTCTCCGCAATTTATCGTGACGGTACTTCAAGACGTCACCGAGCGTAACCGCACGGAGCAGCGCATCGCGCGCATGGCGCATCACGATCATCTGACCAATATCGCAAACCGAAAGACATTCAACGATACGTTGGAGGAGGCGATCAAGCGCGCCGCAGGCCGCGGCCATCAGTTCACGCTCTTGTCGCTCGACCTCGATGGTTTCAAGGAAACGAACGACACCTACGGTCATCTCATCGGCGACGCCTTGCTATGCGAGGTATCGCGGCGTTTGCTGCAGGCCGCGGACGGCGCTTTTGTGGCGCGGATCGGCGGTGACGAATTTGCATTGATCGTCGATGGCGGAAGTCAGGTAGCGTCGCCGCTGGCGGACCGGCTTCTGGAGGCCTTCAGGGACGATATTCGTATAGACGGCCGGCGCATAAAGACCGGCGCGACAATCGGCGCGGCCATATATCCCAATCACGGCTGCGACAGCAAAACCTTGATCAGCAACGCAGACATCGCCCTCTATCGGGCAAAGGCCGAGGTTCGCGGCTCGGTCCTGTTTTTCGACACGAAAATCGGCGAGCAGATTCGCGAGCGGCGTGCCGTGCAGGAGGCGCTGCGTTCCGCCGTCGAACGCCAACAGCTTTTTCTGCACTATCAACCGCAAAAAACGATGTCCGGCGAGACTATCGGATTTGAGGCGCTGGCGCGCTGGCGCGATCAGCATCACGGTTCGGTGTCGCCGTCTGTGTTCATTCCTATCGCCGAAGAGAGCGGGCTGATTGTCGCGATGGGCGAATGGGTCTTGCGCGAAGCCTGCCGCGAGGCCGTAACGTGGCGTCTCCCTCTGCGGGTCGCAGTGAACGTATCGCCGCTGCAATTCCGCTATGCGGATCTCCCCAAGCTTATTCATTCGATTCTGCTCGACACCGGCCTTGCTCCGGCCCGGCTGGAGCTCGAAATCACCGAAAACGTATTCATCGACGACTTCTCACGCGCGATATCCATGCTGTCCCGGCTCAAGGCCCTTGGTGTGCGGGTTGCGCTGGACGATTTCGGATCCGGGTATTCCTCATTGTCGTATCTGCATTCTTTTGCATTCGATAAAATCAAGATCGATCGGACTTTTGTTCTCGATCTTGAATACAACCAGCACTCCATGGCGATTGTACGCGCCGTTATCGACTTAGGGCACAGTCTGAACATTCCGGTCCTGGCTGAAGGCGTCGAAACCGCCGCACAGCATGCGATGCTCGTCGAGAGGGGTTGTGACGAGGTGCAGGGCTACCTGATGGGCCGGCCCATGCCTATTGAGGACTATGCCGAGATCATCGGAGCCGAAATTGCCGCTCCCGCCAGGACCTTGATAGCCGGCTAATCGATCCGCGCCCCGATCGCCGAGCAAGCCCCTTGGCTACGAGGCAAAGGTCGCGCGCTGCCCGACTTTACTGCTTGGTAAATGTCACGCTGCAAGGACGACCTCCCTGCCGAGCGCCGGTTCCCTTCGCGCCTGCCAATTGGCCGGTAATGGGATAGCCGTAGGGCGTGCCCACGGGAACGTTTCCCGCCGCCAATCGCGAAGACGGGACGATGCCTCTGGCGAAAATCTCGACTGTCCCGTCCGATCCGACTTTTCCATTCAGCGAAAACCACCCGGGCTTGCCTTTGTCGCCTTTCTCGCCGCTGAAAACGCCAGCTTTGACATCGGCATCAACAAGAATGGTGAAACTCCCCGCTCCCTCCGCCGCCGGGCATGACACCACGGTCGTCCACCGTCCGTCGAAGGAATTGGCGCTTTGCGCGACCGCATTACCTGCTATGGCGAATGCGGCCAGTGCGGTCGCAATCCAAATCAACAAACGCATGGCGGCACCCATCTCCCTGATGTTCAGGGCACAGCGGACATCGATTAAGCCCACCAATCAACCCCTATTTATAAATACACGCCCTAACATTCTCCATTCAACATTTTCAGAATAAGCGCTTCGCGCGCCGCCTCACCATCTGCAGTTTCTTTTAACCTGCTTCCAGCGCACGGGTGGTATCGTCAAACAGCTCATCGACCGAGACCGGCCGCGCGATCAGCTTTTGCTGCCGGCAAAAATCAATGATGATTTCCAAATCCGGGCGGCAGGCTTCAACCCCGAACCGATAAGGATCGAGGACGCCGCTGTCGGGCAGGCCGGCTGCGCGTTTACTGTCTTGGAATTGCCGGAACACGTCGCGCACCACGTCGGGCCGCGATCGGGACAGCTCCGTCCGCATCACCAGCATGTGATTGATCGGCACGCCGTGGTGACGCTCGGCCCATTTCCGCGCGGCCGCCTCGGCATCGGGTATAAGATGCTTAAGCCGCGGATCGGGCAGCTTGTCGCCGACAATCGCCGCATCGATCTCGCCGTCAAGCAGCATCTGCACCAATTCCTTGCCGGGCGGCGCCCGTTTGACGATATCGGGATCGTGGTATTCCGCCACGTGCGGATCCTCAAAGGTGACCCACTCCACTTTGTTGAGATCGACGCCATAGTCGCTCGCCAGAATTCCCCTCACCCAAGTTCCGGTGGTCACGGTGAAGGCGCGGACGCCGACGCGCTTGCCGTTGAGGTCGGAGGGCTTGAGCGTGCCGCGCTCGGCGTTATAGGCGATGGTGTGATGCTGGCCGCGGCTCACGACCACGGCGGGAATCAAAATATAAGGCTTGTCGTAGGACCGCGCCTGCAGATAGGTGACGATCGCCAGTTCGGCGAGATCGTATTTGGCCTCGCGCACCACCTGCTTGAACAGGGTGTTGGCGACCTTGACTTCGACGAAATCGAAATCGACGAGATCGGAATGCACCGCTCCGCTTTTGAGCGGCGCGACGTTCGGATAGTTGCCCAGCATCGTGTGCAATGTGAGCTTCGGCGCAGCCGCCATCGCAGCCTCCTTTTATCGATCAGCTAGTGCCGGATAAAGCGCCAGCGCCGTCTTTCTGAAAATCCACTCCTGATCGGACTCTTTGGCGAAGGAAAACGCCACTCTCGCCGCGCCCAGGATTTCCGACAGCGTCCCGGTCGAATTCGGGAAATTTGATCCCCAGGCGATCCGCGAGGCGCCGAACGTATCGATCGCTTTGCCGAAGAAGGTTTGCGGCGTGCCCTTGCCCCATGATTTCGGCGTGACGTTGATCGGCGTGATCTTCAAGTAAACCTGCGGGTATTTGGCGAGCGCAAACAGGTCGGCGGCGGCGCTGTAGAGCGGCCCGTCTTCGAACGGAGCGCGGGTCAGGTGGTCGAGGATCATCGTCACCTTCGGAAACTTGTCCATGATCTGGCGCAAGAGCGGAATTCCTTCGCACTTCATCTGCATGCAAACGGGGATGTTCTTCGCCGCCGCATGCTCCCAGAAAGGATAAGTCTTCGGGTCGACGAACCACACGGCCTGATCCGGCAACGTGCTGCCGGTCGTGAACAGCCGCATCCCGGTGCAACCACGACCGAGCCAATAATCGAACGTCTTCACCGCGTCGGGAGCCATGACGTCGATCGAATAGACACCGGTAAAGCGCGACGGCTCGGCGGCGACGGCGTCGGCGACATAGCTGTTGTCGTATCCATAGGCCGTCGATGAATGCACGATTGCGGCTTTGGCGACGCCGGCATCGTCCATGGCTTTGAGGAGCGTTTCGTAGGTCGTGGGCCGCTCACTCGACCATGTCGATTGCTTACCGCCGAGTGGAGCAAGCGGATAACGCTTGGTGTCCGGCGATACGATATGGGGATGAATATCAATGACTGGCGACATGGCACCTCACGTGACGCGGAAGCATACCTTATGATTTATTCCGGCTATTGCGCTACTTCTCCTCCTCGCCGTCGCCGCCGCAAAGCATTTCGACCACGCGGCGAAGCGGCTCGCATGTCTCAGCCGCCGCCGAGCCGGTAAATCCAGGTACCGGAGCGGCCAATCGGAAGCGGAAACCTTAGCGGCGGAATAAGCGTGAACATCCGCAACCTGCGGCGACGTTGGAATTCATAGATGGCCATGGTATCTGCCGATCTGCTTGGCACGGTCCGCGAGCGACGCGGCACAAGGGGGCGCTGGCATGCCGCTCGTCCATGACAAGGAAATTTGGCAGAGCAAGCTTGCCTGCCTGCCGCTCGCCAGCTACGGCGCCGGCGAGACGGTATTCAGCGAAGGCACCAGCACCGGCCGGCTGCTCATTCTCAAAAGCGGCGCAGTCACCATCGTCAAAGGCGGAATCGAGCTCGCTACGGTGACGGAACCCGGCGCGGTGTTCGGCGAGCTTTCCGCGCTGCTCGGTCAGCCGCATGGCGCCGACGTCCTCACCGTCGAAAGCTCGGAGTTTCACGTTGCCGACGCCGCCACGCTGCTCGGTCAAGACCCGGTTGCGCTGCTCTACGTGACAATGGTGCTGGCGCGGCGCCTCGACAGCGCCAACCGAGCGCTCCTTGAGCTCAAGGACCAGATCGAGGCCGGCGAGCCGCCCAGCATGATCGAGAAGTCAGTCGAGCGGATCCAAGGATTATTGAGCGCGATCGGGACGGGCTACATGCGTGCCGGTGTCGGCTATTCCATGCTTCCGCCGACGTAACGCGGGACCGCTCCGGGACTCAGTGGCTTCTGACACCGAGGTATCGTGGCACCACGATGCGCTCGCCTTCGGTCAGCGCCGCACGCTCCGCCTTCGGATTAAGCTGAACCAGCGCCCATAGCGGCACATGATTGGTCGTGGCGACCGTCTGCAGCGTATCGCCGGCATGGGCCGCAACTGGCTCGCCCGAATCCCATAATTCAATGGCGCCGGTGGCCGGCGGGACGAGCCGCAGCGGCACCGCCTCGCCCTCGCCCCGCAGCGCCGCCGATCTGACTTTGGCGGCAAGCTGCTCTTGGATGCGGTCGAATTTGTCCAGATTGACGTGCACGATCTCGGGGCGGTCTTTGAGATTGTAGCTGGCGTAATTGCCATGGAAGCCGCGCGCCGGCTCGAGGTCGCCGCCGCCCAGGATGTTCGAGGACTGGTAGAGGTTGATATAGCGCTCGACATTGGCCGGTATGGCATGCGCAGCGCGCGTCGGATCGTAGGTGACGAGGAGACTCACCGGGACGTGGGCGGCTTGAAGCGCCTCGGCGAATTGCACGGCGGAATCGCCACCGATGGAATGGCCGATGGCGGTGATCGGCTTGGGGTCGCGGCGGTAATCGGCGATGGCCTGAGTGGCAGCGGATCGCCACGACGAATAACCTTCGATATCGGCGGCAACCCCTAGGCGATCGATGCGTCCCGCCAACTGGTCCATGCCCCAATCGATCATGCCGATCAGGCCGCGGAACATATAAGCGCGTCCGTGCACGGCGGTCGCGGCTTGTTGGGCCCCAGCAGTCGTGAGCAGGCTGGCCGCGATCAGGACCGCCGCGAAACACTTGGCGGTACAGGCGGTGATGTCTTTAGCTCGAACCATGGGCTCTTTCGAACCAAGCGCTCTTGGGGTTCTGCCTATGAGGGCCGAAAACAGACAACCGACGCTTACTGAGCCCAGGTACGTTTCTCGCCGCGTTCCGGCGTGTGACGAAACAGGCGATTCGCAAAAAACCACCCGCCCCGCGTCGCCGGTTAGCACAAATCCGAGATTGGCTGGGCATTTTCGTGGCAAAACCCGGGACGCACCCCAGCGGGGACATTATTTTTGCGAATTGTGGGTACAATCGTGATCTCGAACGCCGGCTAACCGCCGCGGCGCGACGTTTCTGGTAAATTCAATCCATGAACTTCGTGGCGAGACTGGCGACCGGCGATGTCGCGCTGTGGCGTGTTTTCTGGCTGCTCGACGTGCCGTTCGCGCTGGTCTGGGATATCACCGGGCTGAGCATGCTCACGGGCTACGGCGTCGGCGCGCCGCTGGTCGCGATCGTGATCGGCGCGGTGTTCACGCTGGCGAGCGCCGTCCTACCGTTTGTTTCGGTGGCCGTGTGGCGCAGCGCGTCGCGCTATCCGCGCGAAGCGTGGTGGAAACACGCTCTCGCCTGGAGCGCCAAATTATGTGCCGTGTTTTCGGGATTGTCGGCCGGGATCAGCTTTTGCGTGGTCCTGTATCTGGCCTTTTCCTTCATCTATGCGGGCGAGATCCCGTTTTGATTCACGCCCACGGCCGCTCGAGAGAACGGCAGCTCCCGCATGGCAGAGCTAGTTTGAGGCCGTTCTCGTCCATCCGGCTGTCGGCGAGCCGCGATACCTTCGCTCGGCATAGTCTTTGAGGCCTGCGGCCGTAAGCTGCCGTTGCGCGAACAAGTCCCCGGAATTGACGGCACTCGAAAGCGTGTCGACGAACGCCGGCACGTCACTTGGCTGCGGTTGCGCTGCGGGATTTTCCGGTGCCGGCAATTTCGGCAACTCGGCTTGAGCGACTTGCGGACGATCATTGGCGGGATTGCCATGCGCAGGAGCGCGCTCATCGACCGCCGGCTCAGGCCGGACCGGCTCGGCGGAGCGTGCGAGCTGTTGCTTCGGCCGCTGTTCCGGGACCCGCGCGGCCGGCGCCGGGATCTTCGGCAGTTCGGCTTGAGCGATTTGCGGACGATCGCCGGCGGCCGATGCGCCTCGCTCCTGTCTTTGCAGGCCCAAGACCGGCTCAAGCGGCATCGACTGCGACGATTGGGCGTAGGCTAGCGGCTTCGGCGCGTCCGCCTGCGCCGTTTCCAGCCGATCTCCGTCGGCGAACTTGGCGACTTCGGTTTTCACCAGATTACGAAATTGCGAATTGAATTGCGCGCCCGGGTGCAAGTCGTTGTTGGCGATGTATTCGATATTATCGCCCTCCAGTTTCTTCGATCCCATGCCACCGAACGTCTCCCATGGATTGGGATTGTAGATTTCGATCATCCGCCCGACTTTTCCGGGCTTGAGCGGCGGATTCCAGCTCAGCATCGAGGGCTGCAGCGCGACGATCAGATCGACATGTTTGGCGTCATTGGCGACGAAAACCGAGCTGTTGGCGCCGAGGCTGTAGCCGACCACGACCGTGTGCGTTCCCGGCGGCAGCTTGGCGAGGTCGTCGACCAAGCTGGGCCACGCCTGATGGACATAGGTTTGGACTTCGACGTCCGGCATCGACTTAAGCTCGGCGACGAGTTCGACGAGCCCGATTGCGGGCAGCGGTCCGAACATGGGCCACAACACGCCGACAAAGGTTTTGGCTTGCACCGGCGTGCCGATGAGCGAACCGCACAGCGCCAAAGCGATTACGAGCTTCTTCACGCGCTAAACCCCGTCGGCTGACTTCCCCGCTTCTAGAGGGCCGGACAATTGCGGGGATTTATGGGACGGGAGGCGGAAACTTTGCGAATGATTATGGGCGTCGATAAACGCGCTTAATTTTCCGTAAAAAAGTCAAAAAACGAACATCATGGGACCGATGCGAGTGAACCGCCCCCGGCGTGCTGCAGCCGGGCTTTGCCGCAAATCGTCCGCGGCACGCGACTGGCGCTCCGAAACCCGAGGCGATTAGAATTTATAGTCTAGCAGGTTGCTGAAAAAGCTTGTTGAGGCTGATTTTATCGATGTTTAGCAGCGCAACAAGCCGGACGACGGCCGGTGCTGGGCGCTGCGGCGTAGGATTGGGTATGGTTTTGTGTCATGGTCGGCGCAGCGGACAGATTCATCCTGTTGCGGCCAGAAGCTTCGGGATACGGACCAGATTATAGGCCGCCGCGGTCAGCACGAAGAACCATTGCACCAAGCTGCGGCCGCGATGCCGGGTCTTGCGCAGGCCGCCGACGGTCTTGATCCAACCGAAGCATTCTTCGATCCGTTTGCGCTTGATCGTGCTGATGCGATAGCCGCTATGCCGGGTAGTGCGGGCGTCGATCGCCGAGCGGCGGTTGGTATTATTCTGCGAGACATGCGGCGTGCAGCCGCGTTGGCGACAGCCGGTGACGAAGTCGGCGGTGTCATAGTTCTTGTCGCCGCCCACCGTGCTGCCTGCTGCCGCATTGTCCTCGATCATGTCGAGCGCAGTCGTGCGCTCGGCGGTGCCATTGGCCTCGGTCAGCCGCGCATCGACGATGAGCCCATTGCGGTTCTCCGTCAGCAGATGGCCCATATGGGCAAGCTTGGCCTCCTTGCCGGCGCCCTTGCGGAACAGTTTGGCGTCGGGGTCGGTGGTCGAGCAATGCGTGTCGTTCTTGCGTTTTTCGCCGTGGAAGTCGCGCTCGGCATTACGCGCGCCACCCGCTGCGGATGGCGGCTTGCCCTCGCCATCCTTGGGCACAAAACTCTTCATGCTGGCCCAGGCCTCGATCAGCGTGCCGTCGACCGAGAAGTGCTCGCTGGAGAGAAGTCCGCGCACCTGCGGCAGGTTCAGCACGCCGGCAAAGAACTTGGCCGCTACATCGCCATCGAGCAGCCGGTCGCGGTTCTTGCAGAACACGGTGGCATCCCACACCGCATCGTCCGCCGACAGCCCGACGAACCAGCGGAACAGTAGATTGTAGTCGAGTTGCTCCATCAACTGCCGTTCCGAGCGCACCGTGTAGAGTGCCTGCAGCAGCAGCGCCCGCAGCAACCGCTCCGGTGGGATCGACGGCCGGCCGTCACGCGCGTACAGCTTATCGAAGTCCCGCGACAGTCCGGCCAGCGCTTCGTCAACCAGCACCCGGATCGCGCGCAGCGGATGATCCGCCGGTATCCGTCTCTCCACCGGTATGTAGCTGAAAAAGCCTTCCGATCGCTGATCTTCGCCCCGCATCGCTGTCCTCAGTCCAAAGGAATCAAGCACATGCACAGAATCACACTCCAACCACCCCGCGAAACGACTTTTTCAGCATCCTGCTAGACCTGCGCGAACGATATTGAAGCTCACCGTGCTGAAATTTGCCGTGAACGAAGACGGCATCGCCGGCGGTACGATAAGTGTGGTGACGGCGACAGAATCGACGCCGATGCGGCCGAGATTCACGTACAGATACTCGGCCTTCAAAGTAATATGACTCGTCAAGACGAGTTCACCGCCGGCGCCCAGCGTCCAACCTGCACTCGTGCGAGAATTGCTGCCACTAAAACAGCCGGCGGCGGGGACGCAATTGTATTCGAAAAAAGGTGGGCCGCCGGCGAGATTGGCATTGAACTGAGAATTAAGGACGGCCGTTGCGTTGTAGCGGCCGTAAGCCAGTCCACCCGTGCCGTAGAGCAGAAGATTATTCGTCGGCAGCCAACCTAAACGCGCCCTCGCCGTGCCGAACCATTTCATCTGCTCGCTCGCCTGAAAGTTCGACGCTGCCGGAGTGGCGGAGCCCAGTATGAAATTCGATGCTCCGTTGCCCTTGAGCCCGGTCCAACTGAAATCCGTCGCCAAGCCCACGAGCCACTGCTGACCGATTTCCCAGTCATACCCAGCCTCAAGACCGCCGAGACCTCCGTGGGTGTTGAAAGACGTTGGCGGAATACAAGTGCCGCCCGCCGCTCCGCCGCAGGTGCCGGCGAACGCAGTAGCGTCGTTGGGCGTATAGGTCACCGTCGGGTCTTTCCAGCCGTAACCGGCGTTCGCACCGACGTAAAATCCAGACCAATTGAAGTTGGGGGTGGACGACGCCACGATGGGAGGCGCCTTGACGGCCATATCCGCAGCATGCGCGGATGCCGCGCCGGCAAGCGCAATAATCGCAATAAGTCCCGGCAAGAGCTTATTCATGATGGCCCTCGCAATTAAAACCCGCCCGCATTCTAACGGTCGGCCCTCCGATTGGCTGCAGTATCTCGGCAACAGGTCAAGGAAATTCACTGCAGAAATTGCGGCCGACCAAGCAGTTTTCTCCCTCTGACGCGTCGAAAATCGCGCTTTAGTGCCAATACGGCGGGTAGCCCGACGTCTTCTGCTGCGCCGCAAGAAGCCGCAGCATGGCCGGCCACTCAAGCACGCCATAGGGGCGCCGCGTGCCCGGCTGATAGAGATGCGCGGTGTGGGCGAGCACGTTCTCGCCCGGCATGGACAGTTCGGCGCGCGCCGCCATGGCATCGACCTGCGAGCGGCACGACATTTCAAGCTGATACATGGTGTTGAACGCCTGCTGGATGGTGGCGCCGCAGGTGAGCAGCCCGTGATTGCGCATCACCAGCGCCTCGTGCGGCCCGAGATCGGCGACGATCCGCGCGCGCTCGTCGGTGTCGATCGCCGGTCCCTCATAGTCGTGATAGCCGATATGGCCGACGAAGCGGATCGAGGTCTGCGACAGCGGCAGCAACCCGCATTTCATCGCCGCCACCGCCATGCCGGCGCGGGTATGGGTATGCAGCACGCAGGCGACGTCCGGCCGCGCCTTGTGGATGGCGCCGTGGATGACATAGCCGGAGACGTTGAGGCTGTAATCGGTATCGGGCTTGTAGATGATATTCCCCTCGACATCGATCTTGACCAGGCTCGACGCCGTGATCTCCTTGTAGAGAAGGCCATAGAGATTGATGAGGAGATGCTCGGTGCCCGGAATGCGCGCCGTGATATGGTTGTAGATCAGGTCGGTCATCTCATAGGCGTCGACGAGACGATAGCAGGCGGCGAGATCGAGTCTCACCTGCCACTCTTGCGCCGACACCTCGTTGCGGATTGACTTGAAGTCAGTCGCGTAATTCACAGGCGTTCCTCCATTCTCTAAAGCATAGCGTCCCGAACCGGAGATGTCAGGCCAGAACTTCGTGGCCCAGACTTGAGAAATGACTTGAGCCTTTAGTTGAGACGCCACTTTAAGTGAGTTGCCAAATGGCGGTCAAAATCGACGACGTTCTCCGCAATCCCATGAAGGATAAGCTCGCCCGCGGCGAGATCGTGTCCTCGATGACGGTGCGGCTCGTCCGCGGCATCGAGATCGCGCGGATCGCCAAGACCGCGGGTTTCGACAGCCTCTATGTCGATATGGAACATGCGAGCTTCTCGCTCGATACCACCGGCCAGATCTGCATGGCCGCGCTGGAGGTAGGCGTCACTCCCCTGGTGCGGGTGCCCGGCCTGGCTGAGGTGTCGCGCGTGCTCGATGGCGGCGCGCTCGGCATCATCGCGCCGCATGTCCGCACGGCCGCCGAAGCGAGGGAGTATGTGCGGGCGGCGAAATTCCCGCCGCTAGGCGACCGCTCGGCCGCCGGTCTCCTGCCCCATCTGCAATACCGTTCGTTCCCGGCTGCTGAGGCCGATGCCGCGCTCAACGAGGCGACCTTGCTGATGGTGCAGTTCGAGAGCGAGGACGCAGTAGCCAACGCCGACGAGATCGCCGCGGTCGGCGGCGTCGACATGGTGATGATCGGCTCGAACGATCTCCTCGCCGACTTAGGTCTAGCCGGCCAATTCGACCATCCGCGGCTGCGGGAGGCTTATGCCAAAACTATCGCTGCCTGCCGTAAGCACGGCAAGCATGTCGGCGTCGGCGGCTTGTGGTCGCGGCCGGAACTCGCCGCCGAATTCGTGCGTATGGGTGCGCGTTACGTCTCGACCGGCACCGATCTCGGCTTTTTGCTGGCGGCGTGTACCGCGAAGGCGAAGGAAGTAAGCGCGATCGCGTTGGCGGCGGACTAATCCTTCGCCGCGGTCGCCTCGACCTCGATCAAAAAATTCGGCCGTGCCAGCGCCTGCACGACCACCATCGTGGTCGCCGGCCGCATGTCGCCGAGATATTTGTCGCGAATCTTGCCATAAGCTGGAATGTCCTGCGGGCGGGTCAGGAACGACGTGACCTTGACCAGATCCTTGATGCCCATGCCGCCGCCTTCGAGGATGGCGACGACATTTTGCCAAGTGCGCTCGGCCTGCCCCTCGATGTCCGGATCGATCGTGCCGTCCAGTTTGATGCCGGTCTGGCCGGCGACATAGAGCCAGCGCGCATTGGGCGCGATTTCGACGCCATGACTGTAGGTCGCGGCGGGCTTGGCAATCTGCGGCGGATTGAAAAGTCGCATCGTTTTCCTCGTTTTGATTGCGCAACGGAGCACTTGCACCGTCGCAGCGGGATTTGGTGTATTAACCCGGAAATCGCATTTCAACGGCAGATTCCCCGGTGTAGCGATTTTATCGATGAAATCTCACGCTGACGAAATCATGCTGTCCCGCTTCACCTATCATTCCGACCCCATCCGTATCGTGTTCGGCGCCGGCGCCATCGGGTCGCTCGCCGCAGAAGCCGATTTCCATAAAATGTCACGGCTCGTGGTGCTGTGCTCGAAGTCGCGGCGCGATTTCGCCCGCCGCGTCACCATGGGCATCGCCGACCGCTGCACCGGCGTCAGCGATGCATCCGAGCCCAATATGCCGCGCGCGGCGTTCGAGCGCTTTCTCGCCGACCTCAAACAGCATAACGCCGACGGCTTTGTCGCGGTCGGCGGCGGCTCCCCGATCGGGTTGGCCAAGGCGGCAGCGGCGACCACTAAGCTGCCCTACATCGCGATCGTCACCACTTATTCCGGATCGGAAATGGCGGCGCGCTGGCGCATCGGCGTTGCCGAGGGTCGCATCACCGGCGAAGGCGCGGCGGCGCTCCCGGCGACCGCGATCTACGATCCCGAGCTGACGCTCGATCTGCCGCCGCGGGTCTCAGCGGCGAGCGGCATGAACGCGATCGCGCATGCCGTCGAGAGCCTCTACGGCATCGATACCAATCCGGTGGTGCAGACCATGGCCGAGGAAGCCATCCGCCTCTTGGGCTCGAACTTGCCGCGCATCGTGGACAATCCGCGAGATCTCGCGGCGCGGTCCGACGTGCTCTACGGCGCCTGGCTCGCCGCCAATTTCCGCGCTGAGGTCGGGCTCGAACACGCCATCGCGCAACGGGTGCGGCAATGGTTCGATCTCGACCACGCCCATACGCATGCCATCGCGACGCCCTATGCGATCGGATTTAACGCCAAAGCGGCGCCGGAGGCGATGCGGCGCATCACGCGAGCCCTCAGCGTCGGCGACGCGGCGCGCGGCCTCTACGATCTCAACGTCCGCCTCGGCCTGCCGACCGGGTTGAAGGGGCTCGGCATGCGCGAGCAGGATATCGAGAAGGCCGTCGAGGTGGTCGCGGCGGTCAAGATCGACCATCCGAAGCCGGTGTCAAAGGCCGATCTTTTGAACATCATTGGGCAGGCCTACGCGGGCGAACCGCCGCGTTTCTGATACATTTCCCGTGATGACAACCGCAACCGCCGGATCGGGACTGAAATGGGTCGGCCGCGCGATCCGGCGGCTGGAAGATCCGACGCTAGTAACCGGACGCGGGTTTTTCACCGCCGACCTTGCCGCCAGGCATCACCTCCGCTTTGTGCGCAGCCCGGTGGCCTCAGGGCGGATCGTGCGCCTGCGCGCGCCGACTGGGACGAATATCGTCACCATCGCCGACCTTGCCGGCGCGCGCCCGATCCGCCCGATGCTGCACAAATTCGCCTACCAACCGATCGAGCAGCCACTGTTGGCAAAAGACGTGGTGCGATTTGTCGGCGAGCCGATTGCGGCGGTCTGGGCGCCGAGCGCTGCCGAAGCCGAGGACCTTGCCGATCGCGTCGATGTCGAGATCGAGGAATTGCCGGGGGCAATCGATGCCCACGCCGCGCTCGTGGCCGATGCGCCGCGCGTGCACAAGAGCGGCAATGTCGTGGTCGACGGCAGCATCAAGACCGCCGATTTCGACGCAACGCTGGCAAAAGCGCACCGCCGCATCCGGCTCGACGTGCGCTCGCACCGGCAGAACGCGGCGCCGCTCGAAACGCGCGCCGCGCAGGCAGCATTCGATCCGGCGAGCGGCCGCGTCACGCTCACCTGCACGACGCAGATGCCGCATCTGACGCGCACGGCGATTGCCGACGTGCTCGATTTTGCGGAAGCCGATTTGCGCGTGATCGCGCCCGACGTCGGCGGCGGTTTCGGCCAGAAAATGTCGCTCGCCGCCGAATATATCGTGCTGGTGTGGTTGGCGCGGCGGCTGCGCGAGAGCGTCGCCTGGAACGAGGACCGCCGTGAAAATCTGATCGCCGCGTTCCATAGCCGCGATCAGCATATCGCGCTCGAAGGCGGCTTCGATGAGCGCGGCAAACTGATTGCGCTGGCGGCCGACGTGATCGCCAATATCGGCGCCTATTCATGCTTTCCGACCACCTGCGGCGTGGAGCCCCTGATGGCCATGGCCGAGTTGCCGGGCCCTTATGACGTGCGCGCTTATTGGTGCCGCGCGCGCGGCGTCGCCACCAACACCTGCACCATGGCGCCCTATCGCGGCGTGTCGCGGCCGGTCATCACCTTTGCCATCGAGCGGTTGATGGACAAGGCCGCCGCCGCATTCGGCTTGAGCCCGGTCGAAATCCGTCGCTGCAACCTGATTGAGCGTTTTCCCTATACATCGGCGACCGGCCTGGTCTTCGACGAAGGCAGCTATATCGAAACCCTCGACAACGCGGCGGCGCATATCGACCTCCCGGCGTTCCGCGCTCGCCAGAACGAAGCGCGCGCGGCCGGCCGCATTCTCGGCATCGGCTTTGCGACATTTTCCGAGCGCACCGGCTATGGCAGTCCGGCCTTTGCCGCGCGCGGCATGGAGATCACGCCGGGCTGGGAAACCGTCGAGGTCGTCATGGACCCTTCCGGCCGCGTCGAAGCGCGCATCGGCGCGAGCCCGCACGGCCAGGGCTTGCGCACCACGCTAGCCCAAATCGTCGCGGATCAGCTCGGCGTCGCGCCGGCGGACGTGCGCGTGCTGCACGGCGACACTGACCGCACGCCTTACGGCTGGGGCACTTTCGCCAGCCGCTCGCTGGTCATTTCCGGCGGCGCCACGCTCTTGGCGGCGCAAAAAATCCGGGAAAAACTTCTCGTCATCGCCGGTGACGTGCTGGAAGCTTCGCCGGACGATATCGTGCTGCAGGACGGCAGCGCCAAAGTCTCCGGCACGGATCGTGCCGTGGCGATCGCGGCGCTGGCGCGCGCCGCCTATCATCAATCGCATCGCTTCAAGACCCTCGCGCCGGGCCTGGCCGAGACGGCGCATTACGATCCGCCCGGCACCTTCTCCAATGCCTGTCACGTCGCCATCGTCGAGGTCGACGTGGAAACCGGTCGCGTCAAGCTGGAGAAATTCCTCGCCGTGGAAGACGCCGGCCGCATCATCAATCCCTTGATCGCCGACGGGCAGGTGCATGGCGGCATCGCGCAGGGCATCGGCAACGCGCTGTTCGAGGAGATCGTCTACGACGGACTCGGCAACATCCAGACCGCAACGCTGGCCGATTACCTGCCGCCGACGGCGTGCGAAATTCCGCCGATCGAATTGCATCACATCGAGACGCCGGCGGCATCTTCCGTCACCGGCGCCAAGGGCTTGGGCGAAGGCGGCGCCATCGGCGCACCAGCGGCGGTGCTCAACGCCATAAACGACGCGCTGTCGCCCTTCGGAGTCGCGATCGACGAAATCCCGGCAACGCCGCAGCGTATCCGCGCGGCGCTACGCGCAGCAGCTCGCGCTCGTTAATTGCGGCATCGCCGTCTTGCAACTTATACGTTATATTCATAGCATGCACCCGTTAGGAGAGAATTCAGCCCGGGGGCGTTGCCATGTGGAACCTGTCGAAGTTGCCGCCGGTCCCGGCGCCTTGCTTGCCGCCCGTCATCGACAAGGCCGATCTCCGCGGCAACGCGGCCTTCGCGCTGCGCTACGGCGCCGCGGCCGCGCAGGCGCAGCTTGACCGCGTGCTGCAAACCCCGAACGGGGATGAAGCGAAATACGCCGATAAATCAGCGACCTATTCCAAAGGTCTGAAGCAAAAGAGTTACGGCATCGTCGATCCCGATGCGTTCAAGGCATTCCGCGCCGCCTTGGGCAGTAGCGACGGGCTGACCGTCGGCGCGATGAACTTCGAAGACCCGAACATAATTCTCGGGGGTTACTCGGAACAGCAAACGACGCCGGCGTTCTATACCGGGCTCGATGGACCGGCCGGCGCATTTGCTCTGTCCCTGGGCGGCAGCGATGCGCAGGCCTTCGCGGCGCCCCCCGCGTTCGAGGTGGACGGCATCGACTACGCGCTTGAACTGATCGAGCTCTATTGGGCGTCGCTGTTGCGCGATGCGCCGTTCGCTGAATATCCCATCAATCCGATCGCCATTGCCGCCGCCAACGGACTGACGAAACTGCGCACGAAGTTCAGCGGCCATTACTACGGACCGGTGAGTACATCAGGCATGGTGACGCCTGATTTGCTGTTGCGCGGCGGCCCGAGACAGATCGGCGATAAGACTTACTTCGCCGGTGAGGACGTTGGTCCCTACCTCTCGCAGTTATGCATCCAACCGACGAGCCTTTGCGCACAGCCGATCGATCAGAAAATGCTGAGCTACGCGCCGGGGATCAATTATCTGACCGATCTCGACGCCTGGTATGCGGCGCAAAACGGTAAAGTGGACGGCGTCAACGTCTTGGACGGAGTGCATCGCCATATGCGCAACGGGCGCGCGCTCGGCAGCTATGCGCATATGGCCGAAATCTCTCAGGCCTATTTGGTCGCTTATTTGGTTCTCAAGAGTTCAGGCATAAAGCCGAACCAAACAAATCCCTATGTCGCCTACAAAAATCAAAAAGCGTTTGGCACGTTCGGCGCACCGGACATCGCCGCCACGCTCGGCGCAGCAGCCAAAGCGGTGCTCAACGCCGTTTGGTATCAGAAATGGATCGTGCACCTGCGTCCGCGCCCGGAGGCCGGCGCCGGCCTCGTTTATCTGGCGATGACGAAGCCCATCGGAGTGCAGATGCCGCAAGCCCAAGTGCACGAGTCCGTGCTGGAGTTGGCGGCGCTCTATTTCAGCCAATTCGTCAATCACGATTTCGGCCAGTCCGCAGCCCATGGCAGCTTTCTGCTGTCACAGGCGTTTCCGGAAGGATCGCCGACGTATCCGTCCTATCCCGCCGGGCATGGCGCGGTCGCCGGCGCGTGCATCACAATCTTGAAGTTTTTCTTCGACGGCGAGGCCGTGTTCGAACATCCGGTCGTGCCATCCACCGACGGCTTGGCGCTCGAAGCTTATACCGGTCCGGAAAATCTGACCGTCAACGGCGAACTGCACAAGCTGGCGCACAACATGTCGTTCGGCCACGGCATCCACGCCGGGGTCAATTGGCGAAGCGACACCGATCAATCGATCGTGCTGGGCGAACAGGTCGCGCTCAGATTGCTGCAAGACCAGGTTTTCAGCTACACCGAAAAGGTCAATGTGACGCTCACGCTGCTCAACGGCGACCCGTTCACCATCACCAACCGGTAAAACGGTTACTGATGCTCGCGCGCCGACACGATGGCGAGATAAAGATACACACCAAGCAGCGTCATCTCGACGAAGACGATGAAAATGCTGCCGTCATAAACTTGCGGAAAAAACAACTCGACCGCCGCCATCGACACGACCGAGGTGAGCCACACCACCGCGCCCCACGCCGCCGCCAGCCACAGCCCGACCGCGGCAACCAGATCGAGCACGGCGAAGAATACGGTGGAGGTCTGCCAGGCGATCGTGTGGTTCTCGAAACCGCCGTCGGGGCCGGCGCCGATGCCGCACACTTGGCCCCAATGATAGAGCCCCTTCACCAGCGACACCGCCGCCATGATGCGCAGGAACAGGACGAGATATTCGGTCCAGGTGCCCCGGTTGCCGGCCTTGGTGACGCGCACCGGCTCCAAGAGGTCGCTGGGCCGGGTGGGCTGCCGCTGCGATTGGTCACTCATGATGTCCCCGTTGGACCAAGAGGCAGAGGCACGCGGCAGTTTCGTGGCAGAAGTGGCCGACCGGAGCGTTAGAGGCCCTCCTGAAGCCCGTCAACGTCACGAATGAGTATTTGACCGGGGTCAAAGGCGTTGCACTGGCCTAGTGGCACCTTAGCCATGGACGGGGTAAAAAGAGCGGAAAAGTGGAGTCTGCCATGGCGATCAAATTCGGCCGGCCGTTGGAAAAGCGCCGGCTCGCCCCGGTCGAAGCCGAAACGCCGTCCGAGCGCCTCGATCTGGCCGTCCGGCCGCGCCGCAATCGCCGCGCCGATTGGGCTCGGCGTATGGTGCGCGAACATTTGCTCACCACCGACGATCTGATCTGGCCGCTGTTCCTGGTCGACGGCAGCAGAATCCGCGCCGGTGTCGATTCGATGCCCGGCGTCGACCGGCTGTCGGTCGATGAGGCGGTGCACGCCGCCGAGCGGGCCGCCGAGCTCAGCATTCCCTGCATCGCCTTGTTTCCCTACACCGAACCCGGCCGGCGCGACGATGCCGGTTCCGAGGCGCTCAATCCGGACAATCTCGTCTGCCGCGCCATTCGGGCCATCAAGAGAGAAGTACCCGAGGTCGGCGTGCTCTGCGACGTGGCGCTCGATCCCTACACCAGCCACGGCCACGACGGCCTCCTTCGCGACGGCGTCATTCTCAATGACGAAACGGTCGCGGTTCTGGTGCGCCAAGCCCTGGTCGAAGCCGACGCGGGCTGCGACATCATCGCACCCTCCGACATGATGGACGGCAGGGTCGGCGCCATCCGCTCCGGCCTCGATGCAGCCGGCTTCGGCGACGTGCAGATCATGGCCTATGCGGCCAAATATGCCTCGGCGTTCTACGGGCCGTTTCGCGACGCGGTCGGCTCCAGCGCCACGCTGATCGGCGATAAGCGCACCTATCAGATGGATCCGGCGAATACCAATGAAGCGCTGCGCGAGGTCGAGCTCGACATCGCCGAGGGCGCCGACATGGTCATGGTCAAGCCCGGCCTGCCCTATCTCGACATTCTGCAGCGGATTAAGGACAGCTTCGGAATGCCCACGTTCGCCTACCAAGTTTCCGGAGAGTATGCGATGATCATGGCCGCCGCCGGAAATGGGTGGCTCGACGGCGACAAGGCGATGATGGAAAGCCTGATCGCCTTCAAGCGCGCCGGCGCGGACGGGGTCTTGACCTATTTCGCGGCAAAGGTCGCGGAAAAATTGAAGAAGGGCAGCTGACAAACCGCCCCCGCCCGGAACGCAAGGACGAGGCGGAAGCGATGCGTGAGTACGACGACGATAACATCCGGCTCTACACGCCGGTTTTGCAACGGGTGATCATTCTGCTGGCGGTGATCATCGCCGTGCCGGTGGTGATGTGGACCATCACGACAATGGTCCGCACCTATGTCGCTGCCCCTAAGGCCCCGACCTTCCAGCGAATGACCGAAGCCCCGCCCGCCGATACCGCGTCCATTGCCGCGTCGGCAGTTCAAGCGGCCCCGGCGGCCGCAACCCTGGTCGGGCACCCGCAGCCTGCCGCACCGACCAGTCGGCTCGCGGATGCCGCGGCGGCGACTGCTTCCGATGCGCGGACGCCGCTGCTCGACATCAGGAAGCCCACCGACCAGCTGCAACCCGCTTCGATCATCGCCCCGTCGGCTCCACCGCAGAACGCGATCGCCGTGGCGTCGCCCGTCGCGCCAGTGCCGGCCGCGCCTGAGCCTCCTGTGCCCGCGGTTCCATCCAAAATGGCAGTGGCACGGGCAGTGCCGGCGGCATCCGGCCCGCCGACGGCAGCTGCCGGCTCGGCTTCCGCCGCAGCAACACAGCCGACGCCGTCGGCTAGTCCGATGCAGGTTGCGGCCAACACGCCCGCCCCGCCGGCGGCAGCGCCGAGCAGTATTGTGTGGCCCAATCCAAACGCCACCGCACCGCCGCCCATGGGGTCCACAAGCGGAAACGCCGCGAGGGATCCGGCGCCGAGCGAACCTATCGCCGCCGCGCCTCAGCCGTCCGCATCGAGTGAAACTGCCAGCGACGACTTGCCACCCGGCCAGCCTATCAACGGCAGGGTGCCGTTGCCGCCGCGCCGGCCGATGCTGTTTGCCATGGTGCAAACGGCGGTCCCGCTGCCGCGGCCGCGGCCGGCGGACGCTACCGCGGCGACGCCAGCCACGCCGGCCGAAGCGCCGGGGTCGAGCTACGAGCCGGGAATGGAGCCGGGGCATTACTGAGCGCGCGATCGCTCCTAATTCATTCCAGCGCCGCGCCGCCCGCCATTCGTACCGGCTGATAACCATCGGCGGTCAACGCACGGAAAATTTGCTCGGCATGCGCGCCATCGCGCGTTTCCACGGTGATGTCGAGCTTGGCGCCCTTGGCCGGCACGTCGAGGAACAGACGATGATGATCGACGCCGAGAATATTGGCCCCGAGTTCGCCAAGCCGAGTAGAAATTTGCCCTAAAATCCCCGGCCGATCTGGAATGATCAGCCGAAACGACACGATGCGATCGTCGCGTTCCAGTTCGCGCACCATGATGGAGGCGAGAATGCGCGGATCGATATTGCCGCCGCACAGGATCAGACCGACCTTTCGTCCAGCAAAGCGTTGCGGCTCGGCCAGCATCGCGGCAAGGCCTGCGGCGCCGGCTCCTTCCGCCATGGTCTTTTGCAAGGTGAGAAAGGCGTTCACCGCGCGTTCGATCAGCGGCTCGCCGACAAGAACGATGTCGCGCACGAGTTCGCGCACCACCGGCAAAGTCAGCGCGCCGGCTTTGCTCACAGCGACGCCTTCGGCCAGCGTGGCGCCGCCGCACGGCCGGGCTGCATGGTGGATCGCATTCCACATCGACGGATAAAGCGCGCATTCAACCCCGACGATCTCGATCGACGGCTTGACCGCGCGGGCCGCAATGGCATTGCCGGCGATCAGGCCGCCGCCGCCGATCGGGATCACCAATGTTTCGATGTCCGGCGCCTCTTCCAGCATTTCCAGCGCCACGGTGCCTTGGCCGGCGATGATGTGCGGATCGTCATAAGGATGCACCCAAACCAGGCTGCGTTCGGCGGCGATCGCCTCCGCCCGCACCTGGGCTTCCGTAAGCGTCTCACCGCAAAGCACCACCGTGGCGCCGTGTGCCTCGGTCGCCTTGATCTTCACAAACGGTGTCGTCACTGGCATGACGATGGTCGCGGGTATCGCCAGCCGCCGCGCGTGATAGGCGACGGCCTGCGCATGATTGCCGGCCGACATGGCGATCACGCCGCACTTGCGCTCCGCTGCGGTCAGCGCTGCAAGTTTTACGCAGGCGCCGCGCTCCTTGAACGAATTGGTGACCTGCAGATTCTCGTATTTGACGAAAACTTCGGCGCCGGTGAGCGCCGAGAGCGGCGGCGCCGGCAATAGCGGCGTGCGCAGCACATGGCCGGCAATGGTGCGCCTGGCGGCTTCGATCGCCGCGAGCGTGACTTTTGGCGGATTTTTCGCGCTCTGTACCATCGGCGGTCGTTGTCGGGTCATCGTTGTTGCGTACTGGCCGGAGCATTATAATGCCAATCTGACCATGACAGATCCCGGCCCAACCGCAGATATGGACGCAACGCCTGGCAGTTCAGGCCCTGCGCCCTCAGGTCCCCGACGGATCGGCATTGTGCTTGACGTCAAGCCGCATGCCTACGATCCGGCGACCAATCCGGAACTGTTCGAAGGCGTGCTCGCCCGCCGGGTCGTTGCCTTCATCATCGACGTCATCATCATCGTAATCCCGCTCATTGTGGGCTGGATGTTCATCTTCGTGTTCGGCCTGATCACATTTGGCCTGGGCTGGGCGCTGTTCTGGCTGATGTCACCCGGCTCGGTGATCTGGGCGCTGGTTTATTACGGGATCACACTGGGCGGCCCGGCCTCGGCCACCATCGGCATGCGCACCATGGAAATCGAAATGCGCACCTGGTACGGCGCACCGTCCTATTTTGTGCTTGGCGCGGTGCACGCCATCGTCTTCTGGATCACCGTCAGTGTGCTTACCCCCTTCATCCTGGTCGTCGGTTTCTTCAACGCCCGGCGGCGGCTGCTGCACGACATTGTGGTGGGCACCGTCCTGATCAATAACCCGCGCCGGACTGCTGCGCTGCGGGGCACCGCGACCGGTTGGCGCAAAAACGGCCTTTGACGCCGGACCGCGCAGGCGCGATGCTCAGGGCCGGCCGGATTCGACTGCCGGCGCTGCCACCCTGTAATCCGTCGTGACCCAGCACTCGCGCGATACACCGCAATTCTATCTCACCGCCCCCTCGCCCTGCCCGTATCTGGCCGGCAAGGAGGAACGGAAGGTCTTTACCCATCTCGTCGGCGAGCGCGCGCCGGAACTCAACAACATCCTCACCCAGGGCGGTTTCCGGCGCAGCCAGTCGATCGCCTACCGGCCGGCCTGCGAGGGCTGCCGCGCCTGCGTCTCGGTGCGCGTCGTCGTCAAGGATTTTAGCCCGACCCAGAGCATGCGTCGCATCCTGCGACGTAACCTCGACATTGCCAGCGATATGCGGATCGCGGTGCCGACATCCGAGCAATATTCGGTGTTCCGCGCCTATCTCGATTCCCGCCATCGCGACGGCGGCATGGCCGACATGACGGTGCTCGACTATGCCATGATGGTCGAGGACAGCCACATCGAGACCCGCATCATCGAATACCGGCGCCGGCCGCCGGACGTGGCCACCGTGGCGACCGCCCATCGCGGCGGCGATCTGGTCGCCATCGGCTTGACCGACGTGCTCGGCGACGGGCTATCGATGGTCTATTCGTTCTTCGAACCCGACGAAGCGGCGCGGTCGCTCGGTACCTTCATGGTGCTCGATCACATCGCGCGTGCGCAGCGCATGGGCCTCGCTTACGTCTATCTCGGCTACTGGGTGCGCGGGTCGCGGAAAATGGACTATAAGAGCCGTTTCCTGCCGCAGGAACGGCTGATGCCGGATGGCTGGGCGAGAGTGGAGTAAATCCTCGCCGTCATCATTGCCGGTCAGGATCGATCGTGATCGGAGATCAATTCATGCGAGCTTCCCTGCACGCGCTCCTCGCCTTCGGGGTTTATTCGTTTGTGGCGACTGCCGCGCTGGCGCAGAGCGGCCCGGCCAATGTCGGCGCCACGCCGAAAGGCAAATCGCTGATCGATGGTGCGGGCATGACTCTGTACAATTTCGATCGCGACAGTGCCGGTGCCTCTGATTGCAACGGCGTATGCGCCAACACCTGGCCACCCTTTAATGCGCCAACGGACGCCAAACCGTCGGGGGACTGGACCATCGTCACGCGGAAAGACGGCGGCAAACAATGGGCCTATAAGGGCAAGCCGCTTTATGCCTTCTACCACGACGGCAATCCCGGCGATGCGAAGGGCGACGGCGTCAACAACGTTTGGCACATCGCCGCGCCATAGCGGCGCTGGGCGCGACACACGTTTTAATTTAATCAACTGCACCTTCGCCAAGCGATCTTTCGGACATTATTGCGCGAATTCGCCTGCCACCGCGAAACCAAAGAGGTTTACGGTCGTTGCGCAATTGGGGCTGCGTGAAAATCGGAGATTTGCCCCATGTGCGACTACAGCCTTCAGAATGTCAGCTCGCGGCCGGCCAAGGTTGGCGACCGCCTCACCTCCCGCGACTTCGGCACCGGAACGCGCGGCTTTTGCGCGGTCGAGGATGCCGGTATGGCGGTTTGCGTCCTGCCCGGCACGGAATTGTCCTTTGCCAGGGAAGTGGCCTGCAGGCAGACCGGGCTGTTTCCATGGCGTGCGCGATTAATTAATTACAAGACCGCTATCTTCCGGCAGATCAATACCCACAAGCTCGCCGCGCACCACGATGCGTTGGAATTTCCGGACGGACGGATGGTGCTGCTGACATTGTTGGCCGAAGGACAAGAGGCGACGGTCCTTCAGTTGCCGGCGCAGCCGAAAACGGCCATCGAAGCGGCAGCGCAGAAGCGCGTGGCCTATACGGGCTAGTAGTGCCGCGTTTTCAGGCAAGGCAGGCCGCTGCCGAATAGCGCGGCTGCCTTAGCCCTGATTAAAAGCGACCGGTCTAAAGCGGCAGGTCGGCGAGCGTTTCCAACGCGTAAAACTCAACTAGCCGCGTCCGGCCCTTGACCGCCGCCTGATGCAGGTCGTGACCAACCAGCCGCAGTCCGGCGGCCTCGGCGGCTTGGCGCGATACGATGACGGCACAGCCGTACTCTTTGGTCAGGCCTTCCAGCCGCGCGCAGGTATTCACCGTATCGCCGATGGCGGTGATGATTTGCGAGCGCGGCGGGCCCATCGCGCCAACGATCGCTTCGCTATGATGAATGCCGATACCGATGCGCAGCGGCTCGCGCAGGTCGGCACGCAACCGATAGTTCAATTGATCGAGCCGGGTGAGCATGTCGCGCGCGCCGCGAATGGCGTCGCCGGCGCCAGCCGCGGGATTAGCGGCATAGAGGCCATACAGCGCCATCAACCCATCGCCGGTGAATTGCGAATAATGTCCGCGGGTGGCGGCAAGCGCCTGAGTCATTTCGTGGAAAAACTGGTTGAGGATGAAGAGCACGTCGTAGGGCAGCTTGGCCTCGCCCAAAGTCGTCGAGCCGCGTAAATCGACGAAGACCACCGTGATCGCACGCTCGCTGCCTTCCAGCCCGCCGCGCACGGCGCCATCGGCGGCGCTGGCGTCGGCCGCCAGGAGCGGCATTACTGCGATGTCGGCGCTGGGACGGATTTGGCAGGCGAGCCGCATGCCGGTGGTGGCGGCGACCCGTGACAGCGCCCTGGCTTCCTGCCCTGCCGGCGCGGGCAGCCGATCGAGGCCCTTGGTCACCAGAACGCGGCAGGTGGTGCAGCGCGCCCGTCCGCCGCAAACCGAAGCGTGCGCAATGCCGTGGGCGCGCAGCGTTTCGAGCACCGTGGCGCCGGGAAGGATCGGCACGCGGCGGCCATTGGCGTGCGACAGTATCGGCGGTTTGCGGCGGCGATCGCGCCAGGCGCGCACGCCGCGGCCGGCAAACGGCAACAGCACCAAGCCGAGCCAAACGCCGAAGCCGATATATACCATGCGGTCGATGGCGGCGCCTGTCTCTGCGGTCAAATTGGAATCGCCGAGCGACGAACTGACAAAATCCGGATCGCTCTTGGCTTCGCGCAGAACTTGATTGCCGCCGGTCACATAGCCGGCGAGCGCCAAGGCGGGCAGCAATAGCGCGAAGCCGAGCAGCGGCGGCCGCCAGTTCGGATACCAACGCTTGGTGCGCAGCCAATAATGGATGCCGATGCAGGCATGGGTCCATACCGTGACTACCGCGATCATCTGCAACGCGCCGAGCCATGGGAACATCAGCCACTGCACGATAAAGACGGTGTTGTAATAAGTGGTGACCTCGAGCGTTTCCTCGGCAATGCGGGTCGACACGACGTGAAACATCAGCAGCAGCGGGATGCACAGACCGAGCGAGAGCTGCGTCCATTCCCAACGGCTCAGTCGCAATGCACGGCGGACGTAGATCGACCACAAGGCATTGCTGAAGTGGACGATAAAGGCCGTCGTCAGGAGCCCCGTGCCGATCCAGGTTCGCCACGGATACATGAGTACGTTGCGTGTCGCCTCGGCGTCCTCGAAGGAGACGAGCAAGAGGCAGTGCGCGGTCAGATGACAGATGACGAAGCTGAGCAGCACCAAGGCGCTGGCGAGCCGCAGCCGGCCGCGCCAGTGCAGAATCGTCCAATTTCTGGATTTTCCGAACATCCGCCCCAGTTTCGCGCGTAGCAAAGCAAGTCGTCCAGATCGACCATCTGGACCGGTGAAATATTCCCAGCGAAAATGATTATAGGCCTATCGAAGCCGCAATGGGGGCCTTCGCCGCCGAGTGCGCGGAGTCGATGTGGCCGACAATGAGCGGCGACTTTCAGGCAGCGTCGGTGCCGGTTCCACTCGTCGATGCGCCGCTATCGTCGAATTTATTGGTCTTCGGAAAACCCTTCGGCGCCAGGCGCCCGGCATCGGCGCGGCTGCCGCGCCAGTCGGCGAGCTCCTTCAGCGTTAGATTGAAAACGCGGCCGGCCGAGTCCGTCCAGCTCAAGCCCTTTTCCACCTCGAAGGTCGTGATGTCGGAGAGGCCGCCGTCCTTGTGGCGCTGCAGACGCACGCCACGACCGCGCGTCATCTCGGGTACCTGATCGATCGGAAAGATCAGCATCTTGCGGTTCTCGCCGATCGCGGCAACCAATTCGCCCGCGGCCGGCGCCACTGCACACGCCGCGTCGGGCGATTTGACGTTGAGCACTTGTTTGCCTTTGCGGGTATTGGCGAGGCCCTCATCCTCGGGCACGATAAAGCCCCTGCCCTGACGGCTGGCGACGAGAAGCTTGCGGCCGCCCTGATAGCGAAACACCGTGACGACGTCCGCGTCCTGTTCCAGATCGATGAACAGGCGGGTCGGCTCGCCATGGCCGCGGCCGCCCGGCAATTTCGCCGCATCGATGGTATAAAAGCGGCCGTTGGTGGCGAAAACCAAGAGCTTCGAGGTGGTCTCGGCGAAGAAAGCGAGCTTGAGCCGGTCGTCGGCCTTGAACGCGAGACTGGACAGATCGGAGACCTGACCGCGCAGCGCGCGGATCCAACCCTTCTCGGAAACCACCACGGTGATCGGTTCGCGCTCGACCAAGGCTTCTTCGATGGCTGCCTCATCGTGCGCCGGCGCCTCGGCAAAGCCGGTGCGGCGCTTGCCGAGTGGAGTTTTCGGTCCGAACTTGTCGCGGAGGCCCTTGATTTCATCCGCGATTTTTTTCCATTGCTGCTTTTCGGAGCGGATCAATTCCTCGAGCGACTTCTTCTCCGCGCGCAAATCCTTCTCTTCGCCGCGGATCTCCATCTCCTCGAGGCGGCGCAAATTGCGCAGCCGCATATTGAGGATGGCCTCGGCCTGCACGTCGGACAGCTTGAATGTCTTCATCAGAACGGGCTTCGGCTCGTCCTCGTTGCGAATGATCTTGATGACCTTGTCGAGATTGAGATAGGCGATCAGATAGCCGCCCAGGACTTCGAGCCGGCGCTCGATCTGCGACAGCCGATAGCGCGAACGGCGCAACAGCACGTCGCGGCGGTGGGCGAGCCACTCCGACAGCGCCTCGGCAAGCCCGACCACCTTCGGAATTCGGCCGCGAATGAGAACGTTCATATTGAGCGGCACGCGGCTTTCAAGCTCGGTGAGCTTGAACAGGCTTTCCATCAACAGCGCCGGATCGACCGATCGCGATCGCGGCTCGAAGACAAGGCGCACGTCCTCCGCCAACTCGTCGCGCATGTCGGCGAGAAACGGCAGCTTCTTCTCGTTCATAAGCTCGGCGATGCGCTCGACGAGCCGCATTTTCTGCACTTGCCACGGGATTTCCGTGACCACGATCAGATAGGTGCCTCGCCCGGTATCTTCCGTCTTCCAGCGCGCGCGCAAGCGAAACGAGCCGCGGCCGGTCGCGTAAGCCTCGGCGATGGCCGCCGGCGGATCGACGATCAGGCCGCCGGTCGGAAAATCCGGACCGGGCACGTATTTGAGCAGCGTTTTCGAGCGCGCATTCGGCTGCTCGATGAGATGGAGCGCGGCATCGCACAGCTCCGCAACGTTATGTGGCGGGATCGACGTCGCCATGCCGACCGCGATGCCCTGTGCGCCGTTGGCCAACAGATTCGGGAATGCCGCCGGCAGGACGACCGGCTCCTGCATGACGCCGTCGTAGCTCGCCCGGAAATCGACGGCATCTTCGTCGATGCCGTCGAGCAGGAGCCGCGCGACTTCGGTCAGACGGGCTTCGGTATAACGATAGGCAGCAGGGTTATCGCCGTCGATATTGCCGAAATTGCCTTGGCCGTCGACCAGCGGATAGCGCGAGGCAAAATCCTGTGCCAGCCGCACCAACGCGTCATAGATCGCCTGGTCGCCGTGCGGGTGGAAATTGCCCATCACGTCGCCGACGATCTTCGCCGATTTCTTGAAAGCCGCGCCCGGATCAAGGCGCAACAGCCGCATGCCGTAGAGGATGCGCCGGTGCACCGGTTTGAGCCCGTCGCGGGCGTCCGGCAGCGCGCGGTGCATGATGGTGGAGAGCGCGTAAGCCAGATAGCGCTCTTCCAGAGCCTCGCGCAGCGGAATTTCCTGAATACCGCTGGGTTCCGGGGGAATCACTTTCTTATTCATGGACATGACCGCTATCGCTGTTGCAGCGTCTGAACAAGGGAGGCACGCCGCTGCCTGACACCCCTTTCCTCAAGCTTCCAGCGGCAACCAAGGGGGTCAATTCGACATGACCAATGCGGTAAAATGAAGTAGCGCACGGGCGCGGCTGAATAGTCGCGCCGCCAGAATTCAGGGAGAATTGTATATGCGTAACGCTACCCTCGCCGCCGCCACTTTAGCGGCATCTGTTTCGGTAATGGCGGCCTCCGCATCTGCCGCTCCGGTCACCCAGCTAGCTCAGGGCTTCGACTACACGATCCGGTATTACCAGCCCTACTACGACGGATACCGGGCGCCGGCATGCCCCTACCGCCACCACTGGGAATGCTGGATTGACCCTTATGGCAGGCAGGGTTGCGGCTGCCGGCCGGATTTCGGGCTTTATCCCGGGCTCTACTGAACGATGCGCGCCAGCGCCGTGACGAATTGCGCGCGCGCCTCCGGCACGGTGAGGCCGCGCGGCGCAAAAGCGTGACGATCGAGAAAAAAGCCGGTCAGCACAAAAGCATCGGCCAGATCGCGCGCCGATTCCGGCTCGCCCTCGCTTTGCAGGAATGGCGGCAACCGCATCAGCCTGTCGCGATAGGCTTCACCACCGGCGCGCGACACCGCCCGGCCGGACCGCGGCGACACATAGATGAGATCCTCGGTCGCACCGGTTGCGGCACAGGACGAAAGATCGAGGCCAAACCCCAGCTCTGCCAGGAAATTCAGCTCGAACCGCGCGATCATCGGCGCCACGAGATGCGGATCGTCGAGGCGATCCAAAATGGCATCGAGCGCGGCATGGATCGCCGCATGGGGTTCGCGCTCGGCGAGCAGCCGGCACAAAGCCGCCAGATGCGTCACGCCATGGACCGCATGGGCCGCGGACAGGAATCCGGCCGCACGGAGATTGATCGCTTCCACGGTGTAATGGCCGAGATGCTCGTCAAGCCGCGCCCGCCAAGTGGCCCCCAGCGCATTGCCCGGCTGCAGCACACCGCGCAGCCGCGTGCCCGCACCGCCGCGCACCAGCCCAAGATGCCTGCCGTGCTCGCGCGTCATCAATTCGAGAATGACGCTCGTCTCGCCGTGACGCTTGACGCCGAGCACGATGCCTTCATCGATCCATTGCATGGACTGTATTTAGTATGCCCGTCATCATCCGCGAAGGCCGAAGGCGGGTATCCAGTAAACCTAAACCCCGACCGATGATGTCCGCGCTGACGGAGGCATGACAAATCACTCCTTGGGAAACTCCAAACCCATCTCCCGATAGCGCTCAGGATCGTCGCCCCAGCCTTCCCGCACCTTGACGTGAAGGAACAGATGCACCGGCTGCTCGATGGCTTTGGCGATGTCGGCGCGCGCGGCGGCGCCGATCGCCTTGATGGCTTGGCCGGCTTTGCCGAGCACGATTTTGCGCTGGCTGTCGCGCTCGACATAGACGGTCTGCTCGATGCGCACCGCGCCGTCTTTTAATTCTTTCCAGACTTCGGTCTCGACCGTCGACTGATAGGGCAATTCCTGGTGTAGGCGCAGATAAAGCTTTTCCCGTGTGATCTCGGCGGCGAGCTGGCGCAGCGGCGCATCGGAAATCTGATCCTCGGGATAGAGCCACGGTCCCACCGGCACATGCACCCCAAGCCAATGCCTGAGATCGGCGACGCCATCGCCTTTGCGCGCCGAGATCATGAAAGTAGCGGCAAAGGCCAAGCGTTCGTTGAGCATTTGCGTCAGCGCCAGGAGAACCTGCTTGTCGACGAGGTCGACCTTGTTGAGCACGAGGACTTTTGGCGTGCGCACATCGACGAGCCTGCCGAGGATGGCTTCGTCGTCATCCTTGATGCCCTTTTTGGCGTCGATCAAGAGCGCGACCAGATCGGCATCCTGCGTGCTGGCCCAGGCGCTGTCGACCATGGCGCGGTCGAGCCGCCGCCGCGGCGAAAAAATCCCCGGCGTATCGACGAAGATGAGCTGCGCCGGGCCCTCGATGGCGATGCCGCGCACGCGCATCCGCGTGGTCTGCACCTTCGGGGTCACGATCGAGATTTTGGCGCCGACCAGCACATTGAGCAGCGTCGATTTGCCGACGTTCGGCGCGCCGATCAGCGCCACGAAGCCGGCGCGTTTGTCCCCCTCGGCGGCGTCAGCCATCGCGCTTGGCGATCTTGACGCCGGCGCGCGCCAGCATGGCCGCGGCGGCGTCCTGCTCGGCGGCGCGCTTTGAGCGGGCAATGCCCTCGGCCGGCGCAAAGGAAGGGAGCTGCACGGCGACGCGAAATTCGGGATTGTGATCCGGACCGGAACGCGCGACTTCGCGATATATGGGCGTCGGCAGGCCGCGCGCTTGCGCCCATTCCTGCAGCACGGTTTTAGGATCGCGCAACGGCTGCGCCGTGGCCTTGAGCCTGACCTCCCACAACCGTTCGACCAGCGCCTCGGCGCCTTTATAGCCGCCGTCGAGATAGACAGCGCCGATCAACGCCTCGCAAACGTCGGCGAGGATCGCCGGACGGCTGCGGGCGCCGGCGTTGGCTTCCGATGAGCCGACGCGGATCGCAACGCCAAGATCGATCGCGCGTGCAATGTCGGCGCAGGTTTCCTTGCGCACCAGATCGGCCAACCGGCGCGACAGCTCGCCTTCGTCGGCTTTGGGGAAGGTGCGATACAGCATGTCGGAAATCACCAGGCCGAGCACGTGATCGCCGAGGAATTCGAGGCGCTGATAGCTGTTGGCGCGGTTACCACCCTTGAGCGCCGAGATGTGGGTCAGCGCGCTCTCCAGCATCGCGGCATCGGTGAAGCGATAGCCGACCCGACTTTCCAGATCGGTAGCGGCGCGCTTGCGCCGGCGCTGCGCCGGCGATGCGTTGGTGTCGGCCTTCTTGCCTGACGAAGCCTTTCCATCGGTGCCTTTCGGCTCCGACCTCTTGGCTTCTAAGACTTTGGGCGCCGTGCCCGGCGCGTTCGCTTCGGCGGCAGGCGGCTCGCTCGTTTTGGCAGATTTTTTTCTCTTACGGCCGCTCATCGTACCAGCGTGAACAGTCGACCCCAGCGAACCGCCCAGGGCCAGCGCCAAATCTCCCAGGCGGGTGTGTCGTCGCGGATCGAGAAGAAAATGATTTGGGCCCGTCCGATGAGATTCTCGAACGGCACGTAGCCGACCTGACTGAGCACCCGGCTGTCGGTCGAATTGTCGCGATTGTCGCCCATCATGAAATAGTGGCCGGGCGGCACCGTGTAGACCGGCGTATTGTCGTAGAAGCCATTGTCGGTGAGATCAATGGTCGTATGGCTGACCCCGTTCGGCAGCGTCTCGCGATAGCGCTTGACGCGCTGCACGACGCCATCGTCATCGGTCACATAATCGTCGATGCGCTCGCGCTTGACCGGCGTGCCGTTGATATTGAGCACGCCGTCGATCATCTGAATGCGGTCGCCGGGCAGCCCGATGAGGCGCTTGATGTAATCGATCGAGTCATCCTTGGGCAGCCGGAACACCACGACGTCGCCGCGCTGCGGCGTCCAGCTTGACGGAATTCTCCCTGAGAAAATATCCGGCGAGAACGGCAAAGAGTAATGCGTATATCCATAGGAATATTTGGAAACGAACAGATAATCGCCGACCAGGAGAGTCGGGATCATCGAGCCGGAAGGAATATTGAAGGGCTGAAAAAGAAAGGTCCGAATGACAACCGCGATGATCAGGGCCTGAAACACCACGCGTACCGTTTCGGCGAGACCACCCTCTTTACGCTTGGTTCCTGTCTGCACGCTCATCGGCCTGTCGTCCCGCATTCCTTGCGCCCGCCCGCGACCTTGTAGCCTTTGCCACGCCCACAAGGCAATTGCGGGGGGATTTCGCCGCGGCATCCGGCAGGCACCGTTTATAAGGGAATTCCAATGGCTTACAGGAAGTGCCCGGACATGACGAAATTTTCATCGCGACTTCGGCTGCCCCGGTCTAGCGCCAGGGGCGACGGTCAGCTGACGCCGGGAATCGCCGAGATGACGACGAAGGCATGCGCCATCGGGCCCTCATCGGTAATGGTCACGTCGATCCGCGCCTCGTATCCCGGCGGGGTGATTTTCTGCAGCCGGCGCTTGGCGCCGCCGGTCAACTCCATGGTCGGCCGGCCGCCCGGCAGATTGACAACGCCCATATCGCGCCACCAGACGCCGGCGCGCAGGCCGGTCCCCAGCGCCTTGGCGCAAGCTTCCTTGGCGGCAAAGCGCTTGGCATAGGTTTCGATCCGGTTGCGCCTTTTGTCCGCTTTGGCGCGCTCGATCGGCGTAAAGACGCGATCGAGAAAACGCTCGCCGTGACGCTCGATCACCTTGGCGATGCGGCGAGCGTCGGTGATGTCGGAGCCGATGCCGAGGATCATGATCCGGCTCCGCTGCGAGATCGGCCGCGGTCCATGGCCGAGCGCATCACTCGCACCGCCGCGCCGAGACCTTCAAAGATCGCCGCGCCGATGAGAAAGTGGCCGATATTAAGCTCGACGATGTCGCCGAGTTCGGCGATCTTTTCCGCGGTGACGAAATCGAGGCCATGGCCGGCATGGATTTCGAGCCCGGCGTTCTTCGCCTGCGCTGCTCCGCGCAGGATGCGATCGAACTCACCGGCTGCCGCGGTAGCGTTGCCGGCGGCAAGTGCAACGCACCAGGCGCCGGTATGGATCTCGATGACCGGCGCGCCGATCGCACGCGCGGCTTCGATCTGCACCGGTTCGGCCGCGATAAACAACGACACGCGGATACCGGCGCCCGCCAACTGGGCGACGGCCACCGCCAGCGCCTCGCGCTGGCCGGCGGCATCGAGGCCGCCTTCCGTGGTGCGCTCGGCACGCCGTTCCGGAACGATACAGGCGGCATGCGGGCGAAGCTGGCAGGCAATGCCGACCATCTCCGGCGTCGCCGCCATTTCGAGATTGAGCGGCTTTGTGATGCGTTCCTTGAGGCGGACGACGTCATCGTCGGTGATGTGCCTTCGATCCTCGCGCAAATGCGCGGTTATGCCGTCGGCGCCTGCCGCGATCGCGACCTCGGCGGCCTTGACCGGGTCGGGATGATGCCCACCGCGCGCATTGCGCACGGTGGCGACGTGGTCGACATTGATGCCGAGGCGGATGGGGGGCGCAGGCGGCATCGCTATTCCTTAAGGCACATTTGCATAACCCTGAGTGAATGATAAAACTAATGCCGTTCTAAGGCTGCAAAGGGGGGTGGCACATGAAAGCTCTAACTTGGCTTGTCTCGCTCGTGGCATCTATTGCCATTTTGACCGGGTAGCGCCGCGGCCCAGTGCACGCGACACTTTTACAACAATTCCCCCGCACCGTTTACCTTCATCGCGCCCAATTCGGCATGGTGCAATGGCATGCCGAACCTCTGCATCATCAACCCGCACACGACCTCGACACTGACGTATCTGCCGTTTCCGGTCGGCAGCGTCACAATCGGCTCGGCCTACGGGACGCACGTCTTTGGGCTCACCGGCTGCTACATCATCCACGGCGGGTCTACCGGGGAAATCGCCGTCAACGATCCAGCCGATGGCGATGTGACCACGTGTGGCAGCAATGGCTGGAGCTGCCCGCGGATATCGTCTCGGCACCGCAAAAAGCACCTCAAATAGATCGATGCCGCACTCGATTTGCTAATGGTAAGATCGCACCGGGGAGTTGCACATGAAATTCTTGACCTGGCTTGCCGCATTGACGACATGCGCAACGTTGTTCACCACCGCCGCCTTGGCTCAAAGTCCTTTTTACTGCGAGCGGCACTTTTACAACAACTCCAATGTGACATGGACGCTAACCGCACCCGGAGTCGATAGGTCGTTCCCGCCGCATTCGGCACAATCGTTGCATTTTATTGGTCCCGCCCGATTGGCACTCCGCATCAAATCGCCTTTCTACGATCAAACTTTCGATGAAACGTGGTGTTATATTTATCATGGCGGCAGTACCGGCTACGTCGCCTTGAACGATCCTGCTGATGCCGACATAACGACCTGCGGCAATCCGGACTTTCCTTGTCCGAGTGCACGGCATCACCATCGAAAAATGCACTAAATTGCGTCAGCCGTTCACGCGGTCGGCGTTGGCAACCACCTTCTTCGCGCGCAATTGCGAAATGATCGAGGTGAGGTGCTTGAGGTTGTAGACCTCGAGATCGATGGTCAGTTCGGTGAAATCCGGCGACTGCCGGACCATCTTGATGTTGTCGATATTGCCGTCGTGCTCGGCGATCACCTGAGCGATCTGCGCGAGCGTGCCGGGCGAATTGACCGATTGCACCGCAAGCTGCGCCGGGAACCGCTGCGGCGTCTTGTCGTCGATGTCCCAGCGCACGTCGAGCCAGCGATCCGGCTCGTCCTCGAAAGCCTTTAGCGCTTCCGACTGGATCGGATAGATGGTGATGCCCTCGCCTGCCGTCATGATGCCGACGATGCGATCGCCGGGCACGGCGCCGCCCTTGGGCGCAAAGCGCACCGGCAAATCGCTATTGATGCCGCGGATCGGGATGGCCGCGCCGTATTCGTCGACGGCCGGCACCTTGAATTTCAACGCCCTGGCGAATTTCAAGCCGAACCAGCCGCTTTCCGTTTTCGGCATGACCGGCGCGACGCGCTCGTCCTTATAGTCGGGATACATGGCGCGGGCGACGTCGGAGGCTTTCATCTCGCCGCGGCCGACCGCCGACATGACGTCGTCGATCGAGGCGCGCGCAAGCCGCGGCAGCGCGCCCTGGAGCTTGTCGTCCGAATAGTCGATCTTGGCGCGCTGGCACAGCCGTTCCACCATGCGCCGGCCGAGCCCGGCATATTGATTGCGGACGGCATCGCGGGTCGCCCGGCGGATGGCGTCGCGCGCCTTGCCGGTCACCACGATCGATTCCCAGGCTGTGGGCGGTGCGGTCTGCGCCTTCGAGGTCAGGATCTGCACTTCGTCGCCGTTCTGCAGCGGCGAGCTGAGCGGTCCGATCTTGCCGTTGATCTTGGCGCCGATCGCCATATTGCCGACGTCGGTATGTACCGCGTAAGCGAAGTCGATCGGCGTCGCCCCGCGCGGCAGCGCGATCAGCTTGCCCTTCGGGGTAAAGCAGAACACCTGGTCGTGGAACAGTTCGAGCTTGGTGTGCTCGAGAAACTCTTCCGGGTCGGAGCCTTCGGCCAGAAGCTCAATGGTGCGGCGCAGCCAGGCATAGGCGTTCGATTCGCGCGCCAGCATTTCCGTCGGCGAACCTTGCTCGTCCTTGTAGAGCGCATGCGCGGCGATGCCATATTCGGCAATCTGCTGCATGTCACGGGTGCGAATTTGCAGTTCGACGCGCTGCTTACCCGGCCCGATCACGGTGGTGTGGATCGAGCGGTAGTCGTTCTGCTTCGGCGTCGAGATGTAATCCTTGAACCGCCCCGGAACCACCGGCCAAGTCGTGTGCACGATGCCGAGTGCCTGATAGCATTCGGCGATGTCGACGACGACGACGCGGAAGCCGAAAATATCCGAAAGCTGCTCGAAGCCGACCGCTTTGCGCTCCATCTTGCGCCAGATCGAATAAGCGCGCTTGCGCCGGCCGGAGACCTCGGCGGCAATGCCGCGGTCGGCAAGCTTTTTGGTGAGCTGCTGCTCGATTTCGGTGATCCAGCCGCTGGAACGCGCCGCCAGCGTTTCCAGCCGCTCGGTCAGCACCTTGTAGGCGTCCGCGTTGAGCTCACGGAAGGACAGGTCTTCCAGCTCTTCGCGCATTTCCTGCATGCCCATGCGGCCGGCAAGCGGCGCGTAGATTTCAAGCGTTTCGTCGGCGGTGCGGCGGCGCGACTCGGGCGGCCGATAGCTGAGCGTGCGCATATTGTGCAGGCGATCGGCGAGCTTGATCAGCAGCACCCGCACGTCGTCGGCGATCGCCAACAGAAGCTTGCGCAGGTTTTCGGCCTGCTTGGCCTCGCGGGAAACCAGTTCGAGGCGCTTTAATTTGGTCAGGCCGTCGACCAGAAGCCCGATCTCGCGGCCGAACAGGCGGTCGATTTCGGCGCGGGTGGCGTCGGTATCCTCGATGGTGTCGTGCAGCAGCGCGGCCGCAATCGTGGCATCGTCGAGCTTGAGATCGGTCAGAATCGCGGCGACTTCGAGCGGGTGTGAAATATACGGATCGCCCGACGCCCGCTTCTGCTCGCCATGCGCGCGCATGGCATAGACATAGGCGCGGTTGAGCAGGTCCTCGTCGGCGGCCGGATTATACTGTTTGACCCGCTCGATAAGATCGTATTGCCGCGTCAGACGCTTGCGCGTCCTGGGCGGCGGCGCCTCACCACCGAGCGGAACCAGAGCGGGAGCGCGCGCCGCCGGCACCTTAGGTCGCGGCTGGTTCTGCATCCGCGGCAGATCGATCGGCGAGCGCGCCATGACGGTCCTTGGCGAAGCTATAGCGGCCGGCGCTAAGCGGAGAGTCGGCCAAAATCGCTCTTGAGGATATCATGGAGCGGCACTGGCGCCACAAGCCGTCGTTCGCCGACCGACGGATTGCCGTTGGGCCAGTTCGTCTTGGTTAAAATAGCCAGAAGCGCGGAGCTTCAGGTACCGGGGCCGCTGGGCGCCCCTTACTCTTCGTCGTCGCCGACGTCGGGCTCGGGCTGGGCTTCGGGCGGCGTCAGGCCTTCGAGGCCCTTGAGCAGCTCTTCCTCGGACATACGGTCCGTGGTGACGTCGGTATCGTCGGCGTCGACCCCGGTGCCGGGCGCTCCGATTAAAGGCACGGTCTCGGGTTCCGGCTCGTCGACCTCGACATATTTTTGCAGGGAGTGGACGAGTTCCTCTTTGAGGTCCTCCGGCGAAACGGCCTGTTCGGCGATCTCCCGCAAGGCAACGACCGGGTTTTTGTCGTTATCGCGCTCGACCGCGATCTGCGTACCTGACGAGATCGTGCGGGCGCGGTGGGCGGCCAATAGGACCAAGTCGAAGCGGTTTTCAACCTTGTCGATGCAATCTTCAACGGTAACTCGGGCCATTTCGCGCGCTTCCTTAGAACTATCCGGAGGTCCCGCAACGGGACGTTGTCCACAATATGGCGCTTAGGTATCGTTCCGAGCCGCCAAGCGCAAGTCCGATTTTTGCTTGTGATTTCCGACCCGACGGGGGCTTCGGAAACCGCAACCGGCAGCGATATTTAACTTGGCGGCGGTGCGCCGCTCTGTTACCCAAAATTTTGGGGAACCGCGTCGCGAGTTCCAAATCATCTATGCGGAAATGCCGCGACGGCGTGCCGCAAGGAGTTCGCCGCACTGCAGCTTGCCACGGCTCAATCCGGCGATAGTACTTCGCTTCGACCGTCGAACGTTTCCGATGGCGAGAACTTAGATTTAAAAGAACGCCGGCATCGTCTCATTCATTGCGGGTCGATCCGGTTTCATCACGAGAGAGTCAGAGAGCATCATGTCGGCACAGATGGAAAAAATCGCGCTATTCATTGACGGCGCCAATCTCTACGCCACGGCGAAGTCGCTCGGCTTTGACATCGACTACAAGCGGCTGTTACGCGAATTCCAGTCGCGCGGCTATCTGGTGCGCGCGTTCTACTACACCGCCGTCATCGAAGATCAGGAATACTCCTCGATCCGTCCTTTGATCGATTGGCTCGACTACAACGGCTACACCGTCGTCACCAAGGCGACCAAGGAGTTCGTCGATCAGACCGGCCGGCGCAAGGTCAAAGGCAATATGGACATCGAGCTCGCGGTCGACGCCATGGAGCTCGCGCCACACATCGATCAGATGGTGTTGTTCTCGGGTGACGGCGATTTTCGCTCGCTGGTCGAGGCGGTGCAGCGCCGCGGCGTCCGGGTTGTCGTCGTCTCGACGATCTCCACGCAGCCGCCGATGGTTGCCGACGAGTTGCGCCGCCAGGCCGACCAGTTCGTCGACATCATTGAATTGCAGAACAAGATCGGCCGCGATCCCGGAGAACGGCCGGCGCGCGAGCCGAGAGAACCGCGCGAGCCGCGCGGCGAGCCGCGACATACGCCGCAGTTCCTGCAGCGCAGCCCGACTTCGACGCGCGTCGAAGTCGAGGAAGATGAGTTCGAGGACGAATAGCCGCAAAATCCCTGCCTGCCTCATCGCCTAATTCGTTGCCGAGGATCGATCCAAGGAAGAAGCCGAGGAAACAATGACGCGCCCGAGCGGGATGCCCGGCCGCGACTGTCCGCGCTGTCCGCGTCTGGTCGCCTTTCGCAACGCCTGGCGCGAGCGCGAGCCGCAATGGTTCAATGCCCCGGTCGACTCGTTCGGACCGCTCGACGCGCGCCTGCTGATCGTCGGCCTGGCCCCCGGCTTGCGCGGCGCCAACCGTACCGGACGCCCATTCACCGGCGACTACGCCGGCGATCTCCTCTACGCAACGCTCAAGGAGTTCGGCTTTGCTCGCGGCGACTATCAGGCCAGCGCCGACGACGGGCTCGAACTGGTCGATTGCCGCATCACCAATGCCGTGCGTTGCGTCCCGCCGGAGAACAAGCCCACGCCCCAAGAGATCACCACCTGTCGCGATTTCCTGGCCGCGACGGTGAAGGAAATGCCGCGGCTTGCCGTGGTTCTGGCGCTTGGCCGCATTGCCCATGAGACATTTGTCGTCTCGAGCGGCGCGCGGCGTTCGGAATTCGCATTCGGCCACGGCCGCCCGCACGCACTCGGCGCGATCACTCTTTTCGACAGCTATCACTGCTCGCGCTACAACACCAATACCGGCGTACTCACTCCGCAAATGTTTCGCGACGTGGTCGGCAGCGTGCGCAAAGCGCTCGGCGCACGAAGCGCTTAGCGCGTTAATCCGCCACCGCCGCGCAGCCAGGCAACGACGTCCGTCGCATTCTTGTCCGGCGGAAACACCGGATAGAACGTTTTGACGATCCTGCCGTCGTCAATGACGAGCGCCATGCGCTTGAGGAGCGTCATGCCGGAGGTCGTGAAGGTCGGCAGATTAAGTGCGTGCGTGAGCTTGAGTTCGGCGTCGGAAAGGATTGGAAACGGCAGATGCAGGCGTTCCGCCGCCTCGCGCTGATAGCCGGTGTCCTGGGTCGACAGGCCAAAGACCTGGGCGACGCCCAGCGCCTTCAACTCGGCGAAATGATCGCGAAAACCGCAAGACTGCGGCGTGCAGCCCCGCGCGCCGGGGATATCGTCCCACCCCGGCGGCGCATCGACGCCGGGCACGCCGGTGCGCGGGTAGATGTAGACCACGGCGCGGCCCTTGAGCTTCGACAGGTTCACCGCCGGCCCGGTCGTTGCCGAGAGCACGATGTCGGGCAATGTCATGCCGGTCAGGTGGCGCGCGGCACCGTCGTCCTGCGGGACCGGGATGTCGGGCGGCAAAAACGTCGGATCATGGGCGCCCGAAGCTTCTCGCGCATTCATATCTGGCTCTCCGAATAAGACATAAACTCCATCAGCGAGCCATCGGGGTCGCGGAAATAGACGCTGGTGCCCGCGCCCTTGGCGCCAAAACGCTGCATCGGGCCGTTTTCGATGCGAATACCGCATCGCTGCAGGTGGGCGACAGCATCGGTAATCGGTCCCATCCATTCGAAGCATAGATCGCTGTTGCCGGGCGCAACCGGAAGCCGCGCCACCTCCGCGGGCTTCACGCCCGGGCCGTGCACGTTGAGCTGTTGGTCGCCGAATCGGTAGGCATAGCCGGTCGGGCGTTCGATCAACGTCGCGCCTATCACCGTTGTATAGAACGCATTCGAGCGCTGCCATTCGGTGACGTGGATCACGCAATGATCGAGTCTGGTCGGAACGGACATATCGACAGCCTCCGCATTCACCCCTTCTGCCGCAGCAAGCGGCCGCGCTCGCGCTCCCACGATCGCTTTTTTTCGGTGGCGCGCTTGTCGTAGAGCTTCTTGCCCCGCGCCAAAGCCAGTTCGAGTTTGGCGCGGCCTTTTTCGTTAAAATACAGCTTTAACGGAACGAGCGTCATGCCCTCGCGCTCAACCGCACCGACCAGCTTGTTGATCTGGCGTTTGTGCAGCAACAGCTTGCGCCGCCGCTTCGGTGTGTGATTGAAGCGGTTCGCCTGCAGATATTCCGGAATATTCGAATTGATCAGCCAGATCTCGCCGTCGCGCGCATCGGCATAGGATTCGGCGATCGTAGCCTTGCCGCCACGCAGCGATTTCACTTCGGTGCCGGTGAGCGCAATTCCGGCTTCGAACGTCTCGTCGATGAAGTAATTGAAACGCGCCTTGCGATTATCGGCGACGACGCGAAGTTTCCTCTCGGCTTTTGCCGCCACAATGCTGGCCTCGCCCTCAACGGCTCTTGAGCAGGTCGCGAATTTCGGTGAGCAACTGCACTTCCTTGGATGGCGCTGCCGCTGCCGATGGTTCTGGCGCCTTGAGCCGGTTGATGCCCTTGATTGCCAGGAAAAGCACCCAGGCGATGATCACGAAATTGATCACAAGCGTGACGAAATTGCCCCAGGCCAGCACGGCGCCTTGCTTTTTGGCTTCGGCCAACGACGTGGCGGTCACTTTCACCGAAAGCGGAATAAAATAGTTGGAAAAATCGAGTCCGCCGGTGACCGCGCCGATGAGCGGCATGATGACGTCGCCGACCAGCGAATTGACGATCGCCCCGAATGCCGCGCCGATGATGACGCCGACGGCAAGGTCGACGACATTGCCGCGCATGGCGAATTTTTTGAACTCTTCGAGCATGTGCCTCCCCTCGCAGGATGGACCGGTTTGCGTTCATCCCCGGCGAAGACGGGGACCAAGCTGCTGCGCGTAGCCCCGCCCTCGCGGCAGTGAGCGGCGCAATGCCGCCCTAATTGATCAGGCCGGCGTGGATCATGGCCTGGCGCACGGCAACTTGCGCCTTTTCGCTTGCCGGAACCATCGGCAGACGCAACGCGTTGGCGCACTTGCCGAGTAGCGACAGCGCAAATTTGACCGGTTGCGGATTCGCCTCGATGAACAAGTTGATGTGCAGCGGCGCAAGCTTGTCCTGTAATTTCAGCGCCGCGGCATAATCGCCGCGCAAGCACGCCGCCTGAAATTCGGCGCAGAGCCGCGGCGCCACATTCGACGTCACCGAGATGCAGCCATGCCCGCCATGGGCCATGAAGCCCAGCGCCGTGATATCTTCGCCGGACAATTGATTGAAATCCTCGCCCATCGCCGCGCGCTGCTGCGACACCCGTGCGACGTTGGCGGTGGCATCCTTGACGCCAGCGATGTTCTTCAATTCGAACAGCCGCGCCATGGTCTCCACCGACATATCGATCACCGAGCGGCCGGGAATGTTGTAGATCAGGACCGGAATGCCGATGGCATCGTTGATCGCCTTGAAGTGCGCATAGAGCCCGTCCTGCGTCGGCTTGTTGTAATAGGGCGTGACCACAAGAACTGCATCGGCGCCTGCCTGCTCGGCATGCCGGGCAAGGTCGATCGCCTCCTTGGTCGAATTGGAGCCGGCGCCGGCCACGACCGGAACCCGGCCGCGCGCCTGATCGACGCACCATTCGACAACCTCTTTGTGCTCGTCGTGCGACAGTGTCGGGCTCTCGCCGGTGGTGCCGACCGGGACGAGCCCATTGGTGCCCTCGGCGATCTGCCAATCGACCAGGTCGCGGAACGCTTTCTCGTCGACGGACCCGTTCTTGAACGGGGTGACGAGCGCGGTAAACGAGCCTCGAAAGCGTGTCTTGGCGGCCATGAGACGATCCATGAAATTGCAAGCGGTGCAGGCATTATCGGCCCTCACCTTCGCACGCAGCCTATCCGGACGCGAACCGCGTTTCGCATAGATATCGGGTCGCGACCGGGCTTAAAAGCCCCCAGTTAAGGGTCTTGGCCGGAATTCACCCCCTTTTGGCAGGGTGGACACTACCGTATTTTGCGGCAATCTATCCGCTCGGCGGCGCTGAAAGGGGCGCGGTCGACCAGGAAGAGGATTGATTGGCCGTCGTCAGAGAGGTTTTCCCGGATTTTACCACCGCGCTCGCTGCTTGCGGGCCGGGCTATGACAATTCCGACATCGCGGACGTCATCGCCTACAAGACCGCGATCCCCGTGGATCAGCGCCAATTCGCGCCGGAACAGGCGATCAATTCCATCTTGACTGTCGGGATTGCCGCTGCGGAAATCCGCGACCGGCCGGTCACCGTGCTCGATTTCGGCGGCGGTTGCGGTTTTCATTATTTCAGGGTCGTCCCCACAATTCGTACGCCGCTACGCTGGGCCATTGTGGAGACGCCGACCATGGCGGAGCGTGCGAGCAAGCTGGCGCAAGGTCGCTTCGACGTTTTCACCGACGTCGGTGCCGCCACAGAAGCGCTGGGACGGATCGATCTCGTTCATGCCTCGAGCGCTGTTCAATACGCGCCTGACCCGCTCGAAACCTTAAAGATGCTGGTCGCGCTGCACCCGCGTTATTTTGGGCTTCTTCGATTCCCGGTGTGGGGAAGACCGTCGCTGGTCGGCCTGCAAACCTCGCCATTGTCGCTCAATGGCATCGGTCCGATGCCTCCGAATGTTCCTGACCGGATGGTGACTTATCCGGTCAGCTTTACGAACTTCGACGACGTCATGAAGCTTTTTGTCGACTATGAGATTGCGATGTCGGCCGCTTCGCCAAGTTCAGCCTACGAGATTCGTGGTCAGCCCGTTCAAGGTCTCAGCGTGGTCTTTCGTGCCAAGGATGGCGCATCGCCTGTTTGATTCGTTGCCTGCACCCGTCATGAGCTTACGCCAAGGCCCGCGGGCGGATATCGGATATCGCTCTGTGCCACGGCAAGAGCCGGAAAACGCTGCTGGAGTATACGGCGCCTGTCTTCCAGTACACGCTTATAGGGATTGAGCACATGCTCGATCAGCACGGTCTTGCTGCGGCCGCCGCGCGGCAGTACGGGCACTTCCACAGTGCCGTCCGGCAAGAGCTTCGTCGACGCGAAATGATAAAACACCAGCGGATCGTCGTCGATCATCACGGTATCGTTCTTCGCGCGTATCATGTAGTTGTGCGCATTCCAGATCGCGAGATTGAAGCCTTTGTGATCAATGATTCTTAAATTCGGATAACGCCCGGGCCATCCGTCGAGATATTTTTGGTCGCCAAAGCGACCGTCTTCAACCCTGTCGTAACACCAGTCCGTGCAATCGGCTTTGTATGCATTGAGGCAATCGAGGCCTTCGGCACAGCGACGGTAGGTAATCCACGCAACGTTAAACAGACCGTACTGCACGTGATTTCGGTACTCGAACGAAAACCGATGCGGCGTGATGGCGACCGACGCCTCGCCGAGCAAATCGAGTACCGGCTGCGGTGACGTGAAAAAATAAAGATCGCCGTCGATGTAGTTGATGCGGTCGGCCGTTGTTTGCGCGAATAGATAGTGCGGCAGGAACGGCGACAAGGTGAAATAATATTCGATGAGCTTGCGCTCCGACTTGAGCGATAAGAGCTCCGGATACGCCGCCTCGAGTTCCGCGAGCGGTACGATCTCGACATTGGGCAAAGCCAGTTCGCGCAAGATGGCTTCGCACGGCCCCGAAAGGGTCAAAATATAGATCGGAACCCTCCGCTCAAACCGGCGCAGCGATTCGATCATGACTGTCGCGCGGCTTAAGTAGTTGTGGTCGAAATAGGTGCAAAAAATGTCGTTCATGCTTTCCGCCAACGCGAATGTCGTCGATGCTCACGGAAACTATCCGGCACGGGCGTGGGCGCGTTCTATCACTGGGCCGAAAATCCGATTGGCATGCTGGCGTCCAGCGGGACTGAGGACCTTTTCCGACGACCCGCCATGCATCCGCCCGACAAAGCGAAAGCCTTGAGCATAGCCCCTCGCCAATCCGGGCCGGTAGAAAACACCCGGAACGCCCTTGTCGACCTCGTCCAATTCCAGCTTGCGCATATTATCGGGCTTGCCCGCCTCGATTGCCGCGGCAATCCGCTGATCGGTCGCCTCATGGCCAAGGAAGTTCAGAATCCGCTTCAATTGCTCGAACGGCTGCGCCTTGAGTTGCTCGTAGCGAACGACGAGAACGGGCAGATCGTCCTGGTCTAGCCATGACACGACGTTGTCCTTCCAGCTTCCCGCCCACGAATAGATCAGGCCGCCAGTCGTCACCCAGTGCTGGCAAAATCGTTGGAATAATGCCGTACGATCCGCCGGCGATGCATCCAATAGGCCATCTTCGCCCGTCAGATGCTTAAAGTCCCACACCGACATCATGACGTCGATTGGGTCGCGCAACAGATAGACTGCGCGGGCGCCCCGCTCACGAAGCGGAATGCGGGGACTGTAGGGAAAGTGAATCTTGACACAGCGAGGGGTGTCGCCTGACGGCGGGACCTTGGCGAGGCTCTCGTGCACATCAAAGATATAATCGCTGTCGATCAGCCGAACGTCCTGCGGACGATCGAACAGGACGTGGAACAGCATGAAATTGAGGTAGGTAATTCCCGATTTCGGGAATGCGGCGATATATGAGATATCTTTCATACCACGCTCATGAACATCCGCACGCGCCGATCAGCCGGGAGGCACGATGGAGAGTGGACTTATAACAGCGCCCATTGCACCACGAAAGTCTGTGATGGCCGGATATGGCAATGCTTCCAAGCGACTGATATCGTCATGGTTTCGGTCATAATGCTTTGCATCCGGGCCGGTAATTTTCCCCGTGAATCGGGACCAAACCTAGAATGTTCAGAGTCGAATTGTTCCGTGGAGAAACAGGAATAAGAGCCTTGGCGCCGGCATGGCGGTCTCTGACGGCGAAACTGCAATTGAAGCGCCATTTCCATCGCGTGGAATGGCATCTCGCGCTAGCGCATACATTCGAGCGGCACAACAAGATCCCCCTGCATTGCCTCGCCGTCTTCATCGGTGACACATTGGCCGCGGTCTTCCCCAATCGGCCGGTGCAATTGACCGTTGGCGATATTGAGCTGCGCGCCATACGGCTCGTCTCCGATCCGGACGATGTGTTAACCGCAAGAGATTTGATCATCGCGCCCGATTTGGCGAACGGCAGTTTTTTCGGCGGCTTAGTGGACTTTATGGCGCGAAGCGACCCGTGGTGGGAGGTCATATCACTGCCGGGAATTCTCGCCAATTCGACTGCTGTAACAGCTCTGAAGGAATCGCGGCACTTGCCAATTGTCGAAGCGGCGGGTGGCGCATGGGGTCGAATCGAATTTATCACGTGCCCGGAGGGTGCCGATCCGTTCGCCCGCCTTTCCAAGGGATTTCGGCAAAATCTCCGTACATCGCATAACAAGCTCGACGCGACGCAGGTGACATTTGAGTCCGCGCGCACTGCCAGCGATCTTGCTAGGTTGCTGCCGGAATTCCTAGAAGTCGAATCGGGAGGCTGGAAGGGAGAACTTGGAACCAGCGCGTTGAAACACCCGGCGATGAATACTTTCCTCCGCCAATTGATATCGCATTTCAGCCCGGGCGGCGGGTGCGAGATCCACCTGATGCGGCTCTCGGGCCGACCGATCGCCACCCTGTTCGGAATTGTCACCGATAAGATCTGGTACATTTTACGCATTGGATATGATGAAGCCCATCACCGCGCATCGCCCGGTCATCTGATCATCGAGCATCTGCTCAAGCAAAGGGAGGCACCAATTTCCTTCGAGATTCTTACCACGTACAATGCCCCACCGTGGTTTCACGCCTGGAAACCCGACGTCGACATGGGCATGTCCGACGCGTTCGTATTCAGGCCGTCTCCCGACGGGTTCAATCTCGCTCAAAGAGTTGCCACAAGCCTGTACAATGCAAAATGAACCGACTGATTGGAGGCCAGGGATAACTTAGAGGGCACCGATGGAAGAGAAGACGCGCTATCGCGATGAATGGGCGAACGCCAAGCAGGCGACTGTCCCGCAGGTCGTTCAAGCCGGCGCCGCCGTCTTGAACGAACTGAGTAGAGGCAGCATCGAGCTTGGCCACCTCGTTCAGCAACTGACACACGCCTCGTCATTTCGTGATCTTTATGCTGCGGTCGAGCGGCTTGCCGAGGTCAGCCGTCTCGTTGCCTATAATGCGCACAATCTGAAACTCTTGTGCGATCTCCAAATTGCGCCGACATCGCTCTATACGGACCACTATCTCAACCAGTTTTTCCTGATGTCGGCGTTCAAGCGGAGCTGGTGGGTCGAGGGTCCTGCCTTCTGTGGTCTAGCGATCGAACCGGGCTCACGAATATTGGAGCTGGGCTGCGGCACCGGCTACTATACCGATGTCTTTTTCTCGCCATTCGCGAGCGAAATCGTCGCCATCGACATCGATCCTCGCGCCATCGAAACCGCACGCCGTATTCACCAGGCAAAAAATGTGCGGTATGAGGTGATGGATTTTCGCAGGATTCTACCGGATGGACATTTCGACGTGGTTGTCTGGTCGCCCACGATCTTTGCGTACACCCCCCAGGAAGTTGACATCTTTATGGGAAAGCTTCGTGAAAGGATGACGCCTCACGCACGGTTATGCGGCTGGACTTACACGGAGGTGGACCACGGAGGACCCGATATTCTTTGGCATGATATGCGGAGTCTCGCCGAACGATTGAAACGCCATTTTAAAAACGTGCGCGCATTTGAGCGCATTCATCCCACGATTCACCCACCTCGGCATGCATTGTTCTTCTACGCTTCCGACGGAATTCTGCCATTCGATGGGGAATGGCAGCACGGTGTGAGGCTCTAGCCGCACTGGTCACTCGATTACGAAGCAGGTGGGTAATGGCTAATACTAACAAGTTGGCCGCGCATGCGAATTCATTCGACATGGTTCGTCTCCTGGCCGCGCTGGCTGTGGTCGTAGGCCACTTTTATCCGATGGCCGGCAGAGGCGATCCACTGGACGGCTGGTGGGGAACTGATGAGGATCTGGGCGGTTTCGCCGTACTGATTTTTTTTGGCATCAGCGGATATCTGATCACCGAAAGCGTATTGAACGGCGCGTCAGCGCGCTTTTACACAGCGTCGAGGTTACTGCGAATTTATCCCGCATTACTTGTCTGCCTCGTCATTTGCATTATTGCGGGCATCTTTTTAACCAACGCCGATTTGCGCGAGTACTTCACGACCCAAACGTTTCAATTTTTTGCCGGAAACTTGTTCCCCTTCTTTTGGCAGGAACAAAGAGCATTACCTGCGGTATTTGTACCGCCGTGGAATGCGATGAATGGGCCCCTGTGGACAATCAAATACGAGCTGGCCTGCTACATCGTGGTCTTTGGTGTGTTCATACTTCCACACCGGTTACGCCGGTACGGATTTGTAGCGTTATGCGGCGCCGCGGTGTGCATCTGGCTCGCGCCGGTCGATGCTTGGCAGATCATACCACCGAACATAGCCGATAATCGCGTTTTGCGATTTGAATATTTTAACATGGGGTTCTTTCGCTATTATGTGGCGATATTCTTTCTGGCCGCAGTTGCACGAATTGTCGTAGCGAATTCGCCATCCCGTTGGTTTGGTATATTTTTCTTTATAGGCTGCGTACTCGTACTGTTACACGGAACGTCGATCGGGGTGCTTGCAGTCCTTACCACAGTGGCGCTGGCCGGAGTTTGTGTTGGTGCCTCATCTTTGTTTTATTTCAACGGCAAATATCGCACGACGTTTGGCGACCTTTCTTATGCCACCTACCTCTATGGCTGGCCCATCAGTCTGGCGTGTGTGCTTTGGTTGTTGCCACTGACCGGATTTTGGCCGGCCATGACAATTGCTATTGCGGCGACCCTTGCGGTGGCATGGGCCTCCTGGAAGCTCGTCGAGCGGCCGGCCTTGCGCTTGAAAAAGCTTGCTTCAACCGAAATGCGCGGCGCAAACGCGAATGTAGCAATCGGACTTTCGTAGGTTGTTCGCCCGAGGCATCGCCGCCCCGTTTTCGCCGCAAAGCCGTAAATTGCCGCCGTCGCTTGCCTGGGTTAGGACTTCTTCAACCTAACCAGCCGAAGAGATTCTTCGCCACCGACGACACGCCCACCGGGAGGGAACGTGCCGGATTTCCGGATCATTGTGCTGCTCGCTTGCATTTGTGTGCTGATGTCCGGCACGCATGCCGCGCCATTGTCGGGGCAGATTCCGTTGCCACGGCACCGGCCGGCACTCAAAGGCGAAAAGCCCCGCAAAGCCGAAGCGGCGAAAGCCGGCGCTCAGAAAGCTGAGCCGCGTCGACCCGGCCCGCTCTCGATCGCGCCGGCCGCGGGTTCGGCGGCGCGCGAGGTTCCGGTCGCTGCGGCGCCGGCGAATGCGCGGCTTGAACCACCGGTTGGGCAGGCGCCGATTGTGGCGCCGCCACCGAGCCCGGTCCCGCCCTTCGCGACCACCGCAGCGACAGCGACATCGCCGCTCGATTTGTCCGCGGCCAAGCAGGCCATCGATCTTGTGCGCAAGAACCGCCAGGGCGAAGCGACCGACGTCGAGCATACGATTTCCGATCCGGTCGCCCGCAAGCTCGTGGAATGGGTGATCCTGCGCAGCGAAGATGGCTCGAGCGAGTTCTCGCGCTATGCCGCCTTTATTGCCGCCAATCCGAGCTGGCCCGGCATCGAGACTTTGCGGCGCCGCGCCGAGGCGGTGACATGGCAGGACCGCGTCGATCCGGTTGCCGTCATCGATTTCTTCCGCTCCGAAGAGCCGCACACGGCCAAGGGGCATTTTGCGCTGGCGCGAGCGTTGCTCACGCGCGGCGACGTTGCCGGCGCCACCGCGGCGCTACGCCAAGCTTGGCGTAACGACGCTTTTTCAGGAGACCTCGAGGAACAGGCGCGTGAAACTTTTTCCGGGCTGATCACGCCATCCGACGACGAGACGCGGATGCAAGCGCGGCTCTATGCCGAGGACAGCGATGCCGGGTTGCGGGCGGCGCGCCATCTCGACGCTACGGCGCTCGCCATTGCCAAAGCCCGCGCCGCGGTCGTCGATCAGGCGCACGACGCCAAGACGCTTCTTGAAGCGGTGCCGGAGGCCGCCCGCCGCGACCCGGGCTACATGTACAGCCGCATCCAATGGCTGCGGCGCAACGACAAGATCGCCGAGGCGGCGCAATGGCTCAATGCCGCGACGCGCGATCCGGCCAAGCTGATCGACGTCAACCAGTGGTGGGTGGAGCGCCGACTGGCGTCGCGAAAGCTTCTTGATCTCGGCGACGCGCGGCTGGCCTATGAGGTCGCCAACGGCGCGGCGCCGCCGCAAAACCAGAATTACCGCGCCGAGCAGCAATTCACTGCCGGTTGGATCGCGCTGCGCTTCTTGCATCAGCCCGCCATTGCGCTCGCCCATTTTGCCCGGATTGCCGATGGCGTTTCCAACCCGATCACGCTGGCACGCTCGTTCTACTGGCAGGCCCGCGCCGCCGAAGCCCTAGGCCGGGACCAGGACGCGCGCGCCTTCTACGAAGCGGCGGCGCATTACCCGACGGCCTATTATGGCCAGTTGGCGCGTGCCCGGCTCGGCCTCGACGAGGTCACGCTCCGCGCTCTACCGCGCGCGGCCGCCGAGCACCACACGCTCGAAATCGCCCGCGCCTTCGAAATTCTCTATGCCGTCGATGAACGCGACCTTGTCGCCATCATGGCGGCCGATCTCGGCGACAAGGCGACCGATACGGCGGCCCTCGCGGAGCTTGCCGACATTGCCACCCGCCATAGTGATGCACGCGCCACGCTCCTGATCGGCAAGGCCATGCTCGGACGCGGCTATCCGTTCGAGCGCTACGCGTTTCCCGATTTCGGCGTCCCGAATTACCAGCAAATCGGCCCTGCCGTCGAACCCTGCGTCGTCTATTCGATCGTGCGCCAGGAGAGCGCGTTCAATCCTCACGTCGTGTCCAGCGCCAATGCCTACGGCCTGATGCAGGTTACGCCCGACGCCGGCCGCGACACCGCCAAGCGGTTCAACGTCACGTTCAACCAGCGGCGGCTTGCCGACGATGTCGCCTATAATGCCCAGCTTGGCACCGCGGAGCTCGGCAAAGACCTCGCCTCTTGGCGCAGCTCTTACATCCTCGCCTTCGTCGCCTACAATGCCGGGCCACGCCGCGCAAAGGAATGGATCGAACAATACGGCGATCCGCGCGATCCCAAGGCCGATCCGATCGACTGGATCGAGCGCATCCCGATCTCGGAGACGCGCAATTATGTCGAGCGCGTGATCGAGAACATGCAGGTCTATCGCGCGCTCGTTGAGAACAATCCCAAGCTTTCGATCGAAGCCGATCTGCACCGCGGCGGGTAAGTGCTCTTGCGCCGATTGCTCATTGATCAAGCGTTTTGCCGAGCGGGCTTGGTCACGCGATCCGAATTGGCTCCTTTTTCATGGGGGCTTAGCCCCCTCCCCGCGCCGATAGCGCTGCCACATCATGGTATAGGCGGCTTCGATCTGGCGCGTCGTGCGCGCGGTATCAAACAGCGGGAATCTGGTCTTGTTGTGCGCCAGCCTGTCGCGCAGCGCCGCCAGCAAAGCCGGGTCGTGCGCCAGCTTCAGCGCCAACGCTTCGTAGTCCTCCAGTGATCGCGTGATCAATTCGTCAAGGCCTATGGCCTTGAGCAGGCTTGCCGCCACGCGTCCGACAAAGGTCGTGCCCAGACAGGTCACCAGCGGCACGCCGGCCCATAGCGCGTCGCAGGCCGTGGTGTGAGCATTATACGGCAAAGTGTCGAGGAACAGGTCGGCCTGCCGCTGCCGCGCCAGATGATCGGCCACATCCGGCAACCGCGGGGCAAAGATCAGCCGGCCTGCCTCTATCCCGCTCTGTTCTGCTTCCCGGCGCAGATTGACCTGCGCCGTAACATTGGCTTCGCTCAGCCACAGCACGCTGCCGGGCGTCGCCTTGAGCAGCCGCGTCCAGACCGCAAACGTCTCTGGACCCAGCTTGTAGGTATTATTGAAGCAGCAGAATACGAAGCCATCCTCGGGCAGCCCGCACTCGCTCCGGCTCGGCGTGCGTTCAGCGACCGCCCGCCGGTCATCGGTGATGAGATAGCAGTCAGGCAACCACACCACTTCTTCGCTGTAAAATGCGCGATGCTCTTCGGGGATGACCGTGGCGTCGGCCACAATGTAATCGATAAAATCGGCGCCTGTGGTGCCCGAATAGCCCAGATAATTGACCTGGATCGGCGCCGGGCGCCGCGCCAACACGCTCAGCCGGTTATGCTGTGTCAGCCCCATCAGGTCGATGACGATGTCGATCTCGCGCCGGCGGATAAGAGCTGCAATGTCGTCATCGCTTTGCGGGTGAACGTCGATGAAATGCTCGACCGCGGCCTCGATCCGACCGCGCATCGGCGAAGCCCGGTCGGGCGCCAACGACAGCGCCGTTATCTCGAAGCGGGATCGGTCATGCTGCTCCAGCAACCCGGCAATCAGATAAGCGACCGGGTGCTCACGGAAGTCGGCCGACAGATAAGCGACCCGAATGCGATCGTGCGTATAAACTTCACCGCGCCAAAGCGGCGGAAATACTGTCTGATCCCGCGCCCGTCGTTCGGCGCATTGTAGTTGATCCTCGGCCGATGGGCTTATTGCGAGCAAGGAAAACGGCGCGCTCGCCGGGAGCCCTTCTCTGACCCTCGCCAAAAGCTGACCGGTCTCCGCCTGCAGATTGGTCCAGTCGCACAGAGACAGTTTGGCAAAGAGACGAGCGCCGGCCGCATAGTCCAAACCCGACTTCACCTCCATCGCCCGGTCGAACGCCGCGAAAGCCTCCTCGTATCTGCGCAACACAGTCAATGAAACACCGCTGCCCAACCACGCCTCGGCAAGATTCGAATTTAGAGCTAACGCGTTATCATAGGCGGCGAGCGCATCGTCGTATCGCACGAGTGCGGTAAAGACGCCCCCGCGACCTAGCCAGACTTCTGCAAGGTCCGGTTCGAGGGCAAGCGCCCTGTCGTAAGCGGTGAGCGCGACGTCGTACCGCTTGAGCGCGCACGCAACGTTGCCGCGACCAAGCCATGCTTCGGCTGCATTGGGATTTAATGCGAGCGCTCGATCATAAGCAGCCAATGCTTTGTCCTGTTGCTTAATCCGTAGAAAGAGACTGCCGCGAGCAACCCACGCCGCGACGAGGCCGGGATTCGCACCCAGGGCTCCATCGTATGCCGCGATAGCGCTGTCGTACTGCTTCAACTCGACGAGCACATTGCCGCGGCCAAGCCAGGCGTCAGCGAGTTCCGCTTTAAGTGCAAGAGCTTTATCGAAGGCAACTAAGGCTTCATCGAATCTTTCGGTGGCGCCCAATATGTTACCTGCATTAAGGTGCGCCTCGGCGTATTGCGGCTGGATAGTCAGTGCTCTCTTAACGCTGGAAAGCGCGGCATCATAATCCTTCATTTCAGCAAAAACAGATCCGCGCTCGTTAATGGCAACAACATGATTTGGTGCAATCGCGAGGAGCCTGTCGAATTGAATTATAGATTCTTCCAATCGTTTCAGCCTAAAAAGAGAAAGTGCGGCGAGATATAAAAGTCCAGCATTGGACTGGTTAAGATCAATTCCGCGTTTCGCGATTTCGAGAGCGGCTTTGTAGTCTCCCATTTGAAACAGAATCGTCGCGCAATTCTCCAAAAACTGGATATTCGGTGGTGCGATGGCGAGCGAACGATGCAAAAACGCTTTCGCCTGCTCGTAATTGCCGAGCGTGGATTCGATCATACCAAGATAATGCAACGCGTAAAAATTGTTCGGGTCGCGGCTTATTATCTGCCGATACAACTCGGCAGCCGAATCGAGCTTGCCGGCTTGATGAAAAGAAATGGCGGCCTGAATTTTCTGCTGATCGTTCGACCTAGACATGTTGAGCCGGAAGAAAGCGCGGAGCAATTTTCACGGTGTTCAGTTCCTTCATTTTGCGGCTCAGCAGATACAGAAGCATTGGTTCAACCTGCCAAGAATGCGGCAATCCAACGATACCAGCTGCCAAGTCAAACGGAATCCGGAGCGGCCGGCAAAACCTTCAGAGTCGCTGAGTCATTCTCGCAATCCACGGATATGACTTTTGGCGTTTCATTCCGTTGATAGCGCTGCCACATCATGGTATAGGCGGCTTCGATCTGGCGCGTCGTGCGCGCGGTATCAAACAGCGGGAATCTGGTCTTGTTGTGCGCCAGCCTGTCGCGCAGCGCCGCCAGCAAAGCCGGGTCGTGCGCCAGCTTCAGCGCCAACGCTTCGTAGTCCTCCAGTGATCGCGTGATCAATTCGTCAAGGCCTATGGCCTTGAGCAGGCTTGCCGCCACGCGTCCGACAAAGGTCGTGCCCAGACAGGTCACCAGCGGCACGCCGGCCCATAGCGCGTCGCAGGCCGTGGTGTGAGCATTATACGGCAAAGTGTCGAGGAACAGGTCGGCCTGCCGCTGCCGCGCCAGATGATCGGCCACATCCGGCAACCGCGGGGCAAAGATCAGCCGGCCTGCCTCTATCCCGCTCTGTTCTGCTTCCCGGCGCAGATTGACCTGCGCCGTAACATTGGCTTCGCTCAGCCACAGCACGCTGCCGGGCGTCGCCTTGAGCAGCCGCGTCCAGACCGCAAACGTCTCTGGACCCAGCTTGTAGGTATTATTGAAGCAGCAGAATACGAAGCCATCCTCGGGCAGCCCGCACTCGCTCCGGCTCGGCGTGCGTTCAGCGACCGCCCGCCGGTCATCGGTGATGAGATAGCAGTCAGGCAACCACACCACTTCTTCGCTGTAAAATGCGCGATGCTCTTCGGGGATGACCGTGGCGTCGGCCACAATGTAATCGATAAAATCGGCGCCTGTGGTGCCCGAATAGCCCAGATAATTGACCTGGATCGGCGCCGGGCGCCGCGCCAACACGCTCAGCCGGTTATGCTGTGTCAGCCCCATCAGGTCGATGACGATGTCGATCTCGCGCCGGCGGATAAGAGCTGCAATGTCGTCATCGCTTTGCGGGTGAACGTCGATGAAATGCTCGACCGCGGCCTCGATCCGACCGCGCATCGGCGAAGCCCGGTCGGGCGCCAACGACAGCGCCGTTATCTCGAAGCGGGATCGGTCATGCTGCTCCAGCAACCCGGCAATCAGATAAGCGACCGGGTGCTCACGGAAGTCGGCCGACAGATAAGCGACCCGAATGCGATCGTGCGTATAAACTTCACCGCGCCAAAGCGGCGGAAACGTTGGCTGATCCTGGTCTTGCCCCCTGGCGCATTGCAGCTCATCCTCGACCGATGAACTTATAGCGAGCAAAGAGAACGGCGTGATCGCCGGCATCCGCTCTCTGACCATTGACAAGAGCCGCACGGTCTCAGCCTGAAGATCGGACCAGTCACACACAAACAGCTTGGCAAATAGGCGGGCACCGCGCACGTACTCCAAGTCCGGTTCCAACTCCATCGCCCTATCATAAGCGGCGAACGTATCATTGTGTCGCTTGAATTCGAAAAGAATGTCGCCGCGGCCGGCCCATGCGCCTGCAAGATCAGGTTTTAGCGCGAGGGCTTGATCATAAGCTTCCAAGGCTTCGTCATAATGCCATATCTCCGTGAAGACGCGACCGCGACTTAGCGAGACTTCGGCAAGGTCAGGTTTGAGCGCAAGCGCCCTGTCGTAGGCGGCGAGCGCGGCGTCGTAACGCTTGAGCGCGCATGCAACATTGCCGCGACCGAGCCAAGCCTCCGCGAAATCAGGCGCGAGCGCCAACGCTTTGTCCAAAGCGACGGAAGCATCGTCATATTTCATAAGCTTGAGACTGATATTGCCACGGGCGAGCCATGCCCCGGCAAGGTCGGGCTTCAGCGCCAGCGCCTTGTCATAAGCGCCGAGTGCAGCTTCGCGGTCCTTGATATCACCGAGGACATTGCCGCGGCCAAGCCACGCTTCGGGCAACTTGGGCTCCAGCGCCAGTGCTTCGTCATACGCAGCAAAGGCGTCGTCACAACGCTTGAGCTCGCGTAGCACGTTGCCAAGCCCGAGCCAGGCACCGGCAAGCTTGGGGTTAAGCGCCAATGCCTTGTGATAAGCGGCGATCGCAGCATCGTAGCGGACAAGCTTACCAAAGACGTTGCCGCGGCCGAGCCATACTGCGGCAAGATCAGGCTCAAGCGCCACCGCCTTGTCGTAGGCCACCAAGGCGTCAGCGTAGCGATTGAGAGCAAATAGGGCATTGCCGCGCCGCAGGAATAATTCCGCAACTTCGGGCTTCAGCACCAGCGCTCTGTCAAAAGCGGATAGCGCTTCACCGAACCTTTTCAATTCGTAGAGCGCGTCGCCGCCTCGAATCCACGCCTCGTTCAGCACGGGCTTGAGGACCAGCGCTCGTTCATAAGCGAGAATCGCCTCATTATAGCGGTCGAGTTCGTAGAAAACATTACCGCGGCCCAGCCATGCTTCGGCAAGATCCGATCTAACCGCAAGAGCCCCATCATAGGCAGCCAACGCCTCTTCGAAGCGCCTGAGCATCGTCAGCGCCCGGCCTCTGTTGCAGTGGGCTTCTGCATATTTTGGGTTGATCTGGATCGCTCTTCCGAAATCTTGGATCGCTTCGTCAAACCGCATCAAGTCGTTGAAGACAGTCCCCCGATTATTCCACGTTTCCGCAACGGACGCGTTGATCACCAAGGCTTCGCCGAAACGCTGCAACGCTTCGTCGGGCCGATTCAATTCTTTGAGGACAATGCCGTAATTGTACAGCGTGGTTTCGGAGTTTGCGTTTTCGTCCAGCGCCTTACGCAAGTGATTCTCCGCCTCGGCGAATCGGCCGAGCTTGGTCAGCACGACGCCGAGCAGATTGAGTGCCGCTACGTGCTTCGGCTGATTGCGCAGCGTCGCTTTGAACAGGTTCTCTGCTTCTTTGGCCTTCCCGGCCTGAAGCGCCGCGAGCGCCCGTTGAAATATGTCATCGTTTGTCACGTTTGTTGCCAACGATCACCTCACCGTACAACAAGATTGGCAGCGATCGGCCCGTCTCTGTTCGACGGCCACGAATTGTTGCGATGAACTGTAAATTGCGCAGCTTTATCGGCCAAGGCAACCAATCCCAAACCGGACCGGCAAAATAACGGTGGTCCCTACTAAGCTACTGATTGCACTTATATATCCTGAGACCGATGAATTCGACGCAACACAATGATTGCGCTACACAGAGGGCCAGTCCTTTGACGGTCAACGATCGAGACCCGTGGAGCCCGAGTGACTTCTCCTCATCCCGATGTGACAAGCAGAGGTGGCGGCCCGAAATCTGCCGGTGCGAGCGCGTATGTCACGGCGCAAGATGGGCTGCGGCTGCATGTACGCGAATGCGGCCTGCGGACCGCGCCTGCTATGCCGATCGTCTGCCTGCCGGGCTTAGCGCGGACTGTCGCCGACTTTGATGCGCTGGCGCCGGCGCTGGCAAATGGCCCCCCGCCGCGACGGGTGATTGCAATCGATTCGCGCGGCCGCGGCCAATCGGGCTACGACAGCAATCCGGAAAATTACAATATGGCTGTCGAGCTCGGCGACGTCGTGACGGTGCTCACCGCGCTCGAAATCGGCGAAGCCGTATTCATCGGCAGCTCCCGTGGCGGGCTTCTCACCATGTTGCTCGGCGTTGCGCACCCAACCGCCATTGGCGGCGCCGTGCTGCACGATATCGGGCCGATTATCGAGCCAAAGGGCCTCGCTCGCATCAAGAGCTATATCGGCAAGTTGCCGCAACCGCGAAATTTCAATGAAGGCGCCGAAATCCTTCGCCGGTTATTCGATGCCCAGTTCCCAAAGCTCGATGCCGAGCAGTGGCTCGCAGCGGCGCGGCGTACCTGGAAGCTGGATGACGGTACGCTGGTGCCGACTTACGACGTGCGGTTGGCCCGAACGCTTGCGGACCTCGATATCGAGCGGCCGCTGCCGTCGATGTGGAACGAATTCGACGCCTTGTCGCACGTTCCAATTCTGGTCATCCGCGGCGCCAACTCCGACATCCTTTCTGCCGCCACCGTGACCGCGATGCGGGCCCGGCACCCCAAAATGGAGACGATCGAAATTCCCGATCAGGGGCACGTGCCTTCACTCGATAATCCGGATCTGATTTCCCGCATCAGCGAATTTATCGCCGCCTGCGTCAGTCATGCCAAACCATCCGCAGCGGAACGTGGAGGCAGAGATGCCGATTACGTGAAAGGGCCGCCGTCCTGGTGACGTAGCACCGATATCGAGCCGACCCTGCAACGCAGGTTGAATTGTTCCGCGCTGGACGCGCTATTCGCCACAAAGAAAAATCCCCGGCGGAGGACCGCCGGGGATTTCCGATTTCACGCCTAGATCAGACGATCAGGGCAAGAAGTCCTTGTGCATACGGACGCTGACCGTCCACACATTGGCATGCGGCTCGATGGTGGTCGCCGAGCCGAAGGCCAGCGGAGACCCCGCCGGGATGACGCCCGTCGAATTTAACGAAGCGCTGTCCATGTGATCGTAGATGCCTTCAATGCCGAGGTAGAACGACTTGGTGACGTCCCACTGCAACCGGCTACCGATGGCGTACATCGACCAGTTGTTATTACACCCAGCGCCAGCGACTGCTAACGAACCAACACCACCGGTACTATTGCCTTCCATGGTACAGAGCATCGCGTTGGCGCTGCCGGTACCCTGGTTGTAGGTCACCGCGTAGTAGGCGCCGAACAGCGATTCATGGACCGCAGGTGTCCAGTAGTGTTCGAACGAGGCGTTGAAGCCCCAGGCCGTGGTCAGCTGGCAGTTTGTCGTCTGCGTCGCCGGAGCGGCTCCGGCCTGTCCAAGTCCGCCGTATACGCAGTCGCTCAACACGCCAAAGGTCTGGTTCGCCCCTTCAACCTTGCCCCAGTTCGTATTGGGCGTGAAGAAGAGATAACGAAGCGCACCTTGGGTATAGTTGACCTGCGACTGGAAGTAATCGCCCTGAGCGATCATCGGGAAGTTCAACCGCAGGCCTGCGCCGACGGCATAACCCCATTGGTCGCTCGGATGGCCGGCACCGGGAGTTGAGTCCGCGGAGCCAGCTGAGTTGCCCGAATAGTAGGTCGGATTAAGCTCATGCGCCGCGGCCATGACCTGAGCGCTGCCCCAAGTCTGGTCGATGCGGATATTGCCGACGAAGTCACCAGCTTGCATGCCGCCGTAGGCACCGTTGCCCGGGAATTCGGAACCGCCGCCTCCCACCGCACTGGTGAAGCCGCCCGGTGATACCGTGCCGAGACCTGCAATGCCGGCCTGGACACTGGCTACACCACCGACAGTGGCAGAAGCTTCGTTGATGAGCTGGGTCGTGCGGCGCGCTTCGGTAGAGAGAGTCGCCGACAGACCGTTGCCGAGCTGTGCCGTATAACCGACAACCAGCCAGCCTGGATCACCCGTATCCGACGCAGGATAATAGCCACCACGCAAGCTCGCGGCGGGGACGCTATAGAAGTCGTAGAACGATTGCGTCAGACCGGCAGTGATGCCAGCCCATTGCAAGAACGCGCGGTTCGAGCTGAGCGCCAGGTTACCGACCTGGAGACCAGCGTCGTTGGTGTTGATACCAGCGTCGATGTAAGCGCGCGCCGTGCCGTAAGCCGTCTGCTCGCGGGCGTCAGCCGTGATATAGCCGCGAGCCCGGAAGACTTCGCTGGTGCTGCCACGGTTGTTGGAGTTGCCTGCGAAGGGTCCCCAGGTCATGCTGCCATTGACTTGGCCATAGACCATCTCAGTACGAACCCAGCCACCGATCTTGATGCACATATCGGTGCCCGGCATATAGTAGAATCCTGCCCCGTAGAGGCTGCAGACCTTCACGTATTCGACCGGCTTGGCCTTAACGGGAAGATCAGCTGCCTGCCCCGCAGTAACCGCAACCAGACCGGCCGCGGAGCCGAGGAGGAGGCTTTTCACCATCTTCATTTTGAACCTCCAATTGTTGCCGTGGGAGGGTTCTTTCCGCCGGGTGACACGCACCCCAAGAAGGTCCCCTTAGTCCCCAAAACCGCCCGATCTTTCCACTTTCCCGAAAACACCGGACGAGTCGACTTGGGGTTCCCCCCTCCGTCGCACGCACACCTTAACCAACGGGTTCCACCACGCAACGAAGAACTGCCCTAGTCACAGGCCAGTTTGACCGATTTCGGCGAGGTGTTGCGCAAAAAACACGCAGCGGCTGGCGTCGCGATAAGCGGGCCCCATACTGACCCCCCCGGCTCTACTTTGATATTTTCCTATAAATTCAATGGATTGCGGGAGGCTTTGGATGCCGAATTGGCGGCATCCGATCGAGCCACCGTCTCATACGGTCACCCACCTATGCCAAATCACACGAAAGCAGCCGTGGCCGACAGGTCGCAGCGGAATAAGTTGCTTTGTTCCATGTCGAAGGCATTGATTCTACATGCGGACCCACACCGCCACGACGGTTCATCGGCATTTCCCGATTGTTCTGCCGGTATCAAGAACACCCCGAAGAGGGCACCGGCGATCGACGCAAATCAGACCATGCTCCGATCGAATTGAATCGGATCATGGTCAAGCCATTTCATTGAAGCGCTATCTTTTCAAAAACCGGTTTCCACCTTCCGGCCTCGTGCTCTAAATATTTTTGGAGCGCTGGTTTGCGCAAATCGGCAATTCGGTTTGTTGCTCTGGACCACGAGCGATTCAGTTGGACCGTGGCCTAGATACCCTGCCCGCCGTTTGCGCCCGCGACACTCATGCGAAAGCTTTGGATTTCCTTGCGGCCGCCCGAGAAAGTCACTTCCAATTCGAATTGGTCGGCGCCGCTGAAATCCTGCGCGGCGCGATAGAAAGCCACGAAGGCCGGCACGTCGATTGCCAGGCATTGTTTGACATTGGTCGCCTTGAGCATGGCGCGCTTGACGCTGACGGCGCCGTGCGCCGGCGCAAGCGTGAGCCGAATTGCCGGCAGCGGACCCGATGTGCAATCCGGCCGAATGCTGGTGTAGACGCCGACCCGTACGTTCTGACCTGGCATTGCCTTGATCGCGCGCTCGACCGAATGCGATTGCGCGAAGGCAAGCTGCGCGGAAGCGAAGAGAAATAAAACTGCGCCTAACCAGTATCGTTTCATCGTCAGCTTTGAGGTTTCGGCGCACCCGCCTTTTCCATCACAGCTTACACCATCCAAACTGCATTGTGCCGGGGGCTTATGGTAATCTTTCGGCGCGCCGGGCAAATCAGAGGGCAGGAATGGCGGCCGGACCTCCGCATCCAAGAACCGGACTTCCGCACATAACTGGCGGCGGCGGTCGAAGCGAGCCCTTGCGGCAGGCCGCGTTTGCATTAAACGCGAAGCAGCCGGAGGAAGCGCAACGGATCTCCGAAGAGATTCTGAAACGCGATCCTCGAAACGCCGGCGCATTGCACATTCTCGGTTTTGCCTTGTTGATGCGGGGCCGCGCGCAGGACGCGGTCGCGCCGCTCGAGGCCGCGGCACGCGGCCGCCACGACCCGGAAATCGAAACCAGGCTGGCATTGGCGCTGAGCCAGATCGGCCGGCGGGACGATGCGCTGTCGCGGCTCAAGCGCGCCGCCAAGCGGCGGCCGCCGTATCCCCCGGCCTTTCACGGGCTCGGCAACTTGCTGTTCGCAATGGAGCGCTGCGACGAAGCAATTGAGGTGCTGCGCGGCGGCGTCAAAGTCGCGCCGATGATGCCGGAATTGTCGACGCTTCTCGGCAGCGTTTATCTGAAGCAGAGAAACTTTGGGGAGGCGAAGGCCGCGTTCGGTCAGGCGCTTGCCATTTCACCCAATTCTCCCGACGCGCTGTCAGGAATGGGGATGGCGCATTACGCTTCCGGCGAAAGCGGCGCTGCGGCCGATTTCTTTCGCCGCTGTCTTCGCAGCCGCCCCGACGATGACACGGTTTGGCTGCAGCTCGGCCATTGCCTGCTGCAGCTGGGCGAGCGCGACGCCGGCGACGAGTGTTTCCGCGCCGCCGCGCGCGGCGATCCAAAGCGCTATGGCCGGGCGCTGGCGTCTCTTGCGGCGTCCGGCCGCGGTCGCGCGTGGCTGAAACCAACCGCGGCGGCGCGATTTATGCGCGGAGCGAAAACCTAAAAACCTAGCGTTTCGGCACCCGGAATTGCCGCCGGTAGACTCCGGTTTCCTGGGCGATGGCGGTACGGATCTCGATCATCCGGTCGACGGACTCCGGAGACAGCACGTCGAAACGCCCGATCCAGCTTTCGCGTTTCACCGGCAGGCACTGCGCCACCGGAGTGCCCTTCGGCAGCACGCCATTGAACTGCACATCGTGCCAGCGCGCGGGAAAGCTCAAGGGACTGTGATGAAATGTGTCGCTATCGACCAACCCGGTGAGCGTGGTGAACGGCAAGTCGGCGCGGTTGACCGGATGGGTAAAGAGCAGCGAGTAGCCCGGCGGCGCCTCGATATTCCAGAAACAGTTGAACTTGATGATGAAGCGGTCTTCGTCCAGAAACGGCGCGCCCACAATCTGGCTCGGGTCGTGAAAGGCGATGGGCGAATGCGAGAACTCGCTGGAAAATCCTTCGGGTGCGAAATCCCAGGTGAATTCGCCGTCGCGAACTTCAACATCGGTCGCAAGTGGAATAAGAAATCCGTAGGTCATGGCATCGATGAAAGGCGGACAGCGCTTCACCGTTTCGGTCTCGCTCCCCATGGTCAGGTCGAAGGCCTTCGCCGGCATGGATTTGAACCATTCGGGAAGCCCCTGCACCGCCGGGATCGGAGGCGGCAGAACGGCCTTGAGCGCGGGCAGGCAGCGAAACGTCAGTGTCATTGGCTTGGCCTGATCCATGCGGCGAAGTCCTCGGGCGCGAGCGTGGTGGCATCCGACATGCGAAAAACGCGCGCCGCACTATATGCGAATTTGGAGCCTAATGGATGCGTGCTTGATCCAGAGCCTGGCGCAACAATATGGCGCATTCGTCCCCGCAAAGACCGACCTGGGCCTCGCTTGTCGCGGGGTCGGGGTTATGTGGTAGTTTGATTCGAGCGGCGCGCGTTACGAGCGCGCCGAGAGCGATGAAGCCTCGCAAAATGGCGGCTTTTGCGCTTTGGAGAGGTGGCCGAGTGGCTGAAGGCGGCGGTTTGCTAAACCGTTATACGGTCTAAAGCCGTATCAAGGGTTCGAATCCCTTCCTCTCCGCCAAACTTCGCTCTGATGCACCCCTAAGTAGCCCCAGCGGGCTTGGTGTTACGGTCCACCGGCAATGATGGCTATCATTCGGCGTCGTTGCTATGTCGTGACGGGTTGACCAGGTTCTCTTGAGCGATCGACGGTGTCATGAGTTGCAAAGAACGGCGAGGTCCCGGCCCATTTGGCGCAGCGGCGCGCCCATCGGTCGCCGGCGGAACGCCGGTTAGCCTGTTCGCCGCGGCCGTGGCGCAGCATCAGGCCGGCGCGCTGGCCGAGGCCGAGCGCCGTTACCGTTACGTCCTCTCGCTCTATCCCGATCACGCCGACAGCCTGCACAATCTCGGTCTGCTTGCCTTGCAGCGCGGCGATGCCGCGTCCGGCGTGGAACTCATCGGCAAAGCCATCACGCTCAACGATGGTGTCGGCGATTATCACTATAACATCGCGCTGGGCTGGCGCGCGCTCAATCGTATGGATGCGGTGGCCGCGCACCTAGAGCGCACCGTCGAACTGCGACCCGACCATGCGATGGCCCATCTCAATCTTGGCAATGTGCGCCGCGAGCAGGGCCGACTGGCCGATGCCGCCGCCTGCTACGAGCGCGCGAGCGCGCTCAACCCCGCCTCCGCGGCGGCGCGCATCAACCTCGCCAATGTGCTCGCCGAGCAAGGCCGATGGGACGCCGCGGTCGCTGCCTATCGGCAGGCCTTGGCGCTTGAGCCCAATCATGCCGAAGCCCAACATCGGCTCGGCGCCGCGCTGATGGCGCAGGGCAACGCCGCCGAAGCGATCGCGCCTTTCGAAGCGACGATCGCGCTGCGGCCCGATGTTACCGCCGGCTATGAAGGCCTTAGCGCGGCTTGCCTGACGGTAGGCAAGCTCGACGTGGCGGTTCACGCCATCGCCCGCGGCCTTGAACTCAAGGATACGCCCGGGGCCAGGACGCTGTTCGCGCAGTGCGTCAAATTGGTGCGATTCACTGCGCCGAACGAGCGGCTGCGCAGGCTGGTGTTGCGCGCGCTGTCGGAGGGCTGGGCGCGCCCGCGCGAACTCGACAAGGTCTGCATCAGTCTCGTCAAGCTCAACCCGATCGTCACCGAGTGCATGGCGCGGGCCGCGGCGGCGTGGCCGACGCTCCTTCCCGGCGCGCCGCTTTTCGGCGCTTCGGGACTAGCGGCCCTGCAGGCCGACGAATTGCTCGCCTGCCTGCTGCAATGCGACCCCCTCGCCGATATCGACCTCGAAGTCCTGTTGACCAATATTCGTCACGCCATGCTGACCGCCGCCGAAGGCGGCGACGACCAAGCCGGCGACGCAAACGGCCTGAAGTTCTTCGCCGCCGTGGCGCGGCAGTGTTTCATCAACGAATACGTCTACGCCCTGCCGCATGCCGAAGCGGAACGCGCGCGCAAGCTGCAATCGAAACTGGCGCAGGCGCTCAAGACCGGCGAGCCGGTGCCGCCGCTGTGGCCGATTACCGTCGGCGCCTATTTTCCGCTGCACACGACGGCGAGCGCGGAGGCGCTGCTGGAACGGTCGTGGCCAAATTATGTGAACGACTTGCTCGTGCAACAAATCAAGGAGCCGATGCGCGAGCGCCAGATCGCCGCGACGATTCCCGCTTTGACGACGATCGAAGGCGAGATATCGCAAGCGGTGCGCGAGCAATACGAGGAGAATCCCTACCCGCGCTGGATCAAGGCCGGCCCTCCAGTACAGCCCACGATCTTCAAAAACACGCCGCCCGAACAAGTTCCCGATGTTCTGGTCGCCGGTTGCGGCACCGGGCTGTCGACCATCGAGTTTGCGCGGCAGATGCACGACGCGCGCATCCTGGCGATCGATCTCAGCCTCGCCAGTTTGAGCTACGCCAAGCGCATGGCGGAGAATTTTAACGCCGCCAACATCGAGTTCGCGCAGGCCGACATCATGATGCTGGGCTCGCTCGGGCGGCAATTCGATTTCATCGACGTGTCCGGCGTCTTGCACCACCTCGCCGATCCTTGGTCCGGCTGGAGAATTTTGCTGTCGCTGCTACGGCCTGGCGGTGTCATGCAAGTCGGGCTTTATAGCGAAGCGGCGCGCCAGAACGTCGTCGCGGCCCGCGCGCTGATCGCCGAGCGCGGCTACAGGCCGGACCCGGACGGCATCCGCCGCTGCCGGGCAGATATCATGGCCGCCAAGGACACGCTGTTGAAATCGGTGACGGAGTGGGAGGATTTTTTTACGATCGCCGAATGTCGCGATCTGTTGTTCCACGTTCAGGAACATCGCATCACGTTGCCGCAGATCAAATCTTTCATCGCGGCGAACAACGTGGAATTTTCCGGGTTTATTCCGGTACCTTCGCAGTTGCGCACATTCGCCGGGCGTTTTCGGGAGCGCGCCGCGCTGCTCGATCTCGAGTGCTGGCACACGCTCGAAACCGAGATGCCCGGCTTGTTCGCGGCGATGTATCAATTCTGGGTGCGCAAGCCGCCATCGCCCGCGAATGAGGCAACCGTTCCGTCGCCGTGAACGCAGGGCTCGGGCCGGCTCAGGCGGCGAGTGCCGGCGCCATCGCCGGCTCGTTGCCGCGCAGCCAAGCGCGGGCCGCGCGCTGGGCGGCCGCGATCTCGACATCGGACATCTGATTGGCGACTTCGCGCCGCAGCCGAGCCGCCTCGCAGTTGCCCTTCATCGCCGCAAGATTGAACCATTTGTGCGCGGCGACGAGATCGACCGGCGCATCGCGGCCGACCGAATACATCATCCCGAGTTCGAACAGCATGTCGCCCGCCGCCGGCCCTTCGCCGAGCGGCGCTGCATTGCTGTCAAGAATTTCGTAACGCGCCATGGAAAACTCCCCTGTCCCTAACGTCTGCTCTGTCCGCTGTCGCGGTTCTTTGCCCCAACCGATACGCGATAATCCTCAGAAAATTTGAACAGTGGTTTAAGCAATGCGATGAACAGAGTCTGAAATATTCCCTCGCAATTCACGCCTATCTCGAAACCCCGCCGAGAACCGTGTGACCCACCCGGAAAATACGGCGAATGACGATAAAAGGACAGCCAATGCCAAGGATTTGCCAGCGGTCGCAGCGAAAAATGTTGTGGGCGCCCGAAGCGTTGACATAGCATAAAGCTTGTCGCGAATTCACCGATCGTGAACCGTTATGAACCGAAGTGAGCGCCGAGCCGCCGCCGCGCGCGCCAAGGCCGCGAAGAGCTCCGAGCCAGCCGACATTGCCGGGTTGATGGCACAAGCCAACGAAGCTTATCGTGCGCGTCGGCTGGCGCAGGCCGAGATCATCTGCAAGCAAATCTTGGCGCAGTCTCCCACGCACGCGACGGGCCTCAATCTTCTCGGAGTCGTTTATCAGGCATCGGGGCGACACCGGCCGGCGATCAAGCTGTTCGAAAAGGCCATCGCCGTAGACGATCTCGATGCCGGCTTCCACTACAACGTCGCATGCTCGCATCAGGCTCTGGGCGAACGCACTCCCGCCGCCGTGCATTTCCAGAACGCCATCATGCTCGGCATGGGTGACAAGAGGCATATCGAAGAATTTGTCATGGAAAACGTGGTGGTCCGACAATGCATTGCGCGGATCGCCGATCAGGATCCCGCTGTCGGCAACGCCATGGCCTTCGGTGCCGGCGATATTGCGGCGATCGCAAGCGACATCTTTTTGCGCTGCGCGCTGCAAGGAACGGCCTTGCACGGCGTCATGCTTGAACTGTTCCTGACCAGGCTGCGCGCCGCCTTGCTTCGGCTGGCAGGAGCGAATGGCCCTGACGCGGCTCAAGTCGACGACGGCGTGATCGATTTACTGAGCGCGCTGGCGCAGCAATGCTTCATCAATGAGTACGTTTTCGCGCAGACCGGCGCGGAAACCGAACAGGCCAATCGGCTCCGCGACCTGCTGAAGAAGAAACTGTCGCATGGAGACGTCGTTTCGCCGCTGCTCATCGCCGCGGTCGCAGCCTATTTTCCGCTCCATTCTCTGCCGTCGGCAAAATACCTTTTGACCTTGCCTTGGCCGGAATGCACCGGCGATTTGCTGCGGATGCAAGTGGACGAGCCTTTGGCGGAAGCGGCAGACCGCGCGGCCATCCCGGCGCTTACCGCGATCGATGACGACGTATCGACGGCCGTCATGCGGCAGTATGACGAAAATCCCTATCCGCGCTGGACCGTCAATCCATTCATCGTGCGCGCCGCCGATCGCAAGCGGCAGCTGCGTACGGTCGGAGACGACGCCGCGGTCAGTGAAGACGTTCTTATCGCCGGCTGCGGCACCGGACAGCATCCGTTTTCCAACGCGCAATACGCGCCGAAATCCCGCATTCTCGCCGTCGACGTCAGCCGGACGGCGCTTGCCTATGCGCGCCGCAAGACGCGCGAGGAGGGTTTGTGCAACATCGACTATGCCCAGGCCGACATTCTGAAACTCGGATCCATCGGCCGCACCTTCGACCGCATCGAGGCCGTCGGCGTACTGCATCACTTGGCCGATCCGAAAGCCGGATGGCGCGTCCTGCTCTCATTGTTGGCGCCGCACGGCACCATGCGCATCGGCCTTTACAGTGCAACCGCGCGGCGCGCAGTCGTTGAGGCGCGCGCTTTAATCGCAGAGCGCGGCTATCGCGCCACGGCCGAAGATATTCGGGCGCTGCGCCAAACCATTATTCGCAGCCAGAGTTCGAACATCCTGTTCAAAATTGCCGACTTCTACACAATGAGCGGCTGCCGCGATCTGTTGTTCAACGTCATGGAACACAGGTTCACCCTCCCCGAGATAGCGGCATTCCTGCACCAGCACGAATTATACTTCCACGGCTTCGAACTGGATCCCGCCATCGTCGAGCAATTCCAGCAGCGATATCCCGGCGCCGGGGCGCTCGCCAACCTCGAATACTGGCACGAATTCGAGACTGGCAATCCTAATACGTTTTGGAACATGTACTTGTTCACGGTCTCACGAAACGAGCCACCCGCCGGTTGGGCAAGAGCGGGCTAGGCAATCTCGGCGCCGTTGACTATGATTCCCCACCTTCCCGACAACGAAGATCGAGGTTGCAATGAGAACCTACCGCAGGGCGGCCGCCGCGTTTTGGCTCGTGATCACTGTGCTTTTCGGTCTTGCAGGCCTGATTGCGCCGGCCTCCGCCGCCAGCCCGCTCGGCACCTGGTATACGGCGGACAAGGACAGCCAAGTACGCATCGTCAATTGTGGCGGCGCGATCTGCGGTACGCTGGTATGGCTTAAGGAACCGAACGACCCGGCGACCGGCAAGCCCAAACTCGACAAGCACAATGCCGACGCCTCGAAGCAGAGCCAGCCGCTGCTCGGCGCCGCGATCGTGCTTGGCATGAAGCCAAGCGGCCCCAACGTCTGGAGCGGCAATGTCTACAACGCCTCCGACGGCAAAACCTATAGCGGCTCGTTCACCATGAGCGGCGACAATACCGCCGACCTCAAAGGCTGCGTCATGGGTTTCCTTTGCAAATCGCAGACCTGGACGCGGGTGAAGTAGCCGCCCTCACCGCGCGCGCTGGCCGAACAGCACGGCGCGCACTTTCGCGTCGCGCATATCGACCGCGGATGCCGCCTCGACGCGGATGGCAAAGGCGCGCTTGACCGCGGGCCGCGCGCGGATGGTTTCGAACCAGCGCTTGAGATGCGGGAAGTCGTCGAGGTTCTGGCCTTGCCGCTCGGCAAGCCGCACCCAGCCGACGGCCGCCATGTCGGCGATTGAATAGCGCCCGGCGAGAAATTCGTGCTGTGCGAGCCGAGTGTTCATGACGCCGTAAAGACGGTTGACCTCATCAGTGTAACGCGCGATCGCGTAAAAGATCTCCTGCGGCGCGTAACGGCGGAAATGTACGGCCTGCCCGGCCATCGGGCCAAGCCCGCCGACCTGCCAGTACAGCCATTCCTCGACGGCGACGCGGGCGCGCTCTTCGCGTGGGTAAAACTTTCCGGCTTTGCGGCCGAGATATTGCAGGATGGCGCCGGATTCGAACACTGAGATCGGTTGCCCGCCCGGGCCCGCAGGATCGACGATCGCCGGCATGCGGTTGTTCGGCGCGATCGCCAAAAATCCCGCGGTAAATTGCTCGCCCTTCGAAATGTCGACTGGCCGTACGACATAGGGCAGACCGCATTCTTCGAGCATGATCGATATTTTCCAGCCGTTCGGCGTCGGCCAGTAATAAAGCTCGATTGGCTTTTCGCCGCGCCGGCCGTGCCGTGCCGACGTCGCGCGCCTTGTTGCCGCGGTCGGCGTCTCCTTCGCAGTCTTCGTCTTCGCAGTTTCGCGCGCGCGCTTCATGTCGGCACAAAGAAAAACGGCGCCGCGGATATGGTCCACAACGCCGGTGAAAGGTTCGAGAAAATACTGCCAAAAAACCGAGGGCGTCGGCGAGATGGCTGAAGGGCAAGTACGCTGACTGTTCTTGTCAGAATGAGATTCAGTTTCCCGTCTCTCTTCTTCGCGCCGCATCAATCAAACGCGATCGCGAAGCCTGCACCTCCGTCCCGCCGACGCCCCCTGCCGTCCACCGGAACCGGCCCGCCTCGGATTGGATCGTCGATCCATCCTCGACGTCGGCCGGCCCGTGTGACGCGATCTCCAACCAAGTGAGGTCGAAGACCGATTGCAGCGTCAGTTACTTCTTCTTCCGACGCTTTGCCGGTTTCTTCGCCTTAGCTTTCGCTTTTCTCTTCTTCGCCATTGCTGCCCTCCTAGCTTGAGTGGATGGCGATATCGGTCAGTGCAGTCGCGAATCGATCCGCACTACATCCCGATTACTACACAGGAAAAAAAATAACAGTGACTCCACTTAATTTTGTGTGTAAACGCCGCCGCCCCGCGCCCCGCGCGCGATGCTTCGTGCAAGCTAAGGCGCGATCGCGCAGCAAATAGTTCTTGTCGCGCGGTTTTTCGTAAAATTTCCGGAACAGCACGAAAATGCCCATGAAATAAGGGTTTCTGCGACGTCACTAATTTTGATTCAGCGGCGGCCGCGCGACGGAACGCCGTTCACCTAAGCGTTTTTACAGTCGCGATGCCGGCCGGCGCAGCCCGCTGCCGCGCGGTGAAAAAAATTATGCACCGGACCGCTTTACGGGTGCATTGGCGGCTCCCGCCGAGCGCAAAACGCACGAATCGGTGCCAACCGATTCGCGCGCACGGTGTCTTCGGCGTGCGCATTCGGCGTTCCACGGCAGGTCCGCACGCGAGATTTTCGATTTCGATTTGCAGTTTTGCGACGCGCCGCGATGCGCGTTCGGCGACGCAACGTCGCCACGCGGAAGCTTCGCGCTCAGAGGCCGAGCTTGTTGCGCAAGAGGTCGTTGACGGCCTGCGGATTGGCTTTGCCGCCCGACGCCTTCATCACCTGGCCGACGAACCAGCCGATCGCCTTCGGGTTCGATTTGGCGTCGACGACCTTGTCAGGGTTCTTGCCGACGATGTCGTCGACGATCTTCTCGATAGCTCCGATGTCGGTGACCTGCTTTAAGCCGCGCGCTTCGACGATCGCCCGTGGATCGCCGCCCTCGGTCCAGACGATCTCGAACACGTCCTTGGCGATCTTGCCCGAGATCGTGCCGTCGCCGATGAGGTCGAGAATAACGCCCAGCTGCGCGGCCGAGACCGGCACCGCGGCGACATCCATGCCGACCTTGTTGAGCCGGCCGAAGAGCTCGTTGATCACCCAATTGGCCGCGAGTTTCGGATTGCGCCGCGATCCCACATGGCCGCCATTGACCACGGTCTCGAAATAGTTCGCCATGTCGCGTTCGGCGACGAGCACGTCGGCATCATAAGCCGACAGTGCATAGTCGCGCGTGAAGCGCACTTTTTTCTCGTCCGGCAGCTCAGGCAGGCTCTTCTGCAGATCGGCAATCAGCGAAGGCGCCAGCTCCAGCGGCAGCAGATCCGGGTCGGGAAAATAGCGGTAGTCGTGCGCTTCCTCCTTGCTGCGCATCGACCGCGTTTCGCCCTTGTCCGGGTCGAACAGCCGCGTTTCCTGCTCGATCTTGCCGCCGTCCTCGACGATGTCGATCTGCCGGCGCGCTTCGTGCTCGATGGCCTGGCCGACGAAGCGGATCGAATTGACGTTCTTGATCTCGCAGCGGGTGCCGAGCGGCGCGCCGGGCTTGCGCACCGAGACATTGACGTCGGCGCGCAGACTGCCCTTCTCCATGTCGCCGTCGCAGGTGCCCAGATAGCGCAGCACGCTGCGCAGCTTGGCAAGAAAGGCTTTGGCCTCATCGGCCGAGCGCAGGTCGGGCTTGCTCACGATCTCCATCAGCGCCACGCCGGACCGGTTGAGATCGACCAGCGACATATCGGGATGCTGCTCGTGCAGCAATTTGCCGGCGTCCTGCTCGAGATGCAACCGCTCGATGCCGACGCGCACCGGCTCACCATCCGACATGTCGACGGTAACCTCGCCCTCGCCGACGATCGGCTGCTTGTATTGGCTGATCTGATAGCCCTGCGGCAGGTCCGGATAAAAATAGTTCTTCCGGTCGAACACCGATTTCAGATTGATCTTGGCCTTGAGCCCGAGCCCGGTGCGCACCGCTTGCCGCACGCATTCGGCATTGATCACCGGCAGCATGCCCGGCATGGCGGCGTCGACCAGCGAGACGTGGGAATTGGCCTCACCGCCAAATTCGGTCGAGGCGCCCGAGAACAATTTCGCCTGCGAGGTGACCTGGGCATGGACTTCCATGCCGATGACGACTTCCCAGTCGCCGGTTATACCTTTGATCAGCTTCGATTTCTTGGCCGGTACGTCCATCGCGCCAATGCGCCGTTTGCGCTCTCGTTGCCAATCCGGTTACCCGCTTCCGCAAGTCACGGCAAGGCCTGCTCCCACGGGAGCCGACCGCAACTATTTCAGGACGACGAGAAGCCGGTCAGCCGCCGCACTTGGGCGTGCAGAAGCCCGTATAGCAAGGCAGCATCGGCGTGAGCGTGCCGTTCACGCAGAGTTGCTGGCTGCACCACTGGGTCTGCGGATTGCAGTTGTACGAGCACACCGTATTGGCGGCAACGACGTGCTTCTTGTCGACGGCGCAGGAGCCGGGCGGCGCCTTCATCGCCTTGGCCGAGGCTATCGACGGCAGCGCCACCGCGCCTGCCAGCATCGCGATCTTCACGAATGACATCAAACGCATGGTATCCCCCAATCCGACGCCCGGTATTATCTTACATCGCCGGAACCGACGTGCAAGAGAGCGTAGTAAGGGATCGTGGCAAGGGATCGTGGCAAGGGATCGTGGCGAGGCATCGCGGTTATCAATTCGCGTTGCTAGGATATAATGGCAAAGCCGCGTGGAGGATGAGATGGACGCCGTCACCGAGAAGGATCGTCTGGTCGCCGAACTGCCGGAGCCCCGCGCGCGCATCGGCCTGATCATTCCGTCGGTCAATCGCATGACCGAGCCGCAGTTCAACCATTATGCGCCCGACGGCCTCGGCATATTGGTCGCGCGCGGCCGCGTCGCCGGCCAGCCGAACCGAACCGTCGCCGAGCTCACTGACGAGATCGCGCATGCCGCCGGCACGCTGGCCGACGCCGGACCCGACCTCATCGTCTTTCACTGCACCCACACCTCAATGAAGGAAGGCGCCGACGGCGAGGCGCGCATCATCGATCTCATCCGGCGTACCACCGGCATCGAGGCGCTCTCCACGTCGAGCCTGGTCAAAGACGCGCTCCGCGCGCTCGGGCTCAAAAAACTTGTCGTGCTCAGCCCTTACATGTCGAACGACAGCATCATCGCCTATCTCGCCGCGGCAGGCTTCACCGTCGTCAAAGACGTTGCGCTCAAATGTAAGACGCCGGGCGATTTCGAGAGGGTGACGCCGCAACGCTGGCTGGAGCTCGCACAGGAGAACGATACGCCGGAGGCAGATGGGATTTTCCTCAGCTGCACCAACACGACCCAGATCGAAGCAGTCGCGGCGATCGAAAAGGCGCTCGGCAAGCCCGTGGTCAACAGCAATCAGGCGGTGCTGTGGGGCTGCCTGAAGCGCCTCAAGGACAAGCTCGGCGACGATCCGGCGCGGCCGCAACATCTCGGACGCTTGATGGACGATCTCGACGCCTGACATCCGGCGAAATCACCCACAGTCACGCGCTCGGCGCACCGCCGCAACCAGCCGGGTTGAATGTACGCTGCGTGGTGGGTGGATTGCGGATGAGTTCTACCGCGGGCCTGATCGGGCGCGGCGAAAAATTGCCGCCGCAGTTTGAGCAGACGCCCTTGAGCCTGGTGTCGACGCAATCGCGACAAAACGTACACTCGAACGTGCAAATCATCGCATCGGTGGCAGCCGGCGGCAAATCCTTGTCGCAGCATTCGCAACTTGGGCGCAACTCAAGCATCGGATCCTCCTCAGGCACCGCGCGTATCTGCGGCCGGATTGGCGGCCTGGTTGTCGCGTAACGCCGTGTCGCCGCGCGGCCACGCCGCGATAACAGCGCCGATCAACAGCGGCAGGCAGACGAGATTGACTGCTTGCCATCCATAAGACGCCATCAGCGCACCGGCCGAAAGCGACGCAGCGAGATTGGCGCTGTAGACCAGTAGCGAGTTCAATCCTTGCGCCCTGGTTTTGCCGGATGCCGGATAGGTATCGGCGAGCATCAGCGTGCCGCCATTAAACAGGAAATTCCAGCCGATGCCCGAGAGCCCAAGCTCAAGCATGTAGACCAACAGCGTCTGGTCCGGCAGCAGCGTCAGCACGCAACCGACGCCGCTGGCGATAACGCCGAGCGCGACCAGTCCGCGCAATCCGACGAGCGCCACCAGCGCCGGATTGAAAAAGGACGGCAGATACATCAAGGCAAAATGAACCTGCAGCACGGTCGACGACACCGCCAATGAATAGCCGCACATCTGCAGCGACAACGGCGCGGCATTCATGGTCAGCGTCATGACCGCGAAGCCGATGGCGCAAATGGCGCTCGCCTTGGCGAAACCGACATTGAACGAAAACGCGGGCGCCGGCGGAGCGGCGTCCTTGCCAGGCGCGTCGCGGCCCAGATCGGCTGAGAGCAGGAGTTGCGATGCCGCCAAGCAGAGGCAAACACCGCTCAGAACGACGAAAGCGCTGACATAGGGGGCTGCGGCGACCAGGTTGGCGAAATGGCCGCCGAGAAACGGCCCGGCGATGCCGCCGATCACGCCGCCACCGGTCACGACCGCGACCGCAGTGGTGCGCGCTTGCGGGTCCCGCGTTGCCGCATCGATGGCGGCGAAGCGATAGTACTGACCGAATGCGCTGAATATCCCGAGGAGGAATGCTCCGGCGATCAGCAGCGCGAAACTCGCGATCAGCAAAGCCACGGCGCAAACCGCGCCGCCGATCACGCCGACGCCGGCCTTGAACATGAAGCCACCGCGGCGGCCGAGCCGGCCCATCAGCGTCGACGCCGGATAGATCATCACGAGCGTGCCGAGGACGGTTGCCGTTACCGGTACGGTGGCAAGCGACGGCGCCGGCGCGAGATAAGCGCCCGACAGACTGGAGACCGAGGTCAACAGCGAGACCACGGTGCTGGTCAGGGCCTGCCCGGCCGACAATATGACGACATCCCGGCTGGGCATCGGCATGGCGAAATAAGTCTCCCGCGAAGAAGCGCATTGTCACCGCCGGCGGGCTGTGGCAGCAATGTCATTATACCTGTTATTTTCTGCCAAATGCTGCGAGGCAATCCATGCGCAAAACGACCGGGAAGACCAAGTCCGCGACCGTGCAGCCTCCCCGCCTGGTGGCGCTATTGGCCTTTGAAGGCGCGCAACTCCTCGATGTTGCCGGGCCGGTCCAGACTTTCGCCAGCGCCAACGAAATCGCCAAAGAGATGGGCGCCATCCCCTACCGCATCGTTGTGGTGTCGCGTCGCGGCGGTCAGGTCACGACCACGTCGGGACTGCCGCTGATCACCCGGCCGCTGGCGCGGGCGCTCGGCAAAGCGCGTATCGACACGCTGATCATACCGGGCGGCGGAGGTGTCCAGAACGCGGCGAAAGAAACTGCCACCGTCGAATGGGTTCGCCGTCAGGCGGCGTCAGCTCGCCGCATCGCGTCGGTCTGCACCGGTGCCTTCCTGCTCGCGGAAGCAGGCGTACTCGCCGGCCGGCGCGCCACCACGCATTGGCAATTCTGCGACCGGCTGCAGCAGCAGTACCCCAACATCCAGGTCGATCCCGATCCGATCTATGTTCGCGACGGTCGGATTTGGACGTCGGCCGGCATCACCGCCGGCATCGATCTCTGCCTGGCTTTGGTGCAAGAGGACCTCGGCCGCAAGGCCGCGATGGCGGTGGCGCGGCATCTCGTCGTTTTTCTCAATCGCCCCGGCGGGCAGTCGCAATTCAGTGCGCCGCTTGAGGCGCAAGCCGCTGCCGCCGGCGGCAACGCGCCCAATCACTTTGCGCCGCTGCATAATTGGATCGCCGAGAATGTTTCGGGCGATCTGCGCGTCGAACGGCTGGCCGAGCACGCCGGCATGAGTCCGCGGACATTCGCGCGAATTTATGCCGCGCGGATGGGCCTCACCCCTGCGCGCATGGTCGAAAAGATCCGCGTCGAGGCGGTCCGCCGTAGCCTCGAAGAAAGCGATCTGCCGATCAAACGCATTGCGGCATTGTGCGGCTTCGGCCAGGAGGAGCGGCTGCGCCGGGCCTTCGGGCGGCAGATCGGCACGACGCCGGCGCAGTACCGGCAGCGATTTTAGGCCGGATTTTTGTAGGGCGGCGGCCTGCGGGGGCCCGTTCGCCTCTGCCGGTCGCCAATAGGCGGCACTGTGAGCTATTCGATCACTTCGGTGGCGAGCAATTGCATGGAGCTTGGAACATTCAAACCCAGCATCCTCGCCGTCTTCATATTGATGACGAATTCAAACTTGGTTGGCTCTTGAACGGGGAGATCGCTTGGTTTCGCGCCCTTCAGGATGCGGCCGACATACTCGCCTCCCTGACGCACCGCCTCGGCGATATTGGCGCCGTAGCTCATCAGCCCACCGGCCGCGGCCTGTGCGCGATTGGCAAACGAGGTGGCAAGCCCGGCTCGGGCCGCCAGATCTGCGATCTTCGCACGCTGGGTGTTGAAGAGCACATCACCGCTCACAATAACGGCTGCGGCGTGCTGCCGACCAATATCGGCAAAGGCTCGGTCGATATCACCTTCGGTCACCGCGTCTACCAAAACAAGTTGCAGCCCCAGCGCCCGTGCCGCCGTCTCTGTCTCATCTTTCTCAAGCTCGGCGTCCGCATTCTTCGGATTTAGGAGCAAAGCAATCAGACGGGCGTCGGGAACGAGTTCGTGCAATAGCTGCAGTCGCTTTTGAATGAGGAGATTGGAAAAGAACGTCGTACCTGTGACGTTACCTTCCGGCCAATTCAGGCTTTCGACCAATCCGTCGCGCACGGGATCGCTGCCGAGCACAAAGACGATGGGGATCGACTTCGTAGCCTGCTTCGCGGCCAGTGCAGCGACGGGTGTTATTGCCAAGATCGCAGCGACCCGTTGCGCAACAAGCTCGGCCGCCAGCGATGGCAATCGATCATATTGCCCATTCGCCCAGCGATATTCGACCTGTAAATTCTGCCCTTCGACATAGCCGGCGTCGTTCAATCCGCGCTTGAACGCCGGAAGGACAAAGGTTTGTCCCTCCGCGGAACTGCCGTGCAAAAATCCGATCGTCGGCTTGGCGGCTTGCTGCGCCGCAGCGGTGACCGGACAAGCCAATGCCGCACTGCCGAGAAGCGCTATGAATTTCCGCCGTCGCATATGACCCGAGCCAGGGAGAATCCAGTCACCGGCGTGACTTTAGCATACCGGAAATGCTCTTATAGGCTTTGGAACGCCCTATCGCCGCATTGAAGCAGGCAGGTTTTGCGTGCGCCACCTACTTCGCGCCAAGTGTCGAGCCTTTTCTGCACCAGTCGCTCCGTTACTATCCCGCTCCGGAACCCCGCTTGAACATCACGGTTATGCGTTAATCTCGCTAGCTTGTGATGCCGTTAGTTCCGCGGTGCCCTGGTACCACGTCCAAAGCCTTGCTAGTTTGCTGTCTAGACGCAACGTAATTGCGTTTCTGATGCATCACCCACTCTGAGGAGAGCTATGGTGATCAAGATCGAAGTGAACGGAATTCCCCAGCAAATCGATATCGAGCCCGATACCCCGCTGCTTTGGATGTTGCGCGATGTGGTCGGCCTGACCGGCACGAAATTCGGCTGCGGTATCGCGCAATGCGGCGCCTGTACGGTGCATATCGACGGCAAGCCGATGCGCGCCTGCTCGGTGCCGATCGGCGCTCTCAATGGCGCCAAGATCACTACAATCGAAGGCCTCTCACCGGACAATGGCCATGCGGTGCAGCGCGCCTGGATTGCGGAAGACGTTCCGCAATGCGGCTACTGCCAATCCGGGCAGATCATGGCCACGGTCGCGTTCCTGAAAGAGTTTCCCAGTCCGACCGATGCCGATATCGACACCAATATCACCAATATTTGCCGCTGTGGCACTTATGAGCGTCTGCGCCGCGCCATTCATCGCGCCGCCGACGCGATGAAAGCTTGAGGGAGGCCGCGATGCATGGAAGCCGCGTCGCTTCAACGCTGAGCCGCCGTCACTTCATCCTCACCGCCGCCACCGCCGCCGGCGGCTTCATGATCGGGATCGGCGCTGCGCCGGGTCGCGCCCGCGCTGCGACAGTGACGGCGCAGCCCTGGAACGATGACAACGCCTATGCGGCGAATGAAATCGACGCCTGGATCGCCATCGATCCGGACGACTCCATTTTGATTCGCTATCAGCGCTCGGAAATGGGCCAAGGCAGCATGACCGCGCTGCCGATGATGATCACTGAAGAACTGCAGTGCGACTGGTCGAAGGTGCGGATCGAATATGCTTCGGCCAACCGTAACCTCCGTGAGAACAAGGTTTATGGTCCGATGGTCTCAGCCGGCAGCCGCACGGTGCGCGGCTCGCAGAAGCTGGTGCAGCAGGTCGGGGCCAGCGCGCGCGAGCGTCTGATCGCCGCCGCCGCGGCGCGCTGGAACGTCCCGGCCTCGGAATGCAAAGCTACGGCGAGCATCGTCACGCATCAGCCTTCGGGCCGCACATTGCGCTACGGCGAGCTCGCTGCCGACGCGGCGAAGGTGACCCTGGACAAAGAACCCGCGATCAAGACACCCGCTCAGTTCACCTTTATCCCCCGGCCGATGCCGCGCGTCGACGTTGTTCATAAGACCGATGGCTCGGCGAAGTTCGGCATCGATGCGCAGGTTCCGGGCATGGTGTTTGCCGCCATCACGGCTTGCCCCGTTCCGGGCGGCAAGCTCAGGAGCGTTGACAACTCGGTGCTTTCAGGCGCGCCGGGCATCGTCCAGGTGGTCAAACTTGAAAACGCGGTGGCTGTGGTCGCGACCGATACCTTCTGGCGTGCGAAGCGGGCGCTGTCCCGGCTGCAGCCCGAATGGGATGTTGGCGAAGCCGGCAAGGTCGACAGCGAGCGGCTTTCGAAGGAGTACCGCACTGCGCTGTCACAGCCCATGCTGACCGCGCGCAATGACGGCAATGTCGATACGGCCATGTCGGGCACGGCAAAGACCTTCGAGGCCATCTACGAGACGCCTTATCTTTCGCATTCGCCGATGGAGCCAATGAATGCGACGGTAAATTTGCAACCCGACCGGCTCGATGTCTGGGTCGGAACGCAAGCGGCGGATGAGGCGCTCGAAGCGGCCGCCAAGGCGTCGGGCCTGAAGCCGGAGCAGGTCTACGTCCACAATGGCTTCGTCGGCGGCGGCTTCGGCCGCCGCGACGCCAACGACGAAATCAAACAAGCCATCGCCATTGCCAAGATCGTCAAGCGCCCGGTCAAGCTTGTCTGGACGCGCGAGGAGGATACCCGCCAGGACAAGTTCCGTCCGCACGCGGTCGTCGCCTTCAAGGCCGCCGCGGGAGGCGACGGAATGCCGACCGCGTGGTCGATGCGCGTCGTCACTTCGTCGATCCTTGCTTCGGTCGGCAGGCAGTTTCCGGCCAATAAAGTCGAACCGCAGGCCGTCAATGGCTTGACCAATAACGGCTATGACGTGCCCAACACGCGCATCGAAGCGATAATCAGGAACACGCATCTGCCAGTGTGGTTCTGGCGTGCGCCCGGGGTGAACCAGCACGTCTTCGCCATCGAAAGCTTCCTCGATGAGATTGCGGCGGCGAGCCACCTCGACCCCTACCAGGTGCGGCGCAAGTTGCTTGCAGGAAAGCCGGACTGGCTGAAGGTGCTGGATACCGCTGCCGAGAAGGGCGATTGGGGCAAGCCGCTCCCAGCCGGCAGCGGCCGGGGCATCGCCATCTGCGAGGATGACGATAGCCTGTGTGCGCAGGTAGCCGAGGTTACCATCAAGCCAAGTGGCGAGGTGAAGGTCGACCGCGTCACCGTCGCACTCGACCCGCGCTACATGGTCAATCCGCTGACCATCGCCGAGCAGGCGGAGGGCTCGGTGATCTTCGGCTTGAGCGCGGCGCTCTATGGCAAGATCACGATCAAGGACGGCGCCGCGGTGCAAGGCAACTTCGACACCTATCGCATGGTGCGCTTGGCGGAGGCGCCAAAGATCGACGTTCATCTCACGCCGAGCGGCGGCAAGGTGTGGGGCGGCATCGCCGAGGTGGCTACCGGACCAATCAGCGCTGCCGTGGCGAATGCAATCTTCGCCGCCACCGGCAAGCGCATTCGCTCGCTGCCGATCAGCGATCACGATCTGCGTGGGTCGGCGTAGCCGGCGCATTCGACAACAGGCGCGAGAGCGGCTCGATAGCCGCCTCCTGCCAAATCACAAGAAAGTAACAGGGGCGAAGCCTGCAGGAGCCAGAGTCGTGAGGATAATTTCGAGGGGCGTCTTCTGCGGACTGCTGTTGTTGTTCGCAGCCGGGACATCGCAGGCGGACGAGAACACCAGCCCTCCTACAAATCAGGGTGAATATCTGGCGCGCGCCGGCGATTGCGTGTCCTGTCATTCGGCTCCGGGCGCCAAGGCATTCGCCGGTGGCCTGAAAATGGGCTCGCCGCTCGGCGCCATTTATTCGACCAACATCACGCCGGACCCAGAGACCGGCATCGGCGGCTACAGCCTTGAGGATTTCGATCGCGCACTGCGCCAAGGCATCGCCAAGGATGGCCACCGGCTTTATCCGGCGATGCCCTATCCGTCCTACGCCAAGCTCACCGACGCCGATGTGGCGGCGCTCTACAGCTTCTTCATGAAGGACGTGCCGGCGGTCCATCAGGCGAACAAGCCCGATGAGATCCCCTCGTATCTCCGCATGCGTTGGCCGTTGGCAATCTGGAGCGTCCTGTTCACCAAGAGCGGCAGCTACGTGACCAAAAGCGATCACAACGCCGACTGGAACCGCGGCGCTTATCTGGTGCAGGGCCTCGGTCACTGCGGCGCCTGCCACACCCCGCGCGGCCTCGCTTGGCAGGAAAAGGCGCTCGACGACGCCAGTTCCGACTATCTGTCGGGAGCGGAGTTGGACGCCTGGTACGCGCCGGACCTGCGCGGCGACTTGCGGACCGGCCTCGGTGGCTGGTCGAAGGACGACCTCGTCGATTTTCTTAAAGCCGGCCACAACAAGGGCGAAACGGCGTTCGGCTCCATGGTCGACGTCGTCAACAATTCAACGCCGTACATGTCGGACAGCGATCTGAACGCCATCGCGGTCTATCTGAAATCGCTGCCGCCGACGTCCACGCAGCCGGCTGTTGCCTATGACGACGCGACAACCACGGCGCTGCGCAGCGGCCATGCGACGCAGGCCGGCGCGGCGGTCTTCACCGGCGTTTGCTGGGCCTGTCACGGCTACGATGCCAAGGGCTTCAGCCCCTACATTCCGGCCTTGGCCGGCAATCCCATCGTGCTCGACAACGATCCGTCATCGCTCATCAACCTGGTGCTCAACGGCTCGAATCCTCTGGTCGTGAAAGGAACGCCCGACTCCTACCGCATGCCGCAATTCCGGCAGCAGCTTTCCGACCAGCAAATTGCCGACGTTGTCACCTTCATCCGCAACGGCTGGGGCAATCAGGCGCCGGCGGTCACACCAGCCGACGTCGCCAAACTGCGCAAGTCGACCGACCCAACCAGCGATCAGGTCATCATCCTGAAGATGCGTTAGACCAGTTTAGGGAGACCTACTTCCCCTCGCGCCAGATGCCGAGCGCTTCCTGCGCCGGGCGGTCGGAGATCGAGAACAGCACCGACTCTTTTTCCGCATGATGCGCGTAGCGCTTCCACGACGGCACCACGAACACATCCTGCGGGCCCCACTCCAAAACCTTGCCGTCGACCGTAGTCGTGCCCTTACCTTCGGCGCAAACAAAAATAGTACCGTCGGTGGCGCGGTACGGTTCGCCGTTAAATCCCTCAGGCAGCATGGCGAGCCAGGCGCCCATGGTCGGCAACACCGGACCGCCGGTCGCCGGATTGGCGTAACGCACCCGCGCGCCGTGGCGCTTGTCGATGTCGCCAGCCTTCATCATGCGCTCAACGATCGGGCGCGTGCGCGCATAAGTGTAATTGATTACCGGCGTACGGTTCGTCGGAGCCATGCCGTCAGGAAGCACGCCCGAGCCGTAGAAGGACAACGAATCGCCGTCGGCGCGCGTGGTCGCCTGCGTCGGGTCGTCGGAATGCTCGGCGAACGAAGTTTCGTAAAAATTGACCACGGGGAAATCGAGCACGTCGAGCCACAGCATCGGCTTGTTCGACGGATTGCCGTGATCGTGCGGCGCCCAATTCGCCGTGATGACGAAATCGCCGGGCGACATGAAAGCCTTCTCGCCCTCGACCGCGGTGTAGGCACCCTCGCCGTCGAGCACGAAACGGATGGCCGAGGAAACGTGACGGTGCGCCGGCGCAACTTCGCCCGGCATGATCATCTGCACGCCGGCGAACAGCGAATTCGTGACCTTGGATTCCCCGTGCAACGCCGGATTTTCCAGGATCAGCACCCGGCGCTCCGCCTCCTCGGCGGTGATCAGGGCGCCGGACTCCATGACCAGCGATTTGACGTCATCGAAATGCCAGACATGCGGCTCGCAGCGCGTCACCGGCTCCTTGGTGACGACCGCCTTCATCACCTTCCACAGCGGCGCCATGTCCTTCTGGCCGATCCGCGCGTAGAAGGCTTCCCGCATCGCCTCAATATTGTGTTTTGGGCTGGGATTGCTCGTTTTCTGCGCGGCGGCGACCGCCATGGCGTCCTCCAGGGAATCTTGCAAGCGAAATGCTTTGCCGGAATATAGTCAAAGCACCCGGCGGCGGAAATAGCGATCAAACGAGCGAATGGCGGGGCTGCCATGCAGGGCAGCCGACGCCGAAGCTGCGGGATGCGGACATTGACCCGCTCCGGTAACGGCATAGGCTTGCGTCAACGATCAATCGGTTCGAGGGAGGTCCCATTGGCGCGCAGAGCCGACTTTCGGCGCATCGGTGTACTCCTGCCGTCCTCGAACTCGGTCCAGGAACCGGACTTTTGGGGCGTGTTGCCCAAGCATATTACGCTGCACATCGCGCGCATGTGGCTGACCCAGGTCGAGGCGAATTCCACGCTGCGCATCGTCGAGGAGATCGAGACCGAGAGCCGGAAACTGGCCGACGTCGATGTCGACGTCATTTTCCTTGCCGCGACCGCGCCGTCGTCGCGCAATGGCATCGGCTACGATCGGGAGCTGGTCGCGCGCATCGAAGCGGCAAGCGGCAAGCCAGCGACGACCGCCTCCACCGCCCTGCTCGAAGCCTTGCGCGTGCTGTCCTCCAAAACCATCGTGCTCGGCGCGCCCTGGAGTGACGCCATCAACCGGACGACGGCGGCGTTCATCGAAGCGAATGGCTTTAGCGTCGTGGCGCAGGAGGCGCTCGGCCTCGTCCGTAATCTGGACATCGGCCTGCTCGACCCGCAGACCGCCTATGACGTCGGACGCCGCATCGATAGACCGGACGCCGACGCGGTGATGCTGGCCTGCGGCAACTGGAGCACGTTTGCCATCATCGACTGGCTGGAGCGCGATCTCGGTAAGCCGGTGCTGACGACGAACCAAGTCAGCCTGTGGCACGCGCTGAAAATAATCGGCAGCGAGCCGTTAAACGGCCTCGGCGTCCTGCTGCGCGACCATTTGGGTGCCAAGCACGGCGCGGTTGCCGCCGAGTAGCTGGCGGACCTCTTCGGCTTACCGTGAACGCCTGGCGCGGCGCCAGCGACCAAGCGATATGCGAATTACGATCCGCGTCCCATCCATGGCCGCCGTTTTGATGGTGGCGGGCTTCTTGCTGACACCGGCTGCGGCAACACCGGCGGAGGACGCCTATATTGCTTCGCGCGATGCGGCGATCGCCAAAATCAAGGCCGCGACTGATGCGGAGCCGAAAAATTCGACCAGCGGCGACGATAATAAGGTCATTGCGCTGGACAATCAGGAGCGGGCCAGCCTCGAGCAACTGATGCGCGTCATCGTTGGCCCGGTGACGGTCAAGGGTCTCGACGGCAGAGGAGCGATCAATCTCGATACGCTGAGCGACGGTGATGAGGATTTTGGCCTGCTCGACGGCATGGTTTATGGCGGCATCGACGCCAAGACCCGCGTCATCGTGACGACCGACGGCTTATTCCGGCACTGGCTGCAAGAACACAAGAACTGGGCGGACAACAAGCTTCCCCAAGATCCTAGCGCCGCAGTCAAGGACCAAGATTTCTACACCCAGGCCGTGCTCACGGATGCAGCCATCATGCACTATGCCACCATTGCCATCACCGCCCCGCTGGGAACGGCCTTCGCCTACGCCATGCTCGCGGCCCGCACCCAAGACGCTCTTCCGGCAAAAGCCGATGAGGTGTTTGTCGCACTATCGCGAGACGGCCGCGTGTTCGTCGCCAATACCAAAGAGTTCAAAGCAATCGGACCAATTGCGCCCTGCGAAACCGTCCGCAACGACCTCACCAGGAAAGCGGCTGAGGCCGCCAATTCGAACGGCCCCACGGCCCAAGACCAAGCCGACGCCTTGAGCGCACAATCCGACGCGGAATTCCTCAAATGCTTCGCCGCGAAGGCGCCGCAACAAGCCGGTTTTCGCGCCGCCGTGAAAGCCGCGCAGGCGCTGATCGATAGGTTGCCGGCAGACTGATAGGGCGTCCTAGTTATTGGTGGCGCCGCCGTCGACCGCGATGGTCTGGCCGGTGATAAAATCGCTGTCGGCTGACGCCAGAAACACCAGCGCGCCGAGAAGGTCTTGCGGATATTCGTCGCGCTTGAGCGCGCGTCGCGCAATCGACGGTGCGCGCGAATGCTCCAGATGGCCGGGATTTTCCTCGATCACGGTGTCGGAGAGCGTAAAGCCCGGCGCCAGATTGTTGACGCAGATATTATGCTCGCCGAGCTCGCGCGAAGTCGCCCGCGTAAACGCCGTTACCGCGCCCTTCGAGGTCACGTAATGCGCAAAATGCGGGATGCCGCGGGCAACAGTGCCCGAGCTGATATTGATAATTTTTCCGTATTTCTGCGCGATCATGTGCGGAGCGACGTGCTTGGTCATCAGAAACACGCCGCGGATATTGATCGCCATAACGCGATCCCACAGCGCGACGTCGATCTCAGTGATTTTCTGCTCCTTAAGCGGCGCGAACAAGGCGGCGTTGTTGACCAGAATGTCGATCTTGCCGAAGCGGTCAATGGTCTTGGCGACAAGCGCCTTGACCGCGGTCTCGTCGCTGACGTCGGTGACGGCGCTTTCGACTGAATTGGCGCCGTGCGTGCGCGCCAGCTCCTCGGCAACGACCTTGCCGTCGGCGACATCGGCGATCACCAGCCGCGCGCCTTGCGCGGCGAGCGCTCCCGCATAATGCCGGCCGATGCCCTTGGCCCCGCCGGTCAGAATCGCCACCAGGCCGCTCAGTCGCGCCATAGTCCCCTCTCCATTATTGGTAGTTTTGTTCAATTTTTGCCGCCGAACCGCTCGATGAATTTGACGAAAGCGGCGAGCTGCTGCTTGACCATGTCGATAGTCGGCTGATCGGTCAGCGCCAGCGTTTTCTCGTCGAACTTTTTCGCCGAGAAATTGACGAAGACTTCCGGCTTGCCGAATAATATCGCATCGAGCGTGGTGAGCGCCATGCGCAGATGATATTGCATGCGCGAGCCGCCAAGCAGGCCGCCCGAGCAGGATTGCAACGCGACAGGTTTGCCGGTGAGCGGTATATCTTTCAGCCGCGACACCCAATCGATGGCGTTCTTAAGCCCGCCCGGAATGCTCCAATTATATTCCGGCGACACGATGATCACGGCGTCGGCTGAGCGGATAGCGTCGGCCCAGGCAATGACGTCGGCGGGAAAGCCGCCGCTGTTCTGATTATCGGCATTGTAGATTGGAAACTTTTCCCACGGCGGCGCCGGCGTGATGATCATACCCGCCGGAGCCAGCGACGGCAGCGTCCGCGCCAAGGCGGCGTTGTAGGACGCCTTGCGCAGGCTGCCGCAAATACTGATGACGTTGGCCATAATCGACCTCTTAGGTGCTCGGTGAATTGAGTAGCGCAGGCGCAACGACGTCCTTCCAACTGTGCGGCGGTGTCTTCAGGTTGCCACGCCGCATCATGAAATCCGCCATCGCCTGTATGCCGTAAACGGTACTGCCGAACTCGTCCTTGATATCGCCGATCACACCGGCCATCGCCGCGGCGTTGAGCGTCCCGGACGGCTCGTGCGTCAGATAGATTTGCGCCGCGCGACGCGGGTCCTCATGGATGATACGCGCGGCTTCGTCCATCGCTTTGTCGATCGCCTCCGGCAGTCGCGGCCGCGATTCGATCGCGGCCTTGGTCGCGCCAAGGATGAGGAAGGAGAATTTATCGCCGATCACATCCGACGCCGTCAGGATCGGATGGACGTTAGCGTTACGCAGCGCGATTTCGGTGTAAGGCGGCGAGGCAAAATAAGCCGTCACGGGCTTCTCTTTGCTCGCGCCCTCACCCAGCGCATCGACGGCCTCGGCATGCGGCAGCACCACCACCTGGCCATGCAGGCGGTCGTAATGGCCGAAAATTTTCTCCGATTGCATATCCAAGAGCTGCATTTGCGGCGAGGTCAGCGTCGGCACCGCGATGCGGTCGCTCGGCTTGAGGTCGGCGATAGAGTGCTCATCCGCCTGATTGCTCAACAGCGTGAGCGGCAGCGAGGTGATGCCGGAAACAGCGAAGATCTGCTGCGGGGTGTCCTTGGCTTTGTCCCAGGCCGCCAACAGCGGCGCCGCGCCAAACGGCCCCATATCGATGGCGCCGGACGCAAGCGCGGAGCGCACCTGCGCGGCGCCGTCGAGCCGCGGAAAGCTTACCTTGACGTCGATCTGCACCGCCTTGGCGTATTTCTCGACCAGCTTCAAATCTTCGCAAATGTAGAGCGGCAGAAACGCCAACCCATAGCCGATGCCGATCTTGACCTGTTGCTGGGCGACGGCCGGCGCGATCGTCGCAACGAGCGTCAAAGCGGCAATAAGGCTACGCAGCACCATACCCATCGCCTGTTTTGCACGAAGTCTAATCGCCCGACCATGGACTATAGTTCATGCTTCCCTGCCGGGGGAGACTGGCAGAAAATATTCGCACAGCCGCTCGCGTCCCGCCACGGCGGCGCGCAAATCGAAGCCGTTGACGATGGCGAGGCGAAAGCCGCCCGGCGGCATGGCGTGCTGCTCCGGCGCGCGGTCTTCGTGAAACGTGATTTGCACGCTGGTGACGCCCGGTATCGCTTTGACGTCGCTGACCAGTGCCGGCGGCGGATGCCGGTAGCGTCGCCCGTTAGGCCCGAACAACACGACGCTGTAGCCCTCGCTGCGGTCGTCATCGATAAAATCCCATTCGTGGCGCTCGTAGAGCCCGACCACCGCGTCGACCCAGCCCGGACCATAAAGATCGGGCCACTGGTCGGAAAAGCGCAAATGCGCCTCGATAATCGTCGCACCGATGGTCTCGAGATTGAGCATGCCGCTATAGCCGGCGAGATTTTTTCGCACCCATTCGCCACAGCACGCTTCGATACGCTGATCCGGTTCGGCATGCACGGTCCAGTAATCGAAGGTGCCCTCGCCCGCCGGCTTGCCGGTGGCGTGGCGCCACCAGCACGGCTCACCATCGACCACGACAATATCGGATGAGACGTGCCGGCCGTCGAGCAGCGTCATCCAGAAATGGCCGGGCGTGTAGTGCTCGAGATAATCGGCTTCCGAATTAAGCACGCGGCTGCCGACGCCCATGCCCTTGAGGTTGACGATTGGCTTGGAAAACACCGGGTAGTGCGGCGGCGGCACGCCGTGCGGCGCTGCCACGAGATTTTGGCCGAGCGCCAGCTTTAGCTTGTCGTAAACGAAGCGATGCGCCGGATACCACTGCCAGGCATCGCCATCCTCAGTCGGGATATTGGCGGCGGTGTCGACATGGACGAAATATTGCAGGCGCCACGGGTCAACTTCACAGACAGGCATAGCTCAGACAACGTACGACGGATGAAGCAGGACAGGAAAGCATAATCTGTCGCCTGTCATCTGTCCTCTGTCTTCCGCAGAGCGTGCACGCTGAAAAATCCGTCGCTCCAGACCTCAAACGACTCCCAGCCACTGCCACTCGCCAACGCCTGAAATGACTCGATGGTATATTTGTAGCTGTTCTCGGTATGGATGGTCTCGCCGGCACGGAAACTGATCGCCCTGTCGTTGACCTTCACCTTCTGCCGCCTGGTGCTGGCGAGATGCATTTCGATCCTGTTGTGCTCGCGATTGTAGCACGCGTGATGCTCGAAGGTAGACAGATCGAAATTGGCGCCGAGCTCGCGGTTTATGCGCGCCAACAGATTGAGATTGAATTTGGCGGTCACGCCCTCGGCGTCGTTATAGGCCGGACACAGGATTTTGGTATCCTTGACCAGATCCACGCCGATCACCAGCACCGCGCGGTGGCCGAGGATCGTGCCAGCATGGCGCAAAAACTGCGCCGCCTCATGCGGCTCGAAATTGCCGATGGTAGAGCCGGGGAAAAATCCCACCCGCGGCAGCATCCCGATCGGCTCCGGTATGGCGAAGCTTTGCGTAAAATCGCCGACCACCGGATAAACCGCAAGATGCAGGAAATCGCGGCGCAACTGCGCCGCATCCTGCTGCAGAAAATCCCCGGAAATATCGACCGGGACGTAAGCCTCCACGGTCGCGGCAGCGCCGAGCAGGATGCGTGCTTTCCGGCTCGAGCCGGCGCCGAATTCGATCAAGGCGCAGTTCGGCGGAAACAACGATGCGATCGCCGGCGCATTGTCGCGCAACAGCTCAAGCTCGCAGCGCGTCGGATAATATTCCGGGAGCTGCGTGATGCGCTCGAACAAGGCGGAGCCGGCCGCATCGTAAAAATATTTCGGTGGCAGCTGCTTCGGCTTCGCCGAGAGCCCGGTGACAACGTCGGCGGCAAAGGGGTCCGCCGTCTCGATGGGTGGCGCCGCGCGGAGCGCGGTTTGTCGGGCGCTTGCCATGGAATTTGCTCAGTGCTCGTATTCGGCGAGCCGCAGACCGGAAAATTGCCAGCGGGCCGGCGGGTAAAAAAAGTTGCGATAAGTCACGCGCGAATGGCCGGCCGGCGTCGCCAGCGACGAGCCGCGTAAGACCATCTGATTGACCATGAACTTGCCGTTGTATTCGCCGAGCGCGCCGGGCGCCGCTTGGTAGCCGGGATAGGGCGAATAGGCGCTACGCGTCCATTGCCAGACCGTGCCGAAAGCGTCGGCGATGGCGCCGCGTTTGGCCGCCGCCACTTCCCACTCCTGTTCGGTCGGCAGGTGCTTGCCCGACCAGCGCGCGAAGGCGTCGGCTTCGTAATAGCTGACGTGACAGACCGCCTGCTCCGGATCGACCGGCCGCAAGCCGCCAAGCGTCAACGAGAACCAGGCGCCGTCGATCTTCCGCCAATAGCCCGGCGCGTTCCAGCCTTGCGCCTCAGCGCTTGACCAACCGTCCGACAACCACAATGTCGGCGCCGCGTAGCCGCCGTCGGCCATGAAATCGAGCCACTCGCCGTTGGTAACAAGGCGCGGCGAAAGCCGCACCGGGCGCAGCACGATCTGATGCGCCGGCTCCTCGTTGTCGAAACAAAAGCCGTCACCGTCATGGCCAATCGTGTCGAGACCCGCGAGCGTCGCCGCCGCGGCGCGGTCCTCCGTCCGCGGCCATTGCCAGTCCGGATCGTAAGCCGGGTTCGTCTCGTTGAGCGAGAAAGCGTGCAAAATATCGGTCAGCAACAATTCCTGGTGCTGCTGCTCATGATTCAGTCCGATTTCGATGACCGGGATGATTTGAGCGAAATCGTCCGCAGTCTCGATCAGGGTCGCCACTGCGGCGTCGACATGCGCGCGATAACCCGTGATCTCGGCTGCGCTTGGCCGCGTCACCAGGCCGCGTTGCGGCCGTGCCGCGCGCGGTCCGGCGGAAACGTAATAGGAATTGTACAAATAGCCGAAGCGCTCATCGAATGGAGCGTAATTTTTGACATAAGGCTTGAGCAGAAACTGCTCGAAAAACCAGGTGACATGGGCGCGATGCCATTTGGTGGGGCTCGCGTCGGGCATCGACTGGATGACTTGATCTTCGGGCGAGAGAAAGCTGGCGCGGCGTTCTGTCTCGGTGCGAACCTCGCGAAACGCTTCGAGCCACTGCTGCCGCGGTTCGGCCGACAACGGCGCCGTAGCGCCGCTTACTGCACCTCGATAGGCCGGATCGGCGAGTCGAACGCGCTTGGACAGAGCGGAACCTGGCATTGGTCAATGTCCGCAAAAGGCGGGATTAAATGGAGAAATTCAGCGGCTGGGAAGATAATCCGTGCTCGGAAGGTTGGTTCCATAGATGATCGATCCGCCGCAGAGTGCAATGGCCATCGAGCCCTCCTAACGCGGTTGTGATTGCACAAGCGAACCGTCGCGACTGTCGCAGCAAAGTTGTCGCCAGTCCATATGCCGACGTATGTTTGCCGTTATTGCGGCTATGCGCTTGACATCGTGCGGCATCGCGTCCGCAAAATGTCGAGTCAAGGGATGAGGAAACGGGGATGGCGAAACGCACCAAGAATAAGCCGCGCGGTAAGCCGATGTTGCCGCGCGAGCGCGCCGATTTTTCCGCGATCGTCGATCGGCCGCCGCTGAAGCTGCCGAACGGCGCGCGCGTCGTGTTCTGGACCATCGTCAATCTCGAAGTCTGGGACATCGGCAAGCCCATGGCGCGCCAGGTGTTGGCGCCGCCGACCGGCGTGACGCAGTTACCCGACGTGCCGAATTGGAGCTGGCACGAATACGGCATGCGGGTCGGCGTGTGGCGCTTCTTCGATCTCTACAAGCGCCTCAATATCCGGCCGACGCTCGCGATCAACGCACGGGTGTGCGAGGATTACGCGCGTGTCGCGCAGGAGGCGAGAAACGAGCGCTGGGAGTTCATGGGCCATTCCTACGAGCAAGGTCCAATCCACAAGGAGCCGAACCAGAAGGCGATGATCGCGCGCGCGCTCGATATCATCGAGCGCTTCACTGGCAAGCGGCCGGTCGGCTGGCTTGGACCGGGCCTCACCGAAACACTGGAAACCCCCGATATCCTCGCTGCCGCCGGCATCAAATATATCGGCGATTGGGTCTATGACGACGAACCGACAACGATCCGGACGGCGAACGGTCCCCTGGTGACGCTGCCTTATACGATGGAGCTCAATGACATTCCCATGATGACGGTGCAGCACCACGAGGCGGATTACTTGTTCAAGCGCACGGTCGATCAGTTCGACAGGCTTTACGCCGAAGGCGAAAAGCGCGCAAAAATCCTGGCGCTCGCCATTCATCCCTATCTCAGCGGCCAACCGCACCGTATCAAATACCTCGAAGCGATCTATGACTATGTAAGCCGCTTCGACGGCGTCGTGCATTGGACCGGCGACCAAATCTTGGACTGGTATCTCAAAAGCGCAGTCGCAAAATGATTCGCGCCGCCGTTTTTCTCGCCGCGCTCCTTACCGCCGGAGCCGCGAATGCCGCCGCACCGTGCCGCACCAACGGGCCTTTCAACCAATGGCTCGCCGATCTGGAACGCGAGGCCGTGGCGCAAGGCATCTCGCAGCAGACTATCGCCGAGGCGGCACCGTATCTCACTTACGACCAGCGCATCGTCAATATCGACCATGGCCAACGCGTCTTCACTCAGACCTTTCTCGAATTCTCCGATCGCATGGCCGCCGCTTACCGTATCCAGCGCGGCCAGGCGCTGATCAAGGAATACCAGCCCACCTTTGCCCGTATCGAGCAGCAATATGGCGTACCGGCCCCGGTCATCGTGTCGTTCTGGGGCCTGGAAAGCGATTTCGGCGCGAACATGGGCAACTACCGTTCGCTGCCGTCGCTGGTTTCGCTGGCTTACGACTGCCGGCGCGCCGATCGTTTCCGTGCGCAACTGCTCGACGCGCTCCGCCTCATTCAGCGCCGCGATCTTACCCCCGACGAAATGATTGGCTCCTGGGCCGGCGAGCTCGGCCAGACCCAAATGATGCCGTCGGAATATTACAAGTACGGCGTCGACTATGACGGCGACGGCAAGCGCAATCTTTTACGCAGCGTGCCCGACGTGCTCGCCTCCACCGCGAATTATCTGGTCGGGCTCGGCTGGAAACGCGGCGAGCCGTGGCTCACCGAAGTGCGCGTACCGGCAAACTTGCCGTGGCAGCAGGCCGATCTCGATATCCAGTTGCCGCGCGCCAAGTGGGCAGCCTATGGCGTGACGCTCGCCGACGGCCGGCCGCTGCCCGCGGACACTCTGTCGGCTTCGCTCCTCTTGCCGATGGGACGGCTCGGGCCGGCATTTCTCGTCTATACGAATTTCCAGGTCTATCTGCAGTGGAACAATTCGCTGGTCTACTCGACCACGGCTGCGTATCTCGCCACCCGCATCGCCGGCGCGCCGCCGCTTCATCGCGGCAATCCGCCGCCGGCATTACTTTTTGCCGACATCAAGGCGCTGCAAACGATGCTGGCGCGCGCCGGTTACGACGTCGGCGCGATCGATGGTTTCCTCGGGTTGAAAACGCGCCAGGCGGTCAAAGCGATGCAGCAGAAATATGGCCTGCCGGCGGATTCCTATCCGACGGCCGAATTGCTCGCGCGCATGCGGGCCGGACGTTAGAGGGCCACTGCATCGCGGAGACGACGGATGAAGACGTATAAGATCGCCGCCATCCCCGGCGATGGGATTGGTACAGAAGTCGTGGCCGCCGGCGTCGAAGTGCTCCACGCGCTGGCCAAGCGCGAAGGCCGCTTTCAATTCAAAGTCGACGTCTTCGACTGGGGCGGCGATTACTATAAGAAGCACGGCCGTATGATGCCGGAAAATGGCCGCGCTCTGATCCGGCACCACGATGCGATTCTGTTTGGATCGGCGGGCCACCCCGACATTCCCGATCACATTACCCTGTGGGGCCTTCGGCTTGCGATTTGCCAGCCTTTCGACCAGTACGCCAACGTCCGCCCGACGCGAATCCTTCCCGGCATCACGAGCCCCTTGCGCAACGTGAAGCAAAAAGAACTGGATTGGGTGATCGTGCGGGAGAATTCGGAGGGCGAGTACGCCGGCGTCGGCGGCCGTGTCCACCAGGGCTCGGCTTTGGAAGCGGCCACCGACGTCGCGATGTTCACCCGCGCCGGCGTCGAGCGTATCATGCGCTTTGCTTTCAGGCTGGCCCAGTCGCGTCCGCGAAAACTTCTCACCGTCGTGACCAAGTCGAACGCGCAACGTCACGCCATGGTCATGTGGGACGAGATCGCGGTCGAGATTGCTTCCGAGTTCAAGGACGTGACCTGGGATAAGATGCTGGTCGACGCCATGACGATGCGCATGGTGATAAGGCCGCAAACCATCGACACCGTGGTGGCGACGAACCTGCATGCCGATATTCTATCCGACCTCGCTGCCGCATTGGCCGGCTCGCTCGGCATCGCGCCGACAGCCAATCTCAATCCCGAACGCACCTTTCCCTCGATGTTCGAGCCGATCCACGGCTCGGCTTTCGATATCATGGGCAAGGGCATTGCCAATCCGATCGGTACGTTCTGGTCGGCGGTGATGATGGTTGAGCATTTGGGTGAGCAGGCCGCGGGCGACCGGCTGATGAAGGCGATCGAGCGCGTCACCGCCGACACTCGTTTTCATACTCCCGATCTCGGCGGCAAAGCCAAGACTGCCGACGTGACGAAGGCCGTCATTGACGCCATCCATGGTGCGAATGCCTGACGGTCCACCTGGATCGTGACCTTTGATGCGCAGCCTCGCGCGTCGACAAATCTGCAGGACAGAAAATGCCCGGACAAATTCGCCGTGTTGTCACCGGCCACAATGCGGCCGGAAAATCGATCTTCGTCAGCGACGGCCCCACCCCGCACGTGTTCAGCCGCACCAAGGGTAGCGCTGTCGTGCATGAGCTTTGGGAGACGGCGCGCACGCCCGCCGACAATCGCGGCAATGCCGACGCCATCGCGCGCAGCCATCGTCTGCCGCCGCCGCCGAACGGTTCGGTGTTTCGCGTCATCGAATACCCGCCGGATTCCGAACGCCTCGCCGCGATCGCGCGCGAGCACGCGCTGCCGGACGATTCCGGACGCGCGGAAGCAACCGACCGCAACAATCCGCGCCATCCCGGCTTTCACAAGACGGCGACCGTCGATTACGCCATCGTACTGTCGGGCGAGATCTACGCGATGATGGACGAAGGCGAAGTCTTGCTCAAAGCCGGCGACGTCCTCGTGCAGCGCGGCACCAATCATGCCTGGAGCAACCGTACCGCGGCGCCGGCCGTGATTGCCTTCGTGCTGATCGACGCCGCGCCGGTTTGAGATCGCACATCGAGCGCCGCCGTGATTTCCGCTGGTCGCGCTGGGGGAAATTCGCAATCCGCAGTGCGCCTGCGCTGCACACGCAATTCCTCTTGCCAAATGTAACAATATAACATTAGCATCCCGCCATGGGGTGGGTTCACGACCATAAACGGCGTGGCGCGTGTCTCGCGCTTGCGGCGCTGTTGCTGCAGATCGCCATCTCGTTCGGCCATGTCGACCTCGACGGCATCGTCGGTTCCGACCATCTCACGCTGACCAGGCTGCACAAGACGGTATTCGCCAAGTCGTCGAAACAAGGGCCCACGCAGACACCCGGCGACGACGACGGCTACTGCCCGATCTGCGCCTCGATCTTCATGGTGTCGACTTCGTTCGTGTCCGAGCCGCCGCAACTGCCGATGCCGGACGGTTTCCAACGGGTCAGACATTCCGTCAGCGTCGCGCAAGGGGTCTTCACCCCGCTCCGGCTCGCTTTCCGCTCACGCGCGCCACCGGTCGCGTAACTCAGCGGTCGATGCCGAAATTCAGCATTGATGCGCGTTTTCCGCGCCGGCAATGGCTGCAGGATCGAGCGCGGCATTTCATTCTCGTTGCGATACTTCGTAGCGTGCCGCGACTGCACGATCGCCACTAAGCCGGGTCGTTTCCACACACCATTGCTTGGCGGAGTATCATGTCAATTCATGCTTATCGCGTTCGTCGGTTAAGTTTGCTTGGCAGTTCGGCGCTCGTGGCGCTGCTTGCTCTTGGCTCGATGGCGAGCGCGCAAGAACAGCCTGCTCAAAATCAGCCCGCGCAAGATCAACCCGTTCAGTCTCAACCCGCGCAGCCGTCGGCGCCTTCACCGCCACCGCTGGCAACGGCGGCGCCAGGAGCACCGACGCGTGTCGGCGGTCGTGCAGGCTGGCTGCCGCAGATCACTGTGACGGCTCCGCCAGTAAGGCGGGCGCCGCGTCAGGTTGTCAGACGCGCGCCGCCGGCACCGCCACCGCCGACGGTACCGCCAGTGACGCCCGCCGAACAGCTCACCGCGAAGCAAAACAGCTTCGATGCGGCGCGGAGCAACCTCTACACCGCCATCGGCACCACCTCCGACACCATCACCGACGACACCATCCAGGCGCTGCCGCAAGGCACCAACGCGACGGTCGAGCGCGTTATCTTGCAGGCGCCGGGCGTATCGCAGGATTCCGCCGCCAGCGGCCTGTTCCACGTCCGCAACGATCACGCCAACGCCCAATTCCGCATCGACGGGGTGATGCTGCCTGACGGCGTTACCGGCTTCGGCAGCGTTCTCGACACCGATCTGATCGGCAGCATCTCGCTCATCACCGGCGCGCTGCCGGCCGAATACGGGCTGCGTACGACGGGCCTGCTCGACATCACCACCCGCACGGACATTTTCAATAATTCGGGCAGCATCAGTTATTACGGCGGCAGCCGCGGCACCATCGAGCCGAGTTTTGAATATGGCGGCACGGTCGGCGCCAACTGCCCGTCGACAGCGGCCGCAGCGCTCGGGACGGAGAAGCCGTCATCGGCGGTCTGTTTCGGCGGCCTGCAATATTTCGTCACCGGCAGCTACCTGCAGACCACCGAGGGCATCGAGAATCCGCTGCCGACGCTCAATGCCATCCACGATTTCTCGTCGCAGGAAAAAGGCTTCGCTTACGCCTCGACGTTCGTCGACCAATATACGCGTCTGACCTTGATGGCGGGAACCGCCACCAGCAATTTCCAGATTCCCAATACCCCGGGGGCGCCGACGACGCTCACTAGTGCCTTCGGGGTAACTACTTTCGATTCATCGCAGCTCAACGAAAATCAATATGAGGACACCCAGTTCGGCGTGCTGGCGTTGCAAAGGTCGGTGAACGGCTTTGACGGGCAACTGTCCTACTTCACCCGTTATGACGCTCTGCACTTCATGCCGGACCCGACCGGCGATCTGCTGCTGAACGGCATCGCCTCCGCCATCAGCCGGCAAGCCTATACCAACGGTATCCAGGGCGACGCCTCCTATGTCCTCACCCCGGCGCATACGCTGCGCATGGGTTTCACCGTGAGCGCCGAACAGGCCTGGGTCGATAACACGTCGTGGGTCGAGGCCGGAGCGCCACCCGGTGCGGAACCACCTTTCGCGCTCACTGAAGATTCCGCCAAGCTCGGCTGGCTTGCCGGCGTCTATGCCCAGGACGAGTGGAAGATCACCGACAAGCTGACGATGAACGCCGGCCTGCGCTTCGACCAGATGTGGCAATACACCGACGCCAACCAGCTAAGCCCGCGTATCAGCCTTACCTATAAGCCGTTTACGAACACCACGTTGCACGCCGGCTATGCGCGTTATTTCACGCCGCCGGTTATGGTCGAGGAGACGCCGTTCAATCCCGCGCTGTTCGACGGGACGACTGGTGCGGCCAGCAACGACGGCAACAGCCCGGTGCTGCCGGAGCGCTCACATTATTTCGACGCCGGCGTCGATCAGAAAGTCCCGTTCCGCTGCTACACGGCTGAGGCCAAAGACTGCACCACGCTCGATCTCGGCCTCGATGCCTATTACAAGATCGCGACGGACCTGATCGACAACGGCAATTTCGGCCAGGCGCTGGTGCTCAGCGCGTTTAACTACGCCAAGGGCGTGGTGCAGGGCGTCGAATTTTCCGCCAAATACCACAGCGGCAATTTCCAGGCCTATGGCAACCTCGCCGTGAGCCAAGAGAAGGCCACCGACGTGGTGTCGAACCAATATTTGTTCGATAACACTACGGCGCAGCCCGATCTCGGCGGGTTGACCGAGCTGCAGTATCTCGACTCGCATTGGATCTACACCGATCATACCCAACTGGTGACTGGCTCGGCCGGCGCCGCGTACAAATTTTGCGGCCGCCCGTCCTATGCCGGTGAGAACTGGTGGGACTCGCTGTGCGGGACGACTGTCAGCGCCGACATGATCTACGGCTCCGGCCTGCGCACCGGCGACGCCAATATCGATACAGAAGCGCCTTACGCGCAATTCAATACCAGCATCGCCCACGAATTCGCTATGCCGGACGGCAAGCCGCTGACCGTGCGGTTCGACGTCGTGAACATTTTCGATACGATTTATCAGATCAGAAACGGCAGCGGTGTCGGCGTGTTCGCCTCGCAATATGGCCCGCGCCGCGGCTTCTTCATCGGCATCAAAAAGCAAATATGAGCGCGTACACCATGAAGCGTGGAAACAAGTGGTCTGTTATGGGGTCGAGCATCAAGCGTAACCGCACGGCCGCGGCGATGTCGTCGTTGCTGTTGGTAGCGGCGGCGCTTTTCGGCCTTCTCGACGCCACCAGAAGCGCGTCAAGCGCCGATCTGTCGCCCGCGCCCGCCGTTGCCCCGGCAGCCTACAATTGGAACGGTCTCTACCTCGGCCTGAACGCCGGCTACGGTTCTGGCTCGAACACCACCACCGCTTCGGGGGGCGGTGTGAGCGCATCGGCCAGCGCCAACGCTCCAGGATTTATCGGCGGCGCCCAGATCGGCGTGAACTATCAGATCGGCGCAGTTGTCTTCGGATTTGAAGCCGATTTTGACGCGTCCGCTCAGAATCAGTCACTGACCTCCGGCGTCTTGGCGGACACCAGCCAGATGCCATGGTTTGGAACGCTGCGCGGCCGATTGGGCGTAGCCTTCGACCGGCTCCTCGTTTATGGAACGGCTGGCGGTGCAGCCGGCGAACTGAGATCCAGTTTCACAATACCGACTGGCAGTACCAGTACGACCGTCACCTACGGCACGTGGACAGCCGGCGGCGGACTGGAATACGGCATCACCGATAATCTCAGTGCGCGCCTCGAATACCTCTATCTCGACACCGGCAACGTCAACACGGGCACAATCGGTCCTCCCGTCACTGCGATCACCAGCCGCCTGCAAGATAATTTGGTGCGGGCCGGGCTGAATTACCGATTCCCGGTCACGTGGTAGGGCGTCCCGACTTGCCGACGAACCAGCGATCAACGGGGAGTGCTATAGGCCGGTTCAGTACCGGACACCGGCACCGCATAATCCGCGCGGCAATTTGCTGCGCAGCGGGTCGCTCGCATCGTGACACAATAAAGTGCCAATGGCGGGCGTGGACGTTGGCCGGCCCATGCGCTAGACGGGGCGGCGGAGCCGACGGCGGCATCCAGTTTTGGAACAAAAATCCCGTGCTTTTTGGTTCCTGTTACGCTAGCTCAGTAAACGCGCCGGCAATGGCGACGGGCGGAACAAGCAACGGGGTTGTTTTTCCTTATTCCAAACTAAAACTGCGGCGCGGCGTGGGGCTGCCGACGGCGATCGCAGCGGCGAGAATGGGGCATAGAGAGTGACACATCAAATGACGCGCAGAATTCGCATCCCGACGAAATGCCCGCTCCGTGTAATCGTAACCGTCTGCAGTGCGCTGACGGCCCTCGTGCTGCTGGCTACGGCGCCATTGGCGCCCGCGGCTTTCGCGCAAGGCAACCCGGCCGCGGCGCCGCCACCCCCTGAGACCGCACCGCCGCCGGTCAGTCCCGCCGCCCCCACCTCTCCGGTTGCTTCGCCTGCGGCACCGGCGGCGCCTGCGTCGCCTCCCCCGGTCGCCGCGCCAACAATGAGCCCACCGAGCGCGGCCGCGCCTTCGCAACCCACCGCCGCACCGGCGCCGTCAAATGCGATGGCCCCCGCCGCCGAGCCTGCGCCCGGCGAACACATGATCAGTGCCGCACAGCTGCCGGAAGATCTGTCGCCCTGGGGCATGTTCGAGAACGCCGACATCATCGTCAAACTTGTCATCATCGGGCTTGCTTTCGCGTCGCTGGTGACCTGGACGGTGTGGCTCGCCAAAACGCTGGAATTGCGCAGCGCGCGCAGTGCCGTCCGGCGCGATATCCGCATCCTCAACGGCGCGGCGACGTTCGCGCAGGCGCACGAGCAATTGCGCGACGGCGACAGCCCCGTGTCGCAACTGATGCAATCGGCGGCCCAGGAAATCCGGCTCTCCGCCAATCTGCGCGCCGAGGGCTTGAAGGAGCGCATCGCGTTGCAACTCGAGCGCATCGAAATGGCGGTGAGCCGCAAAGTCTCGCGCGGCACCGGCGTCCTTGCCACCATCGGCTCGACCGCGCCCTTCGTCGGCTTGTTCGGCACGGTGTGGGGCATCATGAACAGCTTCATCGGCATTTCGAATGCCCACACCACCAACCTCGCGGTGGTGGCGCCCGGTATCGCGCAAGCGCTGCTTGCCACCGCGTTCGGCCTGGTCGCCGCCATCCCGGCGGTGATGATCTATAACGTGCTGGCCCGACAGACCGCGCATTACCGCGCCTATCTCGGCGACGCTTCGGCGCAAGTGATGCGGCTTGTCAGCCGCGATCTCGACCGCGCCAAAATGCCGATGCCGCCCGCCGCTCAAGCCGCGGAGTAGTACCGTGGCCATCCGCCTCGATCACGGCACTGACGAACTCACCGAAGTGCACGACATCAATGTCACGCCGTTCATCGACGTGATGCTGGTGCTGCTCATCATCTTCATGGTGGCGGCGCCGCTGGCGACGGTCGACGTCGGGGTCGATCTGCCCTCCTCAACCGCACCGCAGCAGCCGCGGCCGCCGAAGCCGGTTTACGTCACGCTCAAGGCCGACGGCTCGCTGGCGATCGGCGACGACACGGTGTCGCGCGACGCGCTGCCGGCCGCGCTCGCCAGCGCCACCGGTGGCGACAAGGAGCAACGCATCTTCATGCGTGGCGACCGGGCCGTGCCTTACGGCGATGTCATGCAATTGATGAACGTGTTGCGCGATTCCGGTTATCTCAAGATCGCGCTCGTCGGCATGGAAACGCGCGACGCGAAATGAACGTAACTTCGCTCACCTGGTTCGACGACGACGAGCCGCGCGATTTGCGGCGCTGGGCAATTGCGGCGCTCGTCGTGCTCGGCGTCCATCTCGCCGCCATCGCCGCTTACGTCTATGTGCACAGACCTGATGTAATCGGCGACGACACCACGCCGATCGCCGTCGATTTTTCGCCGACCGACGACACCGTGGATCAGCCCGAAGTGGCGCCGACCCCCGAACAGCCGCCACCCGAGGTCGAGAAACCGCCGCCCCCACCACCGCCTCCGGAGCCGCAAGCCATTGCCGCTCCCGAAACCCCGCCGCCACCGCCGAAAGTCGAAGAACAGAAGCCGCCGATGCCCGCGATGCCGGCGCGCACCAAGGGCGGCGCGCCGCATGTCGCGCCAGCGTGGCAGACGAGCCTGGTGCGGCATCTGGAACAGTTCAAGCGCTATCCGAGCGCGGCGCAGGAGCACGGCGAGGAAGGCGTGGTGCTTTTAAGCTTCAGCGTCGACCGCACTGGACATGTGCTGGAGCATCGCGTGGTACGCAGCTCCGGCTATCCGGCGCTTGACGACGAGGTTATGTCGATGATCGAGCGCGCCCAACCGCTGCCGCCGTTTCCGGCGACCATGACCGAAGCCAAGCTCGATCTCACCGTGCCGATTCGCTTTTCACTGAAGTAAATGCACCAGGAGTATTCATGCGCACCAAGCATGCGTTGACCGCAGCCGACGTGAAGCAAGTCATCGCCGCCTGCGAGGCGGAGGCCGCCAGGAACAACTGGTCGGTGGCGATTTCGGTGCTCGACGACAGCGGCATTCTGCTCGGCTTTACGCGCATGGACGGCGCACCGCGGATTTCCGGCGAGGTATCGATCGGCAAGGCCCGCACCTCGGCCATGACCGGACGGCCGAGCAAGTTTTTCGAGGACATGGTCAAGGCGCGGCCGGCCTTCGCCGATTTTCCCGGCACGCTCATTCAGGGCGGCGTGCCGCTGCTGCACGACAATGAATGCGTCGGCGGCATCGGCGTGTCCGGCGTGCAATCGCACGAGGACGAGCAGATCGCCGAGGCCGGCGCCAAAGCGCTCGGCTAGATCAGCGGCCGCTCGGCCCGCCTGCGATCAGGCGCGCCAGAACGGCTTGGCTATTTCGGCCGCGATGCGATCCCGACAACGAAGATCCTTCCGCTCGAGCTCCGACAGCATCGCGAGCTCTTGGCGCGATTGGGCGCGCCGGCGCCACTCGCGAAGCGTTTCAATGATGCGCCGTCCCAGCGAGCCGATGTGCCGCGGCTCGATTATGACATTTTCGCGGAGCGCCGCCGATCGAGAAGAGAATAGCTGAGTGGACATGGTCATCTCCCGTAAGTTTTCGACGTTTACGGGCGATTCCATCCCTTCGTTTCTTGATTCGATCCGCGGGTCGCCAGCGACGATTCTGCGCCAGACCGCGCCTGACTGCGCGAACGTCTACCGACCATTTGCGTCCAAGATTTGACGGCCCACCATGCGTGTCAGTACCCGTCGCAATCAAGATTTGTAAAGCCGCGATTGAATCCGAAAATGCATCTTAATGACGTGAATCGCTTTATGCGCCGCAGTTACGTCTTATCGCTGACACGATGATCGGCCCGCTGGCCGGCGGCGATTCTTCAGATTGCGAAAGGCTGCAAATTTCGCACAATCCGAGGCAGGATCGGCGTCGTACCCGGCACGAAACTTTTGCCGGTGATCTGCTCGTACATGCGGATATAGCGGTGCGAGAGCTCCTCGACGAGGTCGGCCGGCGCCTGCGGCAGTTCCTTATCGGCATAGGGATCCGAGTGCTCCCGGAACCACAGCCGCAAAAACTCCTTGTCGAAATAATCCGGCTCCTGGTTGGCGTCGAGCCGCGCCGCGTAGGTATCGCGTTGCCAATAGCGTGACGAATCCGGGGTATGGATCTCGTCGATCAAAATCAGCCCGCCCTGCCCGTCCGTTCCGAATTCATATTTTGTATCGACCAGCAGGAGGCCGCGGCCCGCAGCAATCTCCTGGCCGCGCGCGAAGAGGGCGAGCGCGGTGTCCTTGATGCGCGCGAACAACTCCTCGCTGACAAAACCTTCGGCGATCATCTGTGCCGGCGAAAGCGTACGGTCGTGTGCGGCCTCTTTCGTCGTTGGATCGAAGATCGGTTGCGGCAGTTTCTGGTTCTTGCTCATGGCGTCGGGCAGCCTTAGCCCGCCGAAATCGCGCTGGCCCTTGCCGTAGCGGGTCCAAATGGCGGTGTCGGTGACGCCGGTCAGGTAGCCGCGCACTACCGCTTCGATCGGCACCAGCCGGCATTTGCGGGCAATGGTCACGTTCGGATCGGGAACCGCCAGCACGTGGTTCGGCACGATGTCCTTGGTCAGTTCAAACCAGTGGGCGCTGATCTGATTGAGCACCTGACCTTTCCAGGGAACATGCGCGATGATCCGGTCGAAGGATGAATGGCGGTCGGTCGTGACCAAAACCAGCCGATCGCCCAGATCGTAGATGTCGCGGACCTTTCCCGTGGTCTTCGGGCCGAGAAAGTCGAAGTCGGTCTCGCGCAGGATATCCATGCCGTATTCCGGTGACGTATTATGTAAATCGCGTGGGCGACCTTGGTGGGCGATCCCTACCATAACAGGGCGCCAGTGCGGGTAAATGGAACGCGGTTTCCACAACCGGGTTGAAGCACCATGAAGATCGGCATTGTCGGCACCGGGACGGTCGGCTGCGCCTGCGCCATGGCGGCGGTCAATCGCGGCACCGCGCGCAACATCGAGGTGCTGCAGCCCGACATGTCCGACGCGGAACGCGAGGGATTGCGCAAAAGCGCGAAGACGATGAAGGACGCGCCGCACGCCGTCCGCGAAGCAGCTTAGCTCGCTTCACGGCATCCAGAACGGCTTTACGGCGTCAAGGTCGCGCTTGGGCGGCTCGGGCATGCCGATATCCTCCAAGGCCTTGTCACTCAAGTCGCGCAGATCACCGCGTGGGTTTCTGTATGTCCAGCGCCTAAGATTGCCGGCGATCAATTCCGGTAAACGTGTCAGTTCGCGTGGAAGCATGGTCATGGCGCATCTCCGACTCCCCGCCTCTTCTTGAACAATACGGAGCGGCCGCCAAACGCGCTGTGACTGAGGGCACAGGGCAATTTTCGGAGCTTTTGAAGATTTCGCTTAGCGGTTGGAGTTCAATCGAGCCCGCTCGCCCGCGCCTGGTCCTTCGCCATCACCGCCCAGTCGTACTCGGCTTCGCCATGCGCCACCGCGCCGACCAGGCGATCGCGCCAGACGTTCCCCGACGGCAGTGGCACGCCGACCGCGCCGCCGGCCTCCAGCGCGAAATTGGCGTCCTTTAGTCCCAAAATCGCGCGCTGGCCGGCCGGCTGATAGCGTTCTTCGGCGATGATCTTGCCGTAAACCTTGTAGGCCGAGCAAGCGAACAGGCCGTCGGTCATGACATCGAGGAAAGTGTCGGGCGTCACATCGTACTTGCGGATCAGCGAGAAGCCCTCGCCCATCGCCTCGATGGCGCAGCCGAGCACAAAATTATTGGCAATTTTAATCGCCGCGGCCGCAACCGGATCGGTGCCGGCTTCAAACGTGCGGCGCGCAATGGTCTCGAACAGCGGACGGCAACGTGTCACAGTGTCCTTGCCGCCGGCGACCAGCATGCCGGCCGTGCCCGAGGCGACAAGCTCCGGACGCCCGAGCATCGGCGTCGCAATCAGGATTTGCCCGGCGTCGGCGTGTAGCTTCTTGACGTTTTGGATCGCCGCGACGCTATGCGTCCCGGCGCAGATGTGGATGCCGCCTTTCGGCAGCGATTGCAGCAGCCCGCCCGGCTTGCTCACAACATCGAGCAGCGCCGCATCGTCGGCGAGCATGGTGAAAACCGCCGCGCCGTAATTCGCCGCCGCCTTGATCGAGTTCGAGCGGCTTGGCGCCGGCATCGACCAGCGGTTTTAGCTTGTCGGCGCTGCGATTGTAAACGCCAACGTCATGGCCGCCGTCGACCAGCCGCCGCGCCATGGCCGAGCCCATGCGGCCGAGCCCGATAAATCCGACCTTCATGCCAATACTCCTTGCGACACGGCGTGCCGCGTCAGACCAATTGCCCGCGCACCCATTCAAGCTCGCGGCAGACGTTATCCACGATGTCGCCCTTCTTGAGGTTCTCGGGCAGCACGTCCCAAGTGTAGGTCTCGACTTCGAGATGCCGCGACAGCGGCTTTTGCTTGTGGAAACGCAAGCCGTCTTCAATGGCAAAGCGCGTGGTGCGGAATTGCCCAAGATCGTCGAGAAAGACCGGCACGTGGATATGCGTGCGCCATTCCCGCGGCCCCGGATCCTTTTCGAATTCGGCGATGGCGTCGTCCACGTTGAGGAACTTGGTCAGCTTGCCGTCCATTTTCTGGATCGTCTGCGTGAGATAAATCGTCTTGGCGTAGCGCTTGAGCGTATTGACGACGTCCTGCGTCACTTCCGGAATATGCAGCGCCGCGGCTTCCTGGAATTTGAAGATCGGCACGCCGCCATCGATGAGCTTCTGACAGGATTCGGAAATATTCTCGTATTCGACCGCCTGGTGGCAGATGTCGTAGACGATGCCGACATGGCGGCGCAGCGCCGCGTTGGCATCCGCGATCGGCACATGCGCGAGCTTGGCGAGCTTTTCGACCGCGGCGCCGGAATAAAGGTGGTCGCGGAAATAGGCCACCGTCTCGTCGGTGGTCTCGAGAAAGCAATACGGCTCCGGCTCGAGCGCGAGCTGCACGGTGCGGCCGGTCTTCGACTCAAGCGCGATGAGATGCGCGACCACGCGCAGCACGTGGTCGGTGTAGCTCGCGATCACGTCGTCCCCGGTCACCCGCGGCTTAAAGCCGAGCGGCGCGCTCTGGATCGATGGCGCGATGCCGGCCGGGCAGACGTCGGCCAGCACGTTGGCGACATTGATGGTGTACTGGGTGCGTTCCTCGCCGCGCCAATCCGGCTCGTAAACCTGCTCCTTCACCTTGTCGCCCTTGAAATGCCCGTAGACGAAGGCATTGGCGGTGTAGATGTACATATCATTGTCATCGAGAAATTTCTTCAGTTTGGCGCGCTCGGCCGGGCTGTTGGCGAGCGTTTCCGCCGAGCTTGCCGAGAGCCGGATGCAGACGCCGAACGCCTTGTTGCCGGCGATCCGCGCCTTCACCTGCGGCAAATAGGTGGTGAGCGAATGGTAGAGCTGCTCCCAGTTGTCGGCCGGGTGCACCAGCGTCGAATAGGTCAGATGGCCGAGACCGTTACCGAGATCCATTGTTTTGTTCCTGTCCTTGTGTCCCGTCACCCTGAGGTGAGAGCGCAGCGAGCCTCGAAGGGCGACAGCAACCAAGTCGGCTATAGCCGACTTGGCACGAAATATCTCGAAATCGGCAAGCCGATTTCGATTGGCACTCGGGCCGATTTATCCTTCGAGACGCACCTTCGGTGCGCACCTCAGGATGACGGGATAATTACTGTACCTTTTCGACCTTCTCCGAACCCGCAGCGCGCACGATAGCTTCGGTCACCGCGACGCCGTGGATCATCTGATCGTAGGGGATCGGATAGGCCGGCCCACCCTCGGCCGCCTTGGCAAACGCTTCGAGCGCGGCGCGCGACACGTCGAGCTTCTCGGCTTGCCACGTCTTGGCGTCGCCCTTCACCGGCTGAAATTTGCAGGTGCCGAACAAATGCGTGCGGCGCTCCTCGGAGGAAGCGCCGGCGATGTGCGTGACACCTTCGAGCCGCAGCCAGCCCTTCGAGCCGAACACCTGGAAGGAAAAGCCCGGACCGGTCGTGGTCATGGTGCCGAGATAGCCCGACATGCCCTCCTTCATGCGGAACAGGATCGCGGTGGTGTCGTCGGCATCGATCGGCGCGGCGCGGCGGAAACTCTGGGCGAAGACGTGGTCGATCGGGCCGCACAAATCGATCATGCCGTCGACCGCATGAACGCCCATCGGCATCAAGCCGCCCAGCGGCGTCTCCTTCTTGTCGGCGCGCCAATGGCTCGGATTGATGAACAGCACATTGGGAAACGTCATGGTCGCTTCGACATGCAGGATGATGCCAAGCTCACCCGTGCGGATCATCTCGCGCAGCTTGATGATTTCGGGATGGAGCCGTCGATTGTAGCCGAGCCCCAGTATCACCTCGGCCTTCTTTACCGCGGCCACCGCTTCTTCTGCTTCGCGCTTGGTCAGCGTGAACGGCTTCTCGCAGAACACGTGCTTGCCCGCGGCCGCGGCCGCCACCACTTGCGCGCCGTGCATCGAATGCGGCGTGGCGAGCACGACGGCATCGACGTTTTTGTCGGCAAGGATCGCGCCGTAATCCGCCCCAAGCTCAAAGCCGTTCTTCTTGGCAAAAGCCTCGGTATCCGCCGTTATCGTGCGCGTCGTTCCGGCGACGAAGCGGATGGCGCCGCTGCCCTCCGCCGATTCGACAACCGTCTTGCCCCACCAGCCAAGTCCGACAATGGCCGCTTTGATCATTGGTCAACACTCCCTACCGAAGCTTCGGCTATTTGAACGGCAGAAACGGCATGGCGTCGGCGGAATAATGCATCGCCACGATCAGGCAACAGATCGCCCAGAACACGCAATATTCGTGACCGCCGATGTTCCACAGCCACTTGCCGCCGGTGACTTTCCACACCGCCCCGCCGGCGATCAGCAAGTGGAAGAAGCCAAGCAAGCCGGCATAAAACGGAAAGATCGCGAAGATAAGCCCGGTCGCGATGCAGATCTCGACGACGCAGGCAACGTACATATAACGCGCCGGCGGATTGAACTTCGCCGCCTTGAAGAAGCCGAGTGCCTCCGGGACGAAGAACTTGGCGTAGATATGCGGAATGAAGAACAGCCCGCAGATCAGCCGTAGGATATTGATCCCCTGGGTGAGATCGAAATTTTGCCAATAGCCCGACATGGTCCCTTTGGTCCTCCCCGCCTTTTCCAACCTTACTTAGCCCGACCGTTTCTATATTGCCATTGCCGCGGCCAAGGGAAAGCAAGGTCAGGCGTCCAGTTCCTTAAAATAGCGATAGATGCCCCATAGGGAAAACGGAATGCGCCGTTTCGAGACGAGGTAGGCCTTTATTCGCGGCCGCTGCGCCACGCGGTCGCGTAATGCCACCAGCCCCGGTATTTTTCTCTCGAACCGCTTCATGCGCTTGGGGAAGGCGTAGCGCATGCCCTCGACGATCTGGAACAGCGACAGGTCGACATAGCTCAGGCTGCGGCCGACCGTGTATTTGCCGCCGTTTTTCTGCAGCACACGCTCGAAATAGCCGAGCATTTTCGGCACCTGATAGCGCCAAAAATCCTTGGTGCGTCGCTTGGCCGCCGGGCGCTGTTCCTCGAAATAAAGCCAGCCCGACACCGGGTGGTGGGTATCGTGAATGCGCACGACGAGATCGGTGATCGTGAGCTGCAACTGATGCGCCCACAACCGCCCGGCTTCGTCGCGTGGCGCAAGCTTTAAGCGCGGACCGAGGACGAACAGGATTTCCGCGGTCTGCGCGATAACGAATTTGCCGGCTTTGAGGAATGGCGGCGCGTAGGGCGGATGCACCACGCCCTTGCCGTCGAGGAGCGCCATCATCTTCGCCATACCGCGCTTGCCCGCCCGCGCGACATCGACGTAATCGGCGCCGGCCTCCTCCAAAGCCAGCCGGATGAATTCGCCGCGGCCCTGGATCGAGGGCCAATAGTAAAGCTCGTAGCGCATGTCGTCCTCGAACCGTAAACTTGGTGACGTGACCTTGTTAACTTCCGCTCTACTCTAAAATTTGCTGCAGCAATTCCATCAGCGCATCGGGCGCCGTTACATTTGGGCTGTGGCTGGCATCAAGCTCATATGTCGGCCAACCCTCGGCTCTTGCCCGCGCGGCGAATTGACCGAATGGGCCCTGCTCGGCATAGCGCATGCACTGAATGTAGCTACGCGGCAAAGTCAGTTCGGCGCCCAGGCGAACAGGCTGTTCAAAGCACTTGACTGACTGCGGCATGCGGAATTTCGCGATCCATGCCGCATCCTCAGCCGACGTGTCAGACGGAACGGGATTGGGCGGAAGCCGCCAGCCGTCGCCGGCCGTCACGCCTTCCATTCGCCGCCGGCGCTCCGCCTCGGGCCAAAAGTCCGCGAGAGCCTCCCCGTCCTTCGGGACAAACGCATCGAGATAGATAATCTGCGCGACCTGCTCAGGCGCCCGGCCGGCGACGCCGGTCGCGACCATGCCGCCATAGCTATGGCCGATCAGCACCACATCGCGGAGATCCTCGAATTTCAGGACGCCAAGAACATCCTGGATATGGGTGTCGAGATCGTTGTCCGGGTTCGCCAGATGCGCGCGCTCGCCGAGCCCGGTGTAGCTCGGCACAAAGAATTTGTGCCCGGCCGCCGCCATAAGGGGCCGTACTTTTTTCCAGGCCCACGCCGCCGACCAGGCACCATGAGCAAGAACAATGATTGACATTGACCGTCCAAGCTCATCGACGCAACAAACCGCGTTACGTCTACGGTGCCGCCTTGTATTGCTCGTCGGTTACCGGCTCCATCCAGGCCACGTGTTTGCCGTCGAGCGCTTCCTGCATGGCGACGTGAACCATGGTCGTGGTCGGCGCCGCGCCGTGCCAATGCTTTTCGTTCGGCGGAATCCACACCACGTCGCCGCCCTTGATCTCGCGGACCTTGCCGCCGAAAGTCTGCACCCGGCCGCAGCCGGAAACGACGAATAATGTCTGGCCGAGCGGGTGAGTGTGCCAATGGGTCCGCGCGCCGGGCTCGAAGCGCACCAGGCCGGAACGCAGTAGCGCCGGTGCCGGCGCTTCGATGATCGGCTCCTGCCAGACCACGCCGGTGAAACTATCGCCCGGGCCGCGCCGCGACGGCACCGAGCCACACACTTTAATGTCCATAATGCTTCTCTCCCTATCGAGGACCGGCACGATCCTGCCGGCCGGCGGTAAGATAGTGGAAATCCCGATGCGATACTCTGGCAAAATCGCCACCTAAATCCCGCGCGGGACGCATCGGACCTCACCTCGCACATAGGTGTGATGCTCGATTGGGATGGCACGCCGCCGCCCAGCCGTTTATGACAAGCGCCTAAGACCGATCTTGCCGATGGCGGTCGGCGGAGGTCAGGAAAGGTCTTTATCCCTTGAGCCAAGCCGTTATCGGCCGGCAGCAGGCCGGCGCCACAGCCATTTCGATTCTCGGAGCGATCACCTTTTGCCACTTCCTCAACGATGTGGCGACGTCGCTCCTGCCGGCCATTTACCCGATGTTCAAGAGCGACTTCGATCTCAGCTTCGCGCAGATCGGCATCATCACGCTGATCTATCAAGGCATCGCGTCGCTGTTACAGCCGGTCGTTGGCCTTTACACCGATCATCGGCCGCAACCCTATTCGCTGCCGTTCGGCATGACCTGCACGCTGTTGGGCCTTGCCGTACTGGCTTTTGCGCCGAGCTTTCTTATCGTGCTGGCCGGCGCAGCATTGCTCGGGATCGGTTCGGCAATCTTCCACCCGGAATCCTCCCGACTCGCGCGGCTGGCTTCCGGCGGCGCGCACGGCTTTGCGCAGTCGCTGTTCCAGGTTGGCGGCAATGTCGGCAATTCGTTCGCGCCGCTGATCGCGGCGTTTTTCATCGTGCCCCGCGGTCAGGAGAGCCTGGCCTGGTTTGCCCTTCTGGCACTCGCGGGCATCGTTCTACTGACCGTCGTCGGACGCTGGCATAAAAACTCCGGCCATGCCGCACGGAAATCCGGACGATCCGCCGCTGCTGCCTCGGAGCTACCGGCAAGCCAAGTCCGCCGAGCCATCGCGGTGCTCGTCGCCTTGATCTTCTCGAAGTTCTTTTATCTGTCGAGCATCACCAGCTATTACATCTTCTATCTGATGCATCGCTTCGACATGCCGACGGAAAAAGCGCAGCTCTGCCTGTTCGTGTTCCTTGCTTCCGCCGCGGTCGGAACCTTCGTCGGCGGCCCGATCGGCGACCGCATCGGCCGCAAACGCGTGATCTGGGCGTCGATCCTAGGCGTACTGCCCTTCACTCTGGCGCTACCCTATGTCGGGCTCACGGCGACGATCGGGCTCACTATTCTCATCGGCCTCGTGCTGTCCTCCGCGTTTTCGGCGATCGTCGTCTACGCCCAGGAGCTAATGCCGGGCCGCGTCGGCATGGTGTCGGGACTCTTCTTCGGCCTGGCATTCGGCATGGCCGGCATCGGCGCCGCGGTGTTGGGCGTGCTTGCCGACTGGTCCAGCATCGAATTTGTCTATCGGGTCTGCTCGTTTCTGCCGCTGATCGGGCTCCTCACCGCCTTCCTTCCCGACGTGCGAAACGACGGTCGCGCCGTGCGGCAGAAGGCAAGCTGAAGATCGGGGCCAGAGTGCGGACCGATTCGATGTCGCTTCGGGTCAGGCCGGCGCAAATCCCGCAACTGGCGTCTATTAACGATGATTATCGGCGCGCCGCGTAGTAGTATCCGGCCGAGTTGAACCCAGAGCTTGAGCGGAAAACCGATGGCCGACATCGTCGCCTCGCGATCGACATCGACCGGCCGCATCTTCCCCGCGCGCGTCATGCGGCCGCTCGGTGCGCTCTTCGCAATTTGCGGTCTCGGCCTGGCGCTCGGCGCCTGCTCCAAATGCGACGTGCCGAACCTGCTGCCCCCTCAAGCCGGGCCGCAGACCTGCCACGCCGGGCCGGAGCCGTCATAACAAGCAAGGCCGGCGTCCGCGGAGACGAAACAATGTCATGTCGTCAGATGCGACGGGCTTGAGACCGGATGTTTATTTGGGATGACCGAGGCCGTCATCTGCGGCCTCGTCGAGGTCCATTTCACGACTTGGCGCACCCGATGCCCCCGGCGCCTTGTCGAAATCGGGCAGCCCCTCGTGGCGCGGACGCCCATAGGCGTCGGCCAATTGCCGCGGCGACATTTCAGCGCGCGCGTCGGCCCTGTCATCGTGCCACCAGGTCCAGATCAATCGCGCCAGCATGGCAATGAGCGCGAGCTGGCACAACAGTCCCAGCACGGACGTAACGCCGCCCAACTCGCCCACCACGCCGTGGCCGAACAACAGGCCGACCGCGCCGGAGCCGAGGAAACCGGCGGCGAAGCCACCGATAAGGTCGCCGCGGTTGAACAGGTCGCCCAGCGAGCCACCCGGATAGGCCGGCTGCACGGCGTCGGGAAGGAGTGAGCTATCGAGCGCGATGATGGGGTCGAAGTCGATTGCGCCAAAGACGGCGCCGCCGGCGAAGCTCAAGCCGCGTTCATGGCGCGCGTCGGCCGCTTCGGTCCACATCAGGCTCAGCGCCAGTGCAACGAGCGTAGCGAGCGATGGCAGCCATCGTGGCGAAAAACCGTGAATTCCGATCAATCGCTGCACCGCAGGGGCCCCTTCGTACGCGCCGCGCGCGAGATGATGGTGCCGCGCCGACGCTTGCCCTTATCTACGCCCGGCCCAAGCGGCTACGGCCTGTCGCAAAGCGTCGCACGCGCGGATGTCGCACGGCAGTTCCATCACAAAAGCATGCATTGGCTGGATGAATGCGTCGAGACGATATGCAATCAGGCGGCAAGCGTCTCTTTCACCTCATTGACGAGCTGCTTGAGGGTGAAAGGTTTCGCCAGGAAGGCGAATTGGCCGTCGGCAGGCAGGTGCTTCTGGAAGGCGTCTTCGGCATAGCCGGAGACGAAGATGATCTTCAGGCTGGGATCGCGGCTGCGTAATTCCCGCAACAGCGTCGGTCCATCCATCTCCGGCATGACCACGTCAGAAACGACGAGGTCAACCTTGCCGCCGTGTTTCTCCAAAATCTCGATGGCTTCGACGCCGTTTGCGGCCTCCAGCACGGTATAGCCGCGCGAGGATAGTCCGCGGGCGTTGAGCTGGCGCAGCCCCTCCTCGTCTTCAACCAGCAGGATAGTGCCCTCTCCGGTCAGATCGGCGTTCACCGGCCGCTTGCCGGCATCGCCGGCTGCCGCCTCGGCCTCGGCGGCGCGCTCGGCCGCACTGGCGACGTGGCGTGGCAGGAAGATGCGGAAGGTCGCACCCTTATTCTCCGCGGAGTTGACATAGACGAAGCCGCCGGTCTGCTTGATGATGCCATACACTGTCGAGAGGCCAAGCCCTGTGCCTTTGCCCACCTCCTTGGTGGAGAAGAACGGCTCGAAAATCTTGCTTAAGATTTTCGCCGGAATGCCGGTGCCGGTGTCGGCCACTTCGACCAGCACATAATCGGCCGCTGGCATGCCCTTGGCGTGAAATTGCGCGCATTCCGGAGCGGTCACGTTGGCCGTACGTACCGTAAGCCGCCCGCCGCCGAGCATCGCGTCACGCGCATTGACCGCGAGATTGACGATCACCTGCTCGAATTGCGAGATATCGACCTTGACCGGCCACAGATCGCGGCCATGCACAACGTTGAGTGCAACCTTTTCGCCGATCAGCCGGCGCAACAGCATGGTGAGGTCGGACAGCGTCTCGCCGAGATCCAGCACTTGCGGGCGCATCGTCTGCTTGCGGGAGAAGGCAAGCAGATGCCGCACCAGGCTCGCCGCCCGATTGGCGTTCTGCTTGATCTGCATGATGTCGGCGAACGACGGATCGGTCGGCTTGTGGGCATTGAGCAGGAAATCGGTCGCCATCATGATGGCGGAGAGCACATTGTTGAAATCGTGGGCGATGCCGCCGGCGAGCTGACCCACGAGCTCCATCTTCTGCTGCTGCGTGACTTTATTTTCCAGTTCGCGCTGCGCCGTGGTCTCGAGCGCATAGACGATGGCCGCTTCCTGGTCGCGTTCTTCCTCCTCGACCGCGGTGACGTAGAACCGCCCGAACCGCTCACCGTCCACCGCGAGCGTGGCGTCGACCGGCGCGATATCGCCCTTGCCGAGCGCCGCCTGCGCAATGGCATTGGCAAGCGCGTCGCGATCGCCCGCCGCGACGATCGAGAGGATGGAGCGGTCTTCGCCCTCCTCGCCGCGCACGGTATGGAACAGTCTGGCGAACAGCGGATTGGTGCGCACCACGCCGCCGTTGCGATCGATCGTCGCGATCGCCATCGGCGTGCGGTGGAAGAAGCGCATGAAGCGGATTTCCGCCGCGCGCTGCGGATCGGTGCCGTCGTCGCGGGCGCGGTTGAGAACGAGCGTGCGTGACGCCCCCACCGCGCCGTCGGAGCCATAGGCGAGCTTGTGAAAGACCCGTACCGGCAAGGTGCGGCCGGAACGGGTGCGCAGATCGAGATCGAGCACTTCGGTTTTGACGTCGCCCGGAGCGCCGCGCAGCGTCGTCAGCAACGCCGCGCCGTCGCCGGCGACCAGATCGGCGAGCTTGAGGCCGCCGGAGCCGACCTGCGCCAGATCCTGGTCGAGCCAATTGGCGAGCGTGGCATTGAGATAGATGATGTCGCCCTTGTCATCGACCGAAAAGAAACCGGCCGGTGCATGATCGAGATAATCGATCGAATGCTGCAACACCTGAAACACATTTTCCTGGCGCGCGCGCTCGGCGCTGATGTCGGCGAGCGACCACACCGTCAGCCGCGCATCGCGCCGTCTTGAGCCGAGCGGCCGGATCCGAAAGCGCAGCCATCGCGCCGGCCGGCCGCGCAGCCCGCCAATGCGCACCTCCTCGTCGAGCCGCCGGCCCTCGCGCGCTGCCTTGAGGAGCCGGTAAATCGCCTCCGACGCGTCGGCATCGCCGATAAAGGCGCGTTCCACCGGGCGCATGTCGTTGAAATCGGTGGCGTCGATGAGATCGAGATAGGCCGCATTGGCATAGACGATGCGGCCGTCGTGATCGGTGACGACAATGCCCTCCGAAGCGCCGTCGACGACCGCTTTGACGAGCGGATGGGGCGTTGCCCCGCCGGAGACCCGCAGAATGCCGCAGGCAAGCGCGAACAGCGAGAACACGCCGGCGGTGGCGAGCACCGCCAGAAAAGCGAGGATATAGGGTTCGGCATTGCTGCCGCCGACCAGCACGATGCCGCTTGCGGCGGCAACCAGGGCGGCGGCAACCAGCAGCACGAGAACGATGCTGCCGCGGCTTGAGCCGGTGGCGCTGCGGTCGATCGCAGCGCGTGTCCCAGTACGGTCCGCCGTTTCGGCCAGCGCCGCGGCTTGGCCGGCGTCAAGCGGGGCAGTGAGGGGTGCAACCCGGCGCGCAGTCATGGGCCGCTCGATGGGCCGCTCGATCTTGGGCTGTTCGGTCACGCCCCGTTCGATCCTGACCTGCTTAGTCATGCCCCGCTCCCAGTGCCTTGCGCCGCCGAATCGCGCAAGGGGCTTCGCAACAACCTACACAATCAGGCCGGCCGCGGCACCGAACGGCGCAGCTTCATCACGTAGCCGATAATCTCAGCTACCGCGCGATAGTGCTCTTGCGGAATTTCCTGGTCGATCTCGACCGTCCCATACAAAGTCCGGGCCAAAGGCGGATTTTCCATCACCGGAACGCCGTGGGCTTCGGCCACCTCGCGGATTTTGCGGGCGATCAGATCGGCGCCCTTGGCGACGCAGAGCGGGGCGTTCATGCCGCGCTCGTATTGCAGGGCGATGGCAAAGTGGGTCGGGTTGGTGATGACGACGGAGGCTTTGGGCACCGCCGCCATCATGCGCTTGCGCGCACGAGCCGCGCGCAACTGGCGGAGCTTGCCCTTGATCGCGGGATCGCCCTCGCTCTGGCGGTATTCCTCCTTCATCTCCCGGAACGACATTTTATGCCGCTCGTACCATTGCCGGTACTGGAACAAGTAGTCCACCGCCGCCACGATGGCGAGGATCGCCACCACCGTGCCGAGCATTTTCAGCGCCAATGCCTGGGTGAAAGGCAGAATCATCGCCGGATCGACGGCGGCCAGAGCGACGATGCGCTGGCGCTGCGGCCACAACAGCGCGCCGATCACCGCGCCGAATAGCGCGAGCTTGGCAAGTCCCTTGGCGAAATTGGCAAGCGCCTGTTTGGAAAACAGCCGGCGCAGCCCTGCCCCCGGCGAAATGCGCGACAATTGCGGCATTATCGGATCGACCGAGAACAGGATGCGATGCTGGATGGCGTTGCCCAACAGCGCGGCAAGCGACAGCACCAGCATTGGAATCGCCAGCGCGGCAAGGATATGCGCCGCCAATCCCTTGACGAGGTGATCGAGCGCCGGCCCGTCGGCTGGAATCTCGCCGGAATGCATGAGCAAGCCGCGAAATATCGCTTGCAAATTCCCCGCCATCGGACCGGCGAACACCATCAGCAGCAGCGTGCCGCCGCCGATGGTGAACCAGGTCGAGACCTCGACGCTTTTGACCACGTCGCCGCGCTTGATGGCTTCCTCGAGCCGCCGCGGGGTGGGGTCTTCTGTATGTTCGGTATCGTCGCGTTCGTCGGCCATCGCGCTCTCTGCTAGGTGGCGTTTGGCTTACGCATGCGGAGCGAGCACCGAGAGCACGCCGCCGGCGTAGTCGAGGAACAAGCCCATCATCGAGCCGAGCACCAGGATCAGGAACAGAAAGCCGATGAGGATCGACAGCGGCAGCGCGATGAAGAACACCTGCATCTGCGGCATCAGCCGCGACAACACGCCAAGTCCGAGATTGAACAGAAGCCCGAACGCCAAAAACGGCGCCGACAACTGAATACCGATGCTGAACGCACCGGATACCGTCTTGGTCATCAGCGCCGCGACGTCGCCGGTCGACGGCACCTCGCCCGGGGCGAATATCGTGTAGCTGTCGTTGAGCGCGGCGATGACGAGATAATGCATGTCGGTCGCGAAGAACAGCGTGATGCCGAGCATGGTCAGGAAGGTGCCGAGGATGATGCCCTGCTCGCCCTGGGTCGGATCGACCGCGGTGACGAAGCCGAGACCGAGCTGCTGGGCGATCACCGAGCCCGCGACTTCAAGGGCCGAGATGGTGAGCCGCGCGGTCAATCCAAGCACCGCGCCGATGATGATCTCCTCGAACAGCATCACGACGGCGGGCGCCAGCGCGCCGGGATCGATGTGATAATCATTGCGATGCAGCGGCAGCAGCACGGCCGCGAGCATCAACGCAATGGTGAGCCGCAGCCGCGCCGAGATGTTCTGCTCGCCGAGCCCCGGCAGCAGCATGACCATGGTGCCGGTGCGGGCAAAAACCAGTAGAAACGTCGCGCCGAGCGCCGGCAGGTTGGAAATGTCGATGGTCACGCCCTGCCCTCACCTCTTCGTCATCCTCGGTGGCCCGAAGCCGCGCAAGCCTCAGGAGCCGCTGACGATGTGCGCCGTAATCCGCATGAAATTCGAGTGCAGCGCATCGGCCATGAACGGCAGCGCAACGAGAAGCGCGAGGAAGATGGCGAGAATTTTCGGTACGAAGACCAGCGTGGTTTCTTGGATCTGGGTGAGCGCCTGCAGGAGCGAGATGACGACGCCGACGATCAACCCGACCAGCATCAGCGGCGAGGCGACCAGCAACAAGGTGACAATGGCGTCGCGCGAAACGTCCAAAACTTCCGGCCCTGTCATCTGACGACTTGCTCCCTCGGTGTCATTGCCCGCGCAGGCGGGCAATCCAGTAAACAACTCCGCCCCCGCTACTGGATGCCCGCCTTCGCGGGCATGACAGTCCTCAGATCGGCATCCTCAAAACATCCTCATAGGCGGCGATCACCTTGTCGCGCACCGAAATCAGCGTCTGAAACGCAGTCTCGGTCTCGGCCACCGCGGTGACGACGTCGACCATATTGGCTTTGCCGGCGGCGACGGCGTGCGCCTGGGCGTCCGATTTTTGCGCGGCCGCCGAGACCGCATCCATCACGTCTTTGAGGATCGAACCGAAGTTCGGGCCGGATTCCTGGGCCTTGTTGAGGCCGCCGGCGATATTGGCGGTGTCCGCGCTTATTTTGGAGAGCGCGGCATAGGCGTTCGCAGCAATGGTCGGTGTTGCCATAATTAGGTCTTCAGCATGTCTATGGTGAGTTGGAGCATTTTACGCGTTGCGGTCACGATGTTGAGATTTGCTTCATAGGAACGCTGCGCATCGCGCAGATCGGTCAATTCCACGAGCGTGTTCACGTTCGGATATTTGACGTCGCCCTGGGCATTGGCGGCCGGATTGCCCGGCTCGTGCCTGACCAGAAAACTGGAAGGATCGGGCTGTACGCGTCCGAGCGTGACCACATCGGCGCCGATCGAGCGGTCGAGTTCGGTCGAGAACGTCACGATCCGGCGCCGATAGGGATCGCCGCCCGGCGTGGTCGCCACCGAATCGGCATTGGCGATGTTCTCGGTGATGATGCGCATCCTGCCCATCTGCGCCCGCAAACCGGACGCGGCGATGGTGAGCGATTTCACGAAATCCATGCTCACGACAAGCCTCGCGCAGGCCCGGCATCGAACAAGTTTCGCGCCAGCGTCATTCTTTGACCGCAAGCTTGATCAGGTTGAGACTGTGCGTGTACATCTCGGTAGCCGCCTCGTAGTCCATCTGGTTGGTGGCCACCTTCATCATCTCATCTTCGTGGCTCACCGCATTGCCGCGCGGCCTGATCTCGAAGGGCCCGCCCCCGCCGGTGGCGAATTGCGAACCAGTGTCGGACACGGCGGCGATGTGCTCCGCACTGGTCCGCTCCAGCGGCAACGCGGCCGCAAGCTGTTGCGAGAAATCGAGCGGCGCCAAGTCCTTGGGCTGGTAATCCGGCGTGTCGGCATTGGCGACGTTTTCGGCGAGCACCTGCTGGCGCGCCTGCTGCCACTGCATGCGCTCGCGCAACATCGAGAGAATCGGAATGTCGTTGATCGGCATCGGCGGCGTCCCCGGTTCCAAACTTGAACCCGGCAGACTTTGCCGGGCCTATGGTTAATGGCCGGTTAAAACGCCGTTTCCGCCGGTTTTGCCATTAAACCGCCGTTTACCATGACAATGCTTGAGGCGTCGGTTTGGGCGAGAAAACCGGCTAGTATCTTTAATCCTTTGTTAGTAATCACGGCGGCAAATGTTACCCGCGCCGTTAACCTTTGAAAGTTCACCGGCGCGCCGCCGCGAAACGGGGAGTTGTGCGGATGTTTGATACTTTGTTCGGGGCGGAGATGCCGCTCGCCGTAAAATTCTTCCTCGCATTCCTCGTCGTTCTCGGCCTCATCCTCGGCTTTGCCTGGGCGGTACGCCGCTTCGGAACCGGCCGGCTCGGCGGCGGCAGCGCGCGCGGCCGGCAGCCGCGCCTTGCGGTGATCGATTATGCCAGCGTCGACGGCCGCCGCCGGCTCATTCTCGTGCGGCGCGACAATGTCGAGCATTTGTTGATGATCGGCGGCCCGACCGACGTCGTTGTCGAACCCAATATCGTCCGTGCCGTTGCCGCGCCGCGCGATATCGCGTCCCGTCCGCCCGCCGGAATCGAGGCGCTGCCGCGCGCCATTCCGCTGCCGGAGAACGGCAACGGCCAGGGCGGCGGATCTTGGCCGTTGCAACCCGAACCCGCTTCGCAGGCACGCCCCGCGCCGCGCATCGAGCCGCTGCCGGACGAATTGACACGATCGTTTCCGCTTCCCGCCGAGCCGCCGTCGCGCCCACAGCGCGATACGCTTGCAGCGCTGGCCGATGAACTCTCAACGCGGCCCACGCCGCCGCGCAATCGTCCGGCCGCGCGTGCGGTCGTCGACGAGCCGCTGCCGGAGCAACGCAACGAGCCGCGTCAAGAAGCGCGTGTCGAACCGCGGCCCGAGCCGCGCGTCGAATCGAGACCCGAACCGCGCAAGCCGATGGCTCAGCCCGCTGCCGCACCGATTCCCGCGCCGCCGGCGCCACCAATCGCTCCCGGTCCTGCCGCAGAAGCTGCGGGAGCGCCGGATCAAAGTCTGGCCGACATGGCGCAGCGCCTCGAAGCCGCCTTGCGCAAACCGATTGCCGAAAGCCGCCCGCAGCCGGTAGCCGGGCGCCCCGCACCGGCCGCCGAACCGGCGGAGCCCACCCCGCCGCGCATGCCGCGCCCCGCCGAGGGCAAGCCCCAGCGCAGCGGCGCCAAGCCGGAACCGGGCAAGACCGCGCTCTACGACAACCTCGAACAGGAGATGGCGAGTTTGTTAGGCCGTCCGACCAAACCCTGACGCTCGCAGCAAGAGGCCGCCGCGTCCGGTTCACAACGGTAGCGGCCTCTGTAGCGGCACTTTTGTTCTCGGCGACGCCGCTCGCCGCGCAGGACATCAGCATCAATTTCGGCCAAAACGCCGCCGCCGGCGGCGGCGGCCTCAACGAGCGCATCATTCAATTGATCGCGCTGATGACGGTGCTGTCACTGGCGCCGTCGATTCTGGTGATGATGACGTCGTTCACCCGGATCGTCGTGGTGCTGTCGCTTTTGCGCACCGCGCTCGGCACCGCGACTGCGCCGCCGAATTCGGTCGTCATCTCGCTCGCTTTGTTTCTCACCGCCTTCGTGATGGGACCGGTGTTCACCAATGTCTATGACACCGGCGTCAAGCCGTTGGTCGCCAATCAGATCACCGTCGATCAGGCGTTCGAGCGCGGTTCCGTGCCGCTGCGCGCTTTCATGGAAAAGAACGTCCGCGAAAAGGATTTGCAGCTATTCGTCAATCTGTCGGGCGAGAAGGCGCCGGATAAGCCCGAAGACCTGTCGATGCGGGTTCTGGTCCCCGCCTTCATGATCTCCGAGCTCAAGCGCGCCTTCGAGATCGGCTTCTTGCTGTTCCTGCCGTTCCTGATCATCGACCTCGTGGTGGCATCGGTGCTGATGTCGATGGGCATGATGATGCTGCCGCCGGTCGTGGTGTCGCTGCCGTTCAAGCTGATCTTTTTCGTGCTGGTCGACGGCTGGACGCTGGTCGCCGGCTCGCTCATCCAGAGCTACGGGACCTGAGGCGGCATTATCAATCAACCCGTCATGAGGTGGATTGCGTCCGTGGCAATCTCCGCCGTCACCGAATCGCCGACGCCAAGCTTCATCGCGCGCGCCTGCGGGCCGAGCAGATAGGCTTTGAGCGGAAAGCCGGCGTCGATCTCGATCGTGACTAGCGGGCCAAGGGCGTGCAGGCCTGTGATCTTGCCGTCCAGGCGATTGCGCTCAGGCTCGGGCGCCGGCGCGCGGGCGTCTGCGGGCGCAGCAATGGTCACGTCCTCGGCGCGGATGCCCAGCCGCACTGCCGTCCCGGCGCCGGTAGAGTGAGCCGGCGCCGGCGCCCGGAACAGCCGATCGCCGACCGCAACGGCCGCGATGGCTTCGCCGATCTCGGCGATACGGCCGTCGAGGATATTTTCGACGCCGACCAAGCGCGCCACCGCAGAACTGGCAGGTCTTTGAAAAACCTCCGCCGCCGGCCCGCTTTGCAGCATGACACCGCGGCGCAGCACAACCACCGTGTCGGCAAGCATGCGCGCCTCGGCGTAGTCGTGGGTGACGAAAATCGCCGGGATCGCGAGCGCGCGCAGGAACGATTTCAGCTCGTCGCGCAGCTCGGTACGGGTCTGAGCATCGAGCGCTGAAAACGGCTCGTCGAACAGGAACAGGTCCGGCGCGCCGGCAACCGCCCGCGCCAGCGCTACGCGCTGCTTTTCGCCCGGGCTCAAGTCGGCGGGCCGCCGGCGCGCCAAGTGCGTCACGCCGAAATACTTTAGGAGCGCAGCGGTGTCGCCTTGCAGCGGCGGTGCGGGCGATCCGCCCCCACCACGATCACGGCGGCGGGCGATCGCCACGTTCGCTTCAACGTCGAGATGAGGAAACAGTCCGAAGTTCTGCACGACAAAGCCGATTTTGCGCTGCTCCGGCGGCAGCAGGGTGACGTCGCGGCCGCCGATCCGCACCCGGCCGTGCTCGAGCCGGTGGAAGCCGGCTATGGTTTCCAGCGTCACCGATTTACCCGCGCCGTTCGGCCCAAGCAGAACCAGGATTTCGCCGCGAGCCAGCGCGAAATCGATCTTGTCGAGGTGGAACGCGCCGAGCGTCAGCGACAGCGCTTCGACCGCAATGTCGGCCGTCATCGGCTCTCCCGCTCCGGCGCGCCGCGCGACAGCGCGCGCAACAGCAGAAACAACGCGAGCGAGACGAAGAGCAACAGGACCGCCGCGCTCGCTGCCTGGTCGAGACCGAAGCGCAGGAACAGCTCGTAGATCTTCACCGGCGCCGTCATCGGATAATAAACCAGGATAACCACAGCGCCGAACTCACTGATCGAGCGGGCATAAGTCAGCGTCACGCCGGTCATGATACCGCGCCGGGTAAGCGGCAGCGTGATGCGCCAGAATGTCCGCCAAGGGTTAAGCCCGAGCGTGCGCGCGATCTTCTCCAGCCGCGGGTCGACCGCGGCAAAGCCGATCCGCGCCGCGTTCACCGTGTAAGGCGCGGAGACGAACAGCATCGCCACCACGATGCCGGCGAGCGTGCCCCAGAATTTGAGCCCGACCAGCGCCTGGAGCGGTTCGCCCAACACGCCCTGACGGCCGAACACCATGAGCAGCGCGATGCCGGCAACCGTATGCGGCACCGCGAGTGGCAAATCGATCAAAGCCTCGATCACGCCTTTGCCGGGAAAGCTGGTGCGCGCCAAGCCATAAGCCAGCGGCACCCCCGCCAATGCCGCGAGCGTCGCCGACAGAAACGCGCCTTCAAGGCTGAGCACGATGGCGTCGCGCACATCGGCCATGCGCGCCACTTCGGAGAAACCCGCCCAGGATTGCGACAACGTCAGCGCAATAAGCGGAATAACCAAAAACGCCGTCAACAGACTGCCGAAAAACCAGCACAACAGATAAAGCCCGCGCGGGCTACTCGGCGCGGCGCGCTCGCCCCGCGCGCCGCTCGCCGCACCGCCCGCTGTTACGAGCCAGGCCACGGCTCGACCAGTTTGCGCAAATCCGCGGGCATCGCCTCGGCATGCACCGCATAGGCCGGGCTGAAGGTGCCGAAGCCGTTGTCCTTCATGATCCCCTGCCCCTGCGGCCCCAACAGCAGCGTGACATATTTCTCTGCCGCAGCCGCCTGTTTGGCGCCCTCGACCATGGTCACGGCATAGACGATCGGCGTGCCGGCAAGATCGCCGTTCTTGGTATGCGCGACGCCCGCCTTATAGGCGGCCGCGTCTGCCGGATCGCTGAGATTGATCGCTCCCGGCAAGTCGATGAATTTCAGATGGTGCTGCAAGGCGTCGGAGCGGTAGATCGCCAGATAATCGATCTGGCCGAGCTGCAATGCGGCGATCAGCGAGGTCTCGGTGTCGCGCATATTGGCGAGCGGCGCGTTCTTGAGCACGCTCTCTTCCAGGCCCGGCGTCTTATAATATGTCTCGGCGAGAGCGAGCATCTGGACGGTCTGATAGCCGGACGGATCGGTGTCCGGATTAGAGCGGCCGATTTCGACGCCGGGCCGCGCCAGCACCTTGTACCAGTTGTCGGCGTTGATCTCGTTCGCGAACTTGCTCTTGTCGGTATAGACGAAGGTGATGGCGTTGCGCGCAAAGCCGGCATACCAGGCGGCGTGCGCCGGCGTGGCGAACATATATTTCGGAATGACATTATAATCGGCGACCGCCAGAATATCGGCGTCCTGATGCAGATCGGTAATCTGCTTCACCATTTTGACGCTGCCGCCGAACTGCGCCTGCACCGTGACGTCTGGATTCTGCTTTTCGTAAAGCGCGGTGGCTTGTTTGAAGGGCACTGCCAGCGTGCCGGCGGCAAAAATCGTCAGCGTGGTCGGCTCGGCCGCCTGCGCGGTCATGAGCGCCGGCCATGCGGCGCCGATCAAGCCTGCCGCCGCGAGTGAAAACCATGGCGTGAATTTCATCGTCGTCTCCGTGCAAAAAATTCCAGGCGCGTTCTATCATGCTTGCGGCGCGCGTCATCATGCGGCGCGTCGGCGCGCACATCAAAGTTTTGCTCGTAGCCTGGGAATTTTGCTCATAGCCAAAGGCTATGCGCGCGCTTTAGGACTTCAGTTATTGCCGTTGCCGAGCGGCCGGTAATAGGGGTCGGGAGGCGACCCGTTGTAGTGGTCGTTGTCCTGGAAGCCCCCGAACGGCGACACCGGGCCCTGCTGAACGCCGAACTGCACCGTCGGACCATTCGGACCGAACAGGTGCGCGCCCTGGCCCGCGTTCGTGAACTGATCGTCCGGATCGGCAAAGTTCGAATTGCCCGTCACACCGGTCTGTTGGTTTTGCTGGCTGAACGCCCATGCCGAAGCCGCTGACAACGACACCGCGGCCGCCGCAATCAAGGCGACCGCCGCGAACCGCAGATGCATCGATCGAAGCATCAGGACCCCCATTCCAGCGCCCCCAAGCCCGGAACCGCAAACTAGGGGTGCAACCGACACAACGTCAACCCTGACCATAGACCCTCCTTCGCGGCTGGCCGCCCTCACGGTCAATCGGCCTTCGCCAGCTTGCAAATCGCGCGCAAAGCATCGGATTATCGTTCAGGGCGCCTGGACACTGCCGTGCTACATCGCATTACCTTCAACTTATTTATCCTTGGCCTTGCGCTCTGCGGCTGTGGGGTTGCGCCGCGCGTCCAAGCGGAAGACCCGGCAAAGCAGCAAGCCGCACTCAACCCGCAGCTCATCCAGCAGTCGAAAGCGGCGATGGCGGCCTGCGACGCCAAGTTTCCGGCCGGCGACCCGAAAACGGCCGTCGTGAGAAGGACATGCATCAACGACGGATTCGCAATCCGATTGCCGACCTTCGGCCCGGATCAGGATCTGGTGCGGGCGGTGATGGCCGACAGCATGGTCGTCGCCGACCAGGTTCAGAGCGGGAAAATGACAATTGCCGAAGGCAATGCCGCCATAGCCGATAAATGGTCGAAGGCAGTGACGGAGAGTCAGCGCCGCGCAAATTCAAAAAACTCCGTCCTGGCGCAACAAAGCGCGGCAGCCGCGCAACAGCAATCGGCGGCGGCCGCGCAGCCCGCCGGTGTCGTACCCGTCGACCTTCCAGGCTTTGCTTGCACCCAAAACGGCAATGTCGTGACTTGCAACTAGCGCCGCGCCGAAGAACCGGCGTTATGACAAGAGCCGGCGAATGCCGACAATTTTAATCGATCTGCATACCGCTCTTTTATCACATCGTGCGTTATCGGTCGCCCGTCGCAGGAGATAGTCCGCTTCAACCGCCCGCTAACCAGCGCTTGGGCAAATTTCGTTAATCGGCGTCATGCAAATTTCCGCGCACAAAAACACCGGGGCGCAACAGGATGCGGTGGCAGGACACGGCCACCTGGCGGCTGTTTTCCTATAATTGGATTCTGATCGCGCTGCTCGCCGCGGCGCTCGGGCTCGTGCTGACGGACTTTTCGATCCGGCCCGCGAGCATGGTCGTTCCATTCGGCGTGGCCGGGCTTTATGCCGGCGCCGCCTATTGCAACGCGTGCTCGCCGCGCCGGCACGATCCGATGGTCGTTTTCATCCTCGGGTCCACCGCACAGATCGTGCTCATAACGCTCTTGATGACGCCGCTCACCTATATCTCCGCCGCTGCCAACCTGCCGATGATGGATGCGAGCTTGCTTCGCCTCGATCGCGCCTTGGGGCTCGACTGGCGCGCCTATTTTGACTTCATCTACCAGCGTCCCCGGCTGATTGCCGCCGTCGTCATCGGCTACAGCGCGATCGGCCTGCCGATCTTCGGCATTCCGCTCCTGCTCGGGGCGACGCGCGATTATCGCCGTCTCCAGCAATTCATCCTGGCGTTCGCTCTGGCGCTGATCGTCACCACGCTCATCTCGGCCTTCGTGCCGGCCATCGGCACCTACGATCAGCTCGGCATCAAGCCGGATCCGGCGATCTTTACGCCGGGTTCCTATCTCGACCAGCTTCGCGACCTGCCGCGGTTGCGCGACGGCTCGCTGCGCGAAATCGACATGAAGTCGCTCGCCGGCATCATCACCTTCCCGAGCTTTCACGCCGCTGCGGCGGTGCTTTTTCTGTGGGCGTTGTGGGGCGCATGGTGGATGCGGCCGTTCGCGCTAATCGCCAACGGTGCCATGCTGGCGGCGACGCCGATGGGCGGCGGCCACTATTTTGTCGATGTGTTTGCCGGCGTCGCGGTGGCGGTGATTTCAATCGTGGCGGTGCTGCGGATCAGCAAATGGCTCACCGAGCCTCGGAGTGAGCGGCGCCACTCGCCACTCGCTTATTCCCCAGGCGCAAGCTCTTCAGACGCCACGACGTCCGCTGCGGCCCGTTGCGAGGCCGGAAACAGCGTCATCGCCACCGGCACCGCGATGGCGGCGCCGACGAGCTGCGCCAGGATAAAGCCCGGCACATCGTTGATCGCGATGCCGACAAAGGTCGTGGTAAAACCGCGCGCCAGCGTCACCGCCGGATTGGCGAACGAGGTCGACGAGGTGAACCAATAGGCCGCGGTGATGGTGAGTCCAATGAGCCACGGCACCGCCGCGGCCGCGTAACGCAAGCCGCCGAGGATGGCGATCATGAGCGTGAAGGTGGCGACCGCCTCGGCAAACAATTGCGAGGCGCCCTCGCGGCCTTTGATGCCGATCATAAGCGGCGCGAGATCGAACATCAGATGCGCGACCATGGTGCCGGCAATGCCGCCGGCACATTGCACGGCGATGTAAGGCAGCACCTCGCGCCACGGCAGCTCCCCGCGTGCGGCGAACACGAGCGACACCGCCGGATTGAAATGCGCACCGGAGACGGGACCGAAAATGGTGATGATCACCACCAGGATCGCGCCGCTCTATTCTGTTACCCATGTAGCCGGTTTGGACCCGCTCCTTCTCCCCGCGTGCGGGGAGAAGGAGCGCGCGCAGGCGTTGTGGAACGGACGGTGTTCTTTGTGCATCCGCCCCCACGGAAGTGGGAGCGGGAAATAAACTACCGCATCGCGCTGCGGCCGGCGGCGCGGGCGGGCGGCAGCGGGCCGAGGTCCGGCACCGCGGGCTGCGTCTCGGATGGCGGCAGCGCAGTTGACGCGCTGGGCGGCAGCAGCGGCGGTGGTGGCGGCGGCGGTTCGCTCGGCGGCGACACCGCGTTCGAACTCCGGATAGCGCGTCTTCATCTCGCGCAGGAAGGTTTGCAGCGTATCGGCGGAGGCCGCGGCGCGCGCCACGGCGGCAAATTCCTCGCCGCTCGATCCAAGCGGCGACGAGACGATCTGGAAATTGCGCGCGTCCGGCGTCGACGCCATCTTGGCCGCGTATTTGTCGCGGAAGCGGCCGAGCCCGAGCGAATCCGAGGATAGCCCATAGCCGATCGCGGCGCGCATGATGTCGACGCGCTCGTCGGCATCGAGCGGCTCGAAATCCTTGTAACGGTCGCCGTACATCAGCTCGATCTGCTCGGCGGCTTCGTCGTAGCGCTTGGCCGCCCACAAGATATCCGCGCGCAAGCGTTCCGCCGGCCGGCCGGCGACGCCGGCGATGACTTCCAGCGCCAGGTCGTGGCGGGTGAGATCGGACAGCGCGCGCGATTCGAGAAGGAGCCGCTGGTCGCGCAGATCGTTGGACAGGCCGCCCGTGCGGGTTGCGCGCAAGGTCGCCAAAGCGCGCTCGGGCTTGCGGTCCATCAGATAAATGACGGAGAGCCGCGTCGCCACTTGCGCGCGCGCGGCGCCCTGCAGCCGGTGATCGACCTGATATTGCAGAAGCTCGGCGGCCTGATCGAGGAGATCCACCGACACCAGGCGATCGGCAAGGCGGCGGATCATCTCGTCGCCGCGGGCGCCGATCGGGGTGAGCTCGCGGAAGTCGTAGAACAAAGCCAGCGCGTCGATCGCCGGCAAAGTGTCGCCTTTGTTGGTGAGGAACAGTGCGTCGAAGGTCGCCGCGGCCTCGTCCTGAATATGCCGGGTCAGCGCCGAATCCGGGCGCGCCGCCATGGCGCTGCGCATGACATAGAAGGCGTCGCGATAGCGGCCGTCCTCGGTGTAGAGATGCGCCAGCACTTTGAGCGCTTCGACCTCGGTCTCGTCGCCGCGCCAGATCGTGGTCAGCGTTTCGAGCTGGGAGATCACCTCGTCGCGCTTGATATCGCCGAGCTGGTAGCGCAGCACGGTTTCGCGGAGCAGGCCCTGCGCCGCCACGGGCCGATCCCACGAATCCGCGGCCGTGCGATAGGCGGTGATCGCGTCCTCCTTGCGGCCGAGGCCCTCGGCGAGCCGCCCCATCAGCACGGCGACGGTCGGCTCCAATTCGTGCGGGATGCCGACGGTCCGGAAATCGTTGAGGTCGTCGGACGCAGCATTGAAATCGCCGACTTCGATGGCGGAGCGCATGTCGTCGCGCAGCGCGACGCGCTGCAGCTCGATCGGCAAAGTCGCCATCGCGGCCGCCATGGTCTTGAACGTGTCGCGCGCCTTGGCCCAGCGGCCCTGCCGCGCATAAGCGAGCGCCCGCCACAGCGGCGCGTCGTGCCGGTCACCGACGCCGGGCGCGGACAGATCCTTGAGCGCGTCGTCGGGCCGGTTCATCATCACTTCGGCGACCGCGCGCAGCACCAAGGCCGCGGTGCTCTCGGCCGATTTGCTCTCGTCGGCGAGCGCAATGTCGAGCACGCCCTTGGCTTCCGGATACATGCCGCGGGCGATGTAAAAGCGCGCCAGTTCGAGCCGCGGCGCCAGGCGCTGGTGCGGCGGCGCCGCCGCGGCGACGTCGATGAGATTCGATTGGCGCGAGAGATAGGAGCCCTGGCGATCGGAGCCCCAGGCCTGCGAATCGAACATCGCCGAGCGCAGCCCCGAGCCGTGCATCAAGGTCTGCATCGAGGTCGACAAAGTCAGGCCCAGAGGACGGGTGACGACGATTTTGTCGGGAACGAGGCTCACCGTGAGATCGTCGGACAGCGGCTCGATCACCAGGCCTTGCGTCGAAGCCAGCGCATGGAATTCGATGAAATCCTGCTCGGCGATGATGCCGCGTGCCGGCGCCAGTGCGGTGACGACGAACAGCGTATCGCCGACGTCGGGATCGGCGATCCGGTGAACGTGCCGGGCGTTGTCAAACCCGATCGATACGCTTGAACGATTGGCGCCGATCAGATTGCGCGTGAGGTCGAGCGCGCGGGTCGGTTCGATGATGCTGTCGCCGATATTGACGGTCCAGACCCCGCCGTCGGCGGCGACACTGGACAGCCGCGGCCGGTCGAGCTTGAGCCGCACCACGTCGGCGTCGCCGGAGTGGGAGAATTGGTAGCTGCGAATGGTGCGGCTCGGCTCGCCGTCGAGCGCGCTCAAATCGATTTTGGACTTGGAGTCGAAGACCAGCCACAGCGTGTCGGCGCGCTGAAACGCCGCCATGCCGACCGGCGTCTTGAAGGCAAAGGTCACCTTGAGATCGGCGCCTTGCTCGTTCAGGTCGGCGGCGATTTTGCCGGCGCTGTCGCTTCCGTCTGGCGCGGCCGCAGGCGGCGGCGCGGCCTCGGTTGTTTGGTTCGGCGGCGACGGCACGGCTTGCGGCGCGGGCGCCGGAGGAGCGGCGGCAGCAACGGGCGCCGCCGGTTTTGACGGCGCCGGCTCGACCGGCTTTGCCGCCTGTGCCGCCGCGGCGACCTTCGGCAGCGCGGCGGCTTGCTGAGCGAGCGCGGACGGCACCGCCGCTGCCGGAGCGGCCGGCGGATTGTCTTGCGCGACGCCGGAAGACGGCCGCAATGCGCCATGCACGGCAGGTCGCGATTCTAATGGCGGAGCCGCGGCCGGCGCCGGCGGCGACGCCATTTGCGCTGTCGGCACTGGCGCGGCGGCCGGCGCGGGCGATGTCATGGCCGCAGCGCGCGGCGGCGTTACGGCCGGCGTTGTGACCGGCTGCTGCGGCGGCGGCGGCGGCGGCGGCGGCGGACCGCCAGGCGCCGCCGCCGCGGCCGAAACTTTCGCCGCCGCGTCGGCGAGGCTCGGCACCGCGCCACCCTCGCCCGCCGCGCTTTGCTTCATCCCATCAGCAGCCGGCACGGTTTGCGGTGCGCCGGCGTCAGCGGCGGCATTGGCGTCGACCGGCGGATTGACCACGTCGACGACGTAGCCCAACTCGTCGCGGAACGTGCGCGTATCTGCATTGGCGGCGAGAATGAAATGGATCAGCGAGGAATCCTGGTCCAATTCGCTGGAGATTTCGTGCACCGTCGTCGGCAACGCCGCCTGAACATCGCCGAGGTCGAACGTCAGCGGCGAATCGAATTTCAGCACCAGCCGGTCCTTGGCGCGATCGGCCGATACTCCGGTCTCGCTCGGCACCGCGAACACGTAGCGGGTAAAGGTCGGCTCGTTTGCCACATGGACCCGGATCGCCGTGGCTTTTTTCGCTTGCACGGCGGTGCGCTGGCGTTCCAGCAGTCTCTCGGCCTCGCGCGCGCGACGCGCCAATTCGTCGACCACGTTCTGCGGCAGTCCCGGCGGCATGCCGCTCCAGCTGGTCGGCAATAAGTCGACAAAGAATTTTTCGCCGGCCGACATTGCGTGGACGGTGACATTCTGCGCCAGCGCCAAGCGCACGGCCCTGCCGTCCGGATCGCGCCGCGCCGCACCGATATAGTCGGACGCCTCGTCCGCAACGCGATCGACCGCGACGTCGAGCGTCTGCTTGAAGCTGATGATCAGCACATTGCCGGCCTGGCGCGCGGTGCCATCGATATATTCGCCGGCGGTGAACACCAGCCGCGCATAGCCGTCGCTGGTCGTCACGGTCAGCGTCGTCTTGACCGGCGCGGGAGCGGACGGCTCGGCGAGCGTGGGCGCAGCTAGCACCGCGCTCAAAAACGCGATAGCGGCGACGGCTTTGCTGCAATGCGCAAGGCGGCGGCGAAGACCGGGACTTTGGGTGGTGCCACCGCACGCCATGAGGGACTCAAAAAACTCAACGCAACGGAACTCGACCGACTGGTCAGGCGGACGCGCCTTCGCGGCCCGCCTCGTCCCCGATGCCGGCCGCTGTCCCGCAATGTAGGTTATTGTGCTTAATGTCGGCTTAATTCAATGATCACAGGCGCTTAAGTGGCAGTCCCTATATTGCGGTTGGACCCCGTCGGCCCACACCGTCAAATTCAGGCGCCTCAAGCGATGCCGCCGGCGAGACCCCGCCTATTGCGTCGTCGGCTGGCCCTGAATCTTCGGCAGGTTCGCGGCGCTCGCGTCACCGTCCTTGGTTTGCTGCTGCGCCTTTTCGGCAAGCTCGACCGTCAGCCGCTGGGCGACGTCCGGCGACATTTGCGCCGCGATCTCCGCCATGGTCCGCGGATTGATCAGTGCGGCCACTTCCAGCAACACGTTGGGGTCGAGCCCGTTGAAGATTTTTGCGGCATCGCGCGACTTCATATTCTCGTACATGACGACGAGGTCCTTAAGTCGCGTTTTCTCGGCGTCGTTCTTCGCCTGCGTCGCTTGCTTGATCTGCTCCTCGACCTGCTTGAGCTCGGCAAGCTTGGCATCCATGCGCTTTTCCGCGTTTTGGATCAGGCTTTCGCGAATATCGAGCGCGTGAGCACGGTCATCGAGTTCCTCGCGGCGCTGTTGCAACCGCTCGAGGATGGCGCGTTCGGCACCGGTCGGCAGCGCGGCGCCATTGGTCGGGATCACCGTGCCTTTCGGCGGTGGCGGCTGGACGCCCTTGCCGGCCCGCGACGGTCCATTGCCAGTGTCAGCGGCGGATTTTTTGTTCGGGTCCGCGTTCGCCGGTTCGGTCTTCACCGACCCGGTGATGTCGGGATAGTCGCGATCGGCGATTTGCGGCCGCACCATCGGCGCGATTGAAGCTACCGCGGCGGCACCGCCGCCGTCGGGAAAATTGAACATCTGCTGCGCCCAGGACGACTTCGATCCGGGCGGCACGGTTCCGTCCGGCATTGGGCGAGTGATGGACATGTCGCCCTCGCCCGGCTGCACACTATTGCCGGCAAGCAGGGTAGAACCATGCAACGCGATGTCGGCGACCTTGAGCGTCAGCAGGCAGACGCTTGCGATCAACGCGATCGGAATGAGCCGCAGATCGCGGATGTAACGGATCATGCCGCGAGACCATGCACCTTGGTGCGCAACCGCTCGGCGAAAGCTCCCGCCGCAGCCGCCACCGCTTTGGCATCGGTCCGGCCTATGATCTGCGTATTGGATTTGACGTCAGGCACGCCATTGGCGCCGCCGGCATCCGGCTTGGTAGTAGCGGCGTCAGCTGCAGGCCTGACGCCGCCTTGCCGCACCTCGCCGGTCGGCGTCGACGTATGATCATTGCCGCGGCCCGCGGTGACGATTTGCGACAGCCAGCCCAACAGTTCCTTGCCGGCAACGAGGCTGCGCTCGATCTCGATGGTCACGCGTTCGGCCTTGCGCAGCCGCTCGCCCAAACTGGTGTCGCATTCGTGCACGGTGAGCTTCAATCCGCCGATGGCGCGCTCGGCGATTTCGGTCGCGGTGACCAACTCCGAGATAGTCGCCCGCAGCGATTGTTCGTCGGCTTTCAACAGCTTCAGCCGACGGTTGAGCATCATGCAATAACCGATTGTAAGCACCAGTAGGATCGCCACCAGGCCGTCGATCATGATGCCAATGCTGTTCGTCATGGTGCCTCCATCCGGGTGCCGGCGCCGGCCGCCGATTCGAACATCGCAAACGTCATATTCGGCTTGCGCAGTGGCTTGCCGACGCGCACCGCGACGCGGTCGCCGACGCGACCCATGCGTCCTTCCGTCAGCGTGACGTCGCCGCAGCGCACGATCACCGTCGCGTCCGATTTAAGCTCCAGCAGCAGCGTGTCGCCAACATCGAGTTTCATAATCTGCTTTAACGGCAGCCGCGCCTCGTAAAGCACCGCTTCCACTGCGATTTCTGCCTGACCGAGCTCGGTTGCCAGGTGTCCCTCCCAGTTCGGGTCGCGGCCGAACTTCTCACCCATGAACATCTGCAACAGCACGTCGCGGATCGGTTCGATGGTGGCGTAAGGCAGCAGCAATTCGATGTTGCCGCCACGATCCTCCATGTCGATCCGCAGCCGCACCAGGATCGCGGCATTCGCCGGACGCGAAATGGCGGCGAAGCGCGGATTGGTCTCGAGCCGATCGATATTGAACTTCACCGGCGACAGCGGCTTGAACGCGAGCTCGGCGTCGGCCAGCACGACCTCGATCATGCGCTTGACCAGATTGGTCTCGATCGTGGTGTAGGGCCGGCCTTCGATGCGGATCGCGGTCTGGCCGCGCCGGCCGCCGAGCAGCACGTCGATGATCGAATAGATCAGGCTCGAATTGACTGTAACAAGACCGAAGTTGTCCCACTCCTCGGCCTTGAACACGCCCAGGATCGCCGGCAGCGGAATCGAATTCACGTAGTCGCCGAAGCGTACCGAGGTGATGCGATCGAGCGATACTTCAACGTTGTCGGAGGTGAAATTGCGCAGACTCGTCGTCATCAACCGGACCAGCCGGTCGAAGATGATCTCCAGCATCGGCAGCCGCTCATAGGAGACCATCGCCGAATCGATGATCGCGCGGATGCCGGAATTGTCGTTGAGTGAAATGTCGGTCAGCGAAAAGCCGAGCAACGAATCGATTTCGTCCTGGGTGAGAACCCGCTCGGCGCCGCCTTTGGTGGTTTGGATGAAGTGGCCGTCGTCGACCATGGTCGCCCATTGCGACGCCATGACTTCGCTGGCGGACTGTCCTTCGGCGGCCGGCGCGTCGGCGGCGGTAGTCGCCGCCGCATTTTGCTCGGCCTCGAGCGCAACGCCCCACTCGGCGGCGAGCGCGTCGTTATCGATTTGATCTTTCGCAGCCATGTCCGGTAAATCTCAGGCGTCGCCCGTCACTGGATGACGATTTCCTTGAACAGCACCGCGTTGATGTGACTCGGCGCGATCGCGGCGTTGACGCGCCGCGTCAGTTCTTCCTTCAGACGATAGAGTCCGGCGGAGCCGTCGAGATCGGTCGGCCGCAATTCGCGCAAGTAGGTCTGAAAAGTATCCATGATGCGCGGCATCACCGGCTGAATTTGTGCCGACAGCTCCTGGTCCGGCAATTCGAGCACCACCTTGACTTTCAGATATTGCGTGCGGTCATTGCCGCCGCCATTCGATAGATTGACGAGGACATCGGGCATATCGAGAAAGACCGGCGGCTTGACTTTGGCGGCAACGGCCGCTTCCTCGGCCTTGTGAGCGAACAGGAAGTAATAGGCGCCGCCGCCGATGCCGCCGATCGCCACCAGTCCGCCCACCGCCATCAGGATGAGCTTGAGCGATAGCTTGCGCTTGGCGGGAGCCGGCTTGCTTTCCTCGCCCTCGGCTTCAGCTTTGTTATCTTCGGTCTGAGCTTCTTTTGTGGTTGCCATCACCGCTCCCGCTGGCGTGGGGCGCACGCAGCCGGCCGGAAAGAACGCAATACCAATGTTGCGAGCGCTACGCGGCGCCGAAGTAGCGCCGTCCTTTTTGAAGCTAGGGTCGAATGGTTAACGGATACTTGCCGCCGCCGCGGCACCCGGAATTATTTGCCGGGCGCAACGCCGCTCGCGACCTTTTCTGCCCGCTGCATGACCTGCGCTGAAGCACTAAGCCATTGATTTACCGTCGTTTTGTGTCATGGCACGGCTTCTGCAACCCAACCCCGCGTAATCGGCGCTGCGAGCGGCTTGGGAGAGCGGCTTAAGCGCGCAGCCGAAGCTGCCGCAGACCCGCAGCTTCGTTGGATCAGGGGAGAGTACCGATGGAGAACACACTTCTCGTCGGCCTGTCACGGCAAATGGCGCTCACACATGAACTCGACGTCATTGCCAACAACATCGCGAACATCAACACCACGGGCTACAAATCCGACAACGCGATGTTCGAGCAATACCTCATGCCGCGTGCCAGCGATCAAAATTTCACCGGCCAGGATCGGCGTATCAGATACGTCGAGGACCGTGCGAGCTGGATCGACATGAGCCAAGGCGCGATCCAGCAGACCGGCGACCCGCTCGACGTCGCCATCAACGGCAGCGGCTACTTGGTCGTGCAAACGCCGAACGGACAGCAACGCTACACGCGCAACGGCTCGCTTTCGATCACCGGCACCGGCCAGCTCGTCACCAGCGATGGCAATCAGGTCATCGGCGATTCTGGACCGATCACCTTTCAGTCCACCGATCATGACGTGACCATCAGCCGGACCGGCATCATCACCGTGCGTGAGGGCAATAGCACGGCCGACTCGCCGCGCGGTACTCTTCAACTCGTGAACTTCGCCCAGCCGCAACTTCTGCAAAAGGACGACGGCTCGACCTTCGAGGCACCCGCCGGGGTCACGCCCGATCGGGCGCCGGCAAACACCTATGTGGTGCAGGGGGCGCTCGAAAAATCGAACGTGAACGGTGTCACCGCCATGGCCCGGCTGATCGAGATCACGCGCAGTTACACCGATGTCGCCAATATTCTTCAAGCGCAGAGCGACGAGCGCCGCAGCGCGCTGACGCAGCTGTCGCAGACACCGAATTCGTAAGTTGTAAGGTCGGGGGGACCACAGGATGCGTGCGCTCGATACTGCAGCAACCGGCATGGCGGCCATGGACCTTCAGGTCCAGGTCATCGCCGGAAATATCGCGAACATGACGACCACCGGCTTCAAAAGCCAACGCGCTGAGTTCCAGGACCTGCTCTACGAGCACGTGCAGCGCATCGGCGCGCAGGCCTCCGAACAGGGCAACATCGTTCCGGTCGGCATCGAGCTCGGCTCGGGCGTGAAGACCGTCGGCACGCCGCGTCTGATGACGCAGGGCTCCCTGCAGCAGACCGGCAATACGCTCGACGTCGCGATCCAGGGCGATGGCTGGTTCAAAATCCAGATGCCGGACGGCACCTTCAGCTACACCCGCGACGGCTCGTTCCAGCAGGACGCGCAAGGCCGCATCGTCAATGCCGAGGGCGACGTCGTCCAGCCGACCATCACCATTCCGCCGAACGCAAGCGGACTCACCATCAACCAGCAAGGCCAAGTTTCCGTGACTTTGCCCGGCAGCACCACCTCGACCATCCTCGGACAGTTCACCATCACGCGCTTTTCCAACAACGCCGGCCTGCAGGCAAACGGCGACAATCTGTTCACGGCGACGCCGGCTTCGGGCACGCCGCAGGATACGCTGGCCGGCACCGACGGCGCCGGTACGCTGCAACAGGGCTACCTCGAACAATCCAACGTCGAGGCGGTGGTCGAGATATCCAATCTGATCGCGGCGCAGCGCGCCTACGAGATGAATTCCAAGGTTATCACCGCGGCCGATGAAATGCTGCAGACGACCTCGCAACTGATGAAATGAGAAAGGTCTCGCCATGATCCGCCTCATGATCGTAAGCGTGGCTTTGCTGTTGGGCCTCGGCGGCGCCGGCGCCGCGCAAACGCCGTCCTCTCCGCTGCTGCCGGCGCTCAAGGCCACCGTTACCGTCACCGGCGATATCGTCACCATCGGCGACCTCGTCGAAAATGCCGGGCCGGTCGCCGATGTGCCGATTTTCCGCGCCCCCGACCTCGGCACCACGGGCGCGGTCGCGACCGACCGCATTCTCGACGCCATCCGGCCGCATCAGCTGATCGGCATCGACACGCACGGCCTTGCCGAAGTCGTCGTCACGCGCGCCAGCCGTCCCATCGCCACGGGGGAAATTTCGGAACGGATCGCGCAGGCGCTCGCCGGTCAATACGGCTTAGGCAATGCGCGCGACCTCCAGATCAACTTCGACGGCGACATCCGCACGCTGCAAGTCGAGCCCAATGCGACCGGCGGGCTGCGGGTGCTGGCACTGTCCTACGATCCGCGCTCGACGCGCTTCGACATCACGTTGGATATGCCCGGCAGCATGGCGCTACAGCGGCAGCCGGCGCGCTTCACCGGCACCGCCATCGAGACCGTCAGCGCCATTACGGTCGATCGCCCGATCGAACGCGGCGAGGTGCTTCTGGCGTCCGATCTTACCGAAGTGCGGCAGCCCAAGACGGCAAGCAGCGGCGTGCTCACCGACGACAAAACCGCAGTCGGGCTTGCGGCCCGGCACGCGCTGCGTCCGGGCCAACCGCTCGTCGCCACCGATCTGATGAAACCCGAAGTCATCGCCCGCAACGACACCGTAACCATCGTCTATCAGGTGCCCGGAATCACGCTGACGCTGCGCGGTCAGGCCAAGGATGCCGGCGCGCTCGGGGATACGATCAGCGTCGTCAACACCGAAACCAAGCGTGTAATGCAGGCCGTCGTCACGGGACCGAGCCGCGTCATGGTCGGGCCCATCACGACGCAACTCGTCGATAATTCGCCGACGGCGCTGTCGGAGTAAGTTTGCGCGCGTGCCGCGTGTGAGAGGCTGTTCAATGTCGAAACGCGTATTACTGCTGCGTTGTGCGCTATTGTCATCGGTCGCGATCGGCGTTTCTGGCTGCGCGTCCCTCGACCGGTTGAAAGATATCGGCAATCCGCCGCCGCTTTCGCCGGTGTCCAATCCCACGACCGCGCCCGGTTACAAGCCCGTGCAAATGCCGATGCCGACGCCGCAGCCCGCGACCTTCAATCCCAATTCGCTGTGGCGCAACGGCTCGCGCGCCTTCTTCAAGGACCAGCGCGCCCATCAGGTCGGCGACATCTTGACGGTCAAGGTCAACATCAACGACACCGCGCAATTTCAGGATCAGACCCAGGTGCAGCGCACCTCGACCGAGGATTCCGGCATCACCAATTTCCTCGGCTCCAATACCATTGTCCATCCGGCCAAGGCCATTTTGCCCGGCAGCATCATCACCGCCAATACCGACACGCAAAGCAACGCCACCGGCACGATCAACCGGCAGGACCAGTTGTTGACGAACGTCGCGGCGGTGGTCACGCAGGTGCTGCCCAACGGCAACATGGTGATCGAAGGCAAGCAGGAAGTGCGGCTCAATGCGGAAATGCGCGTGCTCGTTGTCGCCGGCGTAGTGCGTCCGGAGGACATCGAGAGCGAAAACACAATCGATTTGGCCAAGATCGCCGAAGCGCGCGTCGCCTACGGCGGCAAAGGCACCCTGTCCGACATTCAACAGCCGCCATGGGGCCAGCAGGCGCTCAACGTGCTGTTGCCATTCTAAGTGTTTGGGATTCCCGCCCTCCCCGGGATCGTATGTACAACGTCGATCCCGATTCGCGGCCTCCGGCAGCTCCCCGCCGGAGGCCGCAACCGTTTTGGCTAAGCCGAGAGCCTGCGCGGCGGTGTAAAAAATTCCGTGCGTAGCAAATCTTGCCGCAGCGCGGTGATCACGCTGTCCCAGTCGCCGAATTTCGGCTGCCGATAAAGCCGCGCGGCCGGATACCAGGGGCTGTCCTGGCGTTCGCGCAGCCAGCGAAAATCGGCGGCGAATGGCAACAGCAGCGATAGCGGCTTGCCGATGGCGCCCGCCACATGGGCAACCGCGGTGTCCACCGATATCACGGCATCGACCAGCGAGATCGCTGCAGCAGTGTCGGAAAAATCGCCAAATCGGGTTTCAAGACACTGCAAGTTAGGAAGCGTCGGCAGGACGACCAAATCGCTCTCGCGGATGTCGTGCTGCAGGCTGACAAAGGCGACATCCGGCAGATCGAGCAACGGCGCGAGCGTCTCCAGCCTGATCGACCGGTTGAGATCGTTGTCGTGAATGCGGTCGCCGGACCATGCCAAGCCGATGAGCGGCCGTCGTCGCGGCAGGCGATCACGCCAAATCGCGATGCTCGCCTGCGGCGCCGCGAGATATGGGATCCGCGCCGGGATCGTGCCGAGCTCCGTTGCGAAAGCGAGCGGCAAACTGAGCAAGGGACAGTGCAGATCGAAGGCCGGCAGCGGCTCGCCGCGTGCCAGCACCGCCGTTGCGCCCGCAAGACCGGCGAGCAAGGGCACGAGTTCGCGCTGCACCTCGATGACGACTCTGGCGGCGCCGCGCTCGGCGACCAGTGCCGCATAGCGCACGAATTGGATGGTGTCGCCGAACCCCTGCTCCGCGTGCAGCAAGATCGTCTTGCCGCTAAGCGCTTCCCTGCCCGACCACTGCGGCGCCGCGAAGCCGCGACGCTGCGAGGCCAAGAGCCCGACCGACCAGCGCGCTTCGTAGCCGCGCCAGCCGGCGGAAAAATCGCCGAGCGTCAACCGCGCGACGCTCTCGACAAAGCGGGCTTGCGCAAAATTGGGGCTGCCGACGAGCGCGCGGCTTGCGCTCATCAGCGCTTCGTGCGGTCGGTCGAGCCGGCGTAGCGCAACAGCGCGATTGGTCAGGAGACCGGCATTTTCCGGCACTACGGCGAGCGCCCGATCATAGGCGGCAATCGCATCCACCGGGCGATTGAGCTTGATCAGCGCATTGCCGGAATTGCCGAGCGCATCGAGATGATCGGTATCGATCGCCAACAGGCGTTCGAAGCTTTCCAGCGCCTCAAGCGGCCGGTTTAATTCGAGTAGCGCCACGCCGCGGCGGTTGAGCAGTTCGCCATTGTCCGGATCGAGCGCCAGTCCATGGTCGTAGCTGATATGCGCTTCCTTGAAGCGGCCCAACAAATGGAAAACCAGCCCGAGGCTCGCAAAGCCATCAGCGCGGCTTGCGTCGTTCCGAAGCGCGGCCTGCATCAGCACTAACGCCGTATCAAGGCGCCCGCGTCCGCAATGCAGTCGCCCTAGCCCATGCAGTGCGTCGAAATTGTCCGCATGATGTTGCAGCACGGCGTTGTAGAGCCGCTCCGCCTTGACGAGTTCGCCGCTTTCGTGCGCGCGTAATGCGCGGCGCAGAAGACGCGACGAACTTGCTTGCGACTGCTGCTGTGCCGGCCCGCTCGACATCGAAGCCCGTGCCCGATCTTTAACGATCGGTAAACGAACGCGGTAAACAAAACCTTAACGGCGTGATGCCATCGCTTTGCGACGGCGTCCATTTCCGGGACGTGCGGGGAGCTCAATCATCGCGATAAACGCGTTCGCGGCGCTCGTGGCGTTCTTGGGCCTCGATCGACAGCGTCGCGATCGGGCGGGCCTCGAGCCGCTTCAGCGTGATCGGTTCCCCGGTCTCCTCGCAATAGCCGTAGGTGCCGTCTTCGATACGCTGCAATGCAGCATCGATCTTGGAGATCAGCTTACGTTGGCGGTCGCGGGCGCGCAGTTCGATCGCCCGATCGGTCTCCGATGACGCCCGGTCGGCGAGATCGGGATGATTCTGGCTCTCGTCCTGGAGATGCTGCAGCGTTTCCTTGGCTTCTTTGAGGATATCCTCGCGCCAATCGAGCAATTTCAAGCGGAAATACGCCCGCTGACGCTCGCTCATGAACGGCTCTTTATCGCTAGGCCGATATAGCCTCTCTTCCAGTCGAACGCTTCCCTCGCCCTTACCGTTTCTATCGGGCTTGTCGGCGAATCGACCGTTTTTGCCCTTTAACAACTGCATGTTGCGCCTACTCCCGCACCCTACATCGCGAAGCCCCTCGCGCGGGGCGGCTTATATCCAAGCTCTATGACAGTGACAACAAAGATCATGACCCGGCCATCGCTGGGCGGATGCGGGTTACCGGGTAGAACCAGACGCCGCGCAGGGGAAGCCAGCAAAAAAGCGGAATTTCGAAGCTTAGAACATGCCGGCTTTGGCCAGTTCGACCGCCACGCGCAAGTCGATCTCCGCCAAGACCTGGTCGAGCCGAGCGTCGCCGGAGGTATCGTGGAGGTCGGCTGCCGCGGACTTAAGCCGCAACATTGTCGCCCGATCCAGCGTGCCCGCCAGGAGCCCGGTCTTGAGCTCGTCCAGCGCGTCCAGGGCTCGGCGGCCATATTTGACTGCGCGCCGCCGCTTTTCGACGGGATCTTCGATGCCCTGCAGCGCGATCAGCGCGTCGATTCCCCCCACGGTGCGTAGTGCGACCGCCGCGCTCTGCGCCTGAGGCTCTTCGGTTTGCGCGAGCGAAAATGTGCCGCCTGGCGCCCGCCGCGCCGCAGCAGGTCCCGCCGCCAGTGTCGTCCGGTTGGGTCCATCAACGCGCATAAGTAGGATGGTGTGCGCTTATGGTTAATGGCCGGTAAAACGTGTCGGCAAGAATTGCCCCAATCGGCAAGGGATGCACCCCGCGACCTCCCCCACGCCGCCGCGTTCTCTAAATAAGCATTAGACCTCCATGGCTTAGCTGCACCACCGCTCTGGCACACAATTGGCATTGTTGTCGGCGTCCGGCCTCTTGGGGAGCAAGATGAGAAGGACGTGCCGAACGGCGCTCGCCGCGCTGATAATCTTTGCCTGTGCCGCTTCGCCAGCGGCGGCGCTGTCGCGCATCAAGGACCTCGCCAATATCGAGGGCGTCCGGCAGAACCAGCTGATCGGCTATGGTCTCGTCGTCGGACTCAACGGCACCGGCGACACGCTCAACAACGCGCCTTTTACCAAGCAATCGCTGCAGGCGATGCTGGAGCGGCTCGGCGTGAACATCCGCGGCCAGCAGATCCGCACCGGCAACGTCGCGGCCGTCATGGTGACCGCCGACCTGCCGCCCTTCGCCACGCAAGGCACCCGTATCGACGTGACCGCCTCGGCGATGGGCGATGCCAAGAGCCTGGAGGGCGGCACGCTCCTGGTGACGCCGCTTCTCGGCGCCGACGGCAACGTCTACGCGGTCGCGCAAGGCTCGCTGTCGATCGGTGGTTTCCAGGCCCAGGGCCAGGCCGCCAGCATCACCCGCGGCGTCCCGACCGTCGGTCGGCTACCCAACGGCGCCATCATCGAGCGCGAGGTCGAGTTCGCGCTCAACAGCATCGGACAATTGCGCCTGGCTCTGCGCAATGCCGACTTCACAACGGCAAAACGCATCGCCGAGGCGGTCAACGACTATATCGGCGCGCCGATTGCCGAGCCGCTCGACCCTTCGACCGTGCAGCTCACGCTGCCGAAGAATTTTCCGCAAAACATCGTCCAGCTATTGACCGAGATCGAACAGCTGCAGGTCGAGCCGGATGAGGAGGCCAAGATCGTCATCGACGAACGGTCCGGCGTTATCGTCATCGGCCGCGACGTGCGGGTATCGACGGTGGCTGTCGCGCAGGGCAATCTCACGGTCACCATCTCGGAATCACCGCAAGTGGGCCAACCGGCGGCACTGTCGCGCGGACGCACCGTCGTGGTGCCGCGCACTCAGGTCGCCGTTCACGAAGAAGGCAAGGGCCTGGCGGTGGTCCACGAAGGTGTGTCACTGCAGCAGATCGTCGACGGCCTCAATGCGCTCGGCATCGGCCCGCGCGATCTCATCACCATCCTGCAGGCGATCAAGGCCGCCGGCGCCATTCAGGCCGATATCCAGGTGATGTAATGACAAACATCAGCCCCGTCGATCTTGGTGCTTCGTTATCCTCGATCGGGAATGCCCAGAGCACCCAGGCGCAAACCGCGCTTCGGATCAAAGGTAAAACTAAAGAAGCCGCGCAGAATTTCGAGGCGAATTTCCTCAGCAGCATGTTCCAGGACATGTTCACCGGCATCGACGGCGACGGCCCGTTCGGCGGCAGCGGTTCGCTGAAGATCTGGCGTTCGTTCATGACCGATCAGTTCGCCAAATCACTTTCGAAGGCGGGCGGCATCGGCATAGCGCCGATGGTGTACACCGCCTTGCTGAAGGAACAGGGCTTGACCCCATGAGCAGCATCACGACGGCCGCGGAAGCCGAACGAGCGATCGACGAGTTCACGCTTTTGATGGAAAAACTCACGGGTCTGCTCGAACAAGAAACGCATTTGGTCCATGCCGGCCGCATCCGCAACGCGACCGCGCTCCAAGCAAGCAAAGTGGAGCTTAGCGGCCGGCTGTTCGCAGCCAGCGAGCGTTTGAAATCAAGCGCAAAACTGTTGCGGCAATCTGTCCCCGACCGTTGCGCGGGGCTGTCGCGGCTGCAGGATAAGTTCCGCGGCATTTTGCAGAGGAACATGATCGTGCTGGCCACCGCGCATGCGGTGTCGGAGGGAATCGTGCGCCGGCTGTCGGGCGATCTCGCCCGCAAGGCTTCCCCGCAGGTCTATGGCGCAAGCGGTCGCGTGACGTCGCCCAATCCCAAGAACGGTCGCCCCCTCGCCGTCAGCCGGACTCTGTAAGCGGTCCTCTCCGCCCGGCGCAGCAAACGCCATGTTGAAGAAATCGAAAATTCGCGTCGGCGCGGCTCCGAGAAAACTCGGGCATGGGTCACCGAGCGGTTCGCCGGCGCTCGCGGCGTCGCTTGCCGAGGGGTTGAAGCATCACCAGGCCGGCCGCCTCGCCGAGGCAGAAAAGATCTACGTTCAGATTCTCACGGTCCAGCCCGACCATTTCGACAGCCGCCAATTGCTGGGCGCCATTTTCTTGCAGCGGGGCAACCACACAGATGCGCTGCAGCATATCGAGCTGGCGCTCAAAAGAGGTCCCGACAGTGTTTGTGTTTTGAATAATCACGGCATCGCGCTTGAGCGATTGAAGCGGTTCCAGGAGGCACTTGCGAGCCTCGATCGCGCGATCGTGTTGCGGCCCGAGTATGCCGAAGCGCATTCCAACAGGGGGAATGTGCTCAAGGCGTTGCTGCGCTTCGACGAAGCGCTGGCGAGCTACGACCGCGCGATTGCGCTGCGGCCGGATTTTGCCGAGACATATTCCAACCGCGGCGATGTACTTTGCGAGCTGAAGCGTTTCCAAGAGGCGCTGGCGAGCTGCGAGCGCGCGCTGGCGCAGCGGCCAGACTTCGCCGAGGCGCATTGCCATCGCGGTAACGCGTTGCGCAAACTGAAATGGCCGCACAAAGCGCTTGCGAGTTACGATCGCGCGCTATCCCTCAAGCCGGCTTACGCTGAAGCCCTCTCCAACCGTGGCACCGTCCTACATGATCTGCATCGCTTCGTCGAGGCGCTGGCGGATTACGATCGCGCCCTGGCGCTGCGGCCGGGTTTTGCCGAGGCCTTTTCAAATCGGGGCAACGCCTTGCAGGAACTCAAGCGCTTCGAAGAAGCGCTTGAGGATTATAAGCGCGCCAACCTGCTGAGGCAGAATTTTGCCGAAGCCTATTCCAACTGCGGCAACGCGCTGAGGGAACTGGCTCGCTTCGGCGAGGCGCTGGCGGGCTTCGATCGCGCGATCGCAATAGAGCCTGAATTAGCCGAGGCACACTTCAACGCAGCCATCTGCCTGCTGCTCACGGGCGATCTCGATCGCGGTTGGAAGCAATACGAATGGAGATGGAACACCGAGCAGATGCATTCCGCGAAACGCAATTTTTCACAGCCGCAATGGACTGGGTCAGGTGAAATCGCCGCAAAAACTATCCTCCTCCATGCCGAGCAGGGCCTCGGCGACACCTTGCAATTTTGCCGCTACGCGCCACGCGTGGCCGCCCGCGGCGCACGCGTCATCCTTGAAGTGCAGAAGCCACTTGTGGCGCTAATGCGCGCACTCTCCGGCGACATCGAGATCATCGCCAAGGGCGATTACCTGCCCGGCTTCGATCTGCACTGCCCGCTCCTAAGCCTGCCGCTCGCCTTCAACACCGACCTCGAAACGATCCCCGGCGAAACACCTTATCTGTCGGCGGATGCGGCCAAGCGCGAAGGGTGGCGCGATCGGCTCGGCCCCCACGACAAACCTCTAGTCGGACTGGTTTGGGCCGGCGACCCGCGGAAGCAGCTGCCCAACGCCCATCTGATTGACCGGCAGCGCAGCGTCGCCTTCGACATGCTCGCGCCGTTGTTCGACTTAGCTGAATGCACATTCGTGAATCTGCAGAAGGGCGAGGACGCCGTCACACAGTTGCGCAATAGCCCGCTGTGTCACCGCGTCATCGACTGGAGCGACGACTTCCACGATTTCTCGGACACCGCGGCGCTGATCGACAACCTTGATCTGGTGATCGCGGTGGATACGTCGGTTGCCCATCTTGCCGGAGCGCTCGGCAAGCCATTGTGGCTGCTCAATCGCTACAATACCTGCTGGCGCTGGTTGCTTAATCGTAACGACAGTCCCTGGTATCCCACGGCGCGAATATTCCGCCAAAACGAGGCGAGAAACTGGGATTCGGTGATCGTGCAAGTTCGCGATGCCTTGCGCGACCACGTTCGTGGTTGGTGACGCCGCGCCTTGCCGAAAGCGGCTTCGCTTGCACGCCGACTCGCGCCATATCAGCTTTGCCGGGCTCTCCGCTGCGAGACTTCACTCAGCTCTCGGCGCACGCGTTCGATCACGCCCTCCCAATCGCCGGTCGCGATCTGTCGAAACAGGCGCATGGTCGGGTACCAGGGGCTGTTTTCGCGATCGAGCAGCCAGCGCCAATCCGGCGAGAAGGGCACCAGAAGCGCCGTCACCCTGCCCATTGCGCCTGAGAGATGAGCAACCGACGTGTCGACCGCGACCACAAGGTCGAGCATCGCCACGACGGCAGCGGTGTCCGTGAAATCTTCGAACTGCTCGCCAAGCTGCAAAATCCCGTGTTGCTCCAGCAACGCCGCATGCGCCGGGTTCACTTCTTTTTGCAGGCTGACGAAATCGATTCCGGCGACCTCAAACAGCGCGGCAAAGCGTTCGAGCGGGATCGAGCGATGGCGGTCGTTGCCAAAGCCGGGATTGCCGGCCCAGCAAATCCCGACACGCGCCCTGCCATTGTCCGGCAAGCGCGGTTGCCAGGCCGCGATGCGGTCTGCATAAGGCCGCAGATAGGGAATATTCGCTGGCACCGTATCAACCTCGGTACCGAATATCAGCGGCAAGCTCATCAGCGGACAAAACACATCGAATTCGGGCATCGGATCGCCGTTCGCCACCACCAGCGAAATGGCGGGCACGGTGGCCATCAGCGCCTTGAGCGGCCGCGGCACCGCGAGGATGACCTCGGCTCCACGCGCCGCAACCACGGGCGCATAGCGAACGAACTGGATGACGTCGCCCATGCCCTGCTCGGCGTTCAGCACGATCCTCTTTCCGGTGATATCCTCGCCGCGCCACATCGGCTGCGGATAATTGGGGCGATGTCCAGCGAAATGCTTCGTCTCCCAGCGGTGCTCGTATTGCTTCCAGCCTTCGCGATAATCGCCCAGGCACAACCGGGTGATCGCCGCGTTGAAATTGGCCTCCGCGTTCACCGGTTCGCGCGTCAGCGCTTCCGTGTAGGATTCCAGAGCCTCCTGCAAACGCGATAGTTTGAGCATCGCGTTACCGCGATTGATGTGAGCGCCGACGATATGCGGCTCGTTGCGGACGGCCTCGTCGTGGCTGGCGACCGCCTCCTCGAACCGATCCAGCAAAGTCAGCGCCACCCCGCGGTCGGTGAGCGCGATCGGGTTGCTGGGATCAATCGCCAAAGCTTTCTCATAGGTCGTCAGCGCCTCGTCGAAGCGCTTGTTCTTTATGTATGCGTTGCCGCGGTAGATCAGGGCGGCGACGTTACCGGGCTCGCGGGCGATCACTGCATCGAAGCAGGCTAGCGCCTCGTCAGCGCGATCGAGATTGAGCAGCGCGGTGCCGCGATTCATCTCGATGTCGGGCCGCGGCTCCGCCACACCCAATGCCGCATCGTAGCTCGCCAGGGCCTCGACGTGACGACCGAGCTTGCCGAGCACGACTCCGCGGGTATTGAGAACGTCCTGCTGCCCCGACTTCTGCGCCAGGCTTCTATCGCAGGCGGCGAGTGCTTCCTCAAAGCGGTCGATCCGCAAAAGCACATTGGCCTGGTTGTGAAGGGTTTCCAGATGATCTGAATCGACCAGAAGCGCGGCCTCGAATTTCTCCAGCGCCTCATCCGGTTTTTTCAAGCCAAGCAATGCCAGCCCGAGGTTATTCAGCGCATCGATGCGCTGCGGCTCGAGAGCAAGCGCCGCCTGGTAGCTGGCGCAGGCCTCCTCATATCGCGTGAGCCCGAGCAGGGCGTTGCCCTTGTTGTAGAGCGCATCGGCATAGCCGGGCCGCAGCGCAAATGCGCTTTCACAATTTTGCAGAGCCTCCTCGAAACGTCCAAGTTCGGTAAGCGCGACGGCGCGATTGTTGAGCGCCCCGGCGTCGCCCGGCACGAGCGCCAGCACCGCGTCGTAGGCGGCGAGCACTTCCGGGTACCGCTTCAGCACGATCAACGCACTGCCGCGCCGGGCGTGCGCCGACGCGTGCCCCAGGTGCGACGCCAGCACCGCATCGTATTCGCCGAGCGCCTCTTGGTGACGGGACAGCGCGGCCAAGGCATCGCCGCGATTGAGCCGCGCCGAGATGTGCCCAGGAGCGAGCCTTAGCGCGTTGTCGTAGCTTGCCAGCGCCTCGGCGTGGCGGCCAAGGTTGGCCAGGGTCCGGCCGCGATTGAAGTGCACGGGAGCGCCTGGGGCGTGGTTCGCCAGGACATCGTCAAATGCGGCGAGCGCGTCCTGGTGGCGCTTAAGCGCATCGAGGATCACTCCATAATTGATCAGAGCATCGGCCGCTCTGGGCTGCGCCCGCAGCGCGGCGGCGACCAGGCGCAGGCCTTCGACCGAGCGGCCCTGCTGATGCCGCAGAACGCCACCCAGATGCAGGGCATCGAAATTGTTCGGATCCGCCGCGAGCACAGCATCGTAGATCTGAGCGGCCTCGTCGAACCGTCCCTGCTGATGCAGCGTCAGCGCCTGCTCGACGGCGTCGGGCGCGCGCAGAGGCTGCGCAGTCGACTCATTGGTCATGCTTGCATCACCCGCAGGTCCTTTTGGCCGCGCCCAGACGTGTTGCTGCAATGGCGAACACAGCGCGCAGCCCGTCACCCCGCATTCGAATTGTTCTTTGAAGATCAGACAACATGGTTAACCAAAGGTAAGGGCTTCTCATCTACACATGGTATTAACCGCGCTCGGTCATGAGCTAACGTATGCGAAGACCACAAGAAACCGCTTCATGAGTATCGGCAGTATCGGCAGCTCGACGTCGTTCTGGCAGCAGGACCAGAATTTTTGGCAGAACGCGCAGCAAAACGACAACTCGATTGCAGCCACGACCTCGGTCATCAATGCGATGGCCTCGGCCGAGACCAGTCTTGGCAAAGGCTTGGCAGGTATCGCCAACTCGACCGCGCTGAACCGCACCAATTCCCAGCTGATGGCGGGGATCCAGAATGTCCTGAACGGCAATACCGGGCAAACCTCGTCGTCGACCAGCACCTCGTCAGCCGCCACAACCACGGTTCCAGTCGCAGCCGCCGGAACCGGTACAGCGGCACTTTCGACAAGCACACCTCTGTCACTTCTCGGGGTCCTCGCCGGCGGCAAGATCAGCGTCACCGCCGGCATGCACATGACGGCGTACACCTCAACCGGAACGGACACGGTCGGCGATCTGCTGAAGGCGATCAATACGAATAGTTTCGGCAGCGCTCAGGTGACCGCGGCGCTGAATTCCCACGGAAATCTGGTTCTCACCAGCAAGAACACCACGGACGTGATCCTCGTCGGAGGTCTCTACGCCTCAAACATCGGCTTCGGCGTCGGGAACGAGACTTTCAAGCCGACCAAGATGACGGCACCCGCGCCGGTACCCGCGCCGCAGACCTCGTATACGACCAGCAGCAATGCAAAGACCGCAAAGAGTTATTCGACACCAGCCACCGAAATGGTGGGCACGGCGGCCTCGCTGCTGTCGGATTCCGGCGCCGGCGGCACGCTGGTTGACATGCTGGCTTGAGCCAGACGACCGGCCGCAGCCACGCGACCCCTGCTCTACGCCGCCGGCTTGAATTGCGAAGCCAGATCGCCGCAAAACGTCATCGGTCCGATGTGATGGAGCCGGCTGTCGACGTCGGCCCAGATCTCGCCGCCCATGTCAGTCCAGCGCTTGCAGAACGCAAAATCCTCGCTCAGATAGGTTCCGTCCTCGGCGATAGCGCATTCGAACAGCGCAAACCGGTTTTCGCTTTCAGTCGCAGCATCAATCGAGTGATCGCGCCTGTAGCGAAACTGCGGATAGTGCGCACACATGCGCTCGAGCACCGCGCGCCGGATCATGAGAAATCCCGAGCCGGCGTAGCGGACCTTGATAAATCCGGAGTTGGCAATAACTGCGTTCGGATCTTCAACTTCGAACGCATATTGCAGAGACGCCGCCGGATTGGGTTGCGCACCTGACAGCGCGTTTTTCATGCGTTCCCAATCGATGCGTTTGATCGGATAGACGGCCGCACACATGTCGACACCGCATTCGATCAGCCGCAGAACCTGTTCGGGTTCGAAACCGATGTCGGAGTCAATGAACAGCAAGTGTGTTGCCGTCGAGTCATCGAGAAACTGTGACAGAAGGCTCGCCCTCGATCGGGTGATCAGCGCATCGCCGTCTCTCATCAGCACCTTGAGCTTGAAATCGCGGTAGCGTCGGAGGCGCGTCTGCAAGTTGAGGAGCGACAGCGCGTAGACCGCTGCGACCTGACCGCCGAAGCAGGGTGTGGCGATGACGAGGTTGATGGGGCCACTGCTGGCCGACGCGTAAGCAGTAGGTATAGAGCCCATGGCCGGCTCTTTAGCCATTGTTCTGTCGAGCATCTGTCAAGACCATTTCGCAAAAGAAGGATTTCAAATATGGTAAACCATTAGCAAACAAACCGATTAACGAATGATTAAGCGTGCGCATCCCCAGTCGAAATGGATGCTGTGGCCGCGGTGTGGGTTGGATTAATTGGTTTGCGTTAAAACCTGGGCGGAATGACGAGGCTGCGCCGTTAAACTCCGATCAAGCCCTCTAATATGCGCTTTACGCGTCTTTAAGCGAAATAAGTCATGGATTGGGGCAGCCGATCGCGCTGATCGGGAACACGCACTAGCCGGTACGGGTGCGTACAGCAAGTGCAAGCCAGTACGGCCTGTAACCAGAAGGGTACACGAGTATGTCTGACATCACCTTGAGCGCAGGTATTCGGCAAAACCTGCTATCGCTTCAGCAAACCTCTCGCGACTTGACGACGACCCAGGAAGCGCTGGCAACCGGGAAATCGGTCAATTCCGCCGCCGATAACCCGACCGCCTATTTCACGTCGCAAAACCTGACGAACTCAGCCAACTCGCTGAGCAGCCTGCTCGATCAGATCGGCCAGGGCCTGCAGACGATCGACGCCGCCACCAACGGCCTGCAAGGCATCACCAGCCTCTTGCAGCAGGCGCTGTCCACCGTGCAGCAGGCGCAGTCGGATCCGTTCTCAACGGCGGGCGCCGCGACCGGAACGGTGGACCTTTCTACCGCCGGCGCTCCCAGCGCCTCGGCAGGTAATCTGCTGCTCAGCGTCGGTACCGCGACTGCCACGATCGCCATCACCTCGGGCGAGGCCTTGAGCGCCATTGAATCCGCGATCAACAGCGCAAGCACCACCACCCTCGGCGGCGCCGTGAGCGCGAGCGACAATGGCAGCGGGGATTTGGTGCTGAGTTCCACCTCGACCACTTTCACGATTGCCAGCAACGCCACCTCGACGGGGCTCGGCCTAACCACGGGAGCGGTCGCCGGCACCAGCACCACGCGGACGTCGCTGCAGGACAACTTCAACACGCTGCTGACGCAGATCGATCAGCTCTCCGCTGACTCCGGCTACAACGGCGTCAACTTGATCGGCGGCAACAATCTGCAGATCAACTTCAACGAGACTGCCACCAGCTCGCTGACCATCGACGGCGTGAACTACAATTCAGCGGGCCTCGGCCTGTCGAGCGTCAGTGGCTCGGCTGCCGGCTCTTTCTTCGACACCAGCACGCTCTCGACCCTGGTGACCAACATCAATACCGCGATCTCGAACGTGCAGGGCCAGACCGAGACGTTCGGCACCAATTCGTCCACCATCTCGACCCGGCAGACGTTCACCACCAACATGATCAACACGTTGCAGACCGGCGCCAGCAACCTGGTGGCGGCTGACCAGAACCAGGAAAGCGCGAACCTGCTCACCGAGCAGACCCAGCAGCAGCTGGAAATCTCGGCACTGTCGATCGCCAATCAGGCGAACCAGTCGGTGCTCAAGCTGTTCGGCTAATACCCTTCTGGAACAGGCGTACGAAGGCGGCGGGGCAGAAATGCCCCGCCGTTTTGCTTTTTGGGTCTTGTTAGGCGGACTTTGGCCGAAAAGCATACCGCTTGCTTGAGCAAGATAGCCTTCTCAGCGTTTTTCTTCGGGTTCACGCCACCGCGCATTTTGGCTAGCCCATATCCCGCGGTGCGACCTCCCCGCGGCCGCGGCTATTTCTCGACCGCCGGTGGCAAAGCTAAGTGCTTCAGTTCGCTAGCAGACCGGCGCCCGTTCTAGCCGACCTTACCTCCCGGCGGGAGCCGCAACGATGCATTAACCTTGTTACGGTAAATATTCGATCACCGATTTTTGGATCGAGCCGGCACGGCACGTCCAGCAAGTGCAAGTCAGTACGGCCTGTAACCAGAAGGGTACACGATTATGTCTGACATCACCTTGAGCGCAGGTATTCGGCAAAACCTGCTATCGCTTCAGCAAACCTCTCGCGACTTGACGACGACCCAGGAAGCGCTGGCAACCGGGAAATCGGTCAATTCCGCCGCCGATAACCCGACCGCCTATTTCACGTCGCAAAACCTGACGAACTCAGCCAACTCGCTGAGCAGCCTGCTCGATCAGATCGGCCAGGGCCTGCAGACGATCGACGCCGCCACCAACGGCCTGCAAGGCATCACCAGCCTCTTGCAGCAGGCGCTGTCCACCGTGCAGCAGGCGCAGTCGGATCCGTTCTCAACGGCGGGCGCCGCGACCGGAACGGTGGACCTTTCTACCGCCGGCGCTCCCAGCGCCTCGGCAGGTAATCTGCTGCTCAGCGTCGGTACCGCGACTGCCACGATCGCCATCACCTCGGGCGAGGCCTTGAGCGCCATTGAATCCGCGATCAACAGCGCAAGCACGAGCACGCTAGATGGCGCCGTGAGCGCGAGCGACAATGGCAGCGGGGATTTGGTGCTGAGTTCCACCTCGACCACTTTCACGATTGCCAGCAACGCCACCTCGACGGGGCTCGGCCTAACCACGGGAGCGGTCGCCGGCACCAGCACCACGCGGACGTCGCTGCAGGACAACTTCAACACGCTGCTGACGCAGATCGATCAGCTCTCCGCTGACTCCGGCTACAACGGCGTCAACTTGATCGGCGGCAACAATCTGCAGATCAACTTCAACGAGACTGCCACCAGCTCGCTGACCATCGACGGCGTGAACTACAATTCAGCGGGCCTCGGCCTGTCGAGCGTCAGTGGCTCGGCTGCCGGCTCTTTCTTCGACACCAGCACGCTCTCGACCCTGGTCACCAACCTGAACACCGCGATCTCGAACGTGCAGACCCAGACCGAGACGTTCGGCACCAATTCGTCCACCATCTCGACCCGGCAGACGTTCACCACCAACATGATCAACACGTTGCAGACCGGCGCCAGCAACCTGGTGGCGGCTGACCAGAACCAGGAAAGCGCGGATCTGCTCACCGAGCAGACCCAGCAGCAGCTGGAAATCTCGGCACTGTCGATCGCCAATCAGGCGAACCAGTCGGTGCTCAAGCTGTTCGGCTAATACCCTTCTGGAACAGGCGTACGAAGGCGGCGGGGCAGAAATGCCCCGCCGTTTTCATTTTCGCGTCTGGGCTGATGGCCGGCAGACCGCTTAGCCCATCCTTAACCCGCATCCGCGATGCATGCCGTTTCGCGGGATTTTCATTGAACGCAAGCCAGCGAGCACGTCATTTTTGGCGCGTGCATGTCACCAATGGTGATCGCTGGACACGGCTGACGATCGAGGGCGTCGTACCCGTTCTGCGCGACGAGGACATCATGACGGCGCGGCCAACCTAGCGGCCATGCCCAATATGCAGCCGTTTATAATGCTCTCAATAAGCAAATCTTAACAGGCGATGTCTACAAAGCCTTAGGAAGCTAGTAAGCTAGTTGCGTACGAAGAGGACCTCCTGACTATGAACTACGGCGCTCAGGCCTACGCCAAGATCGCGAACGAAACGGCACCCCCGCGAGAGTTGGAAGCAATCCTGTTGCTCAAGGCCGCCGCCAAGTTGCAAGCCGTACACGACGTGTGGCCCGAGAAATCGCCCGAGTTCGACGACGCTCTGCGCTACAACCGCAAGCTCTGGACCGTGCTGCTCGGCTCGGTGAACAGGAACGACAATCAGCTGCCGAAGCCAGTGCGCAATAATCTGCTGCAGCTTGGCATGTTCGTCATGAACGAGACCTTCGCCGCCATGACCAAGCCGACGCTCAACCAGCTGAAGGCTATGATCAAGGTCAATCGCGGCATCGCGGCGGGACTGCGCGGGCGGGCCTAACTCCGCCGCTTTTTCGGCCTCCGCAAAAGTTAATTCGGCTTTGTAGCGCGTGCCCGTCGCCCAGGAGGTACGATGCCGCAACCGAGAGAGCTGATCGCCGGCGACGCGCTGAAAGCCGCGGTACTCAAATACTCTGGCGAAATGCGGCAGCGCATCGAGATCGAGCAGGGTGGCCTGCTCAGCGTCTTCGATGGCTGGTTCACCCGCCTCGTCAGCCGGCTGTTGCAATTCGATCCGGCACGCTCCTGGGAAGACGACGTGCGCGATGCCGCCGCGGGAGCGGGCCAGGCGCTTGACTTGCAGTGGGATCTGTTTCGGCTGCGGCAGTTCCTCGATCGTTGGCAGCAAGGGCGATTCGTCGAATATGCCGAACGTGAATCTTCCGCCGCGTTGTATCAACCTCGGTTCGGTACCGAATTCGGCGTCGACGTGCAGCTCACCTGCCAGGGCGCACCGTCGCTGATGCGCTGGCGCGGTACGGCGCTGATGAAAAACGTGTTCGATTTTGCCATGTACCCGGCGCTCATCGCCGAACTGCGGCCGCGCACCATCTTCGAGATCGGCTCAGGCCTTGGCGCCAGCGCGGCGTGGTTCGCCGACACGATGACATCGTGCGGCATCGACGGGCGCGTCCATTCGGTCGATTTGCGCAAGGCCAGGGGCGAACACCCGCTGGTCAGCTTCTACCAGGGCGATTGCAACGATCCGACGGGATTGTTCGATGCCGGTCTCTTGCAGTCGGCGCCGCATCCGTGGCTCGTGGTCGAAGACGCGCACCACAACGTGGCAGCGGTGCTCGGCCATATGCAGGCCTATCTGGCGCCGCGCGATTACCTCGTGGTCGAGGACAGCGACGTCAAGCGCGAGGCGCTGCGCGCCTTTCTCGGCTTGCATCCGGGCAGTTTTCTGGTCGACACCCGCTTTACCGACAATTTCGGCCGCAACGCCACCTGCGCCGCCGATTCGATCTTCATCAGAACGAAGCAGGCTGCTGCCGCGCCCGAGGTGTCACCCCATAATCAGCCGGCGGCCGGGTGAATCAGGTAACGCTTCATGGGCATGACCCAGCCGCAACGGACGAGACCGGACGACCTAACCGCATTGCTCGCCGAAGGATTTGCGCACCACCAAGCCGGCCGCATGGCGGAGGCGGAACGCTTCTACACGCAAATTCTCGTAAGCGAACCTGACGTCTTTGATGCCCTGCATCTGCGCGGACTGATCTATCATCAGGGCGGAGACCATCGGCGCGCTCTCTCTCAAATCGATGCCGCGCTGAGAGTTGATCCGGACAACCTGCTGGGTCTCAACAATCGCGGCCTGGTGCTCAACGCCCTAGGGCGATTCGATGAGGCCATTGTAAGCTATGCCCGCGCTCTTGCCTTGCAGCCGGATTTTCCCGAGGCCCTGCTCAACCTCGGAAATACGCTGAAAGACAAGCGGCGGTTCGATGTGGCCTTGGCATGCTTCGATCAGGCGCTGGCGGCGCGACCCGACTATGCCGAAGCGCATTACAATCGAGGCAATACGCTTTTCGCACTCAGACAATTCAGCGAGGCCCTTGCCAGCTATGACCGGGCGCTGCAGTTGCGCCCGAACCTTGCAGAGGTCCATTGCAGCCGCGGCACCGTCCTGCATGGGCTGGATCGTCCTGACGATGCTTTAACGGCCTACAACCGCGCCCTGGCGCTGCGACCGGACTATGCCGACGCGTACAACAATCGCGGTATCGTCTTGCACGCATTGAAGCGGTTTGATGAGGCGTTGGCGAACTATGACCGCGCGCTTGAGCTGCACCCGCGTTACGCCGACGCGTTCCTAAATCGCGGCGCCACGCTGTGCGAACTGAGGCGGTTCGACAAATCGCTGGAAAGCTGCGATCGCGCGCTCGACCTGTCTCCGGACTGCGCCGAGACGCACTACAATCGCGGCAATGCACTGAAAGGACTCTGCCGTTTCGAGGAAGCGGCGGCGAGCTACGAGCGTGCGCTCGCGCTGCGGCCGAATTATCCGGAGGCGCTGAACAATTGCGGCGCTACGCTGCACCAGCTCAAGCGGTTTAATGAAGCCCTGTCGCAGTACCAACGTGCCCAGTCGCTGCTGCCGGATTCTTCCGACGCTCACTACAACGAGAGCCTATGCCGGCTTCTGATCGGGGACTTCGAACCCGGCTGGCAAAAGTACGAGTGGCGCTGGCGGACAGCGCAAATGGAAAGTGACCGGCGCACATTCGACCAGCCCCTGTGGCTTGGCGCATCTGATATCGCCGGCAAAACCATCCTGCTCCATTCCGAGCAGGGATTTGGCGACACGGTCCAATTCTGCCGATACGTCCCGCTCGTCGCCGCGCGTGGGGCGCGGGTCATCCTGGAGGTGCAGGACTCGCTGCGCGAACTCGCCGCCACTCTCGCCGCTCCTGCCGAGGTGGTATCGCGCGGCCGCCCGCTGCCTCGCTTCGATTTGCACTGCCCGCTTCTGAGTTTGCCCCTCGCCTTTTCCGCTCGGCTTGCGACCTTTCCATCCGCAACGCCATATCTAAGCGCCGACCCACAAGCCGTCGTTGACTGGGAAACCCGCCTCGGCCCACCCGGCCGGCGTCGCATCGGCCTCGCCTGGTCCGGCCGCCCAGCTCATACGAACGATCACAACCGATCAATTCCACTCAGAGCAATGCTGCCGCTTCTCGACGGCATTGATGCCACCTTCGTGAGCTTGCAGCGAGACGTCCGACCGGCGGATGCGGAGGTGTTGCGCGAACGCAGCGACGTCCTCCATTTCGGAAATGATCTGAAAAATTTCTCCGATACCGCGGCGCTGATCGCGAACCTGGATCTGATCATTGCGGTAGACACCAGCGTCGCGCATCTGGCGGGGGCTTTGGCCAAGCCGGTTTGGCTGCTCCTGCCTTACATTCCCGACTGGCGGTGGCTGCTCGATCGCGACGACACGCCGTGGTACCCGACCGCGCGGCTGTTTCGGCAGGATGAGACACGTCGATGGGAACCGGTCGTGACACGCGTTCAGGCGTGTTTGCGGGAGTGTTG